>CAVWFF010000001.1:0-61862 GCA_963754145.1 uncultured Actinomycetota bacterium
GACGGTGACCCGGGTCAGGGCGTCGCGCCGGGGGAGGTGACCGCTGGTGGTTGCGGCTGGCTGCGGCTGCGGGTTCACCACGGTATGCAGACGAACCTGCGCTTCCCACACCGAGCACGTCGTGGGGAGCGCCGGTTCATCGTGGGAGCCACACGTGGCTGTCCGAGATGTCGCGGTCATCCCTGCATACCGTGGGGAACCCGCGCCTCCCACGACCGGCCTGCACCCCCCGGTTCACCCAGTCGCGCCCGGCTCGACGACCACCCGGTCACCGAGGCGCATCCGGCCGGGGGCGACCACCTCGGCGACCAGCCCGAGGTTGGTCTCGTTCGCCTCGCCGATCCGGGCCAGCAGGCCACGTGCTTCGGGAAGCCCGATCTGCGGCATCGTGACCATCACGCAGCGCTCCATCGGGCGCAGGATCCGCAGCTCGACGTCGCCGATCCGCACCGTGCGGCCGAGCCAGGCGTCCTCGTCGAACCCGGCGTCGGTGCCGTTGTCGACGAGCAGGTTGGCACGGGCCCGCCGGACGTCGACCGGGCGGCCGTACAGCTCGGCGATCCGGGCCAGCGACGACGTGGTCAGCAGGTGCAGGTCGGCCTCGTCGAAGTGCGGGACGTCGTCCTCGCGGGCCAGGCGCACCGCCCGGCCCAGGTGCCGGCTCAGCAGCTCGTGGACGGCGGGGTCGTCGCCCCGCGCACTGGTGCCGTCGGGAAACGCCACGACCGGGGTCGGGCCGTCGTACGACGCGGAGAGGGAGAGCAGACCGTCCATCTTCGTGAACCGGCGGGAGCTCTTGCCGCTGCCGAGCTTGCCGTCGTCGGCGTCGCGGACCGCCCAGAGGCGGTCGCCCTCGACACCGCGCCTGTCGACGTTCACGACGGTGAGGTCCTCGCCGACCACGGACTTGACCGGGTAGCGCATGAGCGCGGTGACGTGCACCGTCGCAGCCTACGAGCCCGCTCGGGGAAAACCCGCTCGACACCGTCCGCCGGCCACGTCAGGCTGCGAGGCGATGACCAGCAGTGAGGTGTGGGACGAGGAGACGGCGGAGCGCTACGACACCGACTCCGCCGAGATGTTCGCGGCCGACGTGCTCGACCCGGTGGTCGACGTGCTGGCCGGGCTCGCCGGCACGGGTGCCGCGCTGGAGCTCGCGATCGGCACCGGACGGGTCGCCGTCCCGCTCGCCGCCCGTGGCGTGCCGGTGACCGGGATCGAGCTGTCCACGGCGATGGTGGCGCAGCTCCGGCGC
Organism: uncultured Actinomycetota bacterium; assembly: GCA_963754145.1. GTDB lineage: Bacteria > Actinomycetota > Actinomycetes > Propionibacteriales > Nocardioidaceae > Marmoricola. The sequence goes on from CAVWFF010000001.1 coordinate 1,256, forward strand.
AAGGTCGGTGCGGGCGCGCTTCCGGTCGTGGTCGGCGACATGGCGACGACACGCGTGCCGGGAGAGTTCTCGCTCGTCTACCTGGTGTGGAACACCATCTCCAACCTGCGCACCCAGGCGGAGCAGGTCGCGTGCTTCCGCAACGCGGCCCGCCACCTGTCCCCGGGTGGACGGTTCGTGATCGAGCTGTGGGTGCCGGCGATCCGTGGCCTGTCACCCGGCCAGCGGGCCGTGCCGGTGACCCTCGACCCCGGGCACCTGGTCTTCGACACCTACGACCTCGTCACGCAGCAGTCCACCTCGCACCACTACCGGCAGCAGGCCGACGGTTCGATCCGCTACGACTCCGGGAGCTTCCGCTACCTCTGGCCGGCCGAGTGTGACCTGATGGCGCAGCTGGCCGGGCTGGTGCCGGAGTCCCGCTGGGCGGACTGGGACCGAAGCCCGTTCACGTCCGAGAGCGAGCGCCACGTCTCGGTCTGGCGCAAGCCCGAGTGAGGGCAGAGCACCCTGACCGCCGGTGTGGCACGATCGCCCGGGTGACCAGCAGTCCCGCCGAGCAGCAGCTGTGCGACTTCGCCCGCTGGGAGGGGGAGTCCCGATGAGCCAGGCCACGCACCCCGCCGACACCCATGACCTGATCCGCGTGCACGGGGCGCGCGTCAACAACCTCCAGGACGTCAGCGTCGAGATCCCGAAGCGCCGGCTGACGGTGTTCACCGGCATCTCCGGCTCCGGCAAGAGCTCGCTCGTCTTCGCCACGATCGCCGCGGAGTCGCAGCGGATGATCAACGAGACCTACAGCGCGTTCGTGCAGGGCTTCATGCCGACGCTGTCGCGGCCCGACGTCGACCTGCTCGAGGGCCTGACCACGGCGATCATCGTCGACCAGGAGCGGATGGGCTCGAACCCCCGCTCCACCGTCGGCACCGCCACGGACGCCAACGCGATGCTCCGGATCCTGTTCAGCCGGCTGGGTGACCCCTACGTCGGGCCGCCCACCGCGTTCTCGTTCAACGTCCCGACGCGCAAGGCGAGCGGGGTGATGAGCACCGAGAAGAGCGGCCGGGTCGAGAAGAACGTGGTGCGCAACGTGGTCTACCTCGGGGGCATGTGCCCGCGCTGCGAGGGGATGGGCGCGGTCAGCGACTTCGACCTGACCGCCCTGTACGACGAGACCAAGTCGCTCAACGAGGGCGCGCTCACGATCCCCGGCTACAGCATGGACGGCTGGTACGGGCGCATCTTCAAGGGTGCCGGCTTCGACATGGACAAGCCGATCAAGAGCTTCACCAAGAAGGAGATGCAGGACCTTCTCTACAAGGAGCCGACCAAGATCCAGGTCGAGGGCATCAACCTGACCTTCGAGGGCGTGATCCCGAAGATCCAGAAGTCGATGCTCTCCAAGGACGTCGACGCGATGCAGCCCCACATCCGCGCCTTCGTGGAGCGGGCGATCACCTTCGACAGCTGTCCGGAGTGCGAGGGCACCCGGCTCAGCAAGGAGGCCCGCTCGTCGAAGATCAAGGGGAAGACCATCGCCGACGTCTGCACGATGCAGATCAGCGACCTGGCCGGCTGGGTCAGGGACCTGGACGAGCCGTCGGTCGCCCCACTGCTCACGGGTCTGCGACATGTCCTCGACTCGTTCGCGGAGATCGGTCTCGGGTACCTCTCGCTGGACCGTCCGGCGGGCACGCTGTCCGGCGGTGAGGCGCAGCGCACCAAGATGATCCGGCACCTCGGCTCGTCGCTCACCGACATCACCTACGTCTTCGACGAGCCGACGATCGGCCTGCACCCGCATGACATCGAGCGGATGAACGACCTTCTGCTGCAGCTGCGCGACAAGGGCAACACCGTGCTCGTCGTGGAGCACAAGCCCGAGACCATCGCGATCGCCGACCACGCCATCGACCTCGGTCCCGGCGCCGGCACCGATGGGGGCACCGTCTGCTTCGAGGGCACGGTGCAGGCACTGCGGGCCAGCGACACCACGACCGGCCGCCACCTCGAGGACCGGGCCACGCTCAAGCAGTCGGTGCGTCCGCCGTCCGGTGTGATGGAGATCCGCGGGGCCTCGACGCACAACCTCCAGGACGTGGACGTGGACCTCCCGCTCGGGGTGCTCTGCGTGATCACCGGCGTCGCCGGCTCCGGCAAGAGCTCACTGGTCCACGGCTCGGTCGACGGCCGCGACGGCGTGGTCGTGGTCGACCAGGGTGCGATCCGCGGCTCGCGACGCAGCAACCCGGCGACGTACACCGGACTGCTCGACCCGATCCGCAAGGCGTTCGCGAAGGAGAACGGCGTCAAGCCGGCGCTGTTCAGCTCCAACTCCGAGGGCGCATGCTCGACCTGCAACGGCGCCGGCGTCATCTACACCGAGCTGGGCGTGATGGCCACGGTCGAGTCCACCTGCGAGGAGTGCGAGGGGAAGCGCTTCCAGGCGTCGGTGCTGGAGTACACCTTCGGTGGCAAGAACATCAGCGAGGTGCTCGGCATGTCCGTGGCCCAGGCCGAGGCGTTCTTCGGTGCCGGCGAGGCGCGTACGCCGGCCGCCCACAAGGTCCTCGACCGGCTGGCCGACGTCGGCCTCGGCTACCTCCGCCTCGGCCAGCCGCTCACGACGCTGTCCGGCGGCGAGCGGCAGCGCCTCAAGCTGGCCACCCAGATGGCCGGCAAGGGCGACCGTCTACATCCTGGACGAGCCGACCACCGGGCTGCACCTCGCCGACGTCGAGAACCTGCTCGGCCTGCTCGACCGGCTCGTCGACTCCGGCAAGTCGGTGATCGTGATCGAGCACCACCAGGCGGTGATGGCGCACGCCGACTGGATCGTCGACCTCGGCCCGGGCGCCGGCCACGACGGCGGCCGGGTCGTGTTCGAGGGCACACCTGCCGAGCTGGTCGCGAAGGCGTCCACGCTCACCGGCAAGCACCTGGCGGCGTACGTCGCGGACTGAGCGGTCCGGAGGCACCGCCGATGCTGCATCTCGGCTCCGAGTAATCGCCGATAAGGTGCATTATGTCAACTTGACCGTGCCGAGTGCTGCCCCGGCGACCACCTGGGCACTCGACCCGATCAGGCGTCCAGCCAGCGCCCGTCGCGCATCAGCAACCGGTGGGCGCAGCTCGTTCACCTCGCGCCAGGCCCGGATCTCGCTGGGTACGACGCGGTAGAACGTGTAATTGTCCAACTGACGAGGGTCGAACCCGGTCTTCTCGGCGAACGAGTCCCCGGTCGCCTCGTCCAGCCCGTCCAGCACGCTCGCCGCGGCCTCGACCAGCACCACGTCACGGGTCGGGCCGATCCCCACGCGCACCTGGCCGCCGCTCCGCAGGTTGCGCGCCGTCGGGCTGGCGTCCTCGGTGGCGATCAGCAGGGCGTCGTCGTGCCAGAGGAACGACAGCGGCACCAGGTGCGGCCCGTCGTCCCCCGACGTGGCGAACCAGGCGTCGACGTCGTGCTGCAGCCGCGCGCGGGTGTCCCGGATCCGCTGGTCGCGGGGTCGTGGTGCGTCGATCGTCAGCCCCCTTGCCTCACGGCCTCAGGGGTGCTCGGCGTCGTGGGCCGCGGCGCCGCTCGGCGTACTTGCGGTCGATGCGCATGGTGTTCAGCCACACGCACGCGACGGCCGCGGCCAGGATCACGAGGATCACCCCGAAGGTCAGGGAGCTGCCGAACGCGAAGATCGCGACCACGAACGCCAGGGCGATCAGCATGCCCTGTCCCCAGACCTGGAACCGCCGGGCGTAGTCCATGTCCTCAGCCTATCCGGAGCGACTCCAGCAGGGCGCGCTCCTCGTCGTCGGTGAGTCCCGAGCGCCAGGGTCGCTCCGGGTCCTGCTGCCGCCAGGTCGCCACGTCGCGTCAGCGTCTCCTCCAGCGGCCGCGGCGCCAGTCCGGCGGCGTAGGCCTTGTCTCCCCTCAGCGACCCGAGCGCCAAGCGAGTCGTCGGGCAGCCACAGCGGCAGGGAGCGTGGGCCCATCCACTCGTGCACGTCGTGCTCGCGAAGCCAGTCCGGGTCGGCCCACACGACCTCGCCGGTGTGGCCGGCGGCCGATCGGGCCGCGGCCAGGTGCTCCTCCAGCGGTACGACGGGCCCGCACGCGTTGTAGGCGCCACCCACCCGCTCGGTCGCGCAGAGCAGCAGCCAGGCGGCGAGGTCACGGGCGTCGATGACCGACGTCGGGAGGTCACGGACATCCGGGGCGAGCACGCTACCGGCGGGGTTCGAGGGTGCGGCGCACCGGGACGGCCAGTAGCCGGTGCGGTCCGACCAGTCCCCCGGGCCGCCGATCAGCCCCGCCCGGGCGATCGTGCAGCGCTCGCCGTACACGTCCTGCACGGCCTGCTCGCAGGCGACCTTCGCGGCGCCGTACTCCTCCATCGAGGCCATCGCGTCCGACCCCAGCGGCTCGCGGAGCGCCGACGACTCGTCCTGGCCGGGTGTGGTCTCGTCCGCGTACACGTTGGCCGTCGACACGAACACGAAGTGCGCCACGTCCGAGAGGGCTTCGGTCGCCCGGCGTACGTGGCCGGGCTGACGCGAGACGTCGACGGCGGCGTCCCAGCGCTCTCCCGCCAGCGGGTCGAGCGCGTCGGGGCGGTCCCGGTCGGCGACCAACAGCCGCACCCCGTCGGCCAGCTCACCGGACTCGCCGCGCGCCACGCACACCACCTCGTGCCCGGCGGCGCTCGCCTGCGCGGCCACCTCTCGTCCCACCCACGCGGTCCCGCCCAGCACCAGGATCCTCATGCCTCAACAATGGCGTGCGGTGGACCGCGGCGTCATCCGGCGGCGCGGATCGCGCGTCGGCGGAAGAGCGTACGGCGAGCCATCTCGGCTTCCAGCCGCTCGACCTCGGCACGTGCCGCCTCGAGCTCGCGACGCGTCTCGTCGAGCTCGTCGCGCACCCTGTCGGTCGCCGCGTCGCAGGTGGCCCGGCGGGCCGCGATCGTGCGGTAGCGGCGCTGCCGCCGTTCGATGAGCTGCTGCCGTTCGGTGTCGTCGCCCCGCGCGACCAGCAGGCGCACCCGGTCGGCGATCGCGCGCACGTTGTCGTCGGCCAGACGGCTCAGCTCCCGGGCCTGCGCCCGGACCTCCGGCCGTTCCCCCGCCGCCAGCGCGGCGCCGAGGGCGTCGTCGAGCCGGTGCAGCCGCACGTTGAACGGCATCAGGTCGTCCCAGTGCGCGGCGTAACGCGCGGGCTTGACCCGGCGCAGGGTGACCCGCGGGAGCGAGTACGCCGCCGCCACGATCCGCACGTGCAGGGAGGTGCCGATGACGATCCGGGCCTGCCGGATCTGGTGCACGATGTCGAGCGGCCGGCGCTCGGTGAGGACCTCGACGTCGCGGCCGGGGTCGACCTCGCGGATGTGGTCGGCGACCCGCTCGAGGTCGGCGACCGAGTCGTGCCCGGTCGCGGTGCCGGCCATCAGGAGCTGGATCCGCAGACCTCTCAGGTGGCTGCTGGTGGCGAGGGCCCGCGCCACGGGGCGGTGGCCGATCCGCTCGAGAAGGCCTGCCGCGGCCTGGAAGACCACCGCGTCGGACGCCGGGTCGGGCTCGAAGGGGTCGAGCAGGCCGATCGCGTGCACCACGTCGGGGGCCAGCGTGTGAGGAATGCCCAAGCCGTCGAGGTAGCTGCTCGACTCGCGGTCGCGCACCGAGAGCGCGTCGGTGGTGCGCAGGGTCTCGACGAGCTCCTCGCCCACGTGCGGCCGGCGCCCACGGACGTCGGCGATCCCGGCGATGCCCACCGAGTTGAGCACCGTGACCGCCCCGGCGTTCAGCTCGAAGGCCCCCGGCGTCGGGATGTACGGCGAGACCAGCGGCGCGCCGTGTACGGCCGCCCGCGCCAGCTCCCGACGCTGCGAGGGCGAGGCGGCAAGGTACGCGGCGTACTCTTCCGCGGACTTGGACATCTTGAAGGCGCCATCGAGCGACGTGCCTCCGACCTGCCCGCCGACGGTCCAGATCGCGTCGAAGCGGCTCTCGCTGAGGGCATCGCCGACGGCGCCCACCTTGCGGTCCAGCAGCGCAGTCATGTCCGCGGCAAATGGCGCCGAAGCCACCACCTCGGAGCCTTCGAGGTAGCGCTCGGTGACCAGCAGGAAGAGCAGGTCACCGAAGTTGTCTCGTTCGTACGCACCGACGGACAGGATGCGGGGGGTCATGGCGACGCTCGTGGGGGTCTCACTCACGGTCGCAGATACTAGAGTAATCAACCTAACTTACCTGTATTCAGTCCGTGACCGTCCAGCGCCGGGATCCCCATGCCGCTACCACCCTGTGCGCGCTCTCCTGAACGGGACCGGAGCGGGCCGGTTGGGCGCATCGCCTAGGCTTCCACCCCGTGACCGCACGCACGAAGTACCTCGCTGTCCTGCTCGCCTGCCTCGCGCTCGTCGCCTCCGGCTGCGGCGACAAGGGCACCACGGACACCAAGGGCACCACCGCGAAGGCATCGCCCTCCGCGGACAGCGGAGCGTGCGACTACCTCGACAGCGGCCAGCAGCCGGCGAAGAAGGTCCAGAAGCCCCCGTCCACCCCCGTTGCCGACGGTCCGGTCGAGGTCACGATCAAGACCAACTTCGGTGACATGCCCGCCACGCTCGACGGAAAGAACGCGCCGTGCGCCGTCAACTCGTTCCTGTCCCTGTCCAAGCAGGGCTACTACGACAAGACCGACTGCCACCGGATCACCTCCGACAAGCGTGGGTTCCACGTGCTCCAGTGCGGCGACCCGACCGGGCTCCGGCTCCGGCGACCCCGGCTACCGCTACGCCGAGGAGCTCACCGGCAAGGAGGACTACAAGGTCGGCAGCCTCGCGCTCGCCAACACCGGTCAGCCGAGCAGCTCGGGCGCACAGTTCTTCATCGACTACGACGCCACCACCCTGCCGCCGAACTACACGCAGTTCGGCCAGCTGACCCCCGCGGGGCTCAAGGTCGCGCAGAAGGCGGCGAAGGCCGCGACCAAGGGCAAGCCCGACGGGTACGACGGTCCGCCGGCGACCAAGGTGACGATCACCGGGGTCACCCAGCAGTAGCCGCTCAGCCCAGCGGCTGCGGCGTGTGCGGGTGCGCCGGGTCGGCGGCGAAGATCCGCTCGTAGATCTCGTAGACCAGCTGCGCCCTTCTCGGCGTTGTAGTCCATCACCGAGTCGAAGGGTCGCGTCGCGAGGTCGCGCTTGAGCGCGGCGTACGCCTCCCGGTCGTCGTCGTGCTCGCGCAGCCAGTCGCGGAAGGCGCGGGTCCGCTGCGGCTCGACCGCGCCCGGCGAGAACACGTGCAGGTTGCAGACCGGGTCCTCGCCGCGGAGGCAGCGGTGCTCCTCCCAGTCGGGCTCGCGCACCCGGAGCGTGAAGCCGGCCGCCTCCAGGTCCGGGAGGTACGACGCCTCGTCGGCGGAGTCGGCCACGGTCAGGTCGAGGTCGATCACCGGCTTGGCGTGGAGCCCGGCGACCGACGTCGAGCCGACGTGCTGGAGGTCGAGCACCCGCTCCCCCAGCGCGTCACGCACCTGGCGCGCCACCTCGTCGTACCGCGCCGGCCAGGCCGGGTCGGGTGCGGCCACCTCGACCCGGCCGCCTGGCACAGGAGTGCGTTCACCGACCTGGGCGCGGCGGATCTCCTCCGGCGTCGGCCGCTCGTACGGCCGCCAGAGCGGGTGCACCTCACCCATCCAGGCGCCCCTGCTCCATCGTCACCGGGGACTCGACGGCGACCGTGCGCGACACCGTGCACAGCCGGTCGCGGGTCTGCTCGATGGTGCGCGGCAGCACGTCGCGGGCCGCGTCACCGGCCTCGCCCTCGGGGAAGGTGATGTCGAGGGTGACGGTCAGGTTGACCATCCGGTTGCCCAGCTCGTCGCGGATCTTGTCGCCGCTGCAGCGCAGGGAGAACGACTCCGGCTCCGCGCGCTTGCCGGTGATGTGCGCGACGTCGAGCGCCGTGCAGCCGGCGATCGCTGCCAGCAGCAGCTCGACCGGGCGAGAAGTCGGGATCATCGCCCGAGCTGATCGGGAGCACGCCGCCGCGGCGGTTGACCGCCTTGTAGCGCCCCTCCCCCATCTGGCTCAGCTGGACGGAACGGTAGGTGTCGGCCATGCCTGCACTCTGCCATCCGGGAACATGCACGGGAGGGCGCCTAGGGTTCGGGCATGGCCCGTACGGAGTTCCGCATCGGCGACGAGGGCGTCAACGGCTACCGGCTGCTGAACTCGCTCGTCGTACCCCGCCCGATCGCGTGGGTGTCGACGCTCGACGCCCGCGGCCGGGCCAACCTGGCGCCGCACTCGTTCTTCAGCGTCGCCAGCTCCGATCCGCCGACGGTCATGTTCACCTCTGTCGGCGACAAGGACACGCTCCGCAACGTGCGCGAGACCGGCGAGTTCGTGGTCTCCGTCGCCAGCGCTCCCCTGCTGCACGCGGTCAACGACTCGAGCGCGCCGTTCGAGCACGGCGCGGACGAGGCCGAGGAGCTCGGGATCGCGATGGAGCCCTCGGTCGAGGTCGCTCCCGCACGCGTCGCGGCCTCGCCGGCGTCGATCGAGTGCCGGCTCGACCGGCTGGTCGAGGTGGGGTCGTCGACCGTCGTCCTCGGCACCGTCGTGCTGGTGACCGTGGTCGACGACGTCCTCGACGGCACGCACCCGATGATGGAGGGGCTGATGCCGCTCTCGCGACTCGGCCGCAACGAGTGGGGTCTCCCGCCCGAGGTGATCCGGCTGGACCGTCCGCGCACCGTCGACGACGTGCGCTGACCGTCAGGCCGAGCAGCCCTTCGCGAACATCCGGCGGTGCTTCACGTCGGGGAACTCCGTGCCCAGCTGCTGGTCGAGGACGTTGTCCGCGACCTCCGTCGTCGCTCCCCTGGTCGCCCGCAGCCCGTCGACGGCGTACCGCGTCTCCTTGACGTCCCAGGCGAAGACGATCCCGGGCGGCTCGTGCGCCACCGCCTGGCGCACCACGAGCTCGCCGTCCGCGCAGGTCACGCTCAGGTAGCCGCCCGTGGTGTCGGTCGCCACGAACGGCACGACCGGCTGCCCGTCCGCCGTGACCTCGCCCAGGGCGTCGTCGAACGCGTAGACCTGGACCTGGAAGCCGCCGCGAGGGTGCTCGGCGCGCAGCGCCAGCAGGTCGCCCTCCCGGCCGGGCAGGCTCACCCGCGTGGCCGACGTGAGGTCCAGGCCTGCGGGGTCGCGCACCTTCGCCGAGTACCGCCGGTCCTTCACCGTCGTGAAGAGCACGCCCGGGCACGCCGCGTCGTCGCGCGTGAGCAGCACCTTGTCCGGGGACCCGTCGCCGTCGAGGTCGACCTCGGCGGGCACCTCGCCTGCGTTGCGCGCCGCCGCCTTCGACTGGGTCTGCGTGCAGCCGACGAGTGCCTCGGGCGCCTGCGTCGGCGGCGCGGAGGGTTGCTGCCCGCACCCCGAGACCAGCATGCCCGCGGCGGCCAGGGTCAGCATCAGCGTGCGCGTCATGCGGATGGGACGCGACGGCCCGGACCGGGGTTCCATGCGGCTCAGCCTAGGGTGAGGCATGGCCGCCACCTATCGCAGTCTGCAGCTGTCCGAGGCCCGGCACCGGTTCGACCTGCTCCGGGTCACGTCGTACGACGTGACGCTCGACCTGGCCGCCTCGGAGACCACGTTCCCGAGCCGCACGGCGATCCGGTTCGAGTCGGGCGGCGGCAGCACGTTCGTCGACGTCAAGCCGGTCACCCTGCACGCCGCCACGCTCGACGGCGCACCGCTCGACGTCGGCGCTGCTCGACCGCGGCCGGCTGCCCCTCGAGCTGGCCGAGGGCAGCCACGAGCTCGTCGTCGAGGCGGCGATGCCGTTCCGCAACGACGGCGAGGGCCTGCACCGCTCGCGTCGACCCGGCCGACGGCCGCACTACGTCTACGGCATGTCGCTTCCTCGACGCGGCGCCCACGATCTTCGCCTGCTTCGACCAGCCGGACCTCAAGGCGCCGTACACGTTCCACGTCACCGCGCCGACGGACTGGACCGTGCGTCGGCAACGCGGCCGGCCGACCAGGTCGAGCCCGGCCGCTGGGAGCTCGCGACGACCCAGCCGCTGTCGACGTACTTCGTGACCGTCGTCGCCGGGCCGTACCACGTGCTCGAGCAGGAGCACGACGGCATCCCGCTCGGCCTGTCGTCGCGGCAGTCGCTGGCCGGGCACCTCGACGAGCGACGCCGACGAGCTGTTCACCGTGACCCGGCAGTGCTTCGACGAGTTCCACCGGCTGTTCGGCGATCCGCTACCCGTTCGGCGACTACCACCAGGCGTTCGTGCCGGAGTTCAACGCCGGCGCGATGGAGAACCCCGGGCTGCGTGACGTTCCGCGACCCGCTGGTCTTCACCTCGCGGGTCGACCCGCGCGCCAGCGCATCGCCGCGGGCCAGCGGTCGTCGCGCACGAGATGGCGCACCAGTGGTTCGGCAACCTCGTCACCCCGGCGTGGTGGGACGACCTCTGGCTCAACGAGTCGTTCGCCGAGTACATGGGCAACCGGGTCACCGCCGACGTCACCGAGTTCGCCGACGCACTGGTCGACGTCGCCTACGTCGCGCAAGCTGGGGGCTGGTCGCCGACCGGCGGCCGCGCACCCACCCGGTCGCCGGCAACGGCGCGGTCGACGCGGCGGCCGCGCTGCAGGACTTCGACGGGATCTCCTACGCCAAGGGCTCGCGCATCCTCGAGCAGCTCGACGCCTGGCTCGGCGACGACGTGTTCTTCGGCGGCGTCCGTCGACCACTTCGACCGGCACCGCTTCGGCAACGCGACGATGCACGACCTGTTCGCGAGCCTGGGAGGACGCCGGCGCGGGCGACCTGACGCCGTGGACCGAGCGCCTGGCTGCGCACCGCCGGCATGGACGAGATCCGGCTCGACCGGGACGCCGGCGTCGTGCGTCGTACGCCCCCGGCCGGGCAGGACGTACGACGCAACCACGCGATCCACCTCGCCCGCTGGGACGGCTCCGGCTGGGCGGAGGAGCCGCTCACGATCGAGGCCGACGAGACGCCGGTGGACCTCGGCCAGGCACCGGTCATCCTCGACCCGCGGGGCGAGACCTGGGCGTCGATCGTGCTCGACCCGGTCTCGGTCGACGGCACTGCCGGACCTGCTGGCGGGCATGTCCGACCCCCAGTTCCGCGCCTCCGTGTGGAACGCCCTCAAGATGGGCGTGCACCACGCCCACCTCTCCCCCGCCGCAGCCGCTGCCGTGCTCGAGGCCGGTCTCCGGGTGGAGGACCAGGACTCCGCCCTCAGCTCGCTGCAGACCTGGTCGAGCAAGCTGGTCGCGGTGAGCGCCGACCCGGACTCGGTGGCCCGTCGTCTCCACGACGCGTTCCGTGCCCGGCTCGCAACCGCCGATCCTGCCTCGGGCCTGGCCCTCGCCGCCCTGCGGGGCGTGATCGCCACGGACACCGACGTCGACGAGCTTCGCCGGTGGCTGGCCGACGGCATCGAGGACGGCCTCCCGCTCGACCTCGACCTGCGCTGGCGGATGGTGCGGCGGCTCACCCAGCTCGGTGCCACCGACCGGGCCGAGCTCGACGCCCGGCTCGAGGAGGACCGGCGGGCCGAGTCGCAGGTGCACCACGCCTGGTGCGCCGCCGCCCTCGCGACGGACGAGGCCAAGGCGTGGGCGTGGCGACGCTTCCGCGGCGAGGACGACGTGCCGAACCACGAGCTCGAGGCGACCGGCCTCGGCTTCTGGCAGTCCGGTCAGGACGACCTGCTCGCGCCGTACGTCGACCGCTTCTTCGCCGAGATCGCCGGCACCGTCCAGGTGCGCCAGGGCTGGGTGCTCGGCGAGGCGGCACGGTCGTTCTTCCCGCTGACCGTCCTCGACCAGCGTGCGGTCGACCTCGCCCACGGCACGTTGGCGGACCCGGACCTCGACCTCACGCTGCGCCGCAACCTGGTCGACGAGACCGACGAGCTCGAGCACCGGATCGCCGCGCGCGACCTCGACGTCCGGGAGGGTGGTCGGGGGTAGGCGTTGGGTGGGGGTTCGTCGTGGGAGGCGAGGGTTCACCACGGTATGCCGGGATAACTACGACATTCGGGCGACGCCGCTCGGCTCCCACGATGAACCCGCGCTTCCCATGAGCTGCTCATCGTGGGAACCGCGGGTTGGTCTGCATACCGTGGGCAAACCGCACGCCCGCCCACGCGCCCAGCCCCAGCTACGGCGCACCCACGTCGTGCCGGCGGAGCACCAGCCCCGGCAGCCGCCGCAGTCCCGGCCGCAGCCCGGCGGCGAACGTGTCACGCGGGATCGCGTGGTCGACACCGGAGGTCAGCGCGAGCACCACGCCACCGATCAGCAGACCCGCCCAGAGGTCGGCCAGCCAGTGCCAGGTCAGGGTGACCGACACGGTGACCATCAGGGCCGACAGCAGCACCACGACGCCGCCGAGCACCTGCACCGTGCGCGTCCGCACCCCGGCGTAGGTGCCGAGCAGGTACGGGATCAGTCCGTAGACGAGCAGGATGTTGGCCGTGTGGCCGGACGGGTAGGCCATCCCGCCCACGAAGAAGTCCGGGATGCCGGAGCCCGGCTCCCCACGCCCGAGCCCGATCTTGAGCACCGCGACGATGGCGTTGAGCATGAACACCGAGATCGCGGCCACCACCAGCGGCCGCGTGCGCCCGGTGCGCCGCCAGATCCAGAAGATGACGGCACCGAGGATCGGGAGGCACACCGCCCGCTGCCCGATCCGGTCCAGCACGTGCAGCACCGGGAGCCACCCGTCGGGCGGCCGACGGACGTTGAAGAACGCGTCGATCCCGATCCAGGGACCCATCACGAGCAGGGTGAACCCGATGAACACGGCGAACAGGAAGCCCGCCAGCGCGTAGGAGGACGAGACCTCCGAGGTCCAGTCGGAGGCCGGTCTGCGGCCCGCTCGGAGCATGGGTCCCTGCCTGTCGGTGGCTAGAGTCGGTGCATGTCCACTGCCCGCCGTCCCGGCCCGTCGGTGCGGCTGCGGATCACCGAGGTCAAGGGTGCCATGCGCACCCAGCACGAGGACCGGGTCGTCACCGAGGAGCCGCTGGAGATCCGGCTCGCGGAGCCACGGCTGCCGCCCGGTCGGGTGAGCGTCACCATGCGCACCCCCGGCCACGACTTCGAGCTCGCGGCCGGCTGGCTGTTCCACGAGGGCGTGGTGGCCTCGGTCGACGACCTGTCCTCCGTCGCCTACTGCACCGACGTCGCCCTCACCCCTGAGCAGGAGCTCAACGTGGTGACCGCGACGTTGCGGGTGCCGGCGCGACGCACGGTCGGTGCCCGGTACGGCGGCATGACGGCGGCGTCGTCGGCCTGCGGGGTGTGCGGCACCGAGACCATCGACGAGGTGTTCGCAACGCTGGCCGGCCGGGTCTCCCCCGCTGTCGGCCCGGCACTCGCCTGGGACGTCGTACGCCGGATGCCGGAGGCGATGCGCGAGCATCAGCGGCTCTTCGACCGCACCGGCGGACTGCACGCCGCGGCCCTCTTCTCCCCCGACGGCGACCTGCTCGTGCTGCGTGAGGACGTGGGCCGGCACAACGCGGTCGACAAGGTGTCCGGCCACCGGCTGCTGTCCGGCGCGGAGCGTGGCCCCGAGGTGCTCGTCGTGAGCGGCCGGATCGGCTTCGAGATCGTGCAGAAGGCGGTCGCCTCCGGCGTCGCGGCGCTGGTGGCGGTCGGGGCGCCGACGTCGCTGGCCGTCGGCCTCGCGGAGCGGGCCGGGCTCACGGTCCTCGGCTGGACCCGCGACGACCGGACGGTGGTCTACACGGGTGCGGAGCGACTGGTCACCTAGCAGCCGTCCGAGTCAGAAGCCGCGTGGGACCACCAAACTGTCCGTCCCCGCTTCTACCGTTCGGGCATGCGCATCCTGCACACCTCCGACTGGCACCTCGGCCGGTCGTTCCTCGGTGTCGGGATGCTCGAGCACCAGGCGTCGTACGTCGACCACCTGATCGCGACGGTCGAGTCCGAGCGGGTCGACCTGGTGCTGGTCGCGGGTGACGTCTACGACCGCGCGCTGCCGCCCGTCGACGCCGTGCGGCTGTTCGAGGAGACGCTCGAACGCCTCGCGGACTCGCGTGCCACGGCCGTCATCACCAGCGGCAACCACGACTCCCACCAGCGGCTCGGGTTCGCGTCGCGGCTGATCGAGCGCGCCGGCATCTACCTGCGCACCCACGCCCGCGACGTCGGCACCCCCGTCCTGCTCGGCGACGACCACGGCCCGGTGGCGGTCCACGGGCTGCCCTACCTCGACCCCGACCACCTGCGCGCGGCGTGGGGGCTGCCCGGCCGCAGCCACCAGGCGACCCTGACGGAGGCGATGCGCCGCGTGCGTGCCGACCTCGACGGCACGACCGCGCGGCACCCGGTCGGTGGTGATGGCCCACGCGTTCGTCGCCGGCCACCAGGAGCCACGGCCCAGCGACAGCGAGCGCGACATCTCCGTCGGCGGTGTCCAGCTGGTGCCGACCACGGTCTTCGACGGTGTCGACTACGTCGCCCTCGGCCATCTCCACGGGCGGCACACGCTGACCGGCACGGTGCGCTACTCCGGCTCCCCGCTTGCGTACTCGTTCTCCGAGGCCGACCAGCACAAGGGCTCCTGGCTGGTCGACCTCGACGCCGACGGGCAGGTCACGACCGAGTTCGTCGACGCCCCGGTCCCACGTCCGCTCGCGCGGCTGCGCGGCACGCTCGACGCGCTGCTGACCGATCCCCGCCATGTGGACGCCGAGGCAGCGTGGGTGCAGGCCGTCCTCACCGACACCGAGCGCCCGGCCCAGGCCAAGCCGCGGCTCGAGCGCCGGTTCCCGCACCTGCTGTCGGTCAACTTCGCGCCCGAGGGCGCCCCGGCGGTCCGGCTGCCCGCCGCCCGCACCGGCGCCGGGGTCAGCGACCACGAGATCACCCTCGACTTCGTGCGTGACGTGCGCGGCCGGCCGGCCGACCCCGCCGAGTCGCAGCTGCTGCTCGACGCGTGCGACGCCTGCGGCCACGACCCCGACGCCGACCGGGTGGTGCACGCCTGATGCGCCTGCACACCCTGGAGATCACGGCGTTCGGGCCCTTCGCCGACACGGTGACCGTCGACTTCGACGCGCTCTCGGAGGCGAGCGTCTTCCTGCTCTGCGGCGACACCGGCGCGGGGAAGACGACCGTCCTCGACGCCGTCTGCTTCGCCTTCTACGGCGACGTGCCGAGCGAGCGCAGCGCCGCCAAGCAGCTCCGCTCCCACCACGCCGCCGACGGGGTCGCGCCGCGCGTCGTGCTCGACGCCAGCCTGGCCGGGCGCCGGTTCCGGTTCACGAGGTCACCGCAGTGGCAGCGCCCCAAGAAGCGTGGCACCGGGCTCACCACCCAGCAGGCACACGTGCTGGTCGAGGAAGCCGTCGTCGCCGCCGACGGGATCGGCTGGCGCAGCCTCACCAACCGGCTCGACGAGGCGGGCCACCTGGTCACCGACCTCCTGGGCATGACACTGGGCCAGTTCAGCCAGGTGGTGCTGCTCCCCCAGGGCCAGTTCGACACGTTCCTGCGCGCCAGCTCCGACGACCGGCACAAGGTGCTCACCCAGCTGTTCCGCACCCGCCGCTTCGAGGACGTCGAACGCTGGCTCTCCGACCGTCGTACGACGCTCCGCCGCGCGGGCGAGCGGCACCACGACACGGTCGCCGGCCTGCTCCACCGGGTCAGCGAGGCGACCGGCGCCGACCTTCCCTCCGACTGGGACGTCGCCGACCTCTCCGGGCCCGCCGCTCACCGGCGACATCGAGGCCTGGACCGCGTCGCTCGCGGCGCATGCCGACGAGCAGGTCGGCTCCACCGCGACGGCGCTGGACGCCGCGGCCCGGGTGCTGGCCTCCGCGACCGAGGCCCACGACGCCGGGCGCCGCCTCCGCGAGCTCCGGCAGCGGCACGCCTCGGCGCTCGCCGCACATCGGGCACTCGCGGACACCGCCGGCCAGGCCGACGCCGACCGTCAGCGCCTGGTCAGGGCCCGCCGGGCCGTGATGGTGGCGCCGCTCGCCCGGGTCGCCGACCGCTCGGCCGCCGCCCGCGAGCGCGCCCGCACCGACGCGACCCGCGCCCTGCGCCGGGTGGCGGCGCTGCTGGAGGTCGAGCCGGACGGCCTCGACCCGGCAGGGCTCGCCGACCGTGCCCGCCACGCCACCGAGCGCGCCGCCGTCGCCCGCAGCTTCCTCCCCCGCGCCCGCGAGCTCGCCGAGACCACGACCCGCCTGACCGCGGTCGAGCAGCGCCGCCGCCGCCTCGCCGCCGAGCACGACCGGGTCCGCCACGTGGCCGCCGCCCTCCCGGGCCGGAAGGCCGCTCTCACCGTGCAGGTGGAGACCCAGCGCGCCCAGGCCGAACGGCTCCCCGAGTGCAAGCGCCGAGCTCGCCGAGCTGGCCCGGCGGGTCGCGTTCGCCGCCACGGCCGAGGAGCTCGAGTCGCAGGTGGCCGAGTCGGCCGAGCTCCTCGACGAGCGACGCCACGAGACGATGCTGCTCAAGGAGCAGCTGATCGACCTGCGCGAGGCCCGGCTGAGCGGCATGGCCGCCGAGCTGGCCGCGGCGATCGCCGTCGGTCGGGACTGCCCGGTGTGCGGGTCCCACGACCATCCGCGGCTGGCGTCACCGGCGTCCGGCGCTCCGACCAAGGCCGACGAGCAGTCCCTCCGGCGCCGGGTCGACGACGCGGAGGTCGCCCAGGAGCTGGTGGCCGACCAGCTGCGCGGCTACCAGGCCCGGCTCGCGCCCGCCCGCGAGGCCGCCGGTCCCGACACGCCGGAGCAGGTGCAGGCCGCGTGCGATGCCGCCCGGGTGCGGGTCGCCGCCGCCGAGGCGTGCGCCGCCTCGCTCGCCCGGCTCGAGCCCGAGCTGGCCGCCCTCGACGCCGAGGCCCGGGCCGTCGACGAGGAGCTGGCCCGGCTCGACGCCGATCTCCGGGTGGCCGACGAGCAGCAGGTCGCGGCCGCCTCGACCGTCACCGCGCTCACCTCGCAGCTCACCGACCTGCTCGACGGACGCGACGCCTCCCTCGACGAGGTGATCCGGCACCACGAGCGGGCCGCCACCGGGCTGGCGCAGGCGCGCGACGCCCTGGTCGAGCAGGAGCGTGCCGACACCCACGCGGCGGAGGCTGCCGCGGCTGCGGCCGCAGCGGCGGCCGAGCAGGGCTTCACCGACGTCGCAGACGCGCTGGCCGCCGTGCTGGACGACGAGGCGACCGCCGCCGTCGAGGCCGGGCTGCGCGCCCGCGACGTCGCCGCTGCGGAGGCCGAGGCCGTGCTGCGCGACGACGCCGTCCGCGACGCGGTGGCCGCCGAGGCGCCCGACCTGCCGGCCCTGGTGGCGGCGCGCGACGACGCCACCGAGTCGCACGCCGCCGCTCGCGCGGCGCACGAGGCCGCCGTCGGGCGTCGCGAACGGCTGGCCGCCCGCGCCACGGCACTGCGTGAGGCGCTGGCCGCCTGGGCGCCGGTGCGCGCCGACTACGCCCTCGTCCGCTCGCTGTCGGAGTTCGCGGAGGGCAAGGGCCCCGACAACACCCGGCAGATGCGGCTGTCCGCCTACGTGCTCGCCGGCCCGGCTCGCGCAGGTCGTGGCGGCCGCCAACGAGCGGCTGTCCCGGATGACCGACGAGCGCTACACCCTCGAGCACACCGGCGCAGCGCGGCGCCGGCGAGCGCCGCGGCGGCCTCAGCCTGCTGGTGCGCGACGAGTGGACCGGCGAGCGCGCGCGACCCGGCGACGCTGTCCGGCGGCGAGACGTTCGTGGTCTCGCTCGCCCTGGCGCTCGGCCTGGCCGACGTCGTGACCGCACGAGGCCGGCGGCGCGCAGACTCGACACCCTGTTCGTCGACGAGGGCTTCGGGTCCCTCGACGCCGACACCCTCGACGACGTGATGGACACCCTCGACCCGCTCCGCGAGGGCGGCCGCGTGGTCGGCGTGGTCAGCCACGTGCCCGAGCTGCGCAACCGGATCCCCACCCAGCTCGTGGTCCACAAGACCCGCACCGGGTCCAGCGTCGAGCAGCGTCTCGGCGCCGGCTGACACGCTCGCAACCCCTGGCGACGCCGACCCTGTCGTCTAGGGTCGTGCATGGCCTCCACTCGGATCACCCGACGCCTGGGACCGGATCGACCCGACCTTCACCGCCCTCCCCTACCGCCGCCTCGCCGACGCCGCGCTGGCGCGGGCCCGCGACTTCGGCGTCGACCACGCCGACTTCCGGTTCGAGCGGGTCCGCTACCAGTACTTCGCCGTGCGCGACGGCGCGCTCCAGGGCGCCTAGGACAGCGAGGACCTCGGCTTCGCGGTCCGGGTGATCCACGACGGCGCCTGGGGCTTCGCCTCCGGCGTGGTGCTGACCCGCGACGAGGCGGTCGCGGTGGCCGAGGCGGCCGTGCGCGGTCGCCCAGGTCGCCGGCCGGATGACCACGGCGCCGGGTCGAGCTCGCGCCCGAGCCGGTCCACGACGACGTCACCTGGGTCTCGTCGTACGACGTCAACCCGCTCGAGGTGCCGCTGGCGGAGAAGGCGACCTGCTTCGTCGACTGGACCCGCGGCTGCTCGCGGCCGACGGCGTCGACCACGCCAGCGGCGGCCTCCAGCCAGGTGCAGGAGAACAAGTTCTACGCCGACCTCGACCGGCACCGCGACCACCCAGCAGCGGGTCCGGCTCGAGCCGCACTTCGAGGCGATCGGCGCGGACGAGGCGACCGGGCGGTTCGACTCGATGCGCACGATCGCGCCGCCGGTCGGGCGCGGCTGGGAGTTCGTCGCCGACGGCGGCTACGACTTGGACGCCGAGGTGGAGCAGGTCCCCGAGCTGCTCGCGCGAGAAGCTGCTCGCCCCCGAGCGTCGAGGCCGGCGCCTACGACCTGGTGATCCACCCGTCCAACCTGTGGCTGACCATCCACGAGTCGATCGGCCACGCCACCGAGCTCGACCGGGCGCTCGGCTACGAGGCCAACTACGCCGGCACCTCGTTCGCGACGTACGACAAGCTCGACACGCTGCAGTACGGCTCGCCGGTCATGCACGTCACCGGCGACCGCACCGTCGAGCACGGCCTGGCCACCGATCGGGTACGACGACGAGGGCGTGCAGACCCAGAGCTGGGACATCGTCCGCGACGGCGTCCTGGTCGGCTACCAGCTCGACCGGCCGATGGCGCACACCTACGGCGCCGAGCTCAACGGCGGCCGCTCCAACGGCTGCGCGTACGCCGACTCCCCCGGCCACATCCCGATCCAGCGGATGGCCAACGTCTCGCTGCAGCCCGACCCGCACGGCCCCGACACCGACGGCCTGATCGGCCGGGTCGAGCGCGGCATCTACGTCGTCGGCGACAAGTCCTGGTCGATCGACATGCAGCGCTTCAACTTCCAGTTCACCGGCCAGCGGTTCTACCGGATCGAGGACGGCGAGCTCGCCGGCCAGGTCCGCGACGTGGCCTACCAGGCGACGACGACCGACTTCTGGGGCTCCATGGAGGCGGTCGGCGGGCCCGCAGACCTAGGTGCTCGGCGGCGCGTTCAACTGCGGCAAGGCCCAGCCCGGGCAGGTCGCGGCGGTCAGCCACGGCTGCCCGACCGCGCTGTTCCGCGGCGTCCGCGATCCTGAACACGACCGAGGAGGGCGGCCGGCGACTGATGACGCCCCAGCGACGAGGCGACGCGTGACAGCCCGCAGCAGCTCGTCGAGCACGCGCTGGAGACCAGCGCACCTCCGACGACTGCATCGTGATCGTGCAGGACGAGCACCCAGCGCCAACCTGCGCTGGGCCAACAACACGCTCACCACCAACGGCGTCGATGCACGACGTCGACGTCACCGTGATCGCGTTCCAGGGACGGCGCCACCGCGTCGGTGAGCGGCACGGCCGCGTCGACCGAGCAGGTGACCGCGCTGGTCGAGGCCGCCGACGCCGCCGTACGACGCGCGCGAGCCGGCCGAGGACCGCAACGACCTGGTCACCGGCGACGCCGCCGCCGACTGGGACGACGCACCCGGCGGCGACCTCGATCCAGGTCTACGACGCGTTCGCGCCGGCGCTCGGCGAGGCGTTCGAGCGGGCCGAGGCCGAGCAGCGCGTCCTCTACGGCTTCGTCAACCACGAGGTCACCACGACCTACCTCGGCTCCTCGACCGGGCTGCGGCTGCGCCACGTGCAGCCGACCGGGCACTACGGCTGCACCGGCAAGACCGCCGACCTGTCGACCAGCGCCTGGGTCGGTGGCGCGACCCGCGACTTCACCGACGTCGACGCGCACGCGATGGCGGACGACGCTCACCACCCGCCTCGGCTGGGCCACCCGGCGGGTCGACCTGCCGGCCGGGCGCTACGACACGATCCTGCCGCCGACCTGCGTCGCCGACCTGATGATCGACGCCTACTGGGGCGCCGGCGCCCGCGTCGCCCACGAGGGCCAGTCGGTCTACGCCCGCCGCGGCGGCGGCACCCGGATCGGCGAGCGGATCGGTCGGCCCGGGCGTGCACCTCTACTCCGACCCGGCGTACCCCGGCCTGGAGTGCGCGCCGTTCGTGCTCGCCTCGTCGTCCGGCAACACCAGCAGCGTCTTCGACAACGGGCTGCCGCTCGCGCGCACCGACTGGATCTGCGACGGCATCCTGTCCTCGCTGATCCAGACCCGGCACACCGCGACGATGACCGGGCAGCCGGTCACCCCGGGCATCGACAACCTGGTGCTCGAGGTCGACGGCGCGTCCGGCTCCATCGACGACCTGGTCGCCGGACTCGAGCGCGGCCTGCTGCTGACCTGCCTGTGGTACATCCGCGAGGTCGACCCGCAGACCCTGCTGCTCACCGGGCTCACCCGCGACGGCGTCTACCTGGTCGAGGGCGGCGAGATCACCGGCGCGGTCAACAACTTCCGGTGGAACGAGAGCCCGGTCGACCTGCTGCGTCGCTTCACGGCCGCCTCCGCGACCGTGCCCGGCCTTCAGCCGCGAGTGGGGCGACGACTACTTCTCGCGCACCGCGATGCCCGGCGCTGCGGGTGCCCGACTTCAACATGTCGAGCGTGTCGCAGGCGCTGTGATGGACCAGCCACGCGACTTCGTCGTCCCGGACTCCCCCGCCGCACGACGGAGGGTGAGCCGTGCGACGGTGCGGGTGCTGGTGCTCGACCACGACGGCCGGATCCTGCTCTTCCAGGACTCCGACCCCGGCGCCGGTGCCTCCTGGTGGATCACGCCCGGCGGCGGCATCGACCCGGGCGAGACGGAGCACGAGACCGTCCTGCGCGAGCTGGCGGAGGAGACCGGACTGCAGGTCACCACGGGCGACGTGATCGGGCCGCTCGCCCGCCGCCACGTGCGCCACGGCTACTCCGACCAGGTGGTCGAGCAGGACGACGCGTTCTACGCGGTGCGGGTGCCGGCGTTCGAGGTCGACACCGCCGGCCACACCGAGGAGGAGCAGGTGACGATCCTCGCCAGCCGCTGGTGGACGCCGGCCGAGGTCGCCGCCAGCGACGAGGAGATCTGGCCGGTGCTGCTGCTCGACCTGGTCGCCCTGCTCGACACCCCCGACGCCTGGCCGGTCGCGCTCGACCCGGTCGAGGAGTCGAGCGTCCCGGTGTAGCAGCACTCCGGCAGCAGGCGTCGCGGACGTTGGATCTCCGCCGGGCCGGCTGCGCCGGCCAGGTGGGTGATCCGGCCGGCGGTGAGCTCACCAGACGGCCCAGGGAGCCTGTCCCATCCCCGTCATGCGTGCTCCGGCGGGCCGCCCGGAATCGGCGCTGAGGCGTCGTACGGCGTGCGGGTGAACAGGTACGTCTCGCTGACCAGGTGCGACACGGCGCCGTCGGAACCGCGCACCACCTCGAGCAGGGTGCCGTCGGTGCCGACCCAGCCGCGGTCCTCGCGGTGGTACTCCTCGTACGCCGCCTGCGCGCGGAGCTCCAGCATCCGCAGCTCGCCGGAGTCCCAGCTGACCTCGAACGCGGTCTCGCCCCAGTGCCAGACGCCGACCAGCTCGCGCACCTCGTCGGGCACGTCGGTCGTCGGCCGCCACGGCTCGCCCACCTCGGGATCGCTCTCCGCGAGGGCGTCGAGCATCGAGGTGGCCAGCGCCACCGAGAGCTGCCCCACGGTCGCGTTGGTGAAGCCCACGAACGCGGTGCCCGTTGCCCGCTCGCACAGGAGCACGGCCATGAACCCCGGCATCGTGCCGGTGTGCCCGACCAGCCGGCCGCGGGCGCCGGGGACGGTGCGGAAGCCGAGCCCGTACTGGCTGCCGGGGTGTCGCTCGACCGCCGCCTCCTGCAGCGTCGGGAGCGCGAGCACGTCGGGATGGCCGTGCAGCACGAAGTCCGCGTACGTCGCGAGGTCGGTGACCGTGCTCCACATCTGGCCGGCCGGCGCCATCGCGCCGGTGTCGGAGTGCGGCTCGGGGGTCAGCGTGCCGAGCAGGTGGCTGACGCTGTACCCCTGCGCGTGCGGCGGGGTCGCCTGGTAGGTCGTGCGGCCCATCCCGAGCGGATCGAGGATCCGGGACCGCACCAGCGACCACCAGTCCTCGCCTCGCACCCGCGCCACCACCTCGCCGAGCAGCCCGAAGGCGAGGTTGCTGTAGACGTGGTCGGTGTCGACGTCGTAGCGCGCGGGCTGGTCGCGGTTCGCCTCGGCCAGGGCCGCGAAGTCGCCGCCGGTGCTGCGCTCCCACCACGGCCCGGCCGGCTCACCCGGGATCCCCGCGGAGTGCGAGAGCATCGCCCGCAGCGGCCGGTCACCGTACGGCGCCTCGGGGAGGTACGACGCCAGCGGCTCGTCGAGCGCGAGCAGGCCCTCGTCGCGGGCCTGGAGCACCAGCACCGAGGTGAAGGTCTTGGTGATCGAGCCGATCCGGTACTGGGTGTCGGCCGGGTCGCCGGCCCGCTCCCCCACCACGTCGCCGGCGCGGCCGACCCACGCCAGGCCGGCCGCTTGTGCTGAGCCTGTCGAAGGGTCGCGGACCAGCCCGGCGGTCATCGACGGCAGCCGGCCGGCCCGCTGGGCGGCGGCGAGGAGCGCGTCGAAGCGCCGGCCCGGAGCCGGCAGGTCACGCACGCGGGTCAGTCCTCGAACGCTTCCGGCGGCGGGCAGGCGCAGAACAGGTTGCGGTCGCCGTAGGCCTGGTCGACCCGGCCGACCGGCGGCCAGTACTTGTCCGGGTCGGGTCCGGCCGGGAACACCGCCGTGGTCACGTCGTACGCCCGCTCGGTGCCGTTGGCCAGCGAGGCCGCCGTGTGCGGGGCACCGCGCAGCGGCGACGTCTCCGCCGACCACTCCCCCGTCGCCACCTTCTCGATCTCGGCGCGGATCGCGATCATCGCCTCGCAGAACCGGTCGAGCTCGGCGAGGTCCTCGCTCTCGGTCGGCTCCACCATCAGCGTGCCGGCCACCGGGAAGCTCATCGTGGGCGCGTGGAAGCCGTAGTCGATCAGCCGCTTCGCGACGTCGTCCACGGTGACACCGGTGGCCTTGGTGAGCCCGCGCAGGTCGAGGATGCACTCGTGCGCGACCAGGTCGTTGTGGCCCGTGTAGAGCACCGGGAAGTGCTCGCGCAGCCGCTGCGCGACGTAGTTGGCGGCGAGCACGGCCACACCGGTCGCGCGGGTCAGCCCGGGGCCGCCCATCATCCGCACGTAGGCCCACGAGATCGGCAGGATCCCGGCCGAGCCGTACGGCGCGGCGCTGATCGGACCGATCCCCTCGCGCCGCTCGGCCTCGGGATGCATCGGGTGCGACGGGAGGTACGGCGCCAGGTGGGCGCGCGCGGCCACCGGGCCGACGCCCGGGCCGCCGCCGCCGTGCGGGATGCAGAACGTCTTGTGCAGGTTGAGGTGGGACACGTCGCCGCCGAACTCGCCCGGCATCGCGTGGCCCAGCAGCGCGTTGAGGTTCGGCGCCGTCGACGTACACCTGGCCGCCGGCCTCGTGCACGATCTCGCACAGCTCGGTGATGCCGTCCTCGTAGACACCGTGGGTCGACGGGTAGGTCACCATGATCGCGGCCAGGTCGTCGCGGTGCTTCTCGCACTGCGCCCGCAGGTCGTCCAGGTCGACCTCGCCGTCGTCCGTGGCCTTGACCACGACGACCCGCATGCCGGCCATCACGGCGGACGCGGCGTTGGTGCCGTGGGCGGAGCTCGGGATCAGGCACACGTCGCGCGCCGCGTCGCCGTTGCCTCGGTGGTAGCCCCGGATCGCGAGCAGGCCGGCGAGCTCGCCCTGCGAGCCGGCGTTGGGCTGGATCGAGACGGTGTCGTAGCCGGTCAGCGTCGCCAGCCAGCCCTCGATGTCGGCGACCAGCTGCCGGTAGCCCTCGGCGTCGGCGGCCGGCGCGAACGGGTGCAGGTCGGCGAAGCCGGGAAGGCTGATCGGCTCCATCTCGGTGGTCGCGTTGAGCTTCATCGTGCACGAGCCGAGCGGGATCATGCCCCGGTCGAGCGCGTAGTCGCGGGCCGAGAGCCGGCGCAGGTAGCGGAGCATCGAGGTCTCCGAGCGGTGGGTGTTGAACACCGGGTGCTCGAGGAACGCGCTGGCGCGGAGCAGCTCGCCCGGCAGCGCATCCGGGGTGCGGACGTCGACGTCGACCAACGACTCGGCCTCCACGCCGAACGCGGTCAGCACCGTGGCCACCTGGTCGAGCCCCGTGCGCTCGGAGCAGGAGATGCCCACGTGGTCGGCGTCGATCCCCCGCAGGTGCACCCCGGCCATGTTGGCCGCGTCGACCACGGCAGACGCCCGCCCGGGGACACGGGCCACGACGGTGTCGAAGAACTGGCTGTGCTCGACCTCCACGCCTCCCTCCCGTAGCGCGGCCGCGAGCACCGTCGCGCAGCGGTGGGTACGACGCGCGATCGCGGTCAGGCCCTCGGGACCGTGGTAGACGGCGTACATCGCGGCAGTGACCGCGAGCAGGACCTGGGCAGTGCAGATGTTGCTCGTCGCGCGGTCGCGCCGGATGTGCTGCTCGCGGGTCTGCAGCGCGAGCCGGTAGGCGGGCTTGCCGTGGGCGTCGACGGAGACGCCGACCAGCCGCCCGGGCAGGTGCCGCTCCAGGCCCTTCGCCACGGCCATGAACCCGGCGTGCGGGCCGCCGTAGAACAGCGGCACGCCGAAGCGCTGCGAGCTGCCGACCACGACGTCGGCGCCGAGCGTGCCCGGTGACTCCAGCAGGGTCAGCGCCAGCAGGTCGGCCGCGACCACGGAGAGCCCACCCCGCGCCGCGACGTCCTCGACCAGCTCGCGCGGGTCGAGGATCCGGCCGGACGCGCCCGGGTACTGCACGAGCACGCCGCACAGGTCGCCGTCCGGCAGTCCCTCGGCGAGGTCGGCCACGACCACGTCGATCCCCATCGCCTCGGCGCGGGTGCGCACGACCTCGATCGTCTGGGGCAGCGCGTCGGCGTCGACCACGAACCGGCCGGGGGCCTTCGGCTTGGCGCGGCGAACCAGGGTCATCGCCTCGGCGGCGGCCGTGCCCTCGTCCAGCAGCGACGCGTTGGCGGTCACCATGCCCGTGAGGTCGGCGACCATGGTCTGGAAGTTGAGCAGCGCCTCGAGACGGCCCTGCGAGATCTCCGGTTGGTACGGCGTGTAGGCGGTGTACCAGCTCGGGTCCTCGAGCACGTTGCGCCGGATCACCGCAGGCGTGATCGTGCCGTGGTAGCCGACACCGATCATCGGCTCGAGCGGCCGGTTGCGCGCGGCCAGCGCCCGGAGCTCGGTCGCGGCCGCCTCCTCGGTGCGTCCCTCGAACAGGTCGAGCGGTGAGGTGGCGTGGATCCGCTTCGGCACCGCGGCGTCCATGAGCGACTCCAGCGACTCGTGCCCGATGGCGGCCAGCATGGTCGCCAGCTGCTCGGAGTCGGGCCCGATGTGGCGTTCGGCGAAGGACTGCTCGCCCAGGTCGGCGAGGGTGAGGTGGTCGGACAACGAGGCTCCCGATATCGAGTCGGTGACCGTCGTCACCGACGGCCGGGTCGCCTCCCCCTCAGTCACCCCGCGACGTCACGTGGCTCCTGAGTTGCCTCGACCGCACGGTCCGGGCGCCTGAGAGGTTCCGGGGAGTGTTGCCCCTTCGGCGCTCCGGCCCGCTTCCTCCTCGAAGCGACCGACCGGAGTCTCTCCCGTGCAGGGTTGTCAGCACCTCAAAAGTACCAGCCGCCGGTGGTCCCTGAGCAGCGAGCGCCAGCGAGGCGTGTCGAGACCCGCTCAGCCGCTCAAGCGTGCCCGGCGGCGGGCGGCGAGCTCGTCGCTGGCGGTGTCGCTCGCCTCGTCGCTGGTCGCGCGCTCGCTCGGCAGCTCGGCCAGCGAGCCCTCGATCTCGCGCCAGACGCCGCCGATCGCGATGCCGAACACGCCCTGGCCACCCTGGAGCAGGTCGATGACCTCGTCGTTGCTGGTGCACTCGTAGACGCTGGCGCCGTCGCTCATCAGCGTGACCCGGGTCAGGTCGTCGGTGCCGCGGGCCCGCAGGTGCTGGACCGCGGTGCGGATCTGCTGCAGCGAGATGCCGGCGTCGAGCAGCCGCTTGATCACCTTGAGCAGCAGGATGTCGCGGAACGAGTAGAGGCGCTGGGTGCCGGAGCCGGTGGCGCCGCGCACGGTCGGCTCGACCAGGCCGGTGCGGGCCCAGTAGTCGAGCTGGCGGTAGGTGATGCCCGCCGCGTTGCAGGCGGTCGGGCCGCGGTAGCCGAGGTCGCTGGGCAGCGGCGAGACGTCGTCGTCGAAGAGGAGACCCTTCTCCTCCGCCGTGAGCACCGCCTCGTCGAGCGGCGGGGTCCACGTGGCCGACCGCATGGGGGTCACCGTTGCGGTTCATCCGTTCCTCCGAAGCTCGCAGTTCGTTGAGCGTAACCCCGGGGAAGGCCACAGGAAGCCGAGACCGGTCGGAACCAGGCTCGGAGTACAGCCGTGGAGTTACAACGAAGACAGTCGCGAAGGTAAACCCGTACTTGAGGGTCGGTCAAAGACCGCGGCCCGGCGTGTCGTCCACCAACCTTAAACCTCAACTTGAGGGTTAGGGTCTCGGTCTCCTCGAAGTCGTCCGGGCTGACGTGGTCGAGGAACTCGCGGAACTTCTCGACCTCGTCCTCCTGCTCGTCGGGCGACCTCGATCCCGGTCGCCTCGAGGAGCTCGTCGGAGCACACGATGCGGGCACCGGTGCGCAGCGCCAGCGCGATCGAGTCCGAGGGCCGGGCACTCACCTCGACGCCGGACGCGAACGCGAGCGTGGCGTAGTAGACGCCGTCGCGCACCTCGGTGATCCGGATCTCGGTCAGGTCGTTGCCGGTGGCGTCGATGACGCTCTTGAGCAGGTCGTGGGTCAGCGGCCGGGGCGGCACCACGCCCTGCTGCGCGAACGCGATCGCGGTGGCCTCGACGGCGCCGATCCAGATCGGCAGGTAGCGCTCCCCCGTCGACTCGCGCAGCAGCACGATCGGCTGGTTGGAGGGCATCTCCACCCGGACTCCGACTACCTCGACCTCGCGCACGCCGACCAGCGTACTCCGGCGCGCCCACCTCGTTGAGATGTGTTTCCGGCCCCCGCGAGAAGTGCTCCCGGCCCCGTCGAGATGTGCCTGCGGCTCCGGCGTACGACGTGCGCGAGCCTCGGTGCGCAGGCCCGAGGCCATCGACAGGGTCGGAGGCCCGATCTCAACGGGGCCGGAGGCCCGCTTCAACGGGGCCGGAGGCCCGACTCAACGAAGGCTGCGCAGACCGACCTTGACCAGGCTCGCGTGCAGCCGCACGGACAGCGCGGCGATCTCGTTGATCGCCTGGGCGGCCCGGCCTTCGGCGCCCTCCTCGCGACTGCGCCGGATCGGCGAGACGACCTGTTCCACCAGCCCGACCTCGCGGTCGGCGGCGGTCTTGAACGCCCGGAGGTGACGTGGCTCGATCCCGAACGCGGCGAGCTCGCCGGCGGTCCGGGCGATCACGAGCGCCTCGCCGTCGTAGTGCTGGGAGCCGGTGCGCGTCTTCACCAGCCCGTAGGCCTCGAGCTGTTCGAGGAGCTCCTCGGTGATCCCGGCCGTCTTGACCAGCTCGCGCCGTGAGACGCGCAGGTCGCTGCGCTCCGGACCGTACGACGCGCTCGAGGGCAGCCCGTCGCCGTCGAGCACCACCCGCGGCACCACCGGACCGAGCCAGCCCCTGGGGCGGCTCCAGCCCACGGTCGATCGCTTCGAGGTGCTCCTTGATCACCTTGAGCGGCAGGTACTGCTCCCGCTGCGCGCGCAGGATGTAGCGGAGCCGCTCCATGTCCTGCTCGGAGTACTTCCGGTAGCCGCTCGGGGTGCGCTCCGGCTCGACCAGCCCCTCGCTCTCGAGGAACCGGATCTTCGACTCCTTGATGTCCTCGTCGGGGAACTCGGTCTTGAGCTGGGCGAGTGCCTCGCCGATGCTCATCCGCGCCCGGGACGCCGCAGACGACCTCACGTCTGCGCCCTCAGAGGTCGCCGGGAACGTCGCCGGCGAAGTAGACGAGCCGGAACTTGCCGATCTGGACCTCGTCGCCGTTGGCCAGCACGGCCTCGTCGATCCGGTCGCGGTTGACGTAGGTGCCGTTGAGGCTGCCGACGTCGGAGACGGTGAACCCGTCCGCCGTACGCCGGAACTCGACGTGGCGCCGGGAGACGGTGATGTCGTCGAGGAAGATCTCGCTCTCGGGGTGGCGACCGGCGGTCACCACGTCCTGGTCGAGCAGGAACCGGTTGCCGGCACCCGGTCCGCGCTGCACCACGAGCAGCGCGCTGCCACGCGGGAGCGCGTCGACGGCAGCGGCGTCGTCGTCGTCGAGGGCCGCCCGCTCCTTCTCCTCCAGGTCGGACTGCTGCGGGGCGCCGAAGGTGGCGGTCGCCGAGGTGTCCGTGACCGACGGCTGGACCCCGGTGCTCTCCTGCGTCGACTGGTCGGACGGCGGCGCGGCGGGCGGCCGCGCGGAGCGGTCGGCCGGTACGGGCCGCACGGCCTGCGTGTGGTCGGAGCCGTCGATCGGGTCGGTGTCACCCGCCGGCTCCGACGACGTGGCCGCCTCGGGCATCACCAGGCGGCTGCCGCACTGCGCGCAGAACTTGGCGTCGTCCGGGTTGCGGTTACCGCATTGGGTGCAGAACGGCATGCGTGCGTCCCCTCCTGAAAGTGCCTCGCGATCCGTGACCACCCAGGGCCAACCCTCAAGCCTCAGTGGAGGTTCACGGTAGGCAGCGAACCTATCAACATTGTGGTCGCCGACAAACCGGATGCCGCAAAGATCCCGGCGGTCGATCAGCCCTCGAGGGTGTCGCCGTACGCCGTCGCGTCCATGAGCGCGTCGATGTCCTCCTGGCTGCCCGGGACGATCTCGAACAGCCAGCCCGCGCCGTACGGGTCGGAGTTGACCAGCTCGGGGGTCGCGTCGAGGGACTCGTTGCGCGCGACCACCTCGCCCGCGACGGGTGCGTAGACCTCGCTGACCGACTTCGTCGACTCCAGCTCGCCGAGCACGTCACCGGCGGACATCGAGGTGCCGGCCTCGGGAAGCTGCACGTAGACGATGTCGCCGAGCGCGTCCTGGGCGTAGTCGGTGATGCCGACCCTGACCGAGCCCTCGGCCTCTCCGGGCTGGCGCACCCACTCGTGCTCGGCGGTGTACTTCAGGTCGTCGGGGATCACGCGCGCTCCTTGTGTGTCGCCGGCGGCTGCTCTGCCTGCCCGGTCCGTCCCGAACGTTACTGGCCGTCGGCGGAGGAGGCGAAGTCGGGCGACGCGGGCTTGGTGACGGTGGTGATCTTCACGTTGTCCAGCTTGTTCACCTTCACGTCGCCGTCGCTGGCCTTCACGTCGAAGCTGAAGCCGCCGATGAAGTCGAGCGTCGTCGCCAGGGTGTCGGGGTTGCCGATGACGTCGATCACGTACGGCGCGGAGATCCGGCGGCCGTCGACGACGACCCCGCGCTCGGCGTCCTCGAAGGAGGTCTGGGCCACGACCCGCACGTCGTCGTTGAACTCGATCGCCTCGGCACCCGCCGCGCGCAGCTCCTCGACCCCGTCGAGCAGGTTGTTGAGGGTCACCTTGTCCTTCGGGTCGGTGACCTCGATCCGGATGCCGGGCCCCTGGGCGGGCAGGGTGCCGGCCAGGATCCCGAGCGTCGTCGACTCCTCCGTCGCCTGCTTGAGCGCTGCCTGGCGCCGCTGGGTGCTGTCGGAGAGCTGGGAACGGGTCTGCTCCAGGTCGGCGATCTCCTTGTCGGCCCGGCGTGCCTCGGCGTTGAGGCCGTTGAGGAGCTGGACGAGGTCGGAGGAGCGGAGCCCGGCGTACGTGTCGTCCTGCTGGTTCGAGTTCACCTGGGTCACCATCGCGAACCCGAGCAGCCCGACCAGCACCGCTCCGGCGAGCTGGCTGCGCGACGGCTTGCGCAGCGCCTCCAGCAGCTTCGCGCGGGACCGCCGCGCATGGCCGGGGGTGGCGTGCGGCTCGTCGAGGGGGGCCTGCGGTGTGTCGTTCATGGGGTGCTCATGCGTGGAAGATGTGCCGCCGGATCGCGGCCACGTTGGAGAAGATCCGGATCCCGAGCACCACGACCACGCCGGTGGACAGCTGGGCGCCCACGCCGAGCTTGTCACCGAGGAAGACGATCAGCGCCGCGATCACGACGTTGCTGACGAAGGAGATCACGAAGACCTTGTCGTTGAAGATGCCGTCGAGGAACGCGCGCAGCGCCCCGAACACCGCGTCGAGCGCGGCGACCACGGCGATCGGCAGGTACGGCTCCAGCCACTGCGGGACGTCGGGGGTCAGCACCAGCCCCAGGATGATGCCCACGACCAGGCCGATGGCGGCGATCACCGGGGCTCCTCCTTCGAAACGGGTGGCGTAGCGCAGCGACAGCTGGTCCGCGGCGGGCAGGACGAGCGTGCGGTCGGTCTTCATGTCGAAACGCAGCCCCACCTGCTGCTGCAGATCAAACCATGTGGCTCCATGGGTGGTCTCCGCGAACCGCGAGGGCAGCGTGTTCATGTTGCCGATCGCGAGCACGGTGTAGGGCGCGGTGAGCGGGCGGTAGTTGACGTTGATCGCCAGCCCGGCCTGCCGGATCGCGGACAGGTTCGTCAGTCGCTGGCCGTTGATCGAGATCGCCTCGGCGCCGGCCTCCCAGAGGCCGTTGACCAGCTTCTGGAGGTCGGAGTCGAGGACCTTGTTGCGGTCGCTGGCCGCGTGGGGGGCGTCGTCGACGACGACCCGGACGCCCTGGCCCTTCACCTTGCCGGCGCCGGTCAGCACGGACAGCCGCTGCGCGCGCTGCGAAGACGCTGGACCCCGTCTGCCGTCCGGCGAGGAGGTCGGTGTCGAGCTGGTCGTTCTCCCTGCGCAGAGCGCGGACCTGGTCGTTGCGCTGCTGCACGGTGGCGCGACGCGCGTTCACCTGGTCGATCAACGTGGCCCGGTCGCGGTCGGCCGTGCTCGCGTTGCGGGTGGTCTGGCTGGCGGCGGTGAACACCAGCACCCCGAAGACGGCGAGCGTCACCAGCATCGCGCCGGTGGCCAGCCACGAGCTGCGGCGGCCGGGACGGTTCCGCGCGATCCTCGCGTAGTCCTCGTCCAGCGTGTGCCGGGACAGGTACTCGATCAGCCCGACCCTGATCCGCTCCTGCTGCTGCTCAGCCGGGGAGGACATCGGGCGCTCGATTGTCCTGGTCGGCGAGGAGCTTGCGCACCTGCCAGGCGTACAGCAGTCCGGCCCACCAGTAGAGCCCGATCCCCCAGATCGCGAACGCCCACCCGAACACCTGCGCGAGCTCGGCGAACACTCCGTCGCCGTCACCGAGGAGCAGCAACGGGAAGGCGTAGAGCAGGTTGAACGTCGCGGCCTTGCCGAGGTAGTGCACCGGGCAGCGCGGAATAGCCGCGGGTGCGCAGGAACGGCACCAGGCACCACAGGAACGCGTCGCGTGCGGGCAGGATGATCGCCACCCACCACGGGATGATGTCGCGGAACGCCAGCCCGATCACGACCGCGAGGATGTAGAGCCGGTCGGCGACGGGGTCGAGGATCTCCCCGAGCTTCGAGGTCTGCTGCAGCCGGCGGGCGAGGTAGCCGTCGAGATAGTCGGTGACGCCCGAGAGCATCAGCACGACCAGGGCGATCGTGTCCTCCTCCGGCCCGAGCACCAGCCACAGGAAGACCGGCACGCCGAGCAGCCGGAGCGCGCTCAGCAGGTTCGGCACGGTCCACACCTGCGATGAGCGCCGCTCCGCGCCATGCGCTGGTTGAGCGGTCACGGCGGTCCTGCCTCCAGAGGATGTCGGGCACGTGTCCACGGGAGATTCCCCCAGCGGACTGCGCGGCCACTTTAGCCGCCCGCCGACCGCTCCACGGGACGGCTCACCCCTCGCCGTCGATCAGGTAGTCGCCGCCCCGGAACACCAGCCGGAGGCGGGTGCTGTCCACGGAGGTGCTGCCGTCACGCCGGGTGTAGTCGACGGTGTAGCCGATGGTCAGCGCGCGGGGGTCGGCCACGACGTCGCGGGGCACCGCGCGGGTCACCGTGTCCCAGAACCGCGAGTACGACCCGAAGCCGCCGCTGGCGTTGCGGAACGACGGCGTCAGCAGCGTCCAGCCCGCGGCCGGGTCACGCGCGACCGTCGCCAGGTAGCCGGCCACGAAGCGTTGCATGCCGGACGCGGTCGGCTTCGGCTTGGGCTTCGGCTGGGGCTTCGGCTTGGGCTTCGGCTTGGGCGTGTTCGTCAGCGTGGGCGTCGCGCTCGCGCTCGCTCTCGGTGCGGACGACGTGGTCTCCGCCACGGTCGCTGGGCTGCTCGACGGTGCCGCCTCGGGCTTCGCCGGCCGGTCGGGGCCACCGAACACGACGCTCCCGACCAGGAGCGCGCCGCCGACCACGAAGATCAGCACGACCAGCGCGACCGCGCGACGCAGGATCTGGGCGTCGGTCGCCGGCGTCCGCCTCGGGACGACGGTTCGGTGACGGCACGCGGACCAGTGTGCCCGCCGTCCGGCCCGGTCGAAAATGAGGAACTGACGACGCGATTTGGCGAGACCTGGATCGCGCTCGCGGAGCATGCTGGTCCCAGACATGAGGAGGTGTCGGCGGACATGAACGGCGTCGTGGTTCTCAACGCGTCGTACGAGCCGTTGCACCAGGTGTCGTTCAAGCACGCCGTACGCATGCTCTTCCGTGAGGTCGCCGTGGTCGAGGAGGCGCTCGACGACCGGATGATCGGACCGCACCCGTGGCCGAAGGTGGTGCGGCTCGTGCGTTACGTCGTCACGTCCTGGATGCACCGCCCGGCGATCTACGGGCGGACGTCGGTGCTGCGTCGCGACCGGTTCCGGTGCGCCTACTGCGGCCGTCCCGGCCACACCCTCGACCACGTGCTGCCGATCTCGCGAGGCGGCACGTCGACCTGGCTGAACACGGTCACCGCGTGCGGCTCCTGCAACGGCCGCAAGGCCAACCGCACGCCCGAGGAAGCCGGCATGCGCCTGCTCTTCGAGCCCTGGGTCCCGACCCGCGCCCAGATCGTCCTCTGAAGGCTCCGCCCGGGAGGTGCGCGGCGGTGCTCGGCCCCTGAGTGGCGTGCGACCGCGCCGGCCAGCCCGGTGGTCGAGCAGCCCCCTCGCTCGCCGCTCGACCACCGGTGGCCGACTCAGCGAGGCCACGTCGCCGGTGGCCACCTCTCCCCCGGTGACGTCGACCACGAGCTCGACGTCGTGGGTCTCCTTCACGTAGAGCTCGTAGCCGCCCTCGACCAGCTCGGGGAAGACCAGCGACGGCACCGGCCCCTCGGCCGTGGGCCGGAGCACCACCGCCACATGCGGGTAGTGCCCATGCCCATGCCCGTGCCCGTGTCGTGACCGTGCTCGTGACAGGGAGGTCGGGGGCCCCGAACGGCCGGATCTCGACCTCGACGCCCTCCATCTCCGCGGGCATGGTGACGATCAGCGCACCGACGTCTCCCCCGATGTCGAGCAGGACGGAGCCCTGCCCGGCATGGCGGGTTCTCGGCCTGCCGCAGCGGCGTCGGCTCATGACGCCTTCGTCGTGCCCGGGCTCGGTCTGGTAGCCGCCTCCGGGCAGACCGAGGTAGGGGAACACGTCGAGCAGCGGAGCGTTGGTGTTCGTCGTCCCGTCCTCGATCGCGCTCGCGGCGCCGTCCACCGTGTAGCTCGGGTCGACCAGCGGGATCGTGAGCCCGGCGACGGCCCGGAGCTCGATGGTCACCACGTCGTCGTCGATCCGGCGCCCGTTCGGGAAGCCGGCCGCGTCGCCTGCGACCAGCCCGAGGTTGTTCGGGTTGTCCGACGGAGGCACGGCCACGTTGAGCCGGAGCATGTCCGCCTGCCTGCCGCCCGTGAAGTTCTGGAACCCGTCGACGACCCCGGCCGGGATCCCGGTCAGCAGGATCGCCGCCAGGTCCGCGCGTGGCTTCGTGTACGCCTTCAGGTTCTTGAACGTGTCGCCCGGGTAGAGCACCGGCAGCAGCTTCGCGAGCTCCGGCTGCAGCACGTACTTCGCGAAGGCCGAGTCGAACGCCGGGTTCCGGACGTTCCACACGTCCTTCTTGCCCATCGGCACGATCACCTCGTTGAACAGCGGGTTGCCGAGCCGGGAGACCTGACGCAGCTCTCCGTGTCCCACGTACTTGCCCTTGGACCTGTCGAGGATCCGCGAGGTACGACGGCGCGCCGTCGACCACACGCCGATCACCGAGTCGCGGCTCATCACGTCGGTCGGCTTGTTGCCCTTGCGGGTGACCTCGGAGATCGGCACCTGGATCGCGATCGTGTGCACGTTGAACGACTGCACCGAGTTGATGCCGTCCATCTTCGCCAGCGGGATCAGGTGCGCCTGGTTGAACGGGCGCAGACCGCCGAGGTCGAACACGCTGCCGAGGTCGACGTGGAACGCGTCGGCCCGCTGGCCGGCGAACACCTTGCGACCACCGATCGTGTGCACGGCCTGGTCGGCGAGGTGCGCGTAGTCGGGCGTGCTGCGCTTGCCGACGTTGACCGGCGGCACGGCCAGCCTCGGTGCCCAGGGTCCTCGTGGTGCCGTTCTCGGTCCGGGTCAGGGTGTAGAACTGCGGCCGGTTCCAGGTGGTGTCGGTGATCTCCTTGATCTGGCCCGTGTTGTAGAGGAACGACTCGGGGTTGCGCACCATCGTGTCGAAGTCGAACGTGTAGACGATGTCGGCGAACCCGCTGCCCGTGTTGCAGATCCGGATGTCGTAGACGACGTCGTCGGCGAACTCGTAGAAGTTGGGTCCCCCGTCCGGCTTCTGCAGCGGGATGAAGTTGGCGATGATCGTGACCGTGCCGGGACGGTCCGGGCTGACGAACGCGTAGGTGTCCGTGCTGTCCGCGGCCGGGTCCTTGGCGATCTCGGGTGCTTCGCGGTGGGATGACATCTCACTTGCCCCCTGCCGCGTTGAGGATCCGGGTGACGAGGTCGCGGTCGTGGACGACGACCTCGCGGTCGCCGAGCATCAGGCGCAGCTTCCCGGAGCGGTGGTCCTCGACGTAGGCGACGACGCTCTCGGCTGCCGCGTCCTTGCTGCGGCGG
Source organism: uncultured Actinomycetota bacterium (assembly GCA_963754145.1). Classification (GTDB taxonomy): domain Bacteria; phylum Actinomycetota; class Actinomycetes; order Propionibacteriales; family Nocardioidaceae; genus Marmoricola. The sequence continues at coordinate 36,902 of CAVWFF010000001.1, forward strand.
CTCTCGCCCGCGGCGAAGACGGGGCCGGCGGTCAGGGCGACCGTCCCCGCTGCCGCACCGGCGCCCGTGACCGCCAGGAACTTCCTTCGATCTGTCTCACTCATGGATGTGCCCTCCCAGGCTCCCCGACGTGCCCCGGTGTGAGGTACGCCACACGGGTTTCGGAGCCGCGGCCGGGCCGGATGGGACGAGGTGGAGGACCTTCGGCCCTTCGGGCGTCGTCCCCCGCGCGAGCGTACCTTCGTATCAGAGGGGGAACCGGCCACCCGGCCGGGGGAAGCCCCGTCGCGAGGGAGATGCCTGATGCCTGAGTCCGTCGAGCTGTCGACCGAGGAATGCCAGCGTCTCCTGCGTGCCGGCACAGTCGGTCGGGTGGCCGTGTCGACCCCCAGGGGCCCTCACATCGTGCCGGTGAACTACGTGGTCTCCGGCGACGCCGTCATCTTCCGCACCTCGCCCTACAGCGTGCTCGGCTCCCACGCGCGCAACTCGCTGCTCGCCTTCGAGGTCGACCACCTCGAGCCCGGCCGGGACGGCAGCTGGAGCGTGGTCGCCCGCGGTCGCTGCGAGTTCATCGACGACCCGCGCGAGCTCGACGCGCCGGACGACGCGAAGCGTCCGACGGCCTGGGCAGCAGGGTCCCGCAACCTCTTCCTGCGGTTGCCGCTGACCGAGGTGTCCGGTCGAACGCTCGGTGCCGGACGCGCGACCCTGGCGCTACCGCTCTGATACCGGGCCGGTGTCCGGAAGCGAGGGCGACACTGGTCAGGTGACCGACCACGCCACTGACTCCGCGCTCCCCGGCTCGACCCAGCTCCTGCTGGACGCGGTCATCGCGATCTCCTCCGACCTCGACCTCACCAGCGTGCTGACCCGGATCGTGGTCTCGGCGGCCGAGCTCACGGGTGCCGGGTTCGGCGCCCTGGGGGTCATCGGCGGAGACGGGGAGCTCAGCGACTTCATCACCACGGGCATCGATCCGCACACGCGGGAGCTCATCGGTGAGCTACCGCGCGGCCGCGGCATCCTCCGGCTGCTGATCGACGAACCCGAGGCGATCCGGCTCGACGACCTGCGTGCGCACCCGCGGTCCTTCGGCTTCCCCCCGCACCATCCGACCATGGTCACCTTCCTCGGCCTCCCGGTGCGGATCAGGGGCACCGTCTTCGGCAACCTGTACCTGACCGAGAAGGACGGCGGCCTGCCCTTCACCGAGTCCGACGAGCTCCTGGTCCAGGCGCTCGCCAGCGCGGCCGGCTTCGTGATCGAGAACGCGCGCGCCTACGGCCTCAGCGAACGCCGGCGACAGTGGCTCGAGGCCTCCTCCGAGCTCGCGGACACGCTCCAGCCACCCCTCGACCTGGGTCGCGCGCTCCAGCTGATCACCAACAGCGCACGGGCCATCGCCGGTGCGGAGGCCACGGCCGTGGTCCAGGTCCCGGAGCTCGACGCCGCCTCGGTCGTCGCCCTCGACGGACCCGCCGGCGACCGAGTCCACGGGCCTCCTGGCCGACATCACCGAGGCGACGCACGGGGGGCGGCGGCAGTCGCCGATCGAGCTCGCTCTCGACGACATGAAGGCGGTCGTGATCCCGCTGCGGGCACACCTCGCGGCCCCGGGCGTGCTGGTCGCGCTGTTCGACAAGGCCCACCGGGCCGGGGAGTACGAGGAGCGCGAGCTGCTGATGTCCTTCGCCGACCAGGCTGCACTCGCCCTCGACCGCGCGCAGGCCCTGGAGGACCGTGCCGAGCTCGCCGTCATCTCCGACCGGGACCGGATCGCCCGGGACCTGCACGACCTGGTGATCCAGCGACTCTTCGCGACCGGCCTGCAGCTGCAGGGCATCCGGTCGGTCTCCGAGACCCCGGCCGTGAACGAGCGCATCGACGAGACGGTGGACGCGCTCGACCTGACGATCAAGGACATCCGGAGCACGATCTTCGAGCTCCAGGACCGGCAGTCCGGCTCCCTGCGGTCCGAGACCCGCAAGCTGGTGAAGGAGTACGTGCCGGTCCTCGGCTTCGCGCCGACGGTGCGCACGCTCGGCCCGGTCGACACCGCCGTGCCCGAGCCGATCCGCGACCAGCTCCTGGCCGTGCTGCGCGAGGCGATCTCCAACATCGCCCGCCACGCGCTCGCCGACCATGCCGACGTCGAGCTCCGGGTCGACGGGCACGAGGTGGTGCTCACCGTCACCGACGACGGCGTCGGTCTCCGGCGAGGACCGGCTCGAGAGCGGGCTGCGCAACGCGCGGAGACGCGCATCGGCGCTCGGCGGCTCCCTCGACGTGTCCGCCGGCGAGCACGCAGGGCACCACGCTTCGTCTGGCGGGTGCCGCTGCCCTGACCGGTCCGACCAGGCGCTCAGGCGTGCGGGTCGAGCAGCTTGGAGGCCAGCACGGCGGCCTGGGTACGACGCTCGAGGCCGAGCTTGGCGAGGATGCTCGAGACGTAGTTCTTCACCGTCTTCTCGGCGAGGAACATCTTCTCGCCGATCTGCCGGTTGGTGAGGCCCTCGGCGATGTGGGCCAGCAGCTTGAGCTCCTGCTCGGTGAGCTCGGCCAGCTCGGGGGCCGTGCTCGGGCCGTTGCGGACCCGCTCGAGCACCCGGGCGGTCAGCGACGGGTCGATCAGGGACTCGCCGGCCGCCACGTGACGCACCGCCTCGACCAGGTCCGTGCCCCGGATCTCCTTGAGCACGTAGCCCGACGCCCCGGCCATGATCGCCGCGAACAGCGCCTCGTCGTCGTCGTACGACGTGAGGATCAGCGCGTTGATGGTCGGGTCGACCGCGCGTACGGCGCGGCAGACCTCGATCCCCGAGCCGTCGGGGAGCCGGGCGTCCAGCACCGCGACTCGGGGTCGGAGCGCGGGGATCCGGTGGGTCGCCTCCAGCGCCGACCCGGACTCGCCCACGACCGTCGATGTCACCGGCTGCCCTCGAGGAGCGCGCGCAGCCCCTGCCGGACGACCTCGTGGTCGTCGAGCAGGTAGACGCTGATCTGCTGCGGCTCGGTCATGGTCCTGTGTACACCCTTCGGCCTGCTCTCAGGCTAGGTCGTGCCGGGAACCGCCGACACGGACGAAGGTCCCGCCGACGAGGGGACCTCAGGCACTGCTGCCCAGACCGCAGACGTCCGAGGCTGGAGGGGAAGCACCACCCGCAACCAAGGAGGACCCCATGAGCACCATCCACGAACGAAGAGCAAAGCAGTCGCTCGCGACGCCGGCCGCCGGGGGGTCGGCGACGCGCGTGGCCACCATCGCCGCAGCAGCGATCCGGCTCAGCCTCGGCTGGGTGTTCCTGTGGGCCTTCCTCGACAAGGCGTTCGGGCTGGGCCACGAGACCGCGGGCAAGGACGCCTGGGTCAACGGAGGCAGCCCGACCGCGGGCTTCCTCGGCTTCGCCACCACGGGCCCGTTCTCCGGCACGCTACCACCAGATCGCCGGCCAGGCCTGGGCCGACTGGCTGTTCATGCTCGGGCTCCTGGGCATCGGCGCCGCGCTCATGCTCGGCGTCGCGATGCGGGTCGCCACCGCGGCCGGTGTGCTGCTCCTGGTCCTGATGTGGACGGCGGTCCTTCCTCCCGCGAACAACCTCTTCATGGACGACCACCTGATCTACGCGATGACCCTGGTCCTGATCACGGCGCTCGGCGCCGGGCACACCCTGGGTCTCGGACACCGCTGGGACCAGCTTCCCGTGGTCCGCAGGCAGGCCCTGGCTCCGCTGACCAGACCCGCGCGACGCGGGCCACTCTGACCCCCATCCGACCGTCCCACCACGGTCAGGTGGGGGTCAGCGGCGTTTCACCCCTCGGTGTCTTGTGGCGGCGCCGGACCGGGAGTTGTGTCGAAACATGGCTGATGACGAGACCACCGGCGAGACCACGGACGGCAAGAGCGGCGCGAAGGGCGACCACAACATCCACGTGGGCGACAGCGGCGGCGACGGCCGGCCCGTCGTCCTGATCCACGGCTGGCCGCTCTCCAGCGAGTCGTGGTCGGAGCAGATCCCCGCGCTGAAGGAGGCCGGCTACCGCGTCGTCGCCTACGACCGTCGCGGGTTCGGCAAGTCCGACCCGGGCGACAGCTACGACTACGACGCGCTCGCCGACGACCTCGACAACGTGCTCTCCGACCTCGACCTGACCGACGTCACGCTGGTCGGCTTCTCGATGGGCGGCGGCGAGGTGGCGCGCTACGCGTCGCGGCACGGGGTGGACCGGCTGCACTCGGTGGTCTTCGCGGCCGCGATCCCGCCGTACCTGCTCAAGAGCGACGACAACCCCGACGGTCCGCTGACCGAGGAGGCCGCGGGCGGGATGCGCAGCGGCCTCGAGGACGACCGCGACGCGTTCTTCGACGACTTCACCAGGCAGTTCTTCAGCGCCGGCGACGAGCTCAAGGTCAGCGAGGAGCGGCGCCAGCAGGCGGTCGGGCTGTGCAAGCAGTCCGACCAGCAGGCCGCGCTCGGGTGCATGGACGCCTTCGGCACGACGGACTTCCGCGACGACCTGCCCAAGGTCACCGTGCCCACGCTGGTGATCCACGGCGACAGCGACGGCATCGTCCCGTTCGAGGGCTCCGGCAAGCGGACCCACGAGGCGATCGACGGCAGCGACCTGGTCGTCATCGACGGTGGCCCGCACGGGATCAACGTCAGCCACGCGGAGGAGTTCAACGACGCCCTGCTCGAGTTCCTGAAGAAGTAGGCGTCGCGCAACGGTCAACCGGCGAGCATCCCGAGCACCGGCGTGGGATCGGTCCCGGCGTCCGCGGCTGCCAGCTCGACCAGCGACCGCGCCTCCTCGGCACAGGCGACACAGCCGGCCAGGTGGACGCGCATGGCCGGGTCGGTCACGGGTCGGGTCGGCCAGCAGCGCCTCGACGTAGGTGTCCACCAGGGCGAAGCAGTCGTCGCAGGAGAGGTACGGCTCCGTGTCGAGGACCAGGCGGTGCGCCGCCTGGCTGCTCAGTGGTGGCCGCTGGTCACTCATGGCGTGGCTCCCTCGGGATCTGCGCGGACAGATGACCGGAGGAGACCAGGTCGGCGCGCAGCCGCGCTCGCGCGTCGTGGACGGTCTTGTACAAGGCGTTGCGGTTGGTCCCCAGCCTCTCCGCGAGCACGTCGATCGGGACCTCGTCGACCAGGAGGGCCACCGTGACCCTGCGCTGGTGCGGGGTCAGGGCCGTGTCGATCGCGGAGCGCACCGCCCAGGCGAGGTCGACCCCTTCGGCGTACCCCGCCGGGCTCGGGCCCCGGGACGGGACCTCCGCGAGCTCGTCCAGCGAGACCTCTCGGTGCTGCCACGCGAGCCGTCGTACCTCCGTGGCGCTCTGGAGGATCGCGAACTTGTAGGCCCAGGTCGTGAACCGGCTCCGCCCCTCGAACGTGTGCAGCTTCGCGAGCACCGTCATCATCGCCTCGTCCGCCGCCTGGTTGGCGATCTCGTCGAGACGCGCGTGACCGGCTCCGCCGAGGGACGAACGCATCCGCCAGACCTGGTGGCGGGCGGCCCGGAGCAGCAGCGTGTGCAGGCGCTCCATCGCGTGGTCCTGGCGGGGACCCGGGCTGGTGAGCGCCTCGATCCAGTCCTCCGGCTCGGCCGCGACCAGACCGAGCTCGGGAGGCACCGGGGCGTCCGAGCCCACGATGCTCACGGAGCCGCCTGACGGGGCGTGACCGGGGACAGGATCCTGGCGGCGAGCTCGGCGGGACAACCGCGGTCGACCAGCTCGAGCAGGGCGTGGAGGTCGATCGCCGTGCTGGACGACAGCGCTCGCGCGAGGTCCGGCGGGAACCCGGCCTCGAGGAGCCGGCACCAGCGCCAGGTGACGACGTCGACCGGCGGGCCGGAGCTGCCGCAGGTGCCAAGAGGCACCACGTGATGGGTCGTCATACCGGGTGAGTGTCCCGGAAGGGGTCGGGTCTTACCCATGTCAGCGAGATCGGTAAGGAACACTCGCCGCAGCGACACCAACTGGTCATGACGATCTCCACGCCGCCCAACCTGCCCCTGGTCGCTGCCCGGGTCAAGGTGGCTCCGCGTCATGTCGTCAGCCGTCGTCTGCGCGGCCAGTGCCGGCGTCCACGCGGCGCTCGTGCCCGAGCACCTGCTGGAGTCGCGGCCGCTCGGCCTCGCGCTTTGCGGTCGACGCCCTCCTCCTGGCGCTCGCTGCGCTGGTGGTGCGCGACCCCCGCCACGACGGCTGGGCGCCTGCGACGGCCGCCTGGCTGCTCGGCGCGACCGCCGGGGCCTACCTGCTCTCCCGCACCACCGCGATCGCCGGGCTGGTCCCGCACCGCGAGGCCCTCGATCCCCTCGGGTTCGTCGTCAGCACCGCTGAAGTGGTGGCCGTGCTCGCGGCCGTCCGGTTGATCACACGAAAGGAACACTGATGGAGAACAACCGCGCTCGAAGAGGCACGACCCCCTTCCGGCTGCTCGCCCTTGCAGCGGTGCTGGGCGTCGCGCTCGGCTTCGGCCTGGCCCCCTCCGACGCCCACGAGGCCGCTGCCCGGGCCGCCGGGCACGGAGACGGGCACGGGCACGCCCACCACGCGACGCCGCGGAACGCCGCGCAGTCGGCCTTCCACGACCAGATGCGCAAGCTCTGGGAGGACCACGTGACCTGGACCCGACTCGCGATCGTCACGTTCGCGGACGGGTCCCCGGGGTTCGACGCCACAGCGGCCCGGCTGCTCCAGAACCAGACCGACATCGGCGACGCGATCAAGCCGTACTACGGCGACGCGGCGGGCAACCGGCTGACCGCCCTGCTGCGCGACCACATCAGCATCGCGGTGGAGATCCTGACCGCCGCCCGGGACGGCAACACGTCGGCCTTCGACGCGGCCAGCGCCCGGTGGTACGCCAACGCGAACGACATCGCCGACTTCCTCTCGGCGGCGAACCCGAAGTCCTGGCCGGACTCCGTGCTCCGGGCCGACATGAAGGCACACCTCGACCAGACCCTGGCCGAGGCGGCCCACGAGCTGCACGGCGAGTACGCCGCCGGAGTCACCGACTACGAGGCGATCCACCACCACATCCTGATGATGGCCGACACCCTCAGCGCCGGCATCATCGCCCAGTTCCCGTCCCGGTTCCGATGAGCACGACCCGTCACCAACAGGTCACAAAGGAGGCAACACACCATGACCAGCACCCACGCCGGATCCACGCCGACGAGCTCCAGCGCAGGAACGCTCGCCCGGATCCGGGCAGCCGAGCCTGCCGAACAGGCGTTCATGATCCTGCGAGCGGCCTTCACGGTCGCGCCGATCCTCTTCGGAGCCGACAAGTTCTTCCACCTGATGGTGAACTGGGACAAGTACCTGGCACCGGCACTCTCCGACCCGCTGCCGTTCACGCCCCATCAGCTGATGTACGTCGTCGGGGTCGTCGAGATCCTGGCCGGCGTGCTCGTCGCCCTCCACCCCCGCCTGGGTGCTCCCGTCGTGGCCCTGTGGCTCGCCGGCATCATCGTGAACCTCCTGCTGATCCCGGGGTTCTACGACGTGGCCCTCCGGGACTTCGGGCTGTTCCTGGCGGCACTGGCACTCAGCCGCCTGGCCACGACGTACGACGACCGCCCGCTGCTCGGTTTCGCGCGCAGGCGCTGACCGGTGACCACCGCGTTCGTCCTCTCCGGCGGCGGGAGCCTGGGCGCCGTCCAGGTCGGCATGCTGCAGGCGCTGGGCGAACGCGGGGTCACCCCCGACCTGCTGGTCGGCTCGTCGGCGGGGGCGCTCAACGCGGCCTTCGTCGCCGGACACGGGACGGGCCGGGCGGCCCTGGAGGAGCTCGGCGGCCTGTGGCGCTCGCTGCGGCGGCGGGACGTGTTCCTGCTGCGTCCGGTGCAGGGCGTCCTCGCCCTGGCCGGCCGGCGTACGTCGTTGTTCTCCCCGGACCCGCTCCGGCGGCTGGTGGAGGCGCAACGTCGGGTACGACGACCTGCTCGAGGCACGGATCGCGCTCCACCTGGTCGGCACCGATCTCGGCAGCGGCCGGGAGGTGCTGCTCTCTCGCGGCAGCGCCGTGGGCGCCGTGCTCGCCAGTGCCGCGATCCCCGGTGTCCTCCCTCCGGTCCCCCATCAGGGTCGGCTGCTCGTCGACGGGTGCATCACCCAGCACACGGCGATCCGGCACGCGGTCGAGCTCGGGGCCGACGTCGTCTACCTGCTGCCGACCGGGTATCCGTGCGCCCTCCCGCGGCGCCCCGGTCCGCGGTCGGAACCGCCCTGCAGGCCCTCACGCTGCTCAGCCAGCAGCAGCTCGTCGGCGAGGTCAGCGCGCCACGCCGGCCCGGCCCGGCTCAAGGTGCTCCCGCCGCTGTGCCCGCTCGAGCGTCTCCGCGGCCGACTTCGGCCACGCGGTCCGAGCTGATCACGCGAGCCCACGAGGCCACCGGGTCCTGGATCGACGCCGGAGGCCCGGATCTGCCGGATCCCCGAGCAGTTCCTCGCCCTCCACGACCACACCCGATTCGCACCGCCGAGGACGGTGGGACAGGTGACGACGGGTCGTGTCCGGCACCTGTCCTCACCCGTCGGGCTGACCCCGCCGAGAAATAATTCGGTGCGCTGACTCGCGCGTAACCGCCTCGCGGTGCGAGTCTCGGGGCGTGACCCCTGCACCCGCACGGCTCCAGCCCCCGCCCGTTCTCCCGTATCGCGATCGTGAACCGCGGAGAGGCCGCGATGCGGCTGATCCACGCCGTCGCGACCTGAACGCCCAGACCGGCGCGAGTCCGGGCGCCGAGCCGATCGAGGTCGATCGCGCTCTACACCGAGGCCGAGCACGCCGCGATGTTCGTGCGCGAGGCCGACGTCGCCTACCCGCTCGGCCCGGCCTCCGCGCGCCCCTACCTCGACCTCGCCGTGCTCGAGCGGGCCCTCGTCGCGACCCGCGCGGACGCGGTCTGGGTCGGCTGGGGCTTCGTCGCCGAGGACCCGGCGTTCGCCGACCTGTGCGAGCGGCTCGGCGTCACCTTCATCGGCCCGAGCGCCGAGGCGATGCGCAAGCTGGGCGACAAGATCGGCTCCAAGCTCATCGCCGAGGAGGTCGGCGTGCCCGTCGCGCCGTGGAGCCGCGGCGGCGTCGACACCCTCGACGAGGCGCTGGCGGCGGCCGACAAGGTCGGCTACCCGCTGATGCTCAAGGCGACCGCCGGCGGCGGTGGCCGGGGCATCCGGATGGTCGCCGGCCCGGCCGACCTCGAGGACGCCTACCAGCGCACCCGCGACGAGGCCGAGCGCGCCTTCGGCAGCGGCGTGGTCTTCCTCGAGCGGCTGGTCACCGGCGCCCGGCACGTCGAGGTGCAGGTGATCGCCGACAGCCACGGGCACGCCTGGGCGCTCGGGCGTCCGCGACTGCTCGGTGCAGCGCCGCAACCAGAAGGTCATCGAGGAGTCCGCCTCGCCGCTGCTGGACAGCAGCCAGACCGACGACCTCAAGGCGTCGGCCGAGCGGCTCGCCCTCGCGGTCGGCTACGTCGGCGCGGCGACCGTCGAGTTCCTCTACCACCCCGGCGAGAAGACGTTCGCGTTCCTCGAGGTCAACACCCGGCTCCAGGTCGAGCACCCGATCACCGAGGCGACCACGGGCGTCGACCTGGTCAAGGCGCAGATCCTGGTCGCCGGCGGCGGCAGCCTCGAGGGCAGCAAGCCCGCCGGAGATCGGCCACGCGGTCGAGGCACGGCTCAACGCCGAGGACCCGGACCGCGACTTCGCGCCGTCCCCGGGCCGGATCGCGCTGCTCGAGCTGCCGTCCGGGCCGGGCATCCGCGTCGACACCGGCGTCGGCGAGGGCGACACGCATCCCGGCCGACTTCGACTCGATGATCGCCAAGATCATCGCGGTCGGCAGCACCCGCGACGGAGGCGCTGGCCCGGCTGCGTCGCGCCATGTCCGAGACGACCGTGGTGATCGAGGGCGGCGCCACGAACAAGAGCTTCATCCTCGACCTGCTCGACCAGCCCGAGGTCGTCGACGGCCGGCGGCGTGGGCTGGGCCGACACCGGCTGGATCGACCGGGTCCGCGCCGAGGGCCGGCTGCACTCGCACCGGCACTCCGGCGTCGCGCTCGTCGCCGCGGCGCATCCACGCCTACGAGGACGAGGAGCGGCTCGAGATCGAGCACCTGCTCGAGACCGCCCGCGGCGGCCGTCCCAACGCCCAGCACGAGGTCGGCCGCGCGGTCGACCTCAAGCTGCGCGGCACGTCGTACAAGGTCACCGTGCTGCACGTCGGCCCGCACCGCTTCCGGGTCACGATCGCCGTCGGGCGACGTCGCGCAGGTCGTCGAGGCCGAGGTCGCGCGGCTCGACGAGTTCCACAGCACCGCTGGCCGTCGGCGGCCAGCGGTTCCGGCTGGTGACCGCCACGCACGGACCGGTCCAGCTGGTCGAGGTCGACGGGGTCACCCACCGGGTCACCCGCGACGAGGGCGGCATGCTCCGCTCGCCCGCGCCGGCGCTCGTGGTGGCGACCCCCGTCGCCGTCGGCGACGAGGTCGCCGCCGGCGCGTCGGTGCTGGTCCTGGAGAGCATGAAGATGGAGACCGTGCTGCAGCGCGCCGTTCGCCGGGCGGCGTGCGCGAGCTGCTGGTGAAGACCGGCAGCCAGGTCGAGACCGGCGCGCCGCTGCTGCGGATCGAGCCGGTCGCCGAGGCCGAGGACGGCGCCGAGGCGGCGGACGCGGCCGGCCGGCGGCGCCGGACCTCGAGCTGCCCGACGGCCGACGCCGACGGCGTCCGCGGACGAGCGCGCGGCGCGAGGGCCTCGCGGCGCTGACGCGCGATCCTGCTCGGCTACGACAGCCGACCCGGACACCGAGGCGGCCGACCCTGGCCGGGTACCTCGGCGCCCGCGAGGAGGCTCGCGACGCCGGGCGCCGACGTGGTCGACCGGCGAGATCGAGCTGCTCGGCCTGTTCGCCGACCTCGCCGAGCTGAGCCGCAACCGGCCCGGCGGCGAGGAGCAGCACACCGAGCTGCGCGTGCACAGCTCCCGGGAGCACTTCCACACCTACCTGCAGAGCCTCGACGTCGAGCGGCACGGGCTGCACGAGCACTTCCGCGACCGGCTGGCCGCCGTGCTCGCGCGGTACGGCGTCACCGAGCTGGACCGCACGCCCGGAGCTGGAGGAGGCGGTCTTCCGCATCTTCCTGGCCCAGCGGCGCGCCGGCGGCCGACGTCCAGCTGGTCACCAGCCTGCTGCAGCGCTGGATCGCCGAGCCGCCGCCCGCCGACGAGCTCGGCCTGGCCGGTCCGCGAGGTCCTCGACCGGCTGGTCCGGGCCACCCAGCTGCGCTTCCCGGTCGTCGGGCGACCTGGCCCGCAGCGTCCGGTTCCGCTGGTTCGACCAGCCGCTGGTCGACCGAGGACCGCTCCAGCGTCCTGGCCGGCGTCCGCGGCGAGGTCGCGGCGCTCTCCGACGACGACGCCCCCGACCGCGCCGAGCGGATCGACGCGCTGGCCGCGATCCCCGAGCAGATCGTCCGCTTCCTCGCCGAGCGGCTGGAGCAGCGGCGTGCCCGAGCGCGAGCCGATGCTCGAGGTGCTGGTCAGGCGGCACTACCGCGAGTACGACCTGCACGACCTGCGCGTCCTCGACACCGACGGGCCGACCGTTCGTGGTCGCCGACTACGTGCTCGACGAGAACCGGCCGACCCACCTGGTGTCCACGGTCGGGACGATCGAGGAGCTCGGCGACCCGACCGGGCCGCTGGCCACGGCCATCGCGCGAGCAGGTCGCCGCCCGGCCCGCAGGGTCACGAGGCCGTCGTCGACCTGTACCTCTCCTGGCCCGGGGAGCAACGGGCCCCGGAGGAGACCAGCGACGAGCTCGGCGACGCTGGTGGTGGCGCTGCCCTTCGCCGCCGACGTACGCCGGATCGCGGTCGCGGTCTGCCCCGGCGCGGGCGAGCCGGTCAACTACTTCACGTTCCGGCCCGGAGCCGGCGGCGACGGCGTCGGACCGTCATGGTCGAGGACGACCTGGTCCGCGGCATCCACCCGATGGTCGGCCGCCGGCTCAACCTGTGGCGGCTGCGGGACTACTCGCGTCACCCGGCTCGAGGCGCCCGAGGACGTGCTGCTCTACCACTGCGAGGCCCAGGACAACCCCGCCGACCAGCGGCTCGTCGCCCTCGCGCAGGTGCGCCAGCTCGCCGTCGTCCGCGACGCCGACGGGCGCGGTCACCGCGCTGCCCCACGCGGAGCGCGCGGTCGAGAACTGCCTCGAGGCGATCCGGCGGGCGCGCACCGAGCGCGGCGCGGCGGGCGCGCAGCTCGACATGAACCACGTGTGGGTGCACGTCTGGCCGGTCGTCGAGGCCGAGATCGACCAGCTGACCGCGCTGCAGGCCAAGATCACCCCGCTCACCGACGGCGCCGGCATCGAGGAGGTGCAGGCGCACGGCCGGGTGATCGGTCCGGACGGCACGCCGGAGCGCGATCGTGGTGCGCTTCCACGCGCGCCTCGGGCGCCGGCGTGGTCACCACGATCGAGGCGCCGCCGACCGAGCGGCTCAAGCCGCTCGACGACTACGCCGGCAAGGTGCTGCGGGCCCGCCGCCGCGGGCTGGTCTACCCCTACGAGCTCGCGCCGCTGCTGACCGGTCCCGACGGGCACGCTGGTCGAGCACGACCTCGACGAACCGGGCACGCTGGTCCCGGTCGACCGGCCGCGCGGGCTGAACAAGGCAGCGATCCTGGCCGCCGTGGTCACCACACCGACCGCGCTGCACCCCGAGGGCGTCACCCGGGTGGTGCTGTGCGGCGACCCGACCAAGGCGCTCGGCGCGGTCTCCGAGCCGGAGTGCCGCGGATCATCGCGGCGATCGACCTCGCCGAGCGGATGCAGGTGCCGCTCGAGTGGTTCGCGCTCTCCGCCGGCGCCCGGATCTCGATGGACTCGGGCACCGAGAACATGGACTGGGTCGCGGCGGCGCTCACGCCGGATCGTCGAGTTCACCCAGGCCGGCGGCGAGATCAACGTCGTCGTGGCCGGCATCAACGTCGGCGCCCAGCCGTACTGGAACGCCGAGGCCACGATGCTGATGCACACCAAGGGCATCCTGGTGATGACGCCCGACAGCGCGATGGTGCTGACCGGGCAAGCAGTCGCTGGACTTCTCCGGCGGCGTCTCGGCCGAGGACAACTTCGGCATCGGCGGCTACGACCGGGTGATGGGCCCGAACGGCCAGGCGCAGTACTGGGCGCCCGACCTCGGCAGCGCGCTCGGCGTCCTGATGGCGCACTACGCCCACACCTACGTCGTACCGGGAGAGAGCGGTCCGCGCCGCGTGCCCGACGACGGACCCGTCCGACCGCGACGTCACGACGTACCCGCACACCTCACCGGAGAGCGACTTCACGACGGTCGGGGAGATCTTCTCCGCCGAGAGCAACCCCGAGCGCAAGAAGGCCTTCGACATCCGCACCGTGATGCGCGCGGTCGCCGACCAGGACCACGCGACGCTGGAGCGCTGGGCCGGGATGGCCGACGCGGACACCGCGGTGGTGTTCGACGCGCACCTCGGCGGCTGGCCGGTGTGCCTGCTGGGGATCGAGTCCCGGCCGGTGCCGCGGCGCGGCTTCCCGCCCACCGACGGGCCGGACACCTACACCGCGGGCACGCTGTTCCCGAAGTCGTCGAAGAAGGCGGCGCGGGCGATCAACGCGGCCAGCGGCAACCGGCCGCTCGTGGTGCTGGCCAACCTGTCCGGCTTCGACGGCTCGCCGGACTCGATGCGCCACCTGCAGCTGGAGTACGGCGCGGAGATCGGCCGGGCGATCGTGAACTTCGACGGCCCGATCGTGTTCTGCGTGATCTCGCGCTACCACGGCGGCGCGTTCGTGGTGTTCTCGAAGGCGCTGAACCCGCGGATGACCGTGCTCGCGGTCGAGGGGCTCCTTCGCCTCGGTCATCGGCGGCGCCCCCGCCGCGGCCGTGGTGTTCTCCGGCGAGGTCGACAAGCGAGCGGCAGCCGACCCGCGGATGCCAGGAGCTCGAGGAGCGGATCGCGCGGGCGGCGGAGCCCGACCGGGTCGCAGCTGCGGCTCGAGCTGGCCGACCTCCGGTCGACGCTGCGGGCCGAGAAGATCAGCGAGGTGGCGGCCGCGTTCGACAGCGTGCACGACATCCACCGGGCGGTCGAGGTCGGGCTCCGTCGACGCGGTGATCGAGGCGGCCGACATCCGTCCGCGGATCATCGCGGAGATCGACCGGGACCTCCTGGAGGGTGGCTGAGCCGGACCGGCGGCGGCCGTGACGCCATGACGCATCTGACGACGACGTACTTCGAGACCTCCCGTCTCCGGGCCCGCTCGTTCTCTGCCGCCGACGTCGAGGCCTTCGTCGCCTACCGCGCGAACCCCGACGTCGCGCGGTACCAGAGCTGGAGCGACTACACACTCGAGCGTGGTCGAAGCCTTCGTCGAGTCGCTGCAGGGAGCCACGCCGGGCGTGCCCGGCGAGTGGTTCCAGTTCGCGCTGGAGGCGCGGTCGGACGGCATCCTCGTCGGAGACCTGGCGCTCAAGGTGGACGCGGACGAGCCTCGTGAGGCCGAGGTGGGCTTCACGCTCGCACCGGCACAGCAGGGCAAGGGCTACGGCACCGAGGCCCTGACCGCCCTCCTCGACTACGCGTTCGAGGCGTTCGGGCTGCACCGCGTCGTCGCCGTGACCGACGCGCTGAACGCCCCGGCGGCTGCGTTGCTCGAGCGGGTGGGGATGCGCCGCGAGGGGCACTTCGTCGAGAACGTCTTCTTCAAGGGCGCGTGGGGCAGCGAGCTCGGCTTCGCGCTCCTCGAGCGGGAGTGGCCCTCCCGGGCGTCCCGGTTCAGCCGTTCGAGGATGCGCGCCTTCTGCTGCTCGAACTCGAGGTCGTTCAGCACGCCCGCTTCCTTCAGCTGCGCCGAGCTCCTTGAGCTGAGCGAGCTTGGCGTCCATGTCGGCGGCCGGGCGCGGCGGGGGCGGCGGCGGCGGCGGCGGCGGCGTCGTAGTACTGCTGCTGGGCGCCTGCTGCTGCTCCTGGGCCGCCCATCGGCCGGCCTGGCGTCGTGAGACCCGGTTGGAGACCGCGGTGGCCGTACCGGCGATCACGGCGGTCCGGGCGACCCCGCGAAGAAGTCCTGGCATGGCTGTGCCTCTTCTCTCGTGTAGTCGGACGGGCGTCGGCGGCGTCGGCGGCCTCGACGGCCGCGAGCATCGCCTGGACGGGGATGCGACCGCTGGCGACGAGCTGTCCGCCGCCGCGCCTCAGCGCGGCGGCGAAGGGCCCGGCCCAGACGTTCTCGTAGACGAGGATGCCGGCCGAGCTGCCCGGCTCGAGCACGCCGCCGGCCTCGTCGAGGTCGTCCTGGCCGATCAGCCCCGAGGACGCGCCCTCGAAGACCGCGAGGTCGAGCTCACCGTCGCCGTCGAAGTCGGCGATCGCGAGCCCCTGACCGACCCGTCGCGCGTCCTTCGTGACGAAGGCCAGGTCGAGGATGCGGATGATGCCGCGGTCGACGAGGTCGAGCAGCAACGGAAAGCCCTCCCCCGTCATCTTGCTGCCAGGGAACTCGACCACGATGTAGTCGATCGGACCCATCTGGTCCAGGTCGTCGTTCATGCACATGCCTCCTCGAAGTCTCATGCAGACGTCAGCAGCACGCCTGGATCGGAACCTACGCACGCACGTCAGCGCTGGCCTCACCCGTGGCGGATGAGGGCGACAATGAGCTCATGTGTCCGTGCGGGTCGAGCCGCTCGAGGACGCTCGACAAGATGCCGTCGAGCTGGCCCACCTGGGTCGGGGTCAGCGCGTCGATGACGTGGGAGCGGACGTTCGCGACGTGCCCGGGGCGGCGGCCACGACCGTCGCCCAGCCCTCGGCCGTGAGCCGCGCGTTGGTGGCGCGCCCGTCCTCGGGGCACGGGAACCGTCGCACCAGCCCGCGCTCCTCCAGCCGGCGTACGACGTGGGACAGCCGCGGCAGCGTGGCGTTGGTGCGCTGCGCGAGCGCCGTCATCCGCAGCGTGCGCTCGGGCGCCTCGGACAGCATCGCGAGCACGAAGTACTCGAAGTGGGTCAGGCCGGCGTCGCGGCGCAGCTGGGTGTCGAGCACGCCGGGCAGCAGCTCGACCACCGCGACCAGCTCGCACCCAGGCGGCCAGCTGCTCGTCGTCCAGCCACGGCGTGTCCATGGTCACGAGCCTACCGCATTACTTGACGGAACAACTAATCGATGCGATAGTTAGTTGAAGCAACAACCAATCCACTCTCCAGAGGAGCAGCTCATGGCACACGTCTCCATCATCGGCACCGGCAACATGGGCCAGGCCATCGCCGGCGTCGCCGGCAAGGGCGGCCACACCGTCCAGCTGCTCGGCCAGGCCGACACCGGCACCGCCGGTCACCGGCGACATCGTCGTCCTCGCCGTCCCCTACCCCGCCGTCGCCGACGTCCTCGCCGAGCGCGGCGAGCAGCCTCGCCGGCAAGATCGTCGTCGACATCACCAACCCGCTGAACTTCGAGACCTTCGACTCGCTGACCGTCCCCGCCGACGGCTCCGCGACCGCGGAGATCGCCGCCGCCCTCCCGACGTCGCGCGTGCTCAAGGCGTTCAACACCACCTTCGCCGCCACCCTGGCCGCCGGCACCGTCGGCCCGCTGCCCACCACCGTCCTGATCGCCGGCGACGACGCCGACGCCAAGTCGACCCTGGCCGGCGTCGTCACCTCCGGCGGCCTGAAGGCCATCGACGCCGGCGTCGCTGAAGCGGGCCCGCGAGCTCGAGGCCATCGGCTTCCTGCAGATCACCCTCGCCGCCGCCGAGAAGGTCTCCTGGACCGGCGGCTTCGGCGTCGTCGCCTGACCGCACCCACCCGACTCCGACCCACGACACCGAGAAGGAGACCCGCCACCATGACCGTCAACGCCGTCCGCCTCAACCACGCCGTGCTGTTCGTGGCCGACCTCGAGCGCAGCATCGCCTTCTACCAGCAGGCCTTCGACATGACGGTCATGGCGCGCGAGCCGCGCGCGAACGCCGCGTTCCTGCGCCTGCCCCGGTCCGGCAACCACCACGACCTCGGCCTGTTCGGGGTCGGCGCCCAGCCGCCGCGACCCCGCGGCGGCCTCGGGCTGTACCACCTGGCCTGGCAGGTCGACACCATCGAGGAGCTCGAGGAGGCGCGGCTCACCCTGGTCAGCCTCGACGCGCTACACCGGCGAGTCGAGCCACGGCGCGACCAAGAGCATCTACGGCCAGGACCCCGACGGCAACGAGTTCGAGGTGATGTGGATGCTGCCCAAGGCGCAGCTGGGGCGACTTCGCGAACGCCGCGCCGGTCGAGCGGCTCGACCTGCCCGGCGAGGTCGCCCGCTGGGCCGGCGTCCGCACCGCCGCCGAGCTGGTCCCGGTGGAGCGCGTCATGACCGCCGAGACCTTCGCGCCCCCGTCGTCGCGACGTACGGCGCCGCCGACCCGGCCGCGCCGCTCGTCGTGCTGCTGCACGGGCGCGGCTCCAACGAGCGCGAGATCCTCGGCCTCGCCGCGCACCTGCCGGCGGGGCCGGCGTACGCCGCGGTGCGGGCACCGATCGCCGAGGGCGGCGGCTACGCCTGGTTCGCCAACCGCGGCATCGGCCGCCCGGTCGCCGAGTCGCTGCGCGGCGACGATGGACTGGTTCCGCGGCTGGCTCGACGACGTCGCCCCGGCCGGCCGGCCGGTGCTGCTGGTCGGCTTCAGCGGCGGGGCCGCCTTCGCCGGCGGCCTGGTGCTCGACGACCCCGCGCGCTACGCCGGGGCCGCGATCCTCTACGGGACCCTGCCGTTCGACGCCGGCCTCGCCACCGACCCCGGTCGGCTCGCCAACCTGCCCGTGTTCGTGGCCCAGGGCGACGGCGACCACGTCATCCCGCGCGAGCTGCTCGACCGGACCTGGGACTACCTGCTCTCCGAGTCCGGCGCGCCCACCGTGGCGCAGCGCCAGCCCGGCGGCCACCAGCTCACGGCCGAGACGGTCCACGCAGCTCGGCGACTGGATCGCCCACCGGCTCGCGTTCCTCGACGCGCACGGCCGCGACGCCGGCCGGACCGCGCCCGCGACGTCGCGTGGCCGACCGCTCGCCGGCGGCGAGCTGCCCGACGCGGCGCGGGCCGCGGCCCGAGGTGAGCTGGACGATCCCGCAGCAGCAGGAGACCCAGAACGCGCCCGCCGACCTGCAGGAGCGCCTGTTCGAGCGAGGTCCGCGCGCTGTCCGGCGTGGACGTCGGCCCGTCCCGCATCTCGGTGCCCGGGCGCCCGCGGCTTCACCCTGCGCGAGGGCTCCGCCGACGCGGAGGCGTTCCTGGTCCCCCAGGTCGGCGAGTTCGCGCACCTGCACCCGTCGTACGACGGGTCCCTGCACCTGGTCCTGCCCCCGGAGCTGGCCGCCGACGTCTCGACCAAGGGCTGGGGCCGGCCCCACATGTGGGCCGGCACCCGCCTCTCCCCCGGCTTCATGATGGTCTACGGACCCCGGGACGACGACGAGCTCGCCACGGTCCTCGGCATCGTGGCCGCCAGCCACGCCTACGCCTCCGGCACGGTCGCGCTTCCCGGCTGATCCTCGCTCCGGTCGCGACCCGTGCGGTGCTCCGTGCCACGAACTCGCCAAGCTGGCGAGTCACCGGACGTATCACGTGCCGATGTGGGGCCTCCTCACATCAAGGGCACCCGACGACCGGGTGCACAGCGGCCCTCATGCGGCCGGAACGGGAGACGCGTCATGACCGCGATCGATGACAAGGCAAGCCAGATCACCTGGGTCGGGGCACCTGTGGACGCGGGCGCCGGCAGTGGGGAGATGGACCTCGGCGACGGGCGTGGCCATGCGCGGGACTACGAGAACGCGTCGATCTACTGGACGCCGCAGACCGGCGCCTGCGAGATCCACGGTGACATCCGCATCCACTACGGAAGGGTCGGGGGACATCGTGGCTTCCTCCGCTACCCGATCACGGACGAGACGGGCACCCCCGACGCCGTCGGGCGGTTCAACCACTTCGAGGGCGGCTCGATCTACTGGACCCCCGGCACCGGCGCCAGGGAGGTTCACGGCGCCATTCGAGACCTGTGGCAGCGCATGGGCTGGGAGCGTTCCTGGCTGGGCTATCCCACAAGCGACGAGCACGACATGCCCGGAGGGCGCGCCAGTCTCTTCCAGGGCGGCAGGATCGAGTGGACCCCGGGCGGCGGGGCTCATGCCACCCAGAGGGTCTCGATCGACGACGCCTGAGGC
This sequence comes from uncultured Actinomycetota bacterium, assembly GCA_963754145.1. Taxonomy (GTDB): domain Bacteria; phylum Actinomycetota; class Actinomycetes; order Propionibacteriales; family Nocardioidaceae; genus Marmoricola. The sequence goes on from CAVWFF010000001.1 coordinate 56,193, forward strand.
ACGTCCTCACGGGACCGTGTCACTCGTAGACGAACTTCTGCGGCCCCGGGGTAGACCCACGACAGCGCGTCGCGGAGCGTGTCGCGCCAGTTCTCCCAGTTGTGGCCGTCGCGGGTCTCGACGAAGCGCGTGGTCATCCCGGTGGACTCGAACGTCGGCACCATCGAGCGGTTGGGCGTGATCAGCGGCTCGTAGACGCCGCAGCTCACGAAGACCCGGTCGGCGACCCGCGTCGGCTTCGCCCGGTAGCGGTTGACGAACTTGACCACCGGGTCGAAGACCGGCCCGCCGCCGTGGTCGGTGCCGATGTCGGTGAAGACGAACGACCCCGACATCAGGATCAGCGAGCCGTAGGTGCTCGGGGACTTCACCGCCGCCGACAGCGAGGCGACGCCGCCGAAGCTCGAGCCCATCAGGCACCGGCCCGACGGCCTGCCCATCAGCGGCAGCTGCGTCTCGAGCCGAGGCACCAGCTCTGGGTCAGGAACCTCGAGTGGGCGGTCGAGTTCGCGTACTCGGTCAGCCGGTCCTTCGGGTGCAGGAAGGCGACCACGGTCTCGGCCACCTCGAAGCGGTGGATGAGGTTGTCCAGCACGGTCTTGGCCGCGGCGTACTGGAGGAAGTCCGGGCCGTCGTGGACCACGAGCAGCGGGTACGTCGACGTGCGGCGGAACCGGGCCGGGCAGGTAGAGGGTGCACCGGGCAGTCGCGCCGCAGGGCCCGGCTCGGCACCACGATCTCCTCGAGCGTGCCCTGGCGTGCCGCCGGGTCGTGCTCGGTCCACTCGGGCGTCTCGTAGCCGTGGGCGAAGCACACCGACGAGGTGCCCACCGGGCTGTAGGAGAGCTTGGGGTTCAGCGGGTCGTTGAGCCGCTCGACATGCTCGCCGCGGCGGACCTCGAGCTGGTAGTTGACCCGGGAGCCCTCGGGCAGCTCGAGCACGAGGTACCAGAGGTCGGTGCCGCGCAGCCGGCGCATCGGGATCTGCTCGGGCAGCCCGACGATGCGCTGCACGAGCAGGACCTCGTCGGCCTCGCCGCGGTACAGGAACGTGCAGCGAGCCCCCTCGACGATCGGCACCTCGTTGCGCGCCAGGAACCGGTCGACGGCGCCGGCGTCCAGCGGCTTGCGGTCCTTGAGCCGGTTGATCGCGAGCTTGCGCTTCGCGGCGCGACGGGGTCATGCCGCCTCGAGCCTCGGCGATGTGCCCGTCGAGGTCCAGCACGCGCGCGTCCGGCGGGCAGCCGCGCCGTCCTCGTCGAGCGGCACCCGGGTGGCGTCGTCGAGCACCAGGCAGCGGGCGGGCGCGAACCGGCGGGCGAGCACCGACATGCGGACCGGGTCGCCCACCCGCAGCCGACGCCGGGCATGCGGGAGCGCCACGACGCCGTGGCACGACGCCGATGCCCGGCGCCGTACACCTCGGTCTGGGCGACCCCGTGCGGGACGAAGTCGTGGAACAGCACCACCCGCTCGGTCAGCGCCATCGCCCCCGCCGACCAGGCCACCACGCGCGGCGGCAGGTGCGGCGCGACGTGGAACAGGTGCAGCACCCGGGCGAGCTCGCCGACGTGGCCGCCGGCGATCGCGAGCGCCGACGGATCCCTCGAGGAGGCTGCTGGATCTCGCTCGCGGTGGCGGGCCACCGCCGGCCGCTCCTGCGGGCGCCAGGCGTCGTAGAACGCCTGCTGGGCCTCGCCGACCCGGCTGCAGGTGCTGCTCGTCGAGCAGCTGCACGACGCGCAGCGCGTCGGCCAGCGCCCGCTCGCGCAGCCGGGGCCGCGCGTCGGAGCGCCGGGCGACGCTCGTACGCCGCACTGCAGCGCGTGGTCGAGCTGGACCAGGTAGAGCTGACGCAGCTCGGCCAGGGCGGCCTCGTGCTCACGCTCGGCATGGGCGTACTCGCGGTCCTCCTCGTAGCACGGCCAGCCAGCGGGCGTGCAGGGCCAGGTTCACCGTCCGGGCCCCGACCAGCTCGCGCAGCTCGGCGTCGTCGACCTCGCGCTCCTGCCACCCCGCGGTCACGGTGGCCACCACGGCCCCGGCATCGAGGTCGCCGAGCGACCCGCGTGCAGGTCGGCGCCGCGGCTGGGGACCCAGCAGCGTGATCTGCCGGCTCACGCGGCGTGCACGGTGATGGTCCGGCCGACGTCGTCGAGCATCTGCCGCAGCACGTCGAAGTCGGGGTGCCGCATCCGGACGTAGGCGTTGGCCATGTAGCCGGCCTCGGGCGCCTGGGTCGGCGTCCCGGGGTCGGGGAGGTGGGCGTCGATGACCCACTCGCCGTGCCGGTCCTGGATCTCGTCGACGCCGGAGTAGCCGGCTGATGTGGCCGTCGTGCTCGGGCCGCAGGGCGACGATGCCGGTGGCGAACCGGCGGGAGGGCTGCGCGCGACACCGTGCCGTGCACGATCGCGTTCGCCCACTCGCGGTAGAGGTCGAGGTCGTTGCCGGCGGAGTAGAGGTCCCAGGCGCCGACGCCCGGCGGGCGGCAGCCGATCTCGGAGAACTTCAGCCCCTTGGGACCGAAGAACCACTCCATGTGCGTCGCGCTGGTGCCGATCCCGAGCGCCTCGACGACCCGCTGGCCCATCTCCCGCAGCTGCTGGTAGTCCGCCACCGAGTCGACCCGGTTGGTGGAGACGAACTGCGGGGAGATCCAGCGGGTCCGCATCGCCTCGAGCACGTTGGGGTAGTAGTGGCACACGAAGTCGGCCGCGGCGCGCGCCGTCGACGGACAAGGTGTCGTAGAACCCCTCATGCCCCTCGACGAACTCCTCCACCGCGATCGAGTCGACGCCCTTGTCGCCGAAGGACGCCAGCACCTGGCCGAGCTGGTCGTGGTCGTCGACGCGGGTGGTGTCCGCCGCCCCGGCACCGCTGCGCGGCTTGAGGATGAGCGGGAATCCCACCGCGTCCGCGAACTGCCTGCACCTGCTCGGCGTTGTCGGCCGCGGTCGACGCGGCCGTCGGCACCCCGGCGGCGCGCAGCGCGTCCTTCATCGACGGCTTGTCGCGGCACAGGTACGCCGTGCGCACGGACGTCCCGGGAATGGTGCACGCCTCGCGCACCTGGGCGACGGCCAGGATGTGCGCCTCGATCGTGGACTCCAGGCGGTCCACCCAGGCCCGGTCCTGGATCCACCGCACGGCGTCGGTCATCGCGCCGACGTCGACCACGCTGGGCACCTGGTGGTAGTGCCGCATCCAGCCCCGCAGCTCGTCGTCGAGGGCCTCCTGCGGCGACTCGCCGATGCCGATCACCTCGGCACCGACCGAGGCCAGCGCCCGGACGAACTCGCGCTGGTTCCTGGGAAAGGACGGTTCGACGAAGACGACGCGCACGCCGCACATGCTAGCGGGGCGCCCGACCCGCCGAGCGGCGCCTGCCTCACGACCTGTCGGTGCGCCGTGCCGACACTAGGGTGCGGTTCATGGTCGCCGCAGCCTTCGTCGCGCCGTACCTCATGGAAGCCACGGCGCGTTTCGTCGCCGACGCCGCCGCGCTGCCCGGCGTCCGGCTCGGGCTGGTCACCTGCGACCCGCTCGAGATCGTTCCTCCCATCGCTGCGCGACCGGCTGTCCGGGCACTGGCGGGTCGACAACGCCCTCGACCCGCGGCAGGTCGCCGAGGCGGTGAGCGGGCTCGGCCGCCAGATGGGCCGGGTGGAGCGCCTCGTCGGCGCGCTCGAGCAGCTCCAGGTGCCGCTCGCCCAGGTGCGCGAGGCGATGGGCATCGAGGGGATGGACGAGCGGACCGCCCACAACGTGCGCGACAAGTCGCGGATGAAGAAGGTGCTCCGCGAGGCCGGCGTGCCCTGCGCCGCGCACGCCCTGGTCACCGGCGCCGCCGAGGCGACTGGCGTTCGCGCGGGAGGTCGGCTTCCCCCTGGTCGCCAAGCCGCCCGGCCGGAGCCGGCTCGCAGGCGACCTACCGCCTCGACGACGCCGAGTCGCTGCGAGGGCTGGCTGCACGCCGTGCCGCCCAGCGCCGAGCAGCCGGCCCTGCTCGAGGAGTTCCTGGTCGGCGAGGAGCACACCTTCGACAGCGTCACGATCGGCGGCGAGACCGTGTGGTCCTCGATCGCCGACTACCAGCCGCCGCCGCTGGAGGTCCTGCGCAACCCCTGGATCCAGTGGACGGTGATGCTCCCCCGCGACATCTCCGGACCCGAGTACGCCGGCATCCACGAGGTCGGACCGGCCGCGCTGCGCGCCCTCGGGGTCCGCGACGCGCTCACCCACATGGAGTGGTTCCGCCGGCCGGACGGCTCGGTCGCCGTGTCGGAGGTCGCGGCGCGGCCGCCCGGCGCGCAGCTGACCTCCATGCACGGCTACTCCCACGACTTCGACCTGTTCCAGGCCTGGGCGGAGCTGGTGGTGCTCGACCGGTTCGACCCGCCCCAGCGCCGCTACGCCAGCGGACGGCGTACCTGCGGGGCTGGGCAAGGGGCGGGTGCGCGCCGTCCACGGTGTCGAGGAGCTGCAGCACCGGCCTCGGTCACCTCGTGGTGGAGTCGCGGTTGCCCCAGCCCGGCCAGCCGGCCGCCTCCGACTACCTGGGGGAGGGCTACATCATGGTCCGCGACGCCGAGACCGAGGTGGTGCGCGAGGCGCTGCGGCGCATCGTCGGCGCGGCCCGGGTCGAGCTCGTGGAGACGCTGTGAACGGGGCGGGAGAACGTCGTGATGCTCTCCCCGGGCTACCCGATGGAGATGAGCTACTTCACCCGCGGGCTGGCGGCGGTGGGCGCGACGGTGATCGGGGTCGGCGACCAGCCGCCGCACGCGTACCCGAGGTGGCCCGCCACGCGCTGGCTCACTACGAGCACGTCTCCCTCGCCGACGAGGGCGCGGTGCTCGCCGCGTGCACGGGCTCTCCCGGCACGTCCGGATCGACCAGGTGGAGTGCCTCTGGGAGCCGTACATGCTCCTCGCCGCGCGGATCCGCGAGACGTTCGGGCTGCCCGGGATGACCGTCGAGCAGACGGTGCCGTTCCGCGACAAGGAGGAGATGAAGCGCCGGCTCGACGCGGCCGGGATCCGCACCCCGTGGCACGTCCGGGCGACGAGCGTGGCGGAGATCTGGGAGGCCGCCGAGCAGATCGGCTACCCGCTGATCGTGAAGCCGATCGCCGGGGCCGGGTCGGCCGACACCTACCGCGTGGACTCCGCCGGCGAGCTCGCCGAGGTGCTGCCGATGCTGCGCCACGTGCCGGAGGTCAGCGTGGAGGAGTTCGTCGACGCCGAGGAGTTCACCCACGACACCGTGTGCGCGAACGGGAGGATCCTGTTCGAGCACGTGCTGTGGTACCGCCCGCGCCCGTTGCAGATGCGCATGCACGAGTGGATCAGCCCGGTGGCGATCTCCTTCCGCGACCTGAGCGTGCCGCACCTCCGGGGCGGCCGGGAGATGGGCCGGCAGGTGCTGGCGGCCCTCGGCTTCGACGACCGGGTTCACCCACCTGGAGTGGTACCGGAAGGACGACGGCGAGGTGGTCTTCGGCGAGATCGCGCCCGGCCGCCCGGAGTGCGCGTCGTCGACATGATGAACTTCAACACGGACGGTGACGTCTACGTCGGGTGGGCCGAGGCGGTCGTGAACGGCCGGATGCCGGAGCTGACGCACCGCTACAACGTGGGCATGGTCAACAAGCGTGCCCGGGGTTCC
>CAVWFF010000002.1:0-118570 GCA_963754145.1 uncultured Actinomycetota bacterium
CGGCGGGCTGGCGCAGCAGCTGGCCGTGCAGTCGCCGCCGGCGGGTCCGTCGCGTCGTGCTGGTCGCGACCGGCACCGGCTGCCTGATGGTGCCGGCCCACCCGCGGGTGCTGGCCCGGATGCTGACGCCGCGGCGGCACCGCGACCCGGCCTACGCCGCGTCCATCGCCGGCGAGATCTACGGCGGCTCGATGCGCGACGACCCCGGGCGCGGCGGCGGAGCTGCTCCACGCGACGACGCGCGCCGGCCCGAAGCGCGGCTACTACTACCAGCTCGCGGCGATGACCGGCTGGACCAGCCTGCCGTTCCTGTCCCTGTTGCGGCAGCCGACCCTGGTGCTGGGGGGCGACGACGACCCGATCATCCCGCTGGCCAACGCCCGCATGCTCGCGCGCCTGATCCCCGACGCACGGCTCCACGTCTACCGCGGCGGCCACCTCGGCATCCTGACCGAGTCCGGCGAGCTCGCCCCCGTGATCGAGGACTTCCTGACCGAGGAGCTGCACCAGCCATGACCCAGCCGTGACCGACGCCATCGACCCGCACGACACCCCGTTCTCGGACTTCCTGGCCTTCGAGCTGCTGCTCGAGGACCGCGACCGCGAGCTGGTCAGCGATGTCCGGGCGTTCATGACCCGCGAGGTCGAGCCGGTGATCAACGGCTACTGGACCCGGGCCGCGTTCCCCCACGAGCTGGTCCCGGGCATCGCCGAGCTCGGCATCGCCGGCCTGGCGTACGACGGGCCGGGCTGCCCGGCTCGCGGCGCCCTCGTCGACGGCATGGTGGCGATGGAGCTGGCGCGCGTCGACCCGTCGATCGGCACCTTCATGGGCGTCCACGGCGGGCTGGCGATGGGATCGATCATGCTCTGCGGGTCCGACGAGCAGCGCGAGCGCTGGCTGCCGGCGATGGCGCGGATGGAGCTGATCGGCGCGTTCGGGCTGACCGAGCCCGACGTCGGCTCGGCGATCTCGGCCGGCCTCGTCCACGACCGCCCGGCGTGACGGCGACGGCTGGGTGATCAACGGCGAGAAGAAGTGGATCGGCAACGCCGCCTTCGCCGACCTGGTCGTGATCTGGGCGCGCGACGAGGACGACCGCCAGGTGAAGGGCTTCGTGGTCGAGAAGGACACCGACGGCATGACGTTCGACAAGCAGGAGGACAAGATCGCCCTGCGGGTCGTGCAGAACGCCGAGATCCACCTCCACGACGTCCGGGTGCCCGAGGACAACCGGCTGCAGGGGGCGAACAGCTTCCGCGACACCTCCAACGTGCTGCGGGTGACCCGGATGGGCGTGGCCTGGCAGGCCACCGGCTGCGCGCGCGGCGCGTTCGAGCACGCCCTGCGCTACACGAAGGCGCGCGAGCAGTTCGGGCGCCCGATCGCGTCGTTCCAGCTCGTCCAGGACCTGCTGGTCAAGATGCTCGCCAACGTCACCGCCTCGACCGCGATGAACGCGCGCGCCTCCCAGCTCCAGGACGCCGGCGTGCTGCGCGACGAGCACGCCTCGCTCTGCAAGGCGCACAGCACGGTGCGGATGCGAGAGACGGTCGGGTGGGCCCGCGAGGTCCTCGGCGGCAACGGGATCCTGCTCGAGCACCACGTCGGACGCTTCGTCGCCGACGCCGAGGCGATCTACTCCTACGAGGGCACCCGCGAGATCAACACGCTGATCGTGGGCCGCGCAATCACGGGGGAGAGCGCCTTCGTCTGATGCCGGGGGCCCTAGGCTGGTGTGACCACAACATCACAGCAGGAGGTTGATCCCGTGACCGCAGCTCAGACCCGGGACCGCCTGGCTTCCCTGCTCGTCGAGCCGCTCGCCGCGGTGGGCCTCGACCTGGAGGATGTGGACCTCTCCTCGGCCGGCCGGCGCCGCGTGCTCCGGATCGCCGTCGACCGCGACGGCGGCGTCAGCCTGGACGACGTCGCCGATGCCACGCGCGAGGTGTCGAAGGTGCTCGACGACTCCGAGGTGATGGGGGAGCAGCCCTACACGCTCGAGGTGGGGTCGCCCGGTGTCGACCGGCCGCTCACCCACCCGCGCCACTGGCGGCGCAACCACGACCGGCTGGTCGACGTACGCCTCGCGGACGGGGCGCGCCTGACCGGCCGCATCGCCGCGAGCGACGACGCGACCGCGACGCTCCTCGTCGACGGCGAGGAGCAGCAGGTGCCGCTCGCCGACGTCGAGCGGGCCAGGATCCAGATCGAGTTCAAGCGGAAGGACGGCTGACTCCCGTGGACATCGACATGAACATCCTGCGGATGCTGGAGCGCGAGAAGGAGATCTCCTTCGAGGTGCTGGTCGAAGCGATCGAGCAGGCGCTCCTGACGGCGTACCACAAGACGCCGGGCGCGACCGAGCAGGCGCGGGTCGAGCTGGACCGCAAGACCGGCCACGTCACGGTGTTCGCCGCGGAGACCGACGAGGAGGGCAACGTCCTCGCGGAGTACGAGAGCACCCCCGAGGGCTTCGGCCGGATCGCCGCCACGACCGCGAAGCAGATCATGCTGCAGCGGCTGCGGGACGCCGAGGACGAGCTGCGGTTCGGGGAGTTCTCCGGCAAGGAGGGCGACGTCATCTCCGGCGTCATCCAGCAGGGCCGGGACCCCAACGACGTGATGGTCGACCTCGGCAAGCTGGAGGCACTGCTGCCGCTGGGCGAGCAGGTGCCGGGGGAGGACTACTCGCACGGCACCCGGATCAAGTGCCTGGTGGTCAGCGTGCGCAAGGGCATGCGCGGGCCGCAGGTGATGCTGTCGCGCACCCATCCCAACCTGGTCAAGAAGCTGTTCGCGCTCGAGGTGCCCGAGATCCACGACGGCACGGTCGAGATCTCCGCGATCGCGCGTGAGGCCGGCCACCGCACCAAGATCGCGGTGCGCACGACCGAGCCCGGTGTCAACGCGAAGGGTGCCTGCATCGGCCCGATGGGCCAGCGGGTCCGCAACGTGATGAACGAGCTGCACGGCGAGAAGATCGACATCGTCGACTACTCCGACGACCCGGCAACCTTCGTCGGCCAGGCGCTGAGCCCGGCGCGCGTGTCCGAGGTGATCGTGGTCGACGCGGCCGCCCGCGCCGCTCGCGTGATCGTGCCCGACTTCCAGCTCTCGCTGGCGATCGGCAAGGAGGGCCAGAACGCCCGGCTCGCCGCGCGGCTCACGGGCTGGCGGATCGACATCCGCTCCGACGAGGCGCCGGCGGACTGACGCCTCCGGGACCCGGGGATGCTCAGGGCACGGCGCTGATCCGGTCGACCACCAGCGCCGGCACCAGGTGGTCGTCGTCGCCGCTGCTCCACGCCGGGAAGTCGAAGACGGCCAGCATCAGCTGCAGCGGGTACGCCGGCGGGCGCGGGCAGCGTCGTACCTCGGCGCCGTCGAGCGTGAACACCGCCTCGTCGGCGTCCCAGTCCACGGCGTAGGTGTGCCAGTCGGCGACGTCGACCGGCAGCCGGGGTGCCGCGAAGTCCTGCGCGAGGTCGGGGTCGCGGAACGCCTTGAAGCCCATGCCGACCTCCGCCGAGCGACCGGGCTCGAGGTCCTTGCCGAACACCTCCACCACGCAGATCTCGCCGCAGCGCTCCGGCCGGTCCTCGAAGCCGACCATCCACAGCGAGGCCATCGACCGCGGGGACAGGGACATCCGGCAGCGGATCTCGACGTGGCCGCCGGCCTGGAGGTGCCCCTCGAAGCGCGGCTGCTCCTCGCGCACGACCTGTCCGTCCCGGAACGGCTGCTGCCCGAGCGTGCTGCCCACCGGCCCGGAGAAGCTGCCGGTCTGGAGCCCGGAGACGCGCAGCGGCGGCTCGTGGTCGCCGGGGCACCACGTGCCCTGCCCGGTCGGGATGTCCAGGGTCAGGCAGGAGTCGGCGACCCGGTAGGACGCCCGGGTCGCCTCGCGCGAGCTCCAGGCGGGCAGGTAGTGCGGGAGCCACACCGAGAGGTCGAGCTCGGGTCCGTCGAAGTCGTCGTCCAGATCGGCCACGGGGCCATCGTCGCGCGCCGTCGGTTCGGAGTCTGCATCCGGGACGCGTTAGAGTGGGGACGGTGGTCACGCGCGCCGTCATCCGGACCTGTGTCGGATGTCGCGAGCGGGCCATCAGGCGTGAGTTGCTGCGGGTTGTCGCAGGACCGGACGCGGACGGCTCGGGAGACCTGGCCGTCGTGCCCGATCCGCGTGGCACCGCACTCGGCCGCGGGGCGTACCTTCACCCCACGACCGGCTGCCTCGCACTCGCCGAACGTAAGCGTGCTTTCCCACGGGCCCTCCGGGTCGCCGGGGGACTGAGCACGCAGACGCTCCGGGAGTACGTCGCGCAGCATCCGGCGCCCGACCAGTGAAGCGACCGACCGAACAGAGAACTGGAGCATCAGCTCATGAGCCTGCGATGAGAACTTCGCGATGAGCGTGCAACCCAACTAGCGGTCCGCAGTCCCACTCAGCGAGTGGCTCGGACCTGGAGGAAACAGCGTGGCCAAGGTCCGAGTCAGTGAACTCGCCAAGAAGTACGGCGTCCAGAGCAAGGACGTCATCTCGATGCTGAGCGACCTCGGGGAGTTCGTGAAGGCTCCCTCGTCCGGCATCGAGCCCCCCGTCGTCAAGAAGTTCGAGGACAAGCACGGGGCCGAGCTGAGCGCCAGGAGGGAGCAGGCGGCGGCGAAGAAGGCGGCCAAGAAGGCGCCCGCCAAGCCTGCCCCGCAGGCCCAGGCGCCCGCCGCTGCGGCCACCGAGGCTCCCCAGGCGCCCGAGGCACCGGCGGCAGCGACCGCCGAGGCTCCGCCGGCGGCCCCGGTCGAGGCCCCCGCGGCGGTCACCGAGGCTCCCGAGGAGTCGCGGGCCACCCCCGGTCCGCGTCCCGGTCCGCGTCCGGCCGCCCAGGAGGAGCCCGCGGCCGCGGCCGCGGAGCCGGCCGTGCACCGCCGAGGCACCGGCCGCCGCTGGCGAGGAGCCGCCCGCGCCGACGCGTCCGGCACCCCCGGTCCGCGTCCGGTCGGACGTCCCGGCGGCGCCCGGCCGTCCGGGTGCCCCGCGCCCGGGCAACAACCCGTTCTCGTCCACCCAGGGCATGGGCCGCCGTCCGGCGCCCCGTCCCGGCGGTGCTGCCCCCGGCGCCCGGCGCCGAGGGTGACCAGCGCGCGCCGCGGCCCCCGGCCGCCCGCGACGGTGGGCGTCCCGGCATGCCGCGCCCCAACCCGGCGATGATGCCCAAGTCCCCGGCCGCCTTCGGTGGCGGCCCGGGCGGTGGCCCCGGCGGTCGGCCCCGGTGGCCCCGGTGGCCCCGGCGGTCCCGGCGGTCGCGGTGGCCCCGGTGGCGGCGGTGGCCCGCACCGGTGCTCCCGGTCGCGGTGGCTTCGGTGGCGGTCCCGGTGGCGGACCCGGCATGGGTGGTGGCCCCGGTGGTGGTCGTCCCGGCGGCGGTGGCCGTCCCGGTGGCCGGCCGACCGGCCGCGGCAGCACCCAGGGTGCGTTCGGCCGCCCCGGCGGCCCGTCGCGCCGTGGTCGCAAGTCGAAGCGGGCACGTCGTCAGGAGTTCGAGGCGATGCAGGCCCCGACGATCGGTGGCGTGCGCGTCCGCAAGGGCGACGGCGAGACCGTCCGCCTGCCGCGCGGTGCCTCGCTGACCGACTTCGCCGAGCGGATCGGCGTCGACGCCGCCTCGCTGGTGCAGATGCTGTTCAGCCTCGGCGAGATGGTGACCGCGACCGAGTCGGTCAACGACGCCACGCTCGAGCTGCTCGGCGAGGAGCTCAACTACGTGGTCGAGGTCGTGTCCCCCGAGGACGAGGACCGCGAGCTGCTGGAGTCGTTCGACCTGGAGTTCGGCGAGGACGAGGGCGATGACTCCGACCTCGTCGTACGTCCGCCGGTCGTGACCGTGATGGGCCACGTCGACCACGGAAAGACCAAGCTCCTCGACGCGCTGCGCGAGGCCAACGTGGTCGACAAGGAGGCCGGTGGCATCACGCAGCACATCGGCGCCTACCAGGTGCACGCGGAGGTCGATGGCCAGGACCGACGGATCACGTTCATCGACACCCCCGGTCACGAGGCGTTCACCGCCATGCGTGCCCGTGGTTCGCAGTCGTCGGACATCGCGGTCCTCGTGGTCGCCGCCGACGACGGCGTGATGCCGCAGACGGTCGAGGCGCTCAACCACGCCAAGGCCGCCGGGGTGCCGATCGTGGTCGCGGTGAACAAGATCGACAAGCCCGACGCCGACCCGGCGAAGGTGCGCGGCCAGCTCACCGAGTACGGCCTGGTGCCCGAGGAGTACGGCGGCGACGCGATGTTCGTCGACGTCTCCGCGAAGTCCGGCACCAACCTGGAGCAGCTGCTCGAGGCGATCGTGCTGACCGCCGACGCGTCCCTGGACCTGCGGGCCAACCCGACCCAGGACGCCCAGGGCCTCGTCGTCGAGGCGCACCTCGACCGGGGCCGCGGTCCCGTCGCGACCGTGCTGATCCAGCGCGGCACGCTGCGGGTCGGCGACTCGATCGTGGCCGGTCCGGCCCACGGCCGGGTCCGGGCGATGCTCGACGAGCACGGCGAGAACATCGAGGAGGCGACCCCGTCGCGTCCGGCGATGGTGCTCGGCCTCACCGCCGTCCCCGGCGCCGGTCAGAACCTGATCGTGGTCGACGACGACCGGATGGCTCGCCAGATCGCGGAGAAGCGCGAGGCGCGCGAGCGTGCGGCCATGCAGGCCAAGCGTCGTGTGCGCCGTACCCTCGAGGACTTCATGGCCTCCATGGAGAAGGGCGAGAGCCAGGAGCTCAACCTGATCCTCAAGGGCGACGTGTCCGGTTCGGTCGAGGCGCTCGAGGACTCGCTGTCGAAGATCGACGTCGGCGACGAGGTCAACCTGCGGGTCATCGACCGCGGTGTCGGTGCGATCACCGAGACCAACGTCGACCTGGCCGCCGCCTCCGACGCGATCATCATCGGCTTCAACGTCCGCCCGCAGGGCAAGGTGACGGAGATGGCCGAGCGCGAGGGCGTCGAGATCCGGTACTACTCGGTCATCTACAACGCGATCGAGGAGATCGAGGCGGCCCTGAAGGGCATGCTCAAGCCGGAGTTCGAGGAGCAGACCCTCGGGCAGGCGGAGATCCGCGCGATCTTCCGCAGCTCGAAGATCGGCAACATCGCCGGCTGCATGGTCACCAGCGGCGTGATCCGCCGCAACGCGAAGGTCCGGCTGATCCGCGACGGCAACGTCGTCCTGGAGAGCGCCGACCTGTCCTCGCTGAAGCGGGAGAAGGACGACGCGTCCGAGGTCCGCGAGGGCTTCGAGTGTGGTCTGGTGATCAAGGGCTACAACGACATCAAGGAAGGCGATGTCGTCGAGGCGTTCGAGATGAAGGAGATCCCGCGGGGCTGAGGCCTTTTGTGGGACCGTCGAATTCCCAAGGTATCTAGGGGAGCTGGCGCTTCCAGTGGCATGCATGCCACTGGAAGCGCCAGAGAACCTAGATACCTTGGGAAACCTGTGACACCGAAGGACAACCACCATGAGCAACCCACGCGTCCGCAAGATCGCCGACCGGATCCAGGTGATCGTCGCGGAGATGCTGGAGCGCCGGATCAAGGACCCGCGGCTGGGGTTCGTCACGGTGACCGACGTCCGGGTCTCGGGCGACACGCAGCAGGCGTCCGTCTTCTACACCGTCTACGGCGAGGCGAACGACCTCGCCGGCACGGCGGTGGCGCTGGAGTCGGCCAAGGGACTGATCCGGTCCGAGGTCGCCAAGCAGCTCGGGATGCGGCACGCGCCGACGATCGAGTTCATCCAGGACGCGCTGCCCGAGAACGCGCGCCACATCGACGAGCTGCTCGCCAAGGCGCGCGAGCAGGACGCCGCGGTCAGCGCCTCGTCCGCCGGGGCGACGTTCGCCGGCGACGACGACCCGTACCGCAAGCCGCGGGTCGAGGACGACGAGCCCGACGAGGTCTGAGCCGATGACCACCGAGGCCGGCCTGGTGGTCGTCGACAAGGCCGGTGGGATGACCTCGCACGACGTGGTCGCCCGGGTCCGCCGGCTCGCCGGCACCCGCAAGGTCGGCCACGCCGGCACCCTCGACCCGATGGCGACCGGCGTGCTGGTGCTCGGCGTCAACCGCGCCACCCGGCTGCTCGGCCACCTGATGCTCACCGAGAAGGCGTACGACGCCACGATCCGGCTGGGCGTCGCGACCACCACCGACGACGCCGAGGGCGAGACCGACGGCGACGGTGTCCACGGACGACGTCGCCGAGGCCACGGTCCGCGACGCGCTGGCGGCTCAGGTCGGCGAGATCGAGCAGGTGCCGTCGGCCGTCTCCGCGATCAAGGTCGACGGCCGTCGCGCCTACGACCGGGTGCGGGCGGGGGAGCAGGTCGAGCTCGCCGCGCGCCGGGTCACCGTGCACGCCATCGACGTCACCGACGTCCGTCGTGGCGCCGGGACGGTCGACGTCGACGTGTCCGTGCGCTGCTCGAGCGGCACCTACGTCCGCGCGATCGCGCGGGACGCCGGTGCCGCACTCGGTGTCGGTGGCCACCTGACGTCGCTGCGCCGGACCGCGGTGGGACCGTTCACCCTCGAGGCGGCCCACACCCTCGACGCGCTCGCGGAGGCGTTCGCCCTGGTGCCGATCGCGGAGGCCGCGCGCGCCTGCTTCCCGTCGTACGACCTGGCGGAGGAGCAGGCCGCCGACGTGCGCGTCGGGCGCAGGCTCGACCTGGCGGTGGCCGAGTACGGCCCGGTCGCGGTGTTCGCACCCGACGGCGGGTTCCTCGCGCTGTACGAGCGGCGCGGCGACCAGGCCGCCCCCGTCGCCGTCTTCGTCTGACCCGGGCTCGATAGGGTTCCCGGCGTGCGGATCTGGCGCTCCCTCGACGACATCCCGGCCGACCTCGGCCGCACCGTGGTGGTCATCGGCAACTTCGACGGCGTGCACCGCGGCCACCGCATGGTCGTCGCGCGGGCCCGCGCCGTCGCCGCCGAGCAGGGCGTCGACCGCGTGGTCGCGGTGACCTTCGACCCGCACCCGATGGCGGTGCTGCGGCCCGAGCATGCGCCCCTGTCCCTGAGCGACGTCGAGAGCCGGAGCGCGCTCCTCGCCGAGGCCGGTGTGGACGACGTCTACGTGATCGCGTTCTCCCGCGAGGTCGCCGCATGGTCACCGCAGGAGTTCGTGGAGCGGGTGCTGGTCGACGGCCTGCACGCCAGGGCAGTCGTGGTCGGGGCCAACTTCCGGTTCGGTGCCCGCGCGGCCGGCGACGTGGCGACCCTGCGCGAGGAGGGCGAGCGCCACGACTTCGAGGTCGAGGGCATCGCGCTCGACGGCGGTCCGCAGGTCTGGTCGTCGACGTACGTCCGCACCTGCCTGGCCGCCGGCGACGTCGAGGGCGCGGCCGAGGCGCTCGGCCGGCCCTACGCCCTCGCCGGGACGGTGGTCGCGCGGTGAGCGGCGTGGCCGCCAGCTGGGCTACCCGACGGCGAACGTTCCGACGCACGGACTCGCCGCACCCGCCGACGGGGTGTACGCCGGCTGGCTCTCGCTGCCGGACAACCCGGACCAGCCGGCGCTGCCCGCTGCGATCAGCGTCGGCACCAACCCGACGTTCGACGGCGAGCGTGAACGCCGGGTCGAGGCCTACGTGCTGGACCGCAGCGACCTGGACGCTGTACGACGTGCGGGTGCAGATCTCGTTCGTCGCCCGGATCCGCGGCATGGTCGCCTTCGACGGCGTCGACGCGCTCCTCGACGCCATGGCCGACGACGTGGAGCGCGCCCGCGTGATCCTCGGGGTCGATGCCCTCCCCGGCGACTAGGCGTCGAGGTCCTGCTCCACCAGCGCCGCGATCTTGTCGACCGCTGCCTGGTCGTCGCCGGAGACCTCGATCGTGGCGCCCTTGCCGGCGCCCAGGGTCATGATCAGCAGCGAGGAGCTGGCGTCGACCGGGTCGTCACCGGGCACCCCGATCGTGACCTCCGAGTCCAGCTCGCCGGCCGCCTCGGCGATGATCGCGGCGGGGCGGGCGTGCAGGCCGACGGCGGATCCGACGGTGACTGTCCTGGTGGGCATGCGTTCTCCTTTGGTTGGTCCTGCGGTGGGTCGGAACCGGGTGGTCAGACGGTGGCGAGGTCTTCGTTGTTGGCGGGGAAGAACGTCTTGGCCGCGATGACGGCGGCCGCTCCGACGACCACGCCGAGGATCAGGGCGATGAAGTAGCCGAGGATGTTGTGCACGGCGAAGAGCACGAAGATGCCGCCGTGCGGTGCCCGCACGGAGACGTTGAACGCCATCGAGGCGCGCACCGGTGACGGCACTGCCGAGCATGATCGGCGGGATCACCCGCAGCGGGTCGGCCGCCGCGAACGGGATCGCGCCCTCGGTGATGAACGACGCGCCCAGCAGCCAGCCGGCCTTGCCGTTCTCCCGCTCGGGGATGTTGAACAGGTGCGGCCGGACGACCGTGGCCAGGGCCAGCGCGATCGGCGGCACCATGCCGGCGAGCATCACCGCGGCCATGATCTGCAGCCGCGGGTCGGACGCGGGTGCGGAGGCCGCGACCCCCACGCCGGCGGCGGCGAAGCTGTAGGCCACCTTGTTGAGCGGGCCACCCATGTCGAAGGCCATCATCAGGCCGAGCACGATGCCGAGCAGGATGGCGTTCGACCCGCTCATGCTGTTCAGCCCGTCCTCGAGCGCGTTGATCAGGTTGCCGATGGGCTTGCCCAGCACGATGATCATGACCAGTCCGCAGATGATGCACGTCAGGAGCGGGATCACCAGCACCGGCATCAGGCCACGGGCCCAGGCCGGGACCTTCCAGCCCGTGATCCAGTGCGCGACGACACCGGCGAGCACGCCGCCGAGGATGGCGCCGAGGAAGCCGGTCGCCGGGAGACTGACCGGGTTGTTGGCGGCCCCGTCGGTCACCCCGAACACGTTGATGGCCAGGCCACCCATCACGAAGCCGGGGGCGATGCCCGGCCGGTCGGCGATCGCGTAGGCGATGTAGCCGGCCAGAGCGGGCACGAAGAAGATGAAGGCGGTCTTGCCGATGATGAAGAACAGCGCACCCAGGTAGGCGAAGAAGCCCGAGTTGAACAGGGCGTGGGGCAGTCCCAGCGCCTCCGGGTCCGGCAGGTTGAACAGCGTGTTGTCGACCGCGATCTTGCCGTAGACGTTGACGATCTCGTCGCCGCCGAACAGGAAGCCCAGCGCGATCAGCAGGCCGCCGGCGGCGACGAACGGGATCATGTACGAGACACCGGTCATCAGCACCCGGCGCGTCCGGCCGCCCCAGGTCTCGCTGACCGCGGACGAGCCACCCGCACCGGCGTCACCGGCGCTGCCCTCGACGCGCGGGGCGTTGGGGTCGTTGGCGTAGCGCACGGCCTCGGCGATCATCGAGTCGGCGTCGTCGATCGGCCGCTTGACGCCCGACGACACGACCGGCTTGCCGGCGAACCGGCTGCGGTCGCGCACGCCCACGTCGACCGCGAAGATCACGGCCCCCGCTGCCTGGATCGTCTCGCGAGGCAGCGGGGTCGAGCCGGCGGATCCCTGGGTCTCGACCACGAGGGGTACGCCGGCCTTGGCGGCCGCGGCCTCGAGCGCCTCGGCCGCCATGTAGGTGTGGGCGATGCCGGTCGGGCACGCGGTGATCGCGACCAGGCTGACCGGCCCGCCGGCCGGCGCGTCCGGCGGCGGCGGCGCCGGCGGCCGGGGCGGCGGCCGCGGCCGGAGCAGACGCCGGGGCGCCGACCGCGACCGGCGTCGGGGCGGGTGCGGTGACGACGCCGCTCACCAGCTCGACGACGTCGCTCGGGCGTGCGGGCGTCGCGCAGGCCGTTGGTGAAGTCGGCCTTGACCAGCGCCCGGGCGAGCTGGGTGAGCAGCTTGAGGTGGGTGGCGTCACCGCCGGCGGGTGCGGCGATCAGGAACACCAGGTCGGCCGGGCCGTCCTTCGCGCCGAACTCCACGCCGGGGGCGAGCCGGGCGAACGCCAGGGTCGGCTCGTCGACCGCGGGCGTGCGGCAGTGGGGGATCGCGATGCCGCCGGGCAGGCCGGTCGCGGACGTCGCCTCGCGGGCCATCGCGTCGGCGATGAGCTGGTCGGTGTCGCCGGTGCGGCCGGCCTCGGCCACGACCCCGGCGAGGGAGCGGATCACGGCGTCCTTGTCGGTGCCGAGGTCGGCATCGAGCCGGACCAGCTCGGGGGTGATGAGGTCGGTCATGGGGTCAGGCCTCTCCAGGGGTGATGGCGTCCAGCCGGCAGGCCTCTACCTGCTCGGGACGAATGTGGGTGGGGTCGGGAATCGTGGTGCCGGGCAGGCCCGGCGGCGGCGCTGCCGTAGGCGACCGCCATCGTCAGCCGGTCGACCGGCGAGCCGCCGCGCAGGTCGGCCAGCAGGTAGCCGAACAGGCTGGAGTCGCCGGCGCCGACGGTGCTGACGACGGTGGTGGGCGGCGGGGTGGCGTGCCAGGCGCCCTCACGGGTCGCGAGGACGGCGCCGTTGGCGCCGAGGGTGGCCAGCACCGCACCGACGCCGCCGTCCAGCAGCACCTGCGCGGCCTTGGCGGCGGCGGCCGGGTCGGCCTCCACGGCCTCCGGGTCGCTGCCGGTCAGGGAGGCGAGCTCCTCGCCGTTGGGCTTCATCAGGTCGGGGGCCGAGCCGGGGAGCCCGGCCACCAGCTCGCGCAGCGGGGCGTCGCTGGTGTCGACGGCCACCTTGGTCGACGTACGGCGCAGGGCCGTGACCAGCTGCGCGTACCAGTCCGCCGGGGCGCCGGGGGGCAGCGATCCGGCCAGCACCACCCACGAAGCCCGGTCGGCCCGCGCGAGCAGCGCGTCCTCCAGCGCGGCCAGGGATGCCGTGGTGGCCGTCGGCCCCGGGCTGTTGAGCTTGGTGGTGGTGCCGTCGGGCTCGGTGATCGTGATGTTGCCGCGGATCGGGCCGGTCGGCGTGATCGGCCGGCAGTCGATGCCGTCGCGCAGCAGGCCGACCACGAACGCGTCGTCATCGAGGGCCGGGATCACCGCGAGCGTCGGCACCCCGGCGGCAACCGCCGCTCGCGAGATGTTGATCCCCTTGCCGCCGGCCTGCGCGCTCTCGGCGGCGGCCCGGAGCACGCCTCCGCGCTCGAGTGGTCCGGCGAGCTCGATGGTGCGGTCGGTGGACGGGTTGGGGGTCAGCGTCAGGATCATGCGATCACCACTTCCACGCCCGTGTCCTCGAGGGCCTTCCGTTCATCGTCCTCGATGCCGTCGTCGGTGACCAGCATGTGATACTCCCCGGGTTTCGCGAATCGGTGGGTGGTCTCGACGCCGATCTTCGAGGAGTCGGTGAGCACGACCACCCGGCGGGCACCGAGGACCATCGCCCGCTTGGTCGCGGCCTCGTCGGCGTCGGGGGTGGTGAGGCCGTGCTCCGGCGGTGACGCCGTTGGTGCCGATGAACGCGACGTCGGCCCGCAGCGTGGACAGCGCGGCGACGGTGTCGGCGCCGACGGCCGCCTGCGTCGTACGACGGACCCGGCCGGGCAGCAGCCGCAGGTCGACGTGGGCGAGCCCGGCGACCCGGGCCGCGACCGGCACGGCGTGGGTGATCACGGTGAGCTTGCGGTCGTGGGGGAGGTGCGCGGCGAACCGGCTGAGCGTCGTGCCCGCGTCGAGCAGCACCGTGCCGCCGTCCTCGGGCAGCAGGTCCAGCCCGGCCTGGGCGATCCGCTCCTTCTCGGGGGCGTGTGCCCGGTCGCGCTCGGCGACGGCGATCTCGATCATGGTCAGCGACGCGGCCGGGACGACGCCGCCGTGCACCCGCCTGACCACGCCGGCCTTCTCCAGTACCGTGAGGTCACGACGCACCGTCTCCGTGGTCACCGCGTAGTCCGAGGCGATCTCGGCGACGGAGAGTCGACCGCGCCGGGCGACGGAGGCGGCGATCGCCTGTTGCCGTTCTTCCGCGTACACCCGGCCTCCTCGGTTTGCCATGATCTGTGTATGCGTTGTTTTACCTTTGAATGTGTTGACTGTCAAGCCTCGGGCGGTGTTCACTGTGGCCATGGCCACCAGTCGTCGATCGACGCCCACCACCACCCCCTCCCCGCTGCGCGGCACCCCGGTCGTCCCCGGGCTCGCCCTCGGGCCGGTCCTCCGCGCCCGCACCGAGATCGACCAGGAGGCGATCGACGCCTTCTCCGGACCTGACTCGGCGGAGGACGCACTTGCGCTGTACGACGCGGCGGCGGCGGCCGTGGCGGAAGGGTTCGGCCGCCGTGCGGCCCAGGCATCCGGCGCCGCGGCCGAGGTGCTGACCGCGAGCGCCGGCCTGGCCAAGGACAAGGGGCTGCGCTCCACGGTGCGCAAGAACCTCGGCAACGGCGAGGCGCTGCTCGACGCCGTGCACGCCGCCGTCGAGCACTTCGCCGGCATGTTCGCGCAGATGGGTGGCCTGATGGCCGAGCGCGTCACCGACCTGCGCGACATCGGCAAGCGGGTGACCGCCCACCTGGTCGGGGAGCCCGAGCCCGGCGTCCCCACGCCCGAGCGTCCGTCGGTGCTCGTGGCCGAGGACCTCGCGCCCTCCGACACCGCGGGACTCGACCCGTCACTCGTGGTCGCGCTGGTGACGGAGAAGGGCGGCTCCACCAGCCACACCGCGATCATCGCCCGCCAGCTCGGCATCCCCTGCATCGTCGGGGTCTCCGGTGCGCTCGACCTGCACGACGGCGACCTGGTGCTGGTCGACGGCGTGAGCGGCGAGGTGGAGGTGGGCCCGGACGAGGCGGAGGCGCGGGAGCGCGTGGCCGCCGACCTCAAGGAGCGCGAGGAGCTGGCCCGGTGGAGCGGTCCCGCCGCCACCGCCGACGGCGTCCCGGTCAAGCTCCTGGCCAACGTGGCCGACGCGGCGTCGGCGGCCAAGGCGTCCGAGGCGCCGGTCGAGGGCGTGGGCCTGTTCCGCACCGAGCTGTGCTTCCTGTCCAGCAAGGACGAGCCGAGCGTGGAGGAGCAGGCCGACATCTACGCCGGCGTGCTCTCGCCGTTCGGCTCCGACCGGTACGTCGTGGTGCGCACCCTCGACGCCGGTTCCGACAAGCCGATCGCCTACGCCACCAAGGCCGGTGAGGAGAACCCGGCGCTCGGCGTGCGCGGTCTCCGGCTCAGCTTCGACAACCCCGGCCTGATGGACCGGCAGCTCGACGGCATCGCGCTGGCGGCGAAGAACACCGGCACCGAGCCCTGGGTGATGGCCCCGATGGTGGCCACGGTCGCCGAGGCGAAGGAGTTCGCCGACAAGGTGCGCGGGCGCGGGCTCAAGCCGGGCGTGATGGTGGAGATCCCGAGCGCCGCGATCCTGGCCTACCAGCTGCTCGAGGTCGTCGACTTCCTGTCGATCGGCACCAACGACCTCACCCAGTACACGATGGCGGCCGACCGGATGGCGACCGACCTGGCCCACCTCACCGACGCCTGGCAGCCGGCCGTGCTGCACCTGATCGCGATCACGGCCGAGGCCGGGAAGCGGGCGGGCAAGCCGGTCGGGGTCTGCGGCGAGGCCGCCGCCGATCCGCTCCTCGCTCCGGCGCTGGTCGGGATGGGCATCACCTCGCTGTCGATGGCCACCGCGGCGGTCCGACCGGTCGGGGCCCGGCTCGGCCAGGTCACGATGGACGCCTGCGAGGACGCCGCCGAAGCGGCCCTCGGCGCGGGTGACCCGCTGGCCGCGCGCGACGCCGTACGCACGGTCCTGGGCGTCTGATGTCCGTCCTCAGCGACCTCGTCGACGCGCTCGCCACGGGGGCCGTCGAGGTCGTCGACCTCACCGCTCCGCTGAGCGCGAGCACGCCGACCCTGCAGCTGCCCGAGGAGTTCGGGCAGACCGCGAAGTTCGAGCTCGAGGAGATCAGCGCGTACGACGACCGCGGCCCGGCCTGGTACTGGAACAACTTCCGCACCGGCGAGCACACGGGCACCCACTTCGACGCGCCCAGGCACTGGGTGACCGGGCGCGACGGTGACGACGTGGCGTCGGTGCCGGCCGGGCGGCTGGTCGCGCCCGCGGCGGTCGTCGACGTGGCCGACCGGGTCGCCGACGACCCCGACTTCCTGCTCGAGGTGGCCGACCTCGAGGCCTGGCAGGAGGAGCACGGGCCCCTTCCCGCCGGGGGCTGGCTGCTGGTCCGCACCGGCTGGGACGCGCGGTCACACTCGCAGCAGGACTACCTCAACGCCGACGACGACGGTCCGCACACCCCGGGCTCTCGGCCGACTGCGCTCGCTGGGTGGCGGAGCAGTCACCGGTGATCGGCCTCGGCGTCGAGACCGTGGGCACGGACGCCGGGGCGGCGGCCGGTTTCGACCCGATGTTCCCGTGCCACACGCTGATGCACGGCGCCGGGAAGTACGGGCTCACCCAGCTGCAGAACCTCGCCCGCCTGCCCGCCACGGGTGCCCTCGTCGTCGCCGGGCCACTGCGGATCGAACGGGGGTCCGGCAGCCCCGCCCGGGTGCTGGCCCTCGTCGAGCGGTGACGGATCGCCCAGACGGTCGCCCAGACGGTCGGCCGGACCCTCGTCGAGGCGGGCATCCGGCAGGTGTTCGGCGTCGTCGGGTCCGGCAACTTCGCGGTCAGCAACGCGATGGTCGCGGCGGGCGCGCGGTTCGTCACGGCCCGGCACGAGGCCGGCGCCACCACGATGGCCGATGCCTACGCCCGGCTGAGCGGCGAGGTCGCCGCGGTGACCGTGCACCAGGGCTGCGGGTTCACCAACACCCTCACCGGCCTCACCGAGGCGGCCAAGAGCCGGACCCCGTTGGTGGTGGTGGCCGCCGACGTGACCGAGGAGCGGTCGAACTTCTACGTCGACCAGGACGCGCTCGCCCGTGCTGTCGGCGCGGTGCCGATCACCGTCGACGATCCCGCGGGTGCGTACGCGGCCGCTGTGGACGGCGGTCCGTGCGGCGCGGGCCGACCGGCGCACGGTCGTGCTCAACCTGCCGCTCTCCGTGCAGGCCGAGGAGGTGCCCGAGGACGGTGTCGTCCCGGCCGCCGGCGGACCGGCCCATCAGCATCGCCGAGGGAGCGATCGAGCGCTTCGCGGCGCTGCTGGAGGCCGCGGAGGCGCCGGTGTTCGTCGCCGGCCGCGGGGCGCGCGGTGCCCGTCGCGAGCTGGAGCTGCTCGCCGGGCACACCGGCGCGCTGCTGGCGACGAGCGCGGTGGCCAAGGGCCTGTTCGCGGGGAGCCCGTGGTCGCTCGACGTGTCGGGCGGCTTCGCCTCGCCGCTCGCGGCGGAGCTGATCGAGGCGTCCGACCTCGTCGTCGGGTGGGGCTGCGCCCTGAACATGTGGACGACGCGCCAGCGTGCGCTGGTCGGCCCCGGAGCCACCGTGGTGCAGGTCGACCTCGACCCGACGGCGCCCGGTCGCCACCTGCCGGTCGACCTCGGCGTGCACGGCGACGTGGCCGAGGTGGCCGACCGGGTCCGTGCGCTGGTCACGGCCCGCCCCGGCCGGCGCACCGACGCAGCTCCGCGACCGCATCGCGGCCGGGATCCGCTGGCGCGACGTGCCGTACGACGACCTGAGCACCGACGACGAGATCGATCCCCGCACGGCCACCGTGCTCCTCGACGACCTGCTTCCCGGCGAGCGGGTGGTCTCCGTCGACTCCGGCAACTTCATGGGCTACCCGAGCATGTTCCTGTCCGTGCCGGACGAGCGAGGCTTCTGCTTCACGCAGGCCTACCAGTCCGTCGGGCTCGGCCTGGCGACGGCCGTGGGAGCCGCCCTCGCGCAGCCGCACCGGCTCCCGGTCGCGGCGCTCGGCGACGGCGGTGCGCTGATGGGGATCAGCGAGCTCGAGACCGTGGTGCGGCTCGGGCTCCCGATGGTGGTCGTGGTCTACAACGATGCGGCGTACGGCGCCGAGGTGCACCACTTCGGTCCCGGAGGCGGCGACCTGTCCCTGGTGCGCTTCCCGCCCACCGACTTCGCCGCGATCGCCCGCGGCTACGGGTTCGACGCCGCGACCGTGCGGCGTCCCGCGGACCTCGACGCGGTCGCGGTCTGGCTGCGCGGGTGACCGCTCCCGCCCGCTCCTGGTCGATCTCAAGGTCGTCCGGTCCGAGCCCTCGTGGTGGCTGGAGGAGGCGTTCCGCGGGCACTGAGCGCACCCTCTGGTGGAATGGGCGCCGTGACCCACGACCCCGCCCTCCAGCAGGAGACCGAGGTCTGGTTCGTCCGACACGGCCTGCCCTGGTTCGTGCCCCGCGAGCGCGAGGCCGCGCGCGCGGCCCTGCGCCCGCGCCGGCTGGTGCCGCTGCTCGTCCTGGTCCTGGTCGTCGGTGCCGCGGTCGCGGTCGCCCTGGCCCTGCTGCTCGACGAGGTCTCCGTTCGCGCCCGCGGCGGTGACGCTGGTCCTGGCCCTGGCGGGGCTCTGGTACGGCGTGACCGCCGTGCGCGCACGCCCGATCGTGACCTGGGCGGTCGGCCACACGATGACCAGCCTGCGGCTGCTGCTGCCGATGGTGGCGCGGGCGCTGCCGTTGCTGCTGGTGTTCGTGACGTTCCTGTTCATCAACGCCGAGGTCTGGCAGCTCGCCTCGCACCTCGACGGCGGCGTGCTCTGGCTGACCGTGCTGCTGTTCGCGGCGATGGCGGTGCTCTTCCTGGTGGTGCGGCTGCCCGAGGAGCTCGACTCCTCCGACCACAAGCTCGACGAGACCCGGATCCGGGCTTCGCTGCGCGGCACGCCACTGGAGTCGCGCACCGACGACGTGGTCGCGGCCTCCGGCCCGGTGCTGGCACAGGACGCGCGGATCGGCGGCTTCGAGCGGGCCAACCTGGTGCTGGTGCTGGTGGTCGCCCAGGTCTCCCAGGTGCTGCTCCTCTCGGGCGCGGTGTTCGTGTTCTTCCTGGTCTTCGGCGGGATCTCGATGCAGGAGTCGGTCGCGGCGGCCTGGGTGGGCAGCGACACCCACCACGTCAGCTGGCTGCCCAACGTCTCCGTGGAGCTGGTGCAGGTGGCGGTGTTCCTGTCGGCGTTCTCCGGCCTGTACTTCACCGTCGTCGTGGTCACCGACGAGACCTACCGGGAACAGTTCTTCACCAGCGTGATGGACGAGCTCGACCGCGCGCTCGGTGTCCGGGCGGCGTACCTCAGCCTGCCGCGGTGACGGTCACGGGCACGCCGCTGAACGCCGCGTTGCCGCTGACGTCGACCCGCTCGGGGTCGGTGAGGTCGTTGATCGAGACACCCGGCACCTCGCGGGCGTTGGCCAGCCGGACGCCGGCGCCCCGGTGCCCGTAGCCGTGGGGGAGGGACACCACGCCCGGCATCATGTCGTCGGTCGCGCTGACCTCGACCTCGACCGCGCCGACCCGTGACGCCACGCGCACCAGCGCGCCGTCGGTGAGCCCGCGCGCCGAGAGGTCGTCCGGGTGCATGAGCAGGTGGTGCCGCGGGCGGCCCCCGGTGAGCCGCTCGGTGTTGTGCATCCACGAGTTGTTGTCGCGCTGGTGCCGCCGGCCGACCAGGGTCAGCCCGCCCGCCACGGGTGCCGGCGCCGCGCGCAGCCGGTCGAGGTCGGCCAGCACCAGCGCGGGTGCGGCGTCGACGCGGTGGTCCTTGGTCTGCAGCCGCTCGGGCAGGAGCCCGGGCGTCAGCGGACCGAGGTCGACGCCTTCGGGCCGGGCGCGCAGTGCGCGCATCGTCGTACGACGCGAGGTGGCGAGGAGCGCGGTCACGGTCGCGGTCGGGCTGACCCGGAACCTGGCCCGCTCGAGCAGCCGCTTCTTCAGCGGCTTCTTCGTGTCCAGCCGGGCGGCGGTGCGCAGCGCCAGCTCGCGGTAGATCTCCCAGTCGTGCCGGGCGCCCGCCTCCTTCGGGAGCACGGCGGGCGTGAACCGGGCGGTGTCGCGCACCGCGAACACGTGGAAGACCAGGTCGTAGTGGTCGCGCTCGAGCGCCGTCGTCGGCGGCAGGATCACGTCGGCGTGCCGGGTGGTCTCGTTGACGTAGATGTCGACCGCCACCATGAAGTCGAGCGCGGCCATCGCCCGGTCGAGCCCGGCCCCGTCCGGGGTCGAGAGCACCGGGTTGCCGGCCAGCGTGAGCAGCGCCCGGATCTGGCCCTCGCCCGGCGTCTCGATCTCCTCGCGGAGCACGCGAGACCGGCAGCTCGCCGCCGAACTCCGGCAGCCCGCGCACCCGGCTCCGCCAGACGTCGTGGTGCCCGCGGCCCACCAGCCCGCGCCCGACCATGTCGACGGCCGGGCGGGTGAACATCGCGCCGCCCTCGCGGTCGAGGTTGCCGGTGAGCACGTTGAGCAGGTTGACCGCCCAGTGGCAGACCGAGCCGAACTCCTGCGTGGAGACCCCGACCCGGCCGTAGGCGGCGGCCGACGTCGGCGCCGGCGAACTCGCGCGCGACGCGTCGTACGTCGTCGGCGGCGATGCCGCTGTGCCGCTCGGCGCGCTCGGGCGTGAAGTCCGCGATCGCGGCGCGCACCGCGTCGACGCCCTTGACGTACGACGCCGGGCGGGCCAGCCCCTCGTCGAACAGCACGTTGAGCATCGCCAGCAGCACGAACGCGTCGGTGCCCGGCCGCACGAACAGGTGCTCCGTGGCGACCTTCGCGGTCTCGGTGCGGCGCGGGTCGACCACGACCATCCGGCCGCCGCGCTTCTTCAGCGCACGCAGCCGGTTCGGGAAGTCGGGCGCGGTCATCAGCGACCCGTTGGAGGCCATCGGGTTGCCGCCGAACACCAGGAAGTAGGACGTCCGGTCGAGGTCCGGGATCGGCAGCAGGAGCTGGTGACCGAACATCTGCCAGCCGACGAACTGCTGCGGGCAGCTGGTCGACCGACGTCGCGCTGAACTTGTTGCGCGTGCGGAAGCTCTTGACCAGGGCGACCCCGTGGGTGAGCGAGCCGAGGCTGTGCGCGTTGGGGTTGCCGAGGTAGATGCCGAGCGCGTTCCGGCCGTGCGCTGTTGACCGCGGCGGCGAGACCGTCGGCGGCGAGGTCGAACGCCTCGTCCCAGCCGATCCGCTGCCAGCTCGTCTCGCCGGTGGCCGCGTCGACGACCCGGCGGACGGGGCGTCGCAGCCGGTCGGGGTCGTCGTACACGTCGGCGATCGCGACGCCCTTGGGACAGATGTGCCCACGCGACAGCGGGTCGTCGGGGTTGCCGCGCACCCCGGTGACCCGGCCGTCGGTCAGGGTGAGCTGAAGGCCGCAGATCGCCTCGCAGAGGTTGCAGACGCCGAGCCTGGTCTCGGTGCGCGGGGAGCCATGCCCGCATCCTCGCACCCGCCGCTCCACCTGCCCGATCGGTGGGGCCGCGGCTGGTGCGGCCGGTGGCACTGTGGAGGGAACCACATCGCCAGGAGGCCCCATGAAGACCCGCGCAGCCGTCGTGTACGAGGCCGGCAAGCCGATCGAGATCGAGGAGCTGGAGCTCGACAAGCCGCAGGACGGCGAGGTGCTGATCCGCTACACGCACGCCGGCCTGTGCCACTCCGACGTGCACGTCGCCCACGGCGACCTGGAGGCCCGGCTGCCGATGGTGCTCGGGCACGAGGGGGCCGGGATCATCGAGGAGGTCGGCCCGGGTGTGACGCGGGTCAAGGCCGGGGACCACGTGGTCTGCTCGTTCATCCCGAACTGCGGCACCTGTCGCTACTGCGCCAACGGGCAGCAGTCGATCTGCGACATGGGCGCCACCATCCTCGAGGGCTACCTGCCGGGCGAGCGGTTCCCGAACACCGGGAAGCGTGGCGACTACGGCGCGATGTGCATGCTGGGCACGTTCAGCCAGTACGGCGTGATCCACCAGAACTCCTGCGTCAAGGTCGACGACGACCTGCCGCTGGAGAAGGCCGTGCTCGTCGGCTGCGGCGTCCCGACCGGGTGGGGCTCGGCGGTCAACACCGCCAACGTCCGGCCGGGCCAGACCGTGATGGTCTCCGGGATCGGCGGCATCGGCATCAACGCGGTGCAGGGCGCCCGCTACGCCGGCGCGAAGTACGTGGTCGCGGTCGACCCGCTGGAGAACAAGCGCGAGAAGGCGATGGAGCTCGGCGCCACCCACGCGTTCGCGACGGCGGGCGAGGCGATCGAGGCGATCACCGACCTGACCCGCGGCCAGATGGCCGACTCCGCGATCCTGACGCCCGACCTGATGACGGCCGAGATCGTCGGCGACGGGTTCAACGCGGTGGGCAAGGGCGGCGTCGTCGTCCTGACCGGGCTGAACAAGATCATGGAGCCGAACATCCAGCTGCCCGGCACCGTGCTCACGCTGTACCGCAAGACGATCAAGGGCTCGCTGTTCGGCGACTGCAACCCCACCACGGACATCCCCAGGATCCTCGGGCTCTACCAGTCCGGTGACCTCAAGCTCGACGAGATCATCACGCGCACCTACACGCTCGACCAGGTGCAGGAGGGCTACGACGACCTGCTCGCGGGGAAGAACGTGCGTGGGGTGGTCGTCCACGAGCACGCATGAGCGGTGACTCCCCACAGGTCATCGACCGGGACCAGGAGGCCGAGCTCCTCGAGGCGGCGTTGCGCAGCGGTGCGCATGTCGTCCTCGAAGGGCCTCCCGGCACCGGCAAGTCGACCCTTCTCCGCCAGGTCGCCTCGGGCCACCAGGTGCCGTTCGTGCTCGTCGAGGGCAACGCCGAGCTGACGCCCGCCCGCCTGGTCGGGCACTTCGACCCGGCGCTGGTGCTCGCCAAGGGCTACCGGCCCGACATCTTCGTCGACGGCCCGCTGCTGGAGGCGATGCGCAGCGGCGGCGCTGCTGTACGTCGAGGAGCTCAACCGGGTGCCGGAGGAGACGCTCAACGTGCTGCTCACGGTGATGTCCGAGGCCGAGATCACCGTGCCCCGGCTGGGCCGGGTGCCGGCCACGCGGGGGTTCGCGCTGGTCGCGGCGATGAACCCGTACGACGCGGTCGGCACCGCCCGGATCTCCTCGGCGCTGTACGACCGCACCTGCCGGATCGCGATGGGCTACCAGACGCGAGCGGGCGGAGCAGCAGATCGTCGAGACCCGCACGCTCGACCCCGACCCGCAGTGGCGCGACCGGATGGTGCGGATGGTCCGGGCCACGCGCGACCACGACGACATCCGGGTCGGCGCGTCCGTGCGCGGCGCGATCGACGCGGTCGGCCTGGCCCGTGAGCTCGCCGGGCTCCGCGGCGTACCGGCCACCGACTGGCAGGTCGGCCTGCTCGCCGCCAAGGCCGCGCTCACCGGGCGGATCAAGCTGCACGAGGCCTGCAACCGCACGCCCGAGGAGGTCGTCGCCGAGCTCTACGAGCGGGAGTTCGGCCGCGACCCCGACCGGGAGGAGGGGGCGCCGGGGGAACCCTGAGCCCGCCTCCCGGGGCGGGCGGACCCTCACCGGGCACCGACCCGGAGCAGCGGAAGCGACCCCAGGGCACGCCGACCACCGGGCGCTCGCAGCTCTCGCGCAACGCCCGGTTCGCCGAGCTGTCCCCGGAGGTGGGGGAGCTCGACCGGGCCGCGCTGCAACAGGCGCTCGCCGACGACCCGGACGACACGCTCACCCTGCTGGTGGCGATGTCGACGGCGACGGACGAGGAGCTGCGGCGCCAGGTGCGGGCGCTGGCGCCACGGCTGCTCCTCGACCGCGCGCGCACCGGCGCCGTACGACGGCGCGGCATCGGGCGGCCGCGCGCCGTGCCCGCCCATCTCGGCGGCGAGCTCGACCTCGACGCGTCGATGGACGCCGTCGCCGCGGCGCACGCCGAGCAGCGGCCGCCGGGCCTCGACGAGCTGGTCGCGCGTGACTGGGGCAGGCCGGAGCTGGCCGTGTGCCTGGTGATCGACCGGTCGGGGTCGATGTCCGGCGCCCGGCTGGCCACCGCCGCCGTGACCGCGGCGGCCTGCCTGGTGCGGGCGCCGGGGGAGCACGCGGTGGTCGCCTTCGCCCGGAGGGCCGTCGTGATCGAGCCGCTCGGCGGCAGCCGGGACCCGTCGCTGGTCGTGGGCGACGTGCTCGCGCTGCGCGGGCACGGGATGACGTCGGTGAGCAGCGCCCTCGCGGAGGCGGCAGCGCAGCTCGCGGTGTCTCGTGCCGCACGCCGGGTGACGGTGCTGCTGTCCGACTGCAGGTCGACCGACGAGGTCGACGCGGTGCCGGCCGCGCGGGCGCTCGACGAGCTGGTGATCCTCGCCCCGCGCGACGACGCGGACGAGGCCCGGCACCTCGCCCGGGAGAGCGGCGCCCAGGTCGGCGAGGTCACGGGTGTTGACGTCGTGCCGGCGCTGCTGGAGAAGATGCTGTCCACCCGATGAAGGAGCCGTGATGAGCGACGCCACCGCCGCCTACCGCGCAGCCCGCGACTGGCTGCTGGACACCACGCGGAGCTATGAGGACACGGTCGCGGAGTTCCGCTTCCCGGAGATGCCGGACCCGTTCAACTGGGTGTCCGACTGGTTCGACGTGGTGGCCGAGCGGCAACGACGAGCGCGCGCTGGTGGTGGTCGAGGAGGACGGGTCGAGCACGGCGCACACCTTCGCCGAGCTGCGGGCACGCTCCCTCGGGGTCTCGGCGTGGCTGGCCGGTCTCGGGGTCCGGCGCGGCGACTCCGTGATCGTGATGCTCGGCAACCGGGTGGAGCTGTGGGAGTCGATGCTCGCGGATCATGCGGCTCGGCGCGGTCGTGATGCCGACCACCACCGCGGTCGGCCCGGCCGAGCTGGTCGACCGGATCGAGCGCGGAGCGGCGCGGCACGTGATCGTGGATGCCGCGGACACGGGCAAGTTCGTCGACGTACCGGGGGACTACACGCGGATCAGCGTCGGCCCGACCGGCGGCGACGGGGCTGGCACACCTTCGCCGACGGGTACGACGCCGACCCGGCCGGCGTCGGCCACGCCGGCACAGCGCCCGGCGACCGGCTGCTGCTCTACTTCACGTCCGGCACCACGAGCCGGCCCAAGCTGGTCGAGCACACGCAGGTCTCCTACCCCGTCGGCCACCTGTCGACGATGTACTGGCTCGGCGTGCGCCCGGGCGACGTGCACCTCAACATCTCCTCCGCCGGCTGGGCCAAGCACGCGTGGTCGTGCTTCTTCGCACCGTGGATCGCGGAGGCGACGATCGTGGTGCTGAACTACGCGCGCTTCGACGCCGCAGGCCCTGCTGCAGCGGCTGCGCGAGCAGCAGGTCACCACGTTCTGCGCGCCGCCGACGGTCTGGCGGATGCTGATCAAGTCCGACCTCTCCGGCGGCCCGGGGTCGCTGCGCGAGCTGATCGGCGCCGGCGAGCCGCTGAACCCCGAGGTGATCGCGCAGGTGCAGCAGCAGTGGGGGATGACCCTGCGCGACGGCTACGGCCAGACCGAGATGACGGCCGCGGTCGGCAACACCCCGGGCGCGACGGTGAAGCCCGGCTCCATGGGCCGCCCGCTGCCGGGGGTGCCGGTGGTGCTGGTCGACCCGGCCACCGGCGAGGTCGCGCCGGACGAGGGCGAGCTCTGCCTGGACCTCGGCGGCGAGCAGGGCCGCCCGCTGCCGCTGATGACCGGCTACCAGGGCGACCGGGTGCGCGACGAGGAGGCGATGGCCGGCGGTTTCTACCACACCGGCGACCTGGTCTCCCGCGACGAGGACGGCTACATCACCTACGTCGGCCGCACCGACGACGTGTTCAAGGCCAGTGACTACAAGGTCAGCCCGTTCGAGCTCGAGTCGGTGCTGATCGAGCACCCCGCCGTGGCCGAGGCGGCGATCGTGCCGGCGCCCGACCCGGTGCGGCTCGCCGTACCCAAGGCGTACGTCGCGCTCGCGGCCGGCCACGAGCCGACCCGCGAGACCGCGCTGGCGATCCTCGCGCTTCGCCCGCGACCACCTGCCGCCGTACCTGCGGATCCGGCGGCTCGAGTTCGCGGAGCTGCCGAAGACGATCTCCGGCAAGATCCGCCGGGTCGAGCTGCGCCAGCGCGAGGACGACGCCGCGCACGGAGGCGCGTCCGTCGGCGGGGAGTTCCGCTACGAGGACTTCGAGGAGCTCCGCAGGCCGCTGAGAAGTCCACCCCGAGGAACCGTCCACGAGCAGGGTTGGGAGGCCACCACGCGGGTAGCCTCCCCGGCATGGGATATGGACTAGGGGTCGCACTCCTCGTGATCGGGCTGATCCTCGCGCTGGCGGTCGAGTTCGACGTCGCCGGCCTCGACATCCACGTGATCGGCTGGATCCTCGTGATCGGCGGCATCGCCGTGATCGCGCTGACCGCGGTCCAGCTCAACACGCGGCGCCGGCAGACGACGGTGGCGACCACCACCGACGCCCAGGGCCGGCAGGCCACCACCGAGCGCCGCACCGAGTCCGACCCGCCGCCTCCGCCGGCGATCTGAGCCGCTGCCCGACCGCTCCGGGGTCCGTTCCGCGGATTTCGGGTCCGGTGGGGTGCGCTGATAACCTTGGGCGGTTGCCCTTTCGGGTGACGTAGCACCAACACACACGCACACCTGCCGTGGAACGGCCGCGGATCCAGAGTGCCCGGGTGGACAGGCCCCGGCGCGCCGCGCAGCGACAGAACCCCTGACGGGGATCGGAAGGAGCCCGCATGTCGATCGGAACCGACGCGGAGACCAAGAAGAAGATCATCGCCGAGTACGGCACCGACGCCAACGACACGGGCTCGCCCGAGGTCCAGGTTGCGCTGCTGAGCTTCCGGATCAGTCACCTGACCGAGCACCTCAAGCAGCACAAGCACGACCACCACAGCCGGCGCGGGCTGCTGCTCCTCGTGGGCCAGCGTCGCCGACTGCTCAACTACCTCCAGAAGACCGACATCGAGCGCTACCGCTCGATCGTGCAGCGCCTCGGCCTGCGTCGATGACCTCGGAAGGGCGACCCGCCTCGTGCTGGGTCGCCCTTTCGCTAGTCTCGAAGCCACAGACCTACAACTGAAAACACACCAACAGGAGTGACCCGCGGACGACTGGCCCGGTCTCCGGTAGTGGCCCTCGGGGTGTCGACAGGCTCAGCCGCCGTCGATGTCCCGCGAGCCTCGATCGAAGACCGGCCACCTCGCTGGCCCAGCGCACCGCCTCACGTGGTGCAGCGCCCCCGAGGCGCCCTCGCGGATCACTCCGCGAACGAAAGAGAAACCTTTGACTGACGAGATCACTGCTGTCGAGACCGTTCTCGACAACGGCAAGTTCGGCACCCGCACCGTCAAGTTCGAGACCGGGCTCCTCGCCCGGCAGGCCGCCGGCTCGGTGACCGCCTACCTCGACGACGAGACGATGCTGCTCTCGGCCACCACGGCCGGCAAGCAGCCCAAGGACCAGTTCGACTTCTTCCCGCTCACGATCGACGTCGAGGAGCGGATGTACGCCGTGGGCCAGATCCCCGGCTCGTTCTTCCGCAGCGAGGGTCGTCCCGGCGAGGACGCGATCCTCACCTGCCGGCTGATCGACCGGCCGCTGCGTCCGACGTTCAAGAAGGGCCTGCGCAACGAGGTCCAGGTCGTGATCACGGTCCTGGCGCTCGACCCCGACAACCCCTACGACGTGCTCGCGATCAACGCCGCGTCGCTGTCCACCCAGCTCTCCGGCCTGCCGTTCTCCGGTCCGGTCGGCGGCACCCGGGTCGCGCTGATCGACGGCCAGTGGGTCGCGTTCCCGACGCACAGCCAGCTCGAGGACGCCGTCTTCGACATGGTCGTGGCCGGCCGCGTCACCGAGACCGGCGACGTCGCGATCATGATGGTCGAGGCCGAGGCCACCGAGCAGACCTGGAACCTGGTCCGCGCTGGCGCCCAGGCGCCCACCGAGGAGATCGTGGCCGGTGGCCTCGACGCCGCCAAGCCGTTCATCAAGCAGCTGTGCGAGGCGCAGGCCGAGCTGGCCCGCCAGGCCGCCAAGCCGGTGCAGGACTTCCCGGTCTTCCTCGACTACGAGGACGACGTCTACGCCGCCGTCGAGGACGCCGCCCGCGCCGACCTGGCCCCGGCGCTCACCATCGCCGGCAAGCAGGAGCGCGAGACGCGCCTCGACGAGATCAAGGCCTCCGTGCTGGAGACCCTCGGTGCCAAGTTCGAGGGTCGCGAGAAGGAGCTCGGCGCCGCCTTCCGGTCGCTGAACAAGTCGCTGGTCCGCGAGCGCGTGCTGCGCGACAAGGTCCGCATCGACGGCCGCGGGCTCACCGACATCCGCACCCTGTCCGCAGAGGTCGAGGTGATCCCGCGCGTGCACGGCTCGGCGCTGTTCGAGCGCGGCGAGACCCAGATCCTGGGTGTCACCACGCTGAACATGCTGACCCTCGAGCAGAAGCTCGACACGCTGTCGCCGGAGAAGGCGCGCCGCTACATGCACAAGTACGTCTTCCCGCCGTTCTCCACCGGCGAGACCGGCCGCGTGGGCTCGCCCAAGCGTCGCGAGGTCGGCCACGGTGCGCTGGCCCGGCGTGCGGTGCTGCCGGTGCTGCCCACGCGCGAGGAGTTCCCCTACGCGATCCGTCAGCTCTCCGAGGCGATGGGCTCCAACGGGTCCACCTCGATGGGCTCGGTCTGCGCCTCGACGCTCTCGCTGCTCCAGGCCGGCGTCCCGCTGCGGGCGCCAGTCGCCGGCATCGCGATGGGCCTGATCTCCGGTGAGGTCGACGGCGAGACGCAGTACGTCGCGCTGACCGACATCCTCGGTGCCGAGGACGCCTTCGGCGACATGGACTTCAAGGTCGCCGGCACCCGCGAGTTCGTCACCGCGCTCCAGCTGGACACCAAGCTCGACGGCATCCCCGCCGAGGTCCTCGCCGGTGCGCTGACCCAGGCCAAGGACGCCCGGATGACGATCCTCGACGTGATGGCCGAGGCCATCGACGCGCCCGAGGAGATGTCGGTCCACGCCCCGCGGATCATCACGATCACGATCCCGGTGGACAAGATCGGCGAGGTGATCGGGCCCAAGGGCAAGGTCATCAACCAGATCCAGGACGACACCGGCGCCCAGCTGACGATCGAGGACGACGGCACCATCTACATCGGTGCCACCAACGGCGAGGCGGCCGAGGCCGCGCGCCAGGCCGTCAACCAGATCGCCAACCCGACGATGCCCGAGGTGGGCGAGCGCTACCTCGGCACCGTGGTCAAGACCACGAACTTCGGTGCGTTCGTCTCGCTGATGCCGGGCAAGGACGGGCTGCTGCACATCAGCAAGCTCCGCGCCCTCGCCGGTGGCAAGCGGGTCGACGCGGTCGAGGACGTGCTGTCCGTCGGCCAGAAGATCCAGGTCGAGATCGCCGAGATCCAGGACCGCGGCAAGCTGTCGCTGATCCCGGTCGTCGAGGACGACGCCGACGCCGGCGCCGCTGACACCGAGTCGGGCGACTCCGAGGAGTGACCGGTGTCCTGCCGGCGCACGAGCAGAAGCCGGGCTCGACCCGCACCCTGCTGAGCACGAAGGACGACGCCGGCGCGGTCATCAGCCGCGTCCGGCGTACCGTCCTGCCCGGCGGTCTGCGGGTCGTCACCGAGAACCTGCCGGGCGTGCGCTCGGCGGCGGTCGGGGTCTTCGTGGCGGTCGGCTCGCGGGACGAGACGCCGGCGCTGTCCGGTGCCTCGCACTTCCTCGAGCACCTGCTGTTCAAGGGCACGCCCGAGCGCTCCGCGATGGAGATCTCGGCGTCCCTCGACGCGGTCGGCGGCGAGTTCAACGCCTACACGGCCAAGGAGTACACCTGCTACCACGCGCGGGTGCTCGACGACGACCTGCCGATGGCGATCGACGTGCTGGGCGACATGCTCACCTCGTCGCTGGTCACCTCCGTCGACGTCGAGGCCGAGCGGGAGGTGATCCTCGACGAGATCGCGATGCACGACGACGATCCCGAGGACGTCGTGCACAACCTCTTCGCCGAGCACGCCTGGTCCGGCACGCCGCTGGGCAAGCCGATCGCGGGCCGCCCGGAGACGATCCGGGCCCTCTCCCGCACGCAGATCAACCGCTACTACCGCAGCCGCTACGTCGCGCCGCGGACCACGGTGGCGGTCGCCGGCAACATCGACCACGCGGACGTCGTACGACGGGTGAAGCGGGCGTTCGCGCGCCACGACTTCCTCGCCGCCACCGACGCCCGCCCCGAGGCGCCGCGGACGTCCGGCCGGCCCCGGCCGCTGCGGTCGGGTGAGGCGCGCACGTCGCGTCCCTCGGAGCAGGTCAACCTGGTGCTCGGGATGCGCGGGATCACCCGCTCCGACATGCGCCGGCACACCCTGGCCGTGCTCAACGCCGCGCTCGGCGGCGGCACCTCGTCCCGGCTGTTCCAGGAGGTGCGCGAGCGCCGCGGCCTGGCGTACTCGGTCTACTCGTTCGCCTCGTCGTACTCCGACGCCGGCATGGTCGGCGTGACCGCCGGCTGCCTGCCGGCCAAGGTCGACGACGTGCTCGCGGTCTCGCGCGAGGAGCTCGCCAAGGTCGCCCGTGAGGGGCTGACCGAGGAGGAGGTGGTCCGCGCGAAGGGCCAGCTCCGCGGCGGGCTCGTGCTCGGCCTCGAGGACACCGGCTCGCGGATGTCGCGGCTGGGGGAGTCCGAGCTGTTCCACGAGCGGATCCTCGGCGTCGACGAGGTCCTCGACCGGATCGACGCGGGTCAGCGTGGCCGACGTCCACCAGGTCGCGGCCGACCTGTTCGGCGGCCACGAGACGCTGGCGCTCGTCGGACCCTCCTGAGGCCTACGCTCGGACGGGTGACCTTCGACGTCTCCGCCGACGCCTACGGCCGGTTCATGGGGCGCTTCTCCGAGCCGCTCGCCGTCGCGTTCGTCGACGCCGTCGGGATCGCGCCCGCGCGGACGGCGCTCGACGTCGGGTGCGGCCCGGGAGCGCTGACCGCAGTGCTCGTCGACGTCCTCGGCGTGGACCGGGTGGCGGCGGCCGACCCGTCGGCACCGTTCGTGGCCGCGGTGGGCGACCGGCTCCCGGGGCTCGACGTACGCCTCGCGCCGGCCGAGGACCTGCCCTTCGCCGACGACGCCGTCGACCTCGCGCTCGCCCAGCTCGTCGTGCACTTCATGACCGACCCCGTCGCCGGGCTGCGCGAGATGGCGCGCGTGACGCGTCCGGGCGGCCGGGTGGCCGCCAACGTGTGGGACTACGAGGGCCGCACCGGCCCGCTGACGACGTTCTGGGGCGCCGTGCAGGACCTCGACCCGGCGCACCCCGGTGAGGGCCTGCGCGCGGGCACCCGGAAGGGCCACCTGGCCTCGCTGCTGCGCGAGGCCGGGCCTGCGCGAGGTGACCGGCGGCCGGATCGCTGTGACCAGCAGGTTCGGCTCGTTCGAGGAGTGGTGGGAGCCCTACACGCTACGGCGTCGGCCCGGCCGGCGCCTACGTCGCCTCCCTCGAGCCCGCCGCCCGCGAGCGGCTCCGCGACCACTGCGCGTCGCTGCTGCCCGACCCGCCGTTCGAGGTCGACGCCGCCGCGTGGTTCGCGGTCGGGGTGGTGTGAGGGCGGGTGTGCGGCTGGTCCGCCCGCGAACCTCGCATTTGCGTGGCTTGCCGGGGCCGGTTCGCCGTGCGCGATCCCGACAACAACGCAAATGCGGGCTTCGCGGCCACCCACGACCCTGCCCTCTAGGCTGACCCCGTGAGCCAACTCAAGGTCGGCGTCCTGGGCGCGCGGGGCAAGGTCGGGCGCGAGGTGTGCGTGGCGGTGGAGGCAGCCGACGACCTGGCGCTGGTCGCGGAGATCGACGCGGACGACGACATCGCCGGGTTGCTCGAGCAACGGGGCCGAGGCGGTCGTCGACTTCACCCACCCCGGCGTGGTGATGGACAACCTCGAGTTCTGCATCGACCACGGGATCCACGCGGTCGTGGGCACCACCGGGTTCGACGACGCGCGGCTCGACCAGGTGCGCGGCTGGCTCGGCGACGGGCCCACGGGCGTGCTGGTCGCGCCGAACTTCTCGGTCGGCGCGCGTCCTGATGATGCGCTTCGCGGCCGAGGCGGCCCGGTTCTACGAGTCCGCCGAGATCGTGGAGCTCCACCACCCGGACAAGGTCGACGCGCCGTCCGGCACGGCCCGTCGTACGGCGCAGCTGATCGCCGACGCCCGCCGCGAGGCGGGACTGGGCGCGATGCCCGACGCCACGAACACCGGGCTCGACGGGGCGCGCGGCGCGGACGTCGACGGGGTGCGCGTGCACGGCCTGCGGGTCCGCGGGCTGGTCGCCCACCAGGAGGTCGTGCTCGGGGGCGTGGGGGAGACGCTCACCATCCGGCACGACTCGCTCGACCGGGTCTCGTTCACCCCCGGCGTGCTGCTGGCCCTGCGCCGGATCGGCGCCACCCCGGGCCTCACCGTCGGTCTCGAGAGCTTCCTCGACCTGGACTGACGCCGGCCAGCCCCGGCGTACCGCGACCGGTCTCCTTCTGCACACTCCTGCAGGGCACAGACCTGAACTTTTCAAATCCCTGCGGAGCGGTCATCGTGTCGGTGGCTACTTTCTCGGCACGTCCGAGGAGCCCGTGCTGGGCACACGGGCTCCTCGTTCCGGTCCCGGGCGAACGGTGACCTCCCTCCGAGGATCCCCTGTTCGCCGGGCCGCAGAAGGCCCGCATCCCTCACCGGATGCGGGCCTTCGTGCTTCCCGGTGGTCGAGCCGGTCGAGACCGTCCCCGGGGTTTCGAGACGGCTCGCTCGTCCCTCGCTGCGCTCGGTCCGAGCCGAGCCTCCTCAACCTCCCCGTCCTGAGCCGTCTGTCGACTCCGTCGGCCTAGGGCTCGACGGTGACCTTGATCGCCTCGCCGTTCTGGACGATCCGGAACGCGTCGAGCGCGCGCTCGAGCGGGATGTGCTCGGTGATCAGGTCCTTGACCGGCACCTGGCCGGTGGAGATGTACTCCAGCGCCCGCTTGTTGTGCTCGGGGGCCGAGCCGTTGGCGCCGTGGATGTGCAGCTGCCGGTAGTGCACCACGTTGGAGTCGCAGGTGATCGTGGGGTCGGTCTTCGGCAGCCCGCCGAAGAACGAGATCCGGCCGTTGCGGGCGGCCATCGCGATCGCCTGCTCCTGGGTCACGTTGGCGGCGGTCGCGGTGATGATCACGTCGGCGCCCCGTCCGCCGGTCAGCTCCATGACCCGCTCGACGACGTCGACCTCGGCGCCGTTGATGGTCTCGTCGGGGGAGACGGCGTCGGCCGACATCTTGAGCCGGTCGTTGTTGACGTCGATCAGGAACACCTTGCCGGCGTTGTGCACGCCGCGCGCGATCCGGATGTGCATGCACCCGATCGGGCCGGCGCCGAAGACGACGACGGTGTCGCCCTCCTCGATGCCGAGCAGCTCCTGGGCGTTGATCGCGCACGCGAACGGCTCCGCCGCCGAGGCCTCGTCGTAGCCCACGTTGTCCGGGATCCGGTTGAGGCCGTCGACCTTGAGCACCTGCTTCGGCACGATCATGTACTCCGCGAAGCCGCCGTCGTACTGGTAGCCGACCGAGGTCTGGTTCTGGCACACCGCCATCCAGCCCTTGTTGCACTCGTAGCAGTCGCCGCACGGCACCGCGGCGATCACCTGGGCCCGGTCGCCGACCGCCCAGCTCGCGCCGTACGTCGCGTTGACGTCGGCGCCGACCTCGACCACCTCGCCGGCGATCTCGTGGCCGATGGTGCGCGGGGGAGTGAGGTTCTGGTGGCCGTTGTGGAGGATCTTCACGTCGGTGCCGCAGGTCGAGCAGTTGCGCACCCGCAGCTTGACCTCGTCGGGGCCGCACGTGGGCTCCGGCACCTCCTCCAGGCGGACGTCCTCCGGGGCGTAGAAGCGCAGGGCCTTCATGGTCTTCCTCCTGATGCACGGTCGATGGTCCGATGTGAGCCACCCTACACCCCCGTTTGCGTGGATGTCTCTTCGAATATGTTGGCTTTAGGGCCTTGACGCGGCCTGATTTCGGACTCGATATAAACACAATCACAGATACCCGTGACGGGCGTCACAACTCCTGCGTTCGAGGAAGGTCTTCCATGGCCACAACAACAGCAACGACCACCAGCCGTGGTGGCATGCGGATCCACGTCCAGCGGTTCGGCACGTTCCTGTCGAACATGGTCCTGCCCAACATCGGCGCGTTCATCGCCTGGGGCCTGATCACGGCCCTGTTCATCGAGACCGGATGGATCACCCTCATCGGGTGGCTGGGTCGGCTACGACGGCGGCTACGGGATCGTCGAGCACCTCGGCGCCTGGGGCAAGGGTGCGGACGGCACCGGCATCGTCGGGCCGATGATCACCTACCTGCTGCCGCTCCTGATCGGCTACACCGGCGGCCGGATGATGTACGACGACAACATCCGCGGCGGTGTCGTCGGGGCGATCGCGACGATCGGCGCCATCACCGGTGCCAGCGTGCCGATGTTCCTCGGCGCGATGGTCATGGGGCCGCTCGGCGGCTGGTCGATGAAGAAGCTCGACGCGCTGTGGGAGGGCAAGATCCGGCCCGGCTTCGAGATGCTGGTCAACAACTTCTCGGCCGGCATCTGGGGTGGCTTCCTCGCGATCATCGGCTTCACGGTCGCCGGGCCGTTCGTCGACAAGTTCAGCGAGCTGGCCTCGAACGTCGTGGACACGCTCGTCTCGAACCACCTGCTGCCGCTCACGTCGATCTTCATCGAGCCGGCGAAGATCCTGTTCCTCAACAACGCCATCAACCACGGCATCCTGACCCCGCTGGGCACCTCCCAGGCCGCCCAGAACGGCAAGTCGGTCCTGTTCCTGCTGGAGGCCAACCCCGGCCCCGGCGCAGGTCTGCTGCTGGCCTTCGCCATCTTCGGCAAGGGGATCGCCAAGTCGTCGGCTCCCGGGGCCCTGGTGATCCAGTTCTTCGGCGGCATCCACGAGATCTACTTCCCCTACGTGCTGATGAAGCCCAAGACGGTCCTGGCGGTGATCCTCGGCGGCATGACCGGCGTGGCCACCAACGTCACGTTCGACTCCGGACTGCGGGCCCCCGCGGCACCGGGCTCGATCATCGCGGTCTGGACCCAGGCGCCCCCGAGCAGCCTGCTCGGGGTCACGCTGTCCGTGATCTTCGCGGCCGCCGTCTCGTTCACGGTGGCCGCGTTCCTGCTCAGGCTCGACCGGGGCATCGACGAGGGCGACCTCGCCGCGGCCGCGGCCGACATGGAGGCCCGGAAGGGCAAGAAGTCGTCGGTCACGGGTGCCCTCGTCGGCTCGCCCGCAGGGGCACGATGGTCCGATCGAGTCCATCGTGTTCGCCTGCGACGCCGGCATGGGGTCCTCGGCGATGGGTGCCTCGGTGCTCCGCAAGAAGGTCCACGCCGCCGGGTTCAACGACGTCACCGTGGTGAACAAGGCGATCTCCAACCTGACCGACACCTTCGACCTGGTGGTGACCCACCAGGACCTGACCGACCGGGCGCGGCAGAAGACGGGTTCGGCGGTCCACGTGTCGGTGGAGAACTTCATGAACAGCCCGAAGTACGACGAGATCGTCGAGCTGCTCGAGCAGGTCAACGGCGAGCGGCGCGGCCACCGGCGGTGCCCACGCCGCTCCGGCGGCCACGGCGACGAACGGCGTCGGCTCCGACCTGCTCAGCCGGGAGTCGATCGTGCTCGACGGGTCGGGAGGCGGCCGGGACGCGGCGATCACCCGCGCCGGTGAGCTGCTCGTGGCCGCGGGTGCGGTCGAGCCGTCGTACGTCGACGCGATGCACGACGCGGGAGGAGTCGGTGTCCACCTACATGGGCAACCTGCTCGCGATCCCGCACGGCACCAACGAGGCGAAGCCGGCGATCCGGAAGACGGCGATCTCGTTCGTGCGCTACCCCGACGGGGTGGACTGGAAGGGCAAGGAGGTCAAGTTCGTCGTCGGCATCGCCGCCGGTGGCAACGACCACCTCAAGCTGCTCGGCCAGATCGCGGAGGTCTTCCTCGACTCCGAGCAGGTCGCCCGGCTCGAGGCGGCGACCACGGTGGACGACGTGCTCGCCGTGCTGGGTGGGGTGCAGCAGCCGGCCTGACCGACCGACAGTGCCGCGGCCCTGCGCCGGCTCAGAGGAGCCGGAGCAGGGCCGCGGTCGCTGCGGCCACGAACACGACGACGATGAACGGTGCCCGCAGCAGCAGCGCGACCACCGCGGCGCCGAGTCCGGCGAGCCGGGCGTCCACGACGAGGTGCGGGCCGTCGTCGCCGGGGGCGGAGAACACCTGCACGGCGATCAGGGCAGCGAGCAGCGCCACCGGCATCAGGTCGGCGATGCGCTCGACCACCGGGTGCTCCAGCACCTTCGGCGGCACGGAGAGCCCGGCCAGCTTGAGCAGGTAGCAGCCGATCCCGCAGACCAGCACGGCGGCCCAGATCACGGCAGGTCGCCCTCGCTCGGGCAGCTCGGTCGGGTCGACGGCGTCACGGGTGAGCAGGCCCATCCCGAGCGCGACCACGCCGGCGGCGAGCACCGGCACCCCGGCCGGGGTCAGCGGCACCAGGCACAGCGCCAGCGCGGCGCCGAGCGCGCCCACCACCCGGTTGCGCGGGTCGCGCAGCCGCGGCCACAGCAGCGCGAGGAAGGCGCCGCCGACCGCGGCGTCGAGCCCGTAGGTGCGGGGGTCGCCGATCCGGTCGCCGGCGACCGCGCCGAGCAGCGTGGCGAGGTT
Source organism: uncultured Actinomycetota bacterium (assembly GCA_963754145.1). GTDB lineage: Bacteria > Actinomycetota > Actinomycetes > Propionibacteriales > Nocardioidaceae > Marmoricola. The sequence continues at coordinate 36,682 of CAVWFF010000002.1, forward strand.
CCACAGCACGAAGACCGCGCCGCCGGTCCAGAGGAAGCCGGCCCGGGCGGTCTCCCGGGTGTCGCGGTTGATCGCCATCGCGGTCGACTCGTCGATCACCAGGTGCGCCGCGGTCGCCCGTCGTACGCCGCGGAAGTCGAGGAGCGGCGCCAGCCGCAGGCCGTAGAGCGTGTTGCGCGAGCCGAGCAGCAGTCCGGTGGCGGCGCCGGACAGCGCCGAGCCACCCGCCCCCAGCACCCCCACCAGCGCGAACTGGCTGGCGCCCGTGAAGACCAGCAGCGACAGCACGCAGGTCTGCCACAGGTCGAGGCCCGAGGTGACCGAGATCGCGCCGAAGGACACGCCGTACGCGCCCGAGGCGACCCCGATCGCGATGCCGTCGCGCGCGATGCGGCGGTCGATCATGCGATGGCTGTGTGGAGCCGTATCTGCTTGACCGTGACCTCGCCGTCGCCGCGCAGGTCGAGCTCGCGGTGGGCGCCGTCGGGCGCCCAGCCGGCCTCGACCAGGAAGCCGCGCAGGTCGTCGTCGCCGACGTTGACCCAGATCACGGCGGTGGTGAACCCGTCCGCGACGAGGGTGTCGACGCAGGCCTGCATCAGCCGTGAGGCGTGACCCTGGCCGCGGCGCTCGGGGTCGACGGTCAGGTCGGCGACCTCCCCCTCCGAGCTCGGGTCGGCGTCCGGGTCGACCGCGGGTGAGGTCAGGGCGAAGCCGGTGACCGTGTTGCGCTCGAGGGCGACCAGCACCCGCTGCCGCGCCTCGGCCGGCTGCACGAGCGAGGTGCGCCAGCCCGCGGCCAGCGCGTCGCGGTCGAGGGACTCCAGCAGCTCCGCGGGCAGCAGCCCGTCGTACGACGTGCGCCAGGCGCGCACCTGGACGCCGGCGATCGCGTCGGCGTCGTCGGCCCAGGCGATCCGGCAGGAGACGTCGGCCTGCGCCCCGCCCGATGCACTGAGTGTCATGGCGCCATCCAACCAGCCGGCTCAGGAGCCGGCGTCGGTGGCCACACGCCCCTCGACGCGGGCCTCGAACCCCGAGAGCCACACGGCGCCGCCCATGGCCAGCGCCAGTGCCACGGTCAGCAGCGGCCACGACCCGGCCGGAACCGTGTCGCCGAGCAGCGCGATGCCGACCCCGGCCGGCACCACCGTCTCGGCGAGGATCAGGGGCGCCGTGGCGCCGGTCACCGCGACGCGCTGCATCGCGAACGAGTACAGCCAGAAGCCGAGCACGCCGAACACGCAGAGCACGACCACCAGGGCGACGGTGCGCAGCGACCCGTCGGGGTGCCGAGGGCGCGGGCGGCAAGCGTGGTGCCGGCGTACGCGACACCGGCCAGCAACCCCAGCGTCGCGCCGCTCCAGGGCCCGTCCGCCCGGTAGGCGGCGAGGCCGAGCGCGAAGACCAGCGCCAGGCCGACGTAGAGGCCGACCACGAACGACGGCTCGTGGTCACCGCTGCCGGCGTCGCCGGCAGCGACCGCGAGCAGCGCGATCCCGACGCCGGTGGCGAGGATCGCGGCCCAGTCCAACGGGGTGAGCCGCTCGCGGATGGTACACCGCGGCCACGAGCGCCGTCACGGGCAGTGACGCCGCGATCCCGGCCTGGGCGAGGTAGAGCGGGGTCAGCTCGATCGCGGCCAGGTGCAGGGCCGCCCCCACGAGGTAGGACGCGATCACCACGAGCATCAGCCGGTCGCGGAGCGCGGCGACCGTGAGCCGGACGAAACCGTCCTCCGCAGGCGGCAGCCGCCGCGAGGCGACCGCCTGCCCGACCGCGGCGGCGCCGTACAGCAGCGCGGCGCCGAGCGCGCATCCCAGTCCGACCAGCACAGGGAGAGCCTGACAGGTCTACCCAGCCAGCAACCGCTCGCCGGCCGCGGTCACCGTCAGCTCCCGCGGCCGGCGGCCCTCGGCCACCCAGCCCCGGTCGAGGAAGGCCCGGAGCACCGCGGCGCCGAGCGCGCCGGCGAGGTGATGCCGCTGCTCGGTCCAGTCCATGCAGAAGCGCAGCGTCTCCCGGCGCTCGTCCTCGACCGCGCCGAGGTCGACGCCCCACGCGCCGAGCACGTCGCCGGCGCGCCGGGCCGAGTGCGTAGGGGTGGGAGCGGACGGGGGAGGAGTACGCGTCGTCGGCACGACGGCACAGCCCGGCCGTCGCGTCGTCGCGGACCAGGGCGCCTCGGTCGAGCAGGTGCTGGGTGACCGCGACGCCGTACCGCCCGGCCAGGTGGTCGTAGCAGGTGCGCGCGCTCCGCAGCCGCTGCGCGCGGGTGCCCTCGCGCAGGGAGGTCACCGGTTCCGGCGTGCCCAGCCGCCCCAGTGCCTCGAAGGCGTCGGCCACCTCGGGGCCGGCCAGCGCGTAGTAGCGGTGCCGGCCGGACTGCTCGACGGTCACGAACCCGGCATCGAGCAGCTGGGCCAGGTGCGAGCTGATCGTCTGCGGCGAGACCGACGCCTCTTCGGCGAGTCGGCTGGCCGGCAGCGCCCGGCCATCCATCAGGGCCCGGACCACGCGCGAGCGCGAGCGGTCGGCGAACAGGTGCGCCGCGGCCGAGACATCGAGGCTCGGCGGTCGGTTTCATGTCTGCGATTCTCCTCCCGTGACGCTTCGACGTGCGGCGAAGCGTCCGCCCGGGTGTCCGGGCGCGGAGGTAGGGTCGCAGCGTGCAGCAGTACCTCGACCTCCTCACGCCGGATCCTCGACGAGGGCGTCGAGAAGGGCGACCGCACCGGCACCGGCACCCGCAGCGTCTTCGGGCACCAGATGCGGTTCGACCTCGCCGCCGGCTTCCCGCTGGTCACGACCAAGAAGGTCCACACGCGCTCGGTCTTCGCCGAGCTCCTCTGGTTCCTCCGCGGCGACACCAACGTCAAGTGGCTGCAGGACCGCGGCGTCTCGATCTGGGACGAGTGGGCCGACGAGCAGGGCGACCTCGGGCCGATCTACGGCTACCAGTGGCGCTCGTGGCCGGCCCCCGACGGCCGTCACGTCGACCAGGTCGCGCAGGTGGTCGACCAGATCCGCCGCGACCCCGACTCGCGCCGCCACATCGTCTCCGCGTGGAACGTCGCCGACATCCCCGACATGGCGCTGGCGCCGTGCCACACGATGTTCCAGTTCTACGTCGCCGGCGGCCGGCTCAGCTGCCAGCTCTACCAGCGCTCGGCCGACGTCTTCCTCGGTGTTCCCTTCAACATCGCGTCCTACGCGCTGCTCACGCAGATGGTCGCGCAGGTGACCGGACTCGACGTCGGTGACTTCGTGCACACGCTCGGTGACGCGCACCTCTACTCCAACCACACCGAGCAGGCCCGACTCCAGCTGACCCGCGCTCCGCGCACGCTGCCGACGCTGTGGCTCGACCCTGCCGTCACCGAGCTGGACACGTTCGACCTCGAGCACATCCGGGTCGACGGCTACGACCCGCACCCGGGGATCAAGGCGCCCATCGCCGTATGACGGGACTCGACGGACACGACCGGCGGATCGTGCTGGTCGCCGCCGTGGCCGACAACGGCGTGATCGGCGACGGGACCGGCATCCCGTGGCACGTGCCCGGCGAGCAGGCCGGGTTCAAGCAGCTGACGACGGGTCAGGTGCTGCTCATGGGTCGCACCACGTACGACACCATCGGCCGCCCGCTCCCCGGCCGCACCACCGTCGTGCTGACCCGCGACCAGGAGTGGCGTGCCGACGGGCGTGCTCGTCGCGCACTCGCTGCACGAGGCGCTCGCACTCGCCGAGGACCTCGAGGGCGACGTGATGGTCGCCGGCGGCGCGAAGGTGTACGCCGCAGCGCTCCCGGTCGCCCACGCCCAGGTGCTCACCGAGGTGCACCTGCGTCCGGAGGGCGACGTGCGCTACCCGGACTTCGACCGCTCGGAGTGGACCGAGACCCGGCGGGAGCAGCACCTGGACGCCGAGCCGCCCTGGGAGCGGGTCTGGCTGGAGCGGGCATGACCGCCGACCGCCCGGTGCGCATGGTGCTCGTGGCCGCGGTCGCCGACAACGGCGTGATCGCGCAGCGGTGGCGCGCTGCCGTGGGACATCCCCGAGGACACCGAGCACTACCTGCGCACCGTGCGCCACCACGCGGTCCTCCTCGGACGCACGACGTACGACGAGATCGGCGGGCCGATGCCGGACTGCACCACGATCGTGCTGACGCGCGACCGGGGGTGGCGTGGCGACGGCGTCCGCGTCGCCCACGACGTCGCGACCGCACTGGAGGTGGCACGGACTTCCGAGCACGCCGACCGGCCGCTGATGGTGCTCGGTGGCGCCCAGGTCTACGCGATCGCGCTCGCCGCCGGGGCCGAGGAGCAGGTCCTCACCGAGGTGCACCTCTCGCCCGAGGGCGACACGTTCTACCCGGACTTCGACCATGCGGAGTGGACCGAGACCCGCCGCGAGCCGCACCTGGACGCCGACGTGCCGTTCGAGTTCGTCTGGCTCTCGCGGATCGCCCCCCACGGCGGCCCCAGCTGACCGGCGACTGCCGGTCGCCTCACCGCCACAAGATGGGCGGTGGGGGCGCCCGGAACCGATAACCTGAACGGCATGAGTCTTCCTCCCGCCCCCTTCGGCCGGGTGCTGGCCGCGATGGTGACGCCGTTCGCGGCCGACGGATCACTGGACCTCGACGCCGCGCAGGCGGTCGCGACCCACCTCGCCGACCACGGGCACGACGGCCTCGTGGTCTCCGGCACGACGGGCGAGTCGCCGACCACGTCCGTCGCCGAGGACGGCGAGCTGCTCCGCGCCGTCGTCGACGCCGTGGGCGACCGGATCGCGGTCGTGGCCGGCGTCGGCACCAACAGCACGGCGCACTCGCTGGAGCTGACCGAGCAGGCCGCCAAGCTCGGTGCGGCCGGCGTGATGGTCGTGACGCCGTACTACTCCAAGCCGTCCCAGGGCGGGGTGCTCGCCCACTTCGAGGCGGTGGCCGGCGCGACCGACCTCCCCGTGCTGCTCTACGACGTGCCGGGTCGCACCGGTGTCCGGATCGGCTGGGAGACCTACGAGCGTGCCGCCGCGATCGACAACGTGGTCGCGGTCAAGGAGGCCGCGGGCGACCTTGCCCAGGGAGTCCGCCTGATCCGCGACCTCGGCCTCGCCGTCTACTCCGGTGACGACGCGGCCAACCTGGCCTGGCTGGCGCACGGTGGCGTCGGCCTGATCTCGGTGGTCGGGCACGTGTGCGGCGACCAGCACCGCGCGATGGTCAAGGCGGTCGACTCCGGTGACCTCGAGCGGGCGCAGGAGATCTACCACGGCCTGCTGCCCGCGATCCACGGCATCATGGGGGTCGGCAACTACGGCGCGACCACCGCGAAGGCCGCCCTCCAGCTCGTGGGCGTCCTCGACAACCGGCGCGTGCGGCTCCCGCTGCTCGAGCTCGACGACACCGAGCTCTCCGCCCTCCGCACCTCACTCGAAAGTGCTGGCCTTCTGCCATGACCACCCCACCGAACCGCTCGCTACGCTCCCGCTTCGTCGGGGACCCCGGATGAGTCATCCCCACCCCGAGCTGTCCTCCCCTCCGAAGCTGAAGCAGGGCGGCCTGCGCGTCATCGCGCTCGGCGGTCTGGGCGAGGTCGGTCGCAACATGACCGTCTTCGAGTACGACGGGCGGCTGCTGATCGTCGACTGCGGCGTGCTCTTCCCCGAGGAGCACCACCCCGGCGTCGACCTGATCCTCCCGGACTTCGACGCCATCCGCGACCGGCTCGGCGACGTCGAGGCGCTGGTCCTGACCCACGGCCACGAGGACCACATCGGCGCCGCGCCGTACCTGCTGCGCGAGCGGAGCGACATCCCGCTGGTCGGCTCGCAGCTGACCCTCGCGCTGCTCGGCTCCAAGCTGCGCGAGCACCGGATCAGGGACACGGACCAGCACATCGTCTCCGAGGGCGACCGGGTCTCGTTCGGTCCGTTCGACCTGGAGTTCGTGGCGGTCAACCACTCGATCCCCGACGCGCTCGCGGTCGCGATCCGTACGCCTGCCGGGATGGTGCTGCACACCGGCGACTTCAAGATGGACCAGCTGCCGCTGGACGGCCGGATCACCGACCTTCGTGCGTTCGCGCGGCTGGGGGAGGAGGGGGTCGACCTCTTCCTCACCGACTCCACCAACGCCGAGGTGCCGGGCTTCACGACGTCCGAGAAGGACATCGCGCCGGTGCTCGACCGGGTGTTCCACACCAGCAGGCAGCGGATCATCGTGGCCTGCTTCGCCTCCCACGTGCACCGCGTGCAGCAGGTGATGGACGCCGCCGCGGCCCACGGGCGCAAGGTGGCGTACGTCGGGCGCTCGATGGTGCGCAACATGGGGATCGCCCGCGACCTCGGCTACCTCACCGTGCCGCCCGGCCTGCTCGTCGACGCGAAGGAGCTCGCCGACATGCCGGCGCACAAGGTGGTGATGCTCTCGACCGGGTCGCAGGGCGAGCCGCTGTCCGCGCTGGCCCGGATCGCGCAGCGCAACCACAACTTCGTCTCGATCGAGCCCGGCGACACCGTGGTCCTCGCGTCGTCGCTGATCCCGGGCAACGAGAACGCCGTGTTCCGGGTGATCAACGGACTGGTCCGGCTCGGTGCCGACGTCGTCCACAAGGGCAACGCGCTCGTGCACGTGAGCGGCCACGCCAGCGCCGGCGAGCTCCTCTACTGCTACAACATCATCAAGCCCCGCAACGTGATGCCGGTGCACGGCGAGTTCCGCCACATGCGGGCGAACGCCGACCTGGCGCGCGCCTCCGGCGTACCGGACGAGCACGTGGTGATCGCCGAGGACGGCGTCGTCGTCGACCTGGTCGACGGGCGTGCGCGGATCACCGGCAAGGTCGACTGCGGCTACGTGTTCGTCGACGGCAGCTCCGTCGGCGACATCACGGAGACCTCGCTCAAGGACCGCCGGATCCTCGGCGAGGAGGGCTTCGTCTCCGTCGTCGTCGTGATCGACTCGGTGACGGGCAAGGTGGTCAGCGGGCCGGAGATCCACGCCCGTGGCTTCGCCGAGGACGACGAGACCTTCGCGGAGATCGTCGGGCCGATCGTCGACGCCCTGAACAAGGCCGTTGCCGACGGTGTCGACGACAACTACCAGCTGCAGCAGACGATCCGCCGGGTCGTGGGCCGCTGGGTGTCCGGCAAGCACCGTCGCCGCCCGATGATCATCCCCGTGGTGCTGGAGGCCTGACCCGGACATGGCACCCACTCGATCTCGGACCGGCTGCCGCCGCCATGACCGCGCTCGTCGGCGCGGTCGAGGACCACCAGCTCGCCAACCCGACGCCGTGCGAGGCGACGTCGCTGGCGGCGATGCTGGACCACGTCGACGGGCTGGCGCTGGCGTTCGCGGTGGCCGCGCGCAAGGAGCCGCTGCCGGCCGGTGTCGACCCGACACCTCAGGCCAGCGCCGACTCGCTCACCGACGACTGGCGCACCCGGATCCCGGCGAGGCTGGCCGACCTGGTCGGCCGCCTGGCGCGAGCCCGGGGCGTGGGAGGGCATGACCTCGGTCGGCGGCGTCGAGATGCCCGCCGACGCGTGCGGTGCCACCGGGCTGGACGAGCTCGTGGTGCACGGCTGGGACGTCGCGCGAGCGTTGCACCTGCCGTACGAGATCGACGACGCGTCCGTCGCCGGCGCCCGCATCTTCGTGGACATGGTCACCGGGCCGGGGGTGCAGCCACCACCGGGCCTGTTCGGCCCGATGGTGCCGGTCGCCGCCGACGCCTCGCCGCTGGACCAGCTGGTCGCACGCACCGGCCGCGACCCGGCGTGGAGCCCGCTCGGCTGAGGGGCGCCCGCCGGGTCACAGCAGGCTGTCGCGCACCATCTGCAGCGTCGGCCGCTGGGCCCCCTTGATGTAGACGCTGATGTCCAGCTTGGCGAAGCCGGCGACGCTGGTCGGCAGGTTGGCCACGAAACCCTTGTTGTCGCCGCAGTACTGCCACAGCACGATGTCCTCGAGGTCCCACGCCTGCAGACCGTTGGTGACCATGTGGGCCGTGTAGCTGGGGTTCCACACCACGTCGCACTTCATGTGGTCGGTGATGCTCCGCTCCCGCATCGCACCCCGGCCGTAGAGCATGACCCGGCGGCCGGTCTCCGAGCGGATCCGGTCAGCACACGCGCTGGTGCAGTCGACGATCTGCTCGGCCGAGGCCTTGAAGTTGGAGTTCTTCTCGCTCCCGAGCTCGACGTCGACCACCGGGATGATGTCGCCGTGGTCCCAGCCGCCGGCCTTGTCGACGGCCCGCAGGTAGGCGTCCGCCTGGGCAGCGCCGTCTGCGGCGAAGCGCAGGAAGAGGTAGGCCCCCCGGAACCAGCTGTCGCCGTACCGGTCGCCGCCGGCGTCGCGCACCGCGGACCAGTTGTTCGTGAACCAGCCGCCGTCGTTGTACTGCAGCCCCTCCCAGGCCTTGAGGATCGCGCCGACGAAGTTGGGTGCGTCCACCAGGTTGGTCCACGGCGGGTGCGGGCCGCTGTCCAGCGGGTACTGGTCCGCGACCAGGAACGGTGGCTCGAGCTCGGACCCGACCGCTGCGCTGCCGTCGCTGGTGAAGGTGCCGTCGTCGGTGGTGGTGTCGTCGCCCGTGTCGTCGGTGCTGGTGTCCTCGGTGGTCGTCGAACCCGGTGTCGTCGGTGCTGGTGTCCTCGGTGCTGTCGTCGAAGCTGGTGTCGTCGGTGCTCGGTGCTGTCGTCGGAGCTGGTGTCGTCGGTGCTGTCGTCGAACCCGGTGTCCTCGGTGTCTCGGTGCTGGTGTCCTCGGTGCTGTCCTCGAACCCGGTGTCCTCGAAGCCTGTGTCCTCCGGTGTCGTCGGTGGTCTCGTCACTCGAGGAGTCGTCGAACCCGGTGTCCTCGGTCGACTCCTCGGTGCTGAACTCGTCGTCGGTCGGCATGGCTGGTCCCCCTGGTCGTCATCGGGCGGCCCCGTGGCGTCGAGGCGCGTCACAGGACAGAGATCCGCCGGGTTCGTCCTGATACATCCCGTCGAGGAGGCCGGTGTGTTAGGCGAGCGGCAGCCACTACAGGCGGGCGTGCGACGGCGTCGATGGCCGCGAACACGACACCGCCGATGCTCGCAGGCGGCCGGCCTGCACCGGTCGTGACCGGCGTTCGGGCTGAGCTCCGCCCGAGGCCTGAGCGCTTGCCCCACAAGGTTGTCCGAATTGGGCCTATCCTTCCGCAAGACTCAGCCAGATTGGCGAGAGTCCGCGCTCTCGGTCCGGCGGGATCAAGGGGAGTTCTAGTGAAGCCGTCCCACCGTCGTGTCGCAGCCGCAACTGCCGTCCTCCTCGCCGCGGGGGTGCTGCCTGCCTTGGTCGTATCGACCTCCTCGGCGGCGCCGGGGGCCGAGGACGGTAGCGGTCCGTTCTCCAGGATCGCCGAGCCGTCGCTGACCGGGAGCAAGGTCCGGGTCACCCCGAAGCGGTACGCGGCGGTCAAGGTCGACCTGTCCCAGCTGCGCGGTGAACTCAGAACCGCGCCGGGCGCCCGCACCGCCCGCACTGGGCTGACCCTCCGGGTGCCGACGCCGACGGGTGACAGCGAGCGCTTCGCCGTGCACCGGACCCAGGTGATGCAGGCGAAGCTCGCCGCTGCGCACCCCGAGATCGCAGACGTGCGTCGGGCGTGTCGCTCGACCACCGCGGCACGTCCATCGCCCTCGACGTCACGCCGATGGGCTTCCACGCCTCGGTGCGTGGGCCCAACGGCCAGGGCGCCTGGTTCGTCGACCCGGCGTACAACAAGCGCGGCACCTCCGCGCACCTCGTCTACTACGGCGCGCAGCCTGCCGAAGCCCTCGGAGCTGCGCCGGTCGAACGCGAGCTGCCCGCGGTCGAGCGCGGCCATCGAGCGGCCAGCGGCCGGCGGGCGACGCGGCCGCGCCCGGCACGGTGGTCGCAGCGGCGTCTACCGGCTGGCGCTGCTCAGCGACCCGTCGTACGCCGACTACTTCGGCACCGAGAACGTGCTGGCCGAGAAGGTCACCCTGATGAACCGCGTCAACCAGGTCTACAACGACGACCTGGCCGATCCAGCTGCGTGCTCGTCGACGGGACCGACCAGCTCAACCTCGACACCGACGAGAAGGCGACCGGCGCCGAACGGTCCGTGCGGCGCGCACTCCTGCTACGACCTTGGACCCCGACCCTCCGACTACGTCGAGGGCCAGCTCTCCTACTGCGACGTCGGGCACCCTGCAGCCGCAACCAGCATCGTCCTGGGCCAGCTCGATCGGCGCGTCCAACTACGACATCGGCCACATCGCGCCTCGGCACCAACGGCGGCGGCATCGCCGGCCTCGGCGTCGTCGGCGGCGATCGAGAAGGCGCTGGGCTGCACCGGCCTCCCGGAGCCGCAGCGGTGACTTCTACGCGATCGACTACGTCGCCCACGAGATGGGCCACCAGTTCGGCGGCAACCACACCTTCAACGGCACCCAGTGGCAACTGCTCGGGCGGCAACCGCAACGCGCGCCACGTCGGTCGAGCCGGGCTCGGGCACGTCGATCATGGCCTACGCCGGCATCTGCCGGCAGGACAACCTGCAGCCGCACAGCGACCCGTACTTCTCGCAGCGCTCGCATCGAGCGAGATCAACGGCGTACACCAGCGGCGCTGCCGCCAGACCCGGTCGAGGTCCAGGACGGTCTCCCTGACGCGGCTTCGACACGGACGGTGACACGATCACCCTCGACTACCCCGGCGCGAAGGCCGACCCGGTCACCCTGACCCTCGGCTCGACGTACAACGCCGGCGAACCTCGAGGCGGCCGTCGAGAAGCTCACCGGCAAGGACGTCACGATCGCGAAGTGGGGCTACGACCCGTACGCCGGGATCTTCGACCCTGAGGTCTACCCCGCGCCGATGGGCGAGCCCGACGACGCCGGCTTCCAGGTGATCTTCGCCGGCGACCCCGACCCGTACACCGACGACAGCGACCGCGCGGACATGCACGCCCTCATCGTCACAGCACCTCGGCCGGCGTCAGCGGCGCACGTCGGCGAGACCGCCAAGGGCGGCCCGGCCGAACAACAACGGCGACGGCCGCACCGCACCGGCAACCACGCCCCGTCGGTCACGGCGCCCGGCCGACCGGACCCTGCCGCTCCGCACGCCGTTCACCCTGACCGGGATCGGGCACGCGACGCCGACGGCGACAAGCTGACCTACCTGTGGGAGCAGAACGACGTCGGCGGCGACGACCGGCACGGCCGCTGGTCGACAACACCAAGAAGAACGGCCCGCTGTTCCGGGTGTTCGGCCGCTACGCCGACGTCTCGCGACGAGGACGCGCTCGCTGAGCCCCGTCGCCCGGCGAGAACATGGCCGGCACGGCAGCCCGTCGCGGACCTTCCCGGACATGGCTCAGATCCTGGCGGGCAACACCAACGCCGAGACGGGCACGTGCCCGCCGGCGCCGCCCAACGACCCGAACGACGTACGTCGTGGTGCCGGTGCCGATGCGTCGAACTGCTACTCGGAGTTCCTGCCGATCAAGGGCTACGTCGGCACGCCGGGCTCGAAGACCCCGGCGATGCACTTCCGGTTGACGGCACGTGACGGCGTCGCCGAACGGCGGCGGCGTCGGCGCACGCCGACGTGACCCTGCGGATCGACCAGAAGGCCGGGCCGTTCCTGGTCACCTCGCAGGCCAGGGCGGTTCGACGTCGAGGGCGGCACCGCGAAGACCGTCGACGTGGAAGGTCAACGGCACCGAGCGGCTCGCGGCCGAGCGTGCGGATCGTCCTGTCCACGGACAACGGCAAGACCTGGCAAGAAGGTGCTGGCCGACGGCGACCGCCGAACGACGGCAGGCCAGCGGGTGCAGATCCCCGACGTACAGGCCGGCAGGGCTCGGATCATGGTCGACGGCGAAGGGCAACTACTTCTTCGACGTGAACGCGCTCCGTTCCGGATCCGGTAGCCGCTCAGCTGAGGTCGTCGTCGTCGGTCGGCATGGCTGGTCCCCCTGGTCGTCATCGGGCGGCCCCGTGGCGTCGAGGCGCGTCACAGGACAGAGGTCCGCCGGGCTGCTCCTGATACATCCCGTCGACGAGGCCGGCCGTGCTACGCGAGCGGCAGCCAGCCGAGGACGTCCTGGATGCGGGCGTCCCAGTACCCCCACTCGTGCTCCCCGGCCGTGAAGCTCGTGGTGACGTCGAGGCCCCGGTCGGCGGCGTACGACGCCAGCCGGCGGTTGCCCTCGACCAGCCGCACGTCCTCGGTGCCGCAGGCCACGTACAGGCGCGGCGCCGTACCCACGTCGACCGCGTCGAGCGCCGCGAACAGGTCGCCGCCGACGTCGGCCAGCGACCGGTCACCGAGCACGTTCTCGAACAGCGCCTCGCGCTCGCCGGAGTCGATCAGGTCCTGGAGGTCGACCGCGCCGGACATGCTGGCCGCCGCGGCGAACCGTTCGGGCTGCGCCAGCGACCACTTCAGCGCGCCGTACCCGCCCATCGAGAGACCGGCCACGAAGGTGTCCTCGCGCTTGTCGGAGACCTGGAAGAAGTCGCCGACGACCTGCGGCAGCTCCTCGGAGAGGAAGGTCCAGTAGCGGCCGCCCTGGTGCGGCATGTCGGTGTAGAAGCTGCGGTGCACCTGCGGCATCACCACGGCCAGCCCGAGCGCCGAGGCGTAGCGCTCGATCGAGGTGTAGCGCAGCCACGCCGAGTCGTCGTCACTGAGGCCGTGCAGCAGGTACAGCACCGGGGGAGGGCCGCTGCGGGTGGTGGTCTCCGCGCCGATCTGCTCCTCGGAGGCCTGCGGCAGCAGGACCGTCATCGAGGTGCCGAGCTGGAGGACGTCGGAGAAGAAGTCGCAGCGAATCAGGGCCATGGAGCCAGTCTGGCGCAGCGCACACACCACCCCGGGCGGTGGCTGACGTACGTCGGTCCTGCGGGTTAGCGTGCTGGACGTGAGACGGGCACCCCACGAGAACGTCGCGACCGTGCTGGTCGACCCGCGCCTGCTCGAGGACCTCGAGCTCGAGCTGATGGGCCTCGACCTCCGGCTCTGGCCGGTCAGCACCGCGCCGATCTGCGCGGACGGGCCGCGCCAGGCGTTCCAGATCCGCCGTCGGCTGCTCATGCAGCATCGCGGTGACTGGGACGTCGCCGCCGACTGGGCACCGGTATGGATCGGCTTCGGCGCGACCTGGCAGGACGGCGACGAGCCGCTGCCCTGGTCGGCGCACGAGGTGTTGTGGCGGGTGCTGGGCGCGCACGCCGAGCACGTGCGCTTCCACCGTCGTCTGGGTGGCGTACCGCGGTTGCCGTTGCCGGCCGATCGGGTCAGCTCCGGCTGAAGACGACGCGTCCGTTGGGGATGGTCTTCATCTCGTACTTCGGGTGAGTGGGCGTAGGAGTGGTGCCGCGGGCACAGCAGGCGTCCGTCGGCGATGTTGGTCTTGCCGCCGCGGCTCCAGGGGATGTTGTGGTGGACGTGGCACATGCGCGGCGGGCCAGTCGCAGCCGTCGGCTGGTGCAGTGCTGGTCGCGGTGCCGGATCGCGATCCGCTGGTACCGGTCGTAGAGCCGCTTGCGTGCGGCCGAGGTCGAGGATCTTGGACTTCCCGCCGAGGACCATCGGGATGATCCCGGCCTCGCAGGCCAGCTTGCGGGCCTGGTCGGCGGTGATCGGGTCCCCGGTGTCCAGCAGCGCCGGTGTCTGGCTGTCGCCGAGCAGGTTCTCCAGGGTCATGGTGACCACCACGGTGGCGTCGACGCCGCCGGCCTGGGGGAGCCGGTCGACGGGGTAGCGGGTGACGTACTCGCAGAACGCGTGCCCGAGCCCCTTGGGGGTGCCGGAGTGCTGGCGGTGCTTGGGGGCGTTGATCGCGAGCACCGCCTGCTTGAGCATCGCCCCGACCGGGGCGGGCAGGGTGAACCGGCCGTGGCACAGGCCGTGCCCGTCGTCGGCGATGGTGAACCGGCAGGCCTCCTCGGCGAGGGCTTCCTGGCGTTGCAGGGCCTTGAGCTCGTGGTCTTCGGCGATCTCGGGGGCGACCACCTCGAGGACGTGGTGTGCGAGCCGGCGCAGCGCGACCGGGTCGTGCTCGGCGGCCAGGCCGATCAGGTGGGCCTCGGCGTCGCGGCGGTGCTCGACCGGCAGCGCGTCGACGCCCTTGACGATCACCGCGGCCTGGTCCTCGGAGACCTGGCCGGCGGCCATCGCGTCCCGGACCGGCTCGTGGTCGCGGTCCAGGGCGTGCGCGAGCGCCAGGCGGCGCTTGGCGTCGCGTTTGGTCTGCCGGGTGGTGTTGGCCCAGCAGGCGCCGGTGTCGGTGGCGCCGGCGTCGGCGCCGAGGTCGAGGCGGTCGGCGTGGTGGGCGACGCGCGAGCTCGAGCGCGGTGACCCGGTGCCGCAGCGCGGCCAGCGCGAGGCGAGGGTGTCGGCGAGCTCGGTCGCGCGTCATGGACCAGAGCCGAGGTCGGCGAGCTGGTCGAGGTCGGCGTGGGCCGCGGCGACCAGGGCCGCGACCGGGTGCGCCTCTGGTTCGCCGAATACCGTTGCCATACAGGGAATTCTGGCATCGACCACCGACAGTCCCGGGCCGGGAATGCGGGCATTCCGGGCAGCTGTGGAGAAGTATTTCGAAAGTTTCTGGAGCCCTCGATGTCGTGGTCTCGACAGCTCGCTCGCTCGCTGCTCGACCACCTGCTCGACCGACCGCGAGAGGCTCGGCGCTCGCTGCCTCGACCACCGGAGAGGCCGACCACCGCCCTGCGCTCACACCCGGGAGCGGACCGCCACCCCGCGCCGTACCTCTCCCCGTCGCTGCGCCTTTCACACCGACTGACGACCCGCAGCCGCGAGGATGGTCTCGACACTCGCTCGCTGGCGCTCGCTGCTCGACCACCGGAGAGGTCGCGCTCGCTGCTCGACCACCGGAGCAGGTCGCGCTCGCTGCTCGACCACCGGAAGGCCGGACACCGCCGACCTGGCCCCGGGAGCGGACCGCTACCCGCGTCGTACATCTCCTCGTCGATGCGCGTTTCAACGATGGGGAGCCGCAGCCGCGCGTCGTGGTCTCGACACTCGCTCGCTGCGCTCGCTGCTCGACCCACCGGGGGAGGTCGCGCTCGCTGCTCGACCAGCGGAAGGCCGTCGACACCCGCCGACCAGGCACCCGGGAGCTGGACCGCCACCCCGCGCCGTACCTCTCCCCGTCGCTGCGCTTTTAACCGATGACGACCCGCAGCCGCGAGGAGGTCTCGACACTCGCTCGCTGGCGCTCGCTGCTCGACCACCGGAGCGGCGCCCAGCGCTCGCTGCCCGACCACCAGGCCACCCCCGGCGTGTGACGCGTGGGGCATGTGAGGTTTTCCCGTACATTCGCCACCATGGCGACCCGTACGTCTTCCCCGACGGCGTCGCGCAGCAAGAGCACCCCTGCGAAGGGGGGCTCGACCTCGCGATCCCGTTCGACGGGCAAGAAGACCACCAGCAGGCGCAAGCCTGCGCCCGAAGAAGCGTCCGGCGCCGCGGGCGGTGCGGAGCGGGCCGTCGCCGGTCTTCCGGCTGTTCGCCGCCCTGGGCGGTGCGGTCGCCCGCGTCTGGCTGGGCGCGGCGCACGTCGTCGGGGGTGGTGTACGACGCGTGGGCAGCTCGGCAGGCGAGCTGGAGCCGGAGCACCGGCGGGACGGGGCCGGCCTGTTCCTGGTCGGGCTCGCCGTCGTCGTGGCCGCCGGCCGTCTGGTGGCAGCTGCCCGGCGGGTTCTTCGACGCGGTGCGCGGCGTCGTCGCCGGGTCGGTCGGCCTGGTGGCGTGGTTCGTGCCGCTCCTGCTGGTCTTCGTGGCCTGGCGCAACCTCCGCGACCCCCAGCACAACGGGCCGGCGGGCCGGCAGGCGATCGGCTGGGCGGCGTTCCTGTTCGGCGTGCTCGGCATCGTGCACATCGCCAACGGCTCCCCGCGGCCCGAGCTCGGTGACACCCGCCCGCTGCAGCAGGCGGGTGGCGCGCTCGGCTTCGTGGTCTCCAAGCTCCTGCTCGACCTGCTCGGCAGCCCGGCCGTCGTGGTCGCGCTCCTCGTGCTGCTCTCCGTCTTCGGCGTGCTCGTGATCACCGCGACGCCCGTCTACCAGGTGCCGGCCCGGCTCGCGGCGCTCCGCGACCAGCTGCTCGGGCGCACGGTGCCCGAGGAGGCCAGCGCCGAGGAGGACACGACCGCGCTGCGGCGCAGGGTCGCTCACGGCGCCGTGTCGGCGCGATGGCCGACGGCGAGATCGACCCCGAGATGGGCGACCCGGCCTACGACACCCCGGTGATCGAGGGCCGCGAGCTCTCCAAGGCGCGGGTCTCGACAAGCTCGACCACCGGGAGACAAGCTCGACCACCGAGGCGAGCTCGACGTCGAGGACGGAGAAGGCCGAGCTCCAGCCGCCGCCGCACGACCCGCTGCCGGCCCGTGCCGAGCAGCTCGATGCTCTCCGGCGACATCACCTACACGCTGCCGGCCGGCGACACCCTCAAGCCGGGCAGCATGCACAAGCCCCGCAGCAAGGCCTCCGACGACGTGGTCGGCCGGCTGACGCAGGTGATGGAGGAGTTCGCCATCGACGCGCAGGTCACCGGCTACACGCGCGGCCCGACGGTCACCCGCTACGAGGTCGAGCTCGGCCCGGCGGTCAAGGTCGAGCGGGTCACCCAGCTCTCCAAGAACATCGCGTACGCCGTGGCCAGCGCCGACGTGCGGATCCTCAGCCCGATCCCCGGCAAGTCCGCGATCGGCATCGAGATCCCCAACGTGGACAAGGAGATCGTCTCCCTCGGCGACGTGCTCCGGTCGACCACGGCCCGCAACGACCACCACCCGATGGTGGTCGGGCTGGGCAAGGACGTCGAGGGCGGCTTCGTCTTCGCGAACCTCTCGAAGATGCCGCACCTGCTGGTCGCCGGTGCCACCGGTTCCGGCAAGTCGTCCTTCATCAACTCGATGATCACCTCGATCCTGATGCGCTCCACGCCCGACGAGGTGCGGATGATCATGGTCGACCCGAAGCGCGTCGAGCTGAACGCCTACGAGGGCGTCCCGCACCTGATCACGCCGATCATCACCAACCCGAAGAAGGCCGCCGAGGCCCTCCAGTGGGTCGTCCGCGAGATGGACATGCGGTACGACGACCTGGCGAACTTCGGCTTCCGCCACATCGACGACTTCAACAAGGCGGTCCGGGCCGGCAAGGTGACCGTGCCTCCGGGCAGCGAGCGCAAGCTGGCGCCGTACCCCTACCTCCTCGTGATCGTCGACGAGCTGGCCGACCTGATGATGGTCAGCCCGCGCGACGTCGAGGACTCGATCGTCCGGATCACCCAGCTCGCCCGCGCCGCCGGCATCCACCTGGTGCTCGCGACCCAGCGCCCGAGCGTCGACGTGGTCACCGGCCTGATCAAGGCCAACGTGCCGTCGCGGCTGGCGTTCGCGACGTCCAGCCTCGCCGACAGCCGCGTGATCCTCGACCAGCCGGGCGCGGAGAAGCTGGTCGGCCAGGGTGACGGGCTCTTCCTGCCGATGGGCGTCGAGCAAGCCCGTGCGCGTGCAGGGGTCCTGGGTCACCGAGGCCGAGGTGCACCGGGTCGTCAAGCACTGCAAGGCGCAGCTGCAGCCGACGTACCGCGACGACGTCACCGTCCCGCAGCAGGCCAAGCGCGAGCTCGACGACGACATCGGCGACGACCTCGACCTCGTGGTGCAGGCGGTCGAGCTGGTGGTCTCCACCCAGTTCGGCTCGACCTCGATGCTGCAGCGCAAGCTGCGCGTCGGCTTCGCCAAGGCGGGCCGGCTGATGGACATCCTCGAGAGCCGCGGTGTGGTCGGGCCCAGCGAGGGCTCGAAGGCACGCGACGTACTGATCAAGCCCGACGACCTCGACGACGTGATCGCGACCTTGCAGGGGGAGCAGTGAGCAGCCTCGAACCCCAGATCGTTCCCGACGACCAGCACCACGACCAGCACCACGACCCGGGTGACAGCACGCCCCGAACCGGCACCGCCGCTCGAGGTGGAGGTGCGCCGCAACGCCGCCGTCGCCGCCCTCGTCGGCGCGGCGTCGTCCGCGATGGCGATCGCGTACGTCACCCGTGCGGTGTCCACCGGGGCGTCCTCGACTGGGTGCTTCGGCCTGGTCCTCGGCGCCGTCGGCGTCAGCCAGCTGGTGTCTCTCGTCGACGCCCGCACGCCGCTGCTGGTCGCCGACGCGCACGGCGTCCGGCTGCGGCTCGGCCGCGACCTGGCGCGGGCTGCCCTGGGACGCCCTCGAGCAGGTCGTCGTGGAGCCCCGCACCTCGCTGCTCCGCGACGGGCGGCTCGTCGTAGCGCCGCGGCACCTGAACCGTGCGCTCGAGGGCCTCGACCGCAAGGCGCGGCGCCAGGTCGCGCTGAGCCAGAAGCTGTACGCCGCCCCGTTCGTCGTGCCGCTCGGCCTGACCACCCGGGTCTCCACGGACGACCTCGTCGCCGAGCTCGCGCGGCTCTCCCAGGACCGCGCGGCGGTGGTCGAGATCGCCGGGTACGTCGCGCAGCCGGTGGTGCCCGACGCCCCGGAGACCGCGAGCCGTCGCGAGCAGATCCGGGAGTCGCACCGCCCGCCGGAGGAGCCCGTCGCCGACGACGGCACCCAGGTCGAGGGCCACGAGCCGCGCACCCCGCGGCTGCGAGGTGGCCTGGGCACGATCGTGTCCCGCATCGGCCACGGACGGGCCCACGACATCGACGCCGACCAGCCGGGCGACCTCCCGCGCAACCGCGACGGCGACGGCACCGGCACGGCACCGGCGACGGCAGCCGACGCGACCGGCGACGGCACGCACCGCACCGGCGACGCACTCCCGTGACCGTGCCCGACGCCGCACCGCGCCGCGCCGGCGTACCCGCCGGCGGCGCTGCTCCGCGACGCGCGCCCGGCGGCCCGGATCGAGGTCCGCCTCGACCAGCCGGCGTTGCGCACCGGCGCCGCACCCCAGCTCCAGCCCGACGGCGACGGCCAGTCGCGGCGCGGGCTGCCCGAGGACGACGAGCTGCGCCGCCGCGACGAGGAGTGGGAGCGCGAGGGCGTGGTCCCGATCGCCCGGCCCGGCCACGCGGTCGCACCCCTGGTGATCGACGACTTCGCGATCGAGCCGGCCCTGGAGCCGGTGATCGGCCCGCGGATCGAGCGGCGCGCACCCGGCTCGGGTTCGGCATCGACAAGCTCAGCGACCGCACCCGGATCCGGCCGCACGTGCTCGAGGCGATCGAGGTCGACGACTTCGAGCCCTGCGGCGGCGACTTCTACGCCCGCGGCCACCTGCGCACGCTGGCCGGGTGCTCGGCCTCGCCCGGGGAGCAGCTGCTCGACGACTTACGACGAGCGCTACGCCGACGCGCCGATCGACGCCCGCCGGGTCTTCGAGGCCGAGCTCGCCACCGGCATGCCGCGGCGGCGTCCAGACCTCGCTCGGCGGTCCCCGCTGGGGCCTGCTGATCGGCGTCGTGCTGGCCCTGGTGCTGGCCTGGGGCCTCGCCCGGCTGTTCATCGACACCCCGGAGCAGGTGACCACCGCAGAGCCCGGTGCTCAACGGGTCGGCCGGCCTGGCCCCCGACCAGAAGCCGATCACGTCGTCGCTGGGCACGCCGGTGAAGATGACGGTCAAGGCGGTCCGCGGGCCGTCCGACGTGCTCGTGCGCGACCGCAGCGGCGCCATCCTGTGGGCCGGCCACCTGACCCAGGGCGGGCACCGGCAGCTGTTCGGCACCGGTCCGTTCGACGGTCCGTGCGGTGCACCCGGCGGCGGTCGACGTGTGGGTCGCGGGCAAGCCGCAGGGGCCCCGTCGGCGACGGTGACCGCGGCCGCGCAGCCGTACGCTTCCGCTGACAGCCGGCTCAGGGCCGGTTCGGGGAGCGGCGCTCCGTACGGGATACTCGGGAGCGATGACTGCCCCCACGACCGTCGCGCTGGTGACGCTCGGCTGCGCCCGCAACGAGGTCGACTCCGAGGAGCTGGCGGGGCGGCTGGAGGCCGGCGGGTTCCGCCTGGTCGACGACCCGGCCGACGCCGAGACCGTCGTGGTCAACACCTGCGGCTTCGTCGAGCAGGCCAAGAAGGACTGCGTCGACACGCTGCTCGCCGCCGCCGACCTCAAGGGCACCGGCCGGCACCCAGGCCGTGGTCGCGGTCGGCTGCCTGGCGGAGCGGTACGGCGACGAGCTCGCCGACGTCGCTGCCCGAGGCCGACGCGGTGCTCGGCTTCGACGACTACCCCGACATCGCCGCCCGGCTGCGCTCGATCCTCGCCGGCGAGACGCACCACCCCCACACGCCGCAGGACCGGCGCAAGCTGCTGCCGATCTCACCCGTCGACCGGGCGCGACCGCCGACGTCGTGGTGCCCGGCCACGGTCCGTCGGTGGTCGAGCCGGTCGAGACCATCGGGGCCGGAGCGCCCGCCACCGGGCCGCGCACCGTCCGGCGCCGGCTCGACGGCGGGCCGATGGCCCCGCTCAAGCTGGCCAGCGGGTGCGACCGGCGCTGCTCGTTCTGCGCGATCCCGAGCTTCCGCGGCTCGTTCGTCTCCCGGCGGCCGACCGACGTGCTCGCCGAGGCGCGCTGGCTGGCCGAGCAGGGCGTGCGCGAGCTGTTCCTGGTCAGCGAGAACTCCACGTCCTACGGCAAGGACCTCGGCGACCTGCGCCTCCTCGAGACGCTGCTGCCCGAGCTCGCCGCGGTCGACGGCGTGGAGCGGGTGCGCGTGTCCTACCTCCAGCCCGCCGAGACCCGGCCGGGCCTGGTCACCGCGATCGCGTCCACGCCCGGCGTGGCGCCGTACTTCGACCTCTCCTTCCAGCACGCGTCCGGCCCGGTGCTGCGGCGGATGCGCCGGTTCGGCGACGCCGAGAGCTTCCTCGGCGCTGCTCGAGCAGATCCGCGCGCAGGCGCCCGAGGCGGGCGTGCGCTCCAACTTCATCGTCGGCTTCCCCGGCGAGACCGAGGACGACCTCGCGATCCTGTGCGACTTCCTCGAGCGAGGCCCGGCTCGACGCGATCGGCGTCTTCGGCTACTCCGACGAGGACGGCACCGAGGCCGCGTCGTACGACGGCGAAGCTGGACGACGACGAGGTCCGCGACCGGGTCGAGCACGTCACCCGGCTGGTCGAGGAGCTCACCGCCCAGCGGGCCGAGGACCGGATCGGCGAGGAGGTCGTGGTGCTCGTCGAGTCGGTCGACGGACGACGAGGTGGTCGGCCGGGCCGCGCACCAGGGCCCCGAGGTCGACGGGTCGACGTACCTGCGTCCGGCGGGCCGGCGGCGTCGGCGACATGGTCCGGGCCGAGGTCGTCGGCACCGACGGGGTCGACCTCGTCGCGAAGGCCACGCATGAGCGAGCCGATGAGCCGAGACCGGGGCCGTGAGCAACTGGAACGTGCCCAACGCGCTCACGACGCTGCGGATCGTGATGGTGCCGTTCTTCGGCTGGGCGCTGCTGCACGACGGGGGCGACTCCAACGCCTGGCGCTGGGTCGCGTGGGCGCTGTTCGTGGTCGCGATGATCACCGACAAGGTCGACGGCGACCTCGCCCGCAAGCACAACCTGATCACCAACTTCGGCAAGATCGCCGACCCGATCGCCGACAAGGCGATGACCGGCATGGCGTTCATCGGGCTCTCCATCATCGGGGAGCTCTGGTGGTGGGTCACCATCGTCGTGCTGATCCGCGAGTGGGCGGTGACGTTCGCCCGGCTCTCGATCGCCAAGCACGTCGTGATCGCGGCCAGCCAGAGCGGCAAGGTCAAGACGCTGACCCAGGTGTTCGCCCTGGGCGGGTTCATCGGCCCGTTCAAGCACCTGTCCGGTGCCTGGGAGGTGCCCGGTCGACGTGGTCTGGTGGGTCTCGGCCGTCGCTGATGGGCGTGGCGGTGGTGCTGACGATCACGTCCGGGCTGGAGTTCGCGCGCGACGCCGTCAAGCAGAGGCGTGCGGCACGGGCCGTTCACTGAGAGCCGGGAGCCCGTCGATGCTGGTCGCGTTGCGCTCCGCCCAGTACCTCTCGTAGTACGCGTCGTCGCGACGCTCCTGGCTGCGGTCGAGGAGGTCACGGTCGCCGACGTAGTCCATGAGCGGCACCGAGTAGCCGCAGGAGTCGGCGATCCGGTCGCAGGTCACGACGACGATGGAGCGCTGGCCGATCTCGCGGGGCTTGCTGAACAGCGGCCGGAGGTCGGCGAACTCCGGCTCGTCGTGCATCACCACGCGACCCGTGCCCTGCAGGCGGACGATGGTGGGTGGTCCCTCGAACGCCATGAACATGAGCGTGATCCGGCCGTTGTCGCGCAGGTGGGCGATCGTCTCCGCGCCGCTGCCGGTGTAGTCGAGGTAGGCCACGGTGGTCTCGTCGAGGATCGCGAACGTGCCCGCCATGCCCTTGGGGGAGGCGTTGACGTGGCCGCCCTCGCCGGGTGCCGTCGCGACCACGAACACCGGCTGCGCGAGCAGCCAGTCGTGCAGCCGCGTGCCGATGCGCTCGTAGACCTTGCCCATGCGTCGATGATCCCACCGCCTCAGCCGAGCGCGGATCCGGATCGGCGCCGATCCCGTGGGCGTCGCGCGGCAACTGCTGCCAGCTCCGCGTCGCCGACCGCCGCCTCGGCGTCGCGCAGCGCCATCGCCGCGCCGACGAGCGCCAGGTGCGAGAACGCCTGCGGGAAGTTGCCGGCCATCCGGTCGTGCACCACGTCGTACTCCTCGCTGAGCAGGCCGACGTCGTTGGCCAGCCCGACCAGGTGCCGCATCAGCCGGCGGGCGTCCTCGAGCCGTCCGGCGAGCGCGTAGGCCGAGACCAGCCAGAACGAGCAGGCCACGAAGGGGCACTCGTCGCCGGACAGCCCGTCCACCCCGGTCTCGGTGCGGTAGCGCAGCAGCAGCCCGTCGCGCAGCAGGTCCTGCTCCACCGCCTCGATCGTGCCGAGCATCCGCGGGTCGTCGCCGGCCACGAAGCCGACCTGGGGGAGCACCAGCAGCGACGCGTCGACCTCGCGGGTGTCGTAGTGCTGCGTGAACGTGTTGCGCTCCGCGTCGTACCCCTGGGCCGATGACCTCGTCGCGCACCTCGTCGCGCAGCTCGCGCCAGCGGTCGACGGGACCCTCGAGCCCGTGCTCCTCGACGGCGCGTACGGCGCGGTCGAAGGCGACCCAGACCATCACCCGGCTGTGGGTGAACTTGCGCAACGGGCCGCGGATCTCCCAGAGCCCGTTGTCCGGCTGGTCCCAGGTGTCGGCGAGCTGGTTGACCAGCGTGCGCTGCAGGGCCCAGCTGTCGTCGGTCTCCTTGAGGCCGGCGCCGCGGGCCTGGTGGAGCGCGTGCATGACCTCTCCGAGCACGTCGGTCTGCCGCTGCTCGACGGCGCCGTTGCCGATCCGCACCGGGCGGCTGCCCTCGTAGCCGGCGAGGTGGTCGAGCTCGCGCTCGGGGAGGTGCCGGCCGCCGTCGACGGTGTACATGATCTGGAGGTCCTCGGAGTCGCCGGCCACCGCGCGGAGCAGCCAGCCGCGCCACAGCTTCGCGACCTCCGAGCGTCCGGCCGCGAGCAGCGCGTCGAGGGTGAGCGAGGCGTCACGCAGCCAGCAGTAGCGGTAGTCCCAGTTGCGTTCGCCGCCGAAGTCCTCGGGCAGGCTGGTCGTGGGGGCGGCGACGATGCCGCCGGTCTGGGCGTGGGTCAGGCCGCGCAGCGTGACCAGGCTGCGCACCACCTCGGTGCGCCAGGGGCCGTCGTACGAGCACTCGTCGGCCCAGGCCTGGTGCTCGTCGATCGTCTCCTGGATCCGGCCGTCGAACTCCAGCAGGCGCGGCACCGGCAGGTGCGACGGGATCCACGTGGTCGAGAAGGTCAGCACGTCGCCCTCGTTGACCACGAACTCGTCGCGGTGGCGGCCGTCGACGGCCAGCGGCAGCCGCGGCCCGCGGAGCACCAGCTTGTCGGGGCCGGCGATCGCCACGATCAGCTCCCGGTCGCCCCGGCGCTCCCGGTGCACCCACGGCCGGATCCGCCCGTAGTCGGGACGCACCACCCACTCGTGGACCATCCGCATGCTGCCCTCGACGCCGGTGATCCGGCGCACGAGGTCCGCCCGCTTGTCGTTGACCGGCATCAGGTCCGTGACCACGACCGTGCCCCGCCGCGACGTGTACGTGGTCTCGAGCACGCCGGTGTCGCCGACGTACCGACGGCTCGCGGCGTGCCTGCCCGCCGGACCGATCAGCCACCGTCCGTTGTCCGGGTCGCCCAGGAGGGCGGCGAAGCACGCGTGGGAGTCGAAGCGGGGCAGGCACAGCCAGTCGATCGAGCCGTCCCTGCCCACGAGCGCCGCGGTGTTGCCGTCGCCGAGGGCCGCGTAGTCCTCGATCGGCAGCGCCATGGGCGTGAGGCTATCCGGACGGCGTGTCATCCGCTCGCCGCGACCGTGCGTGTCGTCCCCGGCGTGGACCCGGCGCGGCACTAGCATCCTTGCCCCGTGACACCCCTGCGCCGCGTGCACTTCCCCCTCCTGGCGCCGCTGGTCGCAGCGGGCCTGGTGGTGGTGCTGGCGCTCGCCCTGGTGCCGCCCGCGGAGGCCGCCGCCGAGCCGCCGAAGAAGTGCCTGAACAAGCACTATGCGCGCCAGCACCCGAAGGCGTGCACGCCGAGCCGAAGCCGCGACCGAAGCCGAAGCCCGTGTGGAGCCCGGGCCGCCGCCACCACGTTCAACTACCCGTTCGCGACCGCCGCCAAGCGCAACGCGATCCGGCACCGGGTGCTCAAGGCGATCAAGTACACCCCTCGCGGCGCCCGGATCCGGCTGGCCACGTTCAGCTACGCCGACGCCAAGATGACGCGGGCGCTGATCAAGGCGCACAAGCGCGGGGTCAGCGTGCAGCTGCTCGTGAACCGCGACAGCGAGCGCCTGGGCCGCGCCGTACGACAGGCTCCAGCGGGAGCTCGGCGACCGGCGCAAGCCTCGCCACGGGATGTCGCCGGCGGAGGTGAGCTTCGCCCGCTCCTGCCTGCGGTCGTGCCGCGGACCGGCGGGCAACCTGCACTCGAAGATCTTCCTGTTCAGCCAGGTCGGGCACACCAGGTGGGTGAGCATGGTCGGCTCGGCCAACCTCACCAGGAAGGCCGCGATCGGGCCAGTGGAACCACATGGACACGCTCGTCGGCGAGCAGACGTACGTGCGCCTGGGGATGCTGTTCAACCAGATGAAGGCCGACCGCCGGCCGGAGCACCCGATCTGGAAGTTCCGCACGGACGACGCGGTGTTCTGGGCGTTCCCGCACCCGATCGCCGACCCGAGCCGAGACCCGATGGTGCGCGTGCTCCGCCGGATCAGCTGCCGGGCGACGCCGCACACCGGGATCCCCGTACGCAAGGCCCGGGCCAAGACCGCCGGGAAGAAGCCGGGCCACGCCTCGAAGGCGCACCCGAAGCCGAAGACGAAGAAGCAGAAGCCGGCGCCCAGGCCGATCACGCGCCGCACGGTGATCCGGATCGGCATGTACGCGTGGTTCGACGACCGCGGCAACTACCTGGCCCGCGAGGTGCGCCGCAAGTGGAACGCGGGCTGCAGCGTCAAGGTCGTCTACTCGGTGCTGAACTCGAAGGTCAAGCGGATCCTCTACGACCCGAGCGGGCGCGGCCGGATCCCGATGCGCCGCGTCGTCCGCACCAACGAGCTGACCGGCGAGGTCGTGGACTACAACCACAGCAAGTACGTCGCGATGAGCGGCACCTACCGGCACAGGGGCCGCCGTTTCGTCTGGTCCGGGTCGATGAACTTCACCGGGCTGGGCCTCTACTGCGACGACCTCGTGTTCCGGCTGCACGGGCGGCGGGTGGTCAGGGCGTACTTCCACAACTTCCGCCGGGTCTGGCGCTCGCCGAAGGCACAGCCGGCCGATCCCCACCCGGGCCTTCGGCACGCTCTCCCGGCTCGCGCCGGTGCCCGGCGCCGCCGGACTGAGCGTGGATGCCGGGGTCGCGCCCGAGACCGACGAGCTCGAGAACCCGCAGCTCGGCGTCGGGGAGCTGTCCGGGTTCGACCAGGACTGACAGGCTGGCGGGCATGGACGCCGCCACCCTCGCCGCCGACCTGCACGCGCTGCTCGTGGAGCGGGGGGAGACGGTCGCCTCGGCCGAGTCCCTGACCGGCGGCGGCCTCGCCGACCTGCTCAGCTCGACACCCGGCGCCTCCTCGTCGTACGTCGGCGGCGTGGTCGGCTACGCGACGTCGGTGAAGGTGAAGGTGCTGGGCGTGCCGGCCGACCTGGTCGAGCGGTACGGCGTGGTCAGCGAGGAGTGCGCCGGCGCGATGGCGACCGGCGCACGCGACGTGCTCGGGGCGACCTGGGCCGTGTCGACCACCGGGGTGGCCGGCCCGACCGAGCAGGAGGGCCAGCCGGTCGGCACCGTCTTCGTGGGCATCGCCGGACCGGGCGGGGTCACCGTGTCGGAGCTGGCGCTCGACGGCGATCGGGACGCGATCCGCGCGCAGACCTGCCTGCTGGCGCTGGACCAGGTGCTCGCGGTGGTGGGCACGTCCTAGGGAATCGGGGCGAATCCGGGGCCGGGGCGTGCGATGCTCCCACCATGGGAGCCGACGAACGACTTCTGAGCCTGGCCGGCGAGCTGTACGGCGGGTTGCCGGCCGACTTCACTCCGGAGCGCACCGCGGCGGAGAAGGCGGCCAAGGCCGACGGTGACAAGGACCTCGCGGCCGCGGTGAAGACCCTGAAGAAGCCGTCGGTCGGTGCCTGGGCGGTCAACCTGCTGGTGCGCCGCGAGACCGAGCAGATCGACCAGGTGCTCACCCTGGCCGAGTCCCTGCGTGCCGCCGCCGAGGCGCTCGACGGCGCGGAGCTGCGGGCGCTCACCAAGCAGCGACGCCAGCTCACGAGTGCCCTGACCACGCGCGCCCGGCAGCTGGCCCTCGAGCACGGCACCCGGCTCACGCAGGCCGTCGCCGACCAGGTGGAGGGGACGCTCAACGCCGCGATGCTGGACGCCGGCGCGGCGGACGCCGTGCGCACCGGGATGCTCGTGACCACGCTCAGCGCCACCGGCGTCGACGAGCAGACGTGGGCGTCGGCAATCGCCGTGCCCGAGGCGCTCGGCACCCGGATCGCGCCCGCGGAGCCGGCGCCCGGACCGGCCCTGCACGTCGTACCGGAGAACAAGCGGCTGCTGCGCGAGACGGCCGAGGAGGAGCTGGCCGAGGCGGAGGCCGAGGTGAAGGCGGCGACCAAGGCCGCGGCCAAGGCGGAGAAGGCCGTCGCCGACCTGCAGGGCAAGCGGTTCCAGCTCCGCAGCGAGATCGACGAGCTGCAGCGCCGGATCGACGCGCTCGAGGACCGGATCGAGGGCCTCGACGAGGACATCGAGGTCGCCGAGCAGGACCACGAGGACGCCCTCGAGGCGGTCGGGGAGGCCGAGACCGCGCCGCGACTCCGCCCAGAAGGCCCTCGACAAGCTCGCCTGATCCGCCGACACGTCAGTCGTGGTTGCCAGAAACGCGCCGACACGTCAGCCGGGCCAACCAAAGTCTGACCTGTCGGCGATGTCCGGCCAACCCGGACTGACCTCTCGCGGGACTAGTCGGCCCAGGCCTTGGAGCGCTCGACGGCGTCCTTCCACTTCTCCCAGCGGGCGTCGGCGTCGCCGCGGTCACCGGCCGGCTCGAAGCGGCGGTCGAGGCTCCACGTGTCGCGCAGCTCGTCGTACGACGACCAGACGCCGGTGCCGAGCCCGGCCATGAACGCGGCGCCGAGTGCCGTCGTCTCCACGATCTCCGGGCGCTCGACCGGCACCCCGAGCTGGTCGGCCTGGATCTGGCAGAGCAGGTCGTTCGCCGAGGCGCCCCCGTCGACGCGCAGCGACGACACGGAGGGCCCGACCCATCGGCCTCGATCACGTCGCGCACCTCGAACGCGATCGCCTCCAGCGTCGCGCGCACGATGTGCCCGCGCGTGGTGCCGCGGGTGATGCCGAGGATCGTGCCCCGGGCGTGCGGGTCCCAGTGCGGCGCGCCGAGCCCGGTCAGGGCGGGCACGAACACCACGCCCTCGGTGTCGTCGACGGTGGCGGCGATCGCCTCGGTCTCCGCCGCGGACCCGACGATCTGCAGGCCGTCGCGCAGCCACTGCACCGCGGCACCGGTCACGAAGATCGCGCCCTCGGTCGCGTAGACGAGCTCGTCGTCCGGGGTGCGCCAGGCGGCCGTCGAGAGCAGCCCGGCGTCGGAGCGGACGATCGAGCTGCCGGTGTTGGTGAGGATGAAGGAGCCCGTGCCGTAGGTGCACTTCGAGTCGCCCTCGTCGAAGCAGGTCTGCCCGAACAGCGCGGCCTGCTGGTCGCCGGCGATGCCGGCGATGGGGAGCTCGAGGTCGAGGAACGCCTTCGGGTCGGTGGTCGCGAGGTCGCCCCAGTTCGGGACCAGCTCGGGGAGCGCGTCGCGCGGGACGCCGAAGAGGGTGCACAGCTCGTCGGACCAGTCGCCCCGCTCGAGGTCGAACAGCAGCGTGCGGCAGGCGTTGGAGACGTCGGTGACGTGCCAGGTGCCGCGGGTCATCCGGGCGATCAGGTAGGAGTCGACGGTGCCGATCGCGTAGCGGCCGGACTCGACCAGCGCCCACGTGTTCGGCTCGTTCTCGGCGAGCCAGACCAGCTTGGTGCCGGAGAAGTACGGGTCCAGCCGCAGGCCGGTCAGCTCGCGTCACCCGCTCCTCGTGGCCCTCGTCGCGGAGCCGGCTGCAGATCGCGGCGGTACGACGGTCCTGCCAGACGATCGCGCGGCGCGGCGAGCCGAGCGTCTCGCGGTCCCAGAGCAGCACCGTCTCGCGCTGGTTGGTGATCCCGATGCCCCTGAGGTCGGCCGCGTCGCCGTCCCACGCGCCGAGCACGGCGCGGGTGGCCTCGAGCGTGGCCTGCCAGATCTCCTCGGGGGCGTGCTCCACCCAGCCGGGCTTGGGGAAGTGCTGACGGAACTCCTCGTAGCCCTTGGCCGCGATCCGTCCGTCGCCGGTGACCACGAGCGCGGTGACGCCCGTCGTACCGGCGTCGATCGCGAGGATCGTCATCGCTCGCCCCGGATGATCGCGAGCACCACCTTGTCGACCCAGGCCGGTTCCCTGCCCTCGTCGACGCGCATCTCGTAGTTCTCGCTGCCGACCCACGCGTGGAAGCCGTCGTGGCCCTGGGCGCGGGCGAGCTCGTCGAGCTCGGCCGCCAGCTCCGGGGTGACCGGCACCTTGTCCTCCTCCGTGGAGGCGGTCAGGAAGAGGTCGTTGAGGTCGAGCAGCCGGGCGAGCTCGGTGACCGGCGCCGGGATGGTCGTCGACCCGGAGGTCGACCGCGACGTCGTCGAGTCCGCCGTAGCCGGCCTCGTCGCGTACGACGAGCAGCGCCGCCGACTGGCGTCCACGCCGGTCACCGCCCGCGTCGTCGCCGGCCCTGAGCGCGGCGAGCAGGCGTCGGGCGAGCGGCTGGTCGACCGTCGAGTCCCAGGCCGCCTTCATCGCCTCCACCACCTCCGGGCCGACCAGGATGTTGCCCTGGATCGCGACGCCGTCGCCGGTGACCCCGCCCGCCCAGTCGAAGCAGTCGGAGCCCGTGTGGGTCGCCGCGCCGCCGTCGACGTCGACCAGGCCGACCTGGCGGTCCTCGCGCTTGTCGTCCTCCTCCAGCAGCCGCTGGAGGGCGACCTCCGCGGTCGCGCCCTCGTCCATGTGGGAGAGGGCCAAGCCCTTGTAGGCGACGTTGGCCTCGGCCTGGGTGGCGATCGCGCCGACCCCCGCCACGGCGGCCGGTACGGCGGAGCCGACGGCCAGGAACTTGGAGGCGACGGCCACGCCCCACGACTCACCATCGGCGGAACGGCCCACGATCGAGAACGTCATGGGGTCAACCTAGAGCAGCCGCGTCGACGAACACTCCGTCGCGCAGCACCGGCACCACCGAGCTGGCACCGACCTCGGCGGCCACGTCGACGTCGGCGCCGAAGCCGATCGCGTCCAGCTCCTGGCCGCCGGCGCACGCGTGCAGTGCCGCCGGCAGGTCCGTGCCGATCGCGTCGTACGTCGCCCGGGCGGCCTGCGCCTCGGGCGAGAAGCCCGGCCGGCCGCGCGCCGCCAGGGCCGAGAGCACGGCGCCGGCACCCCAGAGGTCCTCCACGGCCGGGCGCAGCGAGTCGTCGGGCCAGCGCTCGCCGGCCGCGACCACCGCGACGCGTGCCGGGTGCGGGAACCGGCGGTCCACCCAGTCCGCCACCGCCTCCGCGTTGCGCAGGCAGGCCGCCACGCAGGTCGTCGTACCCGAGGCGAGGCGGTGCGCGATCGTCGACCCGTTCGGCGACGGCAGCACGACGGCCCCACCGGACGGCGCGTGGGCGCGCATCCCGGCGGGGGAGAGGCTCACCCGGCCGGCGCCCGCCTGCGAGCGGCCGACCGCGAGCACGGCGCCGTGCCGGTCCGCGAATGCGGCCGCGGAGTCGTCCCGCCAGGGGTACGGGAGCACCGTCGCGCCGGCCTCGAGAGCCACGGTCACGGTGGTCGTGAACGACAGCACGTCGACCACCACGGCGACGTCCGCCTCGTCGGCCAACGCCTCCGCGCCGGCCGGTCCCCAGTCGAAAAGCGTACAAAAGGGACACTGCCGGTGAACCGCAGGAATCCGCACCTGCACAACTCTGTCATCCCGCCGCCACGCAAATGGTTGTGAGGAGCCGCCGCGACCCGGAAGATGTGCTGGTGTTGTCCCGCCTCGGCTTCCCCGCGATCGGCCGGCACCGGCTTTTCGTGACGGCGATCGGGATCGACGCCCTCGGCAGCGGTGTCTGGATGCCGCTGTCCGTCCTCTACTTCATCCGGGTCACCGACCTGAGCCTCGTGCACGTCGGCGTGGCCCTCTCCGTCGCGGCCGCACTGTCCTTCCCGCTGGCCCTCGTGATCGGCTCGCTGGTCGACCGGTACGACGCCAAACGGGTGCTCCAGGGCGGCAACGTGCTCCAGGCGATCGGCTTCGCGGCGTACCCGCTGGCGCACTCCGTCCTCGAGGTCACCCTGGTCGTCGGCGATCGCCGCGCTCGGGCGCACCGCGTTCTGGGGGTCGTACTCCCCGATGGTCGCGGCGGTGTCCGAGGCCGGCGAGCGCGAGAAGTGGTTCGGCTTCCTCGGCGCGCTGCGCAACTCGGGGTTCGCCGTCGGCGGCCTGATGGCCGCGGCGGCGATCACGATCGGCACCGACAAGGCGTTCCACGCCGTCGTCCTGCTCAACGCGGCCAGCTACGTGCTGGCGTTCGTGCTGATGGTGCGGGTCGAGGTGCACGGCGTCCACCGCGACGGGGTCCGCCAGCGCCAGGGCGGCGGCTGGGCCGAGGTCGCCCACGACCCCGGCTACCGCTGGCTGGTCGGCGCGAACTTCGGCTACGCGATGGGCTGCCTCGCGCTCAACGTCGTGATGCCGGTCTACATCGTGGAGATGCTGGGTCTCCACGGGCTGGGTGTCCGGTGCCGTCTACGTGATCAACACGGTGCTGATCGGCGTCGGCCAGGGCCTGATCGTGCGCCAGATGACCGGCTCGGTGCGCTGGCGGATCGTGGTGCTCGCGGCCGGCCTGATGATCGCCGCCTTCCTGCTCCTGTACGTCGCGGGCGAGCTGACCACCACGGCCGTCGCGATCGCGGTGGTGCTGGGGGCGGCGGTGGTCTACACGCTCGGCGAGATGGCCGGCGGACCGGTGCTCGCGGCCCTCGCCGCCGAGTCACCCCCGGCCCACCTGCGGGGCCGCTACCTCGCGGTCTACCAGCTCTCCTGGAACGCCGCGTCCGCCGTCGCGCCGGTGCTCTACCTCTCCCTGCTCCACCAGGGGCACCTCGCGGCCTGGGCGGTGCTGTCCGGGCTGGCGCTCTTCGGCGCGGCCTGCTGCCTCCCGCTGCGGCGGCTGATGCCGCTGGCGGCGCGAGCACGTCACCAACACGGTCCGGGTGCCGACCGAGGCCTGACCCACGTGGCAGGGTGAGACGATTCCCCGGGAGCCACCCTTGTGGCTAGGCTGGGTGCCGCACTTGAACGATCCAATGCAGGAGGACCCATGCGTGTCGGCGTGCTCACCGGAGGCGGTGACTGTCCAGGGCTCAACGCGGTGATCCGGGCCGTCGTCCGTCGCGGCGTCAAGGAGTTCGGCTACGAGTTCGTCGGTTTCCGCGACGGCTGGAAGGGCCCGCTCGAGGGCGTCACCACCGAGCTCGGCATCCCGCAGGTGCGCGGCATCCTGCCGCGCGGCGGCACCATCCTCGGCTCCTCGCGCACCAACCCGTTCAAGATCGACGGCGGCGTGGAGAAGATCAAGGCCAACCTGGCGGAGCTCGGCGTCGACGCGCTGGTCGCCATCGGCGGCGAGGACACGCTCGGCGTGGCCACCAAGCTGTCCGACCTCGGCGTGAACGTCGTCGGGCGTGCCGAAGACGATCGACAACGACCTCAACGCCACCGACTTCACCTTCGGCTTCGACACCGCGGTCAACATCGCGATGGAGGCGATCGACCGGCTGCACACCACGGCCGAGTCGCACCACCGGGTGCTCGTGGTCGAGGTGATGGGCCGGCACGCCGGCTGGATCGCCCTGCACGCGGGCATCGCCGGCGGCGCCAACGTCGTCCTGATCCCCGAGCAGCCGTTCGACATCGAGAAGGTCTGCGCGCACGTCGAGGAGCGCTTCAAGAGCCACTACTCGCCGATCATCGTGGTCTCCGAGGGGGCCGTCCCGGTCGAGGGTGGCGACATGACCCTGGTCTCCGGGGAGAAGGACGCGTTCGGCCACGTGCGGCTCGGCGGCATCGGCGACCGGCTGGCCAAGGAGATCGAGGACCGCACCGGCAAGGAGTCGCGCGCGGTGGTGCTCGGCCACGTGCAGCGCGGTGGCACGCCCACCGCGTTCGACCGCTGGCTGGCGACCCGCTTCGGGCTGCACGCGATCGCGGCGGTGTCCGAGGGCGACTTCGGCACGATGATGGCGCTCCGCGGCACCGACATCGTGCGGGTGCCGCTGATCGAGGGCACCGGCGAGCTCAAGCTGGTGACGCCCGAGCAGTACGGCGAGGCCGAGGTCTTCTTCGGCTGATCGGCCACCGGCCCCCGAGATCCGCCGTGTGGGACACTGTGACCCAGGTCACCATCCGGGAAGGGGCACCCCATGAGCGACTCCGCAGGCACCGTCGTCGAGGACTACAACGGACCGGAGCCGGATCTCAACCGGGTGATGGGGCCCAAGCTGCTCCTGCTCTTCATCGTCGGCGACATCCTGGGCACGGGCGTCTACGCCCTGACCGGCGCGGTCGCCGGCGAGGTGGGCGGTGCCTCCTGGGCGCCGTTCCTGGTCGCGTTCGCCGTCGCGACCGTCACCGCCTGCTCCTACCTCGAGCTGGTCACCAAGTACCCGCAGGCCGCCGGTGCCGCGCTCTACACGCACAAGGCGTTCGGCGTGCACTTCGTGACGTTCCTGGTCGCCTTCACGGTCATGTCCTCGGGCATCACGTCGGCGTCGACGGCGTCGTACGCCTTCGCGAGCTTCCTGAACGACGGGTTCTCCCTCGACCTGCCCACGGGTGGCGGCGGCCTGATGCTGATCTCCATCGGGTTCATGGTGGCGCTGGCGCTGGTGAACTTCCGCGGCGTGGGCGAGTCGGTCAAGCTCAACGTGGTGCTCACCATGGTCGAGCTGTCCGGCCTGCTGCTGGTGATCTTCATCGGCCTCTACGCGATCACCCAGGGCAACGCGGACTTCGACCGTGTCGTGGTGTTCGAGTCGGCCGAGGGCAAGGGCACGTTCATCGCGGTGGCCACGGCGACCGCGCTCGCGTTCTTCGCCATGGTCGGCTTCGAGGACTCGGTCAACATGGCCGAGGAGTGCAAGGACCCCGGTCGTGACTTCCCGAAGATGATGCTCACCGGGCTCGGCGTCACCGGCGTGATCTACGTGCTGGTCGCGATCACCGCGGTGGCGCTGGTGCCGGTGGGCGACCTGACCGACACGGAGAAGGGGCAGGCGCTGACCCAGGTGGTCGAGGCGGGCGCGCCCGGGCCTGCCGTTCGACACGATCTTCCCGTTCATCGGCATGTTCGCGGTGGCCAACTCGGCGCTGATCAACATGCTGATGGCGAGCCGGCTGCTCTACGGCATGGCCAACCAGGACGTGCTCCCGCGGGCGTTCGGCAAGGTGCACCCGGCCCGTCGTACGCCGTGGGTGTCGATCATCTTCACCACCGCGATCGCGGTCGGCCTGATCGTCTACGTGGTGCGTGCCAGCGGCACCGAGGACGGAACCGCCAACGTCGCGCTGCTGGGTGGCACCACCGCACTGCTGCTGCTGCTCGTGTTCTCGGTGGTCAACATCGCGGTGCTGATCCTGCGCAAGGACGACGTCGGCCACGACCACTTCCGGACCCCGACCTTGCTGCCGGTCGTGGGTGCGCTCGACCTGCGCGTTCCTCGCCGGCCCCTGGGCCCGCAGCGAGGAGAACCAGGCGCAGTACAAGATCGCGCTCGGCCTCCTGGCCCTCGGCGTCGTGCTGTGGGTGATCACCTGGTTCACCAACCGCGCGGTGCGGTCGCAGGCGACCGGCTTCCGCGACGTCGACCACCTCGAGTAGCGCGCGGGCCCGTCCCGTGGACCGGACTGGACGAGCAAGGTGGTGATCCCGGCGCTGATGGCCCCGGTGATCGCCGGCATCGTCGCCGGCATCGGCACGTGGCTGGTCTACCGCACCACCCGCCGCGTGCCGGAGGCCAACCGCGAGCAGGGCTTCCGGTGGGGGCAGGTCGGCCTCGGCCTCGCTGGTCTCGCTGGCGCACGGCACCAACGACGCGCAGAAGACGATGGGCGTGATCCTGCTGGCGCTGATCGCCTACGGCAGCGTCGCCCCTGGTGGCTCGGTGCCGTTCTGGGTGGTCGTGGCCTGCGCCGCCGCGATCGCGCTCGGCACGTACGTCGGTGGCTGGCGGATCATCCGCACCCTGGGCAAGGGCCTGGTGGAGATCGAGTCGCCGCAGGGGATGGCGGCGGAGTCGTCCTCGGCCGCGGTGATCCTGGCGTCCAGCCACTTCGGGCTGTCGCTCTCGACGACGCAGGTGGCCACGGGCTCGATCCTCGGGTCCGGCGTCGGCCGCCGCGGCGCCACGGTGCGCTGGGGGGTCGCCGGGCCGGATGGTCATCGCCTGGGTGCTGACGCTGCCGGCCGCGGGGCTGGTCGGTGCCGGCACCTACATGGTCGCCGACGCGATCGGCGGGCTCGCCGGCATCGCTCGTCGGTGTTCCTGCTGATGCTGGCCGTGGCCGGCGTCATGTGGGTCGCGCGCGAGCCGGGCGCCGGTCACCAGCGAGAACGTCAACGAGGAGTGGGCCGACGAGCTCGCTCCGCCGACCCCGGTCCTCGCCGGACGCTGAGGAGGCTCACCATGTCGGACTACATCGACCTCACGGTGGTCGGCCAAGGTGATCGCGGCCGGCCTGCTGTTCGGCGCCGTGCTGCCGCTGGTGTTCGCGACCGGGCTGCGTGCGCTGTCCGCCGACACCGCCGCACCGGCGAGACCGGCGACGCGGCTCGGACCGGAGCGGCTTCCAGGTGACCCGCAGCCCGGCCGCACATCGGGCTGGCCTCTGGTCTGCTTCGCGGTGGTGGTCGCGTCGGTCGGCTTCGGGATCTACCTGATCATGCACAAGTCGTGACGGAAGCGCTCCTGATGGCCAACCCGGTCGGCAAGGTGCTGGACTGGCTGCGCGCCGGCTACCCGGACGGCGTGCCGCCCCGAGACTACTTCCCGCTGATCGCGCTCCTGCGCCGGCAGCAGCTCACCGACGACGAGGTGCGCGAGGTGGCGGCGGCGCTCACGGTCGAGCAACGACGGCGCACCCGATCACGCCGATCGACATCGGCGCCCTGATCACCAAGGTGACCAACGAGCTGCCGCACCCCGAGACGTCGCGCGCGTGGGTGCCCGGCTGGTCGCCGGCGGGTGGCCGCTGGTCGACCCGCACCGGGACTGACCGCGTCGCCAGTACGCTGGATCGGTGACCGAGCAGATCCCGTCCCTGCGCGACCTCCACGCGCGGGGGGCCGCGCAGCAGCCGACGTACGCCGACCCGGCCGTCGTCGAGGCCACGGTGGCGCGGCTGCGCCGGATGCCGCCGCTGGTCTTCGCCGGCGAGTGCGACGAGCTCAAGGCCAAGCTGGCCGCGGTCGCCCGCGGCGAGGCGTTCCTGCTCCAGGGCGGCGACTGCGCGGAGACCTTCGACGGCGTCACCGCCGACAACGTGCGCAACAAGCTGCGGGTGCTGCTGCAGATGGCGGTGGTGCTGACCTACGCCGCGTCGGTGCCCGTGGTGAAGCTCGGCCGGCTCGCCGGCCAGTACGCCAAGCCGCGCTCCTCGGACGAGGAGACCCGCGACGGCGTCACCCTTCCGGCCTACCGGGGCGACGCGGTCAACGGCTACCCGTTCACGCCCGAGGCGCGTCGCCACGACCCCGCGCGGCTGCTCGAGGTCTACCACTCGTCCGCGGCGACGCTGAACCTCGTGCGCGCCTTCGTCACCGGCGGCTACGCCGACCTGCGCCAGGTGCACACCTGGAACACCGACTTCGTGCGCGACTCGGTGGTCGGGGCGCGCTACGAGAAGCTGGCGCAGGAGATCGACCGGGCGATGAGCTTCATGCACGCGATCGGCGCCGACCCCGACGAGTTCCACCGGGTCGACTTCCACTCGAGCCACGAGGGCCTGGTGCTCGAGTACGAGCACGCGATGACCCGGATCGACTCGCGCACGCAGACGCCGTACGACGTGGGCAGCCACTTCGTCTGGATCGGCGAGCGCACCCGTCAGCTCGACGGCGCCCACGTCGAGCTGTTCAGCCGGATCCGCAACCCGATCGGCGCCAAGCTCGGCCCGACGACCACGCCCGACGACGCGATCGCGCTCGCCGGGCGGCTCAACCCGGACAACGAGCCGGGCCGGCTCACGTTCATCACGCGCATGGGCGCCGCCCGGATCCGCGACGTGCTCCCGCAGCTGGTGGAGAAGGTGTCTGCGGCCGGGGTCGAGGTCGCGTGGGTCTGCGACCCGATGCACGGCAACACGTTCGAGGCGTCGTCCGGCTACAAGACCCGCCGCTTCGACGACGTGATCGCGGAGGTGCAGGGATTCTTCGACGTGCACCGTGCGGTCGGCACCTGGCCCGGGGGTGTCCACGTCGAGCTCACCGGTGACGACGTCACCGAGTGCGTCGGCGGCGGCGAGGAGCTGGCCGAGATCGACCTCGGCAACCGCTACGAGTCGGTGTGCGACCCGCGGCTCAACCGGGTGCAGTCGCTGGAGCTGGCGTTCCTGGTCGCGGAGATGCTGCGCAAGGCCTGAGTTCGTCGAGATGCGCCTCCGGCCCCTTCGAGATGTGCCTCCGGCCGGACAGCAGGCACATCTCGACGGTGCTGGAGACACATCTCAACGGGCTGGTTGGATGAGTGCATGATCGACCTTCGTTCCGACACCCTGACCCGTCCGACGCCCGCGATGAGGCGCGCCATGGCTGACGCCGAGGTCGGCGACGACGTGTACGACGAGGACCCGACCGTGCACGCGCTGCAGGAACGGGTGGCCGGCCTCTTCGGCAAGGAGGCCGCGCTGTTCACGCCGACCGGGTCGATGGCCAACGTGCTGGCGCTGGCGTCGCTGGTGGGCCCCGGCCAGGAGGTGCTGTGCGAGGCCCGCGCCCACATCCTGCGTGCCGAGCTCGGGGCGCACGGGGCGTTCACGGGGCTGACCAGCCGCACCTGGTCGCACCCGCGCGGACAGGTCGACCTGCCCGCCATCGAGGAGATGTACGCGCCCGACATGGGGCCGTTCTTCGTGCGCACGACGGCGGTCTCGGTCGAGAACACCCACAACTTCGCCGGGGGAGCGGTGCTCCCGCTGGCGGACCTGCAGGCGCTCCGGGCCTGGGCCGACGGCGTCGGCTGCGCGCTGCACATGGACGGCGCCCGGATCTGGAACGCGCACGTCGCCACCGGCACCCCGCTCGAGGCGTACGG
This sequence comes from uncultured Actinomycetota bacterium, assembly GCA_963754145.1. Classification (GTDB taxonomy): domain Bacteria; phylum Actinomycetota; class Actinomycetes; order Propionibacteriales; family Nocardioidaceae; genus Marmoricola. The sequence goes on from CAVWFF010000002.1 coordinate 74,794, forward strand.
CGCGCTCACGGACGCGCTCGCGGTCTGCCTGTCCAAGGGGCTCGGTGCCCCGGTCGGCTCGCTGTTCGTGGGCACGCAGGACCAGATCGACGAGGCCCGCGTGCGGCGCAAGCGGATGGGCGGCGGCATGCGCCAGGTCGGCGTGCTCGCCGCGGCCGGGCTGCACGCGATCGACCATCACCTCGAGCGGATGGCCGAGGACCACGAGCACGCCCGGCTGATCGCCGAGGCGTGCGGCGTCGACCCGGCCACCGTGGACACGAACATCGTCGTCGTCGACGTACCCTCCGCGCCGGACCTGGTCGCAGCAGCCGCCGAGCAGGGCGTGCGTGTCGGCGCCGTCGGCCCCCGCCGCGTGCGCCTGCTCACCCACCTCGACGTCAGCCGGGACGACGCGGAGCGTGCGGCGAAGGTGCTCGCGTCGCTGCTGTAACGCGGATCCTGGCCAGCCCTCGGCCCCACCGCAGGCCTTGCCGTCCGGCGTCGGGCGAGAGCACACTCGACGTGGAGTCGCCGCCGAGTGCGGCGCGGGGAGGACCGGTGGCAGACCACGACCCGCAAGCGCAGGCCGTCGACTCAGCCGAGATCGCGCGCCTGTCACGCGACCTTGCCGACGTCAGTGAGCAGTTCAACGCCACCAACGAGGTGCTCGCGGCGGTCGGCCAGTCGGTGGGCGACCCCGACCGGATCCTGGTCACCATCGTCGAGAGCGCCCGGCGGCTCTGCAAGGCCCAGGCGGTCTCCCTCTACCTGTTCGACGGCACGTACTACCGGCTGTCGAAGTCCGTCGGCGTGTCCGACGAGCTCGCGAGGTACTTCGTCGAGAACCCGCTGCTCTCCGACCGCAACACGCTGGCCGGCCGGGTCGGCCTGGACCGCAAGATCCTGCAGATCCCCGACGTCCTCGCGGACCCCGACTACGGGCGCCGCGACATCGTCGAACGCGCCGGCTTCCGCACCACGATGTCGGCCCCGATGATCCTCGACGACCAGGTGGTCGGGGCGATGTCGCTGTGGCGCAACGAGGTGGCGCCGTTCGACGACCGCGCCAAGGCGATCCTCGGCACGTTCGCCGGCCAGGCCGCGATCGCGCTGAACAGCGTCAACCTGGTGCAGGCGCTGGAGACCAGGACCCAGGAGCTGGCCCGCAAGGTGGAGCAGCTCGAGGCCCTGAGCGAGGTGGGGGAGGCGGTCAGCTCCAGCCTCGACCTCGACGAGGTGCTGGAGACCATCATCGAGCACGCCGTGCAGCTCTCGGACACCGACGGCGGCTCGATGATGGCGTACTCGGAGCAGGACCGGTGCTTCACCGTGCGCTGCGCCTACCAGACCGAGCAGGCCGTGATCGACAAGCTCCAGGCGCTGCGGATCAGCCTCGACGAGACCCTCGTCGGCAGAGCCGCCAAGGAGGGACGCCCGCTCTTCGTCGAGGACCTCGACGCAGGCGGTGCTCGACCCGCACCTGCGGGTGCTCCACGAGAGCGGCTGGCGCTCGGTGGTCGCCATCCCGATGCTCCGCGAGGGCGGGATCGTCGGTGCCCTCGTCATCCGCCGACGTCGTCCGGGCGGCTTCTCCGAGGAGACGCTCGAGCTGCTGCAGACCTTCGCCGGCCAGTCGGCGCTGGCCATCGTCAACGCCCAGCTGTTCCGTGAGGTCGAGGGCAAGAGCTCCGAGCTCGCCGTGGCCAGCCGGCACAAGTCGGAGTTCCTGGCCAGCATGTCGCACGAGCTGCGCACGCCGCTCAACGCCGTGCTCGGGTTCTCCGAGGTGCTCCTCGAGCGGATGTTCGGGGAGATCAACGAACGCCAGGAGGAGTACCTGCGCGACATCTGGTCGTCGGGCAAGCACCTGCTCGAGCTGCTCAACGAGATCCTCGACCTGTCCAAGGTCGAGGCCGGCCAGATGGAGCTCGACTACTCCACCTTCGATGTCCGCGACCTGCTCGAGCACTCGTCGTCGATGCTCCGTGAGCGCGCGATCGCGCACCGGCTCACGCTCACCGTCGACATCGCGCCGGAGGTCGACCTGATCGAGGCCGACGAGCTGCGCTTCCGGCAGGTCGTGCTGAACCTCCTCTCGAACGCCGTGAAGTTCACCCCCGACGGCGGTTCGGTCCGGGTGCACGCCTACCGCGAGGGCGGTGACATCGCGGTGACGGTCACCGACTCCGGCGTCGGCGTCCCCGAGGCCGACCAGGAGCGGATCTTCGAGTCGTTCCAGCAGGGCGGCCGCGGCGCCGCGAGAGAAGAGGGCACCGGGCTCGGGCTGACCCTGTCACGCCGCATCGTCGAGCTGCTCGGGGGCCGGATGTGGCTGCGCAGCGAAGTGGGGGTGGGCAGCACGTTCGGGTTCGCCATCCCCGCGCGTTTGTCGCCGGACGACGACAGCGACACCGCGACCACGACGGACGCCAACCAGATCGGAGCCGTGGTCGTCATCGACGACGACCGCCCGTCGGTGGAGCTGCTGTCGGCGTACCTGAGCGGCGTCGCCGCCCGCATCACGAAGGCGCGCGACGGGCCGATCGGGCCTGGCTGCCGTACGCCGGGTGCGGCCGGACGTGGTGCTGCTCGACATCCGGCTGCCGGGCATGGACGGCTGGGGCGTGCTCCAGGCGCTGAAGTCGGACGCCGCCACGGCGGACATCCCGGTCGTCATCGTGTCGATCCTCGACGAGCGCGCGAAGGGTGCCGAGCACGGCGCAGCCGGGTACCTCGTCAAGCCGGTGGGACGCGAGTCGCTGTTGTCGGTCCTGGCCGGCATCGGCGCGATGGTCCCGGCGTCGGTGGCCGCCGGGAACAACGAGAGGAGTGAGGCGCCATGAGCGGACACCGGATCCTCGTGGTCGAGGACAACAGCAAGAACCTCAAGCTGGTGCGCGACGTCCTTCAGTTCGCGGGGTTCGAGATCATCGAGGCCACGACGGGCGAGGACGGCGTCGAGCTCATGGCCAGGGAGCATCCGGACCTGGTGCTGATGGACCTCCAGCTGCCGGGAATCGACGGCGCCGAGGCACTCCGCCAGATCCGCGAGATGCCCGACATCGGCCAGGTACCGGTCCTCGCGGTGACCGCGTTCGCGATGGACGAGGACCGCCGACGCGCCAGCCGGGCAGGTTTCGACGGGTACGTCGAGAAGCCGATCAGCGTGCGGGCGCTGGCGGACCAGGTCCGGGCCCTTCTCGCACCCCGGGGCAGCTTCATGAGCCAGGAGCTGACCGTGCTCGTCGTCGACGACCAGCCGCCCAACCTTCGACTGATGGAGGCGATGCTGAGCCCTCGCGGCCACCAGGTGGTCACCGCCGCCTCCGGAGAGGAGGCGCTGGACCGCCTGGCGGAGAGGTCGGTCGATCTCGTGCTGCTCGACATCATGATGCCGGGCATCGACGGCTACGAGGTCTGCGAGCGGATCCGCGCCAACCCGGAGACGGCCTTCCTTCCGGTGGTGATGGTGACCGCCAGCGGCGAGGACCAGAAGGTCAGGGCCATCGAGGCGGGCGCGGACGACTTCGTCACCAAGCCGGTGAACCGGGCTGAGCTCGTCGCCCGCGTCGCGTCGCTCGGTCGGGTGAAGCGCTACCACGACACGATCGTCCGGCAGGCCGGTGAGCTCCAGGCGTGGAACAGCGAGCTGGCGAAGCCGCGTGCAGACCCAGGTCGAGGAGCTGGAGCGGATGGCCAAGCTGCGTCGCTTCCTGTCGCCCCAGCTCGCCGAGCTGATCGTCGACTCGGGTGACGAGTCGTTCCTGGAGAGCCACCGGCGGGAGATCGTCGTCGTGTTCTGTGACCTCCGCGGATTCACCACCTTCGCGGAGTCGAGCGAGCCGGAAGAGGTGACGACGGTCCTGCGGGAGTACCACGACGCGCTGGGCGACCTGATCCACCGCTTCGAAGGGACGCTGGAGCGGTTCACCGGCGACGGCCTGATGGTGTTCTTCAACGACCCGGTGCCGTGTGACGACGCGCCGCTGCGGGCGATCCGGATGTCGCTGGCCATGCGAGACCGCGTGCAGGGGCTCGCCGAGTCCTGGAGCCGGCGCGGCTTCGACCTCAGCCTGGGCATCGGCCTCGCCCAGGGCTACGCGACGCTGGGGAGGATCGGCTTCGAGGGCCGGTTCGACTATGCCGCGATCGGCAGCGTCACCAACCTCGCCGCCCGGCTCTGCTCCAGCGCGGAGCCGTGGCAGGTGCTGGCCCAGCACCGCGTCGTCGCCGAGGCGGGTGAAGCGGTGGTCTCCGAGGAGCTCGGAAGCCGTGACCTGCGTGGCTTCAGCCGACCGATCCGGACCTGCAACGTCCGCGGCCTCGACTCGGCGCGGGTGACGTCATGACCTGGAGCCCGGCCTCCGCACGATGCCGTCGCCGAGGCGACCCGGCGGCCCCTCGGTGAGCTGGACGAGTCCGAGCGCTACGAGCTCTTCGACCGGCTGCAGGCCCGGATGCCGCAGGCTTGGGAGGCGGTCCGGATGAACCACGCGGACGAGTCCGTGGTGGTCGTCCCCTCCGTCACCAGCGACCCGAACGTTCCGAATGCGGGCAGCCTCAACCAGGCCTACGAGGAACGCTTCCTGTTCCTGCTGCTCCTGCTCAGACAACCCCAGCTGCGGATGATCTACGTGACGTCGATGCCGATCTCGCCGACAGTCGTGGAGTACTACCTGGCCCTCCTCCCGGGCGTCATTCCCAGCCATGCCAGGGCGCGCCTGAGCCTGGTGTCGGTCGGCGACTCGTCTCCGTCGCCGCTGAGCGAGAAGCTGCTGGCCAGACCACGCCTCCTGGGCCGGATCGCGGACACGATCCCGAACCCGGAGCGCTCCCACCTCGTGCCCTACAACACCACGGAGCTCGAACGTGACCTGGCCCTCATCCTCGGCATCCCGATGTACGGCGCGGACCCGCGCCTCGCCGAGCTCGGGTCGAAGACCGGATGTCGGAGGCTGTTCGGTGAGGTCGGTGTGCAGTACCCGGTCGGGGCCGAGGACGTCCGCACCCCCGACGACATGGTCGAGGCGATCAACGACATGCGCCGGCAGCGTCCGGGACTGTCCACCGTCATCGTCAAGCTCAACGAGGGCGTGTCGGGTCGGGGGAACGCCGTCGTCGACCTGTCCGGGCTCCCGGCGGAGGGTCCGGCCGACCGCGAGCAGGTCCTTCAGCGCATCATGCAGATGCAGCTCGAGTCGACCACCACGCACGCTCGAGGCCTACCTGGCCAGCTTCGCCGAGATGGGTGGCATCGTCGAGGAGCGGATCGTCGGCGAGGAGATCCGCAGCCCGAGCGTCCAGCTGCGCGTGACCCCGGCCGGCGTCGTCGAGCTGCTGTCGACCCACGACCAGCTCCTCGGCGGCGCGAGCGGTCAGAGCTACCTGGGGTGCGCGTTCCCGGCCGACCCGGGTTACGCCCGGCACCATCGGCACCCAGGCACTGGCGGTCGGTGAGCGGCTGCGCGAGATGGGCACGCTGGGACGCTTCGCGATCGACTTCGTGGTCGTGCGCGGCCGGGACGGCAGCTGGGCGTCGTACGCCATCGAGCTCAACCTCCGCAAGGGCGGCACCACGCACCCGTTCCTGACCCTGCAGTTCCTCACCGACGGTCGCTACGAGGGCGACACCGCGCTGTTCCGGACCCCCGACGGGCACGAGAAGCACCTGGTGGCCACCGACCACCTCGAGTCGCCCCTCCTGCGCGCGCTCAGCACCGACGACCTGTTCGACATCGTGGCCCGGCACGGCCTGCACTTCGACCAGTCGCGGCAGGTCGGGGTGGTCTTCCACATGATCAGCTCGCTCACGGAGCACGGCCGGGTGGGGCTGACCGCGGTCGGGGACAGTGCGTCCGACGCGGCGAAGCGGCACCGGCAGGCCGAACGGATCCTGCTCGACGAGGCGCGCCTGGCCGGCCAGAGCCGCCCGCTGCTGTCGTGACCGGTCATCGTCGTCACCGACAGCCGATCACCGGCGTGCGGACGGCCTGATCCGTTCGCCGGCGTCGACCCGGCCCACCACCGGTGGGATCCTGCGCACCGCCGTGGCCAGCGCGCGCAGGTCGCCACCGAACAGCGCCTGCGGACCGTCGCACAGCGCCTCCTCGGGGTTCGGGTGCACGTCGACGATCACGCCGTCGGCGCCTACCGCGATCGCGGCCCGTGAGAGGGGCACGACCAGGTCCTTGCGGCCGGCCGCGTGCGACGGGTCGACGATGATCGGCAGGTGGCTGGTCGCCTGCACCACCGGCACCGCGGAGATGTCGAGCGTGTTGCGCGTGGCCGGCTCGAAGGTGCGGATGCCGCGCTCGCACAGGACGACGTCGAGGTTGCCGCGCTGGGCGACGTACTCCGCGGCCATCAGCCACTCCTCGATGGTCGCGGTCATGCCGCGCTTGAGCAGCACCGGCTTGCCGGACTCGCCGACCGCCTGCAGCAGCCCGAAGTTGCCGGCGTTGCGGGTGCCGACCTGCAGCATGTCCGCGTGCGCGGCGACCACGGGCACGTCGCGGGCGTCGACCACCTCGGTCACGATCGGCAGGCCGGTCGTCTCGCGCACCGCGGCCAGGATCTCGAGGCCGCGCAGGCCGAGCCCCTGGAACGCGTACGGCGAGGTGCGCGGCTTGAACGCACCCCCGCGCAGCAGGGTCGCGCCCGCCGCCTTCGACATCTCGGCGGCCTCCAGCGTCTGCTGGTGCGTCTCGACCGCGCACGGCCCGGCGATGAACGTGAACGTCTCCGGGCCGATCGGCACCTGGTGGTGCGGCTGACCGACCCAGACCGTCGAGCGTTCGGCGTGGTGCTGCCGGCTGACCAGCTTGAACGGGTCGGAGATCCGGTGCACGTCCGCGACTCCGGGCAGGCTGCGCAGGTTGAGCCCGTGGAAGGAGTCGATGTCGCCGACGAGCCCGATGATGGTGCGGACGACGCCGCGGCTGACGAACGCCTCGCCGCCCACGCTCGCGACGCGCTCGGTGACGCGTTCGATCTGCTCGTCGGTGGCGTCGGGGGCCATGACCACGACCATGGTGGTGTTCCTCTCTGGTGGGGCCCGCTGCCCGGCGTCGTACACACGAACGCCCCTGGGCGGTGGGCCAGGGGCGGTGGTGTGCGGACGCGTCTCCTACGCCTGCTCGGGTACCCCGGGCGAGGTGGCAAAGACATAGGTCGAGGTGCGGTGCACACCGCGAGCGTAGGTCGGAGCGTCCGGGGGCCGGAACCGACATCCAGCATGTGGGCAGCAGTCAGCGGGTGGTGTGCGGGCGACGCAGCACCGCGGGCAGGTACACCGCCCCGGGCGCGTCCTTCGACATCGCGGCGACGTCGAACGGGTTGGAGATCGCGCAGCGCTGGAGCGAGAGGCAGCCGCAGCCGATGCAGGAGTCGAGCCCGTCACGCAGCTTCTCCAGGGCGGCGATCTGGTCGTCCAGCCGGGTGCGCCAGTGCCGGGTGATCCGCTGCCAGTCCGCCTTCGTGGGAGTGCGGGCGCGGGGGAGCCGGTCCAGCTCGTCGCGGATCTCCTCGAGAGTGAGGCCGACGTTGCTCGCTGCCCGGATGAACGCGAGCTGGCGGAGCACGCCGCGCTGGTAGCGCCGCTGCCCGCCTCCGCTGCGTGCGGCCACGATCAGCCCCTGGCTCTCGTAGTACCGCAGCGCCGAGGCGGCGAACCCGCTGCGCGCGGCGACCTCGCTGACGGTGAGGACGTCGTGGGTGTCCATGGAACCTCTTCCGTGGTCGAGCTGTCGAGTTCGGTGGTCGAGCTGTCGAGTCGGTGGTCGAGCTGTCGAGTTCGGTGGTCGAGCTTGTCGAGACCTTGACTTCAAGTTCACTTTAACTTGAAGACTGTCACGCAGAAGCCAGCCGAACAAGGAGAAGACATGTCTGTCGCACTGATCACCGGTGGATCCGCCGGGCTCGGCCGGGCACTGGTCCGGGCGCTGGCCGAGCAGGGGTGGACGGTCGTCACCGACGGTCGCGACCGCGCCCTGCTGGCCGAGATGGAGGCCGAGAACGTGCTCACCGTCGGCGGCGACGTGGCGGACGCCGGCCACCGGGCCGCCCTCGCGGCCGAGGTCGACCGGCTGGGCCGGCTCGACCTGCTGGTCCACAACGCGAGCACGCTCGGCCCGTTGCCGATGCGGCCGCTGCGCGACCTCTCGCCGCCGCGACCTCTACGAGACCTGGGCGGTCAACACCGAGGCCCCGCTCGCGCTGACGCAGCTCGCTGCTCGGCCACCTGAAGGCGTCGGACGGCGTGCTGGTCTCGCTCTCCTCGGACGCCGCGGTGGAGCACTACGAGACCTGGGGCGCGTACGGCGCGTCCAAGGCCGCGCTCGACCACCTGACCCTGACCTGGGCCGCCGAGGAGGGCCTGACCGGCTACGCCGTCGACCCCGGCGACATGCGCACCGCGATGCACCAGGACGCGTTCCCGGGCGAGGACATCTCCGACCGGCCGCTGCCGCGCACGGTCGTACCGCACCTCCTCGAGCTGCTCGAGCAGCGGCCGCCGTCGGGGCGCTACCGCGCGGCGGACATCAGCGGTGAAGGTCGGGGCCTGACATGCGGATCCTCGAGCGAGACATCCGACGACGGTGTTCTCGCCGCCCGCCGGAGCGTTCGCGCCGGCCCCGGCCGAGGCGCGCGGCGTCGACCGCGACGACGTGAGGCTGCTGGTCGCGAGACCCGAGGGCGTCACCCACGCGCGGTTCCGCGACCTGCCGCGGCAGCTCCGAGCGGGGGACGTCGTGGTCGTGAACAACTCCGCAACCGTCGCCGGCGAGCTCGACGCCGTCGGCGACCGTCGCGGCCGCGTCGTCCTGCATGCCGCAACGCCGCTCGACGACGGCAGCTGGGTGGTCGAGGTCCGCACGGCGCCCGACGCCGCCCGGGCCGTGCTCGACGCGGAGCCGGGGGAGCGCTTCACCAGCGGGCCCGTCGCTCTCACGCTCAGTCGCGCCCTACCCGCGGCGACGGGTCCTCGCCGAGCGGCCGGGGCAACCGGCTGTGGCGCGCGGCCGTCGACGGTGACCTGGTCGCGCGGCTGGCGCGGGCCGGCCGGCCGATCGCGTACGGCTACCTCGACCGTCGCTACCCGCTGAGCGCCTACCAGACGGTGTTCTCCTCGCTGCCCGGCAGCGCGGAGATGCCGTCCGCGGGGCGGCCGTTCACGCAGGCGATCGTGACCGACCTGGTCTCACGCGGCGTCGCGGTGGTGCCGGTCACGCTGCACACCGGCGTCTCGTCGCAGGAGGCCGGGGAGGCGCCGCAGGCCGAGCGCTTCGTCGTACCCGACGCGACCGCGCGGCTGGTCGAACGCCGTCCGCGCCGGCGGCGGGCGCGTGGTCGCGGTCGGGACCACGGTCACCCGGGCACTCGAGTCCGCCGTCGACGGCCACGGTCGGCTGGTCGCCCGCAGCGGCTGGACCGAGCGCGTCGTCACCCCGGCCGACCCGCCTCGCGTGGTCACCGGGCTGGTCACCGGCTGGCACGACCCGCAGGCCTCGCACCTCCTGCTGGTCGAGGCCGTCGCCGGCCCCGCCCTCACCCAGCAGGCGTACGACGCCGCCGTCGCCGGTGGCTACCTCTGGCACGAGTTCGGGGACGCGGCCCTGCTGCTGCCCTGAGCGGATAGTCCGTCACGTCTGGCACCGCGACACGCCGGAGTCATGGTGCCGAACGTGACGGACTATCCGGCTCGGCCGCCTCACACCGCGATGTGCTGGACCTCGCCCTCGATCGAGCGGCGCCGCGGGACGAGCTCGACGAGGAGCATCGCGGCGATCACCATCGGGCCGCCGACGAGCATCCGCCAGGTGACGCTCTCGCCGCCGAGCAGCACGGCGAAGAAGGCGGCGAAGACCGGCTCCATGCTCATGATGATCGCGCTGCGCGTGGAGTCCAGCTGGGACTGCGCCCAGGTCTGGCCGAGCATCGCCAGCGCGCCCGCGACCAGGGCCATGTAGACGACCGAGAACCAGTCGGCGCCGGTGCTGGGCAGCGTCACCCCGCCCGGTACGGCGGCGATGCCGCAGATCACCGTGATCACGATGATCTGGAGGATCGACATCCCGAGCGCGTCGGTGGCGGTCGACCAGTGGCCGAGCGCCACGATGTGCAGCGCGTAGCCGACCGAGGCGACCAGCGTGATCGCCTCGCCGTACCCGATGCTGAACCCGCTCAGGGTCAGCACGCCGATCCCGCCGACCGCGAGCGCGACGGCGGCCCAGGTGACCCCGCCGATCCGGGTGTGGAGCAGGAGCGCGGCCAGCAGCGGCGTGATCACGACGTACAGCCCGGTGATGAACCCCGACACGCTCGCCGGCGTGTGGGCGAGCCCGGTGGTCTGCAGGATCTGCGCGACGCCGTACAGCCCGCCCAGCACGAGCGCGTACCGCCGCGCCTCCGGCGACAGCCGCGGGATCGCGCGCGGGGCGACCAGCAGCATCGCGACCGACGCGATCGCGAACCGGACCGCCAGGAAGTCCGCGACGGGCACCCGGTCGAGGAGGTCGTGGATCAGGTAGAACGTCGATCCCCACGCGGCCGCGATCCCGAGCAGCGCCAGGCTGGCGAGCAGCTTCCGCGACGGCATGGCGCCACCCTAGGGTGCGTCAGCCGAGCGGTCGCCAGCCGTCGTCGAACGCCCGCTTGAGGTGCTTGACGTTGCGGATGTAGCGCTTGGTGCTCTTGTACATCCCGTGGGCGTGCACGGAGCCGAGGCCCTGGTAGTAGCCGGCGAGCGCCCCGCGCACGGAGTGGTCGCGACGCAGGAGCTCGTAGAGGACCACGCCGGCGAGCACGTTGTCGTGCAGCCGGTGCAGGTGCAGCCGGCGTCCCACGAGCACCGAGATCCAGCGGCCCGTCTTCGGCATCACCTGCATCGTGCCGACCGCACCGGCTGAGGACCGCACGTGCTGCTGCCAGCCGGACTCCTGCCACGCGATGGCCAGCGCCATGTGCGGGTTGACACCGTGCCGGCGCGCGACCCGCCTCACCTCGTCGCGGACCACCGCGCGCGCGGAGCGCGAGGTGTGGTGCGGCTTCGACTTCTTCCGCTTCTTCTTCGCCTTGTGCCTCGGGTGCTTCTTCGCAGGGTGGGACTTCTTCTCCGGTGGTGGCCGGCACGGGCAGTGACGACCGGCACCTTCACCTTCTCGCCGACGTACCAGAACGACGAGCTGGTCTTGTGGTTGATCGCCAGCAGCTCGGCGGTCCACGCGTGGAACCGGACCGCGATCCGGCTCGCGGTGTCCCCGCTCCTCACGTGGTAGGAGATCACCCGCCGGCCCGGGTGTCCGGGCCACCTCCTGCCGGCCCGGTGCTTCGTGGCGACGGTCGCGACCGCGGACGCAACCGGTTGCATCGCGTCCGCCGTGACGGTCCGTCGTACGGCGCGCTCGCCGGCGCCGTCCAGCGCGAGGCTGGTGACGACCAGCCCGCCCAGAGCGATGCCCGTGGTGAGGGTGCGCCCGGCCTGCCGGACCACGGCGCGCACGACGGTGGACATGCCCGACCCCTCACGGTTTCGACACCCGAAGTCATCGAGAGTGACGGATGTGACGCGTGTGCGTCAAGGGGCGGGTGTGGCGGATGGGCTAGACGAGGTACAACGTGATCGTGCTGCCCTTGGGCACCATCGAGCCCGCGGACGGGTCGGAGCGCAGCACGAAGTGGAGGCCCAGGTAGGTGCCGGACTCCTTGTACTCGACCTTGAAGCCGGCCTGCTCCAGCTTCTCCGTGGCGGCGCCCTGGCCCATGGCGACGACACGGGGCACCTCGACCAGCTCGGGGCCCTTGGAGACGGTCAGCTCGACGGTGTCGCCCTTGAACAGGGTGCCGTCGCTCGGGTCCTGCGCGATCACCTTGCCCTTGGCGACGTCGTCGTCGTACGTCGAGGTGGTGTCGACCTCGAGCCCGAGATTGTCGAGCGCCGTCTCGGCGTCGTCGGCGTCCTTGCCGGTGAAGTCGGGCACCTCGATCGGCTTCTGGCCCTTGCTCACGGTCAGGTCGACGGCCGCGTCGCGGCGCAGGTCGGTGCCGACGCCGGGGCTGGCCTTGATCACGAGGCCCTTCTTCACCGTGTCGGAGTACTTCTCGATCGCGCGCCCGAAGCTGAGGTGGGAATCCTGCAGCATCGCCTGGGCGTCGTCGAGCGTCCTGCCGTCCACCTTGGGCACGGCATGGCGCTCGGGGCCGAGCGAGATGACCGCCTGGACCGTGCCGTCCTTGGAGATCCGGGAGCCGGGCGCGGGGTCGGTTCGCAGCACGGAGCCCTTGGCCACGGTCTCGGAGTAGCCGGTGCCGGTGACGTCGAACGCCAGCCCGGACCTGACCACCTCGACCTTGGCCGCCGCCTTGGTCATGTTGATCACGCCGGGTGTCGTCGTGTAGCGGGCGAAGCCGAAGTACCAGCCGCCCAGCCCCACCAGGAGGGCAGTGACCAGCAGCATCACCAGGAGCAGCGGCCCGCGCTTCGAACGGCGCGGGCGCGGAGGCAGCGGCTGCACGGCCGACGGACGCTCGAGCGTGCGGGCGCCTCCACCGCCGGCACCGCGCCGGCCCCGACGAGAGGGGAGCGGGCGAAGGTCGAGGTCGGCTCGCGCTCCTGGTCGTAGACGTCGTCGGTCGCGCTGTCGCCGGGGCTCCCGCCCTCGCCCGTCCAGGGACAGGTCGATGATCGCGCGCGGCAGCTGGCCGTCGGTGTCCTCGAACGGGTCGCGGCCGTGGCCGATCGCGGGCGCGAGGTCGGCGGTCAGCTCCGGGTCGTCGGCGACGCCGTGTTCGAGCGCGTGGCGCACCCGGCGGAGCTGGTGGAGCAGCACGGTGGCGTCGGCCGGGCGCAGCGCGGTGTCGCGGGCAGTGGCGCGGGCGACCAGCGCGTCGACGTACGGCGGGAGCGAGGGCATCAGCCGCGACGGCGGCGGGATGTCCTCGTGCACGTGCTTGTAGGCGACCTGGATCGGCGAGTCGGCCTGGTGCGGCTTCTGGCCGGTGAGCATCTCGTAGATCAGCACGCCGGCGGCGTAGACGTCGGAGCGGGCGTCGGCATGGCCGTCGACGACGAGCTCGGGGGAGAGGTAGGAGACGGTGCCGATCAGCACGCCGGTGCTCGTGTGCTGGGTCTCGGAGTTGACGGCGCGGGCCAGCCCGAAGTCGGCGACCTTGACCCGGCCGTCGTCGGCCAGCAGGACGTTCTCGGGCTTCACGTCGCGGTGGATCATCCCGGCCCGGTGGGCGGCGCCGAGCGCGGACAGCACCGGCTCGATCACGGTCAGCGCCCGGGCCGGCGACATCGGGGCCTCGGAGCGGATCAGGTCGCGGAGCGTGATCCCGGGGACGTACTCCATGACCAGGAACAGCGTGCCGTCGTCGTCGCCCTGGTCGAACACCGCGACCACGTTGTGGTGCGCGAGCCGGGCGGCCGCCTGCGCCTCGCGCCGGAAGCGACGGGAGAACTCGTCGTCGTCGCCCAGTCCGGCGTGCATCACCTTGACCGCGACCGTGCGGTCGAGCCGGGTGTCGGTGGCCTCGTAGACCGTGGCCATGCCACCCCGGGCGACCCGCGGTCCGACCAGGTAGCGGCCGTCGAGGAGCCGGCCGATGAGCGGGTCGGAGACCCGGTCGGCTGTCATGCGCTCCACGTGTCGACCTCCACGTCCGGCGGGGAAGAGACCGGCTGCCGGACGAAGTCTAGTTTGGGTGGGAAGCAATCCACCGTAGGCGCGTGAGCGCACAAGCGCACGTTCTGGGCCGGAGAGACCGGTCACAGCCGGGGAGCCGAGCGCGGAACCGGGCGGCACATGCCGTTTCCGGCGCGGCAACGCGGCTGGTACGACGGCCGGCTGGCGCTGAGCGAGCGCCGGCTGGCACAGTTGGACGCGTGAGCGACGACACCACCACCCGCGGCACCACCGACGACCTCGGCACCCTCGTCGGCGACTGGCTCGACTGGGCCGCCTGCGCGAAGCATCTCGGCGTGCCCGTGAGCAAGGTGCGCACCTGGATCCGCGAGCACCAGCTGGCGGCCGCCGTACCCGCCGAGGGCGCCGGGCAGCAGGTGCCTGCGCTGCTCGTGATGGACGGCGTCGTGGTCAAGGGCGTGCCCGGGGTGCTCACCGTGCTGCACGACGGCGGCTACGACGACCGCGCGGCGCTGGCCTGGCTGTTCACCGAGGACGAGTCGCTGCCCGGCCGCCCGATCGACGCCCTGCGCGAGAACCGCGGCGCCGAGGTCAAGCGGCGCGCCCAGGCGCTCGCGTTCTGAGCAGCCTCCGACCGTTGACGTCGGCCCTGCCGGACGCGAGGCTGGCGGTCAGTCGCGACGAAGGGGAGACGACCAGATGAGCGGACTTGCCAGGATCCTGGCGGGCCACCACCCGGTGGGCGTGTACCAGTGGCACAACCACCTGCCGGAGCAGGAGATACGTCACGCCGTGGGGCACGCCGGTTGGGAGTTCGGCTACGTCGACGGGTGGACGCACCAGGACAAGGAGACCTTCCTCGACGCGGTCGCGGAAGGTCTTTCGTTCGAGGACGCACTTCAAACCGAACTTCGACTCGCTGATCGACTGCCTCCGCGACGTCGCCAAGCCGACGGTCGTGCTCTGGGACGGCTGGGGGCCGCTGGCGCGGGAGGACGGGCAGGCGTTCTCCGTGGCGCTCGACGTGTTCACGGAGCGAGCGGGGGAGGACCCCGCGTTCGGCGTGCTGCTGCGCGGCGAGGGTCCGCCGATCTCGATCCCGTCGCTGGACTGACCGGCCCGCCATGGCCCAGCGGCTGTGGGAGGGGTCCCGCGACCGTCCCCGCCCGCGCGCACTCGACACCCTCGGCTACGAGCTGCTCGCGCTGGACGTCGAGGCCGGCACCGCCGAGGCGGCGTTCACGGTGGGCGAGGAGTTCGGCAACACCGTCGGCAACGTGCAGGGCGGCTTCCTGGCGGCGATGCTCGACGCCACGCTGGGGACCGCGATCGTCTCCACGCTGGAGCCCGGCGAGGTCGCGCCGACGGTCGAGCTGAAGATCAGCTACCTGCGCCCGGCCCGGATCGGCCGGATCGTCGGGAGGGGCCGGATCATCAAGCGCGGTTCGCGGGTCGCGTTCCTCACCGGTGAGCTGTACGACGCCGACGAGCGGGTGCTGGCCACCGCCAGCGGCACGTTCCTGCTCACGCCGGCGCCGGACGACGGAGCGCTGGACGACTGAGCGCTGGTCGACGCGCTAGACCACGCGCTGGGTCGCCGCGGCGGCGAGCACGCGCAGGACGCCCCGCGCGCGGTCGTCGATCTCGGCGGCGTCGAGCGCGGTGAGCGCGCGCTCGGTCAGCTCGTCGATGACCTGCTCGACCTGGGCGCGTGCGCCCGACCCGTCGATCAGCTCCCGGAGCCGGGTGACCCGCTCCTCGTCGAGCGGCTCGCCGAGGCTGGCGTCGAGATGACGGGCGTCCGCGGGGGAGAGGGCGTCGAGCGCGAGCGCGACGAGCACCGTGCGCTTGCCCTCGGTGAGGTCGTCCCCGGCCGGCTTGCCCGTGGCCTCCGGGTCGCCGAACACGCCGAGCAGGTCGTCGCGCAGCTGGAACGCCTCGCCGAGCGGCAGCCCGAACCGGGTGAGCTGGCCGATCGTCTCACCGGACGCCCCGGCGAGGGCCGCGCCGATGTGGAGCGGACGCTCGATGGAGTACTTGGCGGACTTGTAGCGCAGCACGTTCATGGCCAGGTCGACGTCGCTCGCGCCCCGGGCCTGGGCGCTCACGTCGAGGAACTGGCCGGTCACGACCTCGCTGCGCGTGAGGTCGAAGAACGCCTGGGCCGCGCGCACCCGCTCGCCGTCGAGGCCGCAGGTGCGCAGCAGCTCGTCGGCCCAGCTGAGCAGCAGGTCGCCGAGCAGGATCGCGGCGGCGGCGCCGTACTGCTCCGGGTCGCCGCGCCAGCCCGAGCGCTGGTGCAGCGCGCCGAACTCGCGGTGCGTGGCCGGGCGCCCCCGTCGTACGTCGGAGGCGTCCATGTAGTCGTCGTGGACCAGCGCGCTGGCGTGCAGCAGCTCGAGCGACCCGCAGGCGCGGACGAGCGCGGCCTCGTCCTCCGGCGCGACCGTGCCCGCCACGGCGTGGTGGCCCCAGTAGCAGAACGCGGCACGGAACCGCTTGCCCCCGATGACGCTGGTGCGGGCCGCCGCGACCAGGCGCTGGGCGTCCTCGCCGAGCCGGTCGAGCCACGCGGCGTGCTCGTCGACGAAGCCGAGCAGCTGCTTCTCGACGTCGTCACGGAAGGCGGATGCGTCCCAGGGCGCGTCCCACGCCGTGTCCGCCGGTGTCACCGGGACACCGTAGTCCCCGTATCCTTCTCGGCATGCCTGAGGCCCCTGTGCGTATCGGAGACCTGATCGCCGAGGGCGGCAAGTCGTACTCCTTCGAGTTCTTCCCGCCGAAGGACGAGGACGGCGAGCGCGTGCTGTGGCAGTCGATCAGCGAGCTCGAGCCGCTGCGCCCGACGTTCGTCTCGGTGACCTACGGCGCCGGCGGCACCACCCGCGAGGGCACCATCCGGGTCACCTCGCGGATCGCGCGGGAGACGTCGATGACGCCGATGGCGCACCTGACCTGCGTCGGCCACACCGCCGAGGAGCTGCGCGCGATCCTGCGCGCCTACGCCGAGGGCGGCGTGCACAACGTGATGGTGCTGCGCGGCGACCCGCCGGACGGGCCCGGCACCGCCTGGACCGCCACCGAGGGCGGCTTCAACTACGCCTCCGAGCTGGTCGAGCTGGTGCACTCGCTCGACGGTTTCGGGATCGGCGTCGCGGCCTTCCCGGAGGGGCACCGCGACGCGGCGTCGCTGGAGGACGACGCGCTCGTGATGCGACGCAAGTACGACGCCGGCGCGGACTTCGCGGTCACCGAGATGTTCTTCCGCGCCTCCGACTACTTCGGCCTGGTCGAGCGCTGCGCCGCCAACGGGGTCGACTTCCCGATCATCCCGGGGATCATGCCGATCACGAACCTCCGCTCGGTCGAGCGGATGACCGAGCTCTCCGGCCGCGACGTACCTCCCGAGGTGCTGGCCCGCTTCGAGGGCGTCACCGATCCGGCCGAGGTGCGCAGGATCGGCATCGAGGTCGCCACCGAGCTCTGCGACGAGCTCCTCGCCGGCGGCGCGCCGGGCCTGCACTTCTACACGCTGAACCGGTCGAAGGCGACGCGGGAGATCTACGCGGGGCTGGGGTCGCGGGTCTGACGCGTGGGAACCGACCACGACCGCTCACGCCCGCCCCACCGCCTGGGCGACCAGCGCCGCAGACAGCCCCACCCACGGCAGCCCGGCACCCGGGGTCGTGTGCGCGCCGGCGCAGTAGACGCCCGGCACCGGTGACTCGGTGCCGAGCCGCCGGTCGAGCGTCCTGCGGCCCTGCCAGAGCACGCCGTACGGCGAGCCGTGCCACGACTCGACCTGCTCCCGCGGCGACCGGTCGACGCGGACCTCGACCTGGTGGCGGACGTCGATCCTGTGCCGGGACAGCGCGGTCACGAGGTCCTCGGCGATGCTGCCCGCGTCCGAGCAGGGTCCAGGCGTGCGCGCCCGGCGGGCGCCGTGCCGTTGGTGCGCAGCACCAGCAGCGGGTCGCCGTGCAGCACCACCTCGTGGGGCAGGTCGGGCACCTCGCCGGTGATCCCGAGGTGGGCCACGACCGGCGGGATCGCCGGCATCGTGCGCCGCACGTGGCGCGCCAGCGCCGGCAGCCGGCGCGGGTCGACGGCCACCACGACCACGTCGGCCGGGAGCACCTCGTCGTCGGTGCGCACGCCCGACGACGCGGTCCGACGCCAGCTCGAGGTCGCGTGCCTCGACGCCGGTGCGCACGTCGACCCGCCGGGTCGCGAGCCGCTGCGACCAGCGCCGTGGCGAGGACGCCCATCCCGCCGGGCACGGTCCAGCTGCCGAAGTTCTGCTCGACGTACGACACCAGGCCGGTCCAGGCGGGCACGTTGCGCGGGTCGTGCCCCTCCAGCACGGCCGGCAGCGTCGCGACCTGGCGCAGCCGGTCGTCCTTGAGCAGCTTGCCGGTCATCTTCGCCAGCGTCAGCCGGCTGCCGAGCAGGTCGCGGGACCGCTTGCTGGCGTGCTCCGCCGACCACGGCCGCTCCAGCCAGTCCTTGCGCAGCGCCTCCCAGGCCTCGGGGAACTCCGCCGTGTACGCCGCCCACGCCCGCCCGAGGCCGTCCCCCAGAGCCGCGTCGATGGCCTCGATCTGCACCGACCGGCTGCCGCTGGGGAGGTCGAGCCGGGTGCCGTCCTCGAACCGGTGCTGCCGCATCGGCTCGACCGGCACCAGGTCGAGCTCCTTCTCCAGCGGCCGGCCGGACTTGCGGAAGAGGTCGCGCACGACGGCGGGCAGCAGCATGTGCGTCGGGCCGGAGTCCCAGCGGAACCCGTCCCGCTCGACGAAGCCCGAGCGCGCCACCGAGCCGGGCAGACGCCTCGAGCAGGGTGACCTCGTGGCCCAGCTTGGCCAGCCGCGCGGCGGACGCCATGCCGCCGAAGCCGCCCCCGACCACCACCACCCGCGCCATGTGCGGAACCTATCGGGAGGCACCGTCCACGGCCCGGCCGCGGCCGACCGCCTGCACGGCGGACGCCGGCGGGCCTCAGGTACCGCGCTCCCGGTCTCCGCCGCGATCACCCGGGACACGGCGTCCTCGTCGCGGCCGACCACCGTGGTGCCGTCGTCGGCGGTGATGATCGGCCGCTGGAGCACCCGCGGATGTGCGGCCAGCGCGGCGAGCCACGCGTCGCGGTGACCGGCGTCGCGGGGGAGGTCGATGCCCTCCTCGCGTGCCTCCTTGTCCCGCGCCACGTGCCACGGCTCGAGGCCGAGCCGGTCGAGGACGACGGCCAGCTCGTCCGCCGTGGGCGGGTCGTCGAGGTAGCGGCGCTCGGTGTAGGCGATCCCGGCCGCGTCCAGCGCGTCACGCGCGGACCGGCACTTCGAGCACGCCGGGTTGACCCAGATCTCCATGGTCAGGCCACCTCGATCTCGGTGGCGCCGGTCATGGCGAGGAGCTCGTCGTACGTCGTGGAGAACACCGCGGCCGGGTGACCCGCGGCGGCCCAGATCTCGTCGTACCGCCGCAGCCACGGGTCGAGGTAGGTCCGGATCCGCGACGGGTGCGCGATCGGGGACACCCCGCCGATGACCTGGCCGGTGTGCGCGCGCACGAACTCCGGCTTCGCCCGGTCCAGCGAGCCGACACCGATCGCGGCAGCCACCTTGGCGGTGTCGACGCGGTGGGACCCGGAGGTGAGGATCAGTACCGGCTCCCCGTCGGCGTCGAACAGCAGGCTGTTGGCGATCGCGCCGACCTCGCAGCCGAGCGCCTCGGCCGCCAGCGCGGCGGTGTGGACCGAGTCGGGGAGGATGACGATGCGGCCCCGTCCGCCCTTGGCGGACAGGGCGTCGCGGAACCTGCTGATGCTGGCGTGCTCCATGGGGCGAGGCTAGCCGGGCACGCTCCCCCCCGGTGGGGGGTCGTAAGACCATCGTCCGATTGACAGGTAGTCCTCACCGGAGTTGCGTCTCGATAACAGGGTGGTGCGTCACCGTGACGCGCCAAGGGGAAGGGGATCGAGATGGCCATGCTCGCAAAGACGGTGGGGACGAGCGGGGGTGGCAGCAGCCTTCGCGACGGTGCTGGTCATCGGAGGGACGGCAGGGTCTCCGGCCACGTGCCCGTCACGGTGATACGAGCGACGACGGTGCCTTCACCCAGCGCAACCTGGTCTCCGACGTCCCGGGCCTCGCGGAGCTGGACGACCCCGACGTCAAGAACCCGTGGGGCATCGCGTTCGGTCCTGTCGGGCAACGCCGACCCCGCTGTGGGTCAACAACAACTTCGCGCCCGATCCCGACTCCAGGACGATCCAGCTCGTACGCCGGGGCGACCAGCCCGACCGACCCGATCCAGAAGGTCGGCCTCCAGGTGACGGCGTCGTCGCCGTCGGGCATGGTGTTCAACCCGACCACGGACTTCAAGATCACCAGGGTGGCGTGCCGACGCCGGCGCGGTTCCTGTTCACCGAGACCGTTCGATGCGCCCGGTGGTGCGCCCGAGGGCCGGATCACCGGGTGGAGCAACGTGCCCGCCCCCGGCGCGCGACCACGCACCTCGACCGACGCTCGCAAGGTCCCCTCGCTGCCGTTCGGGCTCGCGCTCGTGCCCGGCAAGGGTGACCGCGGCAACCGGCTGCTCGTCGCCGACGGGCTCAACGGGCACCGTCGACGTCTACGACGCCGAGTTCCAGAAGGTCGACGATCCCGGCCTCTTCGTCGACCCGAAGATCGCCGCGACCGGGCTCGTGCCGTACAACGTCGCCTTCCTGAAGGACCGCGTCTACGTCGCCTACGCCGACCCGGAAGGCGCGCCCGGTGGAGCGATCAGCGTGTTCAAGGCCGAACGGCAAGTTCAAGAAGCGCCTGGTCACGAACGGCGACGGCGGCATGCTGCGGGCCCTGGGGCATGGCGATCGCGCCCAAGCACTGGGGCAAGTTCGGTGGCCGGCTGCTGGTCGGCAACGTCGACAACGGCAAGATCAACGCCTTCGGCGCGCGCAGCGGGAAGTTCAAGGGCACCCTGAAGGACGCCTCCGGCGAGCCGCTGGTCAACACCGGGCTGTGGGGCATCGCGTTCGGCAACGGCGTGATCGGCACGCCGAACTCGCTGATCTTCGCCGCCGGCATCGGCGACGAGGTGGCGACATCGAGCACATCTACGAGCACGGCCTGATCGGGCTGATCGAGCCGACCGGTAAGGAGGACGCCGACGACGACTGACCAACCCCATGCCACCGACGGGCCCGACGTCCCCCCGGTCGGGCCCGTCGGCCTGTCCGGACCGGGTGGGAACGGGTGTGGACGAACGGCTTGACGTCGCGGCCGGGGAGAGGTGTACTTGGAGTGTTCGAACACACGTTCGAGGGGTCGAGACTTCGGATGCTCTGGGGAAGGAGCAGGACGTGCGACGCTACGACGATCCCGTGGACGTGCGGAAGGGGCGGGTGCAGGGCAGCACCGGCTCGGTGGAGGGGCCGGAGCAGTTCCTCTGGCACGGCCGGTTGTGGCAGGTGCGTGACGTGGTCGCGCACTGGGTGGAGACCGGCCCCTGGTGGCAGTCCGCCGGGGTGCGGGCGGTGATCGGCTCCGAGGACCAGCCGGAGGTGGCGGGCACGGTGGCGACGCTGACCAGCCCCGACCTGCTCGCCGAGCGCGAGGTCTGGCGGGTGGAGGCGACGCCGCGGGGGCGCGCGGTCGCCATCCCCCCCGACGACCCCGACGACCCCGTTCGCCGGCCCGGCTTCGGGGTCTTCGACCTGACCTTCTCCTGGTCGACCGGTGGCTGGCGGCTGACCGGCTGCGTGGACTAGAGGCGTGGTGATGACGATGCACGAGACCGGCTACCTCCCGGCCGCCACCCACTCCTACCTCGACCGGGCCGCGGAGTCGCTGCGTGAGGCGGCGCTGACCGCCGAGGTGCCGGCCCGCTACGCGCTGGCCCACGTCGCGGCGCTGCGGGCGACCGCCGGGCTGCTCGCGGCCCGCGCGCGCCCGGTGCCCGGCGCCCGGCGCCGCCCGCAGAAGAACGCCTGGGTGCTGCTCGCCGAGGTGGCACCCGAGTTCGCGGAGTGGGCGACGTTCTTCGCCGCCGGCGCGGGCAAGCGGGCCGCCGCCGAGGCGGGGTCCACGCGGGCGGTGACCGAGCGCGAGGCCGACGACCTGCTCCGTGACGCCGACCGGTTCCTGGCCCTGGTCGAGTCCTCCCTCGGGCTCACCCGACACGTGGCGCTTCCGGCGCTCGCCGGCAGGAAGGGGCACGTTGCCTGACGGCTTCGTCCACCTCCACGTCGCCTCCGGCTTCTCGCTCCAGTACGGCGCCTCGCACCCCCAGGCGCTGGTCGAGCGGGCGGCCGAGCAGGAGATGGACGCCCTCGCGCTGACCGACCGCAACGGCACCTACGGGGCGGTCCGGTTCGCCAAGGCCTGCCAGCGGGCCGCGATCCGCCCGATCCTCGGCGTCGACCTCGCGGTCACCCCGACGGTGGTCCTCTGACGCTGGTCGAGCGAGGCGGTCCCTGAGGAGGGCCGTCAAGGCCCGTCTCGAAGGCGTTGCGCAGCCACCGTCTGGACAGGACTCCGGTCCGCGGCGGCGCCTTCCGTGACGCCCGGCTGCCCCGGGTCACGTTCCTGGCCAGCGGTCGCAGCGGCTGGGCGGCGCTGTGCCGGCTGGTCTCCGCGACCCACCTCGCCGGCGAGCGCGGCGACCCGGTCTGCTCGCTCGACCTGGTCGCCGAGCACGTCGCCGGCCAGGACGTCCTGGTGCTGCTCGGTCCCGCCTCCGAGCTCGGCCGGGCGGCCACGCTGCGTCGCGACGACCTCGGCCGGGCGGTGCTCGACCGCTGGCGCGCGGCGGTCGGCCCGCACGACCTCCTGGTCGAGGCGGTCTCCCACCGGATCGCCGGCAGCGGTCCCGGCTCGTCCACCCACGCCGCCCGGATGGCCGGGCTGGGCCGGGCAGTCCGGGCTCTCGGTGGTGCTGTCCAACGCGGTCCGCTACGCCGACCGGGCCGACGCCCCCACCGTCGACGTCCTCGACGCCGCCCGCCGGCTGGTCCCGCTCGACGTCCGCCATCTCGACCGCGGCAACGCCGAAGGGTTCCTCAAGTCCGGCAAGGAGATGCACGAGGTCGCCGAGGAGATCTGCCGCTACGCCGGCCTCGACGGCCACCACGACAGCACCCGGCTGCTCGCGCACACCCGCGCGGTCGCCGACCGGTGCGTGCTCGACCCGCGCGAGGACCTCGGGCTGGGCGAGGTGCACTTCCCGGAGTTCGCCCTTCGACAGGCTCAGGAACCGGGGGGTGGCTGGTCCGAGGCCCGGCCGCGCTCGCGCGACTCCTCCTGCCTCGGTGACTCTCCGGCCGACGCGGCACTGCGGGCGCGGTGCGAGGCCGCGGTCGGCTGGCGCTACGGCGACGCACCCCGGCAGCGGATCTGGAAGCGGCTGGCCGACGAGCTGGAGATCATCCGCGGGCTCGGCTTCGCGTCGTACTTCCTCACCGTCGGCGACGTCACCGACCTGATCCGCGAGCTCGGCATCCGGTGCGCGGCGCGCGGGTCGGGCGCGGGCAGCCTGGTCAACTACCTGCTCGGGGTCTCCGGGGTCGACCCGATCCGGCACAACCTGCTGATGGAGCGGTTCCTCTCGCCGCTGCGCGCCTCGCTGCCCGACATCGACCTCGACGTGGAGTCCGCGCGGCGGCTGGAGGTCTACGAGGCGATCCTCGACCGCTACGGCGCCGAGCGCTGCGCGTGCGTGTCGATGATGGAGACCTACAAGGTGCGCCACGCGATCCGTGACGTCGGCGCCGCGCTCGGGATGCCGCCGGGCGAGACCGACGCGATCGCGAAGTCGTTCCCGCACATCCGTGCGCGCGACGCCCGGATGGCGCTGCGCGACCTGCCCGAGCTGCGGGCGTCCGGGCTGGCCGAGGGCCGGCGTGCGACCTCGATGTTTTCGGCCTGGTCGAGAAGCTCGACGGCCTGCCCCGCCACATCGCGATGCACCCGTGCGGGGTGCTGCTCTCCGACGCCACCCTGCTCGACCGCACCCCGGTCGAGGCCAGCTTCGCGGGCTACCCGATGAGCCAGTTCGACAAGGACGACGTGGAGGACCTCGGCCTGCTCAAGCTCGACGTGCTCGGCATCCGGATGCAGTCCTCGATGGCCCACGCGGTGGCCGAGATCGAGCGCCTCGACGGCATCCGGCTCGACCTCGACGACGAGGCGCAGGTGCCGTTCGACGACCCGACGACGTACCAGATGATCTCGAGCGTCCAAGACCCTCGGCGTCTTCCAGATCGAGTCGCCGGGACAGCGCGAGCTGGTCGGCAAGTCCGGCATCGACGACTTCGAGGACATCATCGCCGACATCTCGCTGTTCCGGCCGGGACCGGTCAAGAGCGACATGATCACGCCGTACCTCGAGGCCAAGCAGGGCTGGAAGATGCCGCTGTTCCTGCACGACGACCTGCGCCCGATCCTGGCCGGCACCCACGGCGTCGTGGTCTTCCACGAGCAGGTGATCGAGATCATCCAGCAGTTCACCGGCTGCACGTTCGCCGAGGCCGACGAGTGGCGGCGCGCGCTCGGCGACGTCGAGGGCATGGCCGACACCAGGCTGTGGTTCTACCCGCGGGCGCTGGCGCGCGGCTACGACCGGCCGCTGGTGGAGCGGGTCTGGAAGGTGATCGAGGCGTTCGCGTCGTTCGGCTTCTGCAAGGCCCACGCCGCCGCGTTCGCGCTGCCGACCTACCAGTCGGCGTGGCTCAAGGCGCACTACCCGGCGCACTTCCTGTCCGGGGTGCTCACCCACGACCCCGGGCATGTACCCCAAGCGGCTGATCCTCGACGACGCCCGGCAGCTCGGCATCACGATCCTCGGGCTCGACGTCAACGCCTCCGAGGACCGCTACGTCGTGGAGCAGCGGTCGACCCGACCCCGACCCGACCGGACGAGACCGCCGGGTGTCGGCAGGTCCAGCTGCGGTGGTCGCTGGTGCCGGTGCTGGGGGAGCGTGCCTCCGTGGACCGGGGTGCGGCTGGGGGATCCGGCTCGTCGCTGGCCGACGTCAAGGGGATCACCGGGGCCGAGGTGGCCCGGATCGTGGCCGCGCGCGAGGGCGCGCCGTACGCCTCGCTGACCGACTTCTGGCAGCGCGCCCAGGTGTCGCGGCCGGTGGCCGAGCGGCTGGTGCAGGCCGGGGCGTTCGACACGGTCTACGGCATCGGCGCCACCGGCGACCTGCGCCGGCGCGGCCGGGTCACCCGGCGCGACCTGCTGCTCCAGGTCGCCGACCTCGACCGGCACGGCCGGGCGCTGGAGCGGGCCGCGCGCGGTCGTGCTCCGTCGGGCCGGCGTCCGGCACGCCAGATCCCGATCGAGGGCCAGGAGATGGCGGGCCCCGGTTGTCCGTGCGCGAACGGGCGGCGGCCCAGTCCCGGGCCACGCGGCCGGCCCCACCGGTCACCTCGGTGCAGCTCGCGCTCGACCTCGGCGACGGACCGGCCGAGGGGGAGAGCAGCGGGCTGCCGGAGATGACCGACGTCCGACCGGGTGCGCGCCGAGCTCGACATCCTCGGGCTCGACGCGAGCAGCCACGTGCTCGACTTCCACCAGCGGTTCCTCGACCAGCTCGGGGTGGTCCGCTCGACCGGGCTGCTCGCGCAGCGCAGCCGCAGCGCAGATCCTGGTCGCGGGGGTGAAGGTGGCCACCCAGACCCCGCCGATCCGGTCCGGCCGGCGGGTGATCTTCCTGACCCTCGACGACGCGACCGGACCGGTCGACGCGACGTTCTTCGAGGACGTGCAGGGTCCCTACGCCTCCACGGTGTTCGGGTCCTGGCTGCTGGTGGTGCGCGGCGAGCGTGCGCCGGACCGGGCGGCGGGGCATCTCCCTGCGCGCGACCGGGGCCTGGGACCTCGGCCTGCTGCCGACCGGTGGAGCACCGGCGGGGTGGACGCGTGCGCTGGCCGAGATCGACCGGGTGCCGGAGACGGTCGCGGAGGTCGACCCGGGGCCGGCGGCCCAGCGGGTGATGGTGCACAGCAGCGGGTTCCGGATGTCGCCGTACGCCGACATCAAGCCGGCCGGCCAGTCCACCGGGCACAGGTCACCGGCGAGGTGGCCCGCAAGCTGTGGCACCGCAGCCCCGGGAGCACGGGATGAAAGCCCTAGGGTTGGCGACATGGACCTCACCCCACCAGAGGGCTCGCTGCGCTCGCCCTCCGGCGGGGACCCCGAAAAGCACCGCCCCCTCGAACGCCGCACCGCCGTCCGGACCGCCGTGGTCTGGGACGCCGTGCAGCAGGTGCTCGGCGCACCGGGTGGCCGGATCCTCGACATCGGCGGCGGCACCGGCGGGTTCGCGGTCCGGCTCGCCGAGCAGGGCCACCAGGTCACCGTGGTCGACCCCAGCCCCGACGCGCTCGCCGCGCTGGGCCGGCGGGCGGCCGAGAGCGACGTCGCCGACCGGGTCACCGGCGTCCAGGGCGACCTGGCCGGGCTGCGCCGACGTGGTCACCGACGAGGCCGACCTGGTGCTCTGCCACGGCGTGCTCGGCCTCGTCGACGACCCGGCCGCGGCGCTGGCCACGATCGGCGCGGTGCTCCGTCCCGGCGGCGCCCTGTCCCTGCTGGTCGGCCAGCGCCACGCCGCCGTCCTGGCCCGGGCGATGGCCGGCCACTTCCGCCAGGCCGTCGCCGCGCTCGACGGCACCGGCGACGACACCGTCGGGGGAGCGCCGGTTCACGGCCCCGGAGGTCACCGACCTGCTCGCCGGCAGCGGCTTCACCCCGCAGGCGGTGCACGCCGTCCGCGTGTTCGCCGACCTGGTGCCCCGGCTCCCTGCTCGACCTCGAGCCCGGCGCCGGCGCCGCCCTGCTCGACCTCGAGCGCGCCGTCGCCGACCGCCCCGAGTACCTCACCCTCGCCGCCAGCTGCACGTGCTCGCCACGCACTGAGGTCGCGGTCGATCCCAGGTACGTCGGCGCTTCCAGGGCAGCATGCCCTGGAAGCGCCAGACACTGGGAAGTCATCGAGGGTGCCCGAAGAATTCCTGATCCCTTGGGAATTCTCGCCATGACCGCCGACCTCTCCGCCGGCTGCCACGTCCTCCACGTCGACATGGACGCGTTCTTCGCGATCGGTGGCGATCCGGGACCGGCCCGACCTCGCCGACCTGCCGGTGATCGTGGGCGGCGGGCATCGCGGGGTGGTGCTGTCGGCGACGTACCCGGCCCGCCGGTTCGGCGTGCACTCCGGCGATGCCGATGACCCGGGCCCGGCGGATGTGCCCGCAGGCGGTGGTGCTCAGCCCGGACTACACCGACTTCGAGGCCGTGTCGTCCTCGGTGATGGAGATCTTCCGGCAGGTGACCCCGGTGGTGGAGGCGCTGTCGCTGGACGAGGCGTTCCTCGACGTGTCCGGCACGCTGCGCCGGTTCCGCACACCGCTCGCGGTGGCCGAGCACCTCCGTGCCCGGGTGTACGACGAGCAGCGCATCACCTGCTCGGTCGGGGTGGCCGCCGCGCCGTCGGTGGCCAAGCTGGCCAGCCGGCGCGCCAAGCCCGACGGCGTGGTCGTGGTGCCGACCGACCGGGTGACCTCGTTCCTGCACCCGCTCGACGTCGGTGAGCTCTACGGCGTGGGCGAGAAGACCCGCGAGCAGCTGCACCGGCTCGGGCTGCGTCACCGTCGGCGACGTCGCGCACACCCCGCTGCCGACCCTGAAGCGGGCGCTCGGGCCGCACGCCGGCGCCCACGTGCACGCCCTGGCCTGGGGCGACGACCGGCGTGAGATCACGGTCAAGAGGGGCGACCACGAGCCCGACAAGAGCATCGGCAGCGACGAGACGTTCGGCCGCGACACCGACGACCGGGAGGTGGTGCTGCGCGAGGTGCTCCGGCTCAGCGCGAAGGTGGCCGGCCGGATGCGCACGGCGAAGCTGGCGGGGCGCACGGTGACCCTGAAGGTGCGGTTCGCCGACTTCACCACGATCACCCGCTCGCGCACGTTGCCCGAGGCCACCGACGTGACCAGCGAGGTCTACGCGACCGCGGCCGCCCTGTTCACCGGGCTCGGCCTGCAGCGGGCGCGGATCCGGCTGGTGGGGGTGCGGGTGGAGGGGCTGGTGCCGCGCACCAGCGTGCACCGGCAGCTGGTGCTCGGCGAGCGGGAGCACGGCTGGGCCGCCGCCGACCGGGCGGTCGACGCGGCGGTCCTGCGGTTCGGAGGCCACGCCGTACGCCCGGCGACGCTGCTCGTGGGAGACCGGCCGTGACCCCGGCCGTGACCGGACCGTGACCGGCCGGACCGAGACCACCCCAACCTTTCCTGTGATTTTTGCTTCCCGGGTACCGAGAGCCGGACAGCCTGCCTAGACTGGAAACCTTCACACGTTGCCCGGGAGGATCTCGTGCCGCTCTCCGAGGAAGAGATGCGCTTGCTCGAACAGATGGAGCGCGCCCTCGTCGAGGAGGATCCCAAGTTCGCGTCCACCCTGCGTGGCAACACCTTCGCGCGTGCCACCCGCACCCGGATCGTGGCGGCCGGTGTCGCGTTCGTGGTCGGCGTCGTGCTCCTGATGACCGGCGCGATCATGCCGCAGACGTGGGTCGCCGTCATCGGCTTCGTGATCATGCTGGCCTCCGCGACCCTCGGACTCAGCGCCTGGCGAGGTCGTCAGGCCGCGTCGGAGAAGGCCCCGACCGAGGGCCGGTTCGAGACGCCCGACAGTCCGGCCGGGCTGAGCATGATCCAGGGCGGCCGCAGCGGCCGCAAGCCGCGGCGCACCGGCGGCGGCCGCCCCAAGGGCGGGTCCCGCCAGGGCTTCATGCAGCGGCTCGAGGAGCGCTGGCAGCGCCGGCGCGACCAGAACGGCTTCTGACGCCACCACGCGCCCGTCGCTCAGCGACGCGGCCTCGGCCCCCGGGTCGGCAGCAGGTCGGTGACCACCCGGGTCACCGAGCGCGGGAACCAGCGCGCCCGCCGGGCCCGCTTGCGGTCCACCGCCTGGTAGACCGCCTCGCGCCAGGTCTCGACGTCCTTCTCGATCCGCGCCCGGGTGTCCTCCGACAGCTCGCGCGCCCGGGCGTAGCGGGTCAGCTCGACGAACGTGACCACGTCGTCGATCGCCCGCCGGCCCTCGTACGTCGGCACCACCTCGCGCTGCACGACCAGGCCGTTGGCCCGCACGGTGCGATGGTCGGACCAGTCCAGGTCGAGGTCGACCGCGGTCGCCCGGACCTCCGACCAGGCGGCGTCCGCCACCGCCTCCGCGGAGTGGGCTGTGGACCAGCGCCGGCGCGAGGTCGAGCCGCGCAGCACCCGGGGCAGGAGCAGCATGATGATCAGCAGCAGCACCGCCAGGCTCACGATCAGCCAGGTGTTGGCGCCGCCGCCCTGCTGGTTGGCAGCACCCGCGTTGTCCTCCGGGACCACGTCCGGCTTCTGGTTCGTGGGCTGGGCGGTGGCGGTCGCCGACCCGCTGGGTACGTCGGTCGGGCTCTGCCCCAGCGCCTGGGTCGTGTACGACGGCGCCGCGGAGGTGCGGTCCTGCGGCGTCGGCTCGAAGACGATCCAGCCGACCCCGTCGAAGTACAGCTCCGGCCACGCGTGCAGGTCGTGGGCGCTGAAGACGAAGGTGTCCTTGTCCCGGTCGGCGCGCAGGAAGCCGACGGCGACGCGGGCCGGGATGTTCAGCGTGCGCGCCATCACGGCCATCGCGGCGGAGAACTGCTCGCAGTAGCCGACCCGGTCGGTGGTGATGAACTTCTGCAGGGTCGAGGCACCGGTGCCGGAGGACGGTCGGAGGCTGTACTCGAAGCCACCCACGGTGCGGAACCAGTCCTGCAGCATGACCGCGCGGTCGAAGTCGTTCTTCGCCGCCTTGGTGACCTCGCGCGCGGTGCGCTGGAAGACCGCGGGGAGGCCGTTCGGCAGGTCCGTCATCCGGGCGCGGAGCGAGGCCGGCGGTGCCGCCGCCTCGCGCAGTGCCGTGCTGTCGATGCGCGGCGAGAGCGCCGTCGCGTTGTAGGTGAGGCCGGAGGCGTTGGTGTTGCCCACCCCGATCACGTCGAGGGTCTCCGGGTCGTAGCGCCACTTGTCGTCGACGTCGAGCTTGCCGGTCGGGTAGGGGAGCGGCAGCCACTGGCTGCCGAACGACTCGGACACGCGGATCTGCCAGTTGTGGCTGGCCGGCGGCGCGGTCGAGGTCAGCCCCGGCGCCGGCGGCAGCTGCCCGTCGATCGCGCTGGTGCTGTCGAAGTCGCGGTCGGTGGGCTGCCAGCTGGAGCCGGTGAAGTCGTCGAGCACCGTCGTCCGGAGGTACGACGGCGCCGAGTCGTCGGTCTTCACGTAGACCAGCGGGATGTCCTCGCCCTGCACGAGGTTGCGGCGCAGGTCGAGCATCGGGTTGCTCACGTTGATCGAGCTGTTGCCGCCGTTCTGGCCGAAGCTGCCGAACGTGCGTCCCTGGGAGGACAGGGCGCTCGAGAGCACCACGGCCACCAGGCCGCAGGTGACCGCGATCCGGGCGGCGAGCCCGCCGACCGCGGTCAGCCGGGGGCGGACCGCCGGGCCGCGGCCCCACGAGCCGGCGCGGTCGGTCTCCTGGATCGCCACCAGTGCCAGCCAGCCGAAGCCCGTGAGCAGGAAGACCACCCAGTCGACCGGGTTGAGCAGGACACTCGCGGAGATCGTGATCGCCAGCAGCAGCGGCAGTCCGCCGAGCGCCGCGCGGCGCATGCCGCACACCAGGAGGTCGACCGCGAGCAGGATGCCGATCCCGCTGACCAGCAGCAGGAAGTGGAACTCGGAGTGGTCGACCGAGACCGGCGACGCGTAGCGCTGCGCCGCCTCGGCGCCGTCGACGACCTCGTTCCAGACCTGGCGGAAGCCGGACGGGCGGGGGAGCCCTCCCGTGACCCGGTGCTCGACCCACAGCGCCAGCACCACCAGCTGCGCCAGCAGCGCGAGCGCCGGCTGGGCGGTGAACCGGCGGACCACCCAGCCGACCAGGGCGATCAGCATCGCCGCGGTCAGCAGCGGACCGGTGTAGCGGGACGGCTCGTCGGCCATGCCACGCCACGAGAGCAGGGAGAACCACCCGGTCAGCCCGGCCAGCAGCGCGGTGCCGAGCCCGGCGAAGAGGATCGAGGGGTCGCTGAGGTCGGGACGGCGGCGGCCCACGGGAACGGACGCGGGGGAGGGCGGCGGCGGGGCGGCGCTCGCCGGAGGTGGGGTGGTGGTCTGAGTCATCGGGGTGCGATCTTGTGGGGTGTCATCGGTCGAGCTCCCTCCACGCGGCGGCGAGCGCGTCGCCCTTGCGCCAGCTCGTGGCCCGCCAGCCCTGTCCCGCCAGCCACATCGTCGACGGAGGCAGGTCGCCCTCCTGCGCGCGCTGGCCCCACGACTCGACGTCGAGCGCGAGGGCCAGGCTCTGCGCGCTGTGCCGCGGGAACCGGGCCCACCACGAGGAGTCCTCGGGCTGGACGGCGCCGAGCACGCCGACCACGATGCCGCCCGTGACGTCCTCGCCGAGGGTGATGTCGGGCAGCTCACGGTCGTCGGTCGACGTCACCACGGCGAGCTCCTCGAGCAGCGGGAACGGGTCGAGCGGACGACCGCGCTCGTGCCAGGCGTCGGTGATGCCGGAGCCGCTGACCAGGCGCACCTGGTAGCCGAGCGAGGACAGGTGGACCGCGACCGACGCAGCGGCCGAGACGGCTCCCTCGAGCGACGAGCCGGGGCCGGTGCCGCGGTGGGCGACCGCGCGGTTGTCGAGGATCACCGTGGCCCGGGCCTGCCACAGCTGCTCCTCGTTGCGCACCATCAGCTCGCCCATGCGTGCCGTGGAGCGCCAGTGCACGCGCCGCAGGTCGTCGCCGCGGCGGTACTCGCGCACCACCACGTCGGCGACCCGGCCGACGGTGAACGAGCGCGGGTGGTCGTCGCCGGTGGCGAACCAGCCGCCGCCGAGCCGGATCTCCGACAGGGGCACGACCCGCGGGGTGACCAGGAGGTGGGCGGCGCCGGCGATCTCCTCGCGCAGCTCGACCATCCCGAACGGCTCGCGCAGCCGGACCTGCATCGGTCCGAGCGAGTGCCGGCCGCGGATCTCGGGCCGCACGGTGTACTCGAGCCGCTCGCGGGCGCCGCGGCCCATCGGCTGGATCACGAACCGGGGCCGACCGCCGAGCGCGTAGGGGAGCTGCTCCTCCATCAGGAGCACGCTGGTGGGCGCGCCGCCGTTCTCGACGGTGACCAGCACCTTCGCCGACTCGCCCACGTTGAGGTGGGGCGGGGTGACCGTGCGGTGCAGGCGCAGGTGGTGCGAGCGCCCCGCGACGTACATCGCCGACACCAGCGGCAGCGCGGCGACCAGCAGTCCCATCCGGGTGAGGTCGCGTTCGATCAGGACCAGGCCGCAGAAGATCGAGGTGAGCCCGGACGCGAGGAAGGCCCGTCCGCGGACGGTGAGTGCCTGCAGTGCCGAACGCACCTTGCTCTCCCTCAGCCCTGGTGGACCGGCACCTGCGCGAGCAGGCCGTTCAGGATCTCGCGGGGACCGCGCCCGGAAGCGGCGGCCTCGACCGTGGGCAGGAGCCGGTGGGTGAGCACGTGGGGCGCCAGCGTCAGCAGGTCGTCGGGGATGACGAAGTCGCGGCCGTCGAGCGCGGCCGACGCCTTGGCGGCGCGCACCAGGTGGAGCGTGGCGCGCGGGGAGGCGCCGAGCCGCAGGTCGTCGGAGCGGCGGGTCGCCTCGGCGATCGCGACCGCGTGCCGCTGGACGGCGACCGAGACGTGCACGGTGCCGACTGCCTCGATCATCTTGCGGATCTCGGCGGCATCGGAGACCGGCGTCAGGTCGGCCAGCGGGCTGGTGGTCGTGTGCGAGGCAAGCATCGCGATCTCCGCCGCCTTGACCGGGTAGCCCATCGACACCCGGGCCATGAACCGGTCGCGCTGGGCCTCGGGCAGCGCGTAGGTGCCCTCCATCTCGATCGGGTTCTGGGTGGCGATCACGATGAACGGCGACTCCAGGTGGAACGTGGTCCCGTCGACGGTGACCTGCCGCTCCTCCATGCACTCGAGCATCGCCGACTGCGTCTTGGGCGAGGCGCGGTTGATCTCGTCGCCGACGACGATGTTGGCGAAGACACCGCCGGGCCGGAACTCGAAGTCGCGGGTCTCCTGGTTGTAGATGGAGACGCCGGTGACGTCGGAGGGCAGCAGGTCGGGCGTGAACTGGATCCGGCGCACGGAGCAGTCGATCGCCTTGGCGAGTGCCTTGCTCAACATCGTCTTCCCGACCCCGGGGACGTCCTCGATCAGGAGGTGGCCCTCACCGAGCAGGACGACGAGCGCGAGCCGGGTCACGTCCGGCTTGCCCTCGATCACCTGCTCCACCGCGCTCTGGATGCGCTTGGCGGCCGCCCCGAGCTCGGCGAGCCCCTCGGCGTCGGGCTCCCGCTCCAGCGACTGCTGCGTCGTACTCAAACCCTGTCGACCCCCAACTCCGCACTACTGAGAACCGCCGGCCTGTGGTGGGTCCGGTGGGTGGCTCCTAGTGAACCTCATCGGCCCACAGCCTGTCGCGCGCTCGAGCGGATGCGATCGAACCGTGACCGGTTTGGGCCGGTTTGAGCGCGGGCCAGGGGAGGGGGAGCGGCGACGCGCAGGAGGGAGGACACGAGCACGGAAATGGTTGACGGTGGAGCAAAGTGGAGTAGAGTGGAGCGCAGTGGAGGGAAATGGCGCTGCAGGTGGGCGTCGGGCCGTGGAGTGGGGAGTGACCGATGTTCTTCACGGGCACTCACACGCCGAAGCTCGACGACAAGGGGCGTCTGTTCCTCCCGGCGAAGTTCAGGGATCTGCTGACGGAGGACGTGATGATCGCACCGGGCCAGGAGCACTGCCTCCAGGTCTGGTCGCTCGCGGGCTTCCAGTCGATGACGTCCGACCTGGCCCGCAAGAGCCAGGCCGACAAGACGACGCGGCAGCACATCCGCTACCTGTTCTCGAACTCCGCACAGCAGGCG
This sequence comes from uncultured Actinomycetota bacterium, assembly GCA_963754145.1. Taxonomy (GTDB): domain Bacteria; phylum Actinomycetota; class Actinomycetes; order Propionibacteriales; family Nocardioidaceae; genus Marmoricola. Next base: position 108,429 of record CAVWFF010000002.1, read on the forward strand.
CCCGACAAGCAGGGCCGCATCACGCTCACCCAGGGGATGCGGAGCTACGCCGGCCTGGACCGTGACGTCCTGGTCGTCGGAGTGATGGACCACGCGGAGATCTGGGACCCGGAGACCTGGCGCGACCAGCAGTCCGGTGCCGAGGAGACCTTCGCGAACCTCGACGGGCCGTTCGGGTTCGTCGAGGACTAGAAGGCAGCACACACAACTGCACAGCGGCGGTCGCAGGACGAGGCTCACGTCCGCTCCGGCTCCCTCACGTGACAACCCCAGGGACACTCTGGCGCACCTTCCCCGGTGCCAGATGGTCCCCTCACGCGAGACAACCCGGAGTGGAGCGGACGGAGAACCTGGCTCTACGAACGCCGCACCGCACCGCAACGCATCTGGGGGTCGAGTCCGATGAGTGGGATCACGCCGGCACGGCGCGTACGTCACGAGGTACGGGACGGCCTGATGGTGATGGCGTTCTCGCTGGTCACCTCGAGCGTCCTGGCCCTGGTGCTGATCAGCGTCGTCCACGTCGGTCGCTGACGTGACGAACCCCCGCCACGTCCCGGTGCTCCTCGACCGGGTCGTCGCCCTGGTGGCGCCCGCGCTCGAGCACCCCGGCTCGGTGCTGGTCGACGCGACGCTCGGCCTGGGTGGCCACGCCGAGGCCGTGCTCGAACGCTGCCCGTCGGCCCGCGTGATCGGCGTCGACCGCGACCAGCACGCGCTCGACCTGGCCGGCGCCCGGCTCGCGGCGTACGGCGAGCGGATCACGCTGGTGCACGCCGTGTACGACGAGATCCCCGAGGTGCTCGCGGACCTGCGGCTGGCGTCGGTCGACGGCGTGCTGTTCGACCTCGGCGTCTCCTCCATGCAGCTCGACGTGCGGGAGCGCGGCTTCGCCTACGCGGAGGACGCGCCGCTGGACATGCGCATGGACGACAGCACCGGACCGACCGCGGCCGACGTGCTCAACCACTACTCCGAGCAGGACCTGGCCCGGCTGCTGCGCAACTGGGGCGAGGAGAAGTTCGCCCGCCAGATCGCGCGGGCCGTCGTCCGCGCGCGCGCCACGGTGCCGTTCGACCGGTCGGCCCGGCTGGTCGACCTGATCCGCGACACGATCCCGGCCCCCGCCCGTCGTACCGGAGGGCACCCGGCCAAGCGCACGTTCCAGGCGCTGCGGATCGAGGTCAACGACGAGCTCGGGGTGCTGCGCCGGGCGATCCCGGGAGCGATCGACGTGATCGGCGTCGGCGGCCGGGTCGTGGTGATGAGCTACCACTCGCTCGAGGACCGGTTGGTCAAGCAGGCCTTCACCGCACGCACCCGCTCGACCGTGCCGCCCGACCTGCCGGTCGTGCCCGAGGGCTACGAGCCGGCCCTGCGCCTGGTCACCCGCGGGTCGGAGCAGGCCTCGCCCGCGGAGATCGAAGCCAACCCGCGCGCCGCATCGGTGCGGCTGCGCGCCGTCGAACGAGTCCGGAAGGACGCAGCATGAACCACCCCACGAGACCGCTCGCTGCGGCCCCTCCTGAGCCTGTCGAAGGGCTCACGCTCTCGCGGGGACCCCGATGAGCACCCTGTTCAGCCAGGCCCGCACCCGCATCCCGCGGTTCGCCGACGCCGCCGTCGAGCGGGCCCGGCTCACCGTGGTGCCGAGCCGCCGGGTGGACGCGCCGAGGGCCCCGTTCGTCGTGCTCGTGGTGCTCCTCCTGGCCGGCGGCGTCGCCGGGCTGCTCGCCTTCAACACGACCATGCAGCAGAACGCGTTCACCGCGACGGCGCTGCAGCACCGGGCCGACGCGCTCGCCGCGCGGCAGCAGTCGCTGGCGATGGACCTCGAGCGGCTCCGCGACCCGCAGCAGCTGGCGGCGCGGGCCAAGAAGATCGGGATGGTGCCGCCGCCGAACCCGGCCTTCGTGCGGCTCTCCGACGGCAAGGTGCTCGGCCAACCCGTGGCCGCCACCGGGCTCGACGCGATCCGGATCAACACCCTGCCCGCCGCGAAGCCGAAGGTGCTCGCGCCGAAGCCGCGCATCGTCAAGGTCGTCGTCCCGCGCACGGCCGCGACCGAAGAAGTCGGCGCAGGACCGCAGTGTCGCCACCGATCGAGCCGGCCGGGCAGGTAGCAATGGGACTCCCTCCGGCAGCCAGGAGACGAACCGTTGAGCCCAGCGCCACGCAGCCGATCCCGGCGGAGTGCGCCCGGGACCGGCCGCGGGTCGGCGCACAACCGGCTGCGCGTGTTCCTGGTCGTGATCACGATGGTGGTCTCGGTGTTCGGCGTCCGGCTGTTCCAGCTCCAGGGCCTCGACCCGAAGGCGTACGCCGCGCGCGCCCAGCAGGCGGGCGCCGCCACCGTCGTCCTCCCGGCCAGGCGCGGCACGATCCTGGACCGCAAGGGCGTGGCGCTGGCCGAGTCGGTCGACGGCCTGATGCTGATCGCCGACCCGAAGGTCACCACGAAGTACGGCGGCATGATCGCCCGGATCCTCGCCGACGAGCTCGGCCTCGACTACTTCGACGTACGCGCCAAGCTCACCAAGCCGGGGAGCCGCTTCCAGTACCTCGACCGCCGGGTGCCCTCCACGCTCGCGACCCAGGTGGTCAAGCAGATCCAGCACGCGGTGAGGAGCACGATCACCGACCCCGACCTGCGCAAGATCCCGTTCGGCGGCGTCTACACCGAGGCCGACCCGCTGCGCGACTACCCGGCCAAGGACGTCGGCGCCAACCTGGTCGGCTTCCTCGGTGACAGCGGCGCCGCGATGGCGGGCCTGGAGCTCGCGTTCGACAAGCGGCTCAAGGGCAAGGACGGCCAGGAGACCTACGAGGTCGGCGACGGCAACCGGATCCCGCTCGGCGACAACAGCACGGTGGAGCCGCGCAACGGCCGCTCCCTGCAGCTGACCATCGACCGCGACCTGCAGTGGTACGTCCAGCGCGTGCTGCGCAGCGCCGTCCAGAGCTCCCGCAGCGACTCCGGCTCCGCGGTCGTGCTCGACACCCAGACCGGCGAGGTGCTCTCGCTCGCCGACTTCCCGACGTACGACGCCAACACGCCGGCGCATGCGAGGAAGAACGACCTCGGCAGCCGGGCGCTGCAGGACGTCTACGAGCCGGGCTCGGTCGAGAAGGTGCTGACGATCAGCGCGCTCCTCGACGAGGGCAAGCTGACCCCGCGCACCCCGATCACCGTGCCGGCGACGCTGCCGGTGCAGGACCGGGTGATCCACGACTGGTTCCCGCACGACCGGCTGCACCTGACCACCACCGGCGTGCTCGCCAAGTCCTCCAACATCGGCACCACGCTGGCCGCGACGCAGATCTCGTCGGAGGACCTCTACCGGCACCTCCGCGCGTTCGGCCTGGGCACGAAGACCGGGGTCGGGCTGTACGGCGAGACCAACGGCCAGCTGCCGGACTGGACCTCGTGGGGCAAGGTCGGCCACGCCACGGTCTCCTTCGGCCAGGGCATCAGCGTCAACACGCTGCAGATGGCCACCGCCGTCAACGCGATCGCCAACGGCGGCGAGCTGGTCACGCCCAGCCTGGTCAAGGGGTCCGCGACCACCGACGCCGGCCAGGAGGTCGGCACCGACCACACGACCAAGCACCGCGTGATCTCGCCGAAGGCGGCGCGGCAGATGTCGAGGATGATGGAGATGGTGCCCAACCCGGAGACCGGCACCGCGCCCGGCGCCCAGGTGATGGGCTACCGCGTCTCCGGCAAGACCGGCACCGCGCAGCGCGTCGGCAAGAAGTGCCGTTGCTACGACGGCACGTTCACGGTCTCCTTCGCCGGCTTCGCCCCCGCCGACAAGCCGCGGTTCACGGTCTACGTCGTGGTCCAGAACCCCCGCAACGGCGGCGGCGGTGGCTCGATCGGCGGCCCCGCGTTCAGCAGGATCATGTCCTACCTGCTCGCCCGCTACGGGGTGGTGCCGACGGGCACGAAGCCGGCCAACCTGCCGATCGAATGGTGACTTCGATAGCGTCGCCGGTGTGCCCGACCTGAGCTGGACCCGCCCGCGTCACCCGGTCCGCACGGGGCTCGACGAGGTCGCGGAGTGGCTCGGTGTCCCGGCTCCCGACGGGGCCGACGACGTGGCGGTCACCGGGCTCAGCCTGAGCTCGCAGCGGGTGGTGCCCGGCGACCTGTATGCCGCGTTGCCGGGTGCGCGCGCCCACGGGGCGGCGTACGCGGACGACGCCGTGGCGGCCGGGGCGGTCGCCGTCCTCACCGACGCCGACGGAGCCGCGCGGGTCACCCAGGCGCCCGCCCTCGTCGTGGAGCGGCCGCGCGCCGTCCTCGGCGACCTGGCGGCCCGGGTCTACGGCAACCCCGCCGAGCACCTGACGCTGCTCGCCGTGACCGGCACCCAGGGCAAGACCACGACCACCAGGCTCGCCGAGTCCGGGCTCCAGGGGTCCGGTACGACGTCCGCGGTGATCGGCACGGTCGGCACCCGGATCGCCGGCACGGACGTGAAGACCGCGCTGACCACGCCGGAGGCACCCGACCTGCACGCGCTGTTCGCGGTGATGCGCGAGCACGACGTCACGGCCTGCGCGATGGAGGTGTCGAGCCACGCCCTGGTGATGGGGCGGGTCGACGGCGTGGTCTTCGACGTGGCCGCCTTCACCAACCTGGGCCGCGACCACCTCGACTTCCACAAGGACGTCGAGGACTACTTCGCGGCGAAGGCCTCGCTGTTCACCCCGGAACGGGCGCGCCGCGGCCTGGTCAACCTCGACGACGCCTACGGCAGGCGGCTCCTCGACGAGGCCTCGATCCCGCTGCGCACCTTCTCGGCCCTCGGCAACGACGCGGACTGGCGCGCCGTCGACGTCGCCCTCGCCCCCGACGGCGCGACGTTCGCGGTCGAGGGCCCTGACGGGCTGCGCTTCCCGGCGGGCGTGCCGCTGGCCGGCGACTTCAACGTGGCCAACGCGCTCTGCGCGATCGCCGCCACGGGGGAGGCCGGGCTCGACCCGGCAGCGGTCGCCGCCGGCATCGCCGACGGTGCCGGGGTTCCCGGCCGGCTGGAGCGGGTCGACGTCGGCCAGGGATGGCTGGCGATCGTCGACTACGCGCACAAGCCCGACGCCGTGACCGCCGCGCTGGAGGCGCTGCGGCCGCTGACTCCCGGACGACTGATCGTCGTGATCGGCGCGGGCGGCGACCGCGATCCCGGCAAGCGACCGCCTCGTGGCAGATCCAAGCCGCCAAGGAAGGCCAGCCAGCCGTTAAAGCTGAGCAGCCGCGCGCAGATGAGCGCGACGCCGAAAATGGCGACCAGTGCGCCGGCGAGACGCTGCCAGCGCAACGGTTCCTCCGGCAACATCCAATGCGCGAAGATCATGCCAAAGATCGGAATCGACGCCTGGATGACCGCGGCCAGACCTGACGAGACATGTAATTCAGCCCAGAAAAGGAGGGCGTAATTCACAGAAAACATGAGCAAGCCCGTGAAACCAAGCACGAGGTAATCGGAGCGGCGACGCGGCAAGAGGTGGGTGCGACCGACCGAGATGATGAGCAACACCACGACCGCGACTACGAATCGCCAGGCGACAAAAGAAACCGGCGGGAGATCGCGTAAGCCGATCTTGATCACCAGCCAGGTCGAACTCCAGACGACGCAGAGCGTGAGCCACGCGGCGGGGATCTTCCAATCTCGAACTTTCAATTCCATCGACAGGCGCGACTCTCGGGGCGGGTTCCTTCCGCGTAAAGCGACGCCGTTTCTCGCTCCGGGATAAGACAGTGAGAGAGGACCACGGGTGACACGGTTCAAATCAAAAAGCGGAAGGGCGCCCTCGTTTCCGAGAACGCCCTTCATATCGATGGCGATAAGCCGAATTCTGTTCCCGAATTTCTTCGGGGCGATGATCATTTATCTCGTCCGGCCTGCGCCGAACGCCCGCCAAACCACCGTCGGCGGTCATAGACCGCCGCTATAGTCTGGCGTGATGCGACGATACCCGAGGACTTAGCGGACCGGCTGCCCTTCCTCTGTTCTGTCTTGCACCGCATGGGGTTTTTCCTGCCTCGGTGCTTGCGCGCCGAGCGGTGAGCTCTTACCTCGCCTTTTCACCTTTGCCTAACGAACGCTCGCGCGCTCAAAAGGCCGTATGTTTTCTGTGACACTTTCCGTCGCGACTCCCTTGCGAGAACCGCGCCCGCGCGTTTTGCGCGGCATGCTGCCGTTTGGTGTTCGGACTTTCCTCTGGCGGGCCTTGCGGCTCGCCAGCGATCATCTGCCATCGTTAGGAAGATATCACATTCGGGAACCCAGGCTGTAACGAAAAAACAAAGTTTTTGAAGCGGGCTTTCCAAGCGGGAAGCCGGTGGCGGCGCTGCCCGTTAGGTCCGGCCAAGGCATCGAGGAAATGGATGAGCCTCCAGCGCGCCGCCGAAGCAACAAGTGCGAAGAGCGAAACTTTGCGGCTCGCTCTTTCGCGGGAATCTTGGGAAAGATTTTTGGCGGCGAAATCCTGCTCCAAACCAGATGACCATTCTGCACAAGCTGGCTTGAAGCAGCGACGCGCCGAGGCCCCGCAGTCTGCGAAATTGTTCGAACCGTCATCGGTATGCGGATAAAGAGGTCGAGAAGGAGCAAGAGATCCCAGGTGCCGATGGCTGGCATCAAGGTTCTCTACGAAGGGAAAGCGAAAATGGACGGATCGTTGGTTTGCCGTTACGTCCGTGTTTGTCCCCGAATGCGCTGGGAGAGCGCACCGTAGATACAAGAGACCGGGATCATCGATCCCTGCCACAACAGGTATGCCCGCGCCCCTCAATGCAGTTGAACCCGAACACAGTTGCTACAAGAAACAGATGAAGAAAGCGCTGTCTTGAAACCGCCGATCGTGAGGTGGCTCTAGAAAATCTCGTCTCGTAAAAGTGATCGCGCGCCGAAGCACTTCCCATGTTCAAGCGATTGCATTCCGGGCTTTTCTTTTGGCTGGCCGTCCTCGTGGCGGTGGTCGCCGTGGCCATCGTGCTCGCGGACGTGTCGCACCACTCGTCGTCAGCCGCGAGCGCACCGACGAATCGACCGATCGCGGCCCAAGAGGGAGACTACGTGACTTCAAATTCCTGCCGGGCCTGTCATCCGGGAAACTACGCGAGCTGGCACGCGTCGTTTCATCGGACCATGACGCAGGTCGCGACACCCGCGACGTTGATTCCCGACGCGAGGAACGTCGAACTCAGCTTCGCCGGCCGGCAATACAAGCTGGAACGCAGGGGCGACAACATTTTCGTTTCCGATCGTTCGTTAGGCGAGAAGGACTACGGTCCGCCACGCCAGGTCGTGCTTTTGACCGGCTCGCATACCCTCCAGATTTTGTGGAACGAGACCGGCCAGGGACGCACGCTCGAGCAATTTCCCTTTGCCTACATCATCGCGGAGAAAATGTGGGCGCCGGTGACGCAGACTTTTCTCATGCCGCCGGAGACGAAGGAGGCTTATTCGATCGGCTCCTGGAATGGCGCGTGCATGGATTGCCATGTCACGCAGGGCCTGTCGAAGTTTGTCGAGGGCAACAAGTGGGATACGATGGTGGCCGAGTTCGGCATCGCCTGCGAGGCCTGCCACAGCGAAGGGCGCGAGCATATCGACGCGAATCGCAACCCGCTCCGGCGCTGGAAACTTCACCTGACGAAAAGCGCCGATCCCACGATCGCCAACGCCAAACGGATGAAAGGACCGGAATCGACTCTGGTCTGCGGCCAATGTCACAGCGTCTGGGCCTTCAACGGGATGGACGCGAAGCTCGACTGGAACCGGCACGGCGGGAAATTTCGTCCGGGGAAAGAGGACCTCGTGCAACGGTTCGTCGTTCAGCCTAACGAACAGGATCATTCCACGCAGAAGGATTTCATCCGGCGAACGGAGCCGGATTTTTTTCGCAACCGCTTCTGGGGAGACGGAATGATTCGAGTGACCGGGCGGGAAACAAATGGCGTGCAGGAGTCGCCCTGCTTCAAAGGCGGAAATTTTTCCTGCATTTCCTGTCACGAGATGCATCCGACGACCGACGACCCGGGTCGCGCTCAATACATGGGCGAGGAGCGATCAACTGGCGCCGAAGATGGATTCCGATCAGGCCTGTCTGCAATGTCACAAGGAGATGACCGCGCGACTGACGAGTCACACCCATCATGACGCCGATTCCGCCGGAAGCCGCTGTTACAACTGCCACATGCCGCACACCACTTTCGGCTTGCTCCACGCCATGCGAAGCCACCAGGTTTCCTCGCCTAACGTGCGCGAAAGCCTCGACTACGGGCGGCCCAACGCCTGCAATCTTTGTCATCTCGATCGAAACGCTCAGTTGGACCGCGGATAAGTTAAATGCCTGGTATCAGCAGCCGGTGCCGGAGTTGTCGGACGATGACAAAACGATTTCGGCCGCGGTGCAGTGGCTGGTGAAAGGCGATGCCGGCCAGCGCGCGTTGCTCGCCTGGGGGATGGGCTGGGAGCCGGCGCAGAAAATTTCCGGGCGCGACTGGCTCTATCCTTATTTGATTTACAGCTTGCTCGATCCTTATGCCGCCGTCCGCTTCGATGCCTGGAAATCGTTGCAGACTCTGCCCGGTTTTTCGGATTTCAAATTCACCTACACCGCGGACGCCGAAGCGCTCGGCGCGGCGGTGAAACAAAGTTATGAGAAGTGGTGGAGCGAAATGCGCCCGGCGAATCCGAACTTCGATCCAAAAACCGCCCTCGACCCCGAGGGTCGCTTCCAACAGGATGTGTTCAGCCGCCTGCGTCGCGAGCGTGACGACAAGCCAATCGTGCTGGCGGAATGAGGGAATGTAAGACAAACACTAGCTCCGTGCGCGCTTCATGAATTATTCCAATCGACATCTTCGCTTCGGCTGGTGGGCGCTGGCGGTTTACGTCTGCCTCGGGATCGTGCTGGAGACGATGCACGGCTTCAAAATCGGATGGTATCTCGATGTCGGGAATGAAGTGCGCCGGCTCATGTTCACGCTCGGACATTTCCATGGGACGATGCTCGCACTGGTCAATATCGCTGCCGGCCTGACGATTCGAGGAGTGGAGGGTTTCAGGCTGCGCCCTCGGTTTCTTTTGCGCTGATCTGGGCGGCGATTCTTTTGCCGGGCGGTTTTCTGCTCGGCGGTTTCTTTACCTACGACGGCGATCCGGGTACCGGTGTGTGGCTCGTGCCGATCGGCGCGCTCCTCATGCTTTACGGCGTAGTCGGATTCGCCCGCGGTTTCCCGCCAAAGACCGGCGAGATTGTGTCTCGCAGGAAAAAGCGATAATCAGGGGAGCGCCTCGCTCGCGGTGGCGATGCATTCGCGAAACCAGCGGTGTGCGCGATCGAATTGGGCACGCTCGTTCCAGATCATCATGACCGTGATGTCGGGGAGCGCGATGGGAGGATTGAAGATTTTGAGCCGAAGCGATCGCGCTGCCCGGCGGGCCATCTCCTCGGGGACGACGCCGAGCAAGTTCGATTTCGCAACGATCGCCGGGATCGTCAGGTAATGCGGCACCGTGACTGCGATGCGCCGTGATAATCCGCGACTGTGCAGGATGGTATCGATGCTTCCCTGGCGCTCCGTGCCCGGATACATGACGCGGACATGCGGGGTCTCAACGAAGGTGCGCAGGCTGAGTTGGCGGCCGGCACGCGGATGGGTCGTGCTCAAAATGCAAACCAGTCGCCCGGTTAACAAACGCCTGCTTAGCAGTCCAGGATTCGGCCGCGGCGTTTCGCCGAAAAAGCCGAGGGCCAAATCGAGTTCGCCCGATTGCAAACGCTCGACCGGGGGGAGAAAAAGATAATCGGTGCGCACTGTGCGGAGCGCGACTGAAGGAGCGTCGCGCTGCAACCGTTGCACGACCCGCGGCAGGAGGAGGGAATCGACATAATCGTTCGTCGCGATGAGGAACTCGCGGTCGGATGCGTCCGGCCGAAAGGCCGCCTGGGTCTCAAGAGCTTCGCGCAGTTTCGAGATCGCCTCGCTGAGCGGGACGAGCAACTGGCGGGCGCGCGGCGTCGGTTGCATTTTTCCCGCGCGCCGTTCGAAGAGCGGATCGCGAAATAATGTGCGCAGCCGGGCGAGCGCATTGCTCAGGGCGGGTTGGTCAGCCCAACTTTCG
>CAVWFF010000003.1:0-66833 GCA_963754145.1 uncultured Actinomycetota bacterium
GTCGATCAGGTCGCCCGGTCCGAGGCCGGGCAGCCCGCAGTACCAGAGCACCTTGAGGTCACGCACGATCTGCTGGGCCGGGACGTCGAAGTCACGCGCGGCCTGCTCGAGCGCCACCTCGGGGTGGGTGTTGAGGTAGGGCACCAGCGCCAGCCGTCGCGCACCTGCTCGCGGCGCCGCTCATTTGGGGTCCCGGAGACGGGAGCGGAGCGAGTGTCTTCGTGGGGTGTTCTCACGCCGACGGGCCCGCGACGGCGGTGAGCCGCTCGACGACTAGGTCGCGCAGCTCGGGCGGCTCCACCGCCACCACAGCGTCGAGCGCGGCCAGCACCTCGCCCGCCGCGGTGTCGAGGTCGGCGTACTCCAGCTCCAGCACGTCCCAGCCCTCCCCCATGTCAGCGGTGGAGACCGCGCGCCGGCGCAGGTCCTGGGCCGCACCCTTGCGGACGCGCAGCGTCGCCCGTCCGACGGGTTGCTCGGGCGCCAGCGAGCGGGTCAGGGCGCGCACGTCCGTGCCGTCGGGTACGACGAAGCTCCGGGCCTGCCTTCCGTGGCGACGTCGCCGACGATCCGCGAGAGCCGGAACAGCCGGGGCTCGCCGCGGTCGGAGTCGTGACCCACGACGTACCAGCGTCCGCGGGCTGAGACGACCCCCCAGGGCTGCACGTGGCGGCGGGTCGGCTCGCCGAGCCCGCGGCGCCGGTAATCGAACGCGACCGGGGTACGGGACTGGGTCGCAGCCCACACGGCGTCGAACGCCGGCTCGTCCGCCACGAGCCGTGGCTGCACGACGTCGAGCGCCTCGCGGTCGACAGGGAGGCCCGCCGCCTTCAGCTTGAGCAGCGCCTGCGAGGTGGCGTCGGCGAGCCCGGCGTGCTGCCAGACGCGTGCGGCGAGGCCCACCACCGCAGCCTCGTCGGGCTCCAGCTCGACCTCGGGGCAGCTCGAAGGCGTCGCGCTTGATCCGGTAGCCGACCTCGTCGTCGAAGTAGGCGTCGAGGTGGCCGACCTCGATCGGGATGCCCAGCGAGCGGAGCTCGTCCTTGTCGCGCTCGAACATCTTCTCGAACGCCTCGTCAGACCCGCCGCGGTAGTCGTTGATCACGTCGCGGATCCGGTCCTTGGTCACGAAGCTCCGCGAGACCAGCAGCAGGATCAGCAGGTTGAGAAGCCGCTCGGACTTGTTGGTGTTCACCGGGCTAGCTCACGCCCAGGACGTCGATCACGTAGGCGAGGGTCGCGTTGCCGGGGATCGCCGGCGGCTGCCCCGTGCTCTGGAAGGCCAGCGACGGCGGCGCGAGGACCAGCACGCGGCTCCCGCGGGGCACGCCGACCAGTGCGCGGTCCCAGGCCTTGAGCACGTTGCCGGTGCCCAGCGAGACCGTCGTCGGCGCCTTACCGTACGTCGAGGCGATCACGCGGCGGGCCTTCCAGAGCTGGCCCAGGTAGTCGATCGTGATCAGGCTGTCCGAGCGCGCTTCCGGACCCGTGCCGAGCACGAGCGGCACGACGACCAGCTTCTTCGGCTTGGGGATCCCACGCGGCCCGAACTTCAGACGGTGCACCTCCCCGTCACGCTCGACCACGGTCGGCAGCCCGGTGGGCGCCTGGACCCTCTCCCCTTCGGGAGCGTCGAGCACCGTGGTCGGGGGGACGGCGACGACGTCGGCCACCATCACCAGCGGGTCGCCCGGCTTGATCCCGTACTGGGGTGCGCCCGCGTCGCCGTACGCGTCGTCGGCGGACGCGGCCACCAGCACCCGCGCACCCTGTCGGCGCCCGGTGAGCGCCTTCTGCAGCACGGGGAACAGGTCCTCGTCGGTGTAGCGGAGCATCTTCGCGGTCTGGCCGGGGTCGAGGGTCGAGACCGCGACGTGGCCGGTGCGACCGTTGACGAGGGTGAGCTGGAGCAGGAACTGCTGGTCGAGCCGGATCGGGTCGCCGGTGCCCTTCTCGAGCACCCGGAAGCCGGAGTCCGAGACCTCAGGGGCGCGTGGAACGACAGGCTGGGCTTGGCGCCGACCGCTCCGCCGACCTTGATCCGCTCGAGCATCGCGGTCGTCGAGGAGTCGCTGCCGTCGGCCCCGCCCGCGGCGCAGGCGGCCGTCAGCAGCAGGAGCAGGGCGCACAGAGGTCGCAACACGCGCGTCACCATCGCCTCCGGGACCACCTGCCTCGTGCCGCCCTTCGTCGCTCGCATGCCGCCCGACAGCCTAGTGGGCGGTCGACGAACCGCTCGCCGCACCCGGGAGGCGTCACATGCCCTCGATCAGGCGCTCCACCCGCTCGTCGTGCGAGCGGAACGGGTCCTTGCAGAGCACGGTGCGCTGGGCCTGGTCGTTGAGCTTGAGGTGCACCCAGTCGACGGTGAAGTCGCGGCGACGCTCCTGCGCCCGCTTGATGAAGTCGCCGCGCAGCCGCGCCCGCGTGGTCTGCGGCGGCACCGACTTGGCCGCGAAGATCGGCGAGGTCGTTGGTGACCCGGTTGACTGCGCCGCGCTTCTCCAGCAGGTAGTAGAGCCCGCGCTCGCGGTGGATGTCGTGGTAGGCGAGGTCGAGCTGGGCGATCCGCGGGTGCCCCAGCGGCAGCCCGTGCTGGGCGCGGTAGCGGTCGATCAGGCTCCACTTGATCACCCAGTCGATCTCGCGCTCGACCAGGGACAGGTCGCCGGAGTCGACCGCCTTGAGCCCGCGCTCCCACAGGTCGAGCGCCCGCTCGATGATCGGCGTGTGCAGCCTGGCGACGGTCGACGAAGTCGCTGACCCGGGAGAGGTACTCGCTCCTGGATGTCCAGCGCGCTGGCCTCGCGGCCGTTGGCCAGGCGCACCTTGCGTCGCCCGGTCATGTCGTGGGAGATCTCGCGGATCGCCCGGATCGGGTTCTCCATCGTGAGGTCGCGCATCACCACGCCCTCCTCGATCATCCGGAGCACGAGGTCGGCAGGTGGCGACCTTGAGCATGGTGGTCGACTCGCTCATGTTGGAGTCGCCGACGATCACGTGCAGCCGGCGGAACCGCTCGGCGTCGGCGTGCGGCTCGTCGCGGGTGTTGATGATCGGCCGCGAGCGCGTGGTCGCGCTGGAGACGCCCTCCCAGATGTGCTCGGCGCGCTGGCTCACGGAGTACGACGCACCGCGCGGGGTCTGGATCACCTTGCCGGCCCCGCAGATGATCTGGCGGGTCACCAGGAACGGGATCAGCACGTCGGCGAGCGGCCGAACTCGCCGTGCCGGCCGACCAGGTAGTTCTCGTGGCAGCCGTAGGAGTTGCCGGCCGAGTCGGTGTTGTTCTTGAACAGGTAGACGTCGCCGGCGATGCCCTCCTCGCGCAGCCGCCGCTCGGCGTCGACGAGCAGCCCCTCGAGGACCCGCTCCCCCGCCTTGTCGTGCGTGACCAGGTCGACGATGTCGTCGCACTCAGGGGTGGCGTACTCCGGGTGGCTGCCGACGTCGAGGTAGAGCCGGGCGCCGTTGCGGAGGAAGACGTTGCTGCTGCGCCCCCAGCAGACGACCTTGCGGAACAGGTAGCGGGCAACCTCGTCGGGCGAGAGCCGGCGCTGGCCCTTGAACGTGCACGTGACGCCGTACTCGTTCTCGATGCCGAAGATTCGCCGGTCCACGTGCCCACCATAGGGCGCAGGCGGGTGCCACGACTGCCGTTCGCCCCGAGCCGTGTCAAGATTTGTCGGCTCCGGCAGTGAAGCGATGTGCGACGCTCTCGACAGCGTGTAAGTCCGGGTTCCGCTCGAACGCACTCCTGAGCAGCAGGCGGAGGAGGATGCCTTCCTGGCGCTCTACGGCGCGTGGTCGCCCCTCGAACCGGCGGCCTTCGCGAGGGAGATGGCCGGGTTCCCCCGTCCGTGGTGGGTCATCGGCGGTTGGGCGATCGAGGCAGCGACTGGCTACCGCAGGGAGCACGAGGACACCGGACGTATCCATCCTGGCGAGCGACGTGCGGGCGTTCGTGGAGTTCATGCAGAGGGCGCTGGCACGTCGTGGAACAACGTCGGCGGGGTCCTCCACCCGCTGGGCGACCGCTGGAAGACCGCAGACGACCCCCGCAGCCAACTGTGGCTGCGTGCGGACGCGGCCTCGCCGTGGGTCGTCGACATCCCCCTGACGCCTGACGTCAGAGGGCTCTGGACCAACAAGTTCGTGCCCGACCACGTGGCCCCCGTGGAGGACGTCACCTGGGTCGCCGACGACGGCATCCGGTACCTGCTTCCCGAGATCGTCCTGGTCTACAAGGCGCGGCTGCGCCGCGCGAAGGACGAGCCCGATTTCGAGGCGACCCTCCCGGTCCTCACGGAGCCGGCGCGAGCCTGGATGCGGCAGGCGCTCGCCACCGTGGTTCCGGACCACCCGTGGCTCGACCGGCTCTGACGAGCACGGCGGTCACGTCCGGCTGAAGACGACGCGTCCGTTGGGGATGGTCTTCATCTCGTACTTGGGTGAGTGGGCGTAGGAGTGGTGCCGGGGGCACAGCAGGCGTCCGTCGGTGATGTCGGTCTTGCCGCCTCGGCTCCAGGGGATGTTGTGGTGGACGTGGCACAGGGCGGCGGGCCAGTCGCAGCCGAGGGTGGTGCAGTGCTGGTCGCGGAGCCGGATCGCGATCCGCTGGTACTTGAGCGTGGAGCCGGCTCTCGCGTCCGACGTCGAGGATCTCGGAGTCGCCGCCGAGCACGACCGGGATGATCCCGGCCTCGCAGGCGAGCTTGCGGGCCTGGGCGGCGGTGATCGGGTCTCCGGTGTCCAACAGCGCCGGGGTGTGGCTGTCCCCGAGGAGGTTCTCCAGGGTCATGGTGACCACCACGGTGGCGTCGACGCCGCCGGCCTGGGGGAGCCGGTCGACGGGGTAGCGGGTGACGTACTCGCAGAACGCGTGCCCGAGCCCTTTGGGGGTGCCGGAGTGGTGGCGGTGTCGGGGTGAGTTGATCGCGAGCACCGCCTGCTTGAGCATGGCGCCGACGTGGCTGGGGAGGGTGAACCGGCCGTGGCACAGGCCGTGTCCGTCGTCGGTGATGGTGAACCGGCAGGCTTCCTCGGCGAGGGCTTCCTGGCGTTGCAGGGCCTGGAGCTCGTGGGCTTCGGCGATCTCGGGGGCGACGACTTCGAGGACGTGGTGGGCGAGCCGGCGCAGCGCGACCGGGTCGTGGGCGGCGGCGCAACCGATCAGGTGGGTCTCGGCCTTGCGGCGGTGCTCGACCGGCAGCGCGTCGACGCCCTTGACGATCACCGCGGCCTGCTCTTCGGACACCTGGCCGGCGGCCATCGCGTCCCGGACCGGTTCGTGGTCGTGGTCCAGGGCGTGCGCGAGGGCGAGGCGGCGTTTGGCGTCGCGTTTGGTCTGCCGGGTGGTGTTGGCCCAGTAGGCTGCTGGTGTCGGCGGCGCCGGCTTCGGCGCCGAGGTCGAGGTGGTCGGCCTGGTGTGGCGATGCCGGAGCTCGAGCTCGGTGATCCGGTGCCGCAGCGCGGCCAGCGCGGCAGGTTGGCGTCGGTCTCGGTCGGCGACAGGGACCAGAGTCCGAGGTCCGGCGACCTCGTCGAGGTCGGCGGGAGACGGCGGCGACCGTGGCCGCGACCGGGTGCGCCCGGTGTCGCCGAATGCCGTTGCCATACAGGGAATTCTGGCATCGGCCACCGACAGTCCCGGGCCTGGAATGGGGTATTCCGGGCAGCTGTGGAGAAGTATTTCGAAAGTTTCTGGAGCCCTCGATGTGGTGGTTTCGAGACGGCGCTGGCGCGCCTCCTCAACCACCGCCATGCGCGCCACCCGGGGAGCGGACCGCGACCCCGCGCCGTACCTCTCCCCGTCGCTGCGCCTTTCGACCCGATGACGACCCGCAGCCGCGAGCGAGGTCTCGACACCGCTCGCTGGCGCTCCTGCTCGACCACCGGAAGGCTACGGCGACGTCCGCGACCACGGCATACATCTGCGGCTGCTGGAGCCGCAGGCTCACCAGTTGGTGTGACCCTCGCGGGCCGGCAGCGGGTGCGCGGCGTCGCGGATCACGTAGGCGAGGCCCGCCGACCTGCGGAGCCAGGCGCGCTCGAACTGGCCGCGGTCGTAGGTGCGCCGGACGGAGCCGTTGTCCGGTGCCGCCGGGTCGTTGACCACGACCTTCCCGCCCGCGGTGAACCCGACGATCACGACCAGGTGGCCGTTGGTGGCGCCGATCGGCGCCCCGGTGAGCTGGCCCTTGTCGAAGGAGATCGACGCGACGACCGGGATCCCGACGTGCACGAACCGCTCGGCGTCGCGCAGGGTCGCCATCCGGGTCACGAACGCGTCGTCGACGTAGTGGGCGGCGTAGGCGGTGTTGAAGGGCCAGTTGCCGGTGCCGTCGTAGCGGAAGTCGAAGGTGCGGCGCGCGGCATGGTCGACGTAGCGGTCGCGGTACGACGAGCTCACCCAGGTGTAGTCCGACGCGGGCGGGCGCCGGCCGTAGTAGGCCATCACCATCGACGTGCTGGTCGGCGAGCACCAGGCCTCGCCGCCGCCGCCGTACCTCGGGTACTCGCCGCGGTGGATCATCTGCGAGAGCCGCGGCACGTCGAGGGTGCGGGCACCGTAGAGCGGCTTCGAGGTGGCCGGGAGCGATGTCGCGAGCTGGGAGGCCACCCCGCCGACCTTGGTCACCCGCGGGCCGGCCCTGCCCGGCTGCCGCAGCAGGACGACCCGCACCTGCCACGCCCGCAGCGAGTGGCCGGTGTCGGCGCGGAGGGTGTCGACGTTGACGTTGACGAAGTCGTCGGTCTGGGCGCCGTACGAGGTGCGCTCGAACTCGCCGTCGCGCAGGGTCCAGGTGGCGATCGTGTCGAAGGACGAGATCGCGCCGGACGCGGCCTTCGCGCGCAGCCGCACCTGGATCAGGGTGCCGGTGGGCGTGGCGGCGTTCCACGACGGCACCAGCTGGGTGAACGCGTGCGCGGGGGTTGCCCAGGCCGAGGTCCAGCGCGACGTCTGCCAGGACCTGCCGCCGAGCGACTTCGTGCCGATCGGCGTGCCCATCACCAGCTCGCCGTCGGCGACCGTGGTGCCCTCGTGCGTGCCGGCGTCGAAGCCGGCCGCACCCTTCCAGCTCGTGTACGTGTGCTGGGCGGTGGTCCCGGCCGCCAGGTTCGCGTCGCTCGTCAGCACCCCCCGATGGTGCATGCCGACGCCGATCGGCACGCCCAGCAGGACGAGTCCGATCACGACGGCGACGAGGCGCGGGTGGCGCATGGAGTCACAGTAGTCGTCTCCTGTCACATAACTGTGGCAATCCGCGGGGCGTCGCGCCCTTAGAATCGGGCGGTGACTCTCCGCCTCCACGACACCGCCACGCGGCAGGTGCGCGACTTCGTCCCCCTCGAGCAGGGTCGGGCGGGCATCTACGTGTGTGGCCTCACCGTGCAGTCGGAGCCCCACGTCGGCCACGTGCGCTCCGCGGTGAACTTCGACGTGCTGCGGCGATGGCTGGTCGCCAGCGGCTACCAGGTCGACTTCATCCGCAACATCACCGACATCGACGACAAGATCCTGCTGAAGTCCGCCGAGCAGGGCCGGCCCTGGTACAACCTCGCCTACGTGATGAGCCGCGAGCTCGACCGGGCGTACGCCGCGCTCAACGTGCTGCCGCCGACCTACGAACCGGCCGCCACCGGTCACATCCCGGAGATGGTCGAGCTGATCGGCGAGCTGATCGGGCGTGGCCACGCGTACGCCGCGGACGACGGGTCCGGCGACGTCTACTTCGACGTGCTGTCGTGGCCGGCCTACGGCGAGCTGTCCGGCCAGCGCGTCGACGACATGGAGGCCGCGGCCGACGCCGACCCGCGCGGCAAGCGCGACCCGCGCGACTTCGCGCTCTGGAAGGGGTGGAAGAAGGAGTCCGAGCCGGAGACAGCGGCCTGGCCGTCCCCCTGGGGTCCGGGCCGCCCCGGCTGGCACATCGAGTGCTCGGCGATGGCCGGCAAGTACCTCGGCGCCGCGTTCGACATCCACGGCGGCGGCGTCGACCTGCGGTTCCCCCACCACGAGAACGAGCAGGCGCAGTCGCGCGCCGCCGGCCACCCGTTCGCGTCGTACTGGCTGCACAACGCGTGGATCACCACCGCCGGCGAGAAGATGAGCAAGTCGCTGGGCAACTCGCTGGTGATCCCCGAGGTGCTGAAGCGGGTGCGCGGGATCGAGCTGCGGTTCTACATGGTCGGCGCGCACTACCGCTCGCACGTCGAGTTCTCGTATCGAGGCGCTGGAGGAGGCGGCGGTCGGGTTGCCGCGGATCGAGAACTTCCTCGACCGCGGTCGGCCCGGTGGACGAGCCCGTCGAGACCTGGCCGCGAGGCCTTCGCGGACGCGATGGACGACGACCTGGGCACCCCGGCCGCGGTCGCGGTGCTGTACGACGCCGTGCGCGAGGGCAACCGTCAGCTGGCGGCGGGAGAGAGCGCGACCGCGACCGCCGGCCAGGTGCGCGCCATGCTCGACGTGCTCGGACTCGACCCCGCCGACCCGGGCTGGCCCTCCGGCGGACGGCGGCGACGCCAAGCTGACGGCCGCCGTGGACGTCCTCGTCGCGGCGCTCCTGGAGCAGCGGGCCGAGGCCCGGGCGGCGAAGGACTTCGCCGCCGCCGACGCGATCCGCGACCGGATCAAGGCGGCCGGCATCGAGATCGAGGACACCCCCGACGGCCCGAAGTGGACGATCTGATGGCAGGGGTTTCGACACGCTCGCTTCGCTCGCTGCTCAACCACCGGACAGGACACTGACGTGGCAGGTAACTCGTCGCGTCGCGGCGCGATCAAGAAGACCGGCAAGGGCAACCCGACGGCCGGGTCCGGAGGCCGCGTGAAGCGCGGCCTCGAGGGCAGGGGGCCGACCCCGAAGGCCAAGGACCGCCCCAACCACAAGGTCTACAAGGAGCGCGCGAAGCAGCAGCGCAGCGAGCGCGCCCGGCCCAAGAAGAAGTCCAACGCGGACTCCGAGTGGGTGGCCGGCCGCAACTCGGTGGTGGAGACGCTGCGCGCGAACATGCCGGTGACCACCTTGTTCGTCGCCGAGGGCGCCGAGCGCGACGGCCGGCTCCGGGAGGCGTTCCAGATCGCCTCCGACCGCGGGATCAGCATGCTCGAGGTGCCGCGCCACGAGATGGACAAGATGACCCAGGGTGCGGTGCACCAGGGGCTCGCGGCGCGGGTGCCGGCGTACGAGTACGCCCACCCCGCCGACCTCCTCGACCGTGCGGCGGAGGCCAAGGAGCCGGCCCTGATCGTGGCGCTCGACTCCGTGACCGACCCGCGCAACCTCGGCGCGGTCGTGCGCAGCGCGGCCGGGTTCGGCGCCCACGGGGTGCTGATCCCGGAGCGTCGCGCCGCGGGCATGACCGCGAGCGCGTGGAAGACCTCGGCCGGTGCCGCGGTCCGGGTGCCGGTGGCGCAGGCGGTCAACCTGGTGCGGCAGCTGAAGGCCTACCAGGACGCCGGCTGCATGGTGGTGGGGCTGGCCGCCGACGGCGACGTGTCCCTGCCCGACCTCGACCTGGCCACGGGACCGCTCGTGGTCGTGGTCGGCTCGGAGGGCAAGGGCCTCTCGCGGCTGGTGGCCGAGACCTGCGACCAGATCGTGTCGATCCCGATGGCGAGCACGCTGGAGTCGCTCAACGCCGGCGTCGCCGCCTCGGTCGCCCTCTACGCCATCGACCGGGCCCGCCACCCGGGCTGAGGTCCGGCGCCCGGGCGCGCCCTCGGCGAGAGGAGCGTCGCCCCGGCGACCCAGACGGGTGTGGCCCCCCGATGACCACGGGAGAGGTGGGGGCCAGGGTGAGCGACATGGCCCGATCGGGGGTGGCATGCGAGGATCGGGTCGTGGCCACCACCGTCGACCGCCTGCTCCCCGACGACGAGGCGCGCGCCCTGCTCGACCTGGCACGTGAGATCGCCGAGAAGGAGCTGGCGCCACGGGCCGCCGAGGCCGAGGCGAAGGCCGAGTTCCCGGCCGACGCCTACCGGGTGCTGGGCAAGGCGGGCCTGCTCAGCCTGCCGTTCGAGGAGCGGTACGGCGGGGGAGCGCAGCCCTACGAGACCTACCTCCAGGTCGTCGAGGAGATCGCCACCGCCTGGGCCAGCGTCGGGGTCGGCGTCTCGGTGCACTCGCTGACCTGCTCGGTGCTCGACCGCAACGCCTCCGACGAGCAGCGCGAGGAGTGGCTGCCGCGGATGCTCTCGGGTGACTGGCTCGGCGCCTACTGCCTCTCCGAGCCCCAGGCCGGGTCGGACGTGTCGGGCATCCGCACCCGGGCGCGCGCCGACGGCGACCACTACGTCGTCGACGGCGTCAAGCAGTGGATCAGCAACGGCAGCCACGCCGACTACTACATCCTCTTCGCCCGCACCTCCGACGACGCGAAGCGTGGCCTGTCCGCGTTCCTGGTGCCCGCGGACACCGAGGGCATGAGCTTCGGCGCCCCCGAGAAGAAGATGGGGCTGCACTCCGACGTCACCACCCAGGTGATCTTCGAGGGCGCCCGCGTCCCGGCCGCCCAGCGGATCGGCGACGAGGGTGCCGGGATGAAGGTCGCGCTCAGCGCGCTCGACGCCGGCCGGCTCGGCATCGCGGCCGTGGCGACCGGCATCGGGCAGGCGGCGCTGGCGTCCGCCGTCGCGTGGGCCGGCGAGCGGAAGCAGTTCGGGCAGACGATCGGGTCGTTCCAGGGGCTGCAGTTCCTGCTCGCGGACATGGCGGTGGCCGTCGAGACGGCGCGCGCGTCGTACCTCCACGCGGCGCGGCTCAAGGACGCCGGGCGCCCGTTCTCCCGGCAGGCGAGCATCGCCAAGATCACCGCGACCGACGCCGCGATGCGGGTCACCACCGACGCGATCCAGGTGCTCGGCGGCTACGGCTACACCGCGGACTACCCGGTCGAGCGCTACTTCCGCGACGCCAAGGTGACCCAGATCTTCGAGGGCACCAACCAGATCCAGCGGATGGTGGTCGGGCGCGACCTGCTGCGCTGACGCCGTCGCCCCTACGCTGTCGGCATGGCCGTCCGGATCGTCGCCAACCGTCCGGACAAGAACGTCTTCCTGCTGCCGTGGGACGCGCCGCTGGAGGCGTGGACCGAGCACGTCGTCCCGCTCCCGCGCGGTCTCTCCCGCCACGTCGTGCGCATCGTCCGCCTCGACGGCGTGGTCTACGCGGTCAAGGAGACGCAGGAGCCGATGGCCTGGCGCGAGTACAACCTCCTGCGCAACCTCCAGCGGTTGCACCTGCCGGCGGTGGTCCCGCACGGCGTGGTCACCGGGCGCGAGACGGCGGCCGACGAGGAGCTGCCGGCGGCGCTGATCACGCGCCACCTCAGCTTCGCGCTCCCGTACCGGTCGTTGTTCAGCCACGGGATGCGGGCCGAGAGCCTGCCGATGGTGGTGGACGCGCTCGTCGTGCTGCTCGTGCGCTTGCACCTGGCCGGCTTCTACTGGGGCGACGTCTCGCTCTCCAACGTGCTGTTCCGTCGCAACGCCGGCGCGTTCGCGGCGTACCTCGTCGACGCGGAGACCGGTGAGCTGCAGGCCGAGCTCTCCGAACGGCATGCGGCTCAACGACGTGCAGGTCGGGATCGAGAACGTGTTCGCCGAGCTGCTCGACCTGCAGGCCGGGGCGCTGGTCGGCCACGAGGTCGACCCGGGGCACATCGTCGAGCTGATCGAGGAGCGGTACACCTCGCTGTGGGGCGAGCTGACCGGCGTCGAGGAGTTCGACTCCGACGAGATGTGGCGGATCGAGCAGCGCGTCAACCGCCTCAACGACCTCGGCTTCGACGTCGAGGAGCTCGACGTGGTCACGGACTGGGACGGCTCCACGATCCGGATCCATCCCCGGGTGGTCGAGCTCGGCCACCACCAGCGCGAGTTCCGCGACCTCACCGGGCTCGACGTCGAGGACAACCAGGCCCGGGTGCTGCTCAACGACATCTCGTCGTACGCCGCGCACCAGGGGGTGGGTGCCGAGGACCGGATGCTGGTCGCGAACACCTGGCTGCGCGAGATCTACCAGCCGATCCTGGAGATGATCCCGCCCGACCAGCGCGTCAAGCTCGAGGGTCCCGAGGTGTACCACCAGATCCTCGAGCACCGCTGGTACCTCAGCGAGCGGGCCGGCTTCGAGCAGGACATCTTCGACACCGCCCGCGACTACTTCGCCAACGTCCTGGTCCACCGGCCGGATGAGGCGTTCACCACGCCCGAGGACGACCCGGACCAGCTCCTGCCGCGCGCGGACTGAGCCCCGGGGTCCGACTACGATGGCGCCGCACGCCGGTGTAGCTCAGTTGGTAGAGCGTCGCTCTTGTAAAGCGAATGTCGCGGGTTCGACTCCTGTCACCGGCTCGGGTGTGGGCTCGGGCGTGGGCGGGGGCTCACCGAGCGACCTATAGCCTTTGGCGGTGACGAGGCGGGCGGTGGCGGCGGTGCTGGCGCTCGTCGTCGGGCTCGGCACCATGGCCGCGTGTGGCGATGGCTCATCCGGGTCGGACCGGCCGAAGGCGACGCCCCCGGCGAAGACCCTCCCGACGCAGCTACGTCCCGTCGGTCAAGCGCCCGAACATGCTGGTGATCGAGACCGACGACATGCGCTGGGACGAGCTCAAGTTCATGCCCAACGTGCGCAAGCTGATCCAGGGCCGGGGCCTCGCCTTCGAGAACTCGTTCGCGCCGTACCCGCTCTGCTGCCCGAGCCGCGCCTCGTTCCTCACCGGCAAGTACGCCCACAACCACCACGTGCTCAGCCACCTCGACCCGTTCGGGTTCCAGGCCTTCGACGACCGGACGACGCTGGCGACCGTGCTCCACGGCGGGGGCTACCAGACGGCATTGGTGGGCAAGTACCTCAACGGCTACGCACGCCAGCACGTCCACGGCAGCACCCGAGCCCTCGCTCCGCTACGTGCCGCCGGGCTGGGACCAGTGGATGGCCGGGAGCGACAAGGCTGTTCCCGGCCGGCGACCCGCTGCACGGCGGCACCTACAACTACTTCTCGATGACCCAGAACGTCAACGGGCAGGTCGTCGCGCACCCGGGCATCTACTCCACCCGCCTGCTCGCGGACCAGGTGCAGGACGTCGTCGCCGGCTTCGCGCAGAAGCCTGACCCGTGGTTCGTCTGGTGGACCCCCGTGGCCCCGCACTTCGGGGTGCCCCACGAGCCCGACGACCCGGCGCCGGTGCTGCGTGACGACGGCGTGCTCGGCAGGTTCTCCACTCCGGCCCGGCCGCGGTGGGTGCGCGGCCTCTTCGACGACCAGGTGACCCATCCGCTCGGCGTGCCGCCGGTCGGTCCGGTCGAGTCCGACATGAGCGACAAGCCGCGCTACCTCCGGAAGCTCCCCGACATCAACGTCGAGGAGAAGGCCGCGCTCACGGAGGTGTCGCGGCAGCGCGCGGAGTCCCTGTTCGTGCTCGACCAGCAGATCGGGGTCGTGCTGCAGCGGCTCCAGAAGCTGGGGGAGTACGACCGACACGGTGGTCGCGTTCACCTCGGACAACGGCTACTTCCTCGGCGAGCACCGCAAGCGCACCGGCAAGATCCTGGCGCACGAGCCGTCGCTGCGCGTGCCGTTCCTGATCGCCGGCCCCGGCATCAGGCACGGCAGGCGGTTCGACCCGATCACCTCGATCGACCTGGCGCCGACGTTCGCGGACTACGCCGGCCTGAAGGGGATGCCCGACGCGGACGGGATCTCGCTCGTGCGCACGATCGAGAAGGGCGACCAGGGCTGGACGCGGCCGGTCGTCACCGAGGGCCGGATGGGCGACCGCTCCTACGTCCGGCACGCCCCGCGGCAGGGCTTCGACACCGCCCTCAACGAGCGCGGCGTCCGCACGGCGCGATGGAAGTACGTCCGCTACTCGACCGGTGAGGTCGAGCTCTACGACCTGAAGGACGACCCGCTGGAGCTGGAGAGCCGGCAGGACGACCCGTCGTACGACGGGGTCCGGCGCAAGCTCCAGAAGGTCTGGGAGCAGTACTACGACTGCAAGGGCGCCGGGTGCGCCGAGCCGCTGCCGCCTGAGTTCCGCGCGACGGTGGCGCAGACCAAGGCGATCACGGACAACGAGTACCGGCGCACCCGCGCCTACTACGCCGACTACCCGCTGCGCTGAGGTCAGACCGCGGTCGCGGTGAACTGCGCCGCCGGGTGGGCGATCGACTCCTGTGCCTGCACCAGCTGGAGCTCGCGCCGGCCGCTGTCGAGGGTGAGCCGGAGCAGGTCGAACACGCTCGACGCCGTGCGCTCCAGCGCCACCTTCGGGTCGGACGTCGCCAGCAGGTGGGCGGTGAACAGCGCCGCCGTGACGTCGCCGGAGCCGTTCGCCTTCATCGGCAGCAGCGGTGTCTGCACGATCCAGGCAGTGTCGCCGTGCACCGCGAGCATCTCCACCGTCTCGTCGGGGGCGTCGGGGCGCAACACGCTGGTCACCAGCACCGTCGACGGGCCCATCGTCCGCGCCGCCTCGACCGACGCGATCGTCTCCTCGAGGGTGTGCGGGTCGGTGTCGGTCAGGTAGCCGAGCTCGAACTGGTTGGGGGTGATCAGGTCCGCCCGGGGGACGACGCGTTCGCGGAGCAGCACCGGGATCGCCGGGTGCACGAAGCAGCCGCTCTTCGCGTTGCCCATCACCGGGTCGCAGGCGTAGATCGCAGCCGGGTTGGCCGCCTTGACCCGCTCCACCGCCTCGAGGATCACGCCGCCGATGTCCTCGCCGCCCTGGTAGCCGGACAGCACCGCCTCGACCTCGGGGAAGGCGCCGCGCTCCTCCACGCCCTGGATCACCGCGCGGACGTCGTCGGCCGGCAGCAACGGGCCGCGCCACTCGCCGTACCCGGTGTGGTTGGAGAAGTGCACCGTGTGCACCGGCCACACCTCGACGCCGAGCCGCTGCAGCGGGAACACCGCGGCGCTGTTGCCGACATGGCCGTAGGCGACCGAGGACTGGATCGAGAGGATGCTCACGGGGTCGATTGTGCCGTGTGAGGGGGGTCAGGCGTCGGTGGCTCGAGGGTCTGGTCCGTCCGGCGCTGACGGGTCGCTACCGGCAGTCGCTGGGGGATGCCGTGTCGGCGGCGGCCGCCGCTGGGGTCGGGCACTGCGGCGCCGCCACGCCACCCTTTACGCTCCCTGCCGGCAGCGCCCCGCCCGCACCGGCCCGCCCACACCGACTCTCGTGCTCGCAGGCTGGGTGGGGAGGTGGGTGCCGGGCGGCTGATCCGACCTGGGACATGCCGGTGGCCCCGCGCCGGGAGTGTGGGCGCGGGGTGTGGGGCGGGGTCGCTACTCGTCGGGCGGGTGCGATGTCTGGTCGCGGGTGACGTCGGTGGTGCCGCGGTGGTCGCGCAGGAACTGGTAGCCGTGCGGTGAGGACCACAGGTAGCAGCCGGGTTCGAGCACGGTGTAGCCCCAGCCGGAGTGGTGGGTCTTGAGCCGGTGGTGGCGCCGGCACAGGGTCGCGATGTTGTCGCTGCTGGTGGTGCCGCCCTCGGCGTAGGGGATCACGTGGTCCAGGTCGCAGGCCTCGGCGGGGCGGGTGCACCACGGGAACACGCAGGTCAGGTCCCGCTCGGCGGCCTGGGCGGCGAGCCGGTCGGGGACCTCGTACTGGTCGACGTGCAGGTGCTCGGTCAGGTCGATCACCGGCCTCACCGTCACCGTGGCGTCGGGGCGGCCGCACCAGGCGCGGACCTGGTCGGCGTCGACGAAGCTGCGGGTGTTCGCCACCCGGGCCAGATGCAGCCGGTTCGTCCGGGGTGCCGTGATCGCCTGCTCGGACAGGTGCACATGCAGCACGACTTCCGGGCCGGCGTCGGGCCGGGGTGGCCGGCGGTCGTCGGTGCGTGGTGTCGAGGTCCAAGGACAGCTGGTGCCGGGCCATCTGCCCGAGGGCTTCGGAGCGGCGGACGTCCAGCGAGGCGGCCGAGCCGAGGTCGGCGAGCCGGGCGGCGCCGGCCGACAGGGCGGTGTCGAGGTCCAGGGCGTCGGCGAGGTCGACCTCGGCCTCGCACCCACACGGTGCCCTCGAAGGACACCTGATGCGGTGTGCACGTGGACGTGCCGGCCGTCGGCGGCGGCCTCCCGGCGGCGCCGGGCCTCGGTCGGGCATGAACCGGACGATCGCCTCCTCGACCAGCCGGTCCACCCCGCTGGGCCGGATCCGGTGCGCGAACCCCGCGACCTGGTCGTCCACGAACCCCGCCGCCGCCGGGCTGAGAGCGCGATGGTCGCGCGGGCGATCCGCCGGGCCCGCCACGCCGCCAGGTCACCGGCCCGGACCCGGGCCCAGGTCCTGGGGAGCCGGTGCCGCAGCTCGAGGGCCTCACCGAGGTAGGCCTTGCCGGTCTCGGTGGGCAGCCCGACCGCGGCCGCGAACTCGGCCACACAGAACTCCGCGACCAGCGGCGCACCTGGTCCGGCGACCGGGACCGGGGTGTCGCCGAACCGGACCGCGTCCCGATCGACTCCGCCGGGTGCAGGTCCGCCCACGCGCAGGCCGCGCGGAGCAGGTCGGCCTCGGCGGCGTCGGCGGCGGCACGGCGGTCCCGGGCGAACGCGAGCACCCCGGCAGCGGTGTCCGCTGCGGTGTCGAGGCTGGTGGTGCTCCCGGGATCATGGCCCCATTCTAGTCGAACTGGTGTTCGAATCAAGGGTGGAATCCGTCGGCTTGCCCTTGAGAATTAGGCGATCCGAAGATGGGCGGCGGGGTCTGGCGGGAGGGTTGCTGCGCAACCTCCTCAACCACCGCCAAGCCACCACCCGGACCACCTGCGCGAACCCGCGCGGCCTCCCTCCGTCGCTGCCCCTTTCCACCCCTGACGACCGCACGCCGGGCTACCTCGTGAAGTGGAAGAACGGCCGGCCAGCCAGTGCCCGCGTCCCCGCGACGCACATGGCGCGTCAGGCGACGCGGAGGGACCGCTTCGAGAGGCCCATCCAGTAGCCGTCGATCACCTGCTCGCCGGGAGCCTCGAGGTCGGTCGCCGCCCCAAGCGTGACGAAGAGCGGCGTGTAGTGCTCGACGGTCGGGTGCGCGTAGGGCATGCCGGGTGCCCGGTCGCGGTACGACGCGAGCTCCTCCACGTCGCCACGGGACATCGCCTCGGCGGCCCACGCGTCGAACTCCACCGACCAGGTGGGTGCCTTCGCGTCGATCCGGAACTCCGTGAGGAACGGCAGCCCGTGGGTGAGGAACCCGGAGCCGATCACCAGCACGCCCTCGTCGCGCAGCGGCGCGAGCCGGGCGCCCAGCGCCATCAGCCGGTAGGGGTCCTGCGTGGGCAGGGACATCTGGATGACGGGGATGTCGGCCTCGGGGTACATGATCTTCAGCGGCACCCAGGCGCCGTGGTCGAGGCCGCGCCGGGGGTGCTGGTGCACCGGCTCGGTGTCGGGCATCAGCCCGGCGATGCGCCGGGCGAGCGCCGAGGCGTCCGGCGTGTCGTACGTCATCCGGTAGTACTTCTCCGCGAAGCCGCCGAAGTCGTAGACCAGGCCGACGCCGGGGCCGGTCGCGGACAGCGAGACAGGCGCGGACTCCCAGTGGGCGCTCACGATCAGGATCGCCTTCGGGCGCGGGAGGTCGCCCGGCGAGGGCCACCAGCTGCGAGGACCAGAGCGGGTCGTCGAGCAGGGGCGGGGCCCCGTGGCCGATGTACAGGGCGGGCATGCGCGTGTTCATGGACTCCATCTTAGTTCAAGGTTCAACTAAATCAACACGGTGCCGGATGACTGTGATTCTCCGGAGCAGCCTCCATCATCGAACCATGAAGTCCGCGTACAAGTACCTCGCCCTGGCCATCGCCCTCGACGTTCTGCTCCAGGCCGCGTCGATCGCGTACGCCGTCAGCGGTCTCGCGTCCTACGTCGACGACGGGCACCAGGTGGCGAAGGCACCCTGGCGGATGCCGACTTCACCGGGGTCGGCGGCTATGCGCTCCACGCCATCAACGGAATGATGGTCATCCCGTTGCTCGCGATCGCGCTGCTGGTGGTGGCGCTGCTGTCCAGGATCCCGGGCGCTGCCCGCCAGGCGCGGGATCCTGCTGGTGATGGTCGTGGTGCAGGTGGGGCTCGGCGGTGCCGCCGGCGCGGTGCCGATCCTCGGCGCGCTGCACGGTGTCCTCGCGCTCGCCGTGTTCGGCTTCGCCACGATGATCGGCGTCCGCGCGATCCGGGCCGAGACGAGCACGAGCCTCGACGGTCTAGGGCCAGGGCAGGCGCCAGTCGACCGGCGTACCGCCCTGCTCGGTCAGCATCCGGTTGACCCGGCTGAACGGCTTCGAGCCGAAGAACCCGCGGTGCGCCGAGAGCGGGCTCGGGTGCACGGACTCGACCCAGGGAACGCCGCCCAGCATCGGCTTGAGCCCCTGCGCGTCGCGACCCCAGAGGATCGCGGCCAGCGGGTCCGCCGCGGGCGACCAGGGCGTGGATCGCCTGCTCGGTGACCGCCTCCCAGCCCTTGCCGCGGTGCGAGGCCGGCCGCCCCGGCGCGACGGTGAGGCACCGGTTGAGCAGCAGCACCCCGGCGTCGGCCCACGCCGACAGGTCGCCGTTGCCCGGCCGCTCGACGCCGAGGTCGTCGACCAGCTCGGTGTAGATGTTGACCAGGCTCTTCGGCACCGGCCGCACGTCCGGCGCCACCGAGAAGCTGAGCCCGACCGGGTGACCCGGCGTCGGGTACGGGTCCTGCCCGACCACGAGCACCTTGACGTCCGCGAGCGGACGCTGGAACGCCCGCAGGATGTGGTCGCCGGCCGGAAGGTACGACCGCCCGGCCGCGATCTCGGCCCGCAGGAACGCCCCCATCCGCGCGATCTGGTCGTCCACCGGCGCCAGTGCCGCGGCCCAGTCGGGGGCGACGAGCTGGCGTTCGACGAGGCTGGCGAGGGCGCTCACGGGTCACATGTTTACCAAGGTATCGAGGTTTCTTGACGACCCCGGTCAGGAAGCACTCGGGAGTGGGCGGAAAGCCCTAGATACCTTGGGAATTCGACGCGCCCACCCGCACCGGCCGCGCCAGCCGATCCAGGAACGCCGACAGCAACGCCTCCCGCAGCGCCGGCTCGGCGAGGTCGAGCAGGGCGTTGATCTCGGCCATCGAGTCCGGAAGCCCGACGCCGCCCTCGCCGCTCATGCCGACCGCGGCGAGCAGGCCGTCGAAGTCGTCCTCGGTCAGGGCGGCCGGGTCGAGGGCGCGGACGAACTCGACGATCCCGGGGTCGATCGCGATCGGGCCGGACGCGACGGCCGCGCGAGACCGCCGCACCCAGCGCCTCCAGGAACTCCTCGACCAGCGGCGCGGTGGCCGCCGAGAGCGAGAGGTGGATGTTCGGGCGCGACCCACGGAACGAGAGCTGCGGCTGCACCCACCAGCCGGCCGCGGTCATCGCGTCGGTGATGGTGAAGACGTCGCACGACCCGTCGGTCTCGAATGCGACCAGCGTCGAGTCCGGCTCGGCCACCAGCCGCAGTGCCGGGTGCGCGGAGATGCCCGCGACCAGCCGGTCGACGCCCTCGAGCACCTCGCGGGTCAGCGTCAGGTATCCCGCGTCGCCGATCGTGTTCACGACCGCCCAGGCCCCCGCGATCGGGCCACCGCTCCTGGTGGACTGCAGGGTCGGGTTCAGCATCGTGTAGCCGGGCCACTGCGCGCTCGCGAAGAGCTGCGGCCGCCGGTGCCCGGCGGTCCGGTGCAGCAGCACCGAGGTGCCCTTGGGCGTGTAGGCGTACTTGTGCAGGTCGACCGAGATGCTGGTGACGCCCGCGACCGCGAACGTCCACGGCGGTACGTCGCGCCCCAGCCGTGCGGCGTACGGCAGGACCCAGCCGCCGATGCACGCGTCGACGTGACAGCGCACGCCGGCCTCCAGCGCGTCGCCGGCGATCTCGGTGACCGGGTCCACGACCCCATGTGCGTACGACGGGGCGCTCGCCACCACGAGCACCGTGCGGTCGTCGATCGCGCGCGCCATCGCGACCGGGTCGGCCCGGTGGTCCGCACCGACCGGCACCATCACCGCCTCGACCCCGAAGTAGTGGGCGGCCTTGTGGAACGCCGCATGCGCGGTCATCGGCAGCACCATCCGCGGCCGGTCGACGTCCGGGCGGCTGTCCCGCGCACCCTGCACGGCGAGCAGCACCGACTCCGTGCCGCCCGAGGTGATGGTGCCGACGACGTCCGGCGGCGCGTCGAGCAGGTCGGCGGTGTAGCCGACCAGCTCGTTCTCCATCGTCAGCAGCGACGGGAACGCGGTCGGGTCGAGTCCGTTGGACCCGGCGTACGCCGCCACGGCCTCACGGCCGACCCGGTCGGCCTCGGACAGCCCGCTGTCGTAGACGTAGGCCAGCGTGCGACCTCCGTGCACCGGCACGTCGCCGGCCTGCATCGCCCGCAGCCGGGCGAGCACGTCGTCGCTCATGGAACCTCCTCCGGGTTTCGAGATGACTGCTGCGCAAACTCCTCGACGACCGAGATGTCGAGCGTGTATCGACGCAGGAACACCAGGCTCAGCAGCGTGAGCAGCGCCGGGATCACCGAGAACCCGATCACGATCGCGGTCACGGCCGACGACGGTTGCTCCGCGTCACCCGTGGTGGACGAGACGTAGCCGCCCAGGGCGAGCACCAGCGCGAAAAGTCCCGGCCCCATCGCCAGGCCGAGCGTCTCGCCCGCGGTCCAGACGCCGGTGTAGACGCCGGCCCGGTTCTGTCCCGTGCGACGCGGCGTCCACCGCGGCGGCGTCCGGCAGCATCGCCAGCGGGAAGACCTGCGCACCGGCGTAGCCGACCCCGACCAGCGCGGTCGCCCCGAACACCATCGCCGACGGCTCCGACCGCGCCCCGACCAGCAGCAGCGCGCCGAGCGCGAGCACCAGTGACGCGGCGACGTACCCGCGCTTCTTGCCGACCCGACCGCCGATCCGCGCCCACACGGGCGTCAGCACCACGGCCGGCCCGACGAAGCAGACGAACAGGATCGTCGCCGCGCCATTGCCCCCGAGCACATAGCGCGACATGTAGTCGACGCCGGCCAGCATCGATCCGACCCCGAGTGCCTGCACGACGAACGTGGTCAGCAGCAGCCGGAAGTCTCGCGCGCCGGCCACGATCCGCAGCTGGTCGCGCAGCCCCGCCGAGTCGGCCACGGGCGCGCCGACCGGCGCGTGCCGGGTGCCGACGTAGGCGCCGACCACCCCGGCCACCAGCAGCATCGCGACCACGACGCCCATCACCGCGTAGCCGGCCCGGCCGCCCACGGCGTCGCGGATCGCCGGTGCGGTCGCGCCGCTCAGCATGATCGTGAACGCGAGGATCCCGACCCGCCACGTCATCAGCCGGGTGCGCTCGTCGTACGACGAGGTGATCTCGGCGGGCATCGCGACATACGGCACCTGGAAGAACGCGTAGGCCGTCGCGCACAGCACGAACATCACCAGCACCCACAGGCGCGTCCGCGGTGGTCGAGCCGAGGTCGACCGAGGCGAACATCAGCGCGAAGAACACCGCGAGCGCGAGCCCGCCGCGCAGCAGGAACGGCCGTCGCGGACCACGCGGGTCGGTGGACCGGTCGCTGATCCGGCCCGCGATCGGGTTGAGCACGACGTCCCACGCCTTCGGCGCGAAGACGATCACGCCCGCGAGCGCGGCCGTGATGCCGAGCGTGTCCGTGAGGTAGGGCAGCAGCATCAGCCCCGGCACCGTGCCGAACGTGCCGGTCGCCACCGATCCCAGCCCGTAGCCCACTCGCAGGCGACGATCCAGGGTCCCCTCCGGCATGGGAGGAATCTAGTGCAGCGCTACCGGTCGATCGCCTGCGCGATCAGGCCCGCGGCGGCCCGCTGCTCCTCGGCGAACGGGTGGAGGGCCGCCGCCCGGCCGGTGTCGGTGCGGACGCCGTTGACCCAGGCCTTCTTGCCGGCACAGGCGTCGTGTCCCTTGGAGGCGGCGTACAGGTCGACGAAGACGGAGCCCGTCCGGTCGGCCGCGGACCTCATCTGCTGGCTGAGGGAGCGCGTGACCGCGTTGAGGGCGATCGTGTCGCGGCGCGCGACCGGCAGCACCTTCGGGCAGGAGCGCGTCGGGTCGAGGATGCGGGGATAGCCGACCAGCACGACGGTCGCGTCGGGCGCCTTGCGGTGGATCGCGCGAAGGTCGCGCGTGATCAGGGCCCCGATCCTGCGGACGTCGGCGGACGCCACGCGCACGTCGACCTGCCCGCACCGGACGCCCTCGCTCGGCGCGAAGATGCGGCCCTGCGGACCGCTGATCGGGCAGGTGCCGACGAGCGAGCCGAACAGGCCGAAGTCGTTGCCGCCGATGCCGACGGTGACCAGGTCGGTGTCGCGCGTGACCGCGGCGAGCTGGGGCGGCACGGTCTGCTGCTGGAAGGTGTTCTGGCGACCGGTCAGGTCCTTGCTGGTCGCGCCGCTGCACGAGACGTCGACGTGCTTCCGACGTCGAGCTTCGCGCCGAGCAGCGCGGGGTAGTTGCCGCTGGAGCGCAGGCAGCCGTTGGCGACGTCCGTGAGGTAGACGTACGGCGCCGCCGTGTAGGAGTCACCGAGCGCGACGTACCTGCGGATCGTCGTCGCGTCCGCCGAGGCGCTCGAGGTCGAGCGCTCCCGCCGGAGCCCGTGGTCGTGCCGTCGGCGCCGCAGCCGGAGAGGCCGAGCAGGGCGACGACGAGCAGGATCGCCAGACGTCTCACTTGCGGGCGAGCCCCCGCGACGACGCGGAGCGGTAGGTGCGGTCGGGGTTGGCGCCGATCGACGGCGGGTCGCCGCCGGTCGTCGCCTGCGTGGGTCGCGCGGCGGCGGGCATCCGCTTCGCCGGCGACTGTCTCGGCGAGGCCGGCTCGGAGTCAGCTGTGGAGTGCTCCGCGATCCACTCGTCCATGATCCGCCAGGTCGTCCCGCGGGCGGCGCGCCCGGTCAGCATGCCGAGGTGGCCGCCCGGCACGATCTCGAAGCGCACCTCGGAGGCGTTCGGCAGCAGCGGCACCAGCGCGCGCACGGAGTTGATCGGCGCGATGCCGTCGGTGTTGCCGGCGAACACCAGCACCGGCAGGGTGATCGCGTCGGTGCGGATGTCGTGGCCGTTGATGTCGATCACGCCGTCCTTGAGCGCGTTGTTCCGCACCATGCGGTGGTAGAGCTGCCCGAACGTGCGGCCGGGGTAGGCGATCATGTTGGCGGCGAACCGGTCGACGGCCTCGAGCTGGGCCAGGAACTCCGCGTCGTCGAGGTTGCGCAGTCGGACGTAGGGCTTGGTCACCAGCTTCTGAACGCTGGCCAGCTGGAACGCGCGCCGGACCAGTGGCTTCGGCGCGCCACCGACCAGCCGGTAGAGCGTGGGTCACGATGCCGCCGTTGCCCAGGTCGAGGATCGGGCGCAGCGGCGCGATCAGCGGCACCTGGGAGACGTCGAAGGGCGACCCCACGACGGTCAGGGAGGCGATCGGCAGGTCGGTGTCGTCGGCCGCGGCCAGCACCGAGAAGATCCCGCCGAGGCTCCAGCCGATCACGTGCACGGGACGGCCGCCGGCGTGCTCGCTGGCGCCCCGGATCGCCTCGGGCACGACCTCCTCGACCCAGTGCTCCATGCCGAGGGTGCGGTCGCGGAAGCTGATCTCGCCGTACTCCACGAGGTACGTCGGCCGGCCCGCCTGCACGAAGTGCTCGACCAGCGAGCAGGAGCGTCGCAGGTCGTAGCAGAGCGCGGGCGCCGCGAGCGGGGTGACCAGCAGCACCGGGTCGCCGGTGTCGCGCACGTGCCTCTGCGGTCGGTAGTGGTAGAGCTCGCGCAGCGGTCCGTCGTCGATCAGCGTGCGCGGCATCGGACGGAGATCGGCCAGCCCGCCGTACAACATCTGGTGCGCGACGTTGGAGGCTGCGGACACGATCTGCCCCGGCTTGGGGATCAGATCCATGCTGCGAAGGGTACCGAGCGGTTCCACGGTGGTAGGCGGTGCCATGAGCCCAGCCAGGACAAGGTCGCACTGGTCACCGACGGCTCCCGCTGACCCTCAGGAACGACTGGCGGGCTTCACGTTCTTCTCGTGGGTGACGGCCGTGCCCCCGAGCTCCTCGAGGAACGAGCCGGCCCAGGCGGCGACGTCGTGCTCGGCGACGGTCTTGCGCATCGCCCTCATCCGCTTGGTGCGCTCCTTCTCGTCGGCGGAGTACGCCGCGAGCATCTGCGCCTTCATGCCGTTGATGTCGTAGGGGTTGACCAGGTAGGCCTGCCGCAGCTCCTCGGAGGCGCCCGCGAACTCCGAGAGCACCAGCGCGCCGTCGCCGTCGAAGCGGCAGGCGACGTACTCCTTGGCGACCAGGTTCATGCCGTCGCGGAACGGCGTCACGACCATGATGTCGGCGGCACGGTAGAGCGCGGCCATCTCCTCCTGCGGGTAGGACGAGTGCATGTAGCTGATCGCCGGACGACCGATCCGGCCGTGGTCGCCGTTGATGTGGCCGACCAGCCGGTCGATGTCGTCGCGGAGGATCCGGTACTGGTCGACCCGCTCGCGCGACGGGGTCGCGACCTGCACGAAGACGGCGTCCTCGACCGTCACGTGGCCGTCGGCGATCAGCTCGCCGAACGCGCGGAGCCGGGCGCGGATGCCCTTGGTGTAGTCGAGCCGGTCGATGCCGAGGAACACCTTGCGCGGGTTGCCGAGCTGCTGCCGGATCTCCTCGGACCGCTTCTGCACCTCCTCGGAGCGGGCCAGCTCCTCGAACGCGCCGGTGTCGATCGAGATCGGGAACGCCTTCGCGGTCACCACCCGGCCGTCGGGCAGGAACACCTGGTCGCGGTGGGTCTTGTGGCCGACGCGCTGCCGGACCAGCCGGACGAAGTTCTGGGCGCCGCCGGCGAGCTGGAAGCCGACCAGGTCGGCGCCGAGCAGGCCCTCGAGGATCTGCCGGCGCCACGGCAGCTGCTGGAACAGCTCCGCGGGCGGGAACGGGATGTGCAGGTAGAAGCCGATCCTGAGGTCGGGCCGCAGGTCGCGCAGCATCTGCGGCACCAGCTGGAGCTGGTAGTCCTGCACCCACACCGTGGCGTCCTTCGCGGCCGCCTCGGCCGCCCGCTCGGCGAACCGCTGGTTGACGCGCACGTAGGCGTCCCACCACTCCCGGTGGAACGACGGCTTGGCGGCCAGGTCGTGGTACAGCGGCCACAGCGTGTCGTTGGAGAAGCCCTCGTAGAAGTTCTCGATCTCGGCCTGGCTCATCGAGATCGGCACCAGCTGGATGCCGCCCTCCTCGAACGGCTCCAGGTCCTCGTCGGTGCCGCCCGGGCCAGCCCAGCCAGGCACCCTGGTTGGCCTTCATCACCGGCATCAGCGCGGAGACCAGGCCGCCGGGGGAGCGACGCCACGTGGCGTTGCCCTCGTCGTCGACCACGCGGTCGACCGGCAGCCGGTTGGCGACGACGACAAGGTCGGCGCCCTGCTGATTGCGTCGGGAGGGACTCACGCCGCCACCCTATGCGGCGTCGGGCTGGCCCGACACGAGGTGTCGGGCTGGCAGGATCGTGGTGGCGCCCCGCGCTCCTAGCGTCGTTCCCATGACGCACACGCTCACCCAGAGACTCGACATGACTGCTGACGACACGGCTCCACTCTCGCTGGTGCCCGAGGCGCGACGGCTGGTGGCGCCGGCTGCTCCGCGACACCGGGCTACACGCTCACCGCCTTCCCGATCGCGCTCTGGCGTTCGTGGTGGCCGTGGTCGGCCTGTCGTTGGGAGCCGCCACCCTGGTCATCGGCGTCGGGTTCGTGGTGCTGGCCGGCACCCTTGTCGTGCTGCGCGGCTTCGCCCACCTCGAGCGGCTCCGGCTGCGCTCGATGCGGGGCCGGACCAGCCCGGTGCCGTCGTACGCCGTGGCGCGCGCGGGCGACTCGACGGTCCGTCGGCTGTTCACGCCGCTGCGCGACGCGCAGTCGTGGCTCGACCTGCTCTGGGGGGTGCTGGGCTTCGTGACCGGGACCATGGCCTTCGCGGTCACGGTCGCGTGGTGGGCCGGCTCGTTCGGCGGGCTCACGTACTGGTTCTGGCAGCGCTGGCTGCCGGTCGACGACGGCACCGAGACCCTGGCCGAGCATGATCGGGCTGGGCGACGGCCGCGAGCCGGAGAGCTGGCTCAACCTGGGCCTGGGTCTCGCCGGCCTCCTGCTCCTCTCCGCTGGTGGTGCGGCTGATGGCGACGATGCACGCCAGCCTGGCCTGGGTGCTGCTGTGCAGCCGGGCCGAGCTCCAGCGCGAGGTACGGCGCGCCGAGGGTGGCCGCGAGGCCGCCCGGATCGCCGAGGCCGACTCGCTGCGCCGGCTCGAGCGCGACATCCACGACGGCCCGCAGCAGCGGCTGGTCCGGCTGCAGATGGACCTCGGCCGGGCCAGCAAGCAGCTCGACCAGGACCCGCGAGCAGGCGAAGCGTGACGATCGACGCGGCGCTGCAGCAGGCCCGGGAGACCGTGGCCGAGCTGCGGTCGCTGTCGCGCGGCATCGCGCCGCCGATGCTGGTCGACCGGGGCCTGGCCGCCGCGCTCGCAGGAGGCGTTCGCCCGCGCGCCGGTCCCGGTGCGACGCGACGATCGACGTGCCCGACCGGCTGCCCCCGCACGTCGAGACCACCGTCTACTTCGTGGTGGCCGAGGCGCTGACCAACGTGGCCAAGCACAGCGGCGCCGGCCGGCGTCGAGGTCGGCGTGGTGCAGGTCGGCCGGCGGCTCCGAGGTGCGCGGTCGACCGACGACGGCGTCGGCGGCGCGCACTCGGCAAGGGCCACGGCCTGGCCGGGCTCGCCCAGCGGGTGCGCGCCGCCGACGGCACGCTCGAGGTCACCTCGCCGCGCCGGCGGCCCGACCGTCGCTGGCCGCGCCGGATCCCGCTGGCGAGTCGCATGACGAGTAGTCGTCGCCGACGACTCGGTGCTGCCTGCGGGAGGGTCTCCAGCTGCTGCTCGACCGAGGCCGGCCACGAGGTGGTCGCCGCGGTCGGGCGACGGTCCGTCGTTCGTCGCGGCGGCGCTCGAGCACCGGCCCGACGTCTGGGTGGTCGACGTCCGGATGCCGCCCGTCGCACACCGACGAGGGGCTGCGGGCCGCGGTCGAGGTACGCGGCAGTGGCCGCAGGCACGGGTGCTGGTGCTCTCGCAGTACGTCGAGGTGTCCTACGCCGACGACCTGCTCGCCGACGGCCGGGGCGGGGTCGGCTACCTGCTCAAGGACCGGGTCGGCGACATCGACGACGTTCCTCGCCGCGCTGCAACGGGTCGCCGACGGCGGCACCGTGCTCGACCCGCAGGTGGTCGCGCAGCTGATGGTGCCGCCGCCGCGACCCGCTGGAGCGCCTGACCCCGCGCGAGCGCGAGGTGCTCGGGCTGATGGCCGAGGGCACGGTCCAACACCGCGATCGCCGACGACGCTCGTGGTCACGCTGGCGCGCGGTGGAGAAGCACACGCAGCGATCTTCGCCAAGCTCGGCCTGCTGCCCGACGACGACCAGCACCGCCGGGTGCTGGCGGTCGCTGGCGTACCTGCGGGCTGCGGCTCGGCCCCGGACTACTCGGCCCCGGACTACTCGCCCGGGTAGACGATCCCGAGCTGGGCCCGGACCGCGTCCATCTGCCGCATCACGGTCAGCGTCTGCTCCAGCGGCACCATCGGGCTCTCCTTCTCGCCGGCGCGCAGGCACCGCATCACCTCGGCCGCCTCGTTGCGCGTAGCCCGGCCCCGATCACCGGCTCGGGCGGCTCGATCCGCTCCGGCTCCAGCGGCGTGCTGCCGTCGTACGGCGTCCACATGACGTACGACGGGTGGTGGAACGGGTCATGGAAGTCCAGCCGGCCGGTGTCGCTCGCGATCGTGGCGGTGCGGGGCGAGTTGCTGGTCATGCTGGTCGTCATCGCGGCCACGGCGCCGTCGTCGTACCTCGCGGCCAGCACCAGGTTGAGGTCGATCCGGGTCTCCGCGAGGTGGGCGACCGCGGTCAGCTCGGCCGGCTCGCCGAGGAAGAGGTGCGCGAGCGTGAGCGGGTAGATCCCCATGTCGAGCAGCGCGCCGCCGCCGAGCTCGGGTGCGAACATCCGGTCGGTCGGCGGCTTGTCGACCACCCAGCCGAGGTCGGCCACGAGCTGGCGCAGCACGCCGAAGTCGCCGGCCCGCGCCCGCTCCCGGAGGTGGCGGACCAGCGGGTGGCAGGCCATCCACATGGCCTCCATCAGGAACAGGTCGCGCTCGCGGGCCAGTGCGACCAGCTCCTCGGCCTGCGCCGCGTTGAGCGTGATCGCCTTCTCGCACAGCACCGGCTTGCCGGCCTCGAGCAGCATCCGGACCTGGTCGAGGTGCAGCCCGTGCGGGCTGGCGACGTACACGACGTCGACGTCCGGGTCGGCCGCGAGCTCCTCGTAGGAGCCGTGGGCCCGGGCCGGAGCGCCGTCGGCGGGAGCGAACTCCGCCGCGAACTCCTCGGCCGACGCCGTGCTGCGGGACCCGACGGCCTCCAGCCGGGCGTCCGGCAGCAGTGCCAGGTCGGCCGCAAAGCTGTGTGCGATCTTGCCCGTCGCGAGGATGCCCCACCGGATCGTGTCCATCCGGCCACGGTAGCCACACCCGTCCCGGAGCGGCAGGCGAGGTGCGTCGCGCCGCGCTGCGACTCGCGGCAGGATCAAATGACATGGCTGTGGTTTGTCACCTAGACTGCTCGAAGCAACACGACTTCCCCCGCGCGAAGGAGCCGACGAGCATGGCCGCCGAGCACGTTGCCCATCCGAGTCAGCCGGAGCGCGACCAGCTGTCCGAGCGCGACGCGGCGATCCTCGACTTCGAGCGCCAGTGGTGGAAGTACGCGGGGGCCAAGGAGCAGGCGATCCGCGAGAAGTTCGACATGTCCTCCGCCCGGTACTACCAGGTCCTCAACGCCCTGATCGACCGTCCCGAGGCCCTCGCCGCCGACCCGCTGCTGGTGCGGCGGCTGCGCCGGCTCCGGGCCTCCCGCCAGCGCCAGCGCCAGGCGCGCCGGCTCGGATTCGACGTCTGAGCCATGGCGCGCCGATTCGTGGAGCGTGACGAGCGCGGGGTGGTCGCGCCGTCACGGGTGATGCTGATCGCCGTCGTGGCCGTCGCGATCGCGGGCGCCGCGTTCATCGCGACCTCTCCGCAGCCCAAGCAGGCCGCACAGCGTGGTCGCCTCGGAGACGACCCCGTCCGCGTCACCCACGCCCACCCCGCCCCCGAGCCCGACCCCGACCGCGACGCCGACCAAGAAGGCCCCGAAGAAGAAGAAGGTCGTGGTCGAGCGCGGCGACACGATCGTCGTGGTGTTCAACAACTCCGGCATCACCGGCCTGGCGAGTCGCACGTCGGGCACGGCGCAGGGCGCGGGCTGGAACGTGGTGGGCTCCGACAACTGGTACGGCACGATCCCGGCCACGACGGTCTACTACCCGGAGCGACTGCACGCCGCGGCGAAGGTGCTCGCCCGCGACCTCGGCATCCGGCGGATCAAGCCCGCGATCGACCCGATGCAGGGTGACCGGCTGACCGTGATCCTGACGACCGACTACGCCTCCTGACGCTGCGGATTCCGGACACGGGTTTCTGCCGGGGCAGGTCCATGCGCGAGAGTTGGGCGCGTGGACTTCTCCTCGGCTGACGGTGACCGGCAGTACGCCGCCGTCGTACGCGCCGCGGACTCGCTGGTCGTGGGCCTCGACTTCGACGGCGTGCTGGCCCCGATCGTGGACGACCCCGACCAGGCCGAGATCCACCCGGAGGGCCCCGGGCTGCTGCTCGACCTGGCCGAGGCGGTCCACGGTGTCGCGGTGATCACCGGGCGCCCCGCGCGGCAGGTGCTCGCCCTCGGCGGTCTGGACGAGGTCGGCAACCAGCTCGGCGAACGCGGCCGCGACCTCTACGTCTTCGGCCAGTACGGCAACGAGCGCTGGTCCTCCCACGACCGCCGCGTGATCTCGCCCAAGCCCCCTCACGGGCTGGCCACGCTGATGAGCGAGCTGCCCCGGATCCTGCGCCGGTACGACGCCGAGGACGCGTGGATCGAGGAGAAGGGGCTCGCGATCGGCGTCCACACCCGGCGGATGGACGACCCGCAGGCCGCGTTCGACCGGCTGCTCGACCCGGTCACCGAGGCCGCCAGGAGCCACGACCTCACCGTCGAGCCCGGCCGGATGGTGATCGAGGTCCGCGCCGGCGGCATGGACAAGGGCAACGCGGTCCACAAGCTGGCCGAGGACCTCGAGGCCGGTGGCTTCGTCTTCGTCGGCGACGACCTCGGCGACATCGAGGCCTTCAAGGCCGTGCTGGAGCTCCGCGACGGCGGCATGCCCACCCTGCTCGTCTGCTCCGGCTCCCACGAGCAGCACGCCCTGCGCGACATGGCCGACGTGGTCGTCGCCGGCCCCGACGGCGTGATCACGCTCCTGCGCGAGCTGGTCGACGACATCCGGCACATGCGCGCGTGAGCGAGTCCGGGCTGAGGAGTCGCGCTGGGGTCATGACGGGGGGATCGGGGTGAGCCTGGGCGCGCGTACGCCGGCGCGGGAGCGCTCGGGGCGCGCTACGGGCCGCGGCTGATCCGTGTGGGCCCTCGACCTGACCTCTATGCATCCCAGCCGCACCTCCGCGAGCACCTGGGCACCCCACGCTCGCTGGAGTGGCGACGCTGACCCCGGTCCCACATCCCGGACCCGAGGTGCACATGGTGAGACGGCTGCCTAGGCTGGGGACAGCTCATCGAGAGGGGCAGAGGGACACGGCCCGCTGAAGCCCCGGCAACCACTCGCGACGTACGCCGTCGCGCGGAAGGTGCCAATTCCGTCCCATGGTCGAGAGCCGGCGTGTGGGGAAGATGAGAAGGAGGCCTCCTTGAGCACCCAGGTCCTGCAGCGTCCGGCGCTTCGTGAAGGCGCGTTCGGCAATGCCACCCATCTCTCCTGCCGCGAGTGCGGAGCCACGCACGTCCTCGGCCCGTTCTACGCCTGTCCGGAGTGCTTCGGCCCGCTGGAGATCGCCTACGACTTCCCGCAGGTGACCCGCGAGCAGATCGAGGCCGGCCCGGCGAACATCTGGCGCTACCGGTCCCTCCTGCCGGTGCCGACCGACATCGTCGACAGCCCGAACATGGAGCCTGGCTTCACCCGGCTGCTCCGTGCGGGCAACCTCGGCCGCGAGCTCGGCATCGACCGGCTCTGGGTCAAGGACGACTCCGGCAACCCGACGCACTCGTTCAAGGACCGCGTGGTCGCGATCGCGCTGTCCGCCGCCCGCGAGCTCGGCTCGAAGGTGTTCGCCTGCCCGAGCACCGGCAACCTCGCCAACGCCGTGGCCGCCGCGGGTGCGCGAGCCGGCATCCCGACCGTGGTGTTCATCCCGCACGACCTCGAGGTGCCGAAGATCGTCGCCAGCGCGATCTACACCAACCGCCTGGTCGCGGTGCGCGGCAACTACGACGACGTCAACCGGCTCGCCTCGGAGATCGCGGGCGAGGAGGACGGCTGGGCGTTCGTCAACGTCAACGTCCGGCCGTACTACGCCGAGGGCTCCAAGACGCTCGGCTACGAGGTGGCCGAGCAGCTCGGCTGGCGGCTGCCGGACAACGTGGTGATCCCGGTGGCGTCCGGGTCGCAGCTGACCAAGGTCGACAAGGCGTTCCAGGAGCTGATCCGGCTCGGGCTGGTCGAGGAGAAGCCGTACCGGATCTTCGGCGCGCAGGCGACCGGATGCTCCCCGGTGTCGGCCGCCTTCAAGGACGGTCACGACGTCGTCCGCCCGGTGCGCCCGGCGACGATCGCCAAGTCGCTCGCGATCGGCAACCCGGCCGACGGTCCCTACGTGCTCGACGTCGCCCGTCGTACCGGCGGCGCCGTCGAGGACGTCGACGACGAGCTGGTCCGCCAGGGCATCGAGCTGCTGGCCCGCACCGAGGGCGTCTTCGCGGAGACCGCGGGCGGCGTCACCGTCGGTGTGCTGAAGAAGCTGGTGGAGACCGGCCAGCTCGACCCGGACGGCGACACGGTCGTGTTCAACACCGGTGACGGCCTCAAGACGCTCGACGCGGTTGCGGACCGGGTGGGTCCGGCTGCCACCATCGACCCGTCGTACGACGCGTTCGTCGCGGCCAACCTGATCTGACTCGGAGAGAGGAACCCCATGAGCGTCAGCGTCCGGATCCCCACCATCCTGCGCACCTACACCGGCGGCGAGTCCGAGGTGACCGCCGACGGGTCGACCCTGGCCGAGGTGCTCGACGACCTCGAGTCGAACCACAGCGGGATCAAGGCGCGGGTGCTCGACGAGCAGGGCGCGATCCGGCGGTTCGTGAACGTCTACGTCGGCAACGACGACGTCCGGTTCCTCGAGTCGCTGGAGACGCCGACCCCCGAGGGCGTGCAGATCAGCATCATCCCGGCCGTGGCCGGGGGTGGTTCCTGAGGCGGGGGCGAAGCAAGGCATGTCGAAGGATGCCTGACTCTCAGCGCCCGCGGCGGGTCTGGTGCGGACCACTGTGACAGCGTTACTGTCACGGTCATGGCGCTGGACCGGATGCACTGGCTCGGACATGGCGAGCCGGCCATGATCGAGACAGTCCGCGGGGCGCAGGACCAGTGGCAGGCGATCGGCCTCGCCACGGCGGTCGCCAGCGCCGTGCTGGTCGGTGCGGTCCTCCTGGCTGCGATCCGCCCGTCCGGCCGCGAGCACGGCCCCGCCCTGCTGGTGCTGCTGGTGACGTTGTTGCTCGCATCGCTGGTGGCGCTGTCCGTGGGCCAGTCCGAGGTGGCCCTCGGGTTCGAGATCTCCGTGCTCGGGCTGGGCCTGGGGGTGGTGACCGTCGTGCAGGCCGCGTCCGGCACGACGCCCGGTCCGCGGTGGCGCAACGCGCTCGCCATGCTCCCGGCCGCCGGACTCGTCGTCGGCGGCATCCTGCTCGAGACCGACTCCACTGCCGGCTTCACCTGGACCTTCGCCGCGATCGCGGGGGGCCTCGCCGTCGCCGTCGAGCGCGCCTGGACCATGGTCACCTCCGGTGCCGGCTGAGCCCGGTCGGGCTCCCACCCGTGACCGCCGACAAGGTGACGCCATGTGGTCGGTCCTGCTGGTCACGTCCTCCGACCTGCCCGCTGGCGAGCCCCGCGGACACCTGCTGCCCGAGGCTTTCGCGGCCCGGGGCGTCGATGCCCGGTGGGTGTGCTGGGACGACCCGGACGTCGACTGGTCGGCGGCCGACCTGGTCGCGGTGCGCTCCACCTGGGACTACGACGGCCGGCTGCCGGAGTTCCTGGCCTGGGCCGGATCCGTCGGACCGACCCTGCTCAACGGTGTGGACCTGTTCGCCTGGAACACCGACAAGTCCTACCTCGTGACGCTCGGCGCGTCCGGGCTGCCGATCGTGCCCACGCTGGTGGCCGAGGGCGAGGACGACCTGCCGACGGCCATCGCGTCGTACGACGTTGCCGTGGTGAAGCCGTGTGTCGGTGCCGACGGCCGCGGGGTGGTGGTCTTCGACGGGACGGACCGCGGTCCGGCCGACCTCGACGAGGCCACGCTCGGTCCCGGCCCGTGGGTCGTGCAGCCGCTGGTGGAGTCGGTGCGCACCGAGGGTGAGCACTCGGTCTTCGTGCTCGGCGGCGAGCCCGTCGGCCAGGTGCGCAAGGTGCCGGCGGGCAACGAGATCCGCGTGCACGAGACGTACGGCGGGTCGACCGTGGCCGTGGACCTCGACCCGGAGGCCGCCGCCCTGGCGCGCCGGGCCGTCGAGGTCGCGGAGCGGGTGGTCGGCAGCACCCTCGTCTACGCCCGCGTCGACCTGCTCCGGATGCCCGACGGCGCCCTGGCGGTCAGCGAGCTCGAGGTGACCGAGCCGGGCCTGTACCTGGACGTCCTCCCGGCCAACGCCGATGCCTTCGC
This sequence comes from uncultured Actinomycetota bacterium, assembly GCA_963754145.1. GTDB lineage: Bacteria > Actinomycetota > Actinomycetes > Propionibacteriales > Nocardioidaceae > Marmoricola. The sequence goes on from CAVWFF010000003.1 coordinate 33,953, forward strand.
CGACGCCGTCGTCGCCCTCCTGCGGGACCCCGCAACCCGCTGACCCGTCGCAGATGGTGACGCCGCGCATGGTGACCCGTCGCAGATGGTGACGAGCCGCCGCCATCTGCGACGGGTCGGCGGTTGAAAGTCCGCCATCTGCGACGGGTCGGCGAATCGTTTGCACTCGGTTGGGTCGAGTGCTAATACTGTGGTTAGCACTCTCCCCGTGAGAGTGACAGAACAGTCAGGACCTTCCAGGTGAGGTCCCAGGCGGCTGCCGGGAAGGGTCCGGGGTGCGCGGGGCCGTCCGTCGCGGGCACCGTCGAGGTCATCCGTCTCACCGTGAGGAATCGCGAGAGCCACATGTCCAAGCTGATTGCTTTCAACGAGGAGGCCCGCCGCGGCCTGGAGCGTGGAATGAACACGCTCGCCGACGCGGTCAAGGTCACGCTCGGGCCCAAGGGCCGCAACGTCGTGCTCGAGAAGAAGTGGGGCGCGCCCACCATCACCAACGATGGTGTGAGCATCGCCAAGGAGATCGAGCTGGAGGACCCGTACGAGAAGATCGGGGCCGAGCTCGTCAAGGAGGTTGCCAAGAAGACCGACGACGTCGCCGGTGACGGTACGACGACCGCCACGGTCCTGGCCCAGGCGATGGTCCGCGAGGGCCTGCGCAACGTGGCCGCCGGTGCCAACCCGATGGCGCTCAAGCGCGGCATCGAGAAGGCCGTCGAGGCCATCTCCGAGCAGCTGCTCGCGATGGCCAAGGACGTCGAGACCAAGGAGCAGATCGCGTCCACCGCGTCCATCTCCGCGGCCGACACCACCGTCGGCGAGATCATCGCCGAGGCGATGGACAAGGTCGGCAAGGAAGGCGTCATCACCGTCGAGGAGTCGAACACCTTCGGGCTCGACCTCGAGCTGACCGAGGGGATGCGCTTCGACAAGGGCTACATCTCGGCGTACTTCTTCACCGACCCGGAGCGCATGGAGGCCGTCCTCGACGACCCCTACATCCTGATCGTCGAGAGCAAGATCTCGAACGTGAAGGACCTGCTGCCGATCCTCGAGAAGGTCATGCAGTCGGGCAAGCCGCTGCTGGTCCTCGCCGAGGACGTCGACGGCGAGGCGCTGTCCACGCTGGTCGTGAACAAGATCCGTGGCACCTTCAAGTCGGTCGCGGTCAAGGCGCCGGGCTTCGGTGACCGCCGCAAGGCCATGCTGCAGGACATCGCGATCCTGACCGGTGCCCAGGTGATCAGCGAGACCGTCGGCCTCTCCCTCGAGTCGGCCACGGTCGACATGCTGGGCCAGGCCCGCAAGATCACGGTGACCAAGGACGAGACCACGATCGTGGAGGGTTCCGGCGACGGCGACCAGATCCAGGGCCGCGTCAACCAGATCCGCGCCGAGATCGAGAAGTCGGACTCCGACTACGACCGCGAGAAGCTGCAGGAGCGCCTGGCCAAGCTGGCCGGCGGTGTCGCGGTGATCAAGGTCGGCGCGGCCACCGAGGTCGAGCTGAAGGAGCGCAAGCACCGCATCGAGGACGCCGTTCGCAACGCGAAGGCTGCCGTCGAGGAGGGCATCGTCGCCGGCGGCGGCGTGGCCCTGGTGCAGGCAGCCGACAAGGCCTTCGAGAAGCTTGACCTCGAGGGTGACGAGGCCACCGGTGCCGCGATCGTGAAGTTCGCGTCCGAGGCCCCGCTCAAGCAGATCGCGATCAACGCCGGTCTCGAGGGTGGCGTCGTGGCGGAGAAGGTGCGCAACGTGGAGGCCGGCTTCGGTCTCGACGCGGCCACCGGCGAGTACGTCGACATGATCAAGGTCGGCGATCATCGACCCCGCCAAGGTGACCCGCTCGGCACTGCAGAACGCCGCGTCGATCGCCGCGCTGTTCCTCACCACCGAGGCCGTCGTGGCCGACAAGCCGGAGAAGGCCCCCGCCGTGGGTGGCGGCGACCCGTCCGGCGGCATGGGTGGCATGGACTTCTGATCGACTGGTCCACAACGCACGTGACTGGACACCGAACCACAGCGAAGGCCCCCGCTCCGGCGGGGGCCTTCGTGCGTTCTGGGAAGGTGGGCCCATGACCGAACCAGCCGCCCGGTACGACGTCCAGGGCCACGTCGCCGTCCTCACCCTCAACCGACCCGACGTGATGAACGCCGTCAACGCGGCGCTCTCGACCGCCTTGGGCGAGGGGGTCGAGCGGGCCGCGACCGACCCCGCCGTCCGGGTGCTGGTGCTGACCGGGGCGGGCCGCGCCTTCTGCGCCGGCGCCGACCTCAAGGCGCTGGCCGCGGGCGAGTGGATCGGGGCCGAGGGCCACGAGGACTGGGGCTTCGCGGGGTTCGCGCGGCACTGGGTCGACAAGCCGGTGGTGGCCGCGGTCAACGGGTACGCGCTCGGCGGCGGCACCGAGCTGGCGCTCGCGTGCGACCTGGTGGTCGCCTCCGAGGAGGCGCGGTTCGGGCTGCCGGAGGTGCGGCGCGGGCTGTTCGCCGCCGCCGGTGGAATGGTCCGGCTGCAGCGCCAGATCCCGGTCAAGCGGGCCGCCGAGATCGCGCTCACCGGCGAGCCGATCGACGCCGCGACCGCGCTCGACTGGGGCCTGGTCAACCGGGTGGTTCCGCACGACCGGGTGCTGACGGCGGCTCTGGCGCTGGCCGAGGTGGTCGCCGGCAACGCGCCGACCGCCGTACGCCAGACCAAGCGGATGCTGCACCGCGGCGGCACGGCCAGCGGCTCGGACTGGGACGACGCCTGGACCGGGGCGGACCCGTGGGCGGCCAACCTGGAGGCGATGTCGACGGTCTTCGGCCACCCGGACGCGGTCGAGGGCCCGACCGCGTTCGCCCACAAGCGGGAGCCGCAGTGGCGCGACGAGTGATCCCGCGCGACTAGAACACGTTGCGCGGCCGGAACTGCACGCTCACCCGCGGACCGACCGGCCGTGACGTCTTCGGGATGGCGTGCTCCCAGGTGCGCTGGCACGAGCCGCCCATCACGATCAGGTCGCCGTGGCCGAGCGGGTAGGCCGCCTCGGTGTGACCGCCCACGGGCCGCAGCGCCAGCTTGCGCGGCGAGCCGAACGACACGATCGCGACCATCGTGTCCGCGGAGCGGCCGCGTCCGATGTTGTCGCCGTGCCACGCCACCGAGTCACGGCCGTCGCGGTAGTAGCAGCAGCCGGCGGTCACGAACGGCTCGCCGAGCTCGTCGGCGTAGTGCTCGGCTCAGCGCCTCGCGCGCCTCGACCAGGGCCGGATGCGGCAGCGGGTCGCCCACGCCGTAGTGATGCAGGAGCCGCGGCACGTCGACGACGTTGTCGTACATCGGTCGCTGCTCGGCCCGCCACGGCACGTCGCTGAGCATCGTGGCGAACAGCTCGTCGGCGCCCTCGAACCAGCCGGGCAGCACGTCGACCCAGGCTCCGCGGGTCAGCCAGCGACGCTCGACCCGTCCGGCCAGCGGCCCGACGCCGATCGTGGGGGCGTCGAAGAGTGACGCCTGGAAGTCCACCGTCATGGACCCGAGTGTACCCCGGGCTCGAACAGATGTTCTAGCGATCGGCGTGCTGAACGGCCGGCCCCGGGGTCGGCGCCGGGCCGTCGGTCTCGGGCGGGATGTTGATCCCGTTGGCGGCAGGCGTGATCCGCGGCTCGAGCCCGACCACCGCCACCACGGCGACCAGCACGCAGCCGAGCACCAGCAGCGCGACGTAGGAACCCTCCAGGTGGTGGCCGATCAGCCACCCCGAGACGGGGGGCGCGAGCACCATCGGCAGCTGGAAGGCGCCGGAGGTCAGCGCGTTGGTGCGTCCCCGCAGCCGGTCGGTGGTGAGGTCGTTGGTCATCGCCGGCATCGTCGGCTGCAGGAGCGTCTCGCCGAGCGCGAAGACCGAGGCGCAGGCGGCGATCAGCACGGTCGCGCCCAGCGTGCCGGGCACCAGCCCGGAGGCGCCCATCAGCAGCCAGGCGAACGCCCAGATCAGCGCCATCACCACCATCACCCGGGTGCGGCGCCTGCCCTCGATGCGCTGGAGCACGACCAGCTGGAGCACCACGATCACCAGGGTGTTGCAGGCGAACGCGATGCCGAGCCCCTGGGTCGAGACCTCGCTGACGACGCGCGCGTAGGCGGGCATGCCGGTGTTGAGCTGGGCGTAGGCGACGAACGAGGCGAGGAACGTGAGCAGCGTGAGGGTCGGGATGCCGGGCAGCCGCAGCACCTCGCGGTAGCTGGGCGTGGCCACGTCGTCGTGGTCGTGCTCGGGGCGACCGGCGATGTGGCGCAGCGGCACCAGCAGCAGGAACAGCGAGGGCAGGAAGGTGACGGCGTCGGCGAGGTAGATCGCCTGGAACGTCCAGGTCTGGTCGACGGCGAGCCAGGCGCCGCCGATCAGGCCACCGAGCCCGATGCCGAGGTTGAGCAGGCTGAAGTTGACCCCGAAGTAGCGCTGCCGGATCGCCGACGGCACGACGTTGGCGATCATGGTCTGCGACGCCGGCCACGAGACGCCGAACGCGAGCCCGGACAGCGCCATCCCCAGCGCGGCCACCGGCACCGTCGCGGCGAACGCCATCACCACCTCGCCGGCGATCACGAAGAGCAGCGCCGCGACGAGCACCCGGCGCGCCCCCATGCGGTCGATGATCGCGCCCCCGGGCCCGACGGCGAGCAGCCCCGTCAGCGGCTGGATGCCGAGCAGCAGCCCCGTCGTGCTCAGGCTGAAGCTGCGGACCTCGTGCAGGTAGACGACCCAGAACGGGAGCACCAGGCCGGTGCCGATGAACTCGAACACCACCACGGACAGCAGCAGCTTGCCCTCGCGCGGCAGGTCGTGCCAGAAGGCCGTGAGCGGTGGTTTGGGCGGTGCTGCGGTCACTCGAGAAAGCATGTCAGCGCCCACCGACAAGGCGCATGCGAGTTTTGCCTTCTCAGTGCGCCCAGCGGGTGGCGTCGGCAACCTGCTCGGGCGAGGCGCCCTCGAACAGCTCGAGCTCCGACTCGCGGACCGCGACGATCGCGTCGACGAGCGGTGTTCCGAACGCGGCCCGGAGGGCGTCGTCGCGGCGGAACGCGGCGAGCGACTCGCCGAGGCTGCCGGGCAGCCGGTCGATCCCGCGGGCGGCAAGCGCCTCGTCGCCCAGCGCCGCGGGGTCGACCTCGATCGGGTCGGGCAGTGCGGCGCGCCGGTCGATGCCGTCGGCGCCCGCGGCCAGCAGCGCCGGCGAGCAGGAGGTAGGGGTTGGCCTGCAGGTCGACGCACTTCACCTCGAGGTTCGCCGCCCAGTCCTCGCTGCCGGTCGAGCCGGTGACCATCCGCAGCGCGGCCTCGCGGTTCTCCAGGCCCCAGCAGCGGTAGGCGCCGGCCCAGTGCTGCGGCACGAGCCGGAGGTACGACGCCACGCCGGGCGCACCGATCGCGAGCAGCGCCGGGAGGTGCGCGAGCACTCCTCCGGCGAACGCCGCCGCCTCGTCGGTGAGCCCGTACGTCGACGTACCGCCCGCCATCAGGTTCCGACCCTCGCGCCACAGGCTGAGGTGCACGTGGCCGCCGTTGCCGACGCCGGCGGTGTCCACCTTCGGGGAGTACGACGTGCGGAACCCGTGCCGCTGGCCGACCGACCGGATCGTCTGGCGCACGAGCACGGAGGTGTCGGCGGCGTGCACCGGGGACTCGGCCGCCACGGAGAGCTCGAACTGCCCGGGGGCGTACTCGGGGTGGTACTGCTCGACCGCGACCCCTTGGGCCGCGAGTGCGGCGAGCACGTCGCGCGAGTAGTCGGCGGCCGCGCCGAGCCGGGACAGCCCGTAGGCCGGGCCGCTGACGGCGGGGGAGAACGCGTCGCCGTCACCGGCGGAGACCACCCACTCGATCTCGAACGCGCACCGGAACGTGAGCCCCCGTTCGGCGTAGCTCGTCGACCAGCCGGCCCAGCAGCAGCCGGCTGTCCTTGTCGTGCGCGTGGCCACTCTGCGTGAAGCGCTCGCCCGGCGCCCAGGCCCAGCCCGGCTGCGCGGCGAGCACCACGAGCCGGTCGAGGTCGGGCACGATCCGCTGGTCGCCCACCGGTCCCTCACCGGACGACGGCGCCGCGACCCAGTCGTCGAAGCGGAAGTAGTCGAACGCGGTGGAGAACCCGACGCCCCACGCCGCGAGCGACGGCAGCCGGTCGAGGGGCACCGCCTTGGCCCGCGAGATCCCGGCGTTGTCGACGAAGCTCGTCGCGACCGCCACCACACCGCGCTCCGCGAGGCCGGGCACCAGGGCCTCGGCTCGTCTGCGAGCGTTCTTCGCGTGCGGCGAGGTCCACCTGAGCTCCTCCGGGACAAGGGGCCGCCGAGGCTCCCGGTCGTGATCTGGACAAAGAATAGGGCCGCCGACAGACTCCCAAGGTGACCGTCGACCTCGGCCCGCTGGTCGACCACCACTGCCACGGCCTGGTCGTCGAGGACCTCGACCGCGCCGGCTTCGAGGCGCTGATGAACGAGGCCACACGGCCGTCGCCGCTCGGCACGACGCTCTTCGACTCGATGCTGGGGCTGGCGATCCGGCGGCACTGCGCGCCGTTGCTCGACCTGGAGCCGCTGGCCACCGCCGACGAGTACCTCGCCCGTCGTACGGCGCTGGGGTCCGCGGAGGTCAACCGCCGGATGGTCGCGGCGGCCGGCATCGAGGAGTTCCTCGTCGACACCGGGCTCACGCCCGAGAAGGTCTGCACGCCCGACGACCTCGCCGGGCTCGCCGGCGGGGCCGGCCGCGAGGTGGTCCGGCTGGAACGCATCGCCGAGGAGGTGCTCGCGGCCGGCACCGCGGACTTCCCGGGGGAGGTCCGGCAACGGCTGGAGGTGTCGCGGGCGGTCGGCGCGAAGAGCATCGCGGCGTACCGCGTCGGCCTGGCGCTGCCCGCGACCAAGCCGACCCCGGCGCAGCTCGACAAGGCGCTGGCCGGGGTCCGCCCGGCGCGGATCGCGAGCATGACGGTGAGTGCCTGGCTGGCGCACACGGCGATCGAGCTCGGCCTGCCGTTGCAGTTCCACGTCGGCTACGGCGACAGCGACCTGGACCTGCTCGCGTGCGACCCGCTGCGGCTGACGGACTTCCTGCGCGCCACCGAGGAACGCGGCGTGCCCGTGCTGCTTCTCCACAACTACCCCTACCACCGCAACGCCGCCTACCTCGCCCAGGTCTTCGACCACGTGTTCATGGACCTCGGCCTGGCCGTGCACAACTCCGGCGCCGCCTCGGCCGCGATCGTGCGCGAGACCCTGGAGCTGGTGCCGTTCGGCAAGCTGCTGTTCTCCTCCGACGCCTACGGGCTGGCCGAGCTGTACCTGCTGGCCGCCGTCCTCTTCCGCGACGGCCTCGGCGGTGCCCTGGCCGACCTGGTGGCCGCCGGCGACATGACCGCCGCCGACGCGTCGTACGTCGCCGGGCTGGTCGCCCGCGACAACGCCCGTCGGGCCTACCGGCTGTGAGCACGCTCGGCCTCCTGCTCGCCGCCGGCGCGGGCGCCGGATGGGGCGGCCCAAGGCGCTGGTCGACGACTGGCTGGTGCGCTCCGTCGAGACCCTCGCCGACTGCGACCGGGTCGTGGTCGTGCTCGGCGCGCGGGCCGACGAGGCTCTCCCGCTGCTCGACGCGTACGACGTGACGATCGTGGTGGCCCACGACTGGGCCGAGGGCATGGGCGCGTCGCTGGCGGCCGGGCTCGGTCATGCCCTGCACGGCGACGCAGACCCGGTGCCTGGTCACGCTGGTCGACCTTCCCGACGTCGGTCGCGACGTCGTACGCCGGGTGCTGGCGGAGCCGGACACCGAGGACGTGCTCGCCCGGGCGGCGTACGACGGCGTGCCGGGGCACCCGGTGCTGCTCGGCCGCGACGCACTGGCCGGGGGTGCTCGCGGTCAGCGAGGGCGACAGGGGAGCACGCGACTACCTGCGCTCCCACCCGCACACGCGAGGTCGAGTGCGGCGACCTCGCCACCGGCCGCGACGTGGACTCGGCCCCAACCCGCGACCAACCTCCCGCTGAGTAGCGTTGCGGGCATGGACTCACCCGCAGGCCGTGAACGACGCGCTCGCGTCGACCGGCTATCTCGGCGACGACGCGCTGGCGACGGTCGTCTTCCTGGCCGAGCAGATGCAGCGGCCCGTGCTCCTCGAGGGCGAGCCCGGCACCGGCAAGACGGCACTGGCCGAGGCGATGGCCCAGGTGTACGACGTGCCGCTGATCCGGCTCCAGTGCTACGAGGGGATCGACGCCAGCCAGGCGCTCTACGACTGGGACTTCCCGCGCCAGATCCTGCACCTGCGCACGCTCGAGGCGGCCAGCCGGGCCGGCGAGCTCGACCCGACCGAGGCGGAGAAGTCGCTGTTCGACGAGCGGTTCCTGCTCGCCCGGCCGGTGCTCCGGGCGCTCCGGGAGAGTCCCGCGGTGCTGCTGATCGACGAGGTCGACCGGGCCGACGACGAGTTCGAGGCGTTCCTGCTCGAGGTGCTCTCGACCTGGTCGGTGAGCATCCCCGAGCTCGGCACGGTCGCGGCGGCCACGCCCGCCGTTCGTCGTCCTCACCTCCAACCGCACCCGCGAGCTGCACGACGCGCTCAAGCGGCGCTGCCTCTACCACTGGATCGACCACCCCGGCCTCGACCGCGAGGTCGCCATCGTCCGCAGCCGCGAGCCCGAGGTCGGCGAGACGCTGGCCCGCCAGGTCGTGGGCATGGTGCAGCAGCTCCGCTCCGAGCAGCTGCTCAAGCCGCCCGGCGTGGCCGAGACCCTGGACTGGGCGCGGGCGCTGAGCGGCTCGGCGTCGAGGAGCTCGACCTGGAGTCGGCGGCCCGCACGCTCGGCGCGGTGGTGAAGTACCGCGAGGACGCCGACCGGGTGAAGCACGCGCTCGACCGGATGATGGCCAGCCGATGACCACCCCGCGATGAGCGCCACCCTCCACGCGCCCGACGAGATCCTGCTCGGCTTCACCCGCGCGCTGCGCAGCGCCGGGGTGCCGGTCACCCACGACCGGGCCACCAGCGTTCCTCACCGCCACCTCCCTGGTCGGCGTCGACGACCGCCGGCACACGTACTGGTCCGGCCGCGCGACGCTGTGCGCCGGCCCGGACGACCTGGCCCGCTACGACCAGGTCTTCGAGGCGTGGTTCGGCTCGCGCGAGGGGCTGCCGCGCTCGATCCCGCGGGAGCAGTCGCAGCAGGTGGCCTCACCGTTGCCGGCGGACGAGGAGACCGGCGACGGGGCGACGGGCGAGTCCGAGACGCTGCGCGCCGCGGCCAGCACCGCCGAGGTCCTCCGGCACCGCGACGTGGCCGCGCTCGAGCCGCACCAGAAGGCGCTGCTCGACGCGATGATCCGCTCGCTCCGGCCGCGTCCGCCGCTGCGCCGCGACACCCGTCGTACGCCCTGGCGGCGCGGGGAGATCGACCTCGGCCGCACCCTGCGCCGCACCCTGCGAGCAGATGGGCGAGCCGGGCCGCACGGAGCACCGCCGCCGTGGCACCCAGCCGCGCCGGGTCGTGCTGCTGGTCGACGTGTCGGCGAGCATGCGCCCGTACGCCGACGCGCTGCTGCGGCTGTGCCACCGGATCTCGACCGGCTCGAACCACGGGAAGGCGGCGCCGACCGAGGTGTTCACGCTCGGCACCCGGCTGACCCGGATCACGCGCGCGCATGCACACCGCCGACGCCGAGCGGGCCCTGGTGCGCGCCGGTGACGAGGTGCCGGACTGGTCCGGCGGCACCCGGCTCGGCGAGACGCTCGGCGCGTTCCTCGACCGCTGGGGCGCCCGCGGAATGGCGCGGGGTGCCGTCGTCGTTGTGTTCAGCGACGGCTGGGAACGCGGTGACGCGACGCAGCTCGGCGAGCAGATGCAGCGGCTCCACCGACTCGCGCACAAGGTGGTGTGGGTCAACCCGCACCGGGGCAAGGAGGGCTACGAGCCGCTGCAGCAGGGCATCCTCGCGGTGCTCCCGTACTGCCACGAGTTCGTCGCCGGGCACTCGCTGCGGTCCTTCGAACAGGTCCTGGAGGTGATCGGCGATGCGTGAGGTGCTCCCCGAGCTGATGCGCTGGTACGACGCCGGCGAGACGATCGGCGTCGGCACCGTCGTCGCCACCTTCCAGTCCGCGCCGCGGCCGCCCGGCGCGTCGATGCTGGTCGGGCCGGACGGCGAGGCGGTCGGCTCGGTGTCCGGCGGCTGCGTCGAGGGCGCCGTCTACGAGCTCGGCCGGCGACGTGGTCGGCTCCGGCGAGCCGGTGCTGCAGCGCTACGGCATCTCCGACGACGACGCCTTCGCGGTCGGCCTGACCTGTGGCGGCATCCTCGACGTGTACGTCGAGAAGGTGAGCAAGGAGACCTTCCCCGAGCTGACCGAGATCGCCGCCGACATCGAGGCCGGCCGCCCGGTCGCGCTCGCCACCGTGGTCGAGCACCCCGACCCGACCTGGCTCGGCCGGCGGATCGTCGTACGCCCGGACGGGATAGTCCGGCACGAAAAGCACCCCGAGAGCGCCGATTCAGGTGCCAGACGTGCCGGGACTATCCGTCTCGGGGACGCTCGGCAGCGCCCGGGCGGACGACGCCGTGGCGGACGACGCGCTGGGGCTGCTGGCGCACGGGCGCAACGCGACCCTGGGCTACGGGCCGGACGGCGAGCGCCGGGGCGAGGGCATGCGGGTGTTCGTGTGGGCGTTCGCGCCGCCGCCGCGGATGCTGGTGTTCGGTGCCATCGACTTCGCGGCCGCGGTCGCCCGGGTGGGGGCGTTCCTCGGCTACCACGTGACCGTCTGCGACGCGCGACCCGTGTTCGCCACGAACTCCCGCTTCCCCGAGGCCGACGAGGTGGTCGTCGACTGGCCCCACCGCTACCTGCGGGCCGAGGCCGAGGCCGGCCGGGTCGACCCGCGCACGGTGCTCTGCGTGCTGACCCACGACCCGAAGTTCGACGTCCCCCTGCTCGAGGTGGCCCTCCGGCTCCCCGAGGTCGCCTACATCGGGGCGATGGGGTCGCGGCGCACCCACGAGGACCGGCTCGACCGGCTGCGCGAGGCCGGCGTCACCGAGGACGAGATCGCCCGGCTGTCCAGCCCGATCGGCCTCGACCTCGGCGCGCGTACGCCGGAGGAGACCGCGGTCAGCATCGCGGCCGAGATCATCGCGCTCCAGTGGGGCGGCACCGGCGACCGGCTCGGCGGGCGTGAGGGGCGCATCCACCACTGACCATGCGCCGTTCCGCAGCCGCCTCCTCGCCGCCGTTGCCGCCGTCGCCCTGCTGGCCGGCTGCGGCGGGGAGCCCGAGCAGGCCGCACCCAGCCGCTCGGCCACGCCGAGCAGCGAGCGAGAGCGCCACGCCGCGCACCGAGCGAGAGCGCGACACCCTCACCGAGTGCGACCGGCACACCCCTGCCACCGTCGCCGGACCGGGTGTCACTCCCGGCCCTGATGCGCGCGAAGCTCCGCGCAGGACCGATCCGGCGCCTCCGACAGGTCGCGGTCACCGACGCCTACCGCCGCTACGACGTGACCTACGGCAGCGGCGACCTGCGCATCTCCGGTGTGCTCCTGGTGCCGCACGGGAAGGGACCGTTCCCTGCCGTGGTCCTCAACCACGGCTACATCGAGCCCTCGATCTACGTCACCGGCCAGGGCCTGGCCCGCGAACAGGACCGGCTGGCCCGGGCCGGCTTCGTCGTGCTGCACACCGACTACCGCGGCCACGCGGGCTCCGACCCGTCAGGTCCGGTCGCGCGCGAGACCCGGCTCGGCTACACCCGCGACACGATCAACGCCGTGGGCGCGCTGAAGCGGGAGCGGTACGTCGACCGCGACCGGGTGGCGATGCTGGGCCGGTCGATGGGCGGCGGGGTCACGCTCAACGCGCTCGTCGTACGGCCGGGGCTGGTGAAGGCCGCCGTGATCTTCGCGCCGGTGAGCTCGTCGTTCCTCGACAACTTCGACCGCTGGACGCGCCCCGAGCGTCCCGACGCCGCGAACGCGTTCCTCGGTCGCTTCGGCGGTCCCCGCAGGAGCCCGGACTTCTGGAGCGGGCTCTCGTCGCGCACCTACTTCGACCGGATCACCGAGCCGGTCCTGATCCACCACGGCACCAGCGACGACCAGTGCCCGATCCGCTGGTCACGCACCACGCAACGGCTGCTGCACAAGGCCGGCGTCGAGAGCACCCTGCGGATCTACCAGGGCGAGGAGCACGCGTTCATCCCGCAGTGGCCGCTCTCGATGGACCGCACGATCAGGTTCCTGCGGAAGCAGATGCCCGCGTGAACCTCGCGCCCGTCCGATCGGGGGGTCACCACCGGTGCGGATCCCGGCTAGCGTCGGGACATGGGTAGCTCCGGCTGGTTCGAGTCCGTCGCCGAGGCGCAGCGACGGGCGCAGAAGCGGCTCCCGAAGTCCGTGTACGGCGCGCTCATCGCCGGGTCCGAGCGCGGCCTGTCCGTACGACGACAACACCGCGGCGTACGGCGAGCTCGGCTTCGCGCCCCACGTCGCCGACCTGTCCGCCAAGCGCGACCAGGCCACGCGCGTGATGGGGCAGGACATCTCGATGCCGGTCGTGATCTCCCCGACCGGCGTGCAGGCGGTGCACCCGGACGGCGAGGTGGCGGTCGCGCGGGCCGCGGCCGCGCGCGGCACGGCGATGGGGCTGAGCTCGTTCGCCAGCAAGCCCGTGGAGGACGTGGTCGCCGCCAACCCGCAGACGTTCTTCCAGATGTACTGGATGGGCGACCGGGACACCATGTCCCGCCGGATGGCGCGTGCCCGCGACGCCGGCTGCGTGGGCCTGATCGCCACCCTGGACTGGTCGTTCAGCCACGGCCGCGACTGGGGCAGCCCGTCGATCCCCGACAAGATCGACCTGCGGACGATGGTGGCCTTCGCCCCCGAGGTGGTCCGCCGGCCGCGCTGGCTGCTGGACTTCGCGCGCAGCGGCGGGCTGCCCGACCTCACCACGCCCAACCTGCGGGAGCCGGGGGAGGACGCGCCCACCTTCTTCGGCGCGTACGGCGCGTGGATGGGGACGCCGCCACCCACGTGGGCCGACGTGGCGTGGATGCGCGAGGAGTGGGGCGGGCCGTTCCTGCTCAAGGGCATCTCGCGGGTCGACGACGCGCTGGCCGCGCGCGACGCCGGCGTGACCGCGGTGTCGGTGTCCAACCACGGCGGCAACAACCTCGACAGCACCCCGGCGCCGATCCGGATGCTGCCGTCGATCGCCGACGCCGATCGGCAGCGACGTGGAGGTGCTGCTCGACGGCGGCATCCGGCGCGGCAGCGACGTGGTCAAGGCGGTCGCCCTCGGCGCGAAGGCGGTCCTGATCGGTCGTGCCTACCTGTGGGGGCTCGCCGCCAACGGCCAGGCCGGGGTCGAGAACGTGCTCGACATCCTGCGCGGCGGCATCGACTCCGCACTGCTCGGGACGGGCCACTCCTCGATCCACGACCTGACCCGCGACGACATCCTCGTGCCCGACGGCTTCACCCGCACGCTCGGAGTGCCTCGCTGAGCGACGACCGGGTCGCCCTCGTGACCGGCGCCGCCCGCGGGATCGGCGCCGCGACCGTGCGCGCACTCGCCGACCGGGGGATGCGTGTCGTCGCGGTCGACGGCTGCCTCGGCGATGCCCACGGCCTGGCCGGTGTCGACTACCCCCTCGCCACGCGCGCCGACCTGGAGACACTCGCGAGCGACACCGTCTCCACCCTCGTGGCCGACGTCCGCGACCCGCACGCGATGGTGGGCGCCGCACAGCACGCCGTCGACACCTTCGGGCGGCTCGACGTCGGCGTCGCCGCCGCGGCCGTGATCGCCGGCGGTCGCCCGCTCTGGGAGACGCCGCCGGCCGACCTCGACACCCTCTGGCAGACCGACGTGCTCGGCGTCTGGCACACCGCGACCGCCGTCGTACCGCACCTGCTGAGCGGGCCCGACCCGTCCCGCTGCCGGTTCGTCGCCGTCGCCTCGGCCGCCGCCAGCGAGGGGCTCTTCCACCTCGCGGCGTACACCACCGTCAAGCACGCGGTCCTCGGCCTGGTGCGCGGCCTGGCCGCCGACCTGACCGGCACCGGCGTGATCGCCGTCGCGGTGTCGCCCGACGCGACGCGCACCGCGATGCTCGATGCGACGGTGGCGCTGTACGGGCTCGACTCGTCGGACCCGCTGGCCGCGAACCTCCCCGGCGGCCGCCCGTACGAGCCGGAGGAGGTCGCGGCAACCGTGGCCCGGGTCTGCGAGGTCGGCGGGCCGGACCTGAACGGTGCCGAGGTCAGGGTCGGGCAGCACCCGCTTCCCTGAGACCGACCAACCATTTTGCAACCCTCCGGCGCGCACTGTGGCTGGCGTCACAGATCGGGAGGTGGGATGACGACCCTGTCGCCGCGCATGGCTCTGGGCACGCACGGGCACGGCGCGGCAACGACCGGGACGCCGCCCTCCGAGGCGCGTCTGCGCAGCGCGGTCCGGGCGATGGACTCGATCTCGCGGTCGCTGGTCCGTCCGGTCGAGGGCCCCCGCGGCCTCCTGCAGCAGGTGGTCCGCGCCGCCGGCCACCACGTGGGTGCGGACTGGACGGTGCTGGCGCTGGCCGACGGCCAGCTCAGCAGTGCCGGACCCCGGTCGATGGTCGCCGACGCGTGCGGGCGGGTGCGGGAGCCCGACGTCCTGCCGGCGTTCGTACGACGCGAGCTGGCCGCGATCCGGGCCGGCCACCTGGTGCGCAGCGACGAGCGGTGGGTGCGGGTGCCGATGAGCCTCGAGGGTCGGCCGATCGGCAGCCTCAGCCTGAACTGCGGTGACGTCGACCTGGAGTCGGGAGACCTGTGCGTGCTGCGGATCCTCGCCAACCAGGCGGGCGTCTCGCTGCACACCGCGGAGCAGTACCGGACCGGCGTCGCGCTGCACCACCTGGCGCAGCGGCGCCACGACGAGGCCCGGCCCGGGCAGGAGCCGGCCGTCGAGGTCAAGCGCGGCACCCTGCCCGAGTGCACGCTCACCGCGCGGGAGACCGAGGTCCTCGCGCTGCTGGCGCAGGGCTGCTCCAACCGTGACATCGGTGGCCGCCTGTTCATCTCCGAGACCACCGCGAAGTTCCACGTCGGCAACATCCTGCGCAAGCTGGGCGCGTCGAGCCGGGCCGAGGCGGTCTACGCGGCCTCCAAGCTCGGCGCCATCTGACACCCGAAGAGCGACACCCACCACCGAGGAGGAGCCCATGACCGATCCCGAGGAGACCACCGAGCAGGAGATCCCGGACACCGATCTCGGCGCTGAGGCACTGGTCGAAGAGGTGTCCATCGACGGCATGTGCGGCGTCTACTGACCGCCGTGCCCGTCCACGAGGCCGCGGCCTGGCGGCTGTCCGACTCGGTCGCGCTGCGTCCCGAGCGGTTCGGTGCGCTGGCCTACGACTTCCACACCCGCAAGCTCAGCTTCCTGAAGACGCCCACGCTGGTCGACGTCGTACGACGCCTCGGCGAGAGCACCACGGTCGGTGACGCGCTCTCCGGAGCCGGAGTCGCCGAGCGCGAACGGGCGGCGTACCTGCAGGCCCTCGGCACCCTCGCCGACGGCGGACTGATCGAGGAGCGCAGCCCATGACGCTGGCACCGACGACCGCAGGGCGGCCGGCTCGTCGAACAGTTCGAGTACGGCCTCGACGCGCCGATCTGCCTGACCTGGGAGCTCACCTACGCCTGCAACCTCGCCTGCGTGCACTGCCTGAGCTCGTCGGGACGTCGTGACCCCGACGAGCTCACGACGGCGGAGTGCAAGGCGCTGATCGACGAGTTCGAGCGGATGCAGGTCTTCTACGTCAACATCGGCGGCGGCGAGCCGACGGTGCGCCCGGACTTCTGGGAGCTCCTCGACTACGCGGTGGCACACCACGTCGGCGTGAAGTTCTCCACCAACGGCTTCCGGATCACCCCGGAGCGCGCCGCACGGCTGGCCGCCACCGACTACGTCGACGTGCAGGTCTCCCTCGACGGTGCGACCGCCGAGGTCAACGACGCGGTCCGCGGCGAGGGCACGTACGACGCCGCGCTGCGGGCGATGGCCAACCTCCGGGACGCCGGCATGAAGGACTTCAAGATGTCGGTGGTGTGCACGCGCCACAACATCGGCCAGCTCGACGAGTTCAAGGCGATCGCCGACCACTACGGCGCCCAGCTCCGGCTCACGCGGCTCCGCCCCTCGGGTCGCGGCGCCGACGTCTGGGAGGACCTGCATCCGCTCCCCGAGCAGCAGCGCGCGCTCTACGACTGGCTGATGGCGCACGGCGACCAGGTGCTGACCGGTGACTCCTTCTTCCACCTCGCGGCCTACGGCGAACCCCTGCCCGGCCTCAACCTGTGCGGCGCGGGCCGGGTCGTGTGCCTGGTCGACCCGGTGGGCGACGTCTACGCCTGCCCGTTCGCGATCCACGACCGGTTCCTGGCCGGCAACGTCCGCGACCTCGGCGGCTTCGACACCGTCTGGAAGCACGCGCCGCTGTTCCAGGAGCTGCGCAGCCCGCAGACCGGCGGCGCCTGCACCACGTGCTCGGCGTACGACGCGTGCCGGGGCGGGTGCATGGCGGCCAAGTTCTTCACCGGCCTCCCTCTGGACGGACCCGATCCCGAGTGTGTGAAGGGCAACGCGGCAGACGCGCTCGCGGGGGATCGGACCCGACCGGGCGGCTCGCGCGACCACTCGCACACCGGCACGGTCCGCAACGCACCGGTGCCCGTCACCCTGCTGCGTCGCCGCCCCAGCGCGATGTGCGACGAGAACCCGCTCGCATGACCGAGGTCCCCTCCCTGGCCCAGCACCGGTGGCCGGTGCTCGACGGCAGCCGGCCGCTGCTGCTGGTGCCGGTCGGGTCGACCGAGCAGCACGGCCCGGCGCTGCCGCTCGGCGCCGACACGATGATCGCCACCTCGGTCACCCAGGAGGTGGCGCGGCGGCTGGTCGACGACGGCCGCCACGTGCTCGTCGCACCGGCCGTCGGCTACGGCGCGAGCGGCGAGCACGAGGGCTTCCCGGGCACCATCTCGATCGGCCGCGAGGCGCTCGGCCTGATGCTGGTCGAGCTCGGCCGCTCGGCCTGCCGCTGGGCCGGCGATCTGGTCTTCGTCAACGGTCACGGCGGCAACGCGCTCCCGGTGCGCACGGCCGTCGAGCAGCTGCGCGGGGAGGGCCGGCCGGTGTCGTGGACGGACTGCTCGGTGCCCGGTGCCGACGCGCACGCGGGCCTGACGGAGACCTCGCTGCTCCAGTTCCTCGCACCCTGGACGGTGCGCGTCGACCTGCTCGCGCCCGGCACGACCACCCCGATCCAGGAGCTGATGCCGGCCCTGCGCGCGGACGGGGTGCGCGCGGTGTCCGGCAGCGGCGTGCTCGGCGACCCGACCGGGGCCAGCGCCGAGGAGGGGCGTCGCCTGCTCGAGCAGGTCGTCAACCGCGTCGTGCGCGAGATCGCCGGCGACGGCGTCGGTCCCGACGGTCGCCTCGACACCGGCGAGCGGCGCGCCGTCACTGGCTGAGAGACCGATGCCGTCCCCGCTCCGCTCCGTGCCCTGGCCGGTGCCGCGGCCGGTGGAGCGCAGGCTGCCGGACGGCTTCGGTGCCCGGCTGTCCGACCGCACCCGGGTCTGCGACGACGGACGCACCCTCGTCGGTGGTACGGCGGGCTCGGTGCTGTTCCTCGCGCCGGAGGCCACCGGGGTCGTCGCGGCACTGCCCGGCCGGGTGGGTGACGGGCCGCTGGTGGGCCGGGTCGTCCGGCTGCTGCTCGACCGGGGCTTCGCCGACCCGTGGTGGCCGGACCCGGCGACCGCGGACGCCGACGTCGACGACGTCACCGTCGTGGTTCCGGTGCAGGACCGGCCCGCCGCGCTCGACCTGCTGCTGGGCTCGCTGCCGTCGGTCGTCCCGGTGGTGGTCGTCGACGACGGCTCCGCCGACCCGGACGCGGTGGCGGAGGTCGCCGACCGCCACGGAGCGCGGCTCGTCGTGCATCGCCGCAACCTTGGTCCGGCCGCCGCGCGGAACACCGGCCTGCGCCGCGTCGAGACGGCGTTCGCTGCCTTCTGCGACTCCGACGTGGTGCCCGAGCCGGGCTGGCTCGGCACCCTGCGCCGGCACCTCGACGACCCGGCGCTCGCGGTGGTCGCGCCGCGGATCCTCGGCTCCGTCCCTCGCGACGACGACGGCTGGCTGGAGCGCTACGAGCAGGTTCGCTCCTCGCTCGACCTCGGCGCCCGCCCCGCGGCGGTCCGCGTGCACGGAGCGGTGTCGTACCTCCCCAGCGCCTGCCTGCTGGCCCGGGTCGACGCGCTCGGTGACGGCTTCGACGAGCGGATGCGCGTCGGCGAGGACGTCGACCTGGTCTGGCGGCTGCTCGGCGCCGGGTGGGGCGTGCGCTACGAGCCCGCCGCGACCGTGCGGCACCAGCACCGCACGCACCTCGGCGAGTGGCTGCGCCGCAAGGCGTTCTACGGCACCTCGGCCGCCGCGCTCGCCGCCCGGCACCGCGGGCGCGGTCAGCCCGATGGTGGTGACGCCGTGGACGGCCGTGGTCTCCGCGGCGCTGCTCGCCCAGCGCCGCTGGTCGCTGCCGGTCGCGGCCGGCGCCCTGGGCGTGGCGACCGCGGCCACCGCGTCGCGGCTCCAGCGCAGCGACCGGCCGATGCGCGCCGCCGCGGCGCTGACGCTCGAGGGTGCGGTTGCGGCCGGATGGCAGACCGGCGCCGCCCTGACCCGGCACTACTGGCCGGTCGCGGCGGTCGCCTGCCTCGGGTCGCCCCGCATCCGGCGCGCGGTGCTGGTGGCCGCGGTCGCGGACGGCCTGGCCGACCACCGGCGTACGGCGCCGCGGCTGGACCCGGTCCGGTACGTCGTCGCCCGCCGCCTCGACGACCTCGCCTACGGAGCCGGTGTGTGGTGGGGCGCCGTACGGGCCCGGTCACCACGCGCGCTGCTTCCGCGGCTCCAGGGGTTCCCGTCGCTGCGCCGGGGCGGCCTGCTGTCCAGTCACGCGTCACACGGTGTTGACCCCTCGGCTAGCGTGGCGGTGAGTGCACTTCCAGGGGAGCGCTGATGCCGACAGACCACACCGACCTGCAGGGTCGTCGCGTCGACGCCGTGCGCGCGTGGACGGCCTTCGTCGAGCAGGGTGACGGAGCCGAGGGGCTGGTCCGGCCCGAGATCCTGCACAGCTGGCAGCGCTCCAGGGCGGCCCTCACGAGCGAGGTGACCGAGGCGCCACTGGCCGACGAGTCCGAGACCGCCGCCTTCTGGAACGGCTCCCCGCTGCAGACCGCCGTCTCCCGGGTCGAGTCCGACCTCCGGCGCACGGCCGAGGACGGCGACCTCGTGATCGCGGTGACCGACGCTGAGACCCGCGTCCTGTGGACGTACGGCGGGCGCGTCATGCGCCGCAAGGCCGAGACCGTCAACTTCGTGCCCGGTGGCCGCTGGGACGACGCGAGTGTCGGCACCAACGCCCTCGACCTGGCCAACCGTGTCGGTGCGCCGTCGATGGTGTTCAGCGCCGAGCACTACGCGTCGATCGTGCACAACTGGGTGTGCTGGGCCGCGCCGGTGCACGACCCGGCGACCGGCGAGCAGCTCGGCGTGATCGACCTGTCGACGACCTGGGACCGCACCCACCCGATCGGGCTGGCGACGGCGCGGGTCATGGCCCGGCTGATCGAGACCGCGATGCCCGACTCGAGCAGCCACCCCCGCACCCCGCGGGATGTCGCCGACGACCGGCCGGGGCTGTCCCTGCACCTGCTGGGCGCGGCCGAGGCCCGGCTCGACGGCCAGCGGCTGCTGCTCAACCGGCGGCAGACCGAGATCCTCGCCCTGCTCGCGATGCACCCCGAGGGGCTGTCGCTCGAGCACCTCCACGCGCTGCTCTACGGCGACCAGTCGGTGACCCTGTCGACGCTCAAGGCCGAGGTCTCCCACCTGCGTTCGGCGCTCGGCGGCCAGCTCTCGTCGCGCCCCTACCGGCTGATGATGCCGGTGAACCTCGACGTCGACGCCGTGATCAGCCTGATCCGGCAGGGCAAGGTGCGGGCGGCGGTCGCGGCCTACGGCGGCGACCTGCTCCCGGGCACGAACTCCCCGGCCCTGACCGAGCTCGCCGACTACGTCGCCGTCGCGGTGCGCGAGGCCCTGATGAGCGACCCGCAGCCCGACGCCGTGGTCCGCTACAGCGAGATCGCGCCCTACGACACCGAGGTGCTCGAGGTCTGCCTGGCCGTGCTCGACGGCCAGCACCACCCCACGAAGGCGCTGCTCAAGGGTCGGCTCGCGGCAGCGCGTCGGTGACGCCGGGCCCCTCGCTCGCGGCCCGGATCGCCCGTTCGGCGACGGCGTGCTCGTCGGTGCGCGCGTCGTAGGACCAGAAGTCGCGGAGCATCGCGGCCGTGATCGTCACCCCGGCGACGCAGGCGATGCCGCCGCTGACGATCGAGGCACGCACCGACCACACGTCGGCGACCAGGCCGGCGCGCACCTGGCCGCCGAGTGGACCGACGGAGTAGGAGAGCATCTCGATCCCGGCCAGCCGGCCGCGCATGTTCTCGGGGATGGTCTGGCTCCAGATCGTGGTCCGGAAGATGCCCGAGACCATGTCGGCCGCGCCCGACAGGGCGATGAACAGGGTGAACAGCAGCACGTTCGGCATCAGGCCGGCGGCCGCGATGCAGGCGCCGTACGCCGCCGCCGCGACCACGATCGCCCGACCGTGGCGCTGCACCCGCGCCGTCCAGCCACTGAGGGCGGTGGCCAGGAGCGCACCCACCGTCTCCGCGGAGTAGAGGAGCCCGAGCACCTCCGGCCGGTGGAACACGTCCTGCGCGAGCGCCGGGAACAGGACCACCGGCATCGCCAGCAGCATCGCGGCGATGTCGACGAGGTAGGTGCCGAGCAGGTCGCGCCGCGCCACCGCGTAGCGGACGCCCTCACCGATGCCGGCCAGGCTCGGCGGCGTGGTCTCGGCGCGGTGGGGGTAGGGGCGCATCGCGACGTACAGGAGCGTGGCGACCACGAGGCCGGCGATGTCCACCAGGAAGCACCAGCCGATCCCGACGAAGGCGATCAGCAGGCCGCCGATCGCCGGGCCGACGAGCACGCCGACCTGCATGCCGAGGCCGATCAGCGCGTTGGCGGCCACGAGCTCACCGTGGGCGACCGTGCGGGGCATCAGCGCCTCGCGGGACGGGCGCTGCAGCGCGGACGCGGCCGACAGGAACGCCGAGACCACGAACAGCACCCACACCTGCGGGTGGCCGGCGAACGCGTTGACGGCCAGGACGGCGGTGAACGCCGCCTGCGCGACGCCGGTCACGATCAGGAGACGGCGCCGGTCGACGTGGTCGGCCAGCGCCCCGCCGTACAGGCCGAAGACGACCAGCGGCACCAGCTCCACGAGCCCGATCAGTCCGACCGCCAGGTTGGAGCCAGTGAGGGCGTAGACCTGGAAGGGGATCGCGACGTAGCTGACCATCGCGCCGAGGTAGAACACGGTCCCCGCCAGGAACAGCAGCCGGAAGTCGCGCCGGGTGCGCAAAGGCGTCAGGTCGACGCGCATGCCGCGGAGCCGGTCTCGCCAGGTCACGAACCCAGATGGTGCCACCGGGAGTGGGCCGCCGCGACCGACTTACGCGGTCTGCGGGGTCGTGGCTTCCGGACGCCGCCACGGTGTGACGCCGCTCACGAACTGACCAACCTTTCGCCAACCCTCCGGCCCTAGGTTCGGACCATCGGACACGTCTGCAGACCCCCGGGAGTGGCTTCATGACCAAGATCGAGATCACCGTCGACGGAGAGCTCGGTCTCCGACGACGTCGAACCCCGCATGCTGCTCGTCCAGTACCTGCGCGAGAAGCTCGGCAAGACCGGCACCGTGATCGGCTGCGACACCAGCAACTGCGGCGCGTGCACCGTCCACCTCGACGGCCAGAGCGTGAAGTCCTGCAACGTGCTCGCGGTCCAGGCCGACGGGTCCGAGGTGACCACGATCGAGGGGCTCGCCCAGAACGGCGAGCTGCACCCGGTGCAGGCGGCCTTCCACGAGTGCCACGCGCTCCAGTGCGGCTTCTGCACGCCGGGGATGATCATGCAGACGGTCGACCTGCTCAACGACAACCCGAAGCCCACCGAGGCCGAGATCCGGGAGGGCATCGAGGGCAACCTCTGCCGCTGCACCGGGTACCACAACATCGTGCGCGCGGTGCAGACCGCGTCCGGACAGGAGGTGAACGCATGACCGTCACCGACGAGGCCCAGGCGGCACCCGAGGCCGTCAAGGAGATCGGGCGGGACCGGCGCCGCAAGGAGGACCAGCGGCTGATCACCGGGCGCACCCGGTGGACCGACAACATCCAGCTCAACGGGATGCTGCACCTGGCCATGGTGCGCAGCCCCTTCGCCCACGCGAAGATCACCAACATCGACACCGAGGCCGCGAAGGCCGCACCGAACGTCGTCACCGTGGTCACCGGCCCCGACATCGCGGACGTGCAGGGCATCCTGATCAACGCCTGGCCGATCACGCCGGAGCAGAAGGCTCC
Source organism: uncultured Actinomycetota bacterium (assembly GCA_963754145.1). GTDB lineage: Bacteria > Actinomycetota > Actinomycetes > Propionibacteriales > Nocardioidaceae > Marmoricola. The sequence continues at coordinate 56,548 of CAVWFF010000003.1, forward strand.
CGTGCACACCCCGGTCGCGATCGACCGGGTCACGTTCGCCGGCGAGATCGTGGCCGTCGTCGTTGCCCGCACCGCCGCCGAGGCGCGCGACGCCGCCGAGCTCGTGGACGTCGACTACGAGGAGCTCCCCGCCGCGATCGACCTCAAGGAGGCCGCGGAGGACAAGGTGCTCGCGCACCCCGACCTGGGCACCAACAAGTCGGCGCTCTGGGTGTTCGACTCCGGCGAGGCCGGCACCGGTGGCAACGTCGAGGACGCGATCAGCAAGGCGCGTGACGGCGGCATCGTGATCGAGCGGGAGTACCGCCAGCAGCGGCTGATCCCGGCGTTCATGGAGCCCCGCTCCGTGGTGGTCGACCCCACCGGCGAGCAGATCACCATGTGGTCCGCCACCCAGATCCCGCACATCCTGCGGTTCGCGCTCGCCGCCACGATGGGCATCCCGGAGTCGAAGCTGCGCGTGATCGCGCCCGACGTCGGCGGTGGCTTCGGCGGCAAGCTGCAGACCAACCCCGAGGAGTGGATCGCCATGGCGCTCGCGCGGCGCCTCGGCCGTCCGGTGAAGTACACCGAGACCCGCTCCGAGTCGCTGATGGCGGCCCACCACGGTCGCGACCAGTGGCAGAAGCTGACCCTGGCCGCCGAGAAGGACGGCACCGTGACCGGGCTGAAGGTGGAGCTGCTGGCCGACCTCGGCTCGTACGTGTCCCTCGTCGGCGGCGGCGTGCCGGTGCTGGGCGCGTTCATGTTCAACGCCATCTACAAGTTCCCGGCGTACCACTTCTCCTGCCAGACGGTGTTCACCAACAAGACCTGGACCGACGCCTACCGCGGCGCCGGCCGACCGGAGGCGACGTTCGCGATCGAGCGGCTGATGGACGAGCTCGCGGTCGAGCTCGGCGTCGACCCGCTGGAGGTCCGGGAGAAGAACTGGATCACCCACGAGGAGTTCCCGTTCACCACGGTGGCCGGCCTGGAGTACGACTCCGGCAACTACGAGGCCGCGACCGCGAAGGCCAAGGCCGCCTTCGGGTACGACGAGCTGCGTGCCGAGCAGAAGCAGCGCCGCGAGTCGCACGACCCGGTGCAGCTCGGCATCGGTGTCTCGACGTTCACCGAGATGTGCGGCCTGGCTCCCTCGCGGGTGCTCGGCTCCCTCGACTACGGCGCCGGCGGCTGGGAGCACGCGAGCGTGCGGATGCTGGCCACCGGCAAGGTCGAGGTGGTCACCGGCGCGAGCGCCCACGGGCAGGGGCACGAGACGGCGTTCAGCCAGATCGTCGCCGACCGGCTCGGCGTGCCGTTCGACGACGTCGAGGTCCTGCACGGCGACACGCAGGTCGCGGCCAAGGGCCTCGACACCTACGGCTCGCGGTCGCTGGTCGTCGGCGGCGAGGCATTGGTCAAGGCCACCGACAAGGTGATCGAGAAGGCCAAGCCCGTCGCGGCACACCTGCTCGAGGCGTCGGTCGACGACATCGAGTTCTCGGCCGGGAGCTTCTCGGTCCGTGGCACCGACCAGGGCATCGGGATCGCCGACATCGCCGGCGCCGTCTTCGCGGCGCACAACCTGCCGGACGGGATGGAGCCGTCGCTCGACTCCGACGCGACGTACGACCCGATCAACTTCAACTTCCCGCACGGCACGCACCTGTGCGCGGTCGAGGTGGACACGGAGACCGGTCAGGTGTCGATGCGCAAGTACACCTGCGTCGACGACATCGGCAACGTGATCAACCCGCTGATCGTGGACGGGCAGGTGCACGGTGGCCTGGTGCAGGGCATCTCGCAGGCGCTGTTCGAGGAGGCGGTGCACGACGAGGCCGGCACCCTCGTGTCCGCGTCCTTCGTGGACTACCTGGTGCCGACCGCCGCCGACCTGATCAGCTACGACGTCGGGCACACGACGACGCCGTCGCTGACCAACACGCTGGGCACCAAGGGCGTGGGGGAGGCGGGCACGATCGCCTCCACCCCGGCCGTGGTGAACGCCGTGGTCGACGCCGTCCGCAGCTTCGGGGTCAACGACATCGTGATGCCGTGCACCCCGCAGCGGGTGTGGAAGGCGATCCACTCGAACGACGGGAAGCGCAAGGCCACCGAGGCCTCCGACGCGGCACCGCACTTCGACACCGCCGATACCGCAGACCGCACGGACGGAGCGGCCAGTGCCACTCGCCCGGAAGGGGCCCAGTGATCCCCGCACAGTTCGAGTACTTCGCTCCCACGAGCGTCGAGGAGGCCCTCGGCCTGCTCGCCGAGCACGGTGACGAGGCCAAGGTCCTCGCCGGCGGGCAGTCGCTGCTGCCGGTGCTCCGGATGCGGCTCAACGCGCCGGAGGTGGTGGTCGACCTCGGCAAGATCGACGCGCTCCGCGGCGTACGCGAGGACGGCGACGCGATCGTCATCGGCGCCATGACCCGGCACGCCGACGTCGCGACCGACCCGCTGATCGAGCAGCACGCGTCGCTGGTGCACCAAGGCGGTCCACCACCTCGCCGACGCGCAGATCCGGCACCGGGGCACGTTCGGCGGCGCCCTCGCGCACGCCGACCCGGCCGGTGACCTGGGGGCGCCGGCGCTGGCGCTGGGCGCGGAGTTCGTGATCGCAGGGCAGCGGCGGCACGCGCACGGTGAGCGCCGACGACTTCTTCGTCGACCTCTTCGAGACCGCGATCGGCGAGGGCGAGCTGCTCACCGAGATCCGGATCCCGAAGCACACCGGCTGGGGCGCGCACTACGAGAAGTTCGTGCGGGTCGCCCACCAGTGGCCGATCGTGGCGGTCGCCGCGACGGTGAAGGCGGAGGGCGGCACCATCTCCGAGGCACGCATCGGGCTGACCAACATGGGCTCCACCCCGCTGCGCGCGACGGCCGTGGAGCAGGCGCTGGCCGGACAGCCGGCCACCGAGGACGGCCGTACGCGCAGCGCCTGCGCGGCGGCGGCCGAGGGCACCAACCCGCCCTCGGACCTCAACGGCGACGCCGACTACCGCCGGCACCTCGCCACGGTGCTGACCCGGCGGGCCGTGCTCGCCGCGGCAGGGAGCTGACGGCGTGGAGCTGACCCACAGGTTCACCGTCCCGGCGCCGGTCGAGGAGACCTGGGCGACGTTCAACGACATCGAGTGCGTGGCCGGGTGCTTCCCGGGTGCCACGGTCACCTCGGTGGAGGGCGACACGTTCCAGGGCTCCGTGCAAGGTCAAGCTCGGCCCGATCGCGCTGGTCTACAACGGCTCCGGCACGTTCGTGGAGAAGGACGACGCCAACCACTCGATGAAGATCGACGCCAAGGGCAAGGACAAGCGGGGCAACGGCACCGCCGGCGCCAACGTGTCCGCGACGATGACCGCCAACGGCGACTCGACCGACGTCGTCGTGGTCACCGACCTCGCGATCACCGGCAAGCCGGCGCAGTTCGGGCGCGGCGTCATGCAGGACGTCTCCGACAAGCTGCTCGGCCAGTTCGTCGCCTGCGTGGAGAAGAAGCTCGGCGGTGGCGACCAGGAGGAGGCCGAGCCTCCCGCCGCGGCGGCTTCGGCCGAGCGGCTCCGGTCGAGACGGCGGCTCCGGCCGAGACGGCGGCTCCGGCCGAGACGGCGGCTCCGGCCGAGACGTCGGAGCCTGCCGCTCCGGCGGCAGCGGCGGCGAGCCCGCAGCCGCCTCTGCCGCCGCCTCTTCCGCCGGCGGCAGCGGCGGACGACAACGCCCTCGACCTGGGCGCGACCGTCCTCCCGATCCTCGCGAAGACGTACTGGAAGCAGGCCCTCGGCGCGCTCCTGGTGCTCGCCTTCGTGATCCGGGCGCTGCGCAAGCGTTCCTGACCCCGAACCACCTCGCCGGCCGGTGAGGGCACGAGCTGCGTCGAGACCACGACCTCCGGATGTGGTCTCGACGCACTCGTGTCTTGGGGGTGGGGATCAGGCGTCGGGGGCTCGAGGGTCTGGTTTGTTCGGCGCTGACGGGTCGCTACCGGCAGTCGCTGGGGGATGCCGTGTCGGCGGCGGCCGCCGCTGGGGTGGGCACTGCGGCGCCGCCACGCCACCCTTTACGCTCCCTGCCGGCGGCGTCCCCGGGTGCCGTGCGGCGCAGCCCACTCTCGTGCTCGCGGGCCGGGGGGAGGTGGTGCTGGGCGGTACCGCCTCGAACACGAGGCTCGCGCAGGACGTGGGAGGGGGTCAGGCGTCGGGGCTCGAGGGTCTGGTCGTCCGGCGCTGACGGGTCGCTACCGGCAGTCGCTGGGGGATGCCGTGTCGGCGGCGGCCGCCGCTGGGGTCGGGCCTGTGTCGCCGCCACGCCACCCTTTTACGCTCCCTGCCGGCAGCGCCCCGCCCGCACCGGCCCGCCCACACCGACTCTCGTGCTCGCTGGCTGGGTGGGGAGGTGGTGCCGGGCGGCTCATCCGACCTGGGACATGCCGGTGGCCCCGCGCCGGGAGTGCTGGCGCGGGGTGTGGGGCGGGGTCGCTACTGGTCGGGCGGGTGCGATGTCTGGTCGCGGGTGACGTCGGTGGTGCCGCGGTGGTCGCGCAGGAACTGGTAGCCGTGCGGTGAGGACCACAGGTAGCAGCCGGGTTCGAGCACGGTGTAGCCCCAGCCGGAGTGGTGGGTCTTGAGCCGGTGGTGGCGACGGCACAGGGTCGCGATGTTGTCGCTGCTGGTGCTGCCGCCCTCGGCGTAGGGGATCACGTGGTCCAGGTCGCAGGCCTCGGCGGGGCGGGTGCACCACGGGAACACACACGTCAGGTCCCGCTCGGCTGCCTGGGCGGCGAGCCGGTCGGGGACCTCGTACTGGTCGACGTGGAGGTGCTCGGTCAGGTCGACCACCGGCCTCACCGTCACCTGGCGCCGGGGCGGCCGCACCAGGTGCGGACCTGGTCGGCGTCGACGAAGCAGCGGGTGTTCGCCACCCGGGCCAGGTGCAGCCTCTCGTCCGGGTGCCGTGATCGCGTCCTCGGAGAGGTGGACGTGCAGCACCACCTCGCGGCCCGGGCCGGTGCGGTGTCGGTCGTCGGTGGTGGTGTCGAGGTCCAGCGACAGCTGGCGGCGGGCCATCTCCCCGAGCGCTTCGGAGCGGCGCACGTCCAGCGACGCGGCCGAGCCGAGGTCGGCGAGCCGGGCGGCGCCGGCCGACAGGGCGGTGTCGAGGTCCAGGGCGTCGGCGAGGTCGACCTCGGCCTGCACCCACACGGTGCCCTCGAAGGACACCTGACCGGTGTGCACGTGGACGTGCCGGCCATCCGTCGGCGGCCTCCCGGCGGCGCCGGGCCTCGTCGGGCATGAACCGGACGATCGCCTCCTCGACCAGCCGGTCCACCCCGCTGGGCCGGATCCGGTGCGCGAACGGCGCGACCTGGGCGTCCACGAACCCCGCCGCCGCCGGGCTCAGGGCGATGGTCGCGCGGGCGATCCGGCGGGCCCGCCACGCCGGCAGGTCACCGGCCTCGACCCGCGCCCAGGTCCGCGGGAGCCGGTGCCGCAGCTCGAGGGCCTCACCGAGGTAGGCCTTGCCGGTCTCGGTGGGCAGCCCGACCGCGGCCGCGAACTCGGCCACACAGAACTCCGCGACCAGCGGCGCACCCGGTCCGGCGACCGGGACCGGGGTGTCGCCGAACCGGACCGCGTCACCGATCGACTCCGCCGGGTGCAGGTCCGCCCACGCGCAGGCCGCGCGGAGCAGGTCGACCTCGGCGGCATCGGCGGCGGCACGGCGGTCCCGGGCGAACGCGAGCACCCCGGCAGCGGTGTCCGCTGCGGTGTCGAGGTCGGCTGCCGTGCTGGTCATGGCTCCATTCTAGTCGCACAGGTGTTCGAATCAAGAGTGGAATCAGTCGACAATCGGCGAGGGAAGATAGGCGATCCGAAGGTGGTCGTGCAGACCGCGACCACCAGCCGGGTTGTACGTGACGTGGTTCCCTCCCAAGTGGGCCGGCGATGTGGTCCAGCTTCAGCTCGAGGTACCGAACTCACCGACGGGAGCCGCCGCGTCCCAGCGGCCTGCGCCCGAGGTCACGACCGCCGAGGCCCTTCGCGGCTCCGAGCAGATGGATCAGGCCGTGCGCGGACAGCAGGACGACGAGACTCCAGCGGATCCAGGTCGTCACGACGGATCACGGTTCCCCGCGTCAGGGGCGCGCGCGCGGTCAGGGAAGTCGTGGTCAGGCGGTCGGCGAGTACCAGCCCGGCCTGCCATCCGGGTGCTCGGCCGCCGTCCGGCGGAACCACCGAGGTGGGGTCGTGCCCGCTCGACGCGAGGAGCCACGAGGTCAGCGAGTTGGAGTTCCACATGTCGCCGACCTCCGTCTCGTCACGACCCCAGGTGAAGGCCGGCACCTGGGGCACCAGCCGCAGGAGCAGCTCTGAGCGGGCCCGGTCGGTGGCCACGTGACGGGGCGGGCCGACGGCCTCGGCCAGGTCGGGGATGACGCCGTCGCGCCATCTCCGCACCTCGTACCGGAACAGGACGGAGGTGCCCAGCCAGCGAGCACCCACCGGTCCCTCGAGAACGACCCCGCGCTCCGGCTGCTCCCTGGTCCACGCGGGGGTCATCTCGATCACGAAGCGGTCCGTGCCGGAGCGCACCTCGAGCGCCGAGTGGTAGAGGTCGCAACGAGGCCGATGTTGTCGCCGTGCCGCGAACGGCTTCGAAAAGGCGTCCGCTGACATGCACGCACCGGCCGCCCGCACCCAGAGGCAGCCAGTACAGGAGCAACGTCGGGTCGTCCACGTGCTGGGTCACGACACCACGCTAGGCAGCCCCCAGCTCCGCCCAGGAGAGCCGAAAGTCCCAGAACATGCCCCCGCTTGTCGACTGGAGGGTAGTGCGACAGACGCGTTCTCAGGGGACCCTCGGGGACTTCTCCGATGCCGGCGATGCGGTACGACGGGCTAGCGTCGTGCCATGAGCAGTGGGGGCGCAGCGGCCCGGGTGACCGACCTGGTCAAGACCTACGGCACGGGCGAGGCCGAGGTGCGGGCGCTCGACGGCGTCACCCTCGACATCGACGGCGGGCGAGTTCACCGCGATCATGGGGCCGTCCGGGTCCGGCAAGTCGACGCTGATGCACTGCTGGCCGCGCTCGACACCGCCGACCTCGGGCGCAGGTGATGATCGGCGACCAGGAGCTCGGCCACGCTCGAGCGACAAGGCGCTGACCCGGCTGCGGCGCGACCGGATCGGCTTCGTCTTCCAGTCGTTCAACCTGGTGCCGACGCTGACCGCGGAGGAGAACATCCTGCTGCCGCTGGCGATCGCCGGCCGCAAGCCCGACCAGGAGTGGTTCGACGACGGTGATCGACGACCGTCGGCCTCGCGCGACCGGCTCGGCCACCGGCCGAACGAGCTGTCCGGCGGCCAGCAGCAGCGCGTCGCCGTGCGCCCGCGCGCTGGTCAGCCGGCCGACGATCGTGTTCGCCGACGAGCCGACCGGCAACCTCGACTCGCAGTCCGGCGCCGAGGTGCTCGGGCTCCTCCGCGCGCAGCGTCGACGAGTTCGGGCAGACCGATCGTGATGGTCACCCACGACCCGGTCGCCGCCGGCGTACACCGACCGGGTCGTGTTCCTCGCCGACGGCCGGGTCGTCGACGAGATGCGCGAGCCCGACGCGCGAGCAGGGTGCTCGAGCAGCATGGCCGCGGCTCGACCGCCGCGCCGCCGACGTCGCGCGGCCCCGACGCTGATGCTGCGACGCCGCCTGAAGAGCCTGCTCGGCCGCAAGGTGCGGCTGCTGCTGAGCACGTTCGCGATCGTGCTCGGCGTCGCGTTCGTCGTCGGCATCGCTGATCTTCACCGACACCCTCGAGCGGCAGCTTCACCGCGCTGTTCGCCTCGCACCGTCGGCGACGTCGTGGTCCGGCCGACCGCGGGCGACGAGCAACGTCGACGTCGGCGACCACGGTCCAGCTCCCGCCGGTCGCTGGTCGACGACCTCGGCCAGCGTCGACGGCGCGGCCCGGGTCGACGGCAAGGTCGGCGCCGCCGGCGTCTACGTCGTCGGCAAGGACGACAAGGTGGTCGGCGGCCAGGGCCCGCCCGGCGTTCGGCGTTCAACTACACCGACGCGCCCGCCGGCCACGGCGATCAGGCCGCTGCGCTGGTCGAGGGCCGCGCAGCCGCACGGCCCCGACGAGGTCGTCGCTCGACGAGAAGACCGCCCAGCGGGCCGGCTACGTGCATCGGCGACAAGGTCCGCATCGTCACCGCCGCCGAGCAGGCCCTGCTCACGCCGACGCTCGTCGGCATCGCCGACTTCCCCGAGGGCGGCTCGCTCAACGGCGCGACGCTCGACGATCTTCGACACCCCGACGGCGCAGGACCTGTTCCTCGAGGGCCAGGACGCCTTCAACACATCTGGGTGACCGCCGACGACGGCGTCTCCCAGCAGGAGCTGCGCGACGAGGTCGCCGAGCGTGCTGCCCGACGGCGTCCGAGGCCGTCACCGGCGACAAGGCCGCCGACGAGCGCGGCGAGCCAGCTGCTCGAGGCGATCAGAGTTCCTCACCACCTTCCTGCTGATCTTCGCCGGGATCGCGCTGGTGGTCGGCGCGTTCCTGATCGTCAACACGTTCTCGATCCTGGTCGCCCAGCGCAGCCGCGAGCTGGCGCTGCTGCGGGCGCTCGGCGCCTCCCGGCGGCAGGTCACCCGGTCGGTGCTGCTCGAGGCGTTCGTCGTCGGCGTCGTCGGCTCCACGCTCGGGCTCGGCCTCGGGTTGCTGCTGGCGATGGCGATCCGTGCGCTGTTCGCGCAAGTTCGGCCTCGACCTGTCCGGCACAGCCGCTCGATCTTCGCACCGCGCACCGTCCTCGCGGCCTACGTCGTCGGGCATCGTCGTCACGATGGTCGCGGCCTGGCTGCCGGCCCGCCGACCGCCGGATCGCGCCGGTCGCAGGCGCTGCGCGACGACGTCGCGCTGCCCGAGTCGTCGATCCGCCGGCGGCTGCTGGTCGGCGCTCGTGCTGATCGTGGTCGGCGCGGCGGCCGATGGTGGTCGGCCTGTTCGCTCGACGTGCCGCACTGCGGCTGCTGGGTCGGCGGCGGCATCCTCGTCGTCCTGCTCGGCGTCGACGGCGGCCAGCCCGGTGATCAGCCGGCCGTTCCTGCGCGCTCGCCGGCGCGGTCTACCGGCGTGTTCGGCACCGTCGGCAACCTCGCCGGCCAGAACTCCCTGCGCAACCCGCGGCGTACGGCGGCCACCGCGTCGGCGCTGATGATCGGGCTCGCGCTGGCGTGCACGATGGCGATCCTCGGCGCCTCGGCCAAGGCCAGCGTCGACGAGGCGGTCGAGGAGAACTTCGTCGGCGACTACGTCGTCAGCAGCGCGTTCGGCGAGCCGTTCTCGCCGAGCGATCGCCGACCGAGATGGCCGACGGTCGACGGGCGTCGAGCCGGTGCGTCCGCAGCGCTTCGGCCCAGGCCGAGCGCGACGGCGACCGACGTTCGCTCGGCGGCATCGACCCCGCCGACATCTGCGACGTCGCTCGACCTGAGCGATCGATCCGGCGGCGAGCTGGCCGACCTCGACCGACGGCACGGTCCTCGTCGACGAGGACTGGGCCGAGGACCACGGCTCGACCGTCGGCGACACCGTGACCTGGCGAGATGCCGACCGGCAAGCGCAGACGCTGCGGGTCGTCGGCATCTACGCGGACAACCCGGCTGATCTTCTCGCCGTGCGTCACCACCCTCGACACGCTCGACGCCGCCGGGCTTCCCGGCGCGGACAACGCGCTCGTGATCCATCGACGCCGGCGCCGACGCGACCGGCGCTGCAGGCCGGCTCGACGAGGTGGTCGAGGACCTGCCGGTCGTGACGGTGAAGGACCAGCAGGCGTTCGCCGACGAGCAGCGGGCGCCGATCGACCAGCTCGTGCTGATGATCTACGCCCTGCTCGGGCTCGCGCTGGTGATCGCCGTGCTCGGCATCGTCAACACCCTCGCGCTGTCGGTGATCGAGCGCACCCGCGAGGTCGGGCTGCTGCGCGCGATCGGGCTCAGCCGCGCGCAGCTGCGGCTGATGATCACGCTGGAGTCGGTGGTGATCGCGGTGCTCGGGGCCGTGCTCGGCGTCGTGCTGGGCATCTGCTTCGGGGTCGCGATGATGTACGCCGTGCGCGACGAGGGCCTCAACGTCACGCATCCCGGGGTCGCTGGCCGTCTTCGTGCTGTCCGCCGCGCTGGTGGGGGTGCTCGCGGCGGTGTTCCCCGCCCGGCGTGCGGCCCGCCTTGACGTGCTGCGCGCGATCGCGACCGAGTGAGCGAACGCTGCCCGTGAGTCCCCTCCCAAG
>CAVWFF010000004.1:0-84181 GCA_963754145.1 uncultured Actinomycetota bacterium
GCCGTGGAGGTGGTCGACGACTACCACGGCCTCGGCATCGGTTCCGCCCTCGTGGACGCTGTCACCACCGTCGCCGGGGCCCGGGGCGTACGCCGGGTTCGGGCGTCGCTGACCCCGGACAACGAACCCTCGCGACGCCTGGTCACTCGCATCGGGGTCCGGCTGCGCGTGGTCGACGGCCTGCTGGAGGGCGAGGGCCGGCTGCGGCTCCTCCACCCGCCACGGATCGACCGGCGGGCCGCTCTCGCGCTGGCCGGGCGCGTCGCGGACGAACAGCGGGACGCCCGATTCCCCTGCGCGCCTCCACCGCACCTCAACGATGCCTCAACGGCCTCCACGGAGGCTGGAGACCGACACGCTACCCCAGAGAGGAAGCCACCATGTCCACCACCAACATCGATCACACCGAGGTCATGACCGAGCTGCGCGACAAGCAGCAGAAGGTCTGGAGCAGCGGCGACTACAACAAGATCGCCGCGCTGACCGTCCGGTGTCCGAGAACCTGGTGCGAGCGCCACGTCGCGCCCGGCGAGCGACGTCCTCGACGTCGCGACCGGCACCGGCCACGTCGCCCTCGCCGCCGCTCGGGTCGGCGCCCGGGTGACCGGCATCGACTACGTGCCCGAGCTGCTCGACATCGCCCGGCGGCGGGCCGCCGCGGAGCGGCTCGACGTCGAGTTCGTCGAGGCCGATGCCGAGGACCTGCCGTACGGCGACGGGTGGTTCGACGCCGTCCTCTCGGCGATCGGCGTGATGTTCGCCGCCGACCACGACCGCGCGGCCGCCGAGCTGGTGCGCGTGGTGCCGGCCCGGCGGCCGGATCGCGCTGGCGAGCTGGACCCGAGGGCTTCGTCGGCGGCATGCTCGGGACCGTCGGTCGGCACGTGTCGCCGCCGCCCGGCGCGCAGTCCCCGACCCGCTGGGGCGTCGAGGACGTCGTCGCCGAGCTGCTCGGTGACGGTGTCGAGCGAGTCGGCTCCTCGGTGCACACCGTCACCGAGCGGTTCCGCAGCGCCGAGGCGTTCGCCGACCTGTTCCTGACCTACTACGGCCCGACGTACTCGGCGGCGCAGCGGCTCGACGAGGACGGGCCGTGCCGCGCTGCGCGCCGACCTCGTCGCCCTCGCCGAGGCGAACGCCCGCCCGGGCGGCGACGGCCTGGTGACCGACTGGGAGTACCGCATCGTCCGGCCACCCGCCGCTGACCACCAGCGGCGCCCTCGACGGGAGCCCACCCGGTACGTCGCCGGTGTGCGCCCGATGACCGTTCGGACAACTACCCTGAGCGACATGGGCGACGAACCGTCCACCCAGCAGGTAGCGGCGTCGCCTCGCTTCGGCATCCTCGGGCCACTCCAGGTGACCGACGCCGGGCATCGCCCCCTGCCGTTGGGCGGCCCGCGGGCCAGGGAGCTGCTGGCGCTGCTGCTGCTCAACCCCAACCGGCCGCTCAGCAGCGAGTACCTGGTGACCGCGATGTGGGGCGAGTCCCCCTCCGACGGCGCCGCGACCACCCTGCGGAGCCACGTCGGTGCCGTACGTCGGGTGCTGGCCGCCGCGGGTGCCGGAGACGCGCTCGGCACCCGGGCCGGTGGGTATCTTCTGGCGCTCGCACCGGCCGACCTCGATGCCGAGGTCTTCGCGGGACTGGTCGAGCGCGCGCAGGAGGCGCTCGGGATCGGCGACCCCGCCCACGCCGCCGCGCTTCTGGGCGAAGCCCTCGCCCTCTGGCGCGGCGACGTGCTCAGCGACCTCGGACCGCCGGACTTCGCCGACGCCGACGGTCGCCCGGCTCGGGGAGCTTCGCTTGGCCGCGGAGGAGACCGCCGTGGCCGCCGCCCTCGCCCTCGGCCAGCATCGGGAGGTGGTGGGGCGGCTGCAGGAGCTGGTCGCGGCCCACCCCTTCCACGAGCGGCTGTGCGGGCAGCTGATGCTGGCCCTGTACCGCTCGGGCCGGCAGGTCGACGCGCTGTCGGCGTACGCGGAGACCAAGCAGCGCCTCGGCGAGGAGCTGGGCCTCGATCCCGGCCCCGACCTCCAGGAACTCCAGACGGCGGTGCTCCGCCAGGACCCGGCACTGCTGCTCTCGGTCGACGCCACCGCCCCGGTCACCGAGGTCGGGCCCAGCCCAGCCACGCCCCGCGAACCCCTCGCCCGCCAGCCCCCCGATGCGGTGTTCGCGGCGCTCAGGCGGTCCGCCATGGTCGGCCGCGACGCCGGGCTCGAGACGACGAGGGCGGCCTGGCAGGACGCCCGCGACGGGGGTCGCGGGCTGCTCGCGGTGGGTGGGCCCGCGGGGGTGGGCAAGTCGAGGCTTGCGGCCGAGCTGGCCCACCTGGCGACCCAGGACGGCGCCATCGTGCTGATCGGGCGCTGCGACCCGGCCGTGCCGTACGCCGGCCTGGCATCGGCCTTCGCCGGCAGCGCCGCCGCCCGGCAGCTCGCCGCCGCCGTACCGCCCGGCGTGCGCGCCCGGCTTCACCCCCTGCTCCCCCTCGAGCCGGACGCCGAGATCCCGCCCCAGGGTGCCGGTGACCCCGTAGATCGCGCAGCCCTCGTGCGCGCGGTCGAGTGGCTGCTCGTGGCCCTTGCGGCGGAGGCGCCCGTGCTCCTGATCGTCGATGACGCCGAGCGGCTGACCGAGGCGGAGTCGAACCTGCTCGCCACGCTCGTGACGCGGCTGCCGGAGCGAACCCTGGTGGCGGTCTGCTTCCGCGATCCTCCTGGGAGCCGCCACCCACCGCTCGCCGATCTCCTGGGCCGCGGTGGTGTCTACGAGCTGACGAGGCTGGTGTCGCTGGACGCGCTCGGCCACGAGGACCTGGGCGCGCTCGTGGCCTCCATGCACCCCCTCGATCCGGAGGTTCCGCCCGCCTTCGTCGAGGCGCTCTGGCAGCGGACGGCGGGCAACCCGTTCTTCGCCCGGGAGGTGCTGCGCGACCTCGATCCGGCGGACCTGCGCTCCGGCCGACTCGGTCAGGGCCTGCCGGCCGGCCTGCGGGGCGTGCTGCGCCACCGGCTCGGCCAGCTGCCCGCGGACACGCGGGCCGCGGTCTCCGCCGCGGCGGTGCTCGGCCGCGAGGTCGAGCTGACCAGCCTGAGCCACCTTCTCGAGGCGCCCGAGGAGCGAGTGGTCAGCGCGCTGGACCAGGCGCTGACCAGCGCGTTCCTGGTCGAGGCCGGCCAGTCATGGGCCGGGCGGCTACGCGTTCCCGCACGAGCTGATGCGGGAGGCCGTGTACGCCGAGATCCCGGTGCCCCTTCGCCAGCGCCTGCACCACCGGGCGGTCGACGCGGTCCTGGGCACGCGCCACGCCGCCGCGGACGTGATCGCCGCGGCCGGCCACGCCCTGGCGGCCGGACCGGCTGCCGACCCGGCCGAGGCGGCGACCCTGGTGGACCGCGCGGCGCACCTGGCGGCGGCCAGCTTCGGCTTCGACGTGGCGGTAGGGCTGGCCGAGGCCCGGCTCCCCCTGCTGCGCCGGTCCGCGCCGGCGGCCGAGCAGGCCGCGGCCGACGTGGACGTCGCCCGGCTCCGGCTCCGGGCCGGCCGCGGCTATGACCGGGTCGTGGAGCTGCTCGAACGGGCGCTGGGCACCTACCTCTCCCTCGGTGACACCGAGGCCGCCGGGATGGTGCACAGCCGGCTCGGCGGGACGCTCGTGATTCCGCACCCCGACATGGACGTGGTCCGCTCGCTGGAGCACTTCGCCGCCGCCGAGCGGCTGCTGCCGCCGTCCACGGACCTCTTCGGCTTCCATCGCGGCCGGCTCTCCGCGGCGATGCATGCCCTCGACACCGCGACGATGGCCGAGGCGGCCGAGCGGTGCTCCGCGATCGCCGGGTCCGCGGGCCGGCCGGAGCTGGTGGTCGCAGCCGAGTGGGGCCGGGGCTGGCTCGCCCTCGACCTCGGCCGGCCGGCGGCCGCGCTGGCCCATCTGGAGGAGGCGTGGTCGCGAGCGCAGGCCCTCGGCGACCCGCTGGTCGGCTGGCCCCCGACCAATGCCGCCTCCCTGATCTGCACGGTCTACCTGCTCGACCCGACGCACGGGCGCGTTGTGGTGCCGCCGGGGCCTCGGCCAGCCCCGCGTCGACCAGCTGTCCCACCAGCACGACGCCCTCGCCGACCAGCTGGTGCTGGCCCTGGCCACGACCGGCGAGCTGGACGCCGCCCGACGGGCGGCGTCCCGCCTGCCCGAGGAGGCCGTGGGTCGCCGGCTGGTCCGCTTCCTGCTCGGGGAGTGGGAGGAGGCAGCCGCCCAGTGGCAGACGGCCCTGGACCACGACCTGGCCGCAGGAGACCGGCACGACGCGGTCGTCAACGCCCGCTGGCTCGCCGATGCGCTGCTGGCGCTGGGCGAGGAGCGCCGGGCGGCCGAGGTGCTGCACCAGGGCCTCGAGATCGCCGCCACCGCGCCCCAGGTGCCGAGCGAGGTCTGGCTCCGCGCGCGCCTGGCCGGGCTCGCCACCACCGAGCCGGACCAGGCGGCCGCCCACCTGGCCCGGTGCGAGCAGGTGCTGGCCGCCGGCGACGACTGGCGAGGCCTGGTGGGCGAGGTGGCGCTGGCCCGCGCCGCCGTGGCGCTGCGCGACGCCGACTGGCGGGCAGCGGCGGTGGCCGCGGAGCAGGCGGTCACCGTCTTCGAGGACCACCGGCTGCCGTGGCGACAGGTGGCGGCACTGCACGCGTGGGGACGAGCACTCTCCGGCCACGGCCGGACGGACGAGGCCGGTGCCCGGCGCGGCGACGCCGCCGCCGTGCTCGCCCGGATCGGGGCCCCGCAGCGGTGGTGGACCGACGCCCCGAGCGGAGCCGCGGGAGCTACGCCGGACCTCAACACGACCTCAACGCGCGAGCACGACACTCGGGCCATGACCGATCCCACTGCCCTCGACGGCCCGGCGAGCAGCGAGTCCGCGGCCACGTTCGACGCCGTGGTCGTGGGGGCCCGCTGCGCCGGCTCCTCCCTGGCCATCCGGCTGGCCCGCGGTGGCTGGCGAGTGGCCGTGGTCGACAAGGCGCGGTTCCCCAGCGACACCCTGTCCACCCATGTGATCTTCCCCGACGGGGTGGCGCGGCTGGACGACCTCGGCGTCCTGAAGCGCCTCGAGCGCCGGCACGACCTGGTGCCCGCTCGCTACTCCTGGCGGGTGCTGGGCCACGAGGTCGCCGGCTGCTTCACGCCGGTCGGGGGGCATGACCGGGCGTTGTCGGTGCGCCGGATAAGCCTGGACGCCGCCTTGGTCGAGCTGGCCGAGGAGGGCGGCGCCACCATGCTGCTCGACCGCAAGGTCACCGGGCTCGTCGGCTCCGCCACCGACCGGGACCCGGTCCGCGGAGTCCTGCTCGACGACGGTCGGGAGCTTCGGGCGCGCTGGGTCCTGGGCGCGGACGGGCAGCACTCGAGCGTGGCGCACCACCTCGGTCTGCAGCGGGTCGAGGAGCGCCGGGGCGAGCTGGCGATGCTGCTCGGCTACTGGCGGGGGCTCCCCGCTTCGGACTGGATCCGCCTGGACATGCACGAGCGGTCGGCGTTCATGGCCGCGCCCTGCGAGGACGGCATCCACCTGCTCACGGTCGCCGGACCGGCGGACCTGACCCGCGGCACTCCCGCAGCCATCGAGGCTCGCTATCGCCAGGCCCTCCTGGACTTCCCGGCGGTGCTGAACCCGCGCCTGCTCGAGGCCGCCGAGCTGGTCTCGCCCGTGGTCGGCGCACCAGAGACGATGATGCGCGGCTACTACCGCTCCGCGGCGGGCCCTGGCTGGGCACTCGTCGGCGACGCGGGGCACTTCAAGCACCCGACCACGGCCCAGGGCATCGGCGACGCCCTGGCCCAGGCCGAGTACGTCGCCGTGGATCTGCTCGGGGGCGGCGACCTTGCGGGGTACGAGCAGTGGCGGAACGAGCGGTCCGCCGAGGCCTACGAGTTCTCCTTCCGCGCGGCGCGGCTGCCCGAGCCGCTGATCGCGGCACGGTACGCCGGGCTGGCAGCGGACCCGGTCGCCGGCCAGCAGTTCCTGGACACGTTCACCCGGCAGACCACGGCTGTCCGACGTGTTCACCCGCGAGCGGTCCCGGCGCTGGCGGGCGGCGGCGGCGTACGAGGACGGCCTGCGCCGGCTGGTCGCGCTGGTCGACGGTCTCTCGGACCGTGACCTTCGGACCCGGGTGCCCGCGTGTCCCCTGTGGTCGGTGCACGACCTCGTCGCCCACCTGTGCGGGGTCGCCGAGGACTCCACCCACGGGAGGTTCTTCGACGGCGCGGCGCAGGCCTGGGCCGATCCCGAGCTCGCCGCGCAGCGGGAGGCCTGGACCGCCGGGCAGGTCGAGGCCCGACGTGGCTTCGACCGGCACCAGCTCGTCGCGGAGCTGGAGCGGCACGGACAGGCCCTGGTCCGCGCCATGCGCCGGGGCGACACCGCCACCACTGACGTCCCCGCCTGGATGCTCGGGGCGCCGGTCACCGATCTCGCCGCCCACCTCGGCGACCTGTACGAGGCGCTCATGCTGCCCGACGAGACGGAGACCCTCATCGCGCGCTACGGGTTCGCGAGCTTCCGAGCCTGGCTGGGCGAACGCGTCGCCGCCAGCGGACTCGCACCGCTGCGCCTCGCCGATCACTCCGACCCTGCGTCGGCGTGGGTGCTCGGCGGAGAGGGCGAACCCGGCGCGTCCGTGGAGGCGGACAGGTACCAGCTCTTCCGCGCGATCAGCGGGAGACGCCGCCTCGAGGAGGTGCGGTCGTGGTCGTGGCGCGGCGACCCGTCGGCGTACCTCCCGGTGCTCTCGCCCTATCCGCAGGCATGAGCGCCGTCGAAGCTCGACAGCTCCGCCTCGCTACGGGCTCCGAGCCGCGTCAGGGCGGGTCTGCCGGTCGCCCGCTTGCGGTAGTACCGGCGCTCGTCCTCGGACAGGTGTCGGGTCACGTGCCGCAAGATGGTGGTCGGCAACCCGGGCACGTGCCGGTCGAGGTAGGCACGGAGTCGGGCGGGGTCGCGTTTTCCCGCCTCACGGACGAACCCGCCCACTGCGGCTTGCACGACCTCCTCGGGGTCGTGGGCAAGCAGGTCTGCAAGGGCGAAGACGTCATCCAGGTCACCGCGCCGAATGAAGAACCATGTTGCGACGACCGACGTCCTTCGTCGCCAGCGATCTGAGGATCCGGCCAGCTCGTAGAGGGGTGTCCGGTCATGGTCGTGGAGGTAGCCGCCGACGACGTGGGGCGCAGCTCGATCAACCAGATCCCAGGTGTTGATGTGGTCGTGCTCGCCCAGGTAGAGGTCGAACAGGGCTGCTCGCTCTTCATCGGTGATCCGGGTGCGCCTGGCCCGGAAGTCCATCACGCTCACCGCGCCCACTCGGTGCAGGTGATCGTCCGAGGCGAGGAGCAGGCGCACCTCGTCGAGCGGCATCTCGATCATCGACTTGGCCAGGCCAAAGACCTCGCGCATGGCCGGGACCTCGTCGGGGGCACCGGTCAGCTGGGTGAGCGCCGCTCCGAAGTCGGCCGCCGTCGGAGCGATGCGCGAGCCCATGCCTCCACGATAGGGACGACCGCAGCGCCGTGCTCACGAGGCGTCTTCGGGACGCCGGCTCGCACGTCGGCGGCGTAGGCGACGTGCGCGACGGGACGACATGCGCGACCACACGGCCTTGCTGGAAGGCGAGGGTCGCCCAGCCCGCGATCGCCATGCCACTGATGTTGAGCAGCAGCTGGGCGCTGCTGCCCCAGATCTCGTGGGGCACGCCGAACGCCACACCGAGGGCGATGTTGCCCGCCGCGGGCACCGTCGTGACCGAGATGAACACCCCCGAGAGGCCGCCGACCTTGGCCGAGGTCAGTGACAGGACGCCCGCCGCGGCGGCGATGATCGCGACGATGAACGACCACTTGTCCGGGGTGTAGATGAAGTCGGTGCCGGGCCGGGCGCCGGTCACGTCCTGGATCGAGATCCAGCCCAGGGCGCGACCGACCAGTGCCGCCAGCGTGGTCAGCGACGATGGCGACCGCGAAGCCCAGCAGCAGGGTTCTGGCGGCGTAGAACCCGAGCGCGCGGCCGCCGGCGCACCAACGCCAGTCCCAAGCGCCGCGATCGCCACGAACTCCGGACCCAGCACCATGGCGCCGATCACCAGGATCTGGGAGTCCAGGATGATGGCGATACTGGCCAGCAGCGTCGCCAGCGTCATGAACGACAGGTAGGTCCAGTTGAGCTCGGACTCCTCGTAGGCACGTTGGGTCACCTCGGCCCAGACGACAGCGTCGGCGCTGCTGCCCGGGGTGCGCTTCTCGGCGGCCAGGCCCTTCACTGACATCCAGCTGCTCACGGGCTCGATGTGGATCGACCCGAGTCGGGGAATCTCGAGCTCCTCGAGCCGCTCGATGATCTCGTTCGCTGCCTCCCTGGCGACGTCGGCAAGGACGATGTCGCCGGCCGGGTGTATCGACGAGTCCCGCAACACGGCCAAGCTGCTCACCGCAGGGTCGTCGCGGACAACCTCGAGCACGCTGCTCGGTCAGGTCGCTCGGGGCGGTGATGCGCAGGTGCAGCATCGCCCCAGTGTGACCCCCAGAACGGGTCAGACCGTGGCTGGCCCCGGCGTGTGGTCACTCCAGGTCGAACCGGTCGAGCTCCATCACCTTGACCCACGCGGCGACGAAGTCGCGGACGAACTTCTCCTGGGCGTCGTCGCTGGCGTAGACCTCGGACGAGCGCGCGCAGCTGCGAGTTCGAGCCGAAGACCAGGTCGACCGACGTCGCGGTCCACCGCACCTCGCCGGAGGCGACGTCGCGGATCTCGTAGACGTTCTCCGCCGACTCCGACGCCTTCCACTCGGTGCCCGCGGCGAGCAGGTTCACGAAGAAGTCGTTCGTGAGCGCTTCGGTGCGGTCGGTGAGGACGCCGTGCGACGAGCCGCCGACGTTGGCGCCGAGCGCGCGCAGGCCGCCGACCAGCACGGTCATCTCCGGGGCGGTCAGGTTCAGCAGGTACGCCCGGTCCAGCAGCAGCGTCTCGGGCGCCAGCTTCTCGCCGGCGCGCAGGTAGTTGCGGAAGCCGTCGGCGCGCGGCTCGAGCACCGCGAACGACTCGGTGTCGGTCTGCTCCTGGGTGGCGTCCGTGCGACCGGGGCGGAACGGCACGGTCACGTCGTGACCGGCGTTCCTGGCCGCCTGCTCGACGGCCGCGCGAGCCGCCGAGCACGATCAGGTCGGCGAGCGAGATCTGCTTGCGCCGACTCGCCGGCGTTGAACTCCTGCTGCACCTGCTCGAGGACCTCGAGGACCTTCGCGAGCTCGGCCGGCTGGTTGACCTCCCAGCTGCGCTGCGGCTCCAGCCGGATCCGGGCGCCGTTCGCGCCGCCGCGCTTGTCGGTGCCGCGGAAGCTGGCGGCCGACGCCCACGCCGTACCGGCCAGCTGGGAGACGCGTCAGCCCGGAGTCGAGCAGCTTCTGCTTGAGCGCGGCGACGTCGCTCGTCACCGACCAGCTCGTGGTCGACCGCCGGCACCGGGTCCTGCCACAGCTGCGGCTCCGGCACCCAGGGGCCGAGGTAGCGCGTGACCGGGCCCATGTCGCGGTGCAGCAGCTTGTACCAGGCCTTGGCGAACGCCTCGGCGAACTCCTCGGGGTGCTCGTGGAAGCGTCGCGAGATCTTCTCGTACGCCGGGTCCATCGCGCAGCGCGAGGTCGGTGGTCAGCATCGTCGGGCGGTGCTTCTTCGCCGGGTCGTGCGCGTCCGGCACCGTCTCCTCGGCGTCCTTCGGCGACCCACTGGTGGGCGCCGCGCGGGGCTCTTGGTCAGCTCCCACTCGTGGCCGAAGAGGTTGTCGAAGAACCCGTTGTCCCACTGGGTCGGCGTGCTGGTCCAGGTGACCTCGATGCCGCTGGTGATCGTGTCGGCGCCCTTGCCGGTGCCGTAGGTGTTCTTCCAGCCCAGGCCCTGCGCGTCCACCGGGCAGCCCTCGGGCTCCGGGCCGACGTAGTCGCCGGAGTCGCCGGCGCCGTGGGTCTTGCCGAACGTGTGGCCGCCGGCGATCAGGGCCACCGTCTCCTCGTCGTTCATCGCCATCCGGCGGAACGTCTCGCGGATGTCGCGCGCCGCCGCGAGCGGGTCGGGCTTGCCGTTCGGGCCCTCCGGGTTGACGTAGATCAGCCCCATCTGCACGGCGCCGAGCGGACCGGACAGCTCGCGGTCGCCGCTGTAGCGCTCGTCGCCCAGCCAGGTGTCCTCCGGGCCCCAGAAGATCTCCTCGGGCTCCCAGATGTCCTCGCGGCCGAAGGCGAAGCCGAACGTCTCGAAGCCCATCGACTCCAGGGCGACGTTGCCGGCGAGCACCAGCAGGTCGGCCCACGAGATCTTGCTGGCCGTACTTCTGCTTGACCGGCCACAGCAGGCGGCGCGCCTTGTCGAGGTTGGCGTTGTCGGGCCAGCTGTTGAGCGGGGCGAAGCGCTGCGCGCCGTCGCCGGCGCCACCGCGGCCGTCCTCGATCCGGTAGGTGCCGGCGGCGTGCCAGCTCATCCGGATGAAGAGCGCCGCCGTAGTGGCCGAAGTCGGCGGGCCACCAGTCCTGCGAGGTGGTCATCAGCTCGACCAGGTCGCGCTTGAGCGCCTCGACGTCGAGCCCCGCGAACTCGTCGGCGTAGCGGAAGTCGCCGCCCATCGGGTCGGTCGTCGCGGAGTGCTTGCGCAGCACCTGGAGGTCCAGCTGGTCGGGCCACCAGTCCTGGATCGTCCGCGGCCGGGTGGTCTTGGGCGTCGGGGCGTCGATCGCCGGGTTCTCGCTCTCGCTGCCGTTGGCGGGGGCGTCGGGCTTCTCGGTCATGTCGGCTTCCTTCCGGTGGGGTGATCAGGCGCGGGCGGCGGAGCAGGAGGGGCAGATGCCCCAGTACGTGACCTCGGCCTCGTCGACGGTGAACGCGTGGTCCTGCGACGGGGTGAGACAGGGGGCGTCGCCGACGGCGCAGTCGACGTCGACGACGTCGCCGCACGACCTGCAGACCAGGTGGTGGTGGTTGTCCCCGACCCGGGCCTCGTAGCGAACCACCGAGCCCGCAGGCTGGATGCGTCGTACGAGTCCGGCGTCGGTGAGCACCCGCAGGACGTCGTACACGGCCTGGTGGGAGACGGTCGGCAGGTCGATCCTGGCCGCCCGGATCAGGGAGTCGGTGTCGGCGTGCGGAGTCGCGTGCACGGCGTTCAGCACGGCGAGCCGCGGCCGGGTGACCCGGAGGTCGGCTCCGCGCAGCAGGTGCTGGAGCGCGTCGGCGGTGGCCACGCTTCGGCAGTCTGTCGCGCAATCTGGAGGCAGTCAAGATTGGCGCCCAAGCGCCTCGCCGCGCGGCGGGGGAGCGCTAGCGGTAGCGGAACCCGTCCATGAACCGGCGGAAAAGGCCGCCCTTGATCGGAAGCGCCTCGGCCGGTGGCGGTGCCTTCTCGCGCTGGGTGGCGATCGGCTTGTCGTAGTCGGTGCGCACGATCGTGTCGATGATCTGCTCCTCGGTGAAGCTGTCCGAGCCCTCGATCTCGGGGACGAAGCCGACCAGCATGCCGTTGCGCATCACCTGTGCCTCGAGGGAGGCGGTGCCGTCGGAGTCCCACGTCGCCTCTCGGCCGTCGGGGAGCCGGATCATCACGCCGAACTGGTGTACACCGACGCGCGCGAGGTCGGCGTTGGTGCCGCGCTCACGCAGGCGGTCGACGACGCGGCGGGCCTTGAGCTCTTCCATGCTGGTCGAGCCTACCGACCCTGCCAGCACGTCGACTCCCGGCCCCGTACCACCGACACTAGAGTCCACAGCATGGCCAACAAGACGATCGGCATCTCCGACGAGCTCGCGGCGTACGTCGTCGCGGTCGGCACCCGGGAGCCCGACGTCCTCGCCCGGCTGCGCGAGGAGACCGCCGCGCTCCCGCGGCACGGCATGCAGGTCGCGCCGGAGCAGGGTGCGTTCCTGGCGCTCCTGGTCGAGCTCATCGGGGCGCGCCGGTGCATCGAGGTCGGCACCTTCACCGGCTACTCGTCCACCGCCGTCGCGCTCGCGATGCCCGCCGACGGGCAGCTGGTCTGCTGCGACGTCTCCGAGGAGTGGACCTCGATGGCCCGCAGGTACTGGGACGAGGCCGGGGTCGCGGACCGGATCGACCTGCGCATCGCGCCCGCCAGCCGAGACGCTGGACCGGCTGCTCGCGGACGGCGAGGAGGGCGGCTACGACTTCGCGTTCGTCGACGCCGACAAGGCCGGCTACGACGGGTACTACGAGCGGCTGCTGCGGCTGGTGCGCCCCGGCGGGCTGATCGCGCTGGACAACACGCTGTGGAGCGGCGCCGTGCTCGACCAGGACGCGACCGACGAGGACACGCGTGGCGCTCCAGGCGCTCAACGCCAAGCTCGCCACCGACGAGCGGATCACGCTCTGCCTGCTGCCGGTCGCCGACGGCGTGACCCTCGCCCGACGCCGCTGACACGACGGGTCAGTCGTCGACCGGCGTGGCACGCCGGGAAGGTAGTCGACGGTGCAGGTGTAGTAGCGCATCGCCAGCGCGCCGCGTGCCGCGTCGACGCTGCCCTCACCGAGGGCGAAGGCGTCGTTGAGCCAGGCGTGCTCGTCGTCGCCGGTCTCGAAGGTGAGCACGTGGATCCCTCGCCCATCGGTCAGCGAGGACATGCCCGTGAGCCGGAAGAGCACGGATCCGCCCACCTCGACATCGAGGACGCCATGGGCGTTGGGGAAGGCGTAACCGCCGCGCAGGCGAGGCGAGTTCGACCACCGTGCCTGGCCGGCCAGCCGGCCGGTGAACGCCGCCGTGCCCTGCCCGAACAGGCGGCCGTCTCCGCGAGGCGAGGGTTCGACGGACCGGATCAGGTCGTAGGTCCAGGTGACGTCGCACAGAGGCTCGAGCAGCATGCCGCCCTCCGGGGTCGAAGCGGTGTGGCGTCCTGTTCATCCAAGCACCGTTTCCCTCCTCCCGTTAGGTCCGTACCGTGCTGGCATGCCGCGCGTGCTCCTGACCGGGATGTCCGGAGCCGGGAAGACCACGGTCCTCGACGAGCTGCGCCGCCGGGGACACCTGACGCGTCGACACCGACTACGACGGGTGGGAGCTCCCGGACGGCACCTGGGACGAGGAGCGGATGGCGGCCCTCCTGGCGGCCGAGCCCGACGTCGTCGTGTCCGGCACGGTGTCGAACCAGGGGCGCTTCTACGACCGGTTCGAGCACGTGGTGCTGCTCAGCGCCCCGGTGGACGTGCTCCTGGAGCGGGTACGGCGGCGTACGAACAACCCGTACGGGGCGACCGAGGAGCAGCGGGCCGAGATCGCGGAGTACACGCGCACGGTCGAGCCACGGCTGCGGGCCGGCGCCACCGTCGAGCTGGACGGACGGCGGCCGGTGTCGGAGCTGGCCGACGTGGTCGAGGGGATGGTCCGGGGCTGACGGCTCAGCTGCGCCGGGTGCCCTGCTTCTTCGGGGGCAGCGGGAAGAACATGCTGGTGCGCTCGGCGTACTCGGGGTACCCGTCGCGCTGCATCATCGTCTTCTCCAGCGAGCCTGGCGCCGGTGGCGAAGACCAGGAAGTACGTCATCGCGACGGGAGAGAGGACGGTGGCGGCACCGGCGAGACCCGAGTCGGCGGCGACGAGGTAGATGCCCCACCAGACGCAGGCGTCGCCGAAGTAGTTCGGGTGCCGGGTGAAGGCCCAGAGCCCGCGGTCCATCACCTTGCCCTTGTTGGCGGGGTCGGCCTTGAACTGCTTGAGCTGCGCGTCGCCGATCGACTCGAACGCGAGCCCGACCAGCCAGATCGCGACGCCGACCCAGGCGAGCCAGCCGACGGGCCGGTCGGAGGCGACGGCGACCTGGATCGGCAGCGAGACGAAGAAGATCGCGAGGCCCTGGGGGAGCAGCACGCGGCGGACGAAGCCGCCCTTGCCCTGCTGCTTGAGCTCTTCGTAGCGCGGGTCCTCCCTTCCGCCGCTGCGGCGGAGGATGTGCGACGCCAGGCGCAGCGACCAGGCGGCGACCAGACCGAGCAGGATGCCGCGGCGCAGCACGTCGCCGTCGCCGAGCAGGACCGCGATCACGGTGACCACGAGGAAGCCGAGGCCCCAGGTGACGTCGACGACGGCCCAGCGCCCGGTACGACGGGCCGCGAGCGCCGTGATCGCCATCAGCACGACGACCGCCAGCGCCGCGGCGCCGACGACCACGCCTACCACGTGCGTGTGGCCGGCATCCCCGAGTGCCCGGCGTCGTCGTTGCGCACCGAGAGGATCTGGTCGACGCCCATGCGGCCGTCACGGAAGGCCATCGCGCCACCGACGAGGTAGAGCCGCCACACGCGCAGCGCCTCCTCGCCGAGGATCTCGCGGAGCCGGTCCTGGTTGGCCTCGAAGCTGGCCAGCCAGTCGCGGACCGTGGCGACGTAGTGCTCGCGCATCATGTGCACGTCACGCACCTCCAGTCCGCCGGCCTCGATCAGCTCCACGGTCTCACCCACCGGCCGCATGTGCATGTCAGGTGCGATGAACGACTCGATGAACGGGCCGCCACCGGGGTGCCGGCCGCGGCGGGACATCTGCTGGACCAGCACGCGTCCCTGCGGCTTGACGTTGCGGCGCAGCACCTCGACGTAGGTCGGGTAGTTGGCCTGGCCGACGTGCTCGCCCATCTCGATCGACGCGACGGCGTCGTACGGGCCGTCGGCGACGGCGCGGTAGTCCTGCAGCCGGATCTCGACCCGGTCGCCCAGGCCGCGCTCGGCGATCCGGGCGTCGATGAACGCCTTCTGCTCGGCCGCGATCGTGACGCCGGTGACCTTCGCACCGAAGTGCTCGGCGGCGTACAGGCTCAGCGAGCCCCAGCCGCAGCCGACGTCGAGGAGCCGGTCGCCCGGCTCGAGCCCGAGCTTGCGGCACACCAGGTCGAGCTTGGCGGCCTGCGCCTCCTCGATGGTCATGTCGGGGCGCTCGTAGTAGCCGGACGAGTACGCCATGTGCGGGTCGAGGATCAGCGCGTAGAACTCGTTGGAGAGGTCGTAGTGGTGGCTGATCGACTGCCGGTCACGGGCCAGGCTGTGCAGCCGTCCCCTGATCCGGGCCTGGGTGCGCGGCGGTGCCGGCGGCAGCCCGAGCCCACCGATCTCGCGGGCCGTGCGGAGCAGGGTGGCCAGGGTCGAGGGCGTCGCCCGGACCCCGCTCAGCCGGCGCTCGCGGACCACGTCCCAGACGTGCGTCAGCGCCGCGTCGAGGTCGCCCTCGACGTCGATCTCGCCGGTCACGTAGGCCTGCGCCGCTCCGAGCTCGCCCGGGTGCCACAGCAGCCGGCGCAGGACGTCGGGCGTGTTGAGGCGTACGGCGGGCGCGTCGTCGGGCCCGGCGACGGAGCCGTCCCAGGCGGTCAGCCGCACGGGCAGGTCGCCGCCGACGAACGGACGCAACGCGGCCTCGAGCCGCTGGGCGACGCCCGGCTGTCGGTGCCCGTCCGTGCGCGGGCCGGATCTCGGTGGTGCGTCATGCAGTCCTCCCGGGCGAAGGTGATCTGCTGGACGTCGATGTACTGCGAGGCGAAGCCGGCCCGGCTGTACTCGAGGTAGAAGTGCCACATCCGGTCGAAGACGCTGTCGAAGCCGAGCGCGTGCACCGCCTCCTGCTGGGCCAGGAACTGCTGGTCCCACAGCCGCAGGGTCTCGGCGTAGTGCAGCCCCATCGAGAGCCGGTCGCTGATCCGCATCGTGGTGCGGTGTCGCGTGATCTCGTCGATCGCCTTGACGGAGGGCAGGAAGCCGCCGGGGAAGATGTACTTGTGCACCCACGTGTAGGTGGACCGGGTGGCCATCATCCGGTCGTGCGGCATCGTGATCGCCTGGATCGCGGCCTTGCCGCCCGGGGCGAGGAGCGAGTCGATCTTCTCGAAGTACGTCGGCCAGAACTCGTAGCCGACCGCCTCGATCATCTCGACGCTCACGACCGCGTCGTACTCGCCGTCGACCGCGCGGTAGTCGAGCAGGTCGACCGTGACCCGGTCGCTGAGTCCCGCGGCCTCGATCCGCTCCTCGGCCAGCGCCTTCTGCTCGCTGGACAGCGTCACGGAACGCACCGTGGCGCCGCGCTGGGCGGCGAGGATGCACAGCTCGCCCCAGCCGGTGCCGATCTCGAGCACCCGGGTGCCCGCGCCGACGCCGGTCTGGTCGAGCAGCCGGTCGAGCTTGCGGCGCTGCGCCGGCACGAGGTCGGCACGCGTCGGGATAGCCCGGGTCCGGTGCGGAGGCGACGGTGGCGCGGGAGATGGTGGAACGCGCCGTCCGCGGCGGGTCGACGAACAGCGCCGAGCTGTAGGTCATCGTCTCGTCGAGGAACGTGGCGAACATGTCGTTGGACAGGTCGTAGTGCCGCGCGATGTTGTCGCGGGTGTTCTCCTCGGCGCCGCGCTCGGCCTCGGGGTGCCGGGCGACGACGAGCGCGCGCAGCTTCTGCAGCGGCTCGGGAACGAGGATGGAGATGTGCCGGCTCAGCTCGGTGAGGAAGCCACCGAGGTCGTCGGCGTCCCAGTCGCCGACCATGTAGGACTCGCCGAACCCGATCAGCTTGTCGGCGCCGACGCGGCGGAAGAACTCCGCCGGGCGGTGGATCTGCATGGTCGGGCTGCCGGGTGCGCCGGCACCCCACACGGCGCCGTCGGCGAGCTCCACGCGCACCGGCAGCCGTCGTACGGCGCCGTGGAACAGCGCTCTCGCGACCGTGGACTCGACGTGGCTGCGCACGGACGCGCGCATCGGCGCGAGGTCCGGCCAGCGCAGGACGTCGATGCGTCCGGTGGGCGGGGTGATCGCGGTCATCGTGGCTTCTCCTCGGTGGTTCGGCCGTGGCTGGACCGCGAGGCCACGCAGCCACAGCTTGATGCCCTGGTACTTGATCCGGACCATGCCGAGCAGGGGCGCCAGCGGCGTGCGGAGCGAGGTGCTCACGACGGCGCGCGGCGTGGCGGGTCGGGCGGTGCCCTTCAGCGTCGCGGTGAACGGCGGGCGGCCCTCGCGGTGAAGGGTGACGCCGACGGTGACCGTCTCGCCGGGCAGCGGGACGGCGACGTGGTAGGCGCCGGAGGTGTCGTTGA
Organism: uncultured Actinomycetota bacterium; assembly: GCA_963754145.1. Classification (GTDB taxonomy): domain Bacteria; phylum Actinomycetota; class Actinomycetes; order Propionibacteriales; family Nocardioidaceae; genus Marmoricola. The sequence continues at coordinate 17,120 of CAVWFF010000004.1, forward strand.
ACGGCGAGACGTAGAGCTCCTTGTCGACGCTCGACCGGCCGTGCCGGTCGGGTCGCACGAGGTAGGCGTGGCGCCCGCCGTAGGTGTTGTGCACCTCGACCACGACCGCCGCGAGCTCGCCGTCGGGCCGGTGGCACCAGAACACGGAGATCGGGTTGAACACGTAGCCGAGGGTGCGAGGGTGCGCGAGCATCTGGATGCGTCCGCCCTGCAGGTCGATGTCGTGCTCGGCGAGGAAGGCGTCGATGTTCTCGCGCAGGCTGCGGTCGGGGTCGCCGACGTGGTCGCGGGCCTGGAAGGACGCCAGCCGGCGCAGCAGCGGCGCGAAGGCCCCCGTGTAGCGCGGCAGGTCGTCGAGGTCGACCAGCCAGGTGTGGCTGCGGTAGCTGAAGATGTTGCGCACCGGCTCGACCCGCGCGTGCTTGATCTCGGTGGCGTAGATGCGCGGGGTCGGCGCCAGCCGCGGGCGCTCGCCGACCGAGGTCCAGCGTCCGCCGAGGGCTTCGGCCGCCCGGCGGCCGGAGAGTGCGCCGTCCTCGTGGAAGCCCCAGCCGTGGTAGGCGCCGGCGAAGGCGACGCGGCGCGTGTTCAGCTGCGGCAGCCTGGCCTGGGCGGCCACCGAGGCCGGGGTGTAGACGGGGTGCGCGTAGCGCATGGTCGCGATCACGGTGCTCGGGTCGACGACGTCCTCGGCGCCCAGGCTGACCAGGAACCGTGGCGGCGCCTCCCGGTGATCGAGCGGCGCTCCCGGTGATCGAGCGCCCTCCCGGTGATCGAGCGGCGCCTCCCGGTGATCGAGCTTGTCGAGATCCAGCCTCTGCAGCCGGGTCATGTCGTAGGTGACCAGCACCCGGCCGTCGTCGCGGCGCTGGTAGTTCCAGGAGGCGCGGGCGCCCTCGGCCCGCGGCAGCAGCCGCTCGTCGGTGTGCAGCTGCGCGATGTTGGGCTGGTAGCGGATCGCGCCGAGCACCTCGCGGTGCAGCGGCGTGGGCTCGGCGAGCATCGCCAGCGCCTGGTCGGGGTGGGTGGCGACCACGACGGCGTCGTACGTCGCCGTGCCGGAGGGGTCGGTGACGTCGACGCCGTCCTCGTGCTCGCGGATCTCCGAGACCGGCGACGAGAGCCGCACCTCGTGCAGGTTCTTGGCCACCAGCTCGACGTACTCGCGCGAGCCGCCGGTGACGGTGCGCCACGTGGGCGACCCGAAGACCGTGAGCATGCCGTGGTGCTCGAGGAACCGGAACAGGTAGCGGGCGGGGTAGTCCAGGGCGTGGTCGGGGTCGGTCGACCAGACCGCGGAGACCAGCGGCGTCATGAAGTAGGTGACGAAGAAGTCGGTGAACCGGCCGCGCTCGAGGAACTGTTCGAGCGTCTCGTCGGCTCGGTGGTCGAGCTGGTCGAGACCTCGGGAGCGGCCAGGAGCTTCTTCGCCATCCGGTGGAAGCGCGGGATCTCGGTGAGCATCCGCAGGTAGCGCGGGTTGCGGAGGTTCGCCCTCGTCGGGAACAGGCCGGAGGCGCCGAGGGCGCCGGCCCACTCGAGGCCGGTCTCCTCGTCGCGCACCGACATGCTCATGTCGGACTCCTGCGTCGTGATGCCGAGCTCGGCGAACAGCCGCAGCAGCGTCGGGTAGGTGCGCTCGTTGTGCACGATGAAGCCGGTGTCGACGGCGACCGTCCGGTCGCCCACCTGGACGTCGTGGGTGTCGGCGTGGCCGCCGAGCCGGTCGTCGGCCTCGTAGAGCGTCACGTGGCTGTCGCGGGCGAGGACCCACCCGGCGACCAGCCCGGAGACCCCACTGCCGACGACGGCCACGCGGCGCGTCGTGGGCGTGGCTCATACGGACTTCCGGAAGTCGAACAGGGCGAGCGGGTCGGTGGTCGGGCTCTTCGACCCGCCGGCCGGCTCGATGGTGATCCCGACGCCGGTGGACTCACCGGCGTTGCCCCGCAGCACCACGGTCTGGTGGGTGAGGCCACCGGTCATCAGACCGGCCGGGTTCATCGCGCCCTCGGCGTCCTGCAGCCACAGCTCGTAGACCTTGTCGGAGGGCGCCTTCGGCATGTCCTTGGTGATCAGGACCGCCTTGCCCAGCGAGCGGGAGTGCACCACGGTGGCGCTGCCACCGCCGGGGACCTTGAGCGTCTGCCGCTTGGAGTCCGGTGCGTCCATCACCTGGGCGGCGACCGACGGCTGCCCGGGCTGGTTGCGGTCCCAGGGATGCCAGGCGGTCAGCCCGACGCCGGCGGCCAGGACCACTGCGGCGACCGCCGCCGCCACCAGCCGAGGAAATCGACGGGCATGACGGCGGACGACCTCCTGCGCCGGGGCCTGCGGGGGCAGCGGCCGGACGGTCGAGATCTCGGCGAGCACCTTCGCCCGCAGGTCGGCACTGGGACCGGTGTCCACGGAGTGGGCGAGCATCGCCGCGGCCTCGCGGAGGCTGGCGACCTCGGCGGTGCAGTCGGGGCACTCGGCCAGGTGGCGTTCGAAGCGGGCGCGCTCGATGTCGTCGAGGGCGTCGACGGCGTACGCACCGGACAGCGGATGCATGTCGCTCATGAGTCGACTCCCAACGTGTCGCGGAGCCGGATGAGTCCGTCCCGGATCCGGGTCTTGGCAGTGCCCAGCGGTATGCCGAGCATGGTGGACACCTCGTTGTGGGTGTACCCGCCGAAGTAGGCGAGCTCCAGCGCGCCGCGCTGGGTGTCGGTGAGGCTGCGGAGGGCCTGGCGCACGCGGCGGGCCTCCAGGTTCTGGGTGGCCTCCTCGGCGGTGCTGTCGTGCTCGGTGACCTGGTTCTGCTGGTGGTACGACGTGTCGCGGCGGCTCGTGGCCTCGGCGGAGCGGACCCGGTCGACGGCGCGGCGGTGCGCGATCGTCATCAGCCACGACAGCGGCGAGCCCAGGGCAGGGTCGAACCGGGCCGACTGCCGCCAGATCTCCACCATCGCCTCCTGGGTCACCTCCTCTGCCTGGGCCGGATCACGCACGACGCGGAGCACCAACCCGTGGAGCCGGGAGGCGACGGCGTCGTACAAGCCGGCGAAGGCCTCCTGGTCACCTCGCCCGGCGCGCTGCAGCAGTTCGGCGAGCGTCTGGTTCTCGCTGCTGCGCGTGGGGGTGGACGCCGCGTCGGCTCGTCGGGAACAGGCCGGATGCCGGTCATCGTGCTCCCCTCGGGCGTCGGGCGGTGTCGGGGTCGGAGGACCTCGTCTGGGGGTGCTTCGGAGCCGCCGGGCGGCCGGATTGGAGGACGTGTGCCCGATCTGCGGTCTGGACAATCCTCGCGAGCGGCCGGGCTAGACGTCCAGCCGGTCCAGATCATCGGCGTCGATGATCCGGTAGGCGTAGCCCTGCTCGGCCAGGAACCGCTGCCGGTTCTGCGCGAAGTCGGCGTCGACGGTGTCGCGGGAGACGACCGCGTAGAAGCGCGCGGTCCGTCCGTCGGCCTTGGGGCGCAGCAGCCGGCCCAGCCGCTGGGCCTCCTCCTGGCGGGAGCCGAAGCTGCCGGAGACCTGGATCGCGACCGCGGCCTCGGGCAGGTCGACGGAGAAGTTGGCGACCTTGGAGACGACCAGCAGCTCGATCTCGCCGGTGCGGAAGGCCTCGAACAGCCGCTCGCGCTCCTTGACCGGGGTCTCGCCCTTGATCACCGGGGCGCCGAGGTGGTCGGCGAGCTCGTCGAGCTGTTCGAGGTACTGGCCGATCACGAGCGTCGGCTCGCCGCGGTGCCGCTCCACGAGCTGTTCGGCGACCTTGGTCTTGGAGAACGTGCAGCTCGCCAGCCGGTAGCGCTCCTCGGGCTCGGCCGTCGCGTAGGCGAGCCGCTCGCCCTCGGGCAGGGTCACCCGCACCTCGACGCAGTCGGCGGGAGCGATCCAGCCCTGGGCCTCGATGTCCTTCCAGGGCGCGTCGTAGCGCTTCGGGCCGATCAGGCTGAACACGTCACCCTCGCGGCCGTCCTCGCGGACCAGGGTCGCGGTCAGGCCGATCCGGCGGCGGGCCTGCAGGTTGGCGGTCATCCGGAAGATCGGCGCCGGCAGCAGGTGCACCTCGTCGTACACGATCAGGCCCCAGTCGCGGGCGTCGAGCAGGTCGAGGTGGGTGTAGACGCCCTTCCGGCGGGTGGTGAGCACCTGGTACGTCGCGATCGTGACCGGCCGGACCTCCTTGCGGGCGCCGGAGTACTCGCCGATCTCGTCCTCGGTGAGCGAGGTGCGCTTGACCAGCTCGTGCTTCCACTGGCGGGCGCTGACGGTGTTGGTGACCAGGATCAGCGTGGTCGCCTGCGCCAGCGCCATCGCGGCCGCGCCGACCAGGGTCTTGCCGGCGCCGCAGGGGAGCACGACGACGCCGGAGCCGCCGTGCCAGAACGACTCGGCGGCCTCCTGCTGGTAGTCGCGCAGCGTCCAGTCGGTCTCGTCGAGCGCGATCGCGTGCGCCTCGCCGTCGACGTACCCGGCCCAGTCCTCGGCCGGCCAGCCCAGCTTGAGCAGCGCCTGCTTGAGGTTGCCGCGCTCGCTCGGGTGGACCGCCACGGAGTCGGCGTCGATCCGGTCGCCGAGCATGCCCGCGACCTTCTTGCTGCGCGGTGACCTCCTCGAACACCGGCCGGTCGGTGGAGGACGAGCACCAGCCCGTGGACCGGGTGCTTGTCGAGCCGGAGCCGGCCGTAGCGCGCCATCGTCTCGGCGACGTCGACGAGCAGCGCGTGCGGGACGGCGTACCGGCTGTGCGCGAGCAGCGCGTCGACCACCTGCTCGGCGTCGTGCCCCGCCGCGCGGGCGTTCCAGAGGCCGAGCGGCGTGAGCCGGTAGGTGTGGATGTGCTCGGGCGAGCGCTCCAGCTCGGCGAACGGCGCGATCGCCTTGCGGGCCTCCGCTGCCTGCGCGTGGTCCACCTCGAGGAGGAGGGTCTTGTCCGACTGGACGATCAGGGGGCCGTCGTTCACCTGCTGAGTCTATGGGTGGGGGCGAATTCCCAAGGTATCTGATGTTTTCTGGCGCATCCAGGGGTGTGTACGCCGCTGGATGCGCCAGCGTTCCTCGATACCTTGGAATTCAGCCCGCCGGATACGCTCGCCCCATGAACAGTCCCCGCTTCTGGCTCGGCGTCGCCCTGGTCCGTCATCGGCGGCGTCTGGTTCGGGCAGGGCATGGGCTGGATCGGGGGCAGCGCGATGACCGGGGTCACCCTCTGGGCGATCGTCGGGCCGGTGCTGGCGCTGGTCGGGATCGCGCTCGCCGTGCAGGCCGCCCGCGCGAAGCGCTGAGCCTCACACCAGCCGGGCCACGCTGATCCGGTGGACGGCGAACTGCCGCACCTCGTCGTCGCGGTCGTCGTGCGCGACCAGCTGGCCGCCCTCCACGCGCATCGGGCGCACCACCCGCTCGACCCGGGTGCCGTGGTTGTCGACGTAGCCGATCAGCACCTCGGCGTCGGTCTCGGTGGCGCCGCGCAGCAGCGTGAGCACGTCGCCGGGGGAGGACGCCGCGAGTCCCGCGGGCCGGGCCGCGGCCACCCGGTCGCCGGAGCGGATGCCGGCGACGAGCGCGGTCGTGCGGGCGGTACGACGGGCCAGGTCGCGGCCGGCGCCACCGCGTCCGCGGGGCGAGCGCGACCGGAACACGTCGGGCCGGGCGACCTGCACGGTGCCGTCGGCGGACTCGACCACCGGCGCCGCGCCGATGTCCCGCAGCCGCGGCAGCAGCACGTGGAGCGGCACGTCGGAGACGACGACCGTCGGCGCGATCCGGCGCAGCCGCAGCGACTCCGCCGCCGGGTCGTGCATCAGCTCGGTGAGCGCGGTCTCGTCGTCGCTGCGCAGGAACGACTCCGCGACGCCCGCCCGCACCGTGCCGAAGCGCCGCGAGACGTCGTCGACGAGGTAGTCCAGCGACTGCGGCACCGGCGTGCGCGACGAGCGCGTGCAGGAAGTCCTGGATCTCGACCGCCGACCAGCCGGCGTCGAAGGCGCGCCGCACGCTGCCGGCCGCGAACCGGTAGACGGTCGCCCCGCCCCGCGACTCCACGTCGGCGAGCAGCGCAGAGCCGGCGGGCCAGGTCGGCCTCGAGCGGGCCGGGCGCGACCGCGGTGAGGTCGGCCTGCATCAGCACGTGGTCGACCGGGGCGGGCAGCAGCGGCGCGAGCAGCGGCGACCGGCGACTCGCCCCGCAGCAGCGCCCGCGCGTACGACGAGACGCCGCCGAGCCCGGTCACGCCCAGCTGGGCGGCCTCGTCGAGCGCCCAGCCGACCGCGCGCTCGCGGTTCGCGGGCCGGCGCGGGCTGCGCCAGCGGAGCCGGGCCACCAGCGACGCCGGCCCGGTGCCGGCGGCCAGCACGCCCTCCGCGTCGGCCAGCTCGTCGAGCACCGCCGCGCCGGGTGGCCGGGAGCCACACCCGCTCGAGCTCGGGGGACAGCGCGTTGACCGGCCGGTCCGCCTCGTCGCGGCCGCCGACCAGCCCGGTCAGCCGGGGGTTGCCCAGCCAGGCGACGGCGAGGGCGGCCCAGCGCTCGGCCACGGGGCGGGCCAGCCACGCGTCGTACGCGTCGGTGGGCAGCCAGCCCGGGTCGATGTCGTCGGCCGAGCCCGGGCGCCAGCAGTCCCGCCGCGGACGCGGTCTCCACGATCAGGCCCGCCAGCCGCGGGCTCCGACGTGCAGGTGCACGGCCGTCGCCCGCAGGTCGCGCACGCCGAGCCCGCCGGCACGCAGCACGGCCGGGGGATGCGTGCCCCAGTGGTCGAGCAGCAGCTCCACGCCGGCGCACCAGCTCGAACGCCGCGCCCGCGGCCGCGCGGTCGACGAGGGCCGCGTCCCGCTCGCTCGTGGCGAGGGGAGGTACGACGTCCACCGGCTCGCGCGTCGACCGTCCGCCGCGCAGGGCGACCCGCACGGACCACGGCACGGTGATGTGCCGCCGGTCGTCGCGCACCACCACCAGCCGGCGCGCGACCAGCTGCTGCACGGGCTCGGTCAGCGACTCGGTGCGGCCGTCGGCGTCGCGCTCGTCGAGGTGGTCGAGCAGGGCCCGGGCGCCGGCGGGCAGGTCGGTGAGCAGGCCGGGCACCTCCGCCGGCTCCGGCCCGCGGGGCGAGGCGAGCACCTCGGCGAGCACGGTGACCGGCCGCAGCTCCTCCGGCGTACCCCAGAGCAGCGCCAGCCGGAGCAGCCGCTCGACGGCGCCGTCGACGGATGCCGGCTGCGGCGTTGACCACCCGGGCCAGCCCGTCGACACCGACCGGCGCCAGGTGCAGCGCGGCCTCGAGCACCGCGAGGTCGAGCACCGACAGCGTGTCGAGCGCGCGCATCACCGACGGCCGGGTCGCCACCCGCGCGGCCAGCTGCGAGGAGTCCTGGGGCGCCGGCACGCTCAGGTCGGGGCGCGCGTCGAGCAGCGCGGAGAGCTGCTCGTCGGACCAGCCGCGGAACTGGTCGGCGAGGGTGCGCGGGGCGGAGGTGGGCATCCGGCGAATTCTACCGGGGACCGGCGGATCAGTCCCGACCGATGTCCGTCACGATCGCACGATCTTCACGCGCTGCAGGTGCTTTTCGTGCCGGACTATCCGCTGGGCGACTGGCAGGATCGCCCTCATGGCTCTGATCGAGGCGCGGGGACTCGCGCAAGGCGTACGACGGCAAACCGGCGGTGCGGGACCTCTCGTTCGAGGTGCGTCCGGGCAGCGTGACCGGGTTCCTCGGTCCCAACGGGGCCGGCAAGTCGACCACGATGCGGCTGATGCTCCAGCTGGACAACGGGGCCGGGAGCACGACGTTCGACGGGCAGCCGTTCTCGGCGCTGCGGCAGCCGATGCGCCACGTCGGGGCGCTGCTGGAGGCGAAGCCGTTCCACCCGACCCGCAAGGCCCGCAACCACCTGCGGATGCTGGCCGCGGCCAACGGGATCCCGACCAGCCGGGTCGACGAGGTGCTCCGGCTGGTCGGCCTCACCGAGGTCGCGGGCAAGAAGCCGAAGACGTTCTCGATGGGCATGGGCCAGCGGCTCGGCCTCGCCGGCGCGCTGCTCGGCGACCCGCACACCCTGATCCTCGACGAGCCGGCCAACGGCCTCGACCCGCAGGGCATCCAGTGGATGCGGCAGTTCCTCAAGGCGCTCGCCGGCGAGGGGCGCTCGGTGTTCGTCTCCAGCCACCTGCTCTCCGAGATGGCGCTGCTCGCCGACGAGCTGGTCGTGATCGGACGCGGCCGGATGATCTCCAGCGGTCCGGTCAGCTCCTTCATCGACGGGGCCAGCCACAAGTCGGTGCTCGTGCACACGCCCCAGGCCGACGAGCTCCGCGCGCTGCTCGCTGGCCGGGAGGGCGTCACCGTCGAGGCCGGCCCGGACGGCGAGGTGGTCGTCACCGGCCTCGACGCGCGGGAGATCGGCGACCTGGCGTTCGACCACCGGATCCGGCTGCACCGGCTGGCGCCTCAGACGGCGACGCTCGAGGAGGCGTTCCTGGCCGCGACCGAGGGCGACGAGGAGTTCCAGGCGGCGGTCGTCCCGCACCCGCAGCGCCCGACGGGCGGGGCGCCGCATGAGCGACGCGCTGCGCTACGAGTGGGCCCGGATCCGCACCATCCGCTCGACCTGGTGGCTGACCGGTTCGGCGCTCGCGGTCGCCCTGCTGATCTCCGTCGCTGCTCGGCTGGGTCGGCCACCACGACTTCTCCCGCAACGGCGCCTCCGCGGACGGACGTCGAGGGCTTCGGTCCGTTCCTGGTCACGCAGTTCGCGGCCTCGGGGCAGATCCCCAGCCTGGTCGGGTTCCTGGTCGCGATGATCGGGATCTTCGCGTGGGGCCACGAGTACCGGCACGGCATGATCCGGGCCTCCCTGACCGCGCTCAACTCGCGGCCGGCGCTCTGGGCGGCCAAGTACGTCGTGGTCGCGCGTGTGGGTCGCCGTCGTCTCGCTGGTCGCGATGCTGATGTCCGGTCTGATCGGGCTGGTGTTCCTCCACCGAGTGGGTGACCGTCTTCAACAGCGAGACCTGGTCGGTGATCGGCTGGCAGACGCTCTCCACGGTGCTGCTCACGCTGGCTGGCGATGGCGTTCACGGCGCTGACCCGCTCGCAGGCGTTCGCCCTGGTCGCGATCTTCCTGTGGCCGCTGCTGATCGAGTCGCTGTTCAACCTGTTCTTCGTGCTCGTGCCCGGGTTGCGGGGCCACCAGGACGTGCTGCGGTTCCTGCCGTTCGCGTCCCAGCGCCGGATGGTCGACGTGCTCACCGACGCGACCTCGACGTTCGGCGAACCGCTCTCGGCGGTCGGCGGCGCGATGGTCTTCGGCGGCGTCACCGTGGTGCTGATGGCGGCGTCGTACGCCTTGTTCGCGAGGCGCGACGCCTAGCGGTCCAGCTGTGACGACTGCCGGCTTCCTCGAGCTGCTGCTCGGCCGGCGCGCCCGCGCGAGCTCGACGCGGTCGGTGGCGGACGCCGAGGCGGCCGGGAGCCGCGCCGGACGAGCTCGCGGCGATCCGGCGCGAGCACGAGGTCGCGCTGCAGGTGCGCGAGCTGATGGCCCGGCAGCGCGGCAGGGAGGCCGAGCTGTCCGCGCTGTACGACACCGCGCACGACCTGACCGCGATCCGCGACGTCGACGCGCATCCTGGCCGCGATCGTGCGCCGGGCGCGGCAGCTGCTGCACGCCGACATGACCTACCTGTCGCTCAACGACGAGGCCGAGGGCGCGTCGTACATGAAGGTCACCGACGGCGCGCTCACCGCCGGAGTTCCGCGACGCTGCGGCTGCCGCTCGGCACCGGGCTGCTCGGCCTGGTCGCGCAGACCGGGGCGCCGTACTTCACCGAGGACTACCAGGCCGACGAGCGGTTCGTGCACCGCGAGTACATCGACGACGGCGGTCGACGGCGAGCAGATCCGCGCGATCCTCGGCGTCCCGCTGGTGGTCGACGGGCGAGGTGATCGGCGCGCTGCTGGCGGTGCACCGCACGGTGCGGCCGTTCCCGCCGGCGGAGGTGGCCTGCTGACCTCGTTCGCCGCCCACGCGGCGGTGGCGCTGGAGAACGCCCGGCTCTTCGACGCGAGCTCGACGAGGCCAACCGCGACGCATGACCGAGCACGCGCTCGGACGGCCGACCGAGCGGCGGCCGCGCGCGCACGACCGGCTCACCGACCTGCTGCTGCACGGCGGCGGCGTCGACGAGGTCGCCGACGGTGCTCGCGGAGGTGCTCGGCGGCCGGCTCGCGCGTGTACGACGAGCGGCGAGCCGCTGGCCGGCGACCGGCGACGCCCGGCTCGAGCAGGCGCGGCGTGGCCGAGCCGCGTGGCGTCGGCCGCTGCGGTCGAGATCCGCCGGGGCCTAGGTCGCCGTCGCCGCTGGCCGGCGACGAGCACGTCGGCACCCTGGTCCTGCACGACCGCGCGCAGCCGCTGGACCTGCGCCGAGCGGCGCACCCTCGAGCGCGGGGCGCTCGTCACCGCGCTGGTGCTGCTGTTCGCGCCGCACCGGCGCGGAGGCCGAGGAGCGGGTGGGCGGGGAGCTGCTCGCCGACCTGCTCGACGGGCCGCGACCTCGACCCCGACCGGGTGCGCGAGCGGGCCCGGCGGCAGGGCGCCGACCTCGACGCCGCCGCTGGCCGTCGCCGTGGCCGCCGTCGAGGGCGTCGAGCGGCACCGCGCGGCCCGGGTCGCCGGCGCCGGCTCGCGCCGAGCCGCAGCGGGCTCGGCGGCGAGCACGACGGGCGCGGTGGTGGTGCTGGTCCCGGGCGACGACGCCCTGGCGGTCGGGCGAGCAGCTGCGCTCGCGGTCGGGCCGCTGGGCGCGATCGCCACGGTCGGCGTCGCGCGTCGGCCGAGCGGCCCGAGGGCGTGCCCGGCGGCGTGCGCGCGAGGCCCGCCGCTGCCTCGACACCCTGCTGACGCTCGGCCGCACCGGCGAGGTCAGCGACCCGGCCGGGCTCGGCCTGGCCCGGCTGCTGCTCGGGGACAACGGCCCGGGCGAGCTGGACGACTTCGTCGAGGCCGACGCTCGGCCCGGTGCTGGCGTACGACGCCGAGCGGGGCACCGCGCTCGCCGAGACGCTGGAGGCGTGGTTCGCGGCCGGCGGCAGCCTCAGGGCGACCGCCGAGCTGCTGCACGTGCACCCCAACACCGTCGCCCAGCGGCTGGAGCGGGTCGGCCAGCTGCTCGGCGACGGCTGGCGCGACCCGGCCCGGGCACTGGACGTGCAGCTCGCGCTGCGGATGCACCGGCTGCGTCGGCTGACATGTGAGCTCCGCGACACACTGATCGACCGCAAGTGTGGGCGCTCGAGCACATGGTCCGGCGTGACCCGGGCCACCGTAGCGTCGCGGCCATGACTGCTTCCGGTCCGCTGTCCTGACGCCACACCGCCCTGGTGACCGGGGGCGCCAGCGGCATCGGCCGCGCGGTCGCCCCGCGGCTGGCCGCCGACGGCGCCCGGGTGCTGGTGCTGGACCGGGACGAGGCCGGCGCCAAGGAGGTCGCCGGCGAGGTCGGCGGCGAGCACCTCGTCGCCGACCTGTCCGACGGCGACGCGATCGACGCGCTCGACCTCGGCTCGCGCGGGATCGACATCCTCGTCAACAACGCCGGCCTCCAGCACGTGGCGCCGGTCGAGGAGTTCGACCCCGAGCGGTTCGAGCTGATCCACCGGGTGATGCTGCTCGCGCCGTTCCGGCTGGCCCGGGCCGCTGCTGCCCGGGATGTACGACGCGCGGCTGGGGCCGGCTGGTCCACGTCTCGTCGCGTGCACGGCCACCGCGCCTCGCCGTACAAGTCGGCCTACGTGAGCGCCAAGCACGGCCTCGAGGGGCTGTCGAAGGTGATCGCGCTCGAGGGCGCCGGGAAGGGGGTCACCAGCAACACGGTGTGCCCCGGCTACGTGCGCACCCCGCTGGTCGAGGGCCAGATCGCCGACCAGGCCGCGCACCCACGGCATCTCCGAGGACGACGTGGTCGACGACGTGCTGCTCGCCCGCTCGCCGGTGAAGCGGCTCGTCGAGCCCGAGGAGGTGGCCGGGTGGTCGCGCTTCCTGTGCGGCCCCGGCACCGACTCGATCACCGGAAGCTCGCACCTCATGGACGGCGGCTGGACCGCCGCGTGACGCCCGACCCCACGACACCATCCGCCATGTCCACACAACGGCCACGACCATGCACCCCGCCCACGAGCCCGGACCGCGTCCGAGCCGCAGCAAGCGCTCAGCATCACCAAGGTGGTCTTCGCCAGCCTGATCGGCACCGCCACCGAGTGGTACGACTTCTTCCTCTTCGGCTCCGCCGCGGCCCTCGTCTTCGGTGAGGTGTTCTTCGGCGAGATCGGCGGCACCGGAGGGCACGCTGTACGCGTTCATGACCTACGCGCTCGGCTTCGTCGGCCCGCCCGCTCGGCGGCGTGGTCTTCGGCCACTTCGGCGACAAGGTCGGCCGCAAGAAGATGCTGGTCGTCTCGCTGCTGATGATGGGGATCGGCACGTTCGCGATCGGCCTGCTGCCGACGTACGCCACGATCGGCATCGCCGCCCCGCTGCTGCTGGTGTTCTGCCGGCTGCTGCAGGGCTTCGCGGTCGGCGGCGAGTGGGGTGGCGCCGTCCTGATGGCCGCCGAGCACGGCTACGACGAGCAGCGCGGCTTCTGGTCCTCGTGGCCGCAGGCCGGCGTCGCGCTGGGCAACCTGCTCGCGACCGGTGTGCTCTGGGTCCTCGCGGCCGTGCAGTCCGACGCCGCGTTCGTGGCTGGGGCTGGCGGATCCCGTTCCTGCTCAGCGCGGTGCTCGTGTTCGTCGGCCTGTGGGTGCGGCTCCATCGAGGAGTCGCCGGTGTTCAAGGAGGCCAAGGCCGAGATCGAGGCGACCGAAGCGAGACGCGCAGGCACATGCCGATCGTCGAGGTGATCAAGGAGTACCCCCGCGAGGTCTTCGATCGCCATGGGCATGCGCATGGCCGAGAACATCTCCTACTACATCTTCACCGTCATCTCGATCACGTACGCCGTGGACTACCTCGGGCTCGACAAGTCGTCGTGGTCCTGAAGGCGCTGCTGATCGGCGCCGCGATCCAGTTCTTCGTCGTACCGGCCGTCGGTGCGCTGTCCGACCGGGTCGGGCGCAGGCCGCTCTACCTGATCGGCGCCGTCGGCGTCGGCGATCTGGACGTTCGTCTTCTTCGACCTGGTCGACACGCAAGAACGCCACCGCGATCCTGCTCGCGGTCGTGGTCGGGCTGATCCTGCACTCGTTCATGTACGCCCCGCAGGCGGCGTTCTTCTCCGAGCTGTTCGGTACCTCGGTGCGCTACACCGGCGCCTCGGTGGGCTACCAGCTGGCGTCGATCTTCGCCGGTGCGCTGGCGCCGATCATCGCGCTCAAGCTGCTCGGCGACGTCGAGGACGGCAACACCACCGCCGTCGGCATCTACGTCGCGATCGCCGCGGTGCTCACGATCGTCGCGGTGCTGTCCTCGAAGGAGACCGCCTCCACGTCGCTGCGCCATGACCGGGTGGTGGAGGACGCGCACGTCTGAGGGGTGCGGGGCCAAATACCACGGTCCCGTGGTAAGCGACCCCTTCCCTAGCGAAATTTCGCTAGGGAAGGGGCCAGTTACCACGGGACCGTGGTAAACCGCCCCGCCCCCTCACCCGCCATAGTGGGCCCCATGCGCTCGGACCGCAGGATGCTGCTCACCGTCATCCTGATCCTGGCGTGGGGGTCGACGTTCGCGGCGATCAAGGTCGGGCTGGAGTCCTCGCCGCCGATCCTGTTCGTCGGCCTCCGCTCGGTCATCGGCGGGCTCGCGGTCGCGGTGCTCGCCGCCACCCACGGCCGGCCGACCGGGATCCGGGAGCACCTCGGCAGCTATGCGCTGATCACGCTGCTCAACGTCGTCGGCTTCTTCTACCTGCAGACGCTCGCGATCCAGCACCTGCCGTCCGGTCTGGCCGCGGTGCTGATCTACCTCCAGCCCGTGCTCACCGGGGTGCTCGCGGCGCCGCTGCTCGGCGAACCGCTGACGGCGCTCAAGCTGCTCGGGCTCGGGCTCGGGTTCGGCGGCATCGTGGTGGTCAGCGTCGGCGCCGTCGGCGGGCACGTGTCGGGGCTCGGGATCGGGCTCGCGGTCGCGGCGGCGCTGCTGTGGTCCCTGGGCACGATCGCGTTCAAGCGCGAGTCCGAGCGGGTCGACGCGATCTGGGCGGTCGCGATCTCGTTCCTCGCCGGCGGGGTCCTGCTCACGGCGTTCGGCGGGATCACCGAGGGCGCTCGCGATCGACTGGTCGCCCAGGTTCGCGCTGGCGCTCGGCTACGCCTCGCTGATCGGTACGGCGCTCGCGTGGGCGCTGTGGTTCGGGCTCGTCGCGGCCGGTGAGGCCAGCCGCGCGGCGGCGTACATCTTCTTCGTGCCGCTGGTCTCGCTGCTCATCGGCGCGGTGCTGCTCGGGGAGCGCCTCGGCGCGTCGCTGCTGCTCGGCTCGGCGCTGGTCGTGCTGGGCGTCTTCCTGGTCAACCGGGAGAGCATGGACTCCTCGTGAGGCCATCCCGGAGGAAGATGTCCGACGAGCTGTCGTATCCGGCCCCCGCCGTTCGTGGTGGGGGTGAACCGCACCCGACGAAAGGCACTCCGATGCGCACCCTGATCACCACCCACTTCGTGTCCCTCGACGGCGTCGCGGAGGCGCCCGGCGGGGAGCCCGGCTACCGGCACAGCCGGCTGGACGCTTCGACGTCGAGGCGGACCCGGCGGTGTACGAGAACAAGGGCCGGGAGCAGGAGGAGGCCACGGCGATGCTCATCGGGGGCCGTTCCTACGACGCGTTCGCGCCGGTCTGGCCGACGATGGACTACTTCGCGGGCTACAACGCGATGCCCAAGTACGTCGTGTCGAGCACCGTCAGCGACCCGGAGTGGAACAACACCACCGTGCTCTCGTCGCTGGACGAGGTCGCCGACCTGAAGGCCGGGGAGGGCGGCCCGATCTTCGTCCACGGCAGCCTGCTGCTGACCCAGGGCCTGCTGGCGGCCGGTCTGGTCGACGAGATGCGGCTGATGGTCTTCCCGGTGATCCTCGGCAGCGGCCGGACACTGTTCCCGACCGACGCCGCGGACAAGGTCAAGCTCACGCTGGCCGAGAGCACGGCGTACGGCAACGGCGTCCAGTTCCAGGTGTTCCGCCCCGCCGTCTGACCAGTACCGGCGCCGCAGCCCGGCGGCGTACGTTCGCTCCCATGACCGAGTCGTACGCCGCCGGAGAGACCACGCCCGCCCTGCTCGAGGAGACGATCGGGGCGAACTTCGAGCGGACCGTCGCCGCGTACGCCGACCACGAGGCGCTGGTGGAGTTCGCCACCGGACGGCGCTGGACCTACGACGAGCTCGACCGCGACGTCGACGCGCTGGCGCGCGGCCTGATCGGCGCCGGGCATCGCCAAGGGCGACCGGGTCGGGGTCTGGGCGCCGAACTGCGCCGAGTGGACGATCGCCCAGTACGCCGCCGCGAAGGTCGGCGCGATCCTGGTCAACGTCAACCCGTCGTACCGCACCCACGAGTTCTCCTACGCGGTCAACCAGTCCGGGCTGAGGCTGCTGATCGCGGCGGTCGAGTTCAAGACCAGCGAACTACCGCGCGATGGTCGAGGAGATCGCGACCGGCTCGATCACCGCGACGTCCTCGAGCGGGTCGTCTACATCGGCACCGACGACTGGGCCGCGCTGGTCGCCGACGGCGAGGGGGTGCCGGACGACGCCGTCGCCGAGCGGATGGCGACGCTGCAGCCGGGCGACCCGATCAACATCCAGTACACGTCGGGCACCACCGGCTACCCGAAGGGCGCGACGCTGTCAGCCACCGCAACATCCTCAACAACGGCTACTTCACGACCGAGACTGATCAACTTCACCGACGCAGGACCGGCTCTGCATCCCGGTGCCCTTCTACCACTGCTTCGGCATGGTGATGGCCAACCTCGGCTGCACCAGCCACGGCGCCACGATGGTGATCCCGGCCGCCCGGCTTCGACCCGGAGGCGACGCTGCGGGCCGTCGCCGAGGAGCGGTGCACGGCGCTGTACGGCGTGCCGACGATGTTCATCGCGATGCAGAACCACCCGACCTTCGCCGAGCACGACCTCTCGCAGCTGCGCACCGGGATCATGGCCGGCTCGATCTGCCCGGTCGAGGTGATGAAGCGCTGCATCAACGACATGCACATGGCCGAGGTGTCGATCGCCTACGGGATGACCGAGACCTCGCCGGTCTCCTGCCAGACCCGCGCCGACGACGACCTCGACCGGCGTACCGCCACCATCGGCCGGGTCCACCCGCACGTCGAGATCAAGATCGTCGACCCGGCGACCGGCGAGACCGTCGAGCGCGGGCGAGCCGGGGGAGTTCTGCACCCGCGGCTACTCGGTGATGCTCGGCTACTGGGACGACGACGAGAAGACGCACGAGGCGATCGACGCGGACGGCTGGATGCACACCGGCGACCTCGCCGAGATGCGCGAGGACGGCTACTGCAACATCGTCGGCCGGATCAAGGACATGGTGATCCGCGGCGGCGAGAACATCTACCCGCGCGAGATCGAGGAGTTCCTCTACACGCACCCCGACATCGAGGACGTGCAGGTGATCGGCGTCCCCGACGAGAAGTACGGCGAGGAGCTGTGCGCCTGGGTCAAGCTGAAGCGCCGGCGCCGACCCGCTCGACGCCGACGCGGTGCGCGCGTTCGCCACCGGCAAGCTCGCCCACTACAAGATCCCGCGCTACGTGATGGTGGTCGACGAGTTCCCGATGACGGTCACCGGCAAGATCCGCAAGGTGCAGATGCGGGAGGAGTCCGCCAAGCAGCTGGGACTCAACGACGAGGAGCACGGGTGACCGACACGATCGAGACGCTGGCCGACGAGTACTGGGCGGCGTACCTCGCCGACAACCCGACCGAGGCCCACCTGCTGGGCCACTACCCCGAGCAGGGACGGTTCGAGGACGCCTCGCGTGCGGCGGAGGACCGGGTCATCGCGACCCAGCGTGACCTCGCCCGGCGGGCCGAGGCCATCGACCCGGCGTCCCTCGACGAGCAGCAGCAGATCACCCGGCTGGTGCTGGTCGCCAACGCGACCGCGCAGGCCGACCTGCTGGAGGCCCGGCTGACCGAGCTCGCGGCCGACCCGATCTTCGGCATCCAGGCGTCGATGCCGCTGATCCTCGGGATGCTGCGCGCTGCCCGACCGCCGAGGTCGCCGAGGCGATGGCCGGCACGCTCGAGGGCGTCGGCCAGCACTACCGCGACCTCGCCGAGCGGCACCGCGACGGCGTCGACGCCGGGCGCACCCCGGCGGCGTTCGCGGTCAGCGGACACGGTCGCGCAGCTCGACGCCGTCGCTCGCCGGCGAGGTCGACGACGACCCGTTGCTCGAGGCGCTGCGCGCCACCCGAGGGCCTCGACGTCGACGCCTGGCGGGCCACCCTGCGCGTCGGTGATCGAGAAGTCGCGTGCGACCCGGCATGGCGGAGTACCGCGACGTGCTGCGCGACGACGTGCTCCCGCACGCCCGGTCCGACGAGCAGCTGCGGGCTGCACTGGCTGGAGGGCGGCGCAGACGCGTACGACGCGCACCCTGCGCTACTTCACGACCACCGACGCAGCGCCCAGGAGATCCACGACATCGGGCTGGCGCAGGTCGCCGAGCTCGCCGACGAGTACCGCGCGCTCGGACCGGAGGTGGTCGGCACCGACGACCTCGGCGAGATCTTCGAGGCGATGCGCACCGACCCGGCGCTGCACTTCACGACCGGCGACGAGCTGGTCGAGGCCTCGAAGGTGGCGATGGCGCGGGCGTCGGCGGCGATGGCGCGACTGGTTCGAGGTGGTGCCGCAAGGCCCCGTGCGCCGTCGAGGGCACGACTGACCGGCGCCAAGGCGTTCTACTTCCCGCCGGCCGAGCGACGGCAGCCGCGGCGGCACGTTCTTCGTCAACATCGACGACCCGTCGTCGTGGGGCACCTTCGAGCTCGAGGCGATGGCGTTCCACGAGGGCATCCCCGGCCACCACCTCCAGCTCGCGATCGCCGGCGAGCTGCCGGACTCGGTGCCGAGTTCCGCAAGCACGTCCACAACTCGGCGTACGCCGAGGGCTGGGGGCTCTACTCCGAGCGGCTCTCCGACGAGATGGGCCTCTACGCCACGCCGGTCGACCGGATGGGCATGCTCGCCGCCGACTCGATGCGCGCCATGCCGGCTGGTCGTCGACACCGGCCTGCACGCGCCTCGGCTGGAGCCGTCAGCAGGCGGTCGACTACATGGTCGCGAACTCCCCGCTCTCCGAGGGCGTGGTGCGCCCCGAGATCGACCGCTACGTGGTCTCGCCCGGGCAGGCCACGTCGTACATGATCGGGCGGCTGGAGATCCAGCGGATGCGCCGCGAGGCCGAGCAGCGCCAGGGCGACGGGTTCGACGGTGCAGAAGTTCCACTCCGCCGTGCTCGACTCCGGCTCGCTGCCGCTCGAGGTGCTCGACCGGGTGGTGAAGGCGCGGCTGCCCTGAGGGTCGGCTCGCGGCTCGGATAGTCCCGCCGAACCGCACGTCCCGGGGTCCGGAACCGTGCCGTTCGGCCGGGACTATCCGGGTTCGGGGGTCCTGGAGTCGGGAGGCGGGCGAGCCGGCAGAGCGTGGTGAAGCCGTCGTCGGTGCCCGGCCAGTGCGCGCAGCGGCTCCACGCCGACCCGACGTACGACGGAGCGCAGCGCAAGGACCACCACGATCGCGTCGTCGGTGTACCCGAGCACCGGCACGAAGTCCGGCACCAGGTCGACCGGCAGCGCGAGGTAGCCAGCAACAGTCCCAGTCGTACTCGCACCCCGCGCGGCAGGTCCGGGTCGCGCGCCAGCCGGGTCAGCAGCCGTACCAGGTCCGGCAGGATCCGCAGGCTCTCGCGGAGCAGCCCGCCCCGCGGCCGCACCACCACGAGCGCCCCACGAAGACCAGCCAGACCGCCATCCCGACCAGCACTCGAGCGCCACGTGCCACCAGGTGCCGGACATGTGGACCACTGTCGCAGCCGCGGCCGGCCCTTCGTAGGCTGGTGACGTGGCAGATCAGCTGGTGGTCGGGTTCGACCTCGACATGACGCTGATCGACACGGTCGGCGGGTTCGCGGCGACGCTGGAGGTGCTCGGGGCGGAGCTCGGGATCACGTTCCCGACCGAGGCCATGACCTCCCGGCTCGGACCCCCGCTGGGCCACCTGCTGCGCGACCACATGCCGGAGGACCAGGTGTCGCCGGCCACCGACCGGTTCCGGGAGATCTACCCCGACCACGCGGTGCTGCCGACGCCGGCGTTCCCCGGCGCGCACGACGCGATCGCTGCCGTACGACGGGCGCACGGGCGGGTGCTGCTCGTGACCGGCAAGTACACGCGCAACGCCCAGCTCCACGTCGACCACCTCGCCTTCGACGTGGACCACCTCGCGGGCGAGGTCTGGGGCGCCGGCAAGGGCGACGTGCTCCGGGCGCAGGGCGCGAGCGTCTACGTGGGCGACCACGTGCACGACGTCGAGGGAGCGCTGGCGGCCGGGATCACCAGCGTCTCCGTGCTGACCGGCGGGTGCACCGAGGACGAGCTCCGCGCGGCCGGGACGCACGTCGTGCTCCGGGACCTGACGGAGTTCCCCGCCTGGCTCGACGGCCACCTGCTGCGAGACCCGGCTGGCCGCGCTCGAGACCGAGCTGCGTCGGCACCGCACCCTGATGGTGGCGTTCTCGGGTGGCGCCGACAGCGCGTTCCTGCTGGCCGCGGCGGCGCGCACCCTCGGTCCCGACCGGGTCGCCGCGGCGACGGCCTACTCCGGTTCGCTGCCGATGTCCGAGCGCGAGCCGGCGCTGGCGTTCGCCCGCGACCTCGGCGTCGCGGTCTTCACGCCGCGAGACCGACGAGCTGGCGCGGGAGGGCTACCGCGCCAACGCCGGCGACCGGTGTGCGTTCTGCAAGGCCGAGCTGCTCGACGTGCTCGGCCCGCTGGCCGCCGAGCACGGGTACGACGCGGTCGCGACCGGCACCAACGCCGACGACGCGCGGGCCGGGTTCCGGCCCGGGATCCGGGCGGCGGCCGAGCGCGGGGCGGTGACGCCGCTCCTCGACGCCGGCCTGACCAAGGACCAGGTGCGCGCCGCCGTCGCGTGCCTGGGACCTGCCCACCTGGGACAAGCCGGCCGCCGCCTGCCTGAGCTCCCGGATCGCCTACGGGGTGGAGATCACGCCGCACCGGCTGGCGCGGGTCGAGCGCGCGGAGGCCGTCGTACGGGAGCGGCTGCCGCAGGTCCGCAACGTGCGGGTGCGCGACCTCGGCGACGGCGCCCGGGTCGAGGTCGACCGCGACCTCGTCGGCCGCGTGGACGAGGCGACCCTGGCCGCGGTGCGCGAGGCCGGGTTCGCCGACGCGGAGGTCGACCCGCTGGGGTTCCGCTCGGGCGCGATGAACGAGCTCCTGGACGACCCGGACCGCTTCCGATAAGCGGTGTGTGACCCGGCGCGGCCCCGACGTACGATGGTGCGCCGCCCCGGCCCCGGGGCCGCACCCCACCAGAACGCGAAGAGGTCTGCTGTGCCCACCGGAAAGGTCAAGTGGTACGACGCGGAGAAGGGCTTCGGCTTCCTCTCCCGTGAGGAGGGCGACGACGTCTACGTCAACGCCTCCGCGCTGCCGGCCGGGATGCCCTCGCTCAAGCCGGGCGCCCGGGTCGAGTTCGGCATCGCCCAGGGCCGCCGCGGCGACCAGGCGCTGCAGGTGCGCGTCCTCGAGTCGGCTCCGTCGGTGGCGGCGAACCAGCGCGCCGCCCACCGCAAGAAGCCCGAGGACATGGTCGGGATCGTCGAGGACCTGATCCGGCTGCTCGAAGGCGTCGAGCAGACCTACCGCCACGGCCGCCACCCCGAGGCGCGGACCGCGAAGCCGACCGCGAAGCTCCTGCGCGGCCTGGCCGACGAGCTGGAGCTCTGAGCCGACCCGCGACCGGCCTCGCCGGTGCGCCGCGGCTGGTCAGCCCGACGCGATGGCCGTCGGCGGCCGGTTGAGCACGACGAACCCCGTCCACAGCGATCATCAGCGCGGCCAGCACGCCCAGCCCGAGCGCGGGCACCAGCGGCAGCGCGATGCCGATGAAGCCGCCGACGACCCAGGACAGCTGGAGCAGCGTCTCGGACCGTGCGAAGCCCGACGTACGGACGTGTTCGGGGACGTCGCGCTGGATCAGCGAGTCGAGTGAGACCTTGCCGAGCGCCTGGGCGACACCGGCGGTCAGGCTCGAGGAGCACCGCGGTCAGCAGTCCGTAGAACACCGCGCAGACCAGCACCATCGCCGCGTCGACCAGCAGTGCGAACACGATCGTGAGCACCGGGTTGACCTTGCGCAGCAGGCTGCCCAGGCCGATGCCGACGGCGTTGCCGAGACCGGCCGCGCCGATCACGAGGGCCAGCAGCAGGGTGCGCCTGTCCTCGAAGCCGGGCAGCGGGTGCTGGGTGAGCAGGAACGCCATGTACATGGTGAGGAAGCCGGAGAGCATCCGCAGCCCGGCGTTGCAGCGCAGCGCGAACACGATCGTGCCGGGCAGCTGGAACCGCTGCTTGGCGTTGGTCAGGGTCACCTGCTGCTCCCCGGCGCTGGCGTCGGCGGCGGCCGGGAGCAGGATCGCCAGGATCGTGCCGGCGGCGAACACCAGGAACGCGTAGCGCAGCGACCACTCGCCGCCGAAGTACGCCGCCCCGACCGCCAGCGGGCCGGACACGGCGGCACCGACGATGCCGGCCAGGGAGATCCGGCTGTTGGCCTTGACCAGGGTCAGGTCGGCGGGCATCAGCCGCGGGACCGTGGCCGCCCGGGCGACGCCGTACGCCTTGGAGCAGACCAGGCAGCCGAGCACGGCGGGGTACAGCAGCAAGGAGCCGGAGGCGACCGCGTCGGCCGCCACCAGGCAGCACAGGCCCCGGACCGCGAAGGTGCCGCCGATCGCCCAGCGGCGACCGTGCGAGAACCGGTCGAGGAACGGCCCGATCAGCGGCGCCACGACCGAGAACGGGAGCATGGTCAGGGCCAGGAACAGCGCGACCGGTCCCCGGGCGCTGCCGGGGTCGGCGAAGAAGATGGTGCCCGCCAGCGAGATCGCGACCGCCGCGTCACCGGCGGCGTTGAACGCGTGGAGCTCGATCAGCCGGGCGAGCCCGGAGCCGCCGGCACCCTCGGCGTGCGAGGCCCGGCGCGCCCGGCGGAGCGTGGACGAGGCGGCGCGCTTGCTCGCGCGACCGGTCGCGGCGACGCCCCGGCCGGTCGCCCGGAGCGCGCGGCGACCCCGCCCGGGAACGGTCTCGTCGTCCGGCCCGGACGTGTCCGGCTGTCCCCGGTCGGGGTGCGGGGCGGTCGCGGGGTCCACGGCACCATCCTGCCAAGTCGCCCGGCGCCACGCCGGTGTCACCCGCCGCGCCGATGATCCGTCCGGGACGATCGCGGCGCTCCCGTAGACTTCCCGCCGTGATCAGCACCGCCGACCACCCAGGCACGTCCGGGAGCGACTCGCTCGCCGGCGCCGACCCGATCCTGACCCGCGCCGTCGACGAGGCGCGCGCGGCGCTCGTGGAGCAGGTGGGCGCCGAGGTGGTGGGCGACCCGCAGGGCTTCGTGAGCGAGGGCAAGCACGCCGTCACGCAGTACTTCGACTGCACGCAGGCCGGCTACCCCGGCTGGCGCTGGGCGGTCACGGTGGCGCACGCCGAGGGCGTCGACGGGGTGACGATCGACGAGATCGTGCTGCTGCCGGGCGAGGCGGCGATCACCGCGCCGGCCTGGGTGCCCTACCGCGAGCGGATCCAGCCGGGCGACCTGTCGCCGGGCGACATCCTGCCGACCGACGAGGACGACCCGCGGCTGGTGCCGGCGTACCTCGCCGGCGACCCGGGCGACGACGCCTCCGACGACATCCTGGCCGAGGCCGTCGACGGCCGGCTGCTCCGCGAGGTCTCCGACGAGCTCGGCCTCGGCCGCGCCCGGGTGCTGTCGCTGGAGGGCCGCGAGCTCGCCGCCGACCGCTGGTTCGAGAGCGACCAGGGTCCCGAGTCGCCGCTCTCCCAGCAGGCCCCGCACGCCTGCGCGTCGTGCGGCTTCCTGGTCCGGCTGTCCGGCCCGCTGTCGCTGACCTTCGGGGTGTGCGCCAACGAGTACGCCAACGACGACGGCCGGGTCGTCGCCCTCGGTCACGGCTGTGGGGCCCACTCCGAGGCCCAGCTGCGCAAGAAGCAGCTGCCTCAGCCGGTGCCCGACCCGAGCTTCGACACGATCAGCCGGGACGATCTCGAGGAGTTCTGAGGGGCTCTTGGGAGGAAGAATTCCCAAGGTATCTAGGAATTCTTCGGGCAAGCCGGGCGTCGTCCCGAACCTCCCAATCTCTTCTGTCACTTCCCGGGGCATGTACACCGCTGGAAGCGTCAGAACGGATTGGGAAGTGCTGAGCCGGTCGGTCAGGAAACCTAGATACCTTGGGAATTCGACGACAACGGCACGGCAACGGCAACGGCAAACGGCAGCCGCCACGCACCTCAGCCCGCCGCACGCTTCCCCGGCGCCGACGTACGACGCTCCAAACGGGCCAACCTGGCGCGCCGGCGGCGTCGGCAGTGGTCCCAGCCGAACAGCCCGAGGCCGAAGCCGGCGAGGCAGGTCCACATCCACCACAGGTGGTCGTCCTCCTCGAGCCGGCCGTAGAACGGCAGCAGCACCAGGAAGCCCAACAGCCACAGCGCGGTGCCGACCGCGACCGTGCGGGTGCCGTCGACGTCGAGTGGTTCGACGTCGGCCACGACGTAGGTGCGCTTGCCGATCTCGTGGGTCTTCGGCTGCTCATCGGGCATGGACACACCACAAATCTATCCCGAGTCTCGCGGCCACCGGGACTGGCTCCGGGTGCCCCCGGCTGGACTCCGCCGCTCCCGCACAGCGGCCCGCGCGGGAAATACTTAGCATAGGTAATGAGTTACGCTAAGTACATGGCTCCCACGATCGAACGCTGCCGCTCGCACGGACACCGGCCTCGCGGCCGAGCTCCGGCTGTCGGTCATGCGGCTGCGGCGGCGCCTCGCCAACGAGAGGCACCCCGACAACGAGCTGAGCATCGGCCAGATGACCGTGCTCGGAGCGCTCTACCGCAAGGGCGAGTGCACGGTCGGGCAGCTCGCCGAGCACGAGCGCGTGCGGCCGCCCTCGATGACGCGCACGATCAACTGCCTGGCCGACGACGGCTACGTCGTACGACGTGCCGACGACACCGACAAGCGCCTCGTCCTGGTCAGCCTGACCGAGCGCGGTACGGCGATCGTCCTCGCCGACCGCCGCCGCCGTGACCACTGGCTGGCCCAACGACTGCGGGAGCTCACACCTGACGAACGCGCCGTCCTCCGTGAGGCGGCACCGATCCTGGAAAGGCTGGCCACCTCCGCTTGAACACCCCACCCGACCAGTCGCTGCGCTCGCCTCCGCACCCCACCAGAGCACTCGCTTCGCTCCCGCTCCGGCGGTGACCCCGAAGGCTCCGGCAAGCGATGAGCCCCACGTTCCGCTCCCTCCGCAACCGCAACTACCGGCTCTACGCCATGGGCGGCGTCGTCTCGAACACCGGCACCTGGATGCAGCGGGTCGCCCAGGACTGGCTGGTACTCCAGCTCCACCACGGCAGCGCCGCCAGCGCCAGCACCGCGCTCGGCATCACGACCGGCCTCCAGTTCCTGCCGATCCTGCTGCTCTCGCCGTACGCCGGGCTCGTCGCCGACCGCTTCTCCAAGCGCCGGCTGCTGCAGGTGACCCAGGCCTGGCTCGGCCTGAGCGGCCTCCTGCTCGGCGTGCTCGCCGTCACCGGCGTGGTCGAGCCCTGGATGGTCTACGCCGTCGCGTTCACGTTCGGCATCGGCGCCGCGTTCGACGCGCCCGCACGTCAGGCGTTCGTGAGCGAGATGGTCGACCGCGACGACCTCTCCAACGCGGTCGGCCTCAACTCGGCGTCGTTCAACCTGGCCCGCGTCGTCGGTCCGGCGCTCTCGGGCTTCCTGATCGCGGCGCTCGGCTCCGGTGTCCGCGCCACCGGCCTGGTGATCCTGGTCAACGCGGTCAGCTACCTCGCCGTGATCGGCGCCCTGCAGCTGATGCGCACCGACGAGCTCGCCCCCGTCGTGCGCGCGCCGCGCGGCAAGGGGATGATCCGCGACGGCATCCGCTACGTCCGCAGCCGTCCCGACCTCAAGCTGATCCTGGTGGCGGTGTTCTTCGCCGGCACGTTCGGCATGAACTTCCAGATGACCTCGGCCCTGATGGCGACCCAGGTCTTCGAGAAGGGCCCGGGGGAGTACGGCCTGCTCGGGCTCGACCCTCGCCATCGGATCGCTGACCGGGGCGCTCCTCGGCGCGCGCCGGGTCGGGCGGCCACGCCTGCGGCTGGTGATCCTCGCCGGACTGGCGTTCGGGATCGTCGAGATCGCGCTCGGCCTGATGCCGTCGTACGTCGCCTTCGCGGCGCTCACGCCGCTGCTGGGCCTGTCCCTGCTCACGATGCTCAACGCCGCGAACACGACGGTCCAGCTGAGCGTCGGCCCGTCCATCCGGGGGCGCGTGATGGCGCTCTACATGATGCTGGTGATGGGCGGCACCCCGCTGGGTGCGCCGATCGTCGGCTGGGTGGGCGCCACGTTCGGTGCCCGGTGGACCCTGATCGGCGGCGGCGCGATGTCCGTGATCGGCGTCTGCGTGGCGGTGCTGGTCTTCGGTGGTGTCACCCGCGCCCAGCTGCGCCTGCCCGGTCACCGCGCCGAGACCGAGGCCACCACCGACGAGGCGATGGCCGCCTAGCCCGGCCTAGCCCTGGACCGGCGCGGGCACTCCCTCCGTCACGGCGGTGCCGGTGCCGAACCGCTCGCGGCAGAGCACGATCGTGCGCTCGAGCAGCGCGACCAGGATGTCGTTGCGGTGGGCCGTCGACTCGGAGATCCCGGCCAGGGCCGACTCCACGATCGCCGGTGCGCTCCGCTTGCCGAAGCTGCGCTCGTCGGTGGCTGCCGAGCTTGACGAACTCCCGGGCCCAGTCCCGGGCGTGGGGCGCGTCGTCGAGCGCTCGCCGGGTCCGCGGGTCGACGCTCGGCTCGCCGAGCCCGGCCAGGTGCCGCTCGCAGTGGAGCAGGCCGACGGCCGCGACCCGCTGCCGTGCCTCCGGCACCACCGGGAGCGCGGCGAGCGCGGCCTCCCGGGCGATCCACGCGTGGGCGCGCGGGTCGTCGGTGTCGAGCCCGACCACGTCCGGGATCAGCCACACGATCCGGGGCCGCGACTCGTCGTCGAGCAGGTCGTTGACCCCGCGGGCCATCGCCGCCAGCAGCGGATGGGTGCACGCGGGATGGTCGGACCAGCGCTCCCCGGCGAGGTAGGACGCGAACTCCATGAAGCAGGCACCCTTGCGCGCGTTGCGGTGCTTGCCCCGCGAGAGGACGGGCATGTGGTCAGGTGTCCGGGCCATCGTGTCGCTCCCGAGCGGAAAGGTCGCGCCCGACGGTCGCGCGCGACGTCGCTCCTAGTCTGCGCCGGGATCCGGTTCGGCACCACCCCCACAATGGCGGGAGCGACGAAATACGCTGGGAGGCATGAACCCCCGCTACCGACGCCTCGTGATCCCGTGCGCGCTCGGTGGGCTGATCCTGATCGCGGTGATCGCCGCCCTGGTCAGATGAGCGAGCCGCTGCTGCGGGCGCTGGCCCGGATGCGGGGCCTGCTCCTCGACGAGCAGGTCCTGGTGCGTGCGGTCGCGTCCGGCCGGCAGAAGGGGGAGCGGCCGCGCTGGCGCCGGGCGGAGCTCCGCTACGTCGACCTCAAGGCCGGTCGCCAGCTCCAGGTGGTGACGTACGACGAGACGCAGGCGTTCACCGCCAACCACGCGCCGGGCGTGCCCGCGCGGGACGCCGTCGACGCCCTGCTGGACGAGCCGTTCGGCAACTGGCACGTCGACACCACGACCGAGACCCACCAGCTCCGGGTGACCAAGAAGCTCGAGGCCGTGGTCCACACGGCGCCCCGCACGGAACACCCCGACGCCGCCGACCGCAGCCACGACCGCGCCAAGCCCCGGCTGCTCCCCGAGGACCACCCGGCGCTCCGGGCACTCGGCATCTCGGACGAGACCGGGCGTGTGAAGCAGAGCCGGCAGGCGAAGTACCGCCAGGTGGAGGAGTTCCTGCGGCTGCTCGACCAGTCCGTCACCGCGGCGATCGAGAGCGGCAAGCTCCGCGCCCCCACCCCCGACGACCCGCTGCGCGTGGTCGACCTGGGCTGCGGCAACGCCTACCTGACCTTCGCCGCGCAGGCGTTCCTGAGCGGCCGCGGCATCCCGGTGCACCTCACCGGAGTCGACACCAAGGCGCAGTCCCTCGCCCACGGCGAGGCGGTGGCGGCCCAGCTCGGAGTCGACGCCACGTTCGTGCAGGGCGGGATCGCCGACGCCGTGGTCGACCCCGCGCCGGAGGTGGTGCTCGCGCTCCACGCCTGCGACACCGCCACCGACGACGCCCTGGCGCGCGCCGTCGGCTGGGACGCCCGGCTCGTGCTCGCGGCCCCCTGCTGCCACCACGACATCGCCGCCCAGCTGCGACGCGCGCCCACACCGGCGCCGTACGCCTCCCTGACCCGCGACGGCATCCTGCGCGAGCGGCTCGCCGACACGCTCACCGACGCGTTCCGCGCCTCGCTGCTGCGGCTGCACGGCTACCGGGTCGACGTGGTCGAGTTCGTCGGCAGCGAGCACACCCCCCGCAACACACTGCTGCGTGCGCTGCGCACGCGGGCGGACCCGAAGCCGCAGGCGCAGGCGGAGTACGACGACCTGACCGCGACCTGGCGGGTCACGCCCAGGCTCGCCGAGCTCCTCGCGTGAACCTGGTCGTCACCACGGTCCTGCTCGCGGCGCTGGGCCTCACGCGGTCCGGGCGACCCGCAGACCGTGTTCAGCTTCCAGGACTCCCGGATCGACGAGTCCAGCTCGCTGGTCGACCTGGGCCACGGACTGATGGCCACCGCGAACGACTCGGGCGACGACGGCATCGTCTACGTCGTCGACCGGTCGGGGCGCACCGTGGGCACCACCCGCTACGGGGAGTCCGACGACGCCGAGGCGATGGCGCCGGCGCGGAAGCCGGGCTACGTCTGGGTGGGCGACATCGGTGACAACCTCGCCCAGCGCCGGGACGTCGCGATCCGGCGGGTGCCGGTGGGCCGGGGCGACCGCACGGTCGTCGGCGCCGACGTACCGCCTCGTCTACCCCGACGGCGCGCACGACGCCGAGACCCTGCTGGTCTCGCCCCGCACCCGCCGGATGTACATCGTGACCAAGGCCCCGCTGAACGCCGCCGTGTACGTCGCGCCTCGGCGGCTGCGTGCCGACCGTCCCAACCGGCTCACCCGGGTGACCACCCTCGCCCTCACCGCGACCGACGGGGCGGTGCTGCCGGACGGCCGGCACGCCCTGGTGCGTGGCTACTTCTCCGCGACCCTCTACACGTTCCCGGGATTCCGGCGGCTGGGCAGCTTCGCGCTCCCGGCCCAGCGCCAGGGCGAGTCGCTGTCGGTCGGGCCCGCGGGCCGGATCCGGATCGGCACCGAGGGCGACCACGCGCGGGTCCTGCAGATCACGCTCCCGCCGGACCTGGCCCGGGCGCTGGCTCCGTCGGCCCCACCCTCGCGGGCTGATGACACCTCGGCGCCGTCCCGACAGGATGGGCCGGTGGACGACGACGGGCAGGGACCGTTCTGGGCGGTGCTCGGCGCGATCGCCGTCGGTCTCGCCGGTCTCGCCGCGGATGGCCGGGATCGTCCGTGCGACGCGCGGCGCGGAGGAGGAAGGTCTGATGATCCTCTCCGTCGTCGAAGGCGACATCACCGAGCAGGACGTCGACGCGGTGGTCAACGCCGCCAACTCCAGGATGCGCGGCGGCGGCGGTGTCGACGGCGCGATCCACCGCGCGGGCGGGCCCCAGGTGCTCGAGGACTGCCGACGCCGGTTCCCGCACGGGCTGGAGACCGGGCAGGCCGGCTGGACCACCGGCGGCGACCTGCTCGCGCGCTGGGTGATCCACGTGGTCGGCCCCAACTGGAACCGTCGGCCAGAAGGAGCGCTCGCTCCTGACCTCCTGCTACTCCAACGCGCTCCACGTCGCCGACGAGATCGGCGCACGCACCCTCGCCTTCCCGCTGGTCTCCGCGGGCGCCTACGGCTGGCCGTTCGACGACGCCGTCGCCGCGGCGGTCGACACGCTGCGCGGCACGCCGACCGAGGTCGAGGAGGCCCGGATCGTCGCCTTCGGCCGACGGACGTACGACGCGATCAGCGCCGCGGTGGGCTGAGCGCGTCGACCCGGTCGGCTCAGTCGACGACGACGGTGGCGCGGTCGGGGTAGAACGCGACGTGGTTCGCGATCGGGGCCACGGCGTCGTACGGCTCCGCGTAGTACCAGCCCGCGTCGTCCACGGTGACGTCGTCGGTCGTGATCGCGTAGTACGACGCCTCGCCCTTGAAGGGGCAGTACGTCGAGGTGTCGGTCGTCGACAGCAGCGACCGGTCGAGGTCATCGACCGGCACGTACAGCACCGGCGGGTACGACGCCTCCTGCAACGTCAGGGCGTTGTCGGACTCGCCGATCACCCTGTCGCCGACGAGGACGCGCACGTGCTTGCCGGTCGGCTCGACCGTGATCGGGTGGGACGCGTCGGGGATCTTCTGCTCACGTGACATATGGGGGGAACCACGCCGCGCGCCGGCTTCTTCCCGGGACCTTCCCCGGGCGTCGCGGGGCGGCTCCGGCGCAGGGAAGGCCGGGGGAAGGCGGCCGCGGCACGGTGCTGCTCGTCAACCACACCCATGGAGGAGAAACCATGAGCATCACCGCCAACCCGCAGATCAACGGCGTCGACGTGCCGACCCTGTTCGCGACGCTCGACGCCGTCCGGGCGCAGAACGAGATCGCCGCGTTCCGGTTCCGGGCCAGCAACACCTGGGTGCGCGGCACCCACAGCCGGTCGACGTACTCCGGCTTCTTCGGCGCCGGCCAGGAGATGCAGCACCGGCACGAGACCGTCGTCGAGTCCGACCACCCCGAGGTCCTGGTCGGCTCGGACCAGGCGCCGACCCCGGTCGAGTACCTGCTGCACGCCATCGCCGCCTGCCTCACCGCCGGGATCGTCAACGTCGCCTCAGCGCGAGGCGTCGAGCTGCGCAAGGTGACCTCGAAGGTCGAGGGCGACATCGACCTGCTCGGCATCCTGGGCCTGTCCGCGGACGACTCGGTCCGCAACGGCTACCGGGAGATCCGGGTCTCGTTCGAGATCGACGGGGACGCCGACGACGAGCGGCTCCGCGGCCTCGTCGAGCAGTCGCGCCGACGCTCCGCCGTGTACGACGCGCTGACCAACCCGACCCCCGTCGTCATCGACGTCGTCACGAACCCTGCGTGAGCCCGCCATGACCAGCATCGACACCGTGGTCATCGGTGCGGGGCACGCGGGCCTGTCCGTGAGCCGGCTGCTGACCCGGGCCGGGTGCCCCCACGTGGTGCTCGACCGGGGCCGGGTCGGCGAGCGGTGGCGCAGCGAGCGGTGGGACTCCCTGCACCTGCTGACGCCGAACTGGATGACCCGGCTCCCCGACCGGTGGTACACGCGGTCCCGACCCGGACGGCTTCATGAGCGCGACCGACTTCGTCGGGCTGCTCGAGCGGTACGCCGGGACGTTCGACGTCCCGGTGCTCACGGGCACGTCGGTGCTGGAGGTCTCGGCGAGCGCTGACGGCTACCGGGTCGTCACGGACCAGGGCACCTGGCGTGCCCGGCGGGTGGTCGTCGCGACCGGCCCGCACGGGAAGCCCTTCGTGCCGCCGGGACTGCGGACGACCGAGGTGCTGACCGCGAACCGCTACCGCAACCCGGGGCAGCTCGCCCCCGGCGGCGTGCTCGTGGTCGGCGCCTCGGCGTCCGGCGTCCAGATCGCCGACGAGCTGGCCCGGGCCGGCCGGGAGGTGGTGCTCGCGGTGGGCCGGCACACCCGGCTGCCGCGCAGCTACCGCGGGCTGGACGTGTTCTGGTGGCTGGAGGCCACCGGCCGGCTGGCCCGCACCATCGACGACGTGCCCGACCCGGTGGCGGCGCGCCACGAGACGTCGCTGCAGCTGGTCGGGCGCAACCACCCGAGGCCCGGGGACCGGGACCTCGACCTCGGCACCCTGCAGGCACGCGGGGTCCGGCTCGCCGGCCACGTGGACGAGGTCACGGGGCACGTCGCCCGGTTCCGCGACGACCTGGCCGGCACGGTCCAGGCCGCCGACCGGACCATGCACCGGTTCCTCGACGCGGTCGACCGGCACGTCCTCGAGACCGGACTGACCGACGAGGTCTGGTCGCCCGACCGTCCGCGGCCCGTCCCGGTGCCGTCGAGCCCGACCCGGCTCGACCTGCGCGCGGAGCGGATCGGCACGGTCCTGCTGGCGACGGGCTTCGTGCCCGACCACCCGTGGCTCCGGCTCCCGATCACCGAGCCGGACGGCTCGATCCGGCAGCGCCGAGGGGTCACCCCTGCCCCGGGCGTGTACGTCGTCGGGCAGCGGTTCCAGCACCGCCGGGACTCGGGGTTCATCGACGGCGCGCGGCGCGACGCCCGCGACGTGGTCGCGCACCTGCTGGGCGAGCGGACCGCGGCGAGCCCGTGCACCGCGTGCTCCGGTGGGGAGTGCGCGTCATGAACCGCTACGACGTGGTCGTGGTCGGAGCCCGGGTCGCCGGGTCGGCCACCGCGCTGCTGCTCGCCCGGGCCGGGCTCCGGGTGGCCATGGTCGAGCGCGCCGCCTACGGCAGCGACACCGTCTCGACGCACGGCCTGATGCGGGCCGGCGTCCTGCAGCTGTCGCGCTGGGGGCTGCTCGACCGGGTCGTCGCAGCGGGCACGCCGCCGGTGCGACGGACCACCTTCCGCTACGCAGGCGCCGAGCCGGTGGTGGTGTCGATCAAGCCCAGCCCGGGCGTCGATGCGCTCTACGCTCCGCGGCGGCGCGTCCTGGACCCGATCATCGAGGACGCGGCGGCGGAGGCGGGCGCGCACGTGCTGCACGGCGTCACCGTGACCGGACTCCTCCGCGACGACGCCGGCCGGGTTCGCGGGGTCCGCGCGACCGGTCCGCGGGGCTCGTTCGACCTCCGGGCGGAGATGACGGTCGGCGCCGACGGCATCCGATCGACCGTCGCCCGCGAGGTCGGCGCGCCCGTCGTACGGCAGGGGACCGCGGCCAGCGGCGATGCTGTACCGCTACTTCTCGGGCCTGGACACCGACGGCTACGAGTGGGGCTACGCGGCGTCGTCGGCGGCCGGGTTGATCCCGACGAACGACCAGCTGACCTGCGTCTTCGTCGGCACCAGCCGGGACCGGATGCACGCGCTGCGGAGGGGCGGCGTCGAGAGCGCGTTCACCGCGCTGTTCGCCTCCGCGGTGCCCGCCTTCACCGAGCGGCTCCGCGCGGCGACACCGGTCGGAAACCCGCGCGGCTGGGGTGGCATGCCCGGCTACGTCCGGCAGCTCCTACGGGCCGGGCTGGGTGCTGGTCGGGGACGCGGGCTTCTTCAAGGACCCGGTCACCGCCCACGGGATCACCGACGCGCTCCGCGACGCCGAGCTCGTGGCCGACCAGCTGGTGGAGGCGCTGAGCGGTGGTGTGCCGGAGGCGCTCGCGATGGGGCGGTACCAGGCGACCCGCGGACCTGCTGTCGCGGCGGCTGATCGCCGCCACGGAGGCGGTGGCCGGCTACGACTGGGACACCGAGGGTGTGCAGGCGCTGGTCCGTCAGGTCAGCTCGGCGATGAGCGACGAGGTCGAGTACCTGCAGGCACGCGACCACCGCCTCGGCCCCGAGCCCAGCGGGCTTCAGCGGCCTGACAGTGTGCCGATTCGGTCGTAGCGTGGCCTCCGGAGGCGAGCGCCGATGAGCGTGCGGATCAGGCTGCTCGGGGAGTTCGAGGTGTCGGTGGACGGGGTTCCGGTCCCGCCGCGCGGCGTGGGCGCGCCGCGACGCCGCCTCGTTGGTGAAGCTGCTCGCGCTCGCCCGCGACCGGCGACTGCTGCGGGAACAGGTGATCGAGGCGCTCTGGCCGGAGCTGCCGGTCGAGGTCGCGGCCCCGCGGCTGCACAAGGCCGCCCACTTCGCCCGACGCGCGCTCGGCGGTCAACCGGGGGCTATCGTGCTGCGCAACGACGTGGTCGCGCTGCTCCCCGACGGGGACGTCAGCGTCGACCTGCCGGAGTTCGAGCGTGCGGCCGCCGAAGCCGCGGCCACGGGTACGGCGGACGCGGCGGCCGCGGTGCTCGACGCGCCGTGCGGCCCGCTGCTGCCCGACGACGTCTACGAGTCCTGGACCACCGAGGCCCGGGAGGCGGCCCGGATCCTGTGGCGCGACCTGCTGCGCCAGGCCCAGCGGTGGGAGGAGGTGCTCACGGAGGAGCCGGCCGACGAGCAGGCGCACCTCGCCCTGGCCCGGGCGAGCGTCGACCGGGGTGACCTGCGCGCGGCGCTGCGCCAGCTCGAGCGGATGGACCGCGCCTTCCGCCAGGAGCTCGGTACCACGCCCTCCAGGGAGGCCGAGGAGATGCGGATCAGCCTGAGCAGCGGGTCGCCCTGCCGACGACCGAGTCGCCGAGCACCCGACTGTTCGGCCGCCGCGACGTCGGTGACCGGGTGCGCGAGCACCTCCAGCGCGCCGAGGGAGGCAGGGGCGGCACCCTGCTCGTCACCGGGCCGCCCGGCGTCGGCAAGTCCGCCGTGCTCGGGCTGGCCGAGGCGCTGGCTCACCGCCGTGGCTGGCGGACCGGCCGTGGCACCGCGTCGGCGATGGAGGGTCCGTGGCCCTACTCCGCGGTGCTCGAGGCGCTCGGCGACCTGTGCCGCCAGCACCCGGCCCTGCTCGACGGTCTCGACGACATCTACCGGCTGGAGATCGAGCGCGCCCTGTCCGGCAGGGACGTGTCCTGGAGCGGCGAGGCCGGGCACCAACGGCTCTTCGTCGCCGCCGCCGAGCTGGTGCGCCTCGCGGCCGCGGGCCACGGCCTGCTGCTGGTGGTGGATGACATCCAGGAGGCGGACCAGGCGTCGTTGCGGCTGCTGCACTACCTGTCCCGGTGTGCCGTGGACGAGCCGGTGCTGCTCGCGCTGGCGCACCGCCGTCCGGTGAGCGACCAGGTGCGGGAGATGGCCGACAGCCTGGTCGGGCGTGGCTCCGGCGGCCGGATCGAGCTCGCGCCGCTCAGTCGCTCGGCCACGCAGCGCCTCCTCGTCGACCGGTTCCCGGAGCTCGACGAGGGCACGCGGGGAGCACATCTGGGCGGCGAGCGCCGGCCTGCCGTTCTCGGTGCTGGAGCTGGCGCGGCAGCAGGGCACCGACGGTCACGGCGGTGTGCTGCCGGCGCTGCCGCCGGCGGTGCTGCGGACCTTCGAGCGGGTGGCCCTGCTCGGCTCGACGTTCAGCACCGACGAGCTGCTCGCGGTCTCGGGCGTGGACGAGGACGAGAGCTACCACCATCTCGAGGTGGCACTCGCAGGCCTGGTCATCGAGCGCGGCGACGGCGGCTACCGCTTCCGCCACGCCCTGGTCCGCGAGTCGCTGGTGAACCAGCTGACGCCGGCCACCGAGGCCTCCGCCCACCGGGTCGTGGCCGAGCAGCTGGCCCGGCTCGGTGCGCCACCCGGCCGGGTGGCGCACCACTACCTGGCCGCGGGCCAGCCGTCGCGCGCCGTGCCGTTCGTCACCCGGGCGGTGGAGACGGCCGGAGCCCTCGGTGCCTACCGGGACGCGCTGACCCTGGTGGACGCGGTCCGCGCGCACGCGGACGCCGACCAGCTTCCCGCGCTGCTGGCCCGGCGGGGCGACCTGTTGATGGCGCTGGGCGACCCGGCCGCGGTCGCGGCGTACCGGGAGGCCGTCGCGTGTGACCACCGGCACCGAGCACCGGCTGGTTCGCGCCCGGCTCGCGCGCGCCTCGAGCCTGGCCGGGGACCTGGACGCCGCTCGCAGTGCCCTCGCCGGACTCGGAGCTCGAGGGCGACGCCGCCGACGCGCCGATCCTGCTCGCGCAGGGGAACCTGGCCTACTTCAGCGGCGACATCGACGCCGCCTGGGACATCGCCGGCCAGGCCCGCAACCGGCTGCGGGCACGGGACGACCCGTGGCAGATCGTCGACCTGGTCGTGCTGCAGGGGCTGATCGCGCACCAGCGCGGGGAGTGGTCGGAGCGGTTCCGGCTGGAGCTCCGGCGCACGAGGGCAAGCAGGCGTTGGTCACCACGGTGTTCGATGCGCACCTGTGCGTCGCGGAGTACCTGCTCTACGGCCCGGTTCCCTACGCCGAGGTGATCCGGGAGACCGAGGACCTGCGACGCCGGGCCACGCAGGCGGGTGCGCTGCGCGGCGTCGCCTTCGCGACCGCCCTGATCGGGGAGGCGGCGCTGATGATGGGGGACTTCGACCGGGCGGAGCGTGAGCTCCTCGAGGCGCTGGACCTGCACCGCGCCAGCGACGCCCCGGCGGGTGAGGCGCACAGCCTGCAACGCCTCGCGGAGCTCCGTCTGGCGCAGGGAGACCGGCTGGAGGCGCAACGGCTGCTGCAGCAGGCGCTGCCCCTGGCCCGGTGGTCGGTGGTCAGCAGGCACCTGCTGCAACGGATCTACGGGACCATGATCGAGGCAGCTCCGGACCCCGTCGCCGCCCGGGCGGTGGTCGACCGAGCCGAGGCCACGCTGGGCGAGAACGACGCTGTGCTCTTCTGCGACGTGATGCTGGCCGTGCCGGCGACCATCGCGTGCGCCGACGTGGGCGACGTCGAGGCGGCCCGGCGCTACCTGGCCGTGGCGGAGCTCTCCGTGGCCAGGTGGGAGCTCGGTGCCTGGCAGGCCGCCGCCCTGGAGGCGCGGGCCCACGTGGCACGTGCCGAGGACAGGCCTGCCGAGTACACGTCCCTGCTCCTCGAGGCGGCGCGCCAGTTCGCCATCGCCGGCCACGCCCGCGACGCCGACCGGTGTGCCGCGAAGGCCGACGAGCTGAGCGGGGCGGCGCGCGTCTAGGTCGCACCTCAGGCGTTTCGCCGGACGTGCTCGACGATGCTGCGCTGGATGGTGTCGAGGTCGGCGGCGTCGGGGAGGTGCACCTTCCCGTCCAGCGCCAGCAGCGTGGCCCGGGGCAGCCCCGTGGCGAGGTCCCGGCCGCCGCGGAAGCGGATCAGCCGGTCCGAGCGGTAGTGCAGCACCAGGGCCGGCACCTCGATCTCCGGCAGCAACGAGGAGACGTCCTGCCCGTAGATCTCCTCGAGGTACGCCGCCGCGACCTCCGGCGAGGCGGAGTCACGGAACACCTTGGCCAGGTGCCAGGCCGCGTCGTCGCTGAGACCGGGCCGGTAGAAGTCGGCCAGCATCTTCGACCCGATGCCCCAGTGGGAGCGGGCGATCGCGACGACCTGCTCGCGGAGCGACTCGTCGTCGAAGGTCGCGGGGCCGTTGGCGAAGGTGCCGAACAGGACCAGCGAGCTGACCCAGTCCGGGCGCCGGTGGGCCAGGGTCAGCGCCATCGGGCCGGCCGCGGACATCGCCAGCAGCGACACCGGCGGGCCGATCGCCCGCACCACGTCGGCGAGCTCGGCGACGCTCGCCTCCAGCCCGTAGTCGTGCACCGGGCCGGGCGAGAGCCCGGTGCCGGTCCGGTCGTAGAGCGTCAGGGCGAGCTCGCCGGTCAGCCGCTCCAGCAGCGAGGACCGCGGGTCGCGGCCCGAGGCGATCACGTCCAGGCTGGAGACCCAGCCGAGCAGCACCACGACCTTGGGTCCGGTGCCGGCCGTCCCGTAGGCGACGACGTGGCCGGCCTCCGCGCGCAGGTAGCGGACCCGCATCCCGGTCAGCCCTCCGCGGCCGGGCGGCGCCGTCGGTGCCGCCGCTCGTCCGGCACGACCGGCGGGCTCCGCCGCAGCACCGCGAGCTGTGCCTCGGCGAGGGCCGGGGAGGGCTCGAGCCCGAGCTCGTCGGCGAGCTCGCGACGGTGCACCTGGTACTGCTCGAGGGCCTCCGCGGTCCTGCCCTCGGCCTGCAGCGACCGCATCAGCACGATCCGGCCGGCCTCCCGCAACGGGTGCTCGACCACGAACGGCTGCAGCAGCGCGACGGCCTCGCTCGCGCGGCCGGCCCCGAGCAGCGCCGCTCCGCACCGCTCGACGGCCACCCGTCGCAGCTCCTCGAGCCGGATCGCCTCGATCCGGGCGAGGTCGGTGTCGGCGAACCCGGCGTACGCCCGGCCCCGCCACAGTCGCAGGGCGCGGTCCAGGGTGTCCGCGGCCTCGGCCGGCGGCAGGTCCCGGGCCTCCTGGACCAGGGACTCGAAGACCTCGCTGTCGAGCTCACCCGGGCGCAGGTCGAGGACGTATCCGGGGTCACGGGTGACCAGCACGCCACGGCCGATGACCCGGGCCAGGTTCGCGCGCAGCTTGAACACGGCGCTGTGCAGGGCCGCGGCCGGGTTGTCCGG
The DNA here is from genome assembly GCA_963754145.1 of uncultured Actinomycetota bacterium. Classification (GTDB taxonomy): domain Bacteria; phylum Actinomycetota; class Actinomycetes; order Propionibacteriales; family Nocardioidaceae; genus Marmoricola. The sequence continues at coordinate 54,717 of CAVWFF010000004.1, forward strand.
CGGGACCTCGCCCCAGATCAGGTCCACCAGCCGGTCGACGGCCACGACCTCGCCCGCGCGGGCGGCGAGCGCAGCCAGCAGTGCCGGCTGCCGACCACCGGGCAGCGCGAGCCCGGTGCCGTCGGCTGCCGTGAGCGACACCTCACCCAGCACCCGGACCAGCATGGATCCTCCGGCGATCAGGCTACCGAGGAGGCCGAGGCTCCGCACGGCAGCGGACGACCCGCCAGGACGGCGCGTCGTACGGCCAGGTCGAGCACCGCGGCCCGGTCCACGAGCGCCGGCTCCGGCAGGCACAAGGTGGCGTCACCCTCGAGAACGCCGTACGAGAGCTGCAGCACCAGACCGTAGCGGCGAAGGAGGTGCACCGAGGCACCGGTTGCCCGGGTGGACGGTCGCCGAGACCCGGGTGACCGCGTTCGCGCGAGCGACGGTCGCGACCGCGTCGAGCAGCAGGGACCCAAGGCCGCGGCCCTGCTGGGCGTCGGCGACCTCGAACGCGAGGTCCGCCGGGCCGTCCGGGATCCTGACGTAACGCGCGATCCCGGCGGGGCGCCCGTCCACCGTCGCGAGCCAGGCGACGTGGCGGCAGCCGTCGACGTCGGTCAGGGCGCGGACGACCGAGGGCCGGAGCGTGTTCATCGCCGTGAGGAAGCGGAGCTCCCGGGACCGCGCGGAGAGGCCGTCGAACACCGCGAGCAGTGCAGCGTCCTCGCCCGGCTCGAGCGGGCGCAGCATGGCCGTGCCTCCGTCGGTGAGACGGGCCGGGACCTGGTGGTGCTCGTGCACGATGACCTCCGTGGACGGTGGGCTGAGGCCTCGACGTTCTCCGACCGGCCTTCTCGCTCCCTTCCCCGCACCCGACCGGACCGGGGCTCTGCGGGAAGGTCCGGGGAAGGTGGGCCGGGCATCGTCATCGCATGACACCTCTGCACGTCGGGTCCACGGCGACCCGCACCCGTACCGTCACGGCGCGCGACATCGAGCTCTTCACGGAGATCACCGGCGACCGCAACCCGATCCACTACGACGCCCAGCTCGCCGCCCGGTCGCGGTTCGGCGGAGTCGTCGTGCAGGGTGGCGTCACCTCCGGCCTCCTCAACGCACTCGTGGCGGAGCAGCTGCCCGGACCCGGCAGCGTCTTCCTCGAGGTGGCGTGGCGCTTCCTGGCCCCGGTGCGGCCCGGCGACGTGATCACGGCGCGCGCCGTGGTCACCTCGGTCCGGTCCGACAAGCCGGTCACGGCCCTGGACACGACCGTGACGAACCAGGACGGCGTCGACGTCCTCACCGGGACCGTCGTCGTGTGGCGTGACCCGGTCGTGGCCGCGACGACGCCTCCGTACGACACCGGCGCAGCGCGTGATGGAGGTGTGCCAGCCGGTCCGCAGTAGTTGCACTTTCATGCACTGCACGAAAACGGCCCCGGGTGGGCTATTGCCGTCGCTCCGCGAACCGCACTCGAGCATTGTCGTACGCCCGAGAGACGGAAAGGAGCCAAGACCCGTGGACCTGACCTCGGCCTTCCTGCGCTTCGTGAGCCGCCTCGACGGCCATGCGGTGGCGTTGTCCCTCGCACTGATCCTGATGATCGTCAGCCTGGTGATCTCGCTGAGCGCCGCGGCAATGGCGCCCGGCGTGCACTGACGCGGCAGCATCCCGCGCAGCTCTCAGCCGAGCCGCTCGACGACGTGGTCGATGCAGCTCGTGAGCGCCTCGACGTCGCTCGTGTCGATCGCGGGGTACATCGCGATCCGCAGCTGGTTCCGGCCGAGCTTGCGGTACGGCTCGGTGTCGACGATCCCGTTGGCCCGCAGCACCGCGGCCACCTGGTCGGCGTCGATCGACTCCTCGAAGTCGATGGTGCCGATCACCAGCGAGCGATGGGCCGGCTCGGGCACGTACGGCGTCGTGTACGACGTGCGCTCCGCCCAGCCGTAGAGCGCGTCGGACGACGCCGTGGTGCGCTTGACCATCGCGTCGAGGCCGCCCTGGCCGTTCATCCAGTCCAGCTGCTCGGCGAACAGGAACAGGGTCGCGATCGACGGGGTGTTGTAGGTCTGGTTCTTGGTCGAGTTGTCGATCGCGGTCGGCAGGTCGAAGAACGCCGGCACCCAGCGGTCGGAGCCGGCGATCGCGGCCGCGCGCTCCAGCGCCGCGGGCGACAGGAGGGCGACCCAGAGGCCGCCGTCGGAGGCGAAGCACTTCTGCGGCGCGAAGTAGTAGGCGTCGGTCTGGCGGAGGTCGACCGGCAGGCCACCTGCCCCGGAGGTGGCATCGACCAGCACGAGCGCACCCTCGTCCGCGCCGGCCACCCGTTCGACCGGCGCCATCACCGCGGTGGAGGTCTCGTTGTGGGCCCAGGCGTAGACGTCGACGCCGCCCTCGGCCCGCGGCGACGGCAGCGAGCCGGGGTCGGCCGCGATCACCGACGGATCGGCCAGGAAGGGCGTCGCCGCCGCGGCCTTGGCGAACTTGGAGGAGAACTCACCGAAGCTGAGGTGCTGGCTCTTCTCCCGGATCAGCCCGAACGTCGCGATGTCCCAGAAGGCCGTCGCGCCTCCGTTGCCCAGCACCACCTGGTAGCCGTCCGGCAGGGAGAACAACGCCTCGAGGCCGTCGACCACGCGGCCGACGAGCGCGCGCACCGGAGCCTGCCGGTGGGACGTGCCCATGAGGGAGGTGCCGGTGGCGGCCAGCGCGTCGAGCGCGGAGGCCGGCACCTTGGACGGGCCCGCGCCGAAGCGTCCGTCGGCGGGCCTGATCGACGCGGGGATCTCGATCTCGGTCATGGCGCGATTGTGTCAGCAGGGATCCTCCGCGCAGCACCGGTCCAGCCCGTGGCAGGCTGCCGCCGTGCAGATCCGCCGGCGCCCGATCACGCATCCCGACGCGGCCCTGCTGGTCGAGCAGGTGCAGGAGGAGTACGTCGAGCGCTACGGCAGCCGCGACGACACCCCGATCGAGCCGGGCTACTTCGACCCACCCGACGGCGCCTTCTTCGTGGGGTACGACGGGCGCACCCCGGTCGCGACCGGTGCCTGGCGGCGACGCTCCGACGTGCCCGCGCTCGGCACCACGGACACGGCCGAGATCAAGCGGATGTACGTGGTGCGTGACCGCCGCGGCCGCGGGCTCGCCCGGCAGATGCTGGCGCACCTGGAGCAGACCGCGGCCGCGGCAGGCGCCGAGGTGGTCGTGCTCGAGACCGGGCTGCGGCAGCCGGAGGCGATCGCGATGTACGAGTCCTCCGGCTACACGCCGATCCCGGGGTTCGGCTACTACCGCGCCGCCGCCCTGTCCCGCTGCTTCGCCCGCCGGATCGGCTGACGGCGGCGGGACCTCAGCCCCAGGCCTCGTCCCAGCCCTCGACGTCGCTGGCCTTGCGCTCCGCCGGCCCGGTGTAGATGGCCGAGGGCCGGATCAGCCGGCCGGTGCGCTTCTGCTCCAGGATGTGGGCCGACCAGCCTGCGGTGCGCGCACAGGTGAACATCGAGGTGAACATGGTCGCCGGCACCTCCGCGAAGTCGAGCACGATCGCCGCCCAGAACTCGACGTTGGTCTCGAGCACCCGGTCGGGCCGCCGCTCCTTGAGCTCCTGGAGCGCGGCCTTCTCGAGCGCCTCGGCGACCTCGTAGCGGGGCGCGTCCAGCTCCTTCGCCGTCCGGCGCAGCACCCGGGCGCGCGGGTCCTCGGCCCGGTAGACCCGGTGGCCGAAGCCCATCAGCCGCTCGCCGTTGTCGAGCAGGCCCTTGACGTAGCCGGTGGCGTCGCCGGACTTCTCGACCTCCTCGATCATGTGCAGGACCCGGGACGGGGCTCCGCCGTGCAGCGGACCGCTCATCGCGCCGATCGCCCCGGAGAACGCCGCGGCGACGTCGGCGCCGGTGGACGTGATCACGCGGGCGGTGAAGGTCGAGGCATTCATGCCGTGCTCGGCCGCGGACGACCAGTAGGCGTCGATCGCCTTGACGTGCTTGGGATCCGGCTCGTCCTTCCACCGGATCAGGAACCGCTCGGCGAGCGTGCGGCCCTTGTCGACCTCGCGCTGCGGCACGATCGGCTGGCCGAGCCCGCGCGCCGCCTGGGCGGCGTACGAGAGCACCATCACGGCGACCCGGCTCAGGTCGGTGCGGGCCTGCCTCGTCGCTGATGTCGTAGGTCTGCTTCATGCCCAGCATCGGGGCGAGCATCGCCACCCCGGCCTGGACGTCGGCCCGCACGTCACCGGTGTGGATCGGGATGTTGTAGGGCTCCGCCGGTGGCAGCCCGGGCTCGTAGGCGCCGTCGATCAGGAGTCCCCAGACCTTCTCGAAGGGGACGCGTCCGACGATCTCCTCGATGTCGACGCCGCGGTAGCGGAGGGCCGAGCCCTCCTTGTCCGGCTCGGCGATCTCGGTCTCGAACGCGACCACGCCCTCGAGTCCGTGGTGCACCTCGGTCATGTGATGCTCCTTCGTGGTCGGGCGCCCGCGGCCCAACCTCGGCATTGTGTCAGTCGTCATACGCTCGCCGACATGGGTACCGACCTGCGCAGCCTGCGGCACGAGTACGCCGACCGTGGCCTCGCCGAGGCCGACCTCGCCGACGACCCGGTCACGATGTTCGGCCGCTGGTTCGACGACGCGGTCGACGCCGGCATCGGCGAGCCCAACGCGATGGTGGTCTCGACCGTCTCCGCGGAGGGCCGGCCGTCCTCGCGGATGGTGCTGCTCAAGGGGTACGACGAGGAGGGCTTCGTGTTCTTCACGAACTACGCCTCGCACAAGGCCGCCGACCTCGAGGCCAACCCGGCCTGCTCGCTGCTGCTGCCGTGGCACGACCTGCAGCGCCAGGTGCGCGTCGACGGGACCGCGCGCCAGGTGGACCGCTCGGTCTCGGAGGAGTACTTCGCCACCCGGCCGCGGGAGTCGCGCCTGGGCGCCTGGGCGTCCGTTGCGCCGGTCGCGCAGTCCGGCGTGGTGGCGGGCGCCGAAGCGCTCCAGGCGGCGTACGACGCCGCGGAGCAGCGGTTCGCCGGGGGAGACGTGCCGTGCCCGCCGACCTGGGGCGGCTACGTCGTGCGCCCGGAGACGGTGGAGTTCTGGCAGGGCCGGCGGGGGAGGATGCACGACCGGCTGCGTTACCGGCGCGACGGGGAGGGGTGGGTGGTCGAGCGGTTGGCGCCGTGATCTTGGCGGCGGGCGGCTGAGCGTGCGAGCGCCGCGGACTTCGCATATTGCGAGGTTGCGGGGGCCCGCGCGCGCCCAAGGACCCCCACAACTCTGCAAATGCGGAGCTGCGCGGGCGGGACTTGTGAGTGAGTGCTCACTCACTTACGATTGACGCGTGACCCCTCGTGCCGCCCCGCTGTCCGCCGACGAACGACGCGACGCGATCATCGACGTCGTCGTGCCGCTCCTGCTCGAGCACGGGAGCGACGTCTCCACCCGGCAGATCGCGGAGGCGGCGGGCATCGCGGAGGGCACGATCTTCCGGGTCTTCCCCGACAAGGCGGCGCTGTGGACGGCCACCGCGGAGCGGACCCTCGACCCCGAGGTGGAGCTCGCCGAGCTGCACACGGCGCTCGCGGGGACCACCGACCTCAGGTCGAAGATCGTACGCACCGCCGACCACCTGCTCGAGCGCTCGCAGCGGGTGATGGCCGTGATGATGGTGATGCGCGGGGTCTGGATGCATGACAAAACTCATTCGCCCGGCCGGCCGCCGCGGTTCATGATCGACGCGAACCGGGCGCTGATGGCCGGGCTCACCGAGCTCTTCGAGCCGCACCGCGGCGAGCTGAGCGTCGAGCCGGAGGTCGCGGCGTCCGTGCTGCGCACCCTGGCTCTCGGCAGCCGTCACCCGGGCGCGCACGCCGACTACCTGCTCACCCCCGACGAGGTGGCGGACGTGATGCTCGACGGCGTCCGGCGCCGGGGAAAGGACTGACATGCTCCTCTCGCTCCTGCGCGAGCGGCTCGTGCCGTACCGCACCTACCTGACCGCGGTCGTCGTGCTCCAGTTCGTCGGCGTCCTCGCGATGCTCTACCTGCCGAGCCTCAACGCGGACATCATCGACAACGGCATCGTGCTCGGTGACACCGCGCTACATCATCCGCACCGGCGGCATGATGCTCGCAGTGTCGCTGGTGCAGATCGTGTGCTCGGTGGGCGCGGTCTGGTTCGGCGCCCGCACGGCGATGTCGTTCGGTCGGGACGTGCGGGCCGCGCTGTTCCACCGGGTCGGCACGTTCTCCGCCCGCGAGGTGCAGGAGTTCGGCGCCCCGTCGCTGATCACGCGCAGCACCAACGACGTGACGCAGGTGCAGATGCTGGTGCTGATGGCCTGCACGATCGCGGTCTCAGCGCCGATCATGATGGTCGGCGGCGTGGTGATGGCGCTGCGCGAGGACATGGGGCTGGGCTGGATCCTGGCCGTCGTCGTGCCCGCGCTCTTCCTCAGCGTCGGCTTCGTGGTCAGCCGGATGGTGCCGAACTTCCGCGCGATGCAGGCGCGCATCGACGAGGTCAACCGCGTGCTGCGCGAGCAGATCACCGGCATCCGGGTCGTCCGGGCCTTCGTGCGCGAGCCCTACGAGGCGCGCCGCTTCGGCACCGCCAACGACGACCTGACCGAGGTCGCGGTCAAGGCCGGCCGCTGGATGGCGACGATGTTCCCGCTCGTGATGCTGGTCGTGAACGTCTCCAGCGTGGCCGTGATCTGGTTCGGCGGCCACCGCGTCGACAGCGGCCAGATGCAGATCGGGGCGCTGACCGCGTTCCTGTCCTACCTGATGCAGATCCTGATGTCGGTGATGATGGCGACGTTCATGCTGATGATGGTGCCGCGCGCCTCGGTGTGCGGCGACCGGATCAGCGAGGTGCTCGACACCCGCTCGTCCGTCGTACCGCCCGCCGAGCCGGAGACCCCCGACCTCCAGCGTCGGGGCTGGCTCGACCTCGAGCACGTCACGTACTCCTACCCGGGCGCCGACGAACCGGTGCTCCACGACATCTCGCTGTCGGCGCGGCCGGGCCAGACGATCGCCGTGATCGGGTCCACCGGGGCGGGCAAGTCCACGCTGGTCAGCCTGGTTCCGCGGCTCTTCGACGCGACCGAGGGCAGCGTCCGGGTCGGCGGCACCGACGTACGACGGCTCGACCCGGAGGTGCTCTGGGAGCAGCTCGGCCTGGTGCCCCAGACGGCGTACCTCTTCTCCGGCACCGTGCGCAGCAACCTCCTGCACGGTCGCCCCGAGGCGTCCGAGGAGGAGATCTGGGCGGCGCTCGAGGTGGCACAGGCGCGTGACTTCGTGGAGGCGATGCCCGACGGGCTCGACGCGACCGTCGCCCAGGGCGGCAGCAACTTCTCCGGCGGCCAGCGGCAGCGGCTCGCGATCGCGCGGGCGCTGATCCGGCGGCCGGGGATCTACCTGTTCGACGACTCGTTCTCGGCGCTCGACCTCGCCACCGACGCCCGGCTGCGCGCTGCCCTCAAGCCGACGACGACCGACGCGACGGTGGTGATCGTCGCGCAGCGGGTGACCACGATCATCGACGCCGACCTGATCCTCGTGCTCGAGGACGGGCGGGTGGTCGGCCGCGGCACGCACCACGAGCTGCTGGCGGAGTGCGAGACCTACCAGGAGATCGTCAGCTCCCAGATGAGCGCGGAGGAGGCGGCGTGAGCACCCCTGCCGGCACCCCGCCCAGCGCCGCAGGCCCCGAACGGCGCCCCGAACGGCGCCCCGAACGGCGCCCCCAAGCCCCAGGCCGGCTTCAAGGCGACCGAGCGGATCGAGGCCGGTCCCGGACCCGGGCGCGGCCCGATGGGCGGCGGGATGGTCGGGCAGAAGGCGATGACCTTCGGTCCGTCCGCGAAGCGTCTCGTGGCCCAGATGCGGCCCGAGCGGGTGCGTGCCATCTGCGTGGTCCTGCTGGGCGTGGCCAGCGTCGCCCTGATGTCGACCGGGCCGCGGATCCTCGGGCATGCGACCGACCTGGTGTTCTCCGGCCTGTTCAGCCGCAACCTGCCCGCGGGCGTGACCCAGGCGCAGGCGGTGCAGGACCTCCGCGAGCAGGGCGAGGACAAGCTCGCGAGCATGCTCGCCTCCATGGACCACGTGGTCCCGGGCCAGGGTGTCGACTTCGGCGCCGTCGGCGACGTGCTGCTGCTCGTGCTCGCGGTCTACTTCGCGGCCTCGCTGCTGGGGTGGCTCCAGGGCTTCGTCCTCAACGCCGTCGTCCAGAACACCATCCACCGCATGCGCCAGGACGTCGAGGACAAGATCAACCGGCTCCCGCTCGGCTACTTCGACAGGTCACCGCGTGGCGAGCTGCTGAGCCGGGTCACCAACGACATCGACAACATCAGCCAGACCCTGCAGCAGACGATGAGCCAGCTGCTGACGTCCCTGATGACGGTGATCGCGGTGCTGGCGATGATGATCTGGATCTCGCCGCTGCTCGCGGTGATCGCGCTGGTCTCGGTGCCGGTGTCGATCCTCGTCACCCGGGCGATCATGAAGCGCTCGCAGGGCCAGTTCATCCAGCAGTGGCGCCGCACCGGCCGGCTCAACGGCCAGATCGAGGAGGCCTTCTCCGGCCACGCGCTGGTCAAGGTCTACAACCGCCAGGGCGAGGTCGAGCGGACCTTCGCCGAGGAGAACGACGAGCTGTACCGGGTGAGCTTCGGCGCCCAGTTCGTGTCCGGGCTGATCATGCCGACGATGATGTTCGTCGGCAACGTCAACTACGTCGTGATCGCGGTCGTCGGCGCGCTGCGGGTCTCCAGCGGCTCGCTGTCCCTGGGCGACGTGCAGGCGTTCGTGCAGTACACCCGCCAGTTCACGCAGCCGCTGACCACGGTCGCCTCGATGATGAACCTGCTCCAGTCCGGCGTCGCGTCGGCCGAGCGGGTCTTCGAGCTGCTCGACGCCGACGAGGAGCCGGCCGACCCCGCACCGACGGGCACGCCCGCCGTACGGCAGGGGAAGGTGGCCTTCGAGCACGTCTCCTTCCGCTACGACCACGACCGGCCGCTGATCGAGGACCTGTCGCTCGTGGCGAGCCCCGGGCAGACCGTCGCGATCGTCGGTCCCACCGGCGCCGGCAAGACCACGCTGGTCAACCTGGTGATGCGGTTCTACGACATCGACGCCGGCCGGATCACGATCGACGGCGTCGACATCACCGCGGTGCCGCGCGAGGCGTTGCGCGGTCAGATCGGGATGGTGCTCCAGGACACCTGGCTGTTCGGCGGCACGATCCGCGACAACATCGCCTACGGCCGACCGGACGCCACCGAGGAGGAGATCCTCGAGGCCGCCCGCGCCACGTTCGTCGACCGGTTCGTGCACTCGCTGCCCGACGGCTACGACACGGTGATCGACGAGGACGGCTCCAACCTCTCCGCCGGTGAGCGGCAGCTGGTGACGATCGCGCGCGCCTTCCTCACCGCGCCGGCGCTGCTGATCCTCGACGAGGCCACCTCGTCGGTCGACACCCGCACCGAGCTGCTCGTGCAGCAGGCGATGGCCGCGCTGCGCTCGGACCGCACGTCGTTCGTGATCGCCCACCGGCTCTCCACGATCCGCGACGCCGACCTGATCCTGGTGATGGAGGACGGCGCGATCGTCGAGCAGGGCACGCACGAGTCCCTGCTGGTCGCCGAGGGTGCCTACTCGCGGCTGTACAACGCCCAGTTCGCCGCCGCTGTGGTGGGCTGAGGGTTCACCACGGTATGCAGGCCAACCTGCGCTTCCCACGACGAGCACATCATGGGGAGCGCGGGTTCGGCTGCATACCGTGGTGAACCTGCACCGGACACCCCAGCGCCTACGGCGTCGGGTAGCGCGCGTCGTACTCCAGGAAGCCCGGGCCAGCGCAGGACGGCGAGGAGGACGCCCGCGACACACGCGAGGCCGCCGAGGACCAGGGCGACCCGTTCGCCGAGGAGCTCGCCGGTGGAGCCGGCCAGGAAGTCGCCGGCGCGCGGACCACCGGCGACGACGACGATGAACACGCCCTGCAGCCGCCCGCGCATCCGGTCGGGGGCGGCGACCTGCAGGATCGTCGAGCGGTACGCCGCGCTCACCATGTCGCAGGCGCCGGACAGTGCCAGACAGGCCGCGCCCACCCAGAGCAGCGACGTGAGGCCGACCGACCCGACCGCGAGCCCGTAGCCGATGACCGCGACCACGACCGCCAGCCCCTGCAGGCGCACCCGGCTGATCCAGCCGGAGACCAGGAACGCCAGCAGCGACCCGAACGCCGGCGCGGCCTGCAGCACACCGACGGTGGCCGCGCCGCCGCCGTACACCTTGACCGCCATCGCCGGGAACAGCGCACGCGGCTGCGCGAGCACCATCGCGCACAGGTCCGCCACGAACGTCATCCGCACGTTGGGGGAGGAGCGGAGGTAGCGCAGCCCGTCCACCACGGCCTTGAGCCCGGGCCGCGGGCTGCCGTCCTCGGGTGGCATGGCGGGGAGCCGGACCAGGGCGTACATGGCGGCCGTGAACGTCAGCACGTCGATCGCGTACGCCGTTCCGAAGCCGCCGAACTTCACCGCCAGCGCGCCGAGCACCGGGCCGAGCGTGAAACCGAGGTTGAACGACGCCATGTTCAGCGCCGACGCGGCGGGGAGGAGCTCGGCCGGGAGCAGCCGGGCGACCATCGCGTTGGCGGCGGGACCCTCGAGCGCGGACGCGACCGACTGGAGCGCGACCAGCGCGTAGAGGACGCCGACGCTGGTGTTGTGCAGGAACCCCTGTGCAGCAAGGGCGATCGAGCACGCCCAGGCGAGCGTGGAGGCACCAAGCGCGAGCTTGCGCCGGTCCATCGCGTCGGCGACCGCGCCGCCGTACAGCCCGAACCCGACCAGCGGCACCAGCGCGCAGGCGCCGACGACGCCGACCGCGAACGAGCTGCCCGTGATCGCGTAGACCTGGATCGCGATCGTCACGGCGGTCATCTGCTGGCCGAGCTGGGCCACGGAGTTGCCGACCCAGAGCCGGCGGAACGGCGCGGACACGCGGAGCGGCCGGACGTCGGTGGCGACGGCGGTCAGGATGCGCCACCGAGCCCTCGCCACCCGCCGATGATCTCAGTGCGAGAGAAAGGTCTTGTTGGCGGCCCGGGCTCGGCCTACGCTCGCCTTACACGGGAAAGGAGGTGGTCCGAGGAATGAGTTCTTATCGGATGCGTGAGGTGGCTGCCCGCTAGCAGCACACCAGCCAGCCCGTCCATGACGAGTGCCGTGCAGGCGCTGCTGGCGAATCCACAAGCAGTCACCCGACCCGCAGGCGACCGGTCCTCATCCGCCGGTGCAGGGCCCACCAGGGCCACGCCTGCGGGTCGCTGCACGCTCGGGCGGCCCTGCGGTGTGACGTAGCCGACCTCGCCGAAAGTCGCGGCGGGGAGGCGACAGGGAATATAGTTGCCGACGTCAACCTTGTGGCGATCGTGAATCGAGCTCTCCGTGTCCCAGCAGTCCACCCCCACCGCCGTCCTCGACCGGGCACCGGTCGAGCGCGCCGGGCAGATGTCGCACCGCGAGGTGCTCGAGGCGCTGAGCGGGCTCCTGCTCGCGATGTTCGTCGCGATGCTGTCCAGCACGGTGGTGTCCAACGCCCTCCCGCGGATCATCACCGACCTCCAGGGGAGCCAGTCCGGCTACACCTGGGTGGTCGTCGCGACCCTGCTCACCATGACCGCGTCCACGCCGGTCTGGGGCAAGCTGGCCGACCAGTTCAGCAAGAAGCTGCTCGTGCAGTCGGCGCTGGTGATCTTCGTCGCCGGCTCGCTGGTGGCGGGCTTCGCGCCCAACATGGGCGTGCTGATCGGCGCCCGCGCGATCCAGGGCCTCGGCGTCGGCGGTCTCACGGCCCTCGTGCAGGTCGTGATCGCCTCCATGGTCAGCCCCCGCGAGCGTGGCCGGTACAGCGGCTACATCGGCGCGGTCTTCGCCCTGGCCACGGTCAGCGGCCCGCTCATCGGCGGCCTGGTCGTGGACACGATCGGCTGGCGCTGGTGCTTCTTCGTGGGCATCCCGGTCGCGGCGCTCGCGTTCGTCGTCCTCCAGAAGACCCTGCACCTGCCGGTGGTCAAGCGCGAGGTGCACATCGACTACCTCGGCGCCACCCTGCTGGTCGCCGGCGTCTCCTTCCTCCTGGTCTGGGTCTCCCTCGCCGGCCAGCACTTCGACTGGATCTCCACCACCTCCGGGCTGCTGGTCGGGGCCGGGGTCCTGGTGCTCGCCGCGGCGGTCTACGTCGAGATGAGGATCGCCCGCGAGCCGGTGATCCCGATGCGCCTCTTCCGCGACCGCACCACGTCGCTCGCCACGGTCGCCTCGATCATGGTCGGGGTCGCGATGTTCGGCTCGACGGTCTACCTGTCGCAGTACTTCCAGCTCGCCCGCGGGATGAGCCCGACGCACGCCGGCCTGATGTCGATCACGATGGTGGGCGGCCTGCTGGTCTCGAGCATCGTGACCGGCCGGATCATCTCCAGCACCGGCGTGTGGAAGCGCTACCTCGTCGGCGGCATGGCCCTGGTCATCGTCGGCCTGCTGCTGCTCTCGCGGATCGACGAGGCCACGCCGCTCGTGTACGTCGGCGCGTCGATGGCCGTGATGGGGCTCGGGCTCGGCGCGACCATGCAGAACCTCGTGCTGGCCGTCCAGAACAACACCGCGCAGAGCGACATGGGTGCCGCGAGCTCGGTCGTCGCCTTCTTCCGCTCGATGGGCGGCTCGATCGGGGTCAGCGCCCTCGGTGCCGTGCTCGCCAGCCAGGTCGCGGCCACCGTGACCGACGAGCTCGCGTCGATGGGCGTCACCGAGGACGCGCACAGCAGCCACCAGATCCCGGACCTCGCGACGCTGCCGGGCCCGATCCGGGCCGTCTTCGAGGGAGCGTTCGGCGAGGCCACCGGGCACCTGTTCCTGATCGCGGTCCCGTTCGCTGTGGCAGCCTTGCTCTGCGTGCTGTTCATCAAGGAGGTCCCGTTGCGTACCACCATCCAGCGTGAGGACGAAGCAGTCACCGAGCCCGTCACCGCGAGCCGGTCACCGAGCGGCGGCCGGCGGTGACCGCCGGCAAGGAGCAGCTGCTCAACCAGCTCGAGGCGGAGATGGCGACCCTGATCCGGCGGATCCGGCGCGTGATCATGGAGCGCGCCCGCGAGGTGCACGAAGACGCTGCAGCCGGCGGCGTACTTCATCCTCGCGAACGTCGCCGAGCACGGACCGAAGCGGGCCTCCGCGCTGGTCGAGGAGTTCGGCATCGACAAGGGCGCGATCAGCCGCCAGGTCCAGCAGCTGGTGGACCTCGGCTTCGTCGAGCGCACGCCCGACCCGGCCGACGGACGGGCGATGATGCTGGGCGTCACCGACGAGGGCCGGAGCCGGCTCACCGACACCTCCCGGCAGCGCCGCAAGCTGCTCGACGAGCGGCTGTCCGGCTGGAGCGACGACGAGCTGGCCGCGTTCGTGACCGCGCTCGGCCGCTACAACCGGACCCTGGACGCCTGACCTCAGCGCAGCCAGACACCCGCGTTGGCGGGCAGGCTTCCGTCGAGCTCCTCGGTGGCGACCACGACGCCGCCGCCGGGGAGCTCGATCGCGTCGTCGCCGCAGTTGACGACGACCGTGACCGGGCCGCGCCGGAACGCCAGCACGTCGGCGCCGAGGTCGAGCCACGCGATGTCGTCGTCCCAGCCCTCCGCGAGCTGGGCGGTGCGGGCGGCCAGGGCGGTCCGGTAGAACGCCAGCGTCGAGTGCGGGTCGGCCCGCTGCGCCGCGACCGAGAGCGAGGCCCAGTCGGCGGGCTGCGGCAGCCAGGGCTGCTCGTCGCCCGGTCCGAACGCGTACGGCGGGGCGTCGCCGGCCCACGGGATCGGCACCCGGCAGCCGTCGCGGCCCTCGCCACGGCCGTGGAGGTACTCGGGGTCCTGACGGTGCTCGCCGGGGACGTCGACCTGCTCGAGGCCGAGCTCCTCGCCCTGGTAGAGGTACGACGAGCCGGGCAGCGCCAGCATCGCCAGCGTGGCGGCCCGGGCGCGTGACCGGCCAGCGGCGCCGCCGCCGTAGCGGGTGGGGTGCCGGACCACGTCGTGGTTCGACAGCACCCAGGTCGCCCGCGCGCGCACCTGGGCCAGCGAGCTCGAGCGTGGTGTCGATCGCCTCGTGGAACGACGTGGCCGACCAGTCCGCGAGCAGCCAGTGGAAGTTGAACGTCTGCTGGAGCTCGTCGGGCCGCACGAAGAGCGCCGTGCGCTCGGGCGTCGGGCACCAGGCCTCACCGACGGCCATCCGGTCGCCGTCGTACTCGGCCAGGATCTGCCGCCAGCGCCGGAACACGTCGTGGCCCTCGGGCTGCTCCCACATCGGGCTGTCCAGCTCGGCTCGCCCTCGAGGGTGGCGCAGCGGGTCGGGCACGTCGGGCAGCCCCTGCCTCCTTGAACAGCGCGTGCGCCACGTCGATCCGGAACCCGTCGACGCCGCGGTCGAGCCAGAACCGCAGCGTCTTCTCGAAGTCCGCGGGGACCTCGGGGTTGCGCCAGTTGAGGTCGGGCTGGGTGACGTCGAAGAGGTGGAGGTACCACTCGCCGTCGGGCACCCGCTCCCAGGCCGGGCCGCCGAACACGGAGAGCCAGTTGTTGGGCGGCTCCGACCCGTCGGGACCGCGCCCGGGCCGGAACACGTAGCGGTCGCGCTCGGGGCTGCCCGGCGCCGACTCCAGCGCCTCCTGGAACCACAGGTGCTCGCTGGAGGTGTGGTTGGGCACGATGTCGGCGAGCAGCTTCAGTCCGCGGGCGTGGGCCTCGTGGATGAGGGTGTCGACGTCGTCGAGGGTGCCGTACGCCGGCTCGACGTCGCGGAAGTCGCTGACGTCGTAGCCGTGGTCGTTCTGCGGCGAGGGGTAGAACGGGTTGAGCCACAGCGCGTCGACGCCGAGGTCGACGAGGTGGTCGAGGTGGTCGGTGATCCCCTGGAGGTCACCCTTCCCGTCACCGTCGGAGTCGGCGAAGCTGCGGATGTAGAGCTGGTAGCAGACGGCGTCGCGCCACCACGGGTTCGTCACGCGTTCTCCTGGTCGAGCAGCTGGTTGAAGACGTCGGGGTCGACGGCGACCCAGACGTGTTCCGCGCGGCCGACGATCCGGCCGTCGGGGTCGTAGAGCGTGCTGGCCGTGAACGTCTTGCGGCCCTGCTGGCCGAGCGCCTGGCCCATCACGACGTGGGGCTCGCCGACCAGGGGCAGGTCGTCGACGACGGCGGTCATCCGGCCGAGCACCATCAGCCGCTCGCCGAGGTCGCCGGCCCAGCCGCCGATGCAGTCGAGGGCGGCCCAGGTCGCGGCCAGGCAGGCACGCTGGCCCGGCTCGTCGTACTCGTGGTAGTCCGCGGCGACGTCCGGAGCGGGAGTCCAGGGTGCGGCGACGACGGTGCGTCCCTCGGCGGTCGGGGTGACCGGGCCGGGGAAGATGCGCAGGCCGTCGGGCCGGTCGACGCCGCAGGCGAAGCAGGTGGGGAACGGGTGCGAGGTGTGTCCGGGGTAGCGCACGGACGCGGCCGACGCCTCGTCGTACGGCACCGGGGCGACGGCCGAGATCTCGGGCGGCACGAGCTGCGCCCGTGCGATCACCGCGCCCCCGAACGTGAGCGACGCGGAGTCGGGCTCCTCGCGCGTGACGTGGAGGGGTACGTCGAGGGGCGCCGGCTGGCGCAGCGACACGGCGACCGCGATCTCGGAGCGGTCGCCCGGGACGGTGTGGTCGGCGCGGAGCTCGTGGGCCAGCAGCCCGCTGACGTAGCCGCCGTTGCCGGAGCGGGCGGGTCCGTTGTAGCGGGCCGGCACGATCACCTGGTCGGCCAGGGCGGTGCTCATGGAACTCCTCGGAGCGGGCGGGCGGGTCCCCAGCATTTCACCAGCATCAGGGGGGTCGGCAACAATGGGTGGGTGAGCGACCTGATCGACACCACCGAGATGTACCTCCGCACCATCTACGAGCTGGTCGAGGAGGGCATCGTCCCGCTCCGGGCGCGGATCGCGGAGCGGCTGCACCAGAGTGGTCCGACGGTCAGCCAGACGGTCGCGCGGATGGAGCGTGACGGCCTGGTCACGGTCGAGGGAGACCGCCACCTGCAGCTCACCGACGAGGGGCACGGCATGGCCACCCGCGTGATGCGAAAGCACCGGCTGGCCGAGCGGCTGCTCACCGACGTGATCGGCCTCGAGTGGGAGCTGGTCCACGAGGAGGCGTGCCGCTGGGAGCACGTGATGTCGGAGAGCGTCGAGCGCCGGCTGATCGAGCTGCTCGGGCATCCGACGGAGTCGCCGTACGGCAACCCGATCCCGGGTCTCGGCGAGCTGGGCGACAGCCGCGACGGCGAGGAGTTCATGGATGGAGTCGAGCCGCTGCTGGCGATCGCGACCGCGACCGACCCGGTGCGGGTCCGGGTGCGTCGGATCTCCGAGGAGATGCAGAAGGACGAGTCGTTGATGCGGGCGCTCCGCCGCGTCGGCGCGCTGCCCGGTGCCGTGGTCAGCGCCGTCGGCAGCGGGGAGGGCATCCTGGTCGGTGCCGCGGGGGAGACCGCCGAGGTGTTGCCGGAGGCGGCCGAGCACATCTTTGTGAAGCGGGTCTGAGCGGTTGCGCGCTGTGCGGAATTCCCAAGGTATCTAGGAGTTCTTCGGGCGCGTCCCAAGGCGGGCGTCGCCAGCCCTCCGACCTCCCAATCTCTTCTGACGCCTCCAGGGGCATACACACCATGGGAAGCGTCAGAAGAGATTGGGAAGTGTAGAAAGGATTGGGAAGTCCGGTCAGAACGCCTAGATACCTTGGGAATTCTGCGACACGAGTGACACCGCCCCCTCAAACCCAGCCACCAACCCGCGCAGGAACTCGCTGCAGCCCTCCTCGACCTTGTACGTCGCGAGGTCGTCGCCGCGGGTCACGCCGCGGTTGACGATGACCACCGGCATCCCGGCCTTGGCCGCGTAGCGGACGAACCTCAGACCGGACATCACGGCCAGCGACGACCCGGCCACCAGCAGCGCGTCGGCGGCGTCGAGGGCGGCGTGCACCCGGGCGACGCGGTCCTTGGGGACGTTCTCGCCGAAGAAGACCACGTCGGGCTTGAGCCGACCGCCGCAGGCGTCGCAGACGGGGACGACGAAGCCGGCGGTCTCCTCCAGGGCGACGTCACCGTCGGGGCGGGCGAGCACCTCGCCGTGCCGGCGGACCCAGCCGGGGTTGAGGGCGCCCATCTGCTCCTGCACCTTCGCCCGACCGGTCACGCGACGGCAGTCGATGCACACGACGTCCGAGATCCGGCCGTGCAGCGCGACGACGGCCTGCGACCCGGCCCGCTCGTGCAGCCCGTCCACGTTCTGGGTGACCAGCAGCCCGACCCGGCCGAGCGCCTCCAGCCGGGCGAGGGCACGGTGGCCGTCGTTGGGCTCGGCCCGGCGCATCCGCGACCAGCCGACGTGGGCCCGACCCCAGTAGCGCTGCTGCGACGCGGGACCCGAGACGAACTCCTGGTAGGTCATCGGCATCCGCACCGGTGCGCCCGGCCCGCGGTAGTCGGGGATGCCCGAGTCCGTCGAGAGCCCGGCGCCCGTGAGCACCACCAGCCGCCCGGATAGCGCCTCGGACAGGGTCATGCGTAGCGGGCCTCGGACCGGGCCCGGCGCTTGGCCGCCTCGACGTCGCGGTCCTTCGGCGGCGCGCTGGTGGTCAGCGAGGCCAGCAGCTTGCGGGTCGCCGCGGCGACCTCCAGCACCGCCGCGTCGAACGCCGCCTGGTTGGCCTGGCTCGGCTTCGTCGTACCGCTGATCTTGCGGACGTACTGCACCGCCGCGGCGTGCATCTCGTCGCGCGTCGCGGGAGGCTCGAAGTTGTGGAGGGGACGGATGTTCCGGCACATGCCCCGAGCGTACGACGCGCGGCGGAATCTCAGCCCGGCAAGATGGTCGCGCTCGGCCCGGCCACCAGCAGCACCCGGCCGTGCGGCAACGGGAGCACCCGGGCGCCCTCCCACGGCTCGACTCCCGGGCGGACGCTGGTCGTGACGGACAGGTGACCGGACGCGTCGGCCGCGATCCGGGACAGCCGGAACGTGTCGCCCTCTGTGTAGTCCTGCACCTGCGTCCAGCCCACCCCCGCGCCGTCGGGTCCCGGGACCCAGGTGAAGCCGCGCGGGTCGTCGGGCGCCGCCAGGTCGCTCTGCCCGCCGTACGCGTAGCGGTCCACCTGCACCGGGTGCGCGAGGTCGGAGACGTCGAAGACCGAGACCTGCGCGCCCCGTGCGCGGCCCTGGCTGGTGGCGTCGATCCCGACCCCGAGCAGCCGGTCGTGCCCGATCGGGTGCAGGTAGCCGGAGAAGCCCGGGATCTTGAGCTCGCCGCGCAGCCGCGGGTGGTCCGGGTCGGAGAGGTCCACCGTGTAGAGCGGATCCATCTGCCGGAAGGTCACCACGACCGCCAGGTCGTCGAACCAGCGCACCGACTTGATCTGCTCGCCACGTCCCAACCCGTCCACGCGCCCGGACTCGACCAGCCGGTCGCCGTCCCGGGCCATCGTGACGATCGCGTTGGCGCCGCTGCGGTCGGCGCCGTCGTCGGTGGCGACCGGCGACCCGGTCTCGATCGCGAGCCGCAGGTGCCCGTCGTGCTCGTCCATCGACCAGCGGTCCTTCAGCACACCTCGCACGCTGCCGCTCGCGGTGTACGACGCGCCCAGACCACGCAGGTCGAACTCGTGCACGTCGGTGCGGGCGATGGGCTGGACAGGCCCGCCGACGAACCGGGAGCCCAGCCGGCTGATCAGGCTCGTCGAGTACTCCGTGGTCGCGACGTACAGCCGCTCGGTCGAGGAGTAGACCGTGTCGCCTCCGGCGGTCACGGCCACGGTCGACCGATCGTCGGGGGTGTCGACGTCGAAGCCGACGACCGCGATCGTGCCGGCGCCCGAGCCCGTGCCGCGGGTGCAGCACCTCGTCGCAGCCGACCAGCCGCTCGCGCTCCCCGGAGCCGGTGCCGGGCCGGAGTCGGCCGACCGTCGGCAGCCAGTCGTCGAGGGTGCTCGCCCTCACCAGCGCCCGGTTCCTGGCGAGCGCGCCCGTCCTGTCGGTGCCCTCGGAGGGGTACACGAAGCGCAGGGCAGGTGCCGGGGTCTGCGTGACCAGCCGGATCGTGTCGCCGTACTGCCGGGCGGAGAGCACCGTGCCGGAGAAGGTCCGGTCCGTCACCAGGGTCGGCCGGCCGGGGTCGGAGACGTCGAGCACGAGGACGCGGCTCTGCGACACCGAGGGCCCGGTCCGGCGGATGCCCCAGCTCTCGTCCACCGGGCCGCCGAAGGTGCGCACACCGGTCGCGGTGACCACGACCCGGTCGCCGACGAGCATCACCTCGGCGTCGAAGATCGAGTCCGGGAGAGGGTAGGAGCCGAGCGCCCGCGGCTGGTCGCCGGTCACGTCGCTCAGCAGCACGCTGTGCCCGACCACGCGCACCAGCACGGTGCCGTCGGTCTTGGCCCGGTCGGGCTCGTCGACCCCTGCCTCCTGCGTGTTGGTGCCGGTCTCCGAGCTGCCCACGGCGACGTCGGTCCCCGACGACGGTGTGACGACGCGATGTCGACCTCAGCTCGGACATCCCGGCCGCGCTGTCCTCCATCGCGTAGTAGACGGGCCGGTCGCCGTCCCAGCCATAGGCGCCGACGCGGCGCAGGCCTTCCGCGCGGTACCACGAGAGCAGCTCGTCACAGGAGTCGAACGGCGTCAGCCCGGCACGTGCGCTCGCCGACGGGGCCCCCGGGCCGACGACGATCGCGGCGCTCGCGGTGAACACCCCCGACGCCACCAGCATCCCGAGTCCCGCCGCGGCCAGGCCGCCCCCTGCGCCGAGCTTCGTGACCTTCCTCATGGTGCTCGGACGCCGCCCGGGCTGGGATGGTTCCCCTCGGATTGGCAGAGTGGAGCCCGTGACCGAGACTCCCCGCGACCAGCGCCCCTACGACGTCGTCGTGCTGGGGGCGACCGGGTTCACCGGCCGGCTCACCGCGGAGTACCTCGCGCGGCACGCTCCCGACGGGTGCCGGTGGGCGCTGGCCGGACGCAACCGCGGACGGCTGGAGGAGGTGCGCACCCACCTCGCCACCATCGATCCCGGGCTGGCCGAGCTGCCGCTCCTCGAGGCCGACTCCGCCGACGGCGACTCGCTGGCCGACCTGGCCCGCTCCACGCGGGTCGTGATCAGCACGGTGGGCCCCTACCTGCTGTACGGCGGCCCGCTGGTGGCCGCGTGCGCCGACGCCGGCACCGACTACGTCGACCTCACCGGCGAGCCGGAGTTCGTCGACAGCATGTACCTCGAGCACCACGACCGGGCCGTCGCGACCGGCGCCCGGATCGTCCATGCCTGCGGCTTCGACTCGATCCCGCACGACCTGGGTGCGCGTTTCACGGTGCTCCAGCTGCCCGAGGGACAGCCCGTGACGCTGCGCGGCGTCGTACGGGCCGGGGGCCAGTTCTCGGGCGGCACGTTCCACTCCGCGATGACCGCCTTCTCGCGCGCACGTCAGATGCGCGGCGCGATGCAGGCCCGCCGGAAGAAGGAGGGCCGTCCGGCCGGCGGTCGCAAGGCGCGCGCCGTGGCGGGCAAGCCACACCGTGATCGCGAGCTCGGCTACTGGCTGCTGCCGCTGCCCACCATCGACCCGTTCGTGGTCACGCGGTCCGCTGCCGCCCTGGAGCGATACGGCCCCGACTTCCGCTACTCCCACTACGCCGGCTTCAAGTCCCTGCCCTACGTCGCCGGCACGGCCGCCGGCGCCGGCGTGATGATGGTGGCCGCCCAGGTGCCGCCGCTGCGCAAGGCCCTGATGTCGCGGGTCAAGGCCGGTGACGGACCGTCGGAGCCTCGCCGCGAGAAGTCCTGGTTCACCGTCGACTTCGTCGGTCAGGCCGGGGGCACGACGCTCCACACCCGGGTCTCCGGCGGCGACCCGGCTACACCGAGACGGCCAAGATGCTGGCCGAGTCGGCGCCTGTGCCTGGCCTTCGACGACAACCCGACGACGTCCGGGCAGGTCACCACCGCGGTCGCGATGGGGGAGCACCTGACCCGGCGCCTGCTCGACGCCGGGATCAGGTTCGACGTGCGCTGACCCCGAGCGTCACTCGGCCAGATGGGTCTGGCTGAGCACCAGCGGGTGGTCGGAGATGTTGCGGTCCTTGGTCGACCAGTCGACGGAGTACGTCAGGAACCGGGTCTGGCCCGCGCCGAAGATCCAGTCGATCCCGAGCTTGGCCGGCGGCGCGCAGGTCATGCTCGGGACGCTCTGCGGCGCGAGCATCAGCTTGCCGGCGGTCAGCGGGCAGAACGCCTTCTCCCGGTCGTTCAGGTCGCCGGTGAGGAACACCGGCCGGCCGGTGCCGCGCAGCTTGATCACCAGGTTGCGCTCGGCCTCGATCGCCAGGGCGCGGTACTTCTCCTGGTAGCGGGTACCTGCTGGTGTTCGCCGGGTTGTGCACGTTGATGAACCATGCGGTGTGGCCCGTCGACCTCTCCCGCAGCAGGATGTACGGCATCTTGCGGATGCTTCCGTTGAAGTAGGTCACGTCGAACCGGTGGGCCTCGACCAGCGCGAACGACGAGAGCCGCCAGACGATGGAGTTCTCGGTGTCGACGTCGCGCTTGGCCGGGTAGACGCCGTAGCGGTTGCCGGCGAGGTTCTGGAACATCTCGTGCTGCGGCTTCTGGAACTCCTGCAGCCCCACCACGTCGACGGCGTTGTCGTCGAGCGCCTTGATCGCCTTCGGGAGGCGCGTCTCATAGCCGGGGTAGCGGCTGGCGGCGTCACCGCCGGGCTTGGTGTGGCTGGCGCCGAGCACGTTGAAGGTGCCGAGCCGGAAGCCGCGGTTGCCGAACAGCGTGGTGACGGGGACCTTCTGGCCGACGTACGTGTCGAGGAACCGCGACGGGTTGTAGACCGTGCGCCCGGCGTCGTTGCGCACCTGGAAGCCGAGCTGGCACCGTTTCGCCTGGCCCTCGTCGCCGACGATGCCGAGCGGTTGCCCGGCCTGGACGATCTGGTCGTCACTCACGTCGACGCGGCGCGAGGTAGGCGTAGTAGGTGGTGAGCCGGTACCTGGTGGTGAACACCTTCACCAGGCTCCTGCCCGCCCACCTGGCGTCGGTGCGGATCCGCACCGTGCCAGGGGTCGCGGCCCTGACCACGCTGCCGCAGGCGGCGTTGATCTCGGTGCCGGGGTGGCGCCGGGCCACGTAGCTGCGGGTGTCGACCGGGTTGGCGGACAGGGCCACCGGGAACGTCACGTTGGGCGGCGAGGTCGGCCGGTCCTCCGGGAGCCTGATCGCGTGGGCGGCCGCTGCCGGGAGGACCAGGGCGCCCGCGACAACGGCCACGGCCAGCGTCTGGACCAGCCGCAGACGGGGACGGCGGGGTGAGGGAATCCGAGTGCGCATGTCCGGCGTGCCTCCTTGTCAGCGACCGAATTGTCGGCTAGTGACAGCAGGGAGTATGCAGGAAAACTGAGCACTTGTGTGACTGGAGTGAAAATAAGAGAAAGTTTCAGGCGTGTCGTTCCAGAGGAACAGGCCGTCGGCTGAGGTAATGCGCTGACCCGTCGCAGATGGTGGCTCCCGGGCGCTGACCCGTCGCAGACGACCCCGGTCGAGCACCCAGGCGTTAGGCCTCTCGGGCCTGCCACTCTCGGAACGCGTCGACGGTGGTGGGCAGGGTCAGGAATATGCGGTCCTCGCCGATCCGCTCAAGGAAGCCGGTGGGGGCGAGCTCGTCCCGTAGGTCTTGCTTGACTCTGGCCAAGGCCACGACAATGCCGCGATCCGTCAGTTCCCTGCGCAAGTCCTCGAGCACGTCCACGGCAGTGATGTCGACCTCGACGATTGCCTCGGTGTTCAGGACGAACCACTCCACGGGTCCACCGGTTTGTTCGACGGCTGCCAGAGCGCGGCGGCGGAAGTCCTCGGCGTTGGCGAAGAACAGCGGAGAGTCGTACCGGTAGACCAATAGACCGGCCACCGGCTCGGCGGTGGGGTAGTCGTCGACGTCGTGCATCCCTGCCAGGCCCGGCACGTATCCCTCGATCGCGTCGTGAGGCCGCGCCACGCGGCGGAGCAGGTCGAGCGACGGAGAGACCGATCGCGACCAACACTCCTTCCAGGACGCCCACCACGAGCACGGCCGCGGTCGTCCCCGCGCCAGGAGGAACTCACTGCGGCGGAACCTGGCAAGCGGACGAACTCGCCGACGTCCATCAAGCGCGTGGCGGCGTACACGACGACCGCTCCGAGGGCCGCCGGAGGGAACGACGCGAGCAGCGGTCCCGCGAAGACGAGGGCACGACAGTCGCACACGACCGTGACGAGGCCGGCGAGCTGGGTTCGACCGCCGATGGCGTCACCGATCGCGGTGCGACTGCCGCTGCTGCTGACCGGGAAACCGTGTAGGAGGCCCGCGCCGAGGTTCGCTGCTCCTAGGGCGAGCAGCTCCTGCTTGGCGTCGACGCGCTCTTCGTGCCGGGACGCAAACGCTCGGCCGGTCAAGATGTTGTCGGTGTACCCCACGAAGGCGACGCCGAGCGCTGGGCCGAGGAGGACGAGACATCGTCGGGCTGACATCGGGAAACCCGGCGTGGGTATCCCGGCCGGAATCACGCCGACCAGCTGGACGCCGCGGTCATCGAGGTCCGAACACCGACACCGCGACGGTGGCCCGCAGCATGCCCAGCACGGCGAGGGCGCCCTGGGGAACCAGGGCCGCCGAGCAGCAGGCCGTCAGAGTGACGAGTCCGAGCAGCAGCGTCGCAGCATTGGCCTCGGTCGACATGTCGGGCGGAGTAGCCGAGCTCGGTCAGGAAGCCCTCCCCGCTCACCGCATGCCGGGGAGCTTGCCGAACTGCGAGACGATCATGATCGGGCGACCCCGGCCATGTAGCCGATCAGCACCGGCCGGGACAGCAGATCGGCTACGAAGGCGAGCCGCGCCATCCAGCCGATCAGGCAGAAGCCGGCCACCAGGAACGCCAGCGCCGAAGCCAACGCCGCCGGGCTGGTGGCCGCGGCGTCACGGAGCCGAGCGCAGCGGCGGTCATCAGCGCGGTCGTCGACTCTGGTCCGATGGACAGCCGCTGGGAGGACCCGAGGAGGGCGTACACGTCAGCGGCGCCGATCGCCCACAACCCCATGACCGCGGGCAGGCCCGCGAGCTCGGCGTAGGCCATGACCTGGGGGACCAGGTAGGCCGTGACCGTGACCCCGGCAAGCAGGTCACCACGCAGCCAGCCGCGCTCGTATCGCCGTACCCAGCCCACCGCCGGAACGCGGACGTCCATCACCCCACGTTAGGGGGCGCCTCGGGCATGGAACCCTCATGCGTGAGCTCGCGACTCGCTGACGTAGTTCCTCCCACGATGCGATGCGGTCTCGTCGAGTCGTGCGGGGGGAGGGCCTCCGCCGTGCGGGATGCCAACCTGGGTTCTTCAGCTCGTGGCCTGGCGCAGCGACAGCAGGGCCGTTACGGCGGCGGCCACCGGTGGAGCAACCAGGACGCTGAGCGGGATCCGTTGTGGGTCGGCTCGTCAGGCGCCAGATCGCAATCGCGCTGGTTGCGGCCCAGATCGTGGTGACCGCCGTGACCGGTGACTCGAGCATCGCGCAGCGGGCCCGTACCTAACCTTCCCGCAGGCGAACACCTGATGTCATGACACCCCTCCGGAGACGGAAGGTCCGGACGCGGTCGGTGAGTGCTCGGCTCCGATGCGGGCGACTACCCGAAGCCGTCCGCCCAGGACCACGAGGAGCATCCCGATACCGACGTAGAGCGGGTGGAAGAAGCTCAGGTCGCGGATGAACGCCATCTCCACGAGGATCCACGCGACCAGCAGCAGACCCACCCTGACTGCGGCGGACGCGACCCGGTCGTCGTCCCGCAGCGAGAGAGCGGCGAGCATGGCGTTCGGCACCGCAACACACATGAGAAGAGCGATCCCGCCGACGAGAGGGCTTCCCCATGGCAGTCGAGCCGTGACCTCAGGCTCCAGGCTCAGGGCACCGAGCGACATGGACGCGGCACCCGCTGCAGCAGTGACGGCGTTCAGCAGGGCCAACGCGGTGATCCAGCGCCTGGTTCCTGGCCCAACGGGTGCCCCATCGTCCTCATCGCGCTCCTCCTCCACCTTCCTCAAGCATGTGCGTGCTGAGCGTGCGTGGGCAGGGCCTTACGTCCCGGGTGGCGTGGACACTTGTTGACTTGCCGCCGAGAGGCCGTGGTCTGCGTCGCCGAGCAGGACGGTGAGCAGGTCGCGCATCGACACCACGCCGGCGAGGCGGGTCCCCCTCATCACCGGAAGGTGCCGGATCTGCGACTCGTCCATGGCCTGCGCCGCCTCCAGCACGGTCGCCTCGTCCTCCACGGTCACTAGGTCAATGACCATGACATCCCCGGCGCTCAGATGCGCCAGATCGGCGCCGGCTGCCACGTGGGGAATCACGTCGCGTTCGGAAATCATGCCCACGAGCCGACCTGCTGCGAGGACGAGGACCACTCCTATCTCATCGGCCGCAAGCTCCTCCACCACCTCGGCGAGGGTCGCCCGTCGTCGACAGTCGCGACTGGCCAGGACATCACCTTCGCGACAGGGTCACCGCAATGCGACCTATTGGTCATGGCGCCGTACATCTGAGGTTCCTTTCGCAGTGATGGATCTTCCTCCGTCTGCTGCCAGCGTTGGCTGCCCGCGCGGGTCACGGCGAGAGTCGAACGTCCTCGATCCAGGTACCGGGCGGCCCTCGCTGACGACACGTCCACGTCCACTCGTGGCGAATGAGGCACTGGATGCTGTCCGCGCGGGGCGCCCGAGTCGTGTCGGGCGTGCCGTCGTCTTTCGACGCGGTACCGGAGTCCCGACCAAGGTCCCCCAATCCATGACCTGCAGCCCTGACCGCCGGCCCGCTCTGCGAGAAGGCTGGTGTCGTCCACCAGAGAGATCGAGGAGGTCGTCATGACCACCGTTCACCGCCACAGCTCCGAGACGCGCGCCGACGGGAGTCCCGGCACAGCCCGCAGCTCCCCGGTCGGAGCCGTCGCCCGTTACAGCGCCGCAGCTGTTCGACTCAGCATGGGCTGGGTGTTCCTGTGGGCGTTCTTCGACAAGACATTCGGGCTCGGCCACGAGACCGCCGCGAAGGAGGCCTGGATCAACGGAGGCAGCCCGACCAAGGGCTTCCTCGCGTTCGCCGCCGCCGGACCGTTCAAGGGCATCTACAACGGCGTCGCCGGCCCGCCTGGGCCGACTGGCTCTTCATGATCGGCCTGCTCGGCATCGGCATCGGCGCTCGATGCTCGGCATCGCGATGCGCGCGCGGCAGCGGCGGGCGTGCTCTGCTGGTCCTCATGTGGACCGCCGTGCTGCCGCCCGAGAACAACCCCTTCATGGACGACCACCTGATCTACGCCATGGTCCTGGTGCTCATCACCGCCCTGGGCGCAGGACACACCTTCGGCCTCGGCCGGAGTGGGAAATCCCGCCGGTGCGCCGTAACCCCTGGCTCCGCTGAGCCACCCCCGCCCGGGCTCGGAGGAGGGAGCAGTACCCGGGGCGGGCTCCGAGGGGAAGCCCGCCAGGAGAGCAAATCCCCGAGTCGGGCTGCGCTTGGGAGCCCGGCTCGGTTCGGTGTGTGGACGGTGAGGTCCGGAAAGGTGTCAGGAAAGGGGCCCGCTGAGAGCCGCGGCGCGGTCAGGCTCGGGTCCAACGTCCTCGCGGGACCGGCCGAGGACCCGATGCGACGTGACGGGCCGGTGGGGACCAAAGGCCCGGGTCGGAGGTGAGGTTGGGCCGTGCCACGCGAGGACGCGCCGGGAAGAGTGCCGCATGGGCGCTGAGACCTCGGTGATCGCGGGGTTCGACGGAAGCGCGGACGCAGAGCGCGCGTTGGCGTGGGCGGCCGATCACGCCGAGGCGGTGCATCGCCCACTACGGGTCTGTATCGCCCGGGGAGACCTGCACCAACTGTCGAGATGGGCTGACCAGTGGACTGCGGGCCTGGCTCAGGAGTGGGCGGTGAGGCGCGAAGTCTGCTCGACGAGCGTGGGGTCGACAGTGAGGTGGAGATCGCGGACGGGAACGCGGCGCCGGTCCTGATCGACCGCTCGACACCCGAGTCCCTGGTCGTCGTTGGCAGTCGCGGGCGTGGCGTCTTCGACGGGATCGCCGTCGGCTCTGTCGCCCAGCACGTCGCGCGGCAGGCGGGCGGTCCCGTGGTCGTGGTCCGGCAGACGGCGACGCCGTCGAGCAGGCGGGTCGTCGTGGGCGCGGACGACTTGCCTGAGAGTCTCGATGCGGTGGACTGGGCAGCCGACTTCGCATCTTCGCGGAGCATGGACCTGTGCGTGCTGCACTCCCCGGATCCGCCCGTGCCCGTCTCCGGCCCCGACGCCGCGGAGGTTCTCGAGCACTTCCCGTTGCTGCGGGAGAGGGAGGCAAGGATCCGCGAGCGGGTCGAGCTGGTGCGAGAAGGTCACCCGGGTCTGACTGTCGAGATCGAGATGTCGATGGACGACCCTCGTGAGGCGCTGAGACGTGCGTCGCGGGACGCCGCCCTCGTCGTCGTCGGTGCACGCGGCCGCGGAGCGTTCGCCGGCCTGATGCTGGGTTCCGTCGGCGCAAGTCTGGTGGCTCATGCCGGGTGCCCGGTGGCCATCATCCGGTGAGACCCAGGACCGGGGCACGAGTCCCGGACCTGCGGGCAGTTCGACCCTGTGCCCGGCTGCGAGCCCGACACGAAGACTGACAGGACGACGACAGAGGAGGAATGATGAACGAGACAGGCGCGAGCGACGTCAGGCAGGGCGTCGTGGTTGTCGGCACCGACGGTTCTAAGGGCTCGGTGCATGCCCTGCGCTTCGCATTCGAGGAGGCCCTTCGCCGAGGAGTCGGGGCAGAAGTCATCACAGCCTGGACTGTGACCTCTCCCTACACCGACGACTACTCGGCACCGGTGCTGGACGAGGCACGCGAGCGCGCCACAGCGGTCCAGGACAAGGCGGTCGCCCGCGCCCTGCACGGATGGACCCGACACCGCCCATCTCCCGCTCGGTCGTCCACGGGTACGGCGGGAGTGTGCTCGTCGAGGCGGCACGGGATGCCGCAGTCCTGGTCGTGGGGCACACGCAACGGAGCCGACTGGCCCGGGCCATCACCGGATCGGTGAGTGCCGAGTGCCTCGAGAACTCCTCGGTCCCGGTCATCCTCGTCCCAGTTCCAAACCGCAGCGAACACGCGTCGCCGCGCCAGGCGATGGCGGAAGCTCCCGCCACTGACACCTTCACGACCTGAGCGCTCGTACCTTCCGCCGGCCTGGGCGTCGGCCGTGCCCCGGGCTGGCCCCCGGGGCACGGCCGTCTGTGGCGCCAGAATCCGACAAGGAGTCCGGCCCGGTGTCGCTTCGACCTACCTCGCGCGGACCGTGCCGCTCCACTCGTGCCAAGGCGTCCCGCTGCGCGCGAGGGGAACGGCGTCCAGGCCTCTGGCGCCGCCCGGGGTTGAGTACGTCCGGGATCCGGGAGTGGAACGGCTCAACGAGTCTCGCGCCCAGTGCGGGCCAGGTGCTGACCGGCGGCAATGGCGACCTGACTCCCCACGCGGTGGCTCGCTCCAGCTCTCCGGGAACAGGGGTCCGGCGACATCGTCGACGAAGAACCCGGTCGGCTTCCTCGACCAGTGCGAAATCTCGCTTGCGGAGCACCCGCGCGATCTTCGGCGCGGCCGCGGCAGCCGGCGCACCTTGCGCACGCGCGTGTCGAAGGTCGCGGCAAGCTGCCCTTCGCGTCTTTCGGCAGCGTCTTGATCCACTCCCGAACGCCAGTTCCGGCGTGCGCTGGGTCGGCGCCCTTCTCTACGGCGTCTTCCCGGGTGTCGGCCGACTCAGGGAGAACCCCTGGGTTGGCGCTCCGACGACCAACACGTCCGTCTCGGGGGTCCTGTCGCCGGGGCCAGCCGCGACGTCGACAAGGGAGACGTCCTAGCCTCCGAGCTCGAGACCGCGGGCGACCGCTCGCCGCGACCTGTGCGGTGTTGCCGAACATCGACTCGTGGACCAGGAGCGCCCGGGGACGTGGCGTGGTCACCGCCGTCACGCCCCGTTCGGGATGAGGACGACGCGACCGTCGACCGCGCCTGACCGGAGCTGCCCGTAGGCCCGCTCGGCCTCGATCGAGGTCAAACCGGGTGATCTCCGCCTCTGCAGCGACCCCGGGCGGCCAGGTCGAGCACCTCTACCAGCTCGGCGTCGTTCCCCAGTAGGTCGTCTGGACGCTGACCTCGTAGGGGATACCGAAGAAGGACACCGGCAGGGTCCCGCCACCCAGGCCGACAATGGTGAGGTCTGCCAGCATCCTCGCGGACTGGGCAGCGAGTCGCAGCGTCTC
>CAVWFF010000005.1:0-266549 GCA_963754145.1 uncultured Actinomycetota bacterium
CCGGGTGCCCTTGTTGTTGACCCTGACCTCGCCGTGGCCTCGCGCTTCTCCTTGCACTTCACGCAGTAGAACTCGCCGCTCCAGGTCTCCGCCATGACGGCCTCCTTACATCATGTATCGCACGGGTCGTCTCGGCGGAGGCACCGGGGGAAACCCGCCGGGGCTCGTTGTCTAGTCTTTCGAGCCTCTTCGACCCTACGCCACGCTCAGCTCACGCCTGACACAGGGGGGGCCCAGGGGCCAGGCGCGCGCGCCGTGGCTCACATCAGCCGGTAGACTCGGCCCATGCTGGGCCCGACCGAGCCCTCGCCCCAACTGCGACTCGAACGCCCGGCCGACGGGGTCCGGTGCTCCGCTCGACAACCCCGCCCAGCGCAACGCCATGTCCGACCAGATGACCGCATCCTGGTGCGCGGCCGTCGACCACCTCGCCGCGGACCGCTCCGTCCGCGTGGTGGTGGTGACCGGCTCCGGCACCTCGTTCTGCTCCGGCGGCAACACCGGCTTGGATCGCGAGCGAGCCCGACGCCGGGGTCGACCACCTTCGCACCCGGATGATCGGCGTTCTACCGGGCCTGGCTGTCGATCCGGAGCTCGAGGCGCCCACCATCGCTGCGGTCAACGGGCCCGCCATCGGCGCCGGCCTCTGCCTCGCCCTCGCCTGCGACATCCGGTACGCCGCGTCGATGGGCCAGGCTGGGCGCCCCCTTCGTGAAGCTCGGGATGAACCCGGGCATGGCCGGCGACCTACCTGCTTCCCGACGTCGTGGGCGAGGCCAATGCACGCGAGCTGCTGCTCACCGGTCGCACCGTGGACGCCGAGGGAGGCCCGGCAGCTGGGACTGGTCTCCCGGGTCTTCGCTGCCGACGACGTTCGCCGCCGAGGTGCGGGGAGATCGCCGCCGGCATCGCGGCCACCGCGCCGATCCCGAGCCGCTACACCAAGGTGGCGCTGCGCGACGGCGGCCACCGGACCTCGAGTCCTGCGCTGCAGTGGGAGGCGCTGGCCCAGCCGATGACGCTCGCCACCGCGGACCTGCAGGAGGGCAATCCGGGCGTCCCGCGAGAGGCGTCCGGCGGACTTCCGAGGTCCTCCGATGCCCGCGGTGAGGGCGCCTAAAACAGAGGCCCCCCGTTGCGACACCGCCGTTTGCCTTCCCCTTGCGAACGTCGGTCGACGCAGCCTGGGGCCCCATCTACGCTCCACGCTAGCGGGGGGTCAACTGTAAGGGGGTGGACCAGGCAACCCGAGTTGCACCCTCGCTCGTCCACCGCCTGTGGACAACTCTGTGGACAGCGTGTGGACTACTCAACCGGGTTGTGGATGACTACTGTCGATTTGTCCGACTTGACCTAGCCCGTTTGGGCTACGAGGCCATCCGCTATAGTCCTCTCGACCATTTCAACAGCCGTTCCGTCGGCCAGGTGTTGGAGTGATCTCGGTTTTACGTTGGGTCGAGGCCGCCCGCCTCTAGCGCGGGCGCACCCGTAGACCTGGAACGTCGAGGCTTACCGGGCGCGTGGGCGTCGGAGTCTGATTCTCAGAAAGGCACCCCATGTCGCGTGCGAACCTCGATTGGTCTGCCCGGCGGGGTCGCGCCGTTCGGGCGGGCGGGAGTTGATCTCCTACCGCGGTGTCGTTCTTCGGCACAGGGCCTCGAAGACCGCCTTCGCGTCGAACTCCGAGGGGGGCCGGGTGCCGCGCCCACCGGTGACC
This sequence comes from uncultured Actinomycetota bacterium, assembly GCA_963754145.1. Taxonomy (GTDB): domain Bacteria; phylum Actinomycetota; class Actinomycetes; order Propionibacteriales; family Nocardioidaceae; genus Marmoricola. The sequence goes on from CAVWFF010000005.1 coordinate 1,718, forward strand.
AGCCGCCCGGTGCAGTGCCCAAGCACGTTGGTGCGCGGGTTGCGGACGGCTCTCGACCATCCGCCGGGTCTATCTGCGCTCTGGTCCATCTCGCTGCTTTGGAGTGCACCGAGGGGCCGACCCGCAGGTTGAGCCGAACTTTTTAGCATCTCCTCAGCTCGGGTTGAGCGACCCGTCGTCGAGGCAACTACTCGACCTCGATGCCGGTCAGGTAGTGCTGAAGTCGCCGCCCAGCTGCTGTTGTCTACGGCCCCCACCACCGCGAGTCGCTACTTGGTGGAGCCGGGCGACGGAGAGCCCCGTCGGCGGCTGGCGAGCCGAGGGGAGCGGGCCCGGTCAGGACCAGGTAGTCGTGGCCGAGCTTTGATCGCGGTAAACGCCATCTCCTCGATCGGCGAGCTGCCGTCTGACCAGTCGGAGTGGAGTGGAGGTCGCCCTTGACGTTGCCCGGATCTCGTCGCCGCCGTCGACCAGCCGGCCGCCGGTACTCGCGCTCTTTTTTTTTTTTTTTTTTTTTTTCCTCGACCGCGCGGGCGATCACGGCCGCGGCGGACCAGCCGATCCCGTGAGTACCTGCTTGAGCGTGCCCTCGGCAATCCGGCGCTCGAACTCGTCGTCCGGCAACGGGCCCGCGCCCGGCCCGCGGTGCGGAACGCCTTGACTCTAATGCAGACCTTGTCCTGGGAGCGCTCCAAAGACAGGAACGCGATCCGGCGAGCGCGGCGCGACGGGACCGGCGTCGTACGGCTCCGAGAGAGAAGAGGCACGGCCCCCATTCTGCTCACAGCGTCGCGGCTCCTCACCCCCTCCCCGTCGGGTACGCCTGCTTCGTCGGTGCCCGGCCTGTAGTCCTCGCGGCATGACCCAGCAGGCTGTCCCGTCCGAGGTCGAGGTGCGCCGCTCGCGCCGGCGCACGCGACCGTGTCGGCCTACCGCGAGGACGGCAAGGTCATCGTGATGATCCCGGACCGGTTCACCCGCGCCGAGGAGACCGAGTGGGTCGACACCATGCTGGGCGGCTCGACGTCCGAGCAGCGCGCCGGCGCACCGACGACGAGCTGATGCGCCGGGCCGCGAGCTCGCCCGCGACTACCTCGACGGGTGCCACGCCGGCCTCGGTGCGCTGGGTGGCCAACATGACCACCCGCTGGGGCTCGTGCACCCCGGCGACGGTGCGATCCGGCTCTCCGACCGGCTGCAGGCGATGCCGGCCTGGGTGGTCGACTACGTGCTGCTCCACGAGCTGGCCCACCTGATCGAGCCGAGCCACAACGCGCGGTTCTGGGCTGGGTCGACCGCTACCCCGCGCCGAGCGGGCCAAGGGCTACCTCGAGGGGGTCGCCGCGGCCGCCCACCTGGAGCCTGCGACGAGTACGAGCGCGGTCAGCCGCCCGCGCGAGTCGACAGGTCGTGCATGTCCGGCTCGTCGGTGGGCAGCGCGTCGACCGGCCACCAGCCCACGTCGAGCGACTCATCGCTGACCCGTGCTCGGCGCCCCGGCGCGCCGCCACGTAGCGGACGTCGAGGTGGTGGAGACGGCCGCGCGGGCCGCAGAACGGTACGGCGTGCCGTCGAGCTGCGCCGGCGCCGTCGAGCACGAGCCCGGCGACGCCGGACTCCTCGGTGGCCTCGCGCAGCGCGGCCCCGTCCAGGGTGGCGTCGTCCGGCTCGCAGTGGCCGCCGAACTGGAACCCACCGCGACTTGCGGTGCAGGTTGAGCAGCACCTGGTGCGGTCGTCGTGACACGAGCGCGCTCGCGGTGAGGTGGTCGGGGTGGCAGGCCCTGAGCCCGTCCGGGTGCGCGCGAGGTGCGCGACGTACGCCGCGCGCAGCCGTCCTGCTCGGCGACGGCGCCGGCCAGCGCTGAGCACGCCGACCGCGTCGTCGTACAGCCCGCTCGCGGCGGGTCACTCCGGTGCTCGTCGTCGGTGCCGCCGGACTCCTCGTCCAGCAGGCGCGGAGAGCGCGGCGTCGAACTCCTCGTCGCTCAGCTCGTCGGCCTCCTCGAGGTCCTCGCGGAAGCCCAGCGGGTCGTCGAGGTCGGCGGCCGTCGGGCAGCAGGTCGGGGTGCGCCCAGACGGCGTCGCGGGCCTCCGCGCCCTGCCGGGACCGGAGCGGCCCCACAGCGCGGAGGCGTCGCGCAGCCGGCGCGGCCGCAGCTCGAGCCCGACCAGCGTGGCGAACGTCTCCTCGGCGGGTCCGCCGGTGGCGCGGCGGCGGCGGACCGCCTCGCGCAGCTTGGCGCGTCGGGCATCCGCTCGGCGGTGGCCTGGCCGACGACCTCGTCGACCCAGCCCTCGACCAGGGCGAGCGTGGTCTCCAGCCGGTCAGCGCGGCCTTCTGCGGCGGGGTCTGCTCGGGGTCGAACAGCCCGCCGTCGAGCGCCTCCTGCATCGCCTCCATGTTGCTGGGGTCGAGCCCTGAGCCTCCTCGATCTTGGAGGTGTCGATCGTGATGCCGCGGCCGTAGTCCGCGATCGCGGCGATGATGTGGTCGCGCAGCCACGGCGCGTGCAGGAAGAGCCGCTGGTGGGCGCACTCGCGCAGCACCAGGTAGAGCAGCACGTCGTCCTCGGAGACGCGAGGCCCTCGGCGAACTCCGTGGTGTTGGTACAGCACGGCCGGCCGGCGGGGTGAGCGGGAACCCGAGGTCGCTGGCCGAGATGACCTCGCCGGCGAGCCCGCCGAGCGCCTGCCCGACCTGGGGGCTGAACATGGCGCCGCCGATCTGGTTGAGCATCCCGATCATCGGGCCGGCCATCGCCTGCGCCTCGGCGGGCATCGCGCCATCGCGCCCATGGCGGCGGCGACGCTCTCGGCGATCGGCTCGACCAGCCGCTTCCAGACCGGCATGCTCTCCTCGACCCACTCGGCGCGGCTCCACGCGGCGCGACGGTGCTGCCGGCCGCCGGCAGGGTCACGCCGTCGAGCCAGTGCTCGGCCAGCCGCACCGAGTCGGCGACCCGGTCGTGGTCGGTGCGGCTCGGGGAGGGGTCGGGCTTCTGGGCGGCGACCGGCGGGCGAGGTCCTTGGCGAGGGTCCAGTTCACGGCGCCGTCGTACGGCGTCATCAGCTGCTGCATCTGGCCCAGCAGCGCCTGAGGTCCGGCATCGGCCCGCCGGCGCCGCCGAGGGCGCCGAACATCTGCTCGAACGGCGTGCCCTTGAACGGATTCTGACCGGCGTCGTCGTCACGGTCGTCGTCGCCGGACGGGCGATCCGGGGGTTGTCCATGGACCCCAAACTACCCGTGGTCGGCAACCTCCTACGCTGGGCGCGTGAGCGACCCCGTGCGTCTGATCGACCTTCGCGAGGACAGCCTCGACGTGGCCGAGGTGGTGGCCGCGCTAGACCACGACGCGGCCGGCGGCCTGAACCTGTTCGTCGGCACCGTCCGCGACCACGACAAGGGCCGCGGGGTCACCCACCTGGACTACTCCGCGCACCCGACCGCCGCCGCCGAGATGCGCGCCGTCGCCGACGAGGTGGCCGCCGAGTTCGACGTCCTCGCGCTCGCCGCCGTCCACCGCACCGGCCGGCTCGCGATCGGCGAGGTCGCCGTCGTCGTCGCGTGTGTCTCCGCGCACCGCGGCCAGGCGTTCGACGCCTACCGCGCGCTGATCGACCGGCTCAAGGCGCGGGTGCCGATCTGGAAGCACCAGGTGTTCGCGGACGGGTCGGACGAGTGGGTCGGGACGCCGTAGGGGGCGGCTGGGGCTTCGGGCCGTCGAATTCCCAAGGTCTCTAGGAATTTGTCGCGCACATCGGACAGCGCCGAAGCGGGGCCGGGCTTCTGGTAGGACCGGCCCGGACTTCCCAATGAGAACTGGCGCTTCCAGCGGCGTACACGCCCCTGGATGTGCCAGGAAACCTAGATACCTTGGGAATTCTGCGACACGAAGCCCCCCGGCGCGGCACCCCACCCACCCACCCCCTTGGGACCTAACCTCGTCCACGTGGAGATCCTGTTGTGGCTGGCACCCGCGGTCGTGGTGACCGCCGGCGCGATGGTGGTCGCCGCCTGGGCCGGCCGCGAGCGGCACGAGTCCGACCGTCGGTCCGAGGCGGCCAAGGAGCGGTTCGCCGCCGCGATCAAGCGCGACCACCCCGCGAGCACGCTGGCCCGGCCGCGTCCCGTGCGTGACCGGAGCACCGGGATCGCCGTCCGCCCGTCCCGCGCGGGCAGCGCCGACGACCGCCGTTCGGCCTGACCCGAACCGCCCGAGGGGCCGTCGCGTTGGTACCGTTTGAGAGGGTGCTCCCATGAGCCGCCCCGTGACCGCACGCCTCCTCGTGCGCCCGCACGCGCGGGGTGCCCGATGAGCCGGCGCACGAGCGCGGGCATAACCGCGGTCGCGCTGCTGGTCGCGACCTGGCTGGTGGCGACCCTGGTCCCCACCAACTACGTCGTCTACTCGCCCGGTCCGACGGTCAACCTCCTCGCCAAGGAGAAGGGCGGCGACCTGGTCCGGGTCTCCGGCGCCAAGGCCTACCGCGACAAGGGCGCGCTCCGGCTGCTCACCGTGGTGCCGACCGGCCCGGACGACCGGGTGTACCTTGCCGAGGCGATGTTCGCCTGGCGAACCCCAAGCAGGCCGTCTACCGCGAGAGCGACATCTACCAGCCCCAGGAGCACTCCGACCGGGTCGAGGCCGAGTCCGCCGTGGACATGGTCAACTCCCAGGGCTCCCCCATCGCCTCTGCCCTCCACGAGCTCGGCTATAAGTTCGGTACGTCGGTGCAGATCCTCGAGCGCGCCGTCGGCGGGTCCGCCGCGGGTCACGCCGAGGATCTGCACCGACGTACCGAACTTGTAGCCGAGCTCGTGGAGAGCGGAGGCGATCGCGGAGTCCTGGGAGTTGACCATGTCGACGGCCGACTCGGCCTCGACCTTGTCGGAGTTCTCCTGCGGCTGGTAGATGTCCACTCGCGGTAGACGGCCTGCTTGGGGTTGAGCCAGGCGAACATCGCCTCGGCAAGGTAGACGCGGTCGTCGGGTCCGGTCGGTACGACGGTGAGCAGCCGGAGCGCGCCCTTGTCGCGGTAGGCCTTGGCGCCGGAGACCCGGACCAGGTCACCGGACTTGTCCTTGGCGAGGAGGTTGACCGTCGGACCGGGCGAGTAGACGACGTAGTTGGTGGGGACCAGCGTCGCCATCAGCCAGGTCGCGATCAGCAGCGTGACCGCGGTGAGGCCCGCGCTCGTGCGCCGGCTCATCGGGCACCCCGCGCGTGCGGGCGCACGCGTCTGCGTGCGGTCACGGGGCGACTCATGGGAGCACCCTCTCAAACGGGACCAACAGCGGTGAGCGGCGGGGCGCCGGGGTCGGGCGGGGTCAGGTCGGGTCAGGCCGAGCGGCGGTCGTCTCGGCGCGTGCCCGCGCGGGACGGGCGTACGGCGATGCCGGTGCTCCGGTCACGCACTGGACGCGGCCGGGCCAGCGTGCTCGCCGGGTGGTCGCGGCTGATCGCGGCGGCGAACCGCTCCTTGGCCGCCTCGGACCGGCGGTCGGACTCGTGCCGCTCGCGGCCGGCCCAGCCGGCGACGACCATCGCGCCGGCGGTCACCACGACCGCGGGTGCCAGCCACAACAGGATCTCCACGTGGACGAGGTTAGGCCGCCGGGGGTGGGTGGGTGGGGTGCCGCGCCGGGGGTGGTGGTGTCGCGAGAATTCCCAAGGGATCGAGGTTTTCTGGCACATCCAGGGGTGTGTACGCCGCTGGAAGCGCCAGTTCTCATTGGGAAGTCCGGCCCGGTCCTGTCGAGAAGCCATGCCGAGCGTCGGCGCTGCCCGATGTGCCCGACAAATTCCTAGAGACCTTGGGAATTCGACGGCCCCGAACGCCCCACACCCCGCCCTACGGCGTCCCGACCCACTCGTCCGACCCGTCCGCGAACACCTGGTGCTTCCAGATCGGCACCCGCGCCTTCAGCCGGTCGATCAGCGCCCGGTTGGCGTCGAACGCCTGGCCGCGGTGCGCGGAGACACACGCGACGACGACGGCGGCCTCGCCGATCGCGAGCCGGCCGGTGCGGTGGACGGCGGCGAGCGCGAGGACGTCGAACTCGGCGGCCACCTCGTCGGCGACGGCGCGCATCTCGGCGGCGGCGGTCGGGTGGGCGGAGTAGTCGAGGTGGGTGACCTCGCGGCCGCCTGTCGTGGTCGCGGACGGTGCCGACGAACAGGTTCAGACCACCGGCGGCGTCGTGGTCTAGCGCGGCCACGACCTCGGCCACGTCGAGGCTGCTCCTCGCGAAGGTCGATCAGACGCACGGGGTCGCTCACGCGCCCAGCGTAGGAGGTTGCCGACCACGGGTAGTTTGGGGTCCATGGACAACACCCCGGATCGCCCGTCCGGCGACGACGACCGTGACGACGACGCCGGTCAGAATCCGTTCAAGGGCACGCCGTTCGAGCAGATGTTCGGCGCCCTCGGTGGCGCGGCGGCGGGCAGATGCCGGATCTCAGCCGCGCTGCTGGGCCAGATGCAGCACCTGATGACGCCGTACGACGGAGCCGTGAACTGGACCCTCGCCAAGGACATCGCCCGCCGTTCCGCCGCCGAGAAGCCCGACCCCACCCCGAGCCGCACCGACCGCGACCGGGTCGCCGACTCGGTGCGGCTGGCCGACCACTGGCTCGACACCGTCACCCCGCTCGCGTCCGGCGTCACCGTCGGCGCCGCGTGGAGCCGCGCGGAGTGGATCGAGCAGACCATGGACGTCTGGAAGGTGCTGGTCGAGCCGGTCGCCGCCCACGTCACCAACGCCATGAACGGCGCGATCGGCGGCTCGATGCCGGCCGAGGCGCAGGCCATGGCCGGCCCGCTGATCGGCATGCTCGGCAAGATCGGCGGCACCGTCTTCGGCTCCCAGGTCGGGCAGGCGCTCGGCGGGCTCGCCGGCGAGGTGCTCACCGCCTCCGACATCGGGCTTCCGCTCGGCCCCGCCGGCCAGGCCGCGCTGGTCACCACCAACGTCACCGCGTTCGCCGACGGGCTCGACGTGTCCGAGGACGACGTGGTCCTCTACCTCGCGCTCCGCGAGTGCGCCCACCAGCGGCTCTTCGCCCAGGTGCCGTGGCTGCGCCAGCACCTGATCGCCGCGGTCGAGGACTACGGCCGCGGCATGTCGATCGACACCTCGAGCATCGAGGAGAAGCTCCAGGGCTTCGACGCCACCAACCCGAAGGCCATCCAGGAGGCCCTGCAGGGCGGCATGTTCGAGCCCGAGGACACCCCGCAGCAGAAGGCCGCGCTCGAACGACTCGAGACCACGCTCGCGCTGGTCGAGGGCTGGGTCGACGAGGTGGTCGGCCAGGCCGCCACCCGGATGCCCGACCACGCCAAGCTCCAGGAGGCGGTACGCCGCCGCCGCGCCGCCGGCGGTCCCGCGGAGCAGACGTTCGCCGCGCTGGTCGGCCTCGAGCTCCGGCCGCGCCGGCTGCGCGACGCCTCCACGCTCTGGGGCTCGCTCCGCTCCCGGCAGGGTGCCGACGCCCGCGACGCGGTGTGGGCGCACCCCGACCTGCTCCCGACGGCCGCCGACCTCGACGACCCGCTCGGCTTCCGCGAGCACGTCGAGGAGCCGGCCGAGATGAGCGACGAGGACTTCGACGCCCAGCTCTCCGCCCTGCTGGACGAGGAGTCCGGCGGCACCGACGACAAGCAGGAGTGACGCCCGCGACGGGCTGCACGCCGACGCCCTCGGCGTGCTCGAACGCTGGGCCGCGCCGTCGCCGGAGCAGGACGCACTGCGCGCGTCGTACGTCGCGCACCTCCGCGCGCACCCCGACGGGCTGTTCAAGGCCTGCTACCCCGACCACCTGACCGCGAGCGCGCTGGTGGTCTCCGCCGACCGCAGCCGGGTGCTGCTCACGCTGCACCGCAAGGCGGGGCTGTGGTTCCAGTTCGGCGGCCACCTCGAGCCGGGCGACGCCACCCTGGCCGGCGCCGCGCTGCGCGAGGCCACCGAGGAGTCCGGGGTGGCCGGGCTCGTGCTCGAGGCGGCTCCGGCGCACCTCGACGTGCACGCCGTACCGTTCTGCGACCCGCGCGGCGGTGTCCGGCACCTCGACGTCCGCTACGTCGCGACCGCACCCGACGGCGCCGAGCACGCGGTCAGCGCGGAGTCGTACGACGTGCGCTGGTGGCCGGTCGACGCGCTGCCCACCGAGGAGCAGGGCATCCACGACCTGGTCCGGCTCGCGGTCGGCTGAAAGCTAGAACTCGTCCATCTCCAGGTGGGCCGCCGCGGCGACCCCCTCGAGGTAGCCCTTGGCCCGCTCGGCGCGCGGGTAGTCGTCGACCAGGCTCCAGAACCGTGCGTCGTGGCTCGGCTCGACCAGGTGCGCCAGCTCGTGGACCAGCACGTAGTCGACCACCCACGCCGGCATCGTCTGCAGCCGGTGGGACAGCCGCACCGACCCGTCGGCGGGGGTGCACGACCCCCAGCGGGAGTTCTGGTTGGTCACCCAGCGCACCGTGGCCGGCTCCGGCAGCCCGTGGGCGCTGGCGAGGCGCGCGGCCCGTCGCTCGAGGTCGGCGTCGGTGCGACCCCGTCGCCGCTGGCCCTCGAGCCGGGCAACCATGGTCTCGACCCACTGCGGCCTCCTCGGCGCGGCTGAACCGGGCCGGGATCAGCACGATCACCTTGCCGTCCTGGCGGTAGGCCGAGACGGTGCGCGTGCGCCGGCGCGAGCGGCGCACCTCGACGTCGGCCGCGGCGCCATCCGCACCGTGCTGGGTCATGCCGCGAGACTACGACCGGGCACCGACGAACCGGCGTACCCGACGGAGTGAGGACCGCGCACGCGTCGTGTGAGCAGAATGGGCCCGTGCCCTCCTCCGAGCCGTACGACGCCGGTCCCGTCGCCGCGCTCCGCCGGATCGCGTTCCTGCTGGAGCGCTCCCGGGCGGAGACCTACAAGGTCAAGGCGTTCCGCACCGCCGCCGCGACCGTGCTCCCGTTGCCGGACGACGAGCTCGAGCGCCGGGTCGCCGAGGGCACGCTCAAGCAGCTGTCCGGGATCGGCTCGTCCACCGCGGCCGTGATCGCCGACGCGGTCGAGGGGCGTACGCCGGAGCGGCTGGCCAAGCTGGAGCGCGAGACCGGCGGCCGGCTGGTCGACGGCGGCGACGAGATCCGGGCGGCGCTCAAGGGCGACCTCCACTCGCCACTCCGACTGGTCCGACGGCGGCTCCCCGATCGAGGAGATGGCGTTCACCGCGATCGAGCTCGGCCACGACTACCTGGTCCTGACCGACCACTCCCCTCGGCTCACCGTCGCCAACGGGCTCTCCGTGGCCCGGCTGACCAAGCAGCTCGGGGTGGTGGCGGCGGTCAACGAGCACCTGGGCGGCGACTTCACGCTCCTGACCGGCATCGAGGTCGACATCCTCGACGACGGGTCGCTCGACCAGACCGAGGAGATGCTCGACCGGCTCGACCTGCGGGTCGCCTCGGTGCACTCCAAGCTCCGGATGGACAAGGCGCCGATGACCCGGCGGATGGTCGAGGCCGTCCGCAACCCGCGCACCAACGTGCTCGGGCACTGCACCGGGCGGCTGGTCACCGGCGGGCGAGGCACCCGGCCGCCGTCGGAGTTCGACGCGAAGGCGGTCTTCGAGGCCTGTGCCGAGAACGACACCGCGGTGGAGATCAACTCCCGCCCCGAACGCCGCGACCCGCCGGGCAGGCTGATCGAGCTCGCGCGCGACATCGGGTGCCTGTTCTCGATCGACTCCGACGCCCACGCGCCCGGTCAGCTCGACTTCCAGGTCTACGGGTGCGCCCGCGCCGAGGAGCACGGCATCGACCCCGACCGGATCATCAACACCTGGCCGACGGAACGGCTCCTGAAATGGTCCAAACGGGCTATTGCGCAGTCCCTGACACCCCCCAAACGGGCTAGGTCAAGACGGACAAATGGGTGGTCGTCCACAACCCAGATTGAGTAGTCCACACGCTGTCCACAGAGTTGTCCACAGGCGGTGGACAAGCAGGTACGGCGCCGTACGGGTTGGCCTGGTCCACCCCACGTTGACCGGGTGTGACCCGCTCCCCTAGCGTTGAGCGTGATGGGGCCCCCGGCTGCATCACCGACGTTCGCAAGGGGAAGGCAAACGGCGGTGTCGCAACGGGGGCTCTGCCATTTCGCCTCGCCGGGCGCTCAGAGCCCCGCGGAAGTCCGCCGGACGCTTCTCGCGCGCGGCCCGGATCCCCTCCTGGAGGTCGGCGGTGGCCAGCGTGATCGGCTGCGCCAGCGCCTCCCACTGGATCGCCGCCTCGAGGTCCCGGTGGCCGCCGGCGCGCAGCGCGAGCGTCGTGTAGCGGCTCGCGATCGGCGCCGTGGCCGCGATGCCCTCGGCGATCCCGAGCACGTCGTCGCGGAACGTCTCGTCGGGGTGCACCGCCGAGACCAGCCCGAGCCGCAGCGCCTCCGTCGGCGTCGACGATGCGCCCGGTGAGCAGCAGCTCCCGGGCGTGGGCCTCGCCGACCACGTCGGGCAGCAGGTACGTCGCCGCCATCCCGGGGTGCATGCCCAGGCGCACGAACGGGGCGCCGAGCCGGCGCCGACGCCGCGGCGTACCGGATGTCGCAGGCCAGGGCCAGGCACAGGCCGGCGCCGATCGCCGGGCCGTTGACCGCCGCGATCGTGGGCACCTCGAGCCGCCGGATCGACAGCCAGGCCCGGTAGAACGGCGATCATCCGGGTGCGGAGCTGGTCGACCCCGGCGTCGGGCTCGCTGGCGATCCAGCCGGTGTTGCCGCCGGAGCAGAACGCGCGTGCCGGCGCCGGTCACCACGACCACCCGCAGCGACCGGTCGGCGGCCAGCTCGTCGACCGCCGCGACCCACGACGCGGTCATCTCGTCGGACATCGCGTTGCGCTGGTCGGGGTTGTCGAGGGTGAGCACCGCGACCCCGTCGGACGGGCGGTCGAGACGCAGGTGCGGGCGAGGGCTGCGTCGGGTCCGGCATGGGCGGAGTCTACTGGCGAGTAGCCCGACACCGCGGCCTCGCCGGGACCCCGCCTGCGTCAGGCGTGGCTGAGCGTGGCGTAGGGTCGAGCTGGCTCGAAAGAGACACGAGCCCCGGCGGGTACTTCCCTGGTCCCCCGCCGCGACGACCATGCGATACCGAAGGAGGCCGTCATGGCGGAGACCTGGAGCGGCGAGTTCTACTGCGTGAAGTGCAAGGAGAAGCGCGAGGCCAGTGGCGAGGTCAAGGTGAACGACAAGGGCACCCGGATGGCGAAGGCCGTCTGCCCCGTGTGCGGCACCAACCTCAACCGCATCCTCGGCAAGGCCTGAGCACTTCGACAGGCGCAGCAACCGCACGCGCACCACAGCATCGGACGGCGGGACCCCTCGGGGTCCCGCCGTTCTGCGTCTCCGCGTCCGCTGGCTGGGGCCTGTGGACGGCCGTTCGACGGTCACCGCGAAACCTGCTGTCCTGCCGGGATGGACCCCCTCCCGCGCCGCCCGGTGCTGCTCCCCGGGCTCCACGTCCTCGAACGCGGTGACGACGAGGTGCAGGTCGGGCTCGACCCGGCCCGCGCCGTCGTACTGCCCGCGACCGCCGCCGTACGCCGCACCCTGGCCGTGCTGCGCGTCGGCGGGCCGGCCGCGGACGCCGACGCGGAGTCGCTCCACCACCTGCACCGGCTCGGGCTGGTCGCCGACGCGGGCCGGCTGCCCCGGCCGCCGGTGCCCCGGGTCGTGGTCCGCACGTTCGGTGCCGCCCCGCTCCCCCCGCTCCCTGAACTGCTGCACACGGCCGGGCTCGACGTGGTGCCGACCACCGCCGACGCCGGCGTGGTGCTGGTCGCCGGCGTCGGCGAGCCCGACCGGGACCTGCTCGACCCCTACGTGCGCGACGGCGTCCCCCACCTGGTGGTGCGGCTGACCGAGGGCGACGCCGTGGTCGGGCCGTTCGTGGTGCCCGGCCGCACCGCGTGCCTGCGCTGCGTCGACGCCCACCACGCCGTGGCCGACTACGGTGGCCGCTCCTGGTGGCGCAGCAGGCGGCCCGAACCTCCCGGCTGCGCGACGACGCGGTGCCGGAGCCGGTGGACCCGGCGCTGGCGCACCTGGCGCTCGCCTGGGCGGCCCGCGACCTGTTCAGCCACGCGGCGGGCCGGCTCCCGGCGTCGTGGTCGGCCACGATCCGGCTGCCACCCGACCTCGCCGAGGCCGAGGCTGTCGCCTGGCTGCGTCATCCCGAATGCGGCTGCTGGTGGAACGAACCGGGCTGAACGGCTGCGCCGTTTCGGGCGTGCGCGACAATCAACGAGTGAGCGACAGCGAAGGAAGCCTGCCCCGCAAGGCATTTGCGCGTTCTGCGCGGCTTGCGGCCCTGCCGCTCGGCTACGCCGGGCGCAGCGCGATGGGCCTCGGCAAGCGGCTCGGCGGCGCCCCGGCCGAGGCCGTGCTCGCGGAGATCCAGCAGCGCACCGCCGAGCAGCTGTTCCGCACGCTCGGCGAGCTCAAGGGCGGCGCGATGAAGGTCGGCCAGCAGATGTCGATCCTCGAGTCCGCGCTCCCGGAGGACTGGGTGGCGCCGTACCGTGCCCAGCTGACCGCGCTCCAGGACTCCGCTCCCCCGATGCCGACCCAGACCGTGCGCGACATCATCGAGGGCGACCTCGGCCCGGGCTGGCGCGACCAGCTCGTCGAGTTCGACCCGATGCCGGCCGCGGCGGCCTCGATCGGCCAGGTCCACCAGGGCACCTGGGCGGACGGGCGCCGGGTGGCGGTCAAGGTGCAGTACCCGGGCGCCGACGAGGCCCTGATGTCCGACCTGCGGCAGATCGCGCGGCTGGCGAAGACGGTCGGCACGATGCTGCCCGGGCATCGACGTGAAGCCGCTGGTCGAGGAGCTGATCGACCGCGCCCGCGACGAGCTCGACTACGCGCTCGAGGCCGAGGCGCAGCACGCGTTCGCCGTGGCGTTCCGCGACGACCCGACGATCGTCGTGCCGGACGTCGTCGCGCACGGCGAGCGGGTGCTGGTCACGGAGTGGCTCGACAGCACCGGCTCGCTCGCGGCCGTGATCCGCGACGGCACCCAGGAGGAGCGCGACCACTACGGCGAGCTGTTCGTGCGGTTCCTGTTCGCCGGCCCGTCGCACACCGGCATGCTGCACGCCGACCCGCACCCCGGCAACTACCGGGTGATCCCGAACGACGACGGCTCCCCCGGCCGGCTCGGCGTGCTCGACTACGGCGCCGTGGCCCGGCTCCCCGGCGGCGAGCTGCCGGAGGCGATGGGCAGCCTGATCCGGATCGCCTGCCGGCGCGACGCCGAGCAGCTGCTCGACGGGCTGCGCCAGGAGGGCTTCGTGCGGCCCAACGTGAAGATCGAGCCCGCGCAGCTGAACGAGTACCTCGCGCCGTTCGTGGAGCCGGCCAGCGTCGAGCGGTTCCGCTTCTCCCGCGCCTGGATGCGCGCGCAGTTCCAGCGGATCAACGACCCGCGCGAGCCCGGCTACACGTTGACGCTCAAGCTCAACCTGCCCCCGTCGTACATGCTCATCCACCGCACCTGGCTGGGCGGCATCGGCGTGATGAGCCAGCTCGGCGCCGAGGCCCCCTTCCGCGCCATCCTCACCGAGTCCCTCCCGGGCTTCGCCGGCGAGTGAGTCCGCCGACCCGTCGCAGATGGTCACGCCAGGACCGCTGAGCCGTCGCAGATGGTCACGCCAGGACCGCTGAGCCGTCGCAGATGGTCACGCCAGGACGCTGAGCCGTCGCAGATGGTCATGCGACGGCGATCTGCGACGGGTCGCCGATCGACGTCGCCATCTGCGACGGGTCGCCGGTCCAAACACCGCCATCTGCGACGGGTCGCCACCCAGAACACCGCCATCTGCGACGGGTCGGCGAACTACCACCACTCACTGTCGAGCTTGGACTCCATCGAGCGGAGGTGGTCGCGGGAGCAGCGGTCGCAGAAGTAGACGGTGCGGCCGCGCTCGACCGCGGAGGTCCAGGTCAGGGGCGGGTCGTCGGTCTCGCTGACCGCGCCGCAGAAGCTGCACGTGACCATGGCCCGACGGTACTCCGGACATGCCACGGGGCCGGACCGACTGAGTCGGTCCGGCCCCGGGCTGTTCCTCGCGATCAGGTCATCGTGAGAGAACGTCTCGACGCGCTTCGCTGGCGCTCGCTGCTCGACGCAAGCGTCTCAGCGGGCGTTGCCGCCGTACAGCATGCGCGCGAGGCTCAGCCGCGCGGCGAGCGCACGGTCGGCCTCACGGGAAAGCCGCGACGCCGGCGACGGGCGTGGCCCGCGCCACCGGCGCGCGCCCGGATGGGCGCGAGCCAGGTCTTCGTGGAGGAGATTCATCTGCTTGCTCCGATCAAGAGTCGTCATGTCTGGATTCCGTTTGTCGTGTGTCAGGTGGTCGGTCCGGATCCGGCGCCTAGGCGGCGACGGGGTGCTTCCGGGGCCGGCCACGGGGCCGCTTGCGAGGGATCACCACTCCCTGCAGGAAGATCTCGCCACCCCAGACACCCCAGGGCTCCCTCCGCTCGAGAGCACCGGCGAGGCACTCTGCGCGCACCGGGCAGGTGTGGCACAGGGTCTTGGCGAGCTCCAGGTCCGCAGGAGACTCGGCGAAGAACAGCTCCGCGTCCTCCCGCCGGCAGGGCAGGGTCTCTGCCTCCGACCGGAGCGACGAAGCCGTCATGTCGATGGTCATGTGTGTCACCTCCTCTCGTCTGACCTGATCGCTGGGTTGTTGTCATCGCTCGGGCTCCTCGGCCGGCTGTTCGGGGGTTGTCCCGAAAAACACGAAGGCCGCGGAATCCCTGTCGGGGTTCCGCGGCCTGTGAGGTGCCGTCGCGATGGTTTTCTCATCGTCGAGGCGGACTCCAGGCATGGGTCCCCGGGTTGCGGTTGATGGCCACATCAACGTGGCGCTCGCGCGTCGGCCCACCGAAAACGGTGGAGTCGGCAAAGGCGCACATGGGCGTGGCGTAGCCACCAGAGATGCGCATGCCGAGAGCCGGTCGCTGAGCGACCGCGGTGATGGTCCAGGTGGTGTTCGTCATCGGTGTTGCACCTCCATCCCTGCTCTCGTGCGCCGGTCGTGCCAAGACCGTGGTGCGCTGATCGTCGTGTGGCCCAGCTTCATCCGTTCGGGTGGTGCCGGGGTGAGGAACAAGGTATCGGCACTCCCGCGGACCCGCCAAACGATTTATCGCAACATTTTGAGAACGGCGGAAGATCGCCACTCAGGCCAGGATCTCGAGCACGTCGTCGGCGTACTTCTCGAGCTTGGCGGCGCCGATCCCGTTGATCCGCAGCAGCGCCTGCCGGTCGGTCGGGCGCACCTCGGCGAGCGCCTCCAGGGTCGCGTCGGAGAAGACGACGTACGCCGGGACGCTCTCGGCGTCGGCGCGTTCCTTGCGCCAGGCCTTGAGCGAGCCGAACAGCTCCTCGTCGTAGGGCACCGGGCAGTCGTCGCAGTAGCCGCGGTTGCGCTCCTTCGACGACGCCAGCGGCCGACTGGCAACTGCCGGCACACCATCGCCTTGCGGGTGCCGCGAGCGGCTCTTGCCCGCCGGACGGCTCTCCGCCCGCTCCGTCGCCGGCGACGCACCGTCGGGCAGCAGGTCGAGCAGGAACCGGGACGGCTTGCGCCGCGCCTGCTGGCCCGGGTTGCGCGCCAGCGACCAGGAGACGTGGAGGTGCTTGCGCGCCCGCGTGACCCCGACGTAGAGCAGCCGGCGCTCCTCCTCGACCTCGGCCGGCGTCGTCGGCGTAGACGATCGGCATCGAGCCCTCCTGCACCCCGCACAGGAAGACGGCGTCCCACTCGAGGCCCTTGGCCGCGTGGAGCGTGGCCAGGGTGACGCCCTCGGCGACCGGGGCGTGCTGCTCGTGGGCGCGCCGGTCGAGCTCGAGCGACGAACCCCTCGAGCGTCGGCGTCAGGCTGCTGGGCGGCGAACTCCTCGGCCTGGGACACCAGCGCCTGCAACGACTCCCAGCGGTCGCGGGCCTTGCCGCGGCGACGGCGCCTCGGCCGTCCAGCCCATGGCCGGTGAGCACCGCGCGCACCTGCTGCGGGACCGGTCGTCGCCCTCGACCTCGCCGGCCTTGACCGTGCCGCGGATCATCGCGGTCGCCTGGCGCACCTCGGGCCGGTCGAAGAAGCGGGCCGCGCCGCGGACGACGTAGGGGATGCCGGCCGACGGTCAGCGCCTCCTCGAACGCCTCGGACTGCGCGTTGATCCGGAACAGCGCCGCCATCTCGCGCAGCGGCACGCCGGCGCGGTGGAGGCGGGTGACCTCGCGCGCGACGGCGTCGGCCTCGGCCACCTCGTCGGGCTGCTCGTGCCAGGTCACGGCGGGCCCGGCCTCGCGCTGGGCGCGCAGCTGCACGCCCACCGACCTGGTGCCGGCGAGCAGCTTGTTGGCGGCCGCGATCACCTGCGGCGTGGAGCGGTAGTTGCGGACCAGGCGACACCGACGTGGTGCCCTCGTGGGTGCGCGGGAACTCCGTGAGGTACGACGCCCGGGCACCCGCGAACGAGTAGATCGTCTGGGCCGGGTCGCCGACGACGCAGATCTCGTCGCGGCCGCCGAGCCAGAGGTCGAGCAGCGCGGCCTGGATCGGCGACGACGTCCTGGAACTCGTCGACGACGAACCACTTGTACTGCCGGCGCACCTCGGCGGCGACCCGCTCGTCCTCGGCCAGGATCGCGGCGCCGCAGAGCAGGACGTCCTCCATGTCCATGCGCCCCTGCTCGCGCTTGAGGTCCTCGTAGCTGGCGAACACGTGCGCGACCGTCGCGTGCGTCGAGCCCGCTGACCTCGCGGCCGCGCGCCGGCGCGACGCGCGACGTAGTCGTCGGGCCGGACGTTGCTGACCTTGGACCACTCGATCTCGGAGGCGACGTCGCGCAGCCGCGCCTGGTCGGTCTCGACCCGGTTGCGCCGCGCCGCGCCGGCGACCAGGCCGAGCTTGGACTCGATCAGCTGCGGCGGCTCCCCGCCGTAGACCCGGGGCCAGAAGTAGCGCACCTGGCGCAGCGCCGCGGAGTGGAACGTGCGCGCCTGCACGCCTGGGGCGCCCAGCATCGCGCGGAGCCGGCGCGCGCATCTCGCCGGCGGCCCGGGTGGTGAAGGTGACCGCGAGCACCTCCATCGGGTTGTAGACCCCGGCACGCGACGCCGTACGCGATGCGGTGCGTGATCGCCCGGGTCTTGCCCGTGCCCGCTCCCGCCAGCACCCGGACCGGGCCGCGGAGCGCCGTCGCCACCTCGCGCTGCTCGGGGTCGAGGGCAGCGAGCAGGTCGTCGGCGGACATCCGGAATGGTCTCCTCGCGGACGGTGTTGCAGTCGGTGGACCAACCCTAGACGTGAGGACGGACACCGGGATGACTGGCCAGTTGACGATGTACAAGACCAGCTGGTGCGGCTACTGCCACCGGCTCGCCTCGCAGCTCGACCGCGAGGGCATCGCGTACGACGTGGTCGACATCGAGCGGCAGCCCGACGCGGCCGAGATCGTGATGCAGGCCAACGGCGGCAACCAGACCGTCCCGACGCTGGTCTTCGCCGACGGCAGCACCCAGACGAACCCCTCGGTCAAGCAGGTCAAGGCGAAGCTCGCGTCGCTCTGACTGCCACGATGGGCGGGTGACACCCTCCGTCCGCGAGCCGCTCAGCCCCACGACACGCTCGCGTCCCCGTCGCGAGAAGGAACGCGCCCGGTCGGACCGGGCCGCCCTGGACGCGGTCCTCGACGCCGCGCTGATCTGCCACCTCGCCGTCGTGGTCGACGGCGTGCCGCTGGCGCTGCCCACCGTGTTCGCGGTCGACCGTGACGGTCCGGACCGCGACGGCACGCTGTACCTGCACGGCTCGGTCGCCTCGCGCAGCCTGGTGCAGGGACCCGACCAGGACGTCAGCGTCACGTTCACCCTGCTCGACGGCATCGTGCTCGCCCGGTCGGGGTTCAACCACTCGATGAACTACCGGTCCGCGGTCGTGATCGGCCGGCCGCGGGTGGTGACCGACGCCGACGAGCGCGGGCACGCCTTCGACCTGCTCGTGGACCACGCCGCACCGGGCCGGTCCGCCGAGCTGCGCCGGCCGACCCGCAAGGAGCTCGCCGCCACGACGCTGCTCGCGCTGTCGCTGCACGAGGCCTCGGTCAAGGTCAGCGACGGGGACCCGGAGGACGAGGACGTCGACATCGAGGCCGGCGGTGTCTGGGCGGGTGTGATCCCGCTCCGTCTGGTCGCCGGCGACCCGGTCACCGGTGCCGACGTGGACGTCGCCGAGGTGCCGGCGCACGTGACCGCGCAGGCGGCCGCCCTGCGGGACGGCCGATGAGCCCGCGCCGCTCGTCGTACCGGCCCGTCGCGGAGGCGGCCTGGCGCTGGGTGCTGGACCAGGTGCGCGAGGACGACGGTCCGTGGATTCCGACAGGACCCCAGCGCCACCGAGCCGGCGTACGACCGCGACGGCCTGCACAGCGGCATCGGCGGCCTGGCCCACGTGCTGGAGGAGGTCCGGCTGGCCCGGCCGTGGACGGCCGAGGAAGCGAGCGCTCGCGGACGCCGTCGCCGGCCGGCTCCGGTCCCGGATCCCGGTCACGACCGACTG
This sequence comes from uncultured Actinomycetota bacterium, assembly GCA_963754145.1. GTDB lineage: Bacteria > Actinomycetota > Actinomycetes > Propionibacteriales > Nocardioidaceae > Marmoricola. The sequence goes on from CAVWFF010000005.1 coordinate 20,345, forward strand.
CACGCTGTTCGACGGCCTGGCCGGCACCGCCGGGGCACTGCTCGCCCTCGGCGCGGACGGGACGGACGAGGTGCTGGAGCGGCTGGCCTCGATCGCCGTCGACGGCGGCTGGCCGCAGACCGCCCTGGGCCCGCCTCGCTACCTGCCCGAGACCCGCATCCACGACGCCACGCTCGGTACGGCGGGCGTGCTGCTGGCCGCGCTGTGGGCGAGGCGGCGCGGGGTGTCCGGGGCGGACCCGGTCGTCGACCACGCGGTCGCCGTGCTCCTCGCCGAGGCCGAGCACCTCCCGACCGGCACCGGCTGGCGGTGGGTGCCCGAGCGCTTCGACACCGAGCCCGGCGCCCGGCAGATGCCGAACTGGTCGCACGGCCAGGCCGGGATCGCCGGCGCCGTCGCCGTGGCCGGTGCGGAGCTGGACCGACCGGACCTGGTCGACGCCGCGGTGAGCGGCGCCGAGCACCTGGTGACGCTCGCGGACACCAGCGGGCAGGGCTTCGTGGCGCCGATGACCGTGCCGGACAAGCCCGGCCAGGACCCGGTGACGTTCACCTGGTGCCACGGCCCCACCGGCACGTCGCTGCTGTTCGCGGCCCTCGACCACGCCGGCGTCACGGACGTCGCGGGCGAGCCCCCCGCCGCCTGGCACCGGCGTTGCCTGCACAGCGTCCGGACCTCCGGCCTCCCGGAGCGGCTCCGCCCCGGCTTCTGGGACAACGACGGCCGCTGCTGCGGTACGGCGGGCGTGGCCGAGGTGTTCCTCGACAGCTGGCAACGGACCGGCGAGCCGGACGACCTGGCGTTCGCCCTCCACCTCGCGGACACCCTGGTCGAGCGGGCCGTGCTCGACGGCCCGCACGCGTACTGGCGGTTCCTCGAGCATCGCGCTCCCGAACCGCTGCTGCCGCCCGGCGTCGGCTGGATGCAGGGCGCGGCCGGGATCGCGGCGACCCTCTTCCGGTGCGCCCGCGTGGTCGAGGACGGCAGCGCGGCGGCCCCGGTCCCCCGGGCGGACACGTGGTGGGCGGTGCTGCCGTAGCTCGGCCCGCCGGCGGCGCGCCCTGGCAGACGCTGGGGTGGGCGGGTGGTGCGTCTGGCAGGGCGCGCCGTCGGTGGGCGGTGCTGCCTCACTCCGCCCTACGCCCGCCCGCGACCCTCCTCCGGCGGACGCACCACCCAGCCCACCCCAGCGTCCGCCGGAGCAGGGTCGCCGCCGGGCTGCGGCGCGGTGGGGTGAGCGATCCGCCGGCGTGCGTGTGGGCGCGGTCCGGTGAGCTCACCCGAGCGAACGGACCCCTACCAGCTCCCCGGCAGCGGCTCGCCGTACCACCACTCCACCAGCGACCGGCTGATCGAGATCCCGCCGGGCAGCACGAGGGTGCCGGCCTCGGCCTCTTCCTTCATCTCCGCCCGGGTGAACCAGCGGGCGTCCTCGATCTCCTCGCCGTCGACGGTGACCTCGACCGTCTCGGCGTGCGCGACGAACCCCATCATCAGGCTGGCCGGGAGCGGCCACGGCTGGCTGCCGAAGTAGGAGACCTCGCCGATCCGGATCCCGGCCTCCTCCAGCACCTCGCGGCGGACCGCCTGCTCGACGGACTCCCCCGGTTCCACGAAGCCCGCCAGCGTCGAGTAGCGACCCTCCGGCCAGTCCGGGTGTCGGCCGAGGAGGCAGCGGTCGTCCGGCGCCTCGCCGTCGACGACGACCATGATCACCGCCGGGTCGGTGCGCGGGAACTGGGCGCGGCCGCACACCGTGCACCGCAGCTCGTGCCCGGTGTTGCGTGGCTCGAGGGTGCCGCCGCACCGCGGGCAGTGCCGCGTGGACCAGTGCCACTCGGCGATCCCGACGGCGTGCACGAGCAGCTCGGCGTCCTTCTCGTCGATGAACTGGACGGCGCCACGCAGCCCGGTCCAGCCGTCCTGCCCGTCGGCCACCGACGGGTCGGCGATGACGGCGAAGTGGATCACCCCGTCACGGTCGCCGAGCAGGATCCGTCGCCCGTCGGGCGCGTCGTCCGGCGCCAGCCACGTGAGCTGGCCGTCGACCGGCCGGAACCGGGTGCCGGAGAGCACCAGGACCCGCGTGGCCGGGTCGGTCCAGGCCTCCGCCAGCCAGGCGTCGTTGACGCGGCGGTCGGCGATGCGGTCGTGGGGGTGGCGCGAGAGAGCGATCTCGGAGGACTCCACGGGACAAGGCCTACCACGCGTGCGGGAGCGGCGACCGATGACGGAAGTCAGCTGTCCAGCGCACCACGCGAGCCGCCGTGCGCTTCGGCCCACGTACTCAGGACCTTGGACCCTGCGAGGACGGCTCCCGGTCGAGCAGGCTCTTGTTGTGGGCTTCTCGCCGGCGGTATGCGGAAGAGCGGGAGCCCAGTCCACACCTGGAGGTTCTCGTGGCGTCGTCCTCGGCCACATCTGTCGTCCCGGCTGGTCGGTCTGAGGATCAACGCCGTCGGCGGGCGTGGGAACGCGGCGTCGTTGGTTGCTTCTTCGTGATGATGAGCGGCGTCCATCTGGGACTGGTGGCGGCCGAGCCGAGCGTGTACCGCCACTTCGCGGACCAGGCCCTGTTCGGATTCGTCCGCTCGGGGTGGAGCGAGGTGTTCATGGCCGACCCCGCGTTCTGGGGGCTCTGCGTCATGGGCGGGGAGCTCGTGCTGGGCGGGCTTCTCCTCGTCGGTGGCCGAGCAGCGAGAGCCGGCTGGGTCGGCGTTCTCCTGTTCCAGGTCCTGCTGATGCTCTTCGGTCCGGGGTTCTGGCTGTGGTCCTTGCCTGCCATCGCGCTGCTGGTGTGGCTCGCACGTCGCGACCTGGCGAAAACGGCGTGGGGCAGCGCATGAAGCAGACACCGCAGCCGCAGCCGCAGCACGGGACCGTACGTTCCGTCGCGTGGTGGACATCGCCCGCCGTGCTCCCAGCGTCCACAACACTCAGCCCTGGACGTGGTCGATCCACGGAGACGCGCTGGAGCTCTACGCCGATCGGACGCGTGCGCTCGAGGCCTCCGACCCCGAGGGGCGCAATCTCGCGATGAGCTGTGGCATGCGCCCTGCACCATGCCTTGGTCGCGACGCGTGCCCTGGGGTGGACGCCCGTCGTGGACACCCTGCCCGACCCTCGTGATCCCGACCTGCTGGCCAGGATCCGGCCGCGACCGGCAGACATCCCGGTGGATGCAGTGCGCTGGTTGGACGCCATCGACGCGCGGTGCACGGATCGACGTCGCTTCACGTCGTGGCCGATCCCGGACGAGCGCCTGCAGGGGCTCTCGTCGGTGACCCGGAGTCTCGGTGCCACGGCCGTCCCCATCCTCGATCATGGGACGCGACTGCGGCTCGAGCACCTGGTCGACCGGGCGATGAAGATTCAGGGTCAGGACCTGCGGGTGCGGATGGAGGAGCGGGCGTGGATCGGACACAGCAGGGATGACGGGATGATCGATCCGGCCGGAGCGCCCTGGGGGGAGGGCCACACCCGCCGCCGGCGTACCCGCTTCGATCATGAGGCCGAGGATCCGGCCCTGGGGACGGCGCCGCGCTGAGACCGATCGAGAGCACCGATGGACTGCTGGTCGTCGTCACGGCGGACGACGGCAGACTCTCGTGGCTCCGGGCCGGGGAGGCGCTGAGCGCTGTGTGGCTCGACGCCACCATCAAGGGCCTCTCGGTCGTGCCGCTCAGCCAAGTGGTCGAGGTGCCCGACACCCGCCATGCGGCTCGAGGACCTGCTCGGGACCGGCATGCATCCCCAGATCCTGCTCCGTGTCGGGTGGCAGGAGATCGGCCGCGGCGACGTGGACCGCACGACTCGGAGACCCCTGGCCGACGTACTCCGGGTGGTCCACCGGTCTGGGACCAACGCTTCTGCGCCTCACCGGCCGCACCGGGAGGTTGGAGGCAACGAAAGGAACCAGGATGAGGGACCGCACAGCGCGACAGACAGGTTCGCCCGTCGAGCACCGCGACGTGGCCGAGATGCGCAGCATCCTCGAGCTCGCCCGGAGGGCCCCGAGCGTGCACAACACGCAACCCTGGCGGTGGCGGATCGACGGGCGGGTGCTCGAGCTTCGTGCCGATCGCTCTCGCCAGCTGAGGGTCGCCGACCCACTCGGGCGCAACCTCATGATCAGCTGCGGCTGCGCCCTGCACCACGCGGTCGTCGGTGCCGGCGCCCTCGGCTGGAGGGCGAGCGTGGACCTGCTTCCCGAGCGGGCCGAGCCCGACGTGCTGGCACGGTTGCACCTGGTGCCGGTCGAAGTGCCGGACGACAGCCGCGAGCGTGCTCCGCAGCATCGAGGAGAGACGAACCGACCGTCGTCGGTTCACCAACTGGCCGGTCCCACCCGAGCGCCTCGACGAACTCGCTGCGGACGCCAGTCGATGGGGCGCACAGGTGGTCGCGTTGACCGACCTCACGCAGCGATGGCGGGTCGAAGGTCTTGTCGAGCGGGCGATCGCCTCGCAGGAGCAGGACGGCCGCTACGGCGCCGAACAACGGGCCTGGACGGACCGGGGTCCGACCGACGGCATCCCGAGCGCGGCCCTGACCGGGGGTCTCGGTCACACCGCCGGGCTTCGGACGCGTTTCACGCAGCGGTCGACGCCGACGACCGACCGCACGATCGAGGGGTCAGATGGGCTGATCATGATCGGGACGAGGTCGGACGGACCGCGGGCCTGGCTGCACGCGGGGCAGGCACTCAGTGCGCTCTGGCTGGCTGCCGTGGACGCAGGAGTGTCGGTGGTGCCGCTCAGCCAGGTGACCGAGCTCAACGCGACCCGGCTCGCCGTGCGCTACGACGTGATGTTCGGGAGCATGGAGCCGCAGATCCTGGCCCGCCTGGGGTGGCAGGAGACCGGCCGTGCGAGCTGCGGCGGACACCGAGGCGACCGCTGGACGACATCGTCGACGCCTGAGACACCGGGGCAGGGACACCTCCTCGCGCAGGCGGAGGTCGTGATCCCTCCCTCAGCGCGGAGGCGTTCACCCGCCGCTGCCCGTCGCGTCCAGTCGCGGATCGTCGGGCATGTCCTCGAGGTGCTCGACGATGTAGGTCGTCGTGCTCGGCGAGCTGCTGCCTCGGCACCAGCGCCATCAGGTCGGCGGCGCCGGGCGGGTCCGCCGGCGTTGTTGATCGCGTCCATCACCAGGTGGTAGCGCGAGGCCTTGTTGCGCACCACCATGTCGAACGGCGTCGTGGTCGTGCCCTGCTCGATGAAGCCGCGCACGTGGAACCGGTCGGCGTCGGGCCGGCCGTGCACGAGCTGGTGGATCGCCCGGGGTAGCCGTGGAAGGCGAAGACGACGTCGACGTGGTCGGTGAACAGCTCGCGGAACAGCGTCTCGTCCATGCCGTGCGGGTGGTCCTTGCGGCGCGGATCAGCGCCATCAGGTCGACCACGTTGACCACCCGGACCTCGCAGCTCGGGCAGCCGTTCGCGCAGGATCTCGGCGGCGGCGACCGTCTCCATCGTCACCACGTCGCCGGCGCAGGCCAGCACGATGTCGGGGTCGGCGGTGCCGTCGTCGGTGCCGGCCCACTCCCAGATCCCGGCGCCGCGGGCGCAGTGCTCGATCGGCCTCGTCGATGCGTCAGCCACTGCAGCTGCGGCTGCTTGTCGATGACGATCAGGTTGACGTACGAGCGTGACGCAGGCAGTGGTCGGCCACCGACAGCAGGGAGTTGGCGTCCGGCGGCAGGTAGACCCGGGCGACGTCGCCGCGCTGGGTGATGCACGTTCTGGATCAGCCCGGGCCCTGGTGGGAGAACCCGTTGTGGTCGTTGCGCCAGCAGGTCGAGGTGAGCAGGATGTTGAGGCTCGGCACCTTGGCCCGCCACGGCAGGTGCGCCGCCTCCTCCAGCCACTTGCTGTGCTGGATGGTCTGCGAGGCGCTGACCATCGCGAACGCCTCGTAGGTGGCGAACACCCGTGCCGGCCGGTCAGCGTGTAGCCCTCCAGCCAGCCGTGGCAGTTGTGCTCGCGAGAGCACCTCCATCACCCGGCCGTCGCGCGAGATGCTGACGTCGTCCGTCGGTGACGCGCTCCACGAAGCGCGCGGTCGGAGACCTCGAAGACGGCGCCCAGCCGGTTGCTGTTGGTCTCGTCGGGGCAGAACAGCCGGAACGCGGTCCGGGTTGCGCCGGTAGATGTCGCGCATCATCTCGCCGAGCTGGCGGGTCGACTCGGCGCGCAGCCGTGCCGGGCGCTCGCACGTCGACGGCGTAGTCGCGGAAGTCCGGGCAGGTCCAGTCGCGGTCAGCAGGCCACCGTTGGCGTGCGGGGTCGCGCTCATCCGCAGGTCACCGTCCGGGTTGGCCGCGCCGGACCAGCTCGGTCGGCGCGCCGCTCGTCGTCGAACAGCTCCTCCGGGCCGGTAGGACCGCAGCCACCTCGAGCAGCCCAGGTGCTCCGGGTTGCTCCCGCACCCCCGACAGCGGCACCTGGTGCGCGCGGCAGGTGCCCGGCGACCTGGACGCCGTCGACGACGTCCGGGCCGGTCCAGCCCTTGGGCGTGCGCAGCACGATCGCCGGCCAGCGTGGCCGACGTGCCGTCCCAGTCGCCGCCGCGGGCGGCGGCCTGGATCTCGCGGATCGTGCGCCCAGGCCTGGGCCAGCGCCTCGGCGAAGCGGTAGGTGCATGCCGGGCAGGTCGTCTCCCGTCGACCTCGATGACCTCGTAGCCGTGGCCCTCGAGCAGGCGAGCGGACCTCGGCCGGGTCCTTGCGGCCCAGCACGGTCGGGCCGGCGATCTTGCGCCGTTGAGGTGCAGGATCGGCAGCACCGCGCCGTCGCGCGCCGGGTTGAGGAAGGAGATGCCCTTCCACGAGCCCTCCAGCGGCCCGGTCTCGGCCTCGCCGTCGCCGACCACCGCGAGCGCCAGCAGGTCCGGGTTGTCCATCACCGCGCCGAACGCGTGCACCAGCACGTAGCCCAGCTCGCCGCCCTCGTGGATCGAGCCCGGCGTCGTCACCGAGACGTGGCTGGGGATGCCGCCGGGCGTGGAGAACTGCCGGAACAGCCGGCGCATGCCCTCCGTCCTGGCTGACTCGCGGGTAGATCTCGGTGTAGGTGCCCTCCAGCTAGCCGGCCGCCACCAGCGCCGGGCCGCCGTGGCCCGGGCCCGGCGAGGTAGATCACCTCCTGGCCGGTCGTGCCGGATCAGCCGGGAGACTGGGCGTAGATGAACGACAGGCCCGGGCTGGTGCCCCAGTGGCCGAGCAGCCGCGGCTTGATGTCGTCGGGGTCAGCGGCTCGCGCAGCAGCGGGTTGTCCTGCAGGTAGATCTGGCCGATGGTCAGGTAGTTGAGGCCCGCCACCAGGCGTCCATCCAAAAAAAAAAAAAAAAAAAAAAAAAAAAAAAAAAAAAAAAAAAAAAAAAAAAAAAAAAAAAAAAAAAAAAAAAAAAAAAAAAAAAAAAAAAAAAAAAAAAAAAAAAAAAAAAAAAAAAAAAAAAAAAAAAAAAAAAAAAAAAAAAAAAAAAAAAAAGGGGTCGGGCGCTGGACGCCCCACGCCCGCGGCTAGGTTGCTCCCGTGAGCATCCACATCGGCGCCGAGCCCGGCGAGATCGCCCCCACCGTCCTGCTGCCCGGCGACCCGCTGCGCGCGAAGTGGATCGCCGAGACGTTCCTGGACAACGCCACCTGCTACACCGAGGTGCGCGGCATGCTCGGCTACACCGGCACCTGGCAGGGGCGACCGGTCTCGGTGCAGGGCTCCGGCATGGGCCAGCCGTCGCTCGCGATCTACGCCAACGAGCTGTTCCGGGAGTACGACGTGCGCACCGTCGATCCGGGTCGGGTCCTGCGGCGCGCTGACCGAGAAGCTGGCGCTCCGCGACGTCGTGATCGCGTCCGGCGCCTGCACCGACTCGTCGATGAACCGGCTGCGGTTCGACGGCCTCGACTACGCGCCGGTCGCCGACTTCGGCCTGCTGCTGCGGCGTACGAGCGGCGCGGGCGCGGGCCGACGTCACCACCCACGTCGGGCTGATCTTCTCCGGCGACGCGTTCTACAACCCGCGCGCGGAGCTGATGAAGCCGATGGTCGAGCACGGCGTGCTGGCGGTCGAGATGGAGGCGAGCGCGCTGTACACGCTCGCCGCGCAGTACGGCGCGCCGGGCGCTGGCGATCTGCACCGTCTCCGACCACATCGTCACCGGCGAGGCGACGACCAGCCAGGAGCGGGAGCAGACCTTCGGCGCGATGGTCGACATCGCGCTCGCCGCCGCGATGCGGGACTGACCTCAGCCGCCGACGATCTGCTCCAGCGCGGCCCGGTCGGGCAGGTCGGCCGTCGTCGGGCGTGACGGTCTCGCCGGTGCGCACGTAGTGGAACGCCGCGCGCACCCGCTCGAGCGGCACCCCGGCCAGCTCGGCCCAGGCCACCCGGTAGATCGCGAGCTGGAGCGGGTCGGCGGTCTGCGCGCTGGTTGGTCTTCCAGTCGACGACCAGAACCCGCGCGCCGTCGACCTGCTCGGCGTAGACCGCGTCGATCCGGCCGCGCACCACCTGGCCGGCCAGCACCAGCGCGAACGGCGGCTCGACGGCGTACGGCGTGCGGTCGGCGAACGGGCCCGTCCTCGAACGCGCTGATCAGCTCGCGCAGGTCGTCCTCGTCGTCGATGCCGACGTCGCCGCGGCCGGGCAGCTCGTCGGGGTCGAGCAGCTGCTGCTGGCCGAACCGCGCTCTCCACCCAGGCGTGGAACCGGGTGCCGAACCGGGCCGCCGGCGAGGGCTGCCGCGGCATCGGGCGGGCCAGCTCGCGCGCGAACGCCTCCGGGTCGTCGCGCAGCCGGGCCAGCGAGGTCGCGGACAGGCTCGGTCGGCAGCGGGACGTCGACGGTCTGCCGGCGCTCGGCGCGCGCCTCGGCGAGCAGCCGCTCGAGCTCGTCGTCCCACGCCGCGACCTCGCTCGAGGACGAGCATGTCCTCGACGCTCGTCGTCCGCCGGGTCGGCGACCGCCTCCGCACCAGCTCGGCGGCCGCGACCAGCGCCGCTCGCCTCCGCGGTCTGCTCGGGACACGGCCACGGCCGCCGGCGCCGGCGGCGGCGTAGGGTTGGGCGTGCCCTTCGCGGGCTTGTCCGCGCCAGGCGTCGGGCTTCGCCGCCCCACGCCTCCATCGCCTCGCGGGTGCGCACGCTGGTACGGCGACGGGCCGAGCGGCGGTCTTGCGGCCGGGCTCCACTGCTACGACGAGACCCACAGCCGTGCCGGGCCCGGGTGAACGCGACGTAGCCGAGCCGGAGCTCCTCGGTCGCCTCGTGCTCCTGTGCGCCGCGGCGGCGTACGCGCTGAGTCCTCGGCCGGTGGCCCGCGAGCTGCGGCAGGTCGTGCGCGTCGCCGCGCAGCGGGGCCGGCAGCACCGCCGGCGACGGTCGTCCAGCTGAGCGGCCGCGGTTGGTCGGGAACTTCGCGTCTCGCAGACGCCGACCAGGAAGACGGCGTCCCACTCCAGGCCCTTGGCGCGGTGGACGGTGAGCAGCTTGACCGAGTCGGCCTCGGTCGGGCGTGGCGACGTCGAGGCCCTGTGCCGAACTCGTCCTCGGCCTCGAGCCAGGCGAGCAGCGCCGGCAGCGTGACCGTCGCCGTCGACCGCCTGGAACTCCGCGACCGCCTTGACGAACAGGTCGAGGTTGTCGCGCCGGGCGGCGCGGCCGGGACTGACCGAGGAGGCCAGCTCGACGTCGATGCCGGTGGTGTCGATGATCCGGCGGACCAGGTCGAGCAGCGGCTCGCCGACGTGCGCCGCAGCAGGCGCAGCTCGGCCGGCGAGCAGCGCGAACCGCTCGCGCGCCTCCGGCGAGTAGGGCAGGTCGCCCGGGTCGTCGAGCGCGTCGCAGAGCGAGGCGACCTCGGTCGGGTCGGGCCCTCGACGGCGCGCTGCGAGCTCGGTCGCGGACGTCGGTGCCGCGCGGCTCGCGGCCGCGCTGCCCGGCGAGCGTCGCGCGGCGCGGCGGCCGAGCAGCGCGAGGTCGCGCGGGCCGATCGCCCAGCGCGGCCCGGTGAGCAGGGTCAGCAGCGGCGTTGGCGGTGAGGTCGTGGAGCAGGTCGAGCGTGGCGACCACCTCGGCGACCTCGGGCAGCCGCAGCAGGCCCTTGAGCCCGACGATCTCGACCGGGATCTCGCGCGCGGTGAGCGCGTCGAACACGTCGGCGGCGTGGCGTTGTCGCGGGTCAGCACGCCGATCTCGCCCACGGCGCGCCGGCCGTCGTGCGCACGGCCTGCGACCTGGTCGGCGAGCCAGGCCAGCTCGTCGGCGTAGGTCTCGTGCACGGCGGCGCGCACCTCGCCGCGGCCGGCGCTCGGGCTTCGGCTCGAGCGGCTCGACCTGGCCGGTCGCTCGTCGTAGAGCGGCTGCGGCGAGGCGGTTGGCGACGTCGAGGATGCGGCGGTCGGAGCGCCGGTTGACCGTCAGCGGGTACGTCGTGCCGGCGCGCCGTCGGCGGCCGGGAAGTCGTCGGCCGAAGTCGAGGATGTTGGAGACCGAGGCGCCGCGCCAGCCGTAGATCGCCTGGTTGGGGTCGCCGACCGCGGTGACCGGGTGGCCGCGCCCGTCGCCGGCGTCGGCCCGGAGAACAGCCGGCCAGCATGAGGGCCTGGGCGACCGAGGTGTCCTGGTACTCGTCGAGCAGCACGACCCGGAACTTCTCGCGCTCCAGCGCGCCCGACCTCGGGCTGCTCGCGCGGCGAGCCGGCGCCGCCGAGCGCGATCTGGTCGGAGAAGTCCATCAGCCCGAGGTCGCGCTTGAGCCGCCGGTAGGCCTCGACCAGGTCGAGCAGCTCGCGCGCGCCGGTCGATCGCGCGGATCGCGCGCTCGTCGTGCTCGCGGTCGGTCTTGCGCGGCTCGTCCGGCCATCGGCCTCGAACGGCGAGCTCGCCGGTCGCGGCGTCGAACGCCGCGCACGCTCGTCGGGCGTCGACGAGGTGCTCGCTCATCGCGCCGTCGAGGGCGAGCAGGTAGCTGACGACGTGCGGCGGGTGTCGCTGAGGTGCCGGACCGGCGCGCGTGTGGCGCTGCGATGGCGCGGGCGGCGAGCTGGTAGCGCGACGCGTCGGCGATCACCCGGGTGTCGGGCTCGTGGCCGATCCGCAGGCCGTGCTCGGTGAGCAGCGCGCGGCGTAGGCGTTGTAGGTCGCGACCGTCGGCTCGAGCGTCGTCGTCCTCGTCGTCGCCGCGCTCGCGTGCCGGCGGCAGCAGCCCGGCCTCGCGAGCGCCTCGCGGATCCGGCGTCGCAGCTCGCCGGCCGCCTTGGTGGTGAAGGTCAGCCCGAGCACCTCGGTCGGGCGCGACCTGGCCGGTCGCGACGAGCCAGACGACCCGGGCGGCCATCACCGTGGTCTTGCCGGAGCCGGCGCCGGCGATCACGACGGCCGGCTCGAGCGGGGCGCGTGATCGCCGCGCACTGCTGGTCGCTGAGCGCGAAGTCGGCGCCGCATCAGCGCGCGGCAGCTCGGCCGGGCGTCGTCGATGCGTCGACGCGTGGTCACGACAGCACCGTCCCGGCGCCTTGGCCGGGCAGAGCGCGCACGAACGCGCAGCGCGTCGCAGTGGTCGCCCGGCCGCGGCCGACGAACGTCCTCGGCGCGGACGGCGCGGCGCGGCCTGCATCAGCTGGCGCTCGACGGGCGTGCGCGCCGTCGTCGTCGGGCTGCGGCGGCTGCGGCTGCACCTTGGGCAGCGTCGTCGCCGCCCTGCGCAGCTGGACCAGCTCGGCGCCGCCGGGCTCGCCGGGCGGCCCGGCGAGCGTCGTCGACGGCGCCGTGGTCGACGGCGAGCTGGTAGAGGCCGAGCTGGGGTGCTCGGCGACCTCGGCGGTCGGGCGGGTACTTGCCGGTCTTGAGGTCGACGACGCACGACCCGGCCGTCGGCGTCGACCTCGAGCCGGTCGGCGTAGCCGTGCAGGCGCACGACCTGCTCGCCGTCGGGCAGCGTCACCTCGGCGTCGAGCCGCGCCTCGGTGGCGAGCGACCGTGCGGGCGCCGGCCGTGCGTGCCAGGCGAGGAAGCGCTCAGCGCGCCGCGACCGCCTCGCGCTCGCGGTCGCCGCGACCACGGGGTGCGGAAGTGCAGCCGGTCCCAGACCTCGTCGACGTGCGCCATCAGCGTCGTCGACGGTCGGGTCGCCAGCTCGCCGCGTGGCGACCCGGTCGGCGAGGGCGTGGACGACGTTGCCGAAGCCCTGGCGCTGGTGCGCACGCGCTGCGCCGCCGGCCTCGCGCTCGAGGAACCACTGGGCCGGGCAGGTCGAGCAGCGCTCGAGCGCGCTCGCCGAGAGCGCGACCGGCTCGTCGGGCGGCGCGCAGCGGCTCGGTCGGCGCGGGTCGGCGCGCGGGTGCCCCACCAGGTCGCCGGGTCGGCCGGCGGGCGACCGGGCGGCCGCGCACCGTCGGCTCGCCGGCCAGCCGGGCGAGCCGGCGGCGCGGCGGCCGCGCGCAGCGGCTCGGGCTGTGTCGGGGTCGGCGACGGTGCGGCGCAGCTCGGCGACCAGCCCGGCGAGCGACAGCGGCCGCGGCGGCCGGCCCTGACCTGGTGCTCGGGATCGTCGACGCCGAGCTCGTGCGAGGAACCGCGACGGCTGCTCGCCGTCGTCGTCGGGCGAGGCCACCGCGGTGACGACCAGGCGCTGCGCGGGCGCGGGTGCAGGCGACGTAGAAGAGCCGCCGCTCCTCGGCGAGCAGCTCGCGGCGCGGTCGAGCGGCGGCAGCAGCCCGTCGCGGCCGATCCGGTCGGCCTGCAGCAGGGAGCCGCGGCGGCGCAGGTCGGGCCAGGCGCCCTCCTGGACGTGGGCGACGACGACGAGCCGCCACTCCAGGCCCTTGGCGCGGTGGGCGGTGAGCAGCCGCACGGCGTCGCCGCGGACGCCGCGCTCGGCGAGGGTGTCGGCCGGGATCTGCTGGGCCGCAGGGTGTCGAGGAAGCTCGCGCACGCTGGTGTGGCCCGCGCTGCTCCTCGGCGCGGGCGGCCGCCTCGAACAGCGCGCAGAGCGCGTCGAGGTCGCGGTGGGCGCAGCCGGGCGCGCTGCCGCCGCCGCCGAGGTCGGCCGCGCGCGCAGCCGCGTCGGCCAGGCGGTGCCGGACCACAGCACCCAGAGCACCTCCTCGGCCGTGCCGCCGCCGTCGAGCCCGTCGCGGGCGCGCGACCAGCAGGCGGCGAGCCGGCGGCGCGCGGCGCCGCGGCTCGCCGGCCAGGCCGTCGAGGAGCGCCGGCGTCGAGCACGGCGCGCGCGGACCAGCTCGCGGCGAGGCGCGGCGGCCGCCGGCCTGCGTCGCGCGCGCCTTCTCGCGGGCGCGCAGCGCCGGGCCAGGCGCGCAGGTCGGCGGCGTCGAGCCCGCCGAGCGGGCGAGGTGAGCAGCGCCTCGGCGCGGTCGGCGGTCGACGTAGTCGCGGGTCGCTGCGGGTCGTCGTCGCCGAGCGTCGACCACGACGCGCGAGCGCGTCGAGCAGCGGCAGCACCGCCGGCTCGCGGACCAGCGGGGTCTCGTCGCCGGCGACCTCGACCGGCACGCCCGGCCGCGGCGAGCGCGCGGCGCAGCGCCGGGATCGAGGCGCGGCCGGAGCGGACCAGCACCGCCATCTCGGACCAGCGGACGCCGTCCTCGAGGTGGGCGCGCCGCAGCAGGTCGGCGAGGTGCTCGGCCTCGGCGCGCGCGGTGTCGAAGGTGCAGCACCTCGACCCGGCCGTCGCCGAGCTCGGCCGGCGACGGCTCGGGTCGACGGAACGCCTGCGCACGCTCGGCGCGGGATCGCGCCGGTGACGCCGATGCGAGGCGGCGACGCGCTGGGAGGCCGCGCAGCAGCCGGGACCGAAGCGGCGGGTGGTGCGGAGCGCGACCACCGGCGGCCGGGCGCGCCGTCGGCGTGCGGGAACGTCGGTCGGGAAGTCGAGGATGCCGCGGACGTCGGCGCCGCGGAACCCGTAGATCGACTGGTCGGGGTCGCCGACGACGACGAGGTCGCGGCCGTCGCCGGCGAGCGCCCGCAGCAGGGCGACCTGGCCGGGGTCGGTGTCCTGGTACTCGTCGACGAAGACGTGGCGTGAACCGGGCGCGCAGCTCGTCGCGGTGGGCCTCGGCCTCGATCGACCGCCCGGCGGATCAGGTCGGCGTAGTCGAGCGCGCTCTGGGTGTCGAGGACGTCGAGGTACTGCTCGAGGAACAGCCCGGCGGCCACGCACTCCGGCAGCCCGCTCGCGCCGCGCCGAGCGCGCGCGAGGCCGGCCGGGTCGAGGCCCTTCTCGCGGGCCCGGGCGAGCACCGCCTGCACCTCGCTCGGCGAAGCCGCGCGTGCCGACGCGCGCCCGCAGGCGCTCGGGCCAGCGCACCGACTCCGGGTGCGTCGGCGAGCAGCTCCGGAGGACGACGTCCTGCTCGGGGGCGCTGCAGCAGCCGCAGCGGCGCGGCGTAGAGCTCGGCGGGCGCGTAGCGCCGGACCAGGCCGTAGGCGAAGGAGTGGAACGTCGAGCTGAGCGGTCGTCGACAGTGGTGCGGCCGAGCCGGGCGGTGACCCGGTCGCGCAGCTGCTCGGCGGCCTTGCGGCTGAAGGTCAGCGCGAGCACCTCGTCGGGTCGGCGCCGCGCTGCTCGATGCGGTCGACGATCGCCTCGACCAGCGTCGTGGTCTTGCCGGTGCCGGGGCCGGCCAGCACGAGCAGCGGCCCGCCCGGGTGGTCGACCACGCGCTGCTGGTGCTCGTCGAGCGCGGGGACGTCGGTGGCGACGTGCGGGCGCACGAGGCGGTACGTCGTCGGCGAGCTCATGGCGCTACTCAATCATCCGGCGCCGACAGCTCCCGTGCACGGTCTGCCATTCTCGGGCCGACCCGGGTGGAATGGTCGGGCCATGAGCCGATGCCACCGCCACGGGTCCCCTGTCCGACCTGCTCGTCCTCGACCTGACCCGCGCGCTGGCCGGCCCGCACGCCGCGATGATGCTCGGCGACATGGGCGCCCGGGTGATCAAGATCGAGTCGCCCGACCGGTGACGACACCCGCGGCTGGGGCCCGCCGTTCATCGGCGAGGACGACGAGCGGGAGTCGACGTACTTCCTCTCGGCCAACCGCAACAAGGAGTCGCTGGTCCTCGACCTGAAGACCGACGGCGGACCAGGACGTGCTGGCGCGGCTGGTCGAGCGCGCCGACGTGCTGATGGAGAACTTCCGGGTGGGCGTCCTGGACCGGCTCGGCTTCCCGGTCGCGCGGCTGCACGAGCTCAACCCCGGCCTGGTCGTGCTGTCGATCACCGGCTTCGGCCACGACGGCCCGGAGGCGAAGCGGGCCGGCTACGACCAGATCGCGCAGGGCGAGGGCGGGCTGATGTCGATCACCGGCACCGAGCAGCCGACCAAGGTGGGCGTGCCGATCGCCGACCTGCTCGCCGGGATGAACGGCGCGTTCGGCGTGCTCGCGGCGCTGCACGAGCGCACGCGCACCGGCCGCGGCCGCGTCGTGCGGACCTCGCTGCTGGCCGGCATGGTCGGCGTGCACGCCTTCCAGGGCACCCGCTGGACGGTCGCCGGCGAGGTGCCCGGGCCTGGCCGGCGACCACCACCCGGCGATCGCGCCGTACGGCATGTTCGCGACCGGCACCGCCCCGATGCAGATCGCCTGCGGCTCCGAGGGCCTGTGGCGCGCGCTGTGCACGGCGTTCGGGCTGGACGCCGCCGAGGCGCGGTTCGCCACCAACCCGCAGCGGGTCGCGCACCGCGACGAGCTGGTCGCGCTGATCGAGGCGCTACTTCGCCGACCGAGCCGGCCGAGCACTGGCTCGGCGCTGCTCGCCGACGCCGGGGTGCCGTCGGGCAAGGTGCGCATCGCTCGACGACGTCTACGGCTGGGAGCAGACGCGCTCGCAGGGGCTGCTGCTGTCGGTCGAGCACGCCGACCCAGGGCCGGCTGGAGCTGCCGGGCTCGCCGATCCGCTTCGACGACAACGCCTTCTCCGGCGGCCGGTCCGAGCACGTCGCGCCCCCGACCCTGGGCCAGCACGACGCGTCGATCCGGGAGTGGCTGGACGGCCTCGACTCCTGACCGCCGACCCGACTCTCGTGGCGACGCACGAGGAGGGACCGAGCCGCCGTAGATGGCCACTCCGCATCGAGCCGTCGTCGTCCTGTCCCGCGCCCTCGACCAGACGGGTGACGTGATGTCGCCGCGTCCACGAGGACCAGCTCGCCCTGCCCACGCCTGCGCCGACTGGGACGTCGCGCGGCTGATCGCCCACCTCGTGGCCAGCCCCGCAGCTTCGTCGAGATGGCCGACGGCAGCAGGTCGACTGGACGGCCGAGCCCGGCCCGGCGGGACGCGACTGGGCCGCGGACGTTCCGGTGCGCTGGCGGACGACCTGATCCACTTCTGGCACCAGCAGGGCGAGGCGCCGCCACCCGCAGGTGGACTGGCAGACCGCCGAGTTCGCCGTACACACCGGGACCTGGCGACCACGGCCATGCCACGACCTGGACCCGAGATGGCGCGAGCGAGGCCGCCGTCGGCCTTCGTGCCCGTCGTCGCGCCCGCTTCGACCGGAGCGTGCGGCACGCGAGATCCGGCTGCTGGCGCAGGACTGGCCGTCGACGAGCGCGCGGTCGACGACGCCTCGCGACGCGCCGGCGTGCACCAGAGCCCGGAGCCTTCACCGGCCGTCGCCCGACGACCTGGCCGGGCAAGAGCCTGACCCGCTGCTCAAGGCGAACGGTCGACCCTGGTGGCCTACGCCAGAGCTCAAGCTGGTCTGAGGTCTCTGAGCCGACGCCGAGCTCGGCGAGCGCTCAGCCGAGGTCGACGATCGCGGCGACCGGGCCGCCGCCGTCGGGGCCCTGGTGGGCGGCCGAGACCGACACGAACACGGCCGGGTCGCCGGTGACGGCCGCGGTGACGCCGCCGACGGAGGCCTTGATCTGGCGGTGCCAGTGCACGTCGGAGTCGTCGAGCATCGCGTTGCGGCGGCCGCGGACCTTGCCGTCCTGCGAGGCCTCGCACTTGAGGAAGACGTTGACCAGCCGGCCGTCGAGGTCGGCGGTGCGCGGGCGCTCGGGCAGGTCGAGGCCGGCGTCGCTGATCGCGTCCCAGATGCCGTCCTGGTCGAGCGCGTCCTTCATCACCGAGTGGCCGATCCGGTAGCGGCCGCCGACGCCGGTCGCGTTGCCGACCACGACGACCTGCGCCTGGTCGAGCTCGACGCCCGAGGAGCACGACGCCACGCGCCGAGTACAGGGCGCGGTTGTGCATGACGTCCTCGTCGGTGGGCATCTCGATCTCGCCGAGCGCGACGGCGATGCCGAGCGCGGTGCCGCCGTTGGAGAGGTCCATCGACTCGTGGGTGTGCTCGGTCCACACCGTCTTGCCGCGCGACTTGGCGTCGCGGATGGTGTGGATCGTCAGCAGCGGGGTCTTGGTCTGCACGTAGTGCACGTCGGCGGGGTCGGTGATGCCGGCCCGCTCCATCGCCACCTTCACCGCGTCGGCGACCTTGTCGATCATCGCGGTGCGGCCGATCTCCTCGGGCAGCAGCTGCTCGCTCATCGCGAAGCCGACGGTCAGCCGCGGCTCGTCGGCGGTCTCGGCGTCGGTGGTGGCGAAGATCGTGGCGTGGGGGCTGATCACGCCGTCGGTGCCGCCCGACCACACGATCGGGACCTGCTTGACCTCGTCGGCGGGGGCGCCCTTCTCGACCAGCACCTCGCGGAACGCGCGGTCGGCGATGATCCGCGTGTAGTCGTTCACGCCGCCGTTGCCCTCGGTCTTGCCGATGATCGCGATGACCCGGTCGGCCTCCATCACGCCGTCGTCGATGAGCTTCGCGAGCTCGCTGGCGTCGGCGACGGAGTGGATCGGGACCTTGCGTACTTCGATGGCGCTGGGCATCAGGGTTCCTTTCGGTGGTGAATTCGGGGGTCTCTCAGTCGGGTACGACGACGGTGCCGGCGTCTCCGGTGACGGCGTCGACGATGCTGTCGAGGTTGGTGATGACGCCGGGCCTGCCGCTGGCTCGACGAACCGGCAGAGCGCGTCGACCTTCGGCCCCATGGAGCCGCTGGCGAAGTGGCCCTGCGCGGCGTACCCGCGCATCTGCTCGACCGTGACCTGGCCGATGGGCTCGGCCTCGGGGGTGCCGAAGCGGAGCACGGCGTGGGGCACGTCGGTGGCGATCACGAGCACGTCGGCGCCGACGGTGCGCGCCGAGCAGCGCGGCGCCGAGGTCCTTGTCGATGACGGCCTCGACGCCGTGGTAGCCGGTCGGCGTCGCGCAGGACCGGGATGCCGCCGCCGCCGTTGGCGACCACGACGAAGCCGGCGTCGACCAGCGCCTGCACGGCCGGGGCGTCGACGATCTCCAGCGGCTCCGGCGAGGCGACCACGCGGCGCCAGCCCTTCTCGCCGCGGTCCTCCCAGGTCTCGCCGTGGCTGACGAGCAGCTCGGCCTCCTCGCGCGGCAGGAAGCGGCCGATCGGCTTGGTGGGCCGGGTGAACCCCGGGTCGTCGCGGTCGACGAGGGTGCGGGTGACGACGGCCGCGGAGCGGCGTTCGATGCCGCGCCGGGCCAGCGCCGCGTCGAGGGCGTTCATCAGCACGAAGCCGAGCGTGGCCTGGGTCTGCGCGCCGCACCAGTCCAGCGGCACCGGGGGTACGACGGCCGCGGCGATCTCGTTCTTGACCAGCAGGTTGCCGACCTGGGGGCCGTTGCCGTGGGTGACCACGACGTCGTGGCCCTCCGCGAGCAGGTCGGCGACGGCCTCCATGGCGACCTGCGCGGCCGCGATCTGGTCCTCGGGCCGGGCGCGCCCGTCGGCGTTGGTCATGGCGTTTCCGCCGAGTGCGAGCAGGACCCTCATGGGTCGAACCTAGAGACCCCGGCCGGACGGGGCACCAGCAACTTCGACCAACACCCCGCGTATCGCGCTGGCAACCCTTGCCCAACTCAGGTGAACGCGACCCATCCGAGCCGCACCGCGAGGAGCAGGCCGGCGACGCCGACGGTCCACCGGGTGACCGGCTCCGGCACCCGCCGGATCACCGCCGGGCCGAGCAACCCACCGAGGATGCACCCGACCAGCAGCGCCGGGACAGCCGCCCACTCGACCGGCGCGCGGAAGGCGAACACGACCGCGGCCGAGGCGTTCGCGGCGCCGAGGAAGACGTTCTTGAGCGCGTTCGACACCGGCAGCGGGCGGTCGGTGCGCGAGAGCAGCACCGCCAGGATCATCACCCCGGCGGCGGCCCCGAAGTACCCGCCGTACACGCAGCAGAGGAAGACCAGCACGGTGACGCCGAGGCCGAGTGCACCGTCGTCGCCGGACATCCGGCGGCCCTCACCCAGCGCGCGCACACGTGGCGACACGAGCAGCAGCACGGCCGCCAGCGCGACCAGGAACGGCACCAGCTTCTCGAACGAGCCGGGCGGCCCTTCCAGCAGCAGGATGCTGCCGACGGTGCCACCCACGACCGCCACCGGCAGCGCGACGAGCACCAGCCGGCCGAGACCGCGCAGCTCGGGGCGGCTGCCGCTGACGCTGCCGATCGAGGCGCCGACGAGGCCGACCGGTTGGTGACGTTGGCGGTGACCGGTGGCAGGCCGACCAGGAGCAGGGCCGGGTAGGACACCAGCGAGGCGAGACCGGCGGTGCTGCCGATCAGGCCGGCCCCGAAGCCGGCCAGCGCCAGGAACGCGATCTCACCGGGGTCCACGCGTCAGCGGCCGCCGGCGACGCGCAGCGTCGTCCCGGTCACGTACGACGCCGAGTCGCTGATCAGCCACGCGATGGCCTCCGCGATCTCCGAGGCCTCGCCGGGGCGACCGACCGGCACCGAGTCCGCGAGCCGTTCGAGCCGGCCAGGGTCGCCGGCGTCCTCGTGGATCCGGGTGCGCACCATGCCCGGCGCCACCCCGACCACCCGCACGTCGTCGCGGGCCACCTCCTTCGCCAGCCCGGTCGTGAGCGCGTCGATGCCGGCCTTCGCGGCGGCGTACTGGACGTACTCGCCGGGCGAGCCGAGGGTCGCGGCGGCCGAGCTGATGTTGACCAGGACTCCCCCGCCGCCGCCGTAGGACCGGCCGAGGGCGCGGACCGCGGCGCGGGCGACGTAGAGCGCGCCGGAGAGGTTGAGGTCGACTGTCCGCTGGATCACGGCCGGGTCGGTCTCGGCGAGGGTGCCCGAGTGCAGCGTCGCGCCGGCGTTGTTGACCACGCCGGTCAGCTGGCCCTCGCGGGCGGCCTCCGTGAACAGCCGCGCTACCTGCGCCGGGTTGGCGACGTCGCCGGCCAGCACCGTGCAACGCACGCCCACGTCCTGGACCGCGGCGCGGCACGTCTCCGCCGCTGCCGCGTCGGTGGCGTAGCCGAGGACCAGGTCGTGACCGTCCGCCGCCAGCCGGAGCGCGGTGGCGGCGCCGATGCCGCGGGTGCCGCCCGTGATCAGGGTGAGTGGTCGGGCCATGGCGCGAGTCAACCAGAGGGTCGCCGGCCGAACCGGCGCAGGTGCAGCGCGCGCATCTCCTGCTCGAGCTCCGGCGCCGGACCGTCGACCGGGACGCCGGGCGCGACCTCGTTGACGGCCAGCGGCAGCACCCTGCCCGGAGGCACGCCCCACCCGGCGAGCCAGCCGGAGAGCTGGGCCGACGAGACCGCGTAGACGATCCGGCCGAGACCCATCCAGGCATGGGCCGCCGCGCACATCGGGCAGTGCTCGCCGGAGGTGTAGACGGTCGCGGTCGCGCGCTCGCCGGCACTGAGATGGGCCGCGGACCACCTGGCGATCTCGAGCTCGGGGTGGCGTGTCTCGTCGCCGTCCTGGACCCGGTTGCGGGCCGTCGAACCGCACCGCACCCGTCGCGTCGACCAGCACCGAGCCGAACGGCTCGTTGCCGCCGTCGAGGGCCTCCCGGGCCAGCGCCACGCAGGTGCGCAGGTGCCCGAGGTCGGTGTCGTCGATGGTCATGCCCGCAGTCTGGCCCGGCCCAGCAGCGCCCGCATCGTCTCGGTGCCCGCCGGCAGCCCGCAGGCGTCGTAGTGGCGGAACATCGCGACCAGCCATTCCCGTACCCGAGGCTCGAGCCCGGCGCCGTCGGTGGCCGCCCACTCCGCCGGCGTGACCACCTCGACGGCCATTCCGTGTGCCGCGCCGAGGTCGGCGACGGTGGCGCGCGACGCTTGCCAGCTCGTACGTCGCGCCGACGTGCACGTCGTCGGCGAGCACCAGCGCGGCGACCTCGGCCACGTCGTCGAGGTCGGCGAAGCCGAAGGGCGCGTCCGCGCGGTAGGCGATCCGGGCGGGCCGGCCCAGGTAGAAGTTCTGCAGGTAGGCGCCGGGTTGCAGGACGGTCCAGTCCAGCCCGCTGCGCCGGACCACGTCCTCCGCGCGGGCCTTGCCGAGGTGGTGCGGCATCGCCGGCAGGTACGGCGAGGCGACCGAGTGGTGCACGACGCGCCGCACCCCCGCGTCGCGAGCGGCGTCGAGCGCCGCGGCGACGTACGCCTGCTCGTCCGGGTGCATGTTGGGCGCGATCACGTACAGCGCGTCGCAGCCGGTCAGCGCCCCGGGCAGGTCGTCCCAGGCGGCACGCCCGAGCGGCACCGCACCGGGGCCGACCGCCCGGCACACGGCGCGGCCGGTCTTGCCGGTGCCGCCGAGGACCGCGACCCGCCGGCTCACGCGAGCTCGAAGTCCGCGAAGTCGAAGCCCGGCGAGACCAGGCAGCTGACCAGCGCGTCGGCGTCGGCCGGGAGCGTGCGCTGCCAGACGCCGGCCGGCACGACGACGTGCGTCTCGACGTTGACCTGCCCGGGCGGCCCGGGCCGGTCACCGGACCCACCGAGCTCCAGGGTCACGGTGCCGGTGTGCGCCAGCCACACCTCGTCGGAGCGCACCCGGTGCCACGCGGACGACTCGCCCGCCGGCAGCAGGAAATGGATCAGGGTCGCCGTCGGTCGCACCCGGCCGTCCGGGAGGGTCACCGTGACCGGCGAGGCCCAGGTCTGGCGGTACCAGCCGCCCTCGGGATGCGGCTCGAGGTCGAGCGACTCGGCCAGCGCGGGCCGCGGCAGGTCCTTCACGTAGAGCCGGCAGGGCACCGCGATCGGGCCGTCCGGTCCGTCGACCGGGTTGTCGACGTCGCCCTCGTCGCGCCAGCCCTCGCGCTCGTAGAAGCGGCGGGCGCGGGCGTTGCCGGTCACGACTCCGAGGCAGGCGGTGCGGTGCCCGGCGCGTCGTACCGCCTGCTCGGCGGCGCGCAGCAGCAACCGGCGCCACCTCGGTGCCGCGGGCCTCCCGAGCGACGAACAGCTCCGCCACCTCGTCGCCGCCGGTGGTCGGCGAAGCCGACCACCGCACCGTCGCGCTCGGCGACCACGCTGTCCGGCACCAGGGCGACCGGCGCGCTCGTGGAACGACCTCGCTCGTGCGCAGCGCGACCGGACCGCTGTCGGGCACGCGGCCGTCGTGGCCGTCGTGCCAGGCCGCGTGCCAGATCCGCCCGATCGCGGGCACGTCGTCGAGGGTCGCAGCTCGCAGCACGGCGTCAGCCACGCAGGTCGACCTCGGCGTGCGCCGCGCCCCCGGCGAGCCGGGCGTAGCCCGGGCCGCGGTCGAAGAACGCCTCGGTCGCCGCCGGCCGCGCCGGCCCGCTCGGCGGCGGTGGCGTCCGCGTCGTAGCCGAGCGTGTCGTCGTCGAGCGAGCCGGTGAGCACCACGCCGTAGTCGGCCAGCGCCGCCTCCGGGCGAGACCTTGCGCCAGACCACGTCGCGCACCACCAGCGCCGGGTCGCGCTCGAGCGGGTCGCCCCAGCCGCCGCCGCCGGTGGTGCGGATCCGGATCACCTCGCCGGCCTGCGACCGGCTCGGCGTCGGCGAGGGCGTCGACCTCGCGCTCGTCCGGGCCGCCGGGGTCGATGGTGACCTGGAACGGCTGGCCGGCCAGGCCGCCCTTCACGCCCCAGCAGGCCAGGATCGAGCGGTCGGCGATCGACATGAAGTGCGCGTCCTTGAGCATCCGGATGTGCTTCTCGTAGCCGAGCCCGCCGCGGAACTGCCCGGCGCCGCCGGAGTCGATCGGCCAGCGACGAGCGACTCGACCCGGAACGGGAAGCGCGCCTCGGTGAACTCGGTCGGCAGGTTCCGCGAGTCGGGGACGACGTGGATGGTGTCCTCGCCGTCGGCGTAGTAGCGGCCGCCGGAGCCGCCGCCGAGCACCTCGCGCATCAGGTACGGCCGGCCGTCGAGGTCCTCGCCGTACACGCCGGTGTAGCGGATCGTCTCCTGGTCGGCCGGCATCCGGCCGTCGACCGCCTTGGCGACCACGCCGGCGAGCACGCCGAGCAGCCGCAGGATCACGAACGTGCGGGCGTTGGTCGGCGCCGGGAAGACCGGCGTCAGCAGCGTGCCGGGCGTCGGGGAAGCGCATCTCGATCAGCGGCACGATGCCCTCGTTGACGTCGAGCTCGGCCATCCGCTCCGGGCGTCTCGGCGAGGTTGCGCAGGATCGGCGCCAGCCACTTCTTGAGGAAGACGCCGTCGCTGTAGTCGCCGCAGTGGTTGATCGGGCCCTTGGCCTGCGGCGAGGTGCCGTCGAAGTCGAGGACCAGCCGCTCGCCGTCCGGGTCGTCGGCCGGCGGTGCGGGTCAGCGTGATCCGCTGGGTGTGCAGCATCGGCTCGTCGACGCCGTCGTGCTCGGCGTAGTCCTCCCACACCCACGCGCCGACCGGGATCTGGCCGAGGATCTCGCGGCGGTACGTCGTGGTGGTGCGGTCGATGATCGCGTCGAAGCAGGACTCGACCGTCTCGACGCCGTACCGGTCGAACAGCTCGCCGAGCCGGCGCGCGCCCATCAGGCAGGCCGAGCACTCGGCGTCGAGGTCGGCGGCCAGCGACTCCGGGCATCCGGGAGTTGCGGGTCATGATCGCCAGCGCCGCCCGGTTGGGCACGCCGGCGTCCCACAGCCGGATCGGCGGGACCATCAGGCCCTCCTCGAAGACGCTGGTCGCGTGGCAGGGCATCGAGCCCGGGCACCGCGCCGCCGATGTCGTCGTGGTGGCCGAAGGCCTGCACGAACGCGACCACCTGCGCCCGGCCGGCGAACACCGGCACCGTGACGCACAGGTCGGGCAGGTGCCCGATGCCGCCCTCGGAGCGGTAGACGTCGTTGTGGAAGAAGACGTCGCCCTCGCCGCATCTCCTCGATCGGGAAGTCGCGGGCGACCGGGTGCACGAGCGCGGAGTAGGAGCGGCCGGTGAGCTTGCGCAGCAGCCGGTCGTGGATGCCGGCGCGGAAGTCGTGGGCGTCGCGGATCATCGGGCTGCGGCTGGTGCGCGCCGATCGCGGTCTCGACCTCCATCTCCACGCTGGCCAGCGAGCCCTGGACGATCTCGACCAGCACCGGGTCGGCGCTCGCGCCCGCGTCGTCGGTCAGGCGGCCGAACGGGAACTGGGTCGGCGCCCGCGCGGCTCATCGTCATGCGTCGCTCCTCGTCGACGATGAGGTTGAGGTAGTCGTCGACCCGGGCGGTGAAGCCCGGGTGCAGCGGCACCGTCGAGCCGAACTCCTCGATGATCGCCGGGCCCGTCGACGATCGTGCCCGGGGCGCAGGTCGGGCCGCCAGCAGCACCGGGGTGTCGACGTACCCGTCGGCGGCGTCGAAGCAGACCGGTCTGCGTCGTCCGCTGGTTCGAGACAGGCGCCTAGCGCGCCTGCCTCGAACCAGCCGGAGACTGCGCTGGATCTCCGGCCGCGTGATCGGGCCGATGCCGGAGACCCGGAGGTTGACCCACTCGACCTGCTGGGTGGGGTCGCCGGCGAAGTCGTAGCCGTAGAGCGCCCGGTGCTCGGCGTGGAAGCGCGTCGGCGACCGCGTCCAGCGCGGCCGCGTCGACGGTCGCCCTCGGGCACCGGCACCCGCACCTCGAAGGCCTGGCCGAAGTAGCGCAGGTCGGCGGTGCGCGCGAACCGGTGCTCGCTCGTCGGCGAAGCCCTCCTTGGTCAGCGCCGTCGCGCGCCTGCGCCGGTGAGCGCGTCGTACGCCGCGCTGACGGCGCCGGGTCGAGCGCGTCGGCGAGCGAGACGTGGGTCTGCACGTAGTCGTTCTTCACGTCGACGGTGAGCAGCCCGAACGCCGAGACGTTGCCGGGGTTCGGGCGGCACCAGCACGGTCGGGATGCCGAGGACGTCCATCAGCCGGCACAGCAGCAGCGAGCCGGAGCCGCCGAACGTGGTCAGCGTGAAGTCGCGGACGTCGAGGCCGCGCTTGACCGTGACCTGGCGCAGCGCGTTGGCCTGGTTCCAGGCGGAGATCTCGAGGACGCCGGTGGCGCAGGCCTCCGGGCGTGAGGCCGAGCTTGCCGGCCAGCGCCTCGACGCCCGCGCGGGCCGCGTCGACGTCGAGCGGGATCTCGCCGCCGAGCAGGTGCGGCGGGATCCGGCCGAGCACGACGTGGGCGTCGGTGATGGTGACCTCGGTGCCGCCCTTGCCGTAGCAGAGCGGGCCGGGGTCGGCGCCCGCCGACTGCGGCCCGACCTTGAGCGTGCCCTCGGGCGAGAGCCAGGCGATCGAGCCGCCGCCGGCGCCGACGGTGACCACGTCGATCATCGGGATCTTGCGACGGGAAGGCGCCGACCGAGCCCTCGGTGGTCAGCGTCGGCTCGCCGTCGATGACCACGCAGACGTCGGTCGACGTGCCGCCGCCGTCGCTGGTGAGCACCCGGTCGAAGCCGGCCACCTTCGCGATCAGCGCGGCGCCGAGCGCGCCGGCCGCCGGGCCGGACAGCACGGTGGTGATCGGCTGGTGCACGACCTCGTCGGCGCGAGAGCACGCCGCCGTTGGACTTCATCACGTAGAACGGGCACCTCGCCGGTCGCCGGCGTACGCCGCCAGCCGGGCCTTGATGTTGGTGACGTACGCCGACAGCCGCGGCTTCACGGCCGCGTCGACGAGCGTGGTCATCGCGCGCTCGTACTCGCGGTACTCGCGCAGCACCTCGCTGCGACAGCGACACGACCGCGTCGGGGTGCTCCTCGGCGAGCACCGCGCGCATCCGCTCCTCGTGCGTCGGGGTTGGCGTAGGCGTGCAGGAAGCAGACGCCGAGGGTGTCGATGCCCTGCGCTCGCGGAACCAGCGGGCCACCGCGCGGGCGCCGTCCTCGTCGAACGGCCGCACCTCGGCGCCGGTGAAGTCGAGCCGGCCGCCGACGCCCTTGACCAGGTCGCGCGGGCACGATCCGGTCCGGCTTCACCCAGAAGTAGGAGTTGCCGTAGCCGTCGGGCACCGACTGCCGGGCGATCTCGAGCATCGCCTCGTAGCCCGTCGGTGGTGACGAAGCCGAGCCGGTCGACCTTGCCCTCGAGCAGCTGGTTGGTGGCGACCGTGGTGCCGTGGCTGACCGCGCTGATCGCGTCGCCGTCGCCCGTCGGGCAGGCCGAGCAGGCCGAGCACCTTGTCGATGCCGGCCATGAACCCGTCGGCCGGGTTGCCCGGCGTCGACGGGGTCTTGGTGGTGACCAGCTCGCCGGTGTCCTCGTCGAAGGCGACGACGTCGGTGAACGTGCCGCCGGTGTCGATGCCGATCCGGATCGTGCGCGCGTCGGTCATGCCGTCGATTCAAGCGGTACGACGCCGCACCGGCCACGGCAGGATGTGCCGACGGCACGCCGCGGTCATACGTCTGCGCTCCGGGCTCGGCGGCACCGCGGCGACGTCGGGAGCCGCCGTCGGGGTCGAGCCTCCTCGCTCGCCGGGCTGCGGCCACGCTGACGCACCGGTGCGGCTCAGGCGTCGGGGGCGCGGTCGTTGTAGACGCCGGCCTGCTCCTGGCCGGTGAGCCGCTGGATCGCGGTCATGATCTCGTCGGTGACCTCGCGGCGGGCGCGGCCGGCGGGACGCCGTCGAAGCGGCCGGTGAAGTCGATCGGCTCGCCGAAGGCGACGGTCACCTTGGCCAGCTGGGGCAGCGGGAGCCGACCGGCTGGAGCTTCTCGGTGCCCTGCAGCCCGACCGGTACGACGGGCACGCCGGCGGTGAGCGCGAGGTGGGCGACGCCGGTGCGGCCGCGGTAGAGCCGGCCGTCGCGGGAGCGGGTGCCCTCGGGGTAGATGCCGAACGCCTCGCCGCGGCCGAGCACCTCGAGCGCGGTGCTCGAGGCTGGCGATCGCGGCCTTGGTGTCGTCGCGGTCGACCGGCAGCATGCCGAGCCCCTCGAACCAGCCGCGCTGGAGCGCGCCCTTGATCCCGGTGCCCGGTGAAGTAGTCGGACTTGGCCAGGAAGGCCACCTTGCGCGGCGCGCACGACCGGGATCACCACGCTGTCGGCGAAGCTGAGGTGGTTGCTGGCCAGGAGCACCCCGCCCGAGCTGGGGACGTTGTCGCGGCCGACCACGATCGGCCGCCAGATCGCGCGGGCGACCGGCGGGACGACGGACTCCAGGATCCGGAAGAGCATGGGCTCATCCTCCCGGTTACCCATGGGTCGCCCGAACCGCGTCCACCCGTGCGAGCGTCAGGCGGGCATGAAGAAGGGCCCTCGCGAGTATGAGTCGCAAGGGCCCTTCGGGTGACCGGAGATCGGTGACGTTCCGGTCGACCTGCCGTCCGTGCCGGGTCCCGGTGGCTCCGTCACCCAGCCACCGCGTCGAGTTGCCTCGCCGTACGGACCTTCACTTCCGGCCGATCCCGCTCTCCCGGAGGAGTGCGTAGGAGATTTCTATGCCCTCGACGGGCGGCGGCGCAAGAGTTATCCGCGACTTTTCTCGAACTTTTTCGCTTGATCCCGTTTTCTCCACAGGAATGGCATTACCGTCCACAGCGGAATCCACATTTCCACAGCTGCGCGCGCCCGCCTGTGGACAAGCCGGCGGGGACCGGCGTCGCGCCGGAGGGGTGGCATCGGGCCGGAGACGATCCGGGAAAGGCGAAGGGCCCTCGCAAGTATGAGTTGCAAGGGCCCTTCTGTTGACCGGTCCTGTGACGCTTCCGGCCGATCTGGCTTTGCGTCCGGTCCCAGCGGCCCCGTCACCGAGCACTGCGGCGAGTTGCCCCGCCGTGCAGACCTTCTTCTCTGCCAGATCGGCACCCCCGAAGGAGTGCGTAGGAGATTTCTATGCCCTGGAGATGCGGCAAGGCAAGAGCTGTTCGAAAACTTTCCCTTGTTTTCTCGGTGCTCGGCGTGTCGTCCACAGAACGGTGCCGCATCTCCACAGGAATACCCACAGATTTGCCGGAGCGGTGGATATTCCTGTGGATTCACACCGCCGGTCGGTCGCGCAGCCCGGCGGCGCCCTCGAACGCCGCGGCCACCTCGAGCAGCCGGCGCTCGCTGCCGTGCGGGCCGACCAGCTGGAGGCCGACCGGCAGGCCGTCCTCGGTGGTGCCGGCCGGCACCGAGATCGCCGGGCAGCCGGTGACCGTGATCAGGTACGCCGAGCGCATCCAGTCCAGGTAGGTCTCCATCGGCCGGCCGTTGATCGCCGCCGGGAACTCCTGGTCGGCCGGGAACGGCGGCACCTGCGAGACCGGCAGCGCCAGCACGTCGTACGACGTGAAGAAGGCGCGCATCGTCTCCGACAGCGCCGTGCGCTGGGCGTAGGCGCGGGCGACGTCCGCGCCGGTCAGCGACTCCCCCGCCCGGATGTTGTCGGCCAGCGAGGACTTGAAGGCGTCGGGGTGCTCGGCCAGCAGCTCGCCGAAGGCGTCCTGGAACAGCCAGGCGCGCAGCGTGCGGAAGGTGTCCTCGCCGAGCGACAGGTCGGGCCACGCCGACGCCACCGACGCCCCGGCCTGGCTCAGGACGGCAGCGGAGGCCTCGACCACCGACGCCACCTGCTCGTCCACCTCGAACGCGCCGCCGAGGTCGACCGACAGCGCGACCCTGATCCCGACCATCGAGCCCTGCACCGGCCCCGCGAACACGTGCCCCGGCTCCCCGAGCGCGGTCGGCACCCGGGGGTCGGGCCCGGCGATCACGGACAGCAGCAGCGCCACGTCGTCCACGGTGCGCGCGAGCGGGCCGCTGGTGGCCGTGGTCTCCCAGAGGTTGGTCGTCGGCCACGACGGCACCCGGCCGAGCGAGGGCCGCAGCCCGACGACGCCGCAGAACGACGCCGGGTTGCGCAGCGACCCGCCCATGTCGGAGCCGTCCGCGAGCGGCACCATGTCCGCGGCCAGCGCGCACGCGGCGCCGCCGCTGGAGCCGCCGGCCGAGCGGGTCGGGTCGACCGGGTTGAGCGTGGTGCCGAAGATCGTGTTGAACGTGTGGGAGCCGGCCGCGAACTCCGGCACGTTCGTCTTCCCCAGCGGTACGGCGCCCGCGCGCCGGATGCGCTCGACGACCAGCTCGTCGTCCTCGGGCACGTGGTCGGCGAACAGCGGCGAGCCGTACGTGGTGCGCCATCCGGCGACGTCGTGGGTGTCCTTGAACGCGAAGGGCAGTCCGTGCAACGGACCCCGCTGGTCGGCCGGCACCCGGTCGGCGGCGGCGGCCCCCGCGCGGGCGCGCTCCTCGTCGAGCGAGACGATCGCGTTGAGCTCGGGGTTGCGCTCGGCGATCCGGGCCAGGTGCAGGTCCATCAGCTCGGCGGCGGAGATCGTGCCGTCGGCGACGGCCGCGACCATCGACCGGGCCGACGACGCGACGGTGAGGTCGCTCCCGGTGCTCATGCGTCGCGCGGAGAGCCGGCCGGCGAGCACGCCGAGCAGCACCAGCCCGGCGCCCACCGCGACGCCCTTGAGGAAGGACTGCTCGTCGAGGCCGCTGGCGGCGCGCGGCGGTGCGGTGAAGACCTGGGCACCGGACTCGGAGACCTCGCGGTGCTCGCTGACGCTCCGGCCGTCCTCGACCTCCGGCTGCGTGATCGCGCGCTCGACGTTGCCGAAGAACTCCCCGGCCATCCGCTTCGAGACGCTGCTCAGCATCCGCTGGCCGACGCCGCCGATCATGCCGCCGACCACCGCGTCGGCGTCGTAGCTGCAGGAGCGTCGTGCCGTCGCCGTTGTCGCCGAAGCTGACCGAGACCGTGGCGCCGATCGTGCCCGGCGCGCCGGCGCCCTGGACCTTCATGGTCAGCGAGGCCGGCTCGTGGAGGTCCGAGAGCGCGCAGGTGCCGTCGTACGTGCCCTTGATCGCGGCCACGCCGGCCGAGACCGTCATCGCGTAGGTGTGGTCGCCGGTCTCCTCGAGCCGCTCGCAGCCGGGGATCGTGCGC
The DNA here is from genome assembly GCA_963754145.1 of uncultured Actinomycetota bacterium. Lineage (GTDB taxonomy): Bacteria > Actinomycetota > Actinomycetes > Propionibacteriales > Nocardioidaceae > Marmoricola. The sequence goes on from CAVWFF010000005.1 coordinate 50,535, forward strand.
ACCAGCACGGCCGGGTCGAGGAGCGCGTCCCACACCTGCTGGACCGGGGCGGCGACGGTGTTCTGGCCGCTGATCTTCATCGGGTCTCCTCGGTCGTCGTTCCCGACTTCCGCATTTGCGTCGTTGTGGGGTCGGACTCGGCTGTCCGAACCCCGGGAACCACGCAAATGCGGGCTTCGCCGGGCCCGCCGCCGCCCGCGCCGCGCGCAGCTCGAACAGGTCGCTCGGGCTGATCGGCATCGCCGTGATCGGGAAGCCCTCGGCGTCCTCGATCGCGGAGGCGAAGAGCGCGGCCGACGGGATCACGCCCGCCTCCCCCGCGCCCTTGATGCCGAGCGGGTTGAGCGGCGAGGGGGTCTCGAGGTGGTCGATCTCGATGCTGGTCGGCACCTCGGTGACGTAGGGCATCAGGAAGTCCATGAAGGAGGCGTTCTGGAGCTGGCCGTGCTCGTCGTACGCCATCCGCTCGTAGAGCGCGCCGCCGACGCCCTGCGCGACGCCGCCGTGGATCTGTCCCTCGACGATCATCGGGTTGATCAGGTGGCCGCAGTCGTGCACGACGGCGTACTTGAGGATCGTGATCTCCGCGGTCTGCGGGTCGGTCTCGACGATCACCGCGTGCATCCCGCTGGCGAAGGTGGACCGCTCGGGCGAGTAGAAGTCGGTGCCCTCGAGACCCGGCTGCTCCCCCTCCGCGACCGGCGGCTTGCCGGGGTCGCCGACGGCGAACTGGGTGGCGGACTTCGACGCCTCGTCGAACGCGTAGCGCAGCGGGTTGGAGAGGACGGCGACCGTGCCCAGGCTGATCTCGCTGCCGGGCGCGCCCTTGACCGAGACCACGCCGTCGGCGATCTCGAGGTCGTCGACGTCGGCCTCCAGCGCCTCGGCGGCGATCCGCAGCGCCTTCTCGCGGGTGCGCAGGGCGGCCTTGTGGATCGCCGACCCGCTCATCACCGCTGCCCGCGACGCGAACGTGCCCACGGCGTACGGCATCCGCCGGGTGTCGCCGGTGACCACCTCGACGTCCTCGAACCGCACCCCGAGCACGTCGGCGACGAGCTGCGCGAAGACCGTCTGGTGGCCCTGCCCCTGGCTGGTCAGGCCGGTCGCGACCTTGACCTTGCCGGAGGTCTCGACGTGCACGTGGGCGCCCTCGTAGGGGCCGACGCCGGTGCCCTCGACGTAGCAGGCGAGCCCGATCCCGACCTGCCGCCCCTGCTCGGCCATCTCGCTGCGGAGCTGCTCGAACTCGTCCCAGCCGACCAGCGCCTTGAGCTTCGCCAGCGACGCCGGGTAGTCGCCGGAGTCGTAGGTGAGCGGCCGGCCGTCCTGGAAGATCAGCCCGTGGTCGTAGGGGAACTCGTCGGGCTGGATGAAGTTCGCCGAGCGGACGTCGGCGCGGTCCTTGCCGAGGAAGGCCGCGATCGCGTCCATGGTGCGCTCCATCGTGTAGACGCCCTGCGGCCGGCCGGCGCCGCGGTAGGGCGTGACCATCACGGTGTTGGTGTAGACGCTGTCGAAGACGACCGAGTAGTTGCGCGGCTTGTACGGCCCCAGCAGCTGGGTCGAGGTGATGATCGGGACGATCAGCCCGTACGGCGTGTAGGCGCCGTGGTCGTGCCAGAACCGCACGCTCAGCCCGAGCAGCCGGCCCTCGTCGTCGAAGCCGACCTCCACGTGGTGCTGCTGGCCGCGCTCGTGCGCGCTGGAGATGAAGTGCTCGCGTCGGTCCTCGACGAACTTGACCGGCCGGCCGAGCGCCCGCGCCGCCAGCGGCACCAGCAGCTCCTCGGGCCAGGGGTGGTTGATCTTCACCCCGAAGCCGCCGCCGACGTCGGGGGTGATCACGTCGACGGTGCGCAGGTCGAGGCCGAGCTTGGCGGCGACCGCCGCGCGCACGCCGGTCGCGGTCTGGGTCGAGGTCCAGACCTGCAGCCGGCCCTGGTCGGGGTCCCAGCGCGCGACCGTGCCGCGACCCTCCATCGGCTGGCAGGCGCTGCGCTCGATGTCCAGGTCGAGGGAGAGCCGGTGCGGCGCCTGCTCGATCGCGGCCGCGGCGTCGCCGACGTGCTGCTCCATGTGGGCGCCGACGTTGCCGGGCACGTCGTCGTGCACGAGGTGCGTCGCCTCGCGTGCGGCCGGGATGCCCACGACCGCCGGCAGCGGCTCGTACGTCACCCGGATCCGGTCCAGCGCGTCCTCGGCGACGTAGCGGTCGACCGCGACCACGAACGCGACCGCCTCGCCGACGTAGTTCACCTCGTCCTTCGCCAGCGCGTACTGCGTGCGGCCGTGGGTCAGCGTCGGGTGCGGGATCAGCAGCGGCAGCGGCTCGGCCATCGGGCCGTCGAGGTCGTCGTAGGTGTAGACCGCGACGACGCCCTCGACGTCGAGCACGGCGTCGACGTCGATGCCGGTGATCCGGGCGTGCGCGTGCGGGCTGCGCAGCACCGCGGCGTGGAGGGCGTCGGGTGCGAGGTCGTCGAGGTAGCGGCCGTCGCCACGCAGCAGCCGGTCGTCCTCGACCCGGGGCACCTTGGTGCCGAACAGCTTGGTGGTCACGTGTCGCCCTCGCGCTCTGCAGCGCCGCTGCCCGACCGACGGCCTTCACGATGTTCTGGTAGCCGGTGCAGCGGCACAGGTTGCCGGCGATCATGTCGCGGGCCTCGTCCTCGGTCGGGTCGGGGTTGTCGCTCGAGCCCGGCGGTGATCGTGGTCAGGAAGCCCGGCGTGCAGAAGCCGCACTGGAGCGCGTGGCAGTCCTGGAACGCCTGCTGCACCGGACCGAGCGTGCCGTCGGCGTTGGTGAGCCCCTCGACGGTGGTGATCCGGGCGTCGACCGCGGAGACGGCGAACATCAGGCAGGACCGCATCGGCTGACCGTCGACCAGCACCGTGCAGGCGCCGCAGACGCCGTGCTCGCAGCCGACGTGGGTGCCGGTCAGGCCGAGGTCGTGGCGCAGCGCGTCGGAGAGCAGCCGGCGGGCAGGCACGCGCACGTCGTACGTCGCGCCGTTGACGTGGAGCCGGACGTCGAAGAGGTCCTCGCCGCTGCTGTACTCGTTCATGTTTTCGGGGTCCCCGCGGAATCGGGCTGCGAGCGATTCGTGGGGTTCATGTCGACGCTCCCGGCGTCGTCGTACGCCCGCCGGAGGACGCGGGCGGTCAGCACCCGCACCAGCTGCTCGCGGTAGGCGCGGGTGGCGTGGATGTCGGCTGCGGGCTCGAGCTCGGCGAGCGCCGCGTCGGCTGCACGGGTGAGGGAGTCGTCGTCGACGGTGCCGTCGAGCGCGTCGGTCAGGTCGACCACCGTCGGCACGTCGGAGACGGACAGGTAGCCGGCGCGGGCAGACGTCACGCGTCCGTCGTCGACCGCCACCAGGGCGGCGACACCGACCAGGGCGTAGTCACCGTGCCGGCGGGCGACCTCGTCGAAGGCCACGCCGGTGCCGGTCGGCGAGCGCCGGGAAGAACGCCTCCACCGCGATCTCGCCCGTGGGCGAGCGTGCACTCCATCGGTCCCGCGAACAGGTCGTCGGCCGCGATCGTGCGCCGGCCGTCGGGCCCGACCACGTCGAGCGAGCCGCCGAGCAGGCGCAGCACCACCGGCATCTCGGCCGCGGCGTCGGCGTGGGCGAGCGAGCCGACGGTGGTGCCGCGGTTGCGGATGGTGGCGTGGGCGACGTGGGCCAGCGCGAGGGCGAGCAGCGGCTGGACCCGGCGGGCGTCCTCGTCGGCGAGCACCGCGGAGTGCCGGGCGAGCGCGCCGACGCGGACCCCGTCGTCGTCGGAGGTGACGTGGTCGAGGTCGGGCAGCGCGTTGATGTCGACCAGCATCGACGGTGCGGCCAGCCGCATCGAGAGCAGCGGCACCAGGCTCTGTCCCCCGGCCAGCACCTTCGCGTCCGCCGTGCCCGCGAGCAGCCCGACGGCTTCGTCGAGCGATCGCGGGCGGGCGAACGCGAAGGGTGCCGGCTTCACCTGTCGATTCTCACAGGTCGGGTCACATGACCTTCGTGGCTTCGCCGGCGCCGAGCTCCTCGCGGCGGCCCTTCACCAGGTGGAAGTAGACGATCACCATGATCGTGCCGAGCGCGATGCCGCTCAGCGAGAAGTTGTCGGTGATCTGGAGCGTCACGCCGCCGATGCCGGCGATGATGCCGGCGGCGAGGCCGACCAGGTTGACCGGGTTGCCGAAGTCGACCCCGTTCTCCACCCAGATCTTGGCGCCGACCAGGCCGATCATGCCGTAGAGGACGACCGTGATCCCGCCGAGCACGCCGCCCGGGGTGGCGCTCACGACCGCGCCGAACTTCGGGCACAGGCCGAGCAGGATCGCGACCACGGCCGCGACGTAGTAGGCCGCCGTGGAGTACACCCGGGTGGCACCCATGACGCCGATGTTCTCGGCGTACGTCGTCGTGGGCGAGCCACCGAACGCACTCGCCAGCGCGGTCGCGGCGCCGTCGGCGGCGATCGCGCGGCCCATGTAGGGGTCGAGGTCGTCGCCGGTCATCTCGGCGACCGCCTTGACGTGCCCGGTGTTCTCCGCGATCAGGGCGATCACGCCCGGCAGCACGAGCAGGATGAAGGTCAGGGAAAGGCTCGGCCCGTGCACCACGGAGACGCCGTCGGCGAGCTTGCCGGAGGGGAAGCCGATCCAGTCCGCGACCTTGACCCCGGCCCAGCTGACCCGGTCGTGGTCGACCTGCTTGGTGACGTCGGCGCCGGTGATGGAGTGGATCTGGCCGAAGAGGACGTCGCAGACCCACGACAGCACGTAGCCGAAGATCAGCGCCAGGAACACCGCGATCCGGGACCAGAAGCCGGGCAGCATCACGGCGGCGAGGACCATGAAGGTCGTGGTGGCGAGCGCGATCCACTGGTCCTGGGGCCAGTAGATGCCGGCGACGACCGGCGCGAGGTTGAAGCCGATCAGCATCACGACCGCGCCGGTGACCGCCGGCGGCAGCACGGCATGGATCAGCCGTGCCCCGGCGAAGTGGACGAGCACGCCGACCAGGGCGAGCACGAGGCCGGCGACCATGATCGAGCCGGTGACGTCGGCCGAGTCGCCGCCCTGCGCCCGGATCGCGGCGACGCTGGCCACGAACGAGGCGCTGGTGCCCAGGTAGCTCGGCACCCGGTTGGACACGATCAGCAGGAACAGGATCGTGCAGATGCCCGAGAACAGGATCGCCAGGTTGGGGTCGAGCCCCATCACCAGCGGGAACACGAACGTGGCGCCGAACATGGCCACCACGTGCTGGGCGCCGAGACCCGCCGTGCGGCCCCAGCTGAGCCGCTCCATCGGACCGACGGCCTCGCCCGGGGGCGGGGTCTTCCCGTCGTGCACGACGGTCCAGCTGAACATCGACATGACTGCCTCCTCGTACGCGCACCGGACCCCCGAGTAGGCCGAACCTAGTCGGGTCCATGACACACCCACACCGGCGACAAATGCCGAAGGAACGCCGATGTCGCCTAGCAAGGGTTGTGGGCGCGTCGGAGCGGGTAGGCGACTCGCCATGAACGGAATCGTGGCCACCGCCAGCATCGACATCGAGGCCCCCGCGACGCCGGGTCTGGGCAGCGCTCACGGAGCCCGACCAGATCGCGGCGTACATGTTCGGCTCGCGCGTCGAGACCGACTGGGAGGTCGGGCACCCGATCACCTGGAACGGCGAGTGGGAGGGCAGGCCCTACCAGGACAAGGGACAGGTGCTGGCGTACGACGAGCCCGAGCGGCTCTCGGTCACGCACTTCAGCCCGCTCACGGGGCAGGACGACGTGCCGGAGAACTACCACACGCTGGTCTACGAGCTCGACGAGAACGACGGCGTCACGACCGTCTCGCTCAGCCAGGACAACAACGGCAGCGAGGAGGAGGCGGAGCACTCGCGGGCCAACTGGCAGATGATGCTCGACGGCCTCAAGAAGCAGGTCGAGGGCAACTGAGAGGCTGCTGTGAGGTCCCTCCAGACGGTTGACCGCCCGGACGGTCCGGCGCACGATGGGACGCCACCATGAGGTCTGAGGTGTCCAGGGGGGCCCGCGGACCGCGACCCGGAAGGTGCACGCCCATGATCCGCTCCCCCTGTCCATCGCCGCAGCGTTGTTGTCGCTGTGCCTGCTCCCCGCCGCGGCGGCTCCCGCCGTCGCGAGCCACGGCGATCACGACGATGGCCCCGACCAGATCGCCCTGCCGATCGGCTGGCAGCCCGAAGGGGTCACCACCGACGGCAAGAAGGTGTTCTCCGGCTCGCTGGCCACCGGCTCGATCCTCAAGGCGAACCCGCGCACCGGTGAGACACGCGTGCTCCCGGAGAGCGCGACCGGCAAGCCCGCGGTCGGCCTCGACTTCGACAAGCGGCGCGACGTGATCTGGGTGGCCGGCGGCCCCTCCGGCGAGGTCCGGGCCCAGGACGCGAAGACCGGCGAGCTGCTCGCCACCTACACCACGCCACCGGGTCGCCGACGGGCCGCTTCATCAACGACCTGGTCGTCACCCGGAAGGCCGTCTACGCCACCGACTCCTTCAACCAGGAGCTCGTCGTCGTCCCGCTGGAGCGTCGCCACGGCCATCGCCTCCCGGCGTCGGGACCGGCGCAGCTGCTCCCGCTGACCGGTGACATCAGCTTCGATCCCCGGCGAGTTCAACGCCAACGGGATCGTGAAGACCCGCCACGGCCTGGTGGTGGGGCAGTCGAACACCGGCCTGCTGTTCCGGGTCGACAAGGCCACCGGTGAGGCGACCACGATCGAGGGCGTGTCGGTCCCCGGCGCCGACGGCATCGAGCCCGACCACCGCACGCTGTACGTCACGGGCAACGGCGTGGTCACCGTCGTCGAGCTGGCCCGCGACGCGCTGAGCGGCGAGGTCGTCGACACCCTGACCAGCCCCGACTGCTCGACGTCCCGTCCACGTCCGCCTGGTGCACCACTCGCTGTGGGTGGCCAACGCCCGGTTCGGGATCCCCGACCCGGCGAACGCGCCGTTCTTGCTGACCCGGATCCCGGTGGACGACTGAGACGGCCTGGACCGGCTCAGCCGGTGATCTCCAGCACCCGCAGCGCGACGGCGACGTCGAGCCGCAGGTGCGGGTCACTGCCGACCGGACCGAGGAGCCGCTCGAGCTTGCTGACGCGGTAGCGCATCGTGTTGTAGTGGAAGAACTGGGTGCGCGCCGCCTCGGCGACGTTGAAGTTCGTGTCGAGCAGCACCTGGAGCGTCTCGCGCAGGTCGGCCGCGTCCTGGCCGGTGCCGGCGAGGTCGCCGAGCACGTCGTGCGCGAACGCGCGCAGCTCCGCGGTGTCGGGCACGAGCGCGATCAGCCGGTGCAGGCCGAGCTGGTCGAACCACGTGGTCGACCCGCCGCCGTGGATCCGGCGGCCCACCTCGAGCGCCCGCCGGGCCTGCGCGTAGGCCTCGGGCAGCTCGGCGAGGTCGGTGACGACGCGGCTGACGCCGACCGAGAAGCTCCGGCGCCCGCCGCCCTTGTCGCCGGCGACGCCGTGCACCGCGCGTCGTACGACGGGTTCGTGGTCGTCGGGCGCGACCGGCAGCAGCGTGACCACCTCCGAGGAGAAGTCGACGCTGGGGGCCGTCGCGTCGATGCCCGCGGTGACGGTGCGCCAGGCGGCGGAGAACCGCTCCTGCCACTGCCGGTGCCGGTGCTGCGGGACCGGCTCCTCGCCGGGAGGCGGGGGGTCGATCTCGGCGGCGACCACGACCAGCGGCCGGACCAGGTCCCAGCCGAAGCCGGCCGCGTGCTCGACGACGTAGTCCTCCTCGCCGGCGCGGCCGAGGAAGACGTCGCGGAGGAAGTCGCCGCGGTACTTGCTCTCGACCGCGGTCACGGCTTCCTCGCGCGTGATCAGCAGCGCGGCGACGGCCGAGGCGCGCTCCATGGCCCGGACGTCGTCGCCGGTGACCGGCGCGTCGTCGCGCACGCAGACGAGGCGGGCCAGGTCGCTGCCGCCGGCGACGACGCGGAGCATCCGTACCTGGCCGGCGCCGACCGGGGTGCCGTCGGGTCCGACCTGCTCGGTGCGGAAGCGACCCGTCGAGTCGAGGAGCCCGGCCGCGTCGAGGGCCGCGCGGGTGGCGTCGGTGAGCGCTGCCGCCCGCTGCCGGCCGTCGCTCGTGGTGACCAGCACGCCGAGGCCGAGCGCGCGGGAGAGCTCCTCGGCGATCATGCTCAGGTCGCCGCCCTCGAGCACGATCTGGGTGAGCCCGATGTGCAGCGCGTCGACGCGCTCGAGCGTCGCGCGCGGCATCGTCTCGTCGGCTGTCAACTCCTGCACCTGCTCACCGGCATCGTTGGCAGAACCTCACATCGCACACCGTATCGCCGGTCGGTAGCGTCGGTGAGCATGACGGTCCTGGGCACCCGCGCGACCACCCGGGCGACCGTGCAGGCGTCCGCCGGCCCCCGCGTCGCCGCCCTGCTCGAAGGGCCCCTCCGCCCCTTGACGGTCGTGCACCGTGGCCGCGACGCGGTCTACCTGGACCACGACGGCTGGTGCCTCGGGGTCGTCGCCGGCCCCGCGACGCGCGTGCCCTGCGCGCTCGCCGTGCCGGCTCCCCTGCCGCTCGACACGGTCACCGGCGCCACGATCGGTGACGGTGCGCTCGTGCTGGACGGGGTCGGGACGGTGCGGGTGGGCCGGCTGGTCTCCACAACTGTCCCGAAACTGCACGCGCAACCGGCTTCCGTGGTGCAGGTTGCTACGCACTTGTGGGGAAACCGCAGCCACCGAGCTCGGCACCCTCACCTCCCGCATCGCCACCCACCCCGAGGACCTGATCGGCCGGGGCAGCGGGCTGACCCCGCTCGGCGACGACGTGCTGGCCGGCTGGGCCGCGACGTCGTACGCGCTCGGTGCGCCGGTCGTGCTGCCCGACGCCCGGCAGCGCACCACGCTCCTGTCGGCCACGCTCCTCGACTGCGCCCAGCGCGGCGAGGTGCTGCCCGGAGTTCCGCGCGCTGGTCGTCGCCCTGCACCGGCCGGACGCGTCCGACGACCGGCGGCACGAGATCGCCGACGCCGCCGTCGCGCTGGCCGACGTCGGCCACACCTCGGGCGCCGGGCTGCTGCTCGGTGCCGCCCTGCGTCTGGAGGCCGCCATGAACAGCACCCACGTCGAGCTCCGCCCCGGTGCGTACGCCGACTCGGTGACGCTGCTCCAGGTCAGCCGCGCCGTGCAGGGCGTCGAGGGTGTCGCGACCGCGCAGGTCGCGATGGCGACGCCGCTCAACCTCGAGGTGCTGGAGCAGATGGGCTTCACGCTCCCGGCCTCGACCCCCAACGACATGGTGGTGGCGATCCGGCTCGACGACGACGTCCGCCCTCGACGCGGCGCTGGCCGCGGTCGACACCGCCCTGACGCGTACGACGAGCCGCGACGACGGCGGGGCCACGCGGGAGCCCCACCGCACCACCGGCGCCGCGCTCCGCGAGGCCGGCGCCGACGCGCTCGTGCTGGTCTCCGTGCCCGGCGCCAGCGCGACCGTCGAGGCGATGGACGCGCTCGACGCCGGCCACGACGTGATGCTCTTCAGCGACAACGTGCCGGTCGAGCAGGAGGTCGCGCTCAAGACGGCCGCCGAGGCGCGCGGGCTGCTGGTGATGGGCCCGGACTGCGGCACCGCCGTCGTCGACGGCCTCGGCCTGGGCTTCGCCAACGCGACGAGTCCCGGACCGGTGGGCATCGTCGCCGCCTCCGGCACCGGCTGCCAGCAGCTCCTCGCCCTCCTCGACCATGCCGGTGTCGGCGTCTCGAACGCCCTCGGCGTCGGCGGCCGCGACCTCTCCTCGGCGGTCGGCGGCCGCTCCACCCGCGAGGCGCTGCGCCGGCTCGACGCCGACCCCGCGGTCGAGCTGATCGTGCTGGTCTCCAAGCCGCCGGCCGACGACGTGGCCACCGAGCATCCGGGAGTTCGCCGCGGCGCTGGACACCCCGGTCGAGATCGCGCTCCTCGGACCCGGGCAGCCGGACCTGACGGCGGCCGCCGAGCGCGTCCTGCAGCGGCTCGGCCACGCCGTACCGGAGTGGCCGGTCAGCGGGGCTCGACGGCTCGACACCGGCCGACCCGGCGGGCGACCTCCTGCACGGGCTGTTCGTCGGCGGCACCCTGCGCGACGAGGCGGCGCTGATCGCGGGGGGCGAGCACCCGATGGTCGACTTCGGTGCCGACGAGCTCACCCAGGGCCGGGCGCACCCGATGATCGACCCCACGATCCGGCTCGACCACCTCTCCCGCGTCGCCGACGACCCGCGCACCGGCGTCGTCCTGCTCGACGTGGTGCTCGGCCACGGCGCCGAGCCGGACCCGGCGGCCGCGCTCGCGCCGGTGGTCCGCGACGTCGTGGCGAAGGGCGTGCCGGTCGTCGTCTCCTGCGTCGGTACGACGGGCGACCCGCAGGGCCTGGACGCGCAACGGGCGGCCCTGGCCGAGGCCGGCGCCGAGGTCCACCTGTCCAACGCCCGGGCCACCCGCCGGGCCCTCGACCTGCTGGGAGCGACGTCGTGACCCGGATCGTGAGCGTGGGAGCCGACCTGTTCGCGGACGCGATCGAGAGCCAGGCCGCGGAGGTCGACCGGGTGACCTGGCGACCGCCGATGGAGGGCACCGAGGCCGACCTCGCGACCGTCGCCACCGACCCGCTGCGCGCCGACGCCAACGCCCGGGCGCTGGCCGCCGTGCTCGGCGTGCAGGCGATGCTGGTCGACGTCCGCCCGGCCTCCGACGTGCTCGGCCTGCAGCCCGGCCAGTTCCTCCACGCCGGGCCGCCGATCGGGTGGGACACCGCCTCCGGCCCGCTGCAGGGCGCGCTGATGGGCGCCGCCGCGCTCGAGGGGCTGGTCGACGACCCCGAGCAGGCGGCCGAGCGGTTCGCCGCCGGCGACTGGACGTTCGAGCCGTGCCACCACCACGACGCGGTCGGCCCGATGGCGGGCGTGGTGTCGCCGAGCATGTGGCTGTTCGTGCTCGAGGACCCGGCCACGGGGCGGCGTACGTACTGCTCCCTGAACGAGGGGCTCGGCAAGGTGCTCCGGTACGGCGCGTACGGGCCCGAGGTGCTCGACCGGCTGCGCTGGATGTCCGCGGTGCTCGGGCCGCTGCTGCAGACCGCCGTCGCGGGCGCCGGGCCGGTCGACGTCACCGGGATCCTGACCCAGATGCTCCAGATGGGCGACGAGGCGCACAACCGCAACCGCGCCGGCACCCTGATGCTGCTGCGCGACCTCGCTCCGGCGATGGTCGACTCCGGCGCCGACCCGGCCGACATCGCGGAGGCGCTGCGCTTCGTCGGCGGCAACGACCACTTCTTCCTCAACCTGGCGATGCCGGCCTGCAAGCTCGCGCTCGACGCGGCGCGCGGCATCGAGGGGTCGACGATGGTGGTCGCGATGGCCCGCAACGGCACCGAGTTCGGGATCCAGGTCGCGGGCACCGGCGACACCTGGTTCACCGGGCCGGCGCAGGTCGCCGAGGGCCTCTTCCTCGGTGACTACGGCCCGGACGACGCCAACCCCGACATCGGCGACTCCGCGATCACCGAGACCGCCGGCATCGGCGGCTTCGCGATGGCGACCGCCCCCGCCATCGTGCGCCTGGTCGGCGGCACCGTGCCCGACGCGCTGGCCACCAGCCGCCGGATGCACGAGATCACGCTCGGGGAGAACCCGCGCTGGACGATCCCGGTGCTGGAGTTCCAGGGCACCGCGACCGGCATCGACGTCACCCGGGTCTGCCGCACCGGCATCCTGCCGCAGATCAACACCGGCATGGCGGGCGCGAAGGCGGGTGTCGGCCAGGTCGGTGCCGGGCTGGTCACCCCACCGGCCGAGATCTTCCCGATGGCCCTCGCCGCTCTCGCCGAGCGGACGCGGGCGCGGGCGGGCTGACCCGCCTGCCAGAATTGCGGCATGGCCATCACTGCACTCGGCGACACCACCGTCCACACCACCGGTGAGCCCCCTGCCGTCGGCAGCACCGCTCCCGACTTCACCCTGACCGGCGGCGACTTCGCCGACGTGACCCGCACGCCGGGCACCCGCACGGTGCTCAACGTCTTCCCGAGCATCGCGACCGGCGTGTGCCAGGCGAGCGTGCGCCGGTTCAACGAGCTCGCGGCCGACCTCGACGACACCGACGTGGTCTGCGTCTCGAACGACCTGCCCTTCGCGCTGGCGAACTTCTGCGGAGCCGAGGGCATCGAGGGCGTGGTCGTCGGCTCGGGGTTCCGCTCGGACTTCGGCGCCGACTACGGCCTGACCATGGCCGACGGCGGCTGGCGCGGCCTGCTGGCGCGGGCGGTGCTGGTGCTCGACGGCGACGGCACCGTCCTGCACACCGAGGTCGTCCCGAAGATCAGCCAGGAGCCGGACTACGACGCCGCGATCGCCGCACTCGGCTGACGCGCTACTCCGCCAGCGGCGGCAGCCACACCGCCCGCCGGATGTCCACCGACCCCGAGGGACGCAGCGGCGTGCCCTCCTCGAGGTAGGCCTGCCGGGCCTCGTCGGCGTGCGAGGGCGGGAGCGATCCGTCGGCGCGCACGACCCGCCACCACGGCACCCCTCCCCCCTCGGTCGCCATCACGTTGCCGACCAGCCGCGGGCCGCTGCCGACGACCTCGGCGATCAGGCCGTACGTCGTGACCCGGCCGGGCGGCACCTGCTCGACCAGCGAGAGCACCCGCTCGACGTACTCCTCGGTCCGGCGCGCCGGCATCACGCGCCCCCGAGCGGCCGGGTGCGGCCGTAGCGGACCGCCGCCCACCAGCAGACCGCCGCCAGCAGCACCAGCCCGAGGACCGTGTCGATGGCGCTCGCGTCGGCCACCCGGCGAGCGCCCCAGGCGAGGAGGGCCACCAGCCACAGCAGCCCGGCGCGCTGGAGCCACAGCCGGACCAGCCCGGCGTCCAGGCCGGTGGCCGCCGGGGCGTAGCCGGCCAGGGTGCCGGCGACGTGGAGCGCGACCACGCCCGCGGCGGCCAGCAGCACCGGCCCGTCGGACGCGGCCGGACCCGACCACCACCAGAAGACGAGCAGCACGAGCAGGGTCGCGCCCACGGCGTGGGTGTCCGGGCGGAGCGCGGACGCGCCGGCCGTGAGCAGCACCACGAGCAGGAACCAGCGCGGCACCTCGGCACCGGCCGTCCCCGCGGCGAGCACCACCACGAACGGCGCGAGCAGCACCACCAGCCGCGCCGCCCACTGCGACGGGGCCGCGATCCGCAGCGCCCGTCGTACGGCGACGCGGAGCCGGCCGGTCACCGCTGCACCACCCGCGGGAGCTGGGCCCGCCGGGCGAGCCGGCGCATCACCTCGTCGAGCGTTCCCGGGCCGCGCCACGGCACCACCGGGCAGCCGGCGCGGGCCACCTCGCCGAGGACCAGGTCGCGCTCCACCATCCGCATCCGCCAGGCGGTGCCGGCGATCGCCCGCGCCCGGGCGGTCGTCCCGCCGTCCGGGGCGCTCGCCGGGGAGGGTGTCGACCACGACCAGCGGCAGCCCGCTGCGGGCGACGGTCGCGGCGACCGTGGCGGTCAGCTCGTCGAGCATCGGGGTCAGCAGCAGCACCACGGTGCCGTCGGGCGCGTGCAGCCGGAACCGCCGGGCCGTTCGCCTCGTCGGAGCGTCCGGGACGGATCCGCGCCAGCGAGTGCAGGATCCGCATCCGGTGCGCGCTTCCGGAGCCGAACCCGACCGGCGCCTCCGCCGGCCCGAGGACCCGGAGGCCGACCCGGTCGCCGGCACGGAGGTGGTGCTCGGTGAGCGCGGAGGCGGCCCGCACGGTCAGGTCCAGGCTGCTCGCGGACCCGTCCACGCCACCACTCGCGCCGACGTCCGACGAGCGCGTCGACCAGCAGCAGGACGGCCGTGTCCTCCTCGGCGCGGGTCTGCACCACGTGCAGCTCGCCCGTGGCCAGCGACACCCGCCAGTTGATCCGGCGCAGCCGGTCGCCGACCGCGAACGGCCGGATGCCCGCGAACTCGCTGCCGTCGCCGGTGCGGCGCGACTGGTGCGCGCCGACCAGGCCGAGCGGGTGCGGCGCCTGCGCACGGGAGGCGAAGCCGGCCGCCGCGGGCAGCACGGTGAGCGACCGGCCGGGCACGGGCTGCGGCCCCCAGCGCCAACCCGCCCACGGGCTGGTCGCCGCCGCCTGGCCCGCGCCGACCTCACGGTGTCCCCAGCGCTCGGCGGTCAGGTCGACGACCAGGTCGTGCGTGTCCGCGTCGGGGTCGCAGAGGTGCGTCGACGCCCGGCTCTGCCGGTCGACCGTGACGAAGGCCGCCCGGTCGACGGTGCGGGTGACCTGCTCCGCGCCCCGCAGCCCGCCGAGCCGGACCGTCACCGAGGTGCGCTGCCCCTCGCGCAGGGACCGGTTCGCGAGGTCCGCCACCGGCCGGAGCGGGTGCGCGTCGAGCGGTGGCCGCCGCACGAGGGCGAGCACGCCGGCCACGAGCAAGGGCGCCCCGAGCACCCAGAGGTCGGGCCGGCCGAACGCGACCGCGACGACGGCGCACCCCGCGCCCGCCGCGAGCGCGCGCACCAGCGTCTCCGTGGGGCGCCAGCCCTCGGTCACGGCTCGAGTGCCCGCGGCGTGGCCACCTGCTGCAGCACCTCCGTGACCACGCTGGTCCCGGTCACCGCGGTCATCCAGAGCTCCGGCTTGACCGTGATCCGGTGCCCGAGGACCGCGGCGCCCACCGCCTTCACGTCCTCGGGGACCACGAAGTCGCGGCCCTGGATCACGGCGTGCGCCCGCGCGGTCAGCACCAGGGCCAGCGACCCGCGCGGCGACGACCCGATCAGCACGTCGCCGTGGCTGCGCGTCGCCTCGACCAGCCGCACGCAGTAGTCGCCCACGCTGCGGTCGACCTCCACGGTCTCCAGGGCGCCCTGGATCGCGAGCAGCCCGTGCGCGTCGGTCACCCGGTCGAGCAGGATCTCCTCCTGGCGACGGTCGAGCCGGCGGCGTACGACGTCCCACTCCTCGGCGGCCGACGGGTAGCCGAAGCCGACCCGCAGCAGGAACCGGTCGAGCTGGGCCTCCGGCAACGGGTAGGTGCCCTCGTACTCGACCGGGTTGGCGGTGGCCAGCACGTGGAAGGGTGCGTCGAGCCGGTGGGTCTGTCCCTCGACCGTGACCTGCCGCTCCTGCATCGCCTCCAGCAGTGCGGACTGGGTCTTCGGTGGCGTCCGGTTGATCTCGTCGGCGAGCAGCAGGCCGGTGAACAGCGGCCCCGGCCGGAAGACGAACTCGCCCTGCTTCTGGTCGTAGATGTAGGAGCCGGTGAGGTCGGCCGGCAGCAGGTCGGGCGTGAACTGCGCGCGGGTGAACCGCAGCCCGAGCGCCTGCGCGAACGAGCGCGCGGCGAGCGTCTTGCCGAGCCCCGGGAAGTCCTCGAGCAGCACGTGGCCGCCGGCCAGGATGCCGGCCAGGACCAGCGTCAGCGGGCCGCGCTTGCCCACCACGGCGCGCTCGACCTCGTCGAGGACCCGGCCGGCGAGCCGGGTGGCCTCCGGTACGTCGATGGCGGTCGTCTGTCCGGTCACACGTCCTCGATTCGTCGCAGTACGGCGTCGATCTGGCCCAGGCTCATCCGGCGCGGCGGCCGGGCCTCGACCAGGTCCACCACCTCCGGACCGAGCAGCTCGACGGTGCGGGCGCGGTCGGTGTCCCAGTGGACACCGTGCCGCAGCGCGAGCCGCCGGTCGGCGAGCTCACGGAGCTGGAGGGCGAGCGCGCTGGTGGGCTCGCGCGAGGTGAGGTGACCGGTCACGACGCGTTCCAGCGCCCAGAGCCGGCCGTCACGGGACGCGACGGCTGAGACGTCGGGCGTCTGGGCGCGCCACGCCGGCGACGTCGCCGGCCGGCTGACCCGCCAGCCGAGGGCGACCAGCCCGGTCACCGCCGCCACCAGGGCGACCACCCCGAGCGCGGTCACCGGTGCACCGTCCGGAGACCGTGGTGCAGCACGGTCAGCGCCGCGCGGGCCCGGTCGCGGTCGTCCTCGGTCAGCTCGTGGGAGGAGAACCGTGCCCGGCGGTAGAGCGTGCCGAGCTCGAGGGCGGCGGCCGCGTCGACCGGGAGCCCGGCCAGCATCCGCGCGGTGAACTCCGCGGAGGTCTCCCACCGCTGGCGCGCCAGGCCGGTCTCGGCGGCGATCTCCTCCAGCCGGCTCCAGGCGGCGACCACCCCGTTGCGGGGCGTGCCCTCCTGCACGGCGGCCAGCTGCGCGTCCCGGTCGGCAGCGACCGCCGCGGCCAGCTCCTCGGGCGAGCGCGGACCGGCGGGGTCGTCGGGGTCGTCGGGGTCCTCGTCGGGCAGGTCGCGCCAGATCCGCAGCACCCGGCGCGGCACGGTGCGCACCAGCCAGACCAGCAGGAGCAGGGCCAGGCCGCCGACCACCACGTAGCGGATCCAGGACAGGTCGATGGTCGCCCGGTCCGCGGGCTTCGGCCTGCCGTGGGGCGCCCGGGACGGCGCGGCGCTCGGGGAGGTCGTCGCGGACGGGCTGGCCACGGGCACCTGCGGCGCGGGTCCGCCGCCGAACGACAGGTCGGGCATCCGGACCGGCCCGCCCGCGGTGGCCCAGGCCACCGCGACCACGCCCAGGAAGCACGCGACGGCCAGCAGCGCGGCACGGCCCCGACCCATCACCGGGACAATGTATGCCCGGGAGTCAGTCGGCTCACGGTCGCTCGGCGAGCAGCACGCGCAGAACCGGCCTCCCCGAGACGGTGAGGCCGGTTCTGGTGGTGCCGGGTCGGTCAGAGGACCGGGTTGAACGGCTCCGTGCCGTTGACCAGCTGCAGGCCACCGATCCCGGAGTTCGCCTGCGCGAACGCCAGCTCCTTGGCCAGGTCGCCGATGTTGTTCGACGCCGGCAGCGGGGCCAGGCCGAGCGTGGAGAGCACGCCGACCGCCTTGCCGTCGGCGCTCATGAACCCGCTGCCCGAGTCACCCGGGATGCCGGGGGTCACGGTGTAGAGCGGGTGCGACCAGCCACCGTCGGCGGCATCGTCACCGAGGCTGACGCCGGTGTGGGGCTTCAGCGGCTCGACGCCGGCGCGGAGGGAGGAGTTGCCGTAGGTGTAGACGCGGTCGCCGGCGGCGGTGCCGTCGGTGTCGATGCCGGTCGGGCCGCCCCAGAACGGGACCGACGGGTTGACCTTCGAGACGTCGGCGGCGTCGACCTTGACCAGCGCCAGGTCGTTGTAGGCGCAGGTGTTCGCGTCCGTCGTACCCAGCTGGTGCTCGGTGATCCAGGAGCTGTAGGCCAGCGTGCCGTGGCCGACGACGGTGCCCTCGGAGGCGAGGTTGCCGTCGTTGCTGAAGTCGACCCTGGTGCCGAGCGGGACCGAGTCCGTGCTGCAGCCGTTGGTGTCCGTCGAGGACCCCTTGCCGGCGCAGTGCGCGGCGTACCCGACGTAGGTGTTGCCGGCACCGTCGGTGTACACGAAGTTGGCGGTGCACTGGGCGCCGTCGGTGTACATCATCGTGCCCGGGTGGATGAGGGCCGTGTCGGCGGGCGCGTACTGCGTCGCTGCCTCGGCCGACGAGCCGCTGCCCAGCAGGCCGACGCCGGCCAGGACGGCGGAGGCGGCGACCGCCAGCAGGGATCGGGTACGGGTGTGGCGCATGCGAGGGTTCCTCCCACTCTGACGGCGCGGGGACGCGCCGTTCGAGTGCCCAACGAGGCACCCCCGAAGGGGGTTACGGCTGGAGCCGGTCGGCTCAGTGCGGACCGTGGTCGAGGAATTCGAGGGTCGTTTCGCGACCGTCGTGTCGCGAAAGAGCGCAAGATGGAAGAACCCCGGGAGCACGGTGGGGCACCGTCGGACGGCTGGTGGTCGAATGGCAACGATGAGGATCGCCTGCGGGTGCGGGGCAAGGCGAGTGGGAACTGAGGGCCGGTAGTACCGCGATGGCTCGACGCGTCTACCTCCACATCGGGTTGCCCAAGACCGGCACCACCTACCTCCAGACGCTCATGTGGAACAACCACGAGGTGCTTGCGGGGCAGGGAATCCTGTTGCCCGGTGACTCCAGGCGGCAGCACCTGTGGGCCAGTGGCGTGGTGCGCGAGGACCCGAACCTCGAGCGGCGTTCCCCGGAGGCCCCGGCGGCCTGGGACCGGCTGACCGGGGAGGTCAACGGCTGGGACGGTACCGCCGTGGTGAGTCACGAGTTCTTCGCCGCTGCGAGCACCGAGCAGGTGAGGCGCGCGTTCTCCGAGCTCGGTGGGGCCGAGATCCATGTCGTGGTGACCGCCCGGGACACGCTCAGCCTCGTCACGGCCCGGTGGCAGGAACTGGTCAAGAACGGCTCCACCACGCCCATCGACAAGTACCCGCGCACCGACGAGACCGATCCGCTCAACGTGTGGGGCTGGGGAACCCTGGACCTCGCCGATGTGCTGCACCGGTGGGGAGCCTTGCTGCCTGCGGACCGCGTGCACGTGCTCACGCTGCCGAAGCCGAGCGAGCCGCGGGAGACCCTGTGGCTGCGGTTCGCCGCCCTGCTCGGCATCGACCCGACCACGTGCGCGACGGAGGGATCGGCGCAGAACGAGTCGCTCGGCGTCGTCGAGGTAGAGCTGCTCCGACGCGTCAACGGCGACCTGAAGGGGTTCACCTCCGCCCAGGACCGCGGAAACTGGATCCGTGGCTACCTCGCCCAGGGCAAGCTGGTCCCCCGTCGCGGCGAGAAGTTCTGGCCCTCACGCGAACGGGTCGCCGAGCTGCGCACCCGCGGCGACCGGATCGTCGAGGACGTCATCGCCGGCGGATACCACGTGATCGGTGACGTGCGGGACCTGCGGACTCCCGCGGACCTGCCCGCCCGGCGGCATCCCGACAGCGTCACCGACGCAGAGCTCGCGGCCGCCGCGTCCGGCGGTGATCGCGGCGATGATGACCGACGTCCGACGGCTCACCCGCGAGAACCGGGCGCTGCGCCGGGCGGCTTCGGCGGCGTCGGGGTCCTCGGCGCGGGTCAGCATCGCGCGCCGGGTGGTACGCCGGTTGCGCGGCGGACGTGAGCGACGAGCGGTCGCTCAGTACGACGGCTGCGACGGGTCGATCTGGCGCACCCAGGCCACCACGCCGCCGCCGACGTGCACGGCGTCGGCGTACCCGGCGCCCTTGACCAGCGCCAGCGTCTCGGCCGAGCGGACGCCCGTCTTGCAGTGCATGACGATCTGCTTGTCGCTCGGCAGCTTGTCGAAGGCGTTGCCGTTGAGGAACTCGCCCTTGGGGATCAGCACCGAGCCCGGGATCTTGTTGATCTCGTACTCGTTCTCCTCGCGGACGTCGACCAGCAGGAAGTCGCGCGTGCCCTCGTCGCGCTCCTTGATCATCTGCTCGAGCGTGGTGACGGAGATCGTCGAGTCGGCGGCGGCGTCGGCGGCCTCCTCGGAGATCGCACCGCAGAACGCCTCGTAGTCGATCAGCTCGGTGACCGTCGGGTTGTCGCCGCACAGCGCGCAGTTCGGGTCCTTGCGCACCTTCAGCTTGCGCCACTCCAGCTCGAGGGCGTCGTAGATGACCAGCTTGCCGACCGCCGGGTCGCCGATGCCGGTGAGCAGCTTGATCGACTCGTTGACCTGGATCGACCCGATCGACGCGCAGAGCACGCCGAGCACGCCACCCTCGGCGCAGCTCGGGACCATGCCCGGCGGCGGCGGCTCGGGGTAGAGGCACCGGTAGCACGGTGCGTCGGCGCCCTCGAGCGTCGGCCAGAACACGCTGGCCTGGCCGTCGAAGCGGTAGATGGAGCCCCACACGTAGGGGATCTTCAGGAAGTACGCCGCGTCGTTGACCATGTAGCGCGTCGCGAAGTTGTCGGTGCCGTCGACGATCAGGTCGTAGCCCTCGAAGACCTCGAGCACGTTGTCGTTGTCGAGCCGCTCGTTGTGCACGATCACGTTGACCAGCGGGTTGGTCTCGGCGATGGACTCCCGGGCCGACTCCGCCTTCGGCTTCCCGATGTCGGACTGGCCGTGGATGATCTGCCGCTGCAGGTTGGACTCGTCGACCTCGTCGAACTCCGCGATGCCGAGCGTGCCGACCCCGGCCGCGGCCAGGTAGAGCAGGGCGGGGCTGCCGAGACCGCCGGCGCCGATCACGAGCACCCTGGCGTTCTTCAGCCGCTTCTGGCCGGTCATCCCGACGTCGGGGATGATCAGGTGCCGGCTGTAGCGGCGCACCTCGTCGATGGTCAGTTCGGCGGCGGGCTCCACGAGCGCTGGCAGGGACACGGCTCTCCTCTGGACGTTTCGGGCGTACGACGGGAGAACAGCGTCGTACCGCTGCGTGTTCCCGCCGTTCGTCCCCACCATGGTGACCGGCGTCGTACCGGCACCCTGCCGCGACCGCCATCCGGACACCGGCAGCGGTCCCGGGGCGGAGGCGACTGACGGGTAGGCTTCCGGACGTGACGACGACGGGTGCCGCAACCGGGCACGACACCGGCGGGGAGCGCCCCCGGGGGCTGCGCCTGCCCCGCGGCGCGCGCCGCGCCCAGCTGCTCTCGGCGGCGCTCGAGGTGTTCTCGGCGCAGGGCTTCCACGCCGCGGCGATGGACGAGATCGCCGAGCGCGCCGGGGTCTCCAAGCCGGTCCTCTACCAGCACTTCCCGGGCAAGCTCGACCTCTACCTCGCGCTGCTCGACCAGTCCTGCGACACGATCATCGCCGCCTCCCGCGACGCGCTCGAGTCCACGCACGACAACAAGCAGCGCGTCGCCGCGACCATGGACGCGTTCTTCGCCTACGTCTCCAGCGCCGAGGGCGCGTTCCGCCTGGTCTTCGAGTCCGACCTGACCAACGAGCCCGACGTGCGCGAACGCGTCGACCGGGTGACCCACGAGTGCGCCGCGATGATCACCCACGTGATCCGCGACGACACCGGGCTCCCGGAGGAGCAGTCACGGCTGCTGGCGGTCTCCCTGGTCGGCATGGCCCAGGTCAGTGCCCGGTTCTGGCTGGCCGACGGCGGCGCCGCCGACGGCCGGATGACCCGCGAGGAGGCGGCCACCCTGGTCGCCGGCCTGGCCTGGCGCGGCATCCGCGGCTACCCCCGCACCGACGAGCACCACTGACGCCACCCCACCCACGAACACAGGAGGTCCTCCATGGAGGTCAAGATCGGCGTGCAGAACGCGCCCCGCGAGCTCACCATCGACGCCGACATCGACGCCGAGCACGTCGAGAAGCTGGTCGCCGAGGCGGTCGCCGGCGGCGGCGTGCTGACCCTGTCCGACGCCAAGGGACGGCGCATCGTCGTCCCCGCCGAGAAGATCGCCTACGTCGACATCACGACATCGCTCACCGGGACGGTCGGCTTCCGCAGCTGACGGTTGGTCCCACGGGGCAGAATGGCAGCCGGTGGGGGTCGTGTGACTCCCCCGGAAGGAGCGGCGTCATGGGCACCCTCGGCACGATCATCGTCGTCCTGATCGGCGGCACCATCATCGGACTGCTCGGCAAGCTGGTGGCTCCGGGCCACCGGGACAAGATCCCGTTCTGGCTCACCATCGTGTGCGGCATCGGCGGCATGCTGATCGGCACGTTCCTGTACGGCGCGCTCTACGACAACACGAACACCCCGGGCATCGACTGGTGGCGTCACGTGTGGCAGGTCGCCGTCGCGGCCGTCCTGGTGATGCTCGCGGCCTCGGTGAGCGGGCGGACGCACCGCGAAGGTCTAGCTGGTCGAGACCGAGCTCGGCCATCCGCTTCGCGTGGTTCTCGGTGAGCCGGCTGAACATCCGGCCGAGCGCGGCGAGGTCCATGCCCGGGCGGTCGACTCCCGCCGGCCAGCAGCGCGGCGAGCGAGTCGCGGTCGGCGGCGACGCGCTGCGCCTGCGACAGCGCCTCCCCCATCAGCCGGCGGCCCCACAGCGCGAGCCGGCCGCCGACCCGGTGGTCGGCCTCGATCGCGCGCACGCACCCGGTCGACCACGAAGTCGGGATGGCCGGCGTCCTCCAGGGAGTCGACGATCAGGTCGCGGGTGCCGCGGTCGAGGAACGCGGCGACCTCGACGGTAGAAGTCCGCGGCCAGCCCGTCGCCGACGTACGCCTTGACCAGGCCCTCGAGCCAGTCGCGCGGCGCGGTGTGCGGCGTGGAAGACGTCGAAGGGCTTCACGAACGGCTGCCATCGCCTCGATCGGGTCGGCGCCGAGCGCGGCGATCCGGTCCAGCAGCGGCTCGACGTGGCCGAACTCGGCGACCGCCATCTTGGCCGAGCGCCATCTTGTCGGCCAGCGACGGCGCCAGCTTGGCGTCGTCGGCCAGCCGCTCGAACGCGGTGATCTCGCCGTAGCGTGATCGCCCCGAGCAGGTCGACGACCGCGGCGCGGTAGGCGGGGTCCTCGAAGGCCGACCTCGCCCGTCGTTCCGCCCGGCCGTGTCGGTCATGTCCGCAGGCTACCGATAGGACTGAGGCAGACGCCCGGCGCCCGAGGCACCACCTTGGACCGGAGCGGCCCAAGTGTGGACACCGGGAACGGTGTGTTGACGCCACTGACGGCCGGGCTCCCGAAGCACGATCCGACGCTGGATCGGCGGGCGAGCGCCCGCGGTCCGCACCCATAGAACGGCAAGATCCTGACCACCACCTTCCGAGAGCTCGGGGTGCTCCCCGAGATCTGCGACGCGCTCGAGCGCGCCGGCATCGTGACCCCCTTCCCCATCCAGGAGATGACCCTCTCGGTCGCCCTGATGGGCACCGACCTGATCGGCCAGGCGCGCACCGGCACCGGCAAGACGCTGGCGTTCGGCATCCCGATCCTGCAGCGCACCGTGGCGCCCGCACGACCCCGACTACGACGAGCTCGCCGCGCCCGGCAAGCCGCAGGCGCTGGTCGTCGCGCCGACCCGCGAGCTCGCGCTCCAGGTCGCCAGCGACCTCGCCCTGGCCGGCAAGGACCGCGGCATCCGGGTCCTCACCGTCTACGGCGGCGTGCCCTACGAGCCCGCAGCTCGACGCGCTCGAAGGCGGGCGTCGACGTCGTGGTCGGTACGCCGGGCCGGCTGATCGACCTGATGAACCGCCGCGCCCTCGACATCTCGCCACGTGAAGTCGCTGGTGCTCGACGAGGCCGACGAGATGCTCGACCTCGGCTTCCTGCCCGACGTCGAGCGGCTGCTCGGCCAAGACGCCCGAGACCCGGCAGACGATGCTGTTCTCGGCGACCATGCCGGCCGCGATCGTCTCCCTCGCCCGCACCCACATGCGGCACCCGATGAACATCCGCGCGGAGTCGTCGGACGACACCCAGATGGTGCCGGCCACCGCGCAGTTCATCTACCAGGCCCACGACCTCGACAAGCCCGAGATGATCGGCCGCCTGCTCCAGGCCGAGGGCGCCGGACCTGACGATCGTGTTCACGCGCACCAAGCGCCAGTCGCAGCGGATCGCCGACGACCTCGACCGAGCGCGGCTTCGACGCCAGCCCGCTGCACGGCGACATGGCAGCAGGCGGCGCGCGAGCGGGCGCTGACGAAGTTCCGCGAGGGCAAGCTGCAGGTGCTCGTCGCCACCGACGTCGCCGCCCGCGGCATCGACGTCACCGGCGTCACGCACGTCGTCAACTACACCTGCCCCGAGGACGAGAAGACCTACCTGCACCGCATCGGCCGCACCGGCCGCGCGGGTGCCACCGGCATCGCCGATCACCTTCGTCGACTGGGCCGACCTGCACCGCTGGAAGATGATCAACAAGGCGCTGCGACCTGCCGTTCGACGACCCGCCGGAGACCTACTCGAGCTCCGAGAACTTCCTGCACGACCATGGGCATCGCGCCCGGCACCAAGGGCCGGATCGTGCCCGAGGGCTCGATCGTGACGCCGCAACCGCGACAAGGGCCGCGACAAGCGTGACGGCGGGCGCGACGGTGGCCGTGGGCGCTCCGGCGGCCGCGGCCGCAGCGGCACGCGGCTCCCAGGTGGCTCCAGCGGCGCGGGCGGCAGCGACCGCGAGCGCCCGGCCGAGGCGGCCGGCGACCGGCTCCGCGCAAGAAGCGCAACCGCAGCCGTCGCCGTACCCGGGGCGGCAAGCCGGCCGCGGCACCGGCCAGGCCTGACCGGCTGGCCGGCGCCAGGGCTGATACCACGGCCCGTGGTAAATGGCCCCGCCTCAGGCGATGACGTCGACCTTCGTGCCGATCGGCGCGAAGTCCCACAGCGCGATCGCGTCCGGCCGGGCCTGCCGGATGCAGCCGTGCGACTGCGGCGTCCCGAGCTGGGCCTTCGATCTGCAGCGGTACGCCGTCGCTTGCTCGGGATGTCGTGGAAGCCGATCGCGGCGTGGGCGCCGTGGGTGAAGCGCACGAAGTACTGCATCACGCCGGAGTCGTCGATGCCGACGGCCCAGCGCGAGCGCGAGTAGACCGCGTAGTGGCCGGGCCGGAGGTTGTCGGTGAGGCTGCCGGAGACCAGGTAGGTGCGCCGGACGCCGCCGTCCCGCCCGACCAGCCACACCCGCTGGGCGACATGTCGAACACCACGCGCTTGCCGCTCCCGCTGTCGGCGGGCAGGGCGGCGTTGCTCGGCGGCCTTGACCGCCTGGTCGTCGCCGGGCGGGGTCGCGGCGACCGAGGTGCGGTCCGGCGCCGACGCCGACTCGGACCCGGGTGACCTGATGCCGCGCTCGGCGTACGCCGGGGCGGCCCCGACGCCGGTACCGATCACGCCCACCCCGGCGAGCAGCGCGAACAGGGTGACGCCCGTGGAGAGCAGCAGCGCGACCACGCGGTCGTAGCGCACGCGTGTCCGGTGCGTGTCCGACACAGGTCTGCTCCTCTCTCGTGCGAGGGTCGGTCAGCGTGCGAGCAGGACCTTGGCCACCTCGCGGTAGGCCTGGGCGCCCTTGTTGCTGCGCGAGGTGCGCAGGATCGACCGGCCGGCGGCGGGCGCCTCGGCGAACCGGATCGACTTCGGGATCGGGGGCTCGATCACGTCGAGGTCGTAGGTCTCGGAGATGGTCTCGAGCACGGCGCGCGCGTGGTTGGTGCGCCCGTCGTACAGCGTGGGCAGCACGCCCCACACCTCGAGCTCGCGGTTGGTGAACCGGCGTACGTCGTGGACGGTGTCGAGGAGCTGGCCGACACCGCGGTGCGAGAGCGTCTCGCACTGCAACGGGATCAGCACGCCGGTCGCGGCGGTGAGCGCGGCGACCGTCAGCACGCCGAGCGACGGCGGGCAGTCGAGCAGCACCCAGTCGTAGTCGTCGAGCGTCCTCGACGGCCGAGCGGATGACGTACTCGCGGCCGGTGCGGGTGAGCAGGTCGGCCTCGGCGCGGGCGAGCTCGATCGTGGCCGGCATCAGGTCGACGCCGTCCTCGGTCTCGAGGATCACCTCGGACGGGTCGAGGCCCTTGGTCAGCACGTGGTGCACCGAGAGCTCGAGGTCCTCGGGGTCGATGCCGAGGCTGAACGTCAGGCAGGCCTGCGGGTCGAGGTCGACGAGGAGCACCCGCTGGCCGAGCTCGGCGAGCGCGGCTCCGAGGGAGGCGACCGTGGTCGTCTTCGCCACGCCGCCCTTCTGGTTGGCGACGGCGAGGACGCGGGTCTGCGAGGCGGGGGACATCACCCGCAATCATGCCGCACACGGTTGCCCTCGCCACGCAGGTGCGGCGATGCTGGCGCGCATGTCTTCCCTGGGATGGGCCCTGGTCACCGGCCCGACGTCCGGCATCGGTCTTTCGTTCGCCCGCGCGCTCGCCGCGCGCGGCCACGACCTGGTGCTGGTGGCCCGCAACGAGCAGCGGCTGGCGGAGACCGCCGACGAGCTGCGGTCGACGTACGGCGTCGCCGTGGAGGTGCTGCCGGCCGACCTCGTCGACCGCGCGCAGCTGGCGAAGGTCGAGGCCCGGCTGGCCGACCGCGGCGAACCCGTGCGGCTGCTGGTGAACAACGCCGGGTTCGGCCTCAGGGGACGGTTCCTCGACAACGACCTGGCGCAGGAGCAGGCCCAGCTCGACGTGCTCGTGACCGCGGTGATGCGGCTGACCCACGCCGCACTCGGCACGATGCTGGCGGAGGGGCGCGGGCAGATCGTGAACGTGTCCTCGATGGCCGGGTTCCTGCAACGGGGCAGCTACTCGGCGGCGAAGTCGTACGTCACCAAGCTGAGCCAGTGGGCGCACCACGAGTACGCCGGGCAGGGCGTGCAGGTGATGGCGGTCTGCCCCGGGTTCGTGCGCACCGAGTTCCACCAGCGGCTGGGCTCCGACACCGACAGCGCCCCGCGCCTGCTCTGGCTCGACCCCGACCGGCTCGTGGCGGAGGCGCTGGCCGACCTCGACGCCGGCAGGGCCCTGTCGATCCCGAGCAAGCGCTACAAGGCGATCGCCGCCGTCGTACGCGTCGTGCCGGCGTCGTTGCAGCAGCGGTTCCAGGGGCTGGGGCGGAAGTAGGGGCTGGGCGCCGGTCCGCAGCCTCAACAGCCCGTGGGCAGTACTTCCTCGCGGCCGAGCAGGACGCCTGCCTCGGCGCCTTCGCCGACGCCGCTCACGGCGCGACCACGGCGGTCGCGGCGACCCCGGCGGCGGCCAGGAGCCGTTCGAACGCCGCCGGGTCGGTGGTGTTGCAGCCGAGCTCGTGGTCGACCTTGCCGGTGCCGTGCCAGTCGCTGGAACCGGTGGCGACCAGCCCGAGGTCGCCGGCGATCCGGCGCAGCTCCTCGCGTGCCGCGGGCGCGTGGTCCTGGTGGTCGACCTCGATCCCGACCAGGCCGCGCTGCTGCAGGTCGGCGAGCGCGGCGGCGGTGAGCACCCGGTTGCGACCCCACGGGTGGGCGACGACGGGTACGCCGCCCGCCGCGCGCACCAGCTCGACGGCGTCGGAGAGCGACGTCGCGTAGCGCGGCACGAACGCCGGGCCACCGGGGCCGAGCATCTTCTCGAAGGCCTCGTTGCGGTGGCCGACCACGCCCTTGCCGACCAGCGCGTCGGCGACGTGCGGCCGGCCCAGCACGGCGCCCTCGGCGGCGCCGTCGCGGACGTCGTCCTCGGTGATGTCGATGCCGAGCCCGCGCAGCCGCTCCATCATCACCGGGAGCCGGGACTCGCGGCCGCCCCGCACGCGCGCCATCTCGGCCGCGAGCGGCTGGTACGACGGGTCGGGCAGGTACGCGAGCAGGTGCACGCTGCGCCCGTCGTACCGGGTGGAGAGCTCGATGCCGCGCACCAGCGTGATCCCGTGGGCGACCGCGGCGGTGGCCGCCTCCTGCCAGCCGTCGACGGTGTCGTGGTCGGTCAGCGCCACCACGTCGAGACCGTGCGCGGCAGCCTCCGCGACCAGTTCCGTCGGCGTCGCCGTGCCGTCGGACCGGCTCGAGTGGGTGTGGAGGTCGATCGGCACAACCCGACCCTAGGGCCACGCGCAACCGGCGGACGCCTCACCACGCGGGCGGGGGTCCCCCGAAGGGCATCTCGATCGCCTCGGGGCCGAACCCGCTGGCGTCCGCGAGCAGCCAGTCGTCGCGCAGCAGCAGCGCCGCGGAGGCCGGCCGCATCACCAGCCAGAGCCACCGGCCACCGGCCTCGCCGACGAACGCCGCCCGCGCCAGCAGGTCGTCGTCGTCGCTGCTGGGCAGCACCCACATCGGCACGGGGCGCGCGTCGACGCGCACCCGGATCGACGCGGCGCCCTGTCCCACGGCATCACCCGGGTCGGCGGTCGCCGTGCCCGCGCACCCGGCTGCCGAGCCCGACGCCCGGCTCCTCGGTGACCACCGTGACCTCGACCTCGCCGTCGAGCGCACTGGCCCCGATCGTGGTGGTGACCGTCGCCAGCGCCGGACCCTCGTCCGCCGCCACGCAGCCGAAGTCGGCGATCGACCAGCCGGGGCTCATCGGCCACGGCAGGTACGTCGGCAGTTCCGCGGCGCGCCTCACCACCTCGGCGAACGTCGTGTAGTCGGAGGTGGCCGAGCGCCAGAGCGGGACGACGCTGCCGTGCCGGGCGCAGGTGAACTCGGCACCGTCCCCCTCGAGCGGGGTGGTGCAGCGGGGACACGAGGCAGCGAGTGCCACGCGCTGAGGTTAGCGTCGTTCAGGAGTTCCAGCGCTGGATGACCGGCGTCTCGCGCTCGTAGGAGAGCACCGAGACGGTCGAGGTGTCGAGCTTGAAGAACCGTCCCTCGTCGACCGGCTGCTCCAGCCAGCGTGCGGTGAGCGCACGGGTCGCGTGCCCGTGCCCGAACGTCAGGCACCGACCACCCTGCGCCCGGACCCGGGCGACGACGCGGTCGAGCCGGTCGGAGACCTGCCCGGCCGTCTCGCCGCGCGGGCTGGGGTGCGACCAGACCGTCCAGCCGGGCACGGTCTCCCGGATCTCCGGCGTGGTGATCCCCTCGTAGTCGCCGTAGTCCCACTCGGCCAGGTCGTCGTCGACCTCGGCGTCGGGGAAGCCGGCGAGCTCGGCGGTACGACGGGCGCGCTGGCGGGGGCTGGTGAGCACCAGGTCGAAGGCGACGCCGGCGAGCCGGTCGCGCAGCGTCCGCCGCGACCCGGACCCCCTCCTCGGTCAGCGGCAGGTCGGTCGTCGAGGTGTGCTTGCCGGTCGCGGCTCCACTCGGTCTCGCCGTGCCGGACCAGCCACAGCTCGTCGACGGGGTCGTCGGTCGGGTACGGGTGCGGCATGGGCCCAATCTAGGCCGTGCGCACGGGCACGGGTCTAGGGTCGCGCCATGGCGACGCGGGCTCCCGAGGTGGCACCGGCCCTGCGGCAGGCGCGGTTCGCCGCCGCGGCCGGCTTCTTCACCCAGGGGCTGGTCTTCATCAGCCTCACCACCCGGCTGCCGGACGTGCAGGACAAGTGGTCGACTCTCGTCGGTCGAGTGTCGGTGCTGCTGCTGATGATGGTGCTGCTCGCCGGCGTGGGCTCGCTGGTCGCCGAGATGGTGGCCAAGCGCCGCGACAGCGCGGCGGTGCTGCGGGCCGGCCTGCTGCTGATCGCGGTGTGCCGTGCCGGTGATCGCGCTGGCGCCGGCGTTCGCGGCGTTCGTCGCCGCGCTCGCGCTGTACGGCGTCGCGCTCGGCGTGGTCGACGCCACGACGAACATGCAGGCGGTCGCGCTGGAGCACCGCTACGGGCGGCCGATCCTGCCGTCGTTCCACGGCGCCTGGACGCTCGGCGGCGTGGTCGGCTCGGCGCTCACCCTGGCGACCGGCGACCTCGGTCTCGGCGCCGCGGCCTGGCTGGCCGTCGTACCCGCTCGCCGTGTGCTTCGCCCCGCTGCTGCGCCGCGCCGACGTGCCCGTCGCCGGACGACGTCGACGGTGCCCTGGCGGCCGATCCTGCTGGTCGGCCTGGCGCTGGTGCTCTTCTAC
Source organism: uncultured Actinomycetota bacterium (assembly GCA_963754145.1). Lineage (GTDB taxonomy): Bacteria > Actinomycetota > Actinomycetes > Propionibacteriales > Nocardioidaceae > Marmoricola. Next base: position 79,906 of record CAVWFF010000005.1, read on the forward strand.
ATGGTCGACACGGCCGCCTCGACCTGGGGACCGACGTACCTCGACAAGACGTTCCCGACCCCGAGCGGGCTGGTGGCGCTGGCGACGTTCCCGTACCTCCTGGCCAGCCTGGTGTTCCGGTTCGCCGGCGACGCGCTCGTCGCCCGGTACGGCGTCGTGCGCGTGCTGCGGGTGGGCGCCGTGGTCGCGTCCGCGGCGCTGGCGGTCGATCGTGTTCGCGCCGACCTGGCCGGTCGCCGTCGCTCGGCTTCACGCTGCTCGGCGCCGGAGCCGCCGTGATCGCCCCGCTGTCCTTCTCCGCGGCCGCCCGGATCGCGGGCGGCGACACCCTCGACGCGGACGCCCGCGCGGCCCGGGTCGACGCCGTGATCGCGCGGTTCAACCAGTTCAACTACGTCGGGGCGCTGCTCGGCGCGGTGCTCACCGGCCTGGTCGGCGCCGACTCGCTGCGCTACGGCTTCGCGCTCCCGATGGTGCTGGTGCTGGGGATCCTGCCGCTGGCGCCGGCGTTCGCGGGGCGGCGGGGGTGAGGTTTCACCACGGTATGCAGAGCAACCCGCGCATCCCATGACGAGCACACCGTGGGAAGCGCAGGTTCGTCGGCATACCGTGGTGAACCTGCAGCGCCCTCAGCCCGGCTCCCCCGGCCAGTTCTTGTCCGCCTGCGGCACCGGACGACCGGGCTGCTCGCCGCCGCGGGCCTCGAGGTAGCTGTCCCTCGGCACCATCACCTTGCGGCGGAAGATGCACACGACCTTGCCGTCCTGGTTGTAGCCGATCGTCTCCACGTGGACCACGCCACGGTCGTCCTTGGACTTCGACTCCCACTTGTCGAGCACCCTCGTCTCGCCGTACAGGGTGTCGCCGTGGAACGTCGGCGCGACGTGGCGCAGCGACTCGATCTCCAGGTTGGCGATCGCCTTGCCGGAGATGTCGGGCACCGACATGCCGAGCAGGATCGAGTACACGTAGTTGCCGACCACCACGTTCTTGCCGAACTGGGTGGTCTCCTGCGCGTAGTGCTCGTCGAGGTGCAGCGGGTGGTGGTTCATGGTCAGCAGGCAGAACAGGTGGTCGTCGTACTCCGTGACCGTCTTGCCCGGCCAGTGCTTGTACGTCGCCCCGACCTCGAACTCCTCGTAGCTACGGCCGAACTGCATGCTGGACGCTCCTCACGACGTACGGCGGGCGGCCTCCGCGGGCCGCGACCGTCCTATCGTGCCGAACCGCTCAGGAGCCCCCGCCACCGGCCTTCCGGCGGTGGATCTTCGGCCCGGCACCACCGACCACCTCGGAGCCGTGGGCCTTCTCGCGCACCGGCCCGTCCTGAGGGACGCCCTTGTCGTTGGACTGCTTGCGGTCGAGCGCCTCGCGCATCTTCGCCTTGAGGTCCTCGTTGTCGGGCTGCTTGTCCGCCATCCGCTGCTCCCTCGTTCGGTCGTTTCCTCCACCCTCGCACCACCCCGCAAGAGGGTCCAGCAGGATTCGCCGCGCGCCCCCCACCACGGTCCGGTCCAACGTGCACCCCTGTGCGAGACTTTCGCGCATGAACTCCGTTCCCAAGATCGCGGCGACCCTGCTCGCCGTCCTGGTGCTCGCCTCGTGCGGGAAGTCCTCGGACGAGCCGAAGAGCGGCAGGTTCCGACGTCTCGTCTCCCTCGGCGTCCGCGAGCGAGTCCCTGTCCGCGGGGCCCTCGTCGACGGCCAAGCCGTCGACCGGGAAGGCGATGGCCGGCACCGGCTACGGGTACAACCTGCCCAAGGGCTGGGAGGACATCACGGCCCAGCTGAAGCAGAACCAGCCGGGCATCGACACCGGCGGCCGCGCGAAGCCCGCGACCCCGCCGTTCACGGCGAACATGAACACGCTGACCACCCCGAGCAAGGTCTCCGGCGAGCCCACCGAGGACGACCTCGACGCGCTGGCCGCCCAGATCAAGGGCGAGGTCAAGTCGCTCGCGCCCAAGATCCAGACCAAGCCGCACGTCACCATCGCGGGCGCGCCGGCGGTCCACCAGGAGGGCGACGCCAACAGCTCGGGCACGAAGTTCTACCTCGTGCAGTACTTCGTGATCCACAAGAACAACAACTACGGCCTGACCTTCGCGTTCCCCAAGAGCGCCTCCGCCGGTGAGCGCGAGAAGGTCGTCCAGCCCGTGCTGGCCTCCTGGAAGTGGAAGGACCTGACGCATCCGACGTACGTCGACGACCGGGGCATCCACGCCCCCGGCCCCGCCGAGGTCGCCGACGACGAGCCGATCGACATCCTGTTCGGCGGCAACCGGGTCTGGTCGTTCACCACCGGCCACGACGGCCGCGCCGAACGCGGCGGCATGCTCGTCGCCTGGCCGGCGCCGCTGAAGGAACGGCTCGACGGCGTCGCCGAGGTGACCGTCGTACCGCACAACGGCGGCGACACGCTGTTCGCCGGCAGCGTGCGCTTCGGGTCGTCGGACGAGGAGCTCGAGCTCGTCGACGACGCCGGGCACCCGCTGTCGCTGGACAAGGGCGGACGACTGCAGCGCACCTTCGACCGGATGGACGAGGGCGCCCGTCTCGAGCTGGTCGAGGCCGCGCGCCGCGTGCTCGACGACCTCACCGAGAAGTGCGGGCTCGACGCCTACCTGGCGTACGGCGGGCTGCTGGGCGCGGTCCGTGACGGCAAGATGATCGGCCACGACTCAGACGCCGACGTGGCCTGGATCAGCAGGCACACGCACCCCTTCGACATCGTGCGCGAGAGCCGAGCCGCCGAGCGCACCCTGCGCGGGCTCGGCTGGCAGGTGGTGCGGATGTCCGCCGCCAACTTCAAGGTCTGGGTGCCGCTGCCGACCGGCAAGCGGGCCGGGGTCGACGTGTTCGGCTCGTTCCACATCGGCGACCACTTCCACATCACCGGGTCACTGCGCGGGGTGCTGCCGCGCGAGGCGGTGCTCCCGTTCGGGACCGTGACGCTGGAGGGCGTGGAGTTCCCGGCGCCGGCCGACGTCGAGGCGTTCCTCGCCTACACCTACGGCCCGTCGTGGCGGGTGCCCGACCCGGCGTTCCACTTCGAGCACCCGCCGGAGAACACACGGATGATGAGCCAGTGGTGGCGCGGCACGCGCACACGGCTGGCGCACTGGCAGGCCTTCTACACCTCCGGCGACGTGAAGCGGGTGCCGTCGGGCCCCTCGCTGTTCGCATCCTGGGTGGCCGAGCGGATCGAGCCCGGCAGCCGGGTCGTCGAGCTCGGGTCGGGCACCGGGCGCGACGCGTACTGGCTGGCCGACCAGGGGTTCGCGGTGACCGGCTCCGACTACTGCGGCGCGGCCCGCAAGCTCGCCCGGGCCGGCACGGCCCGGCGCAGGAAGCAGGGCAAGCGGCCGGTGCAGTTCAAGGGCATCAACATGGAGTCGCAGTACAACGTGCTCACCAACGGCGCCCGGCTCGCCCACGAGCCGGGGCCCAAGCACGTCTACGCCCGGCTGCTGGTCGACGCGCTCGCCCGGCCCGCGAGGCCGGGGCTGTGGCGCTTCTGCTCCATGGCCGGGCGGTCGGGCGGCCACACGTTCCTCGAGTTCCGCACCGCGGCGAACCGGGGACGCCCAACCTTCTTCGGGCCGCACGCCCGCACCTACGCCGACCCGGACGAGATCGCGGCCGAGATCGCGTCGTACGGCGGCCGCGTGATCGACCGGGTCGAGGGCACCGACCTCGCGCCGCTGGGCAAGGAGAACCCCGTGATCTGCCGGATGGAAGTGAGCTGGACGCGATGAGGCCCGATGAAAGAGACCGCCCGCAACGTGCTCGACCGGTTCGCCGGCCCGCGGCTGGCCGAGCTCGAGCGCCAGGTCGCCGACCTCCAGGTCGCCGCCGAGGAGAGCCGCCGGCTCAACGAACGCCTCAGCGACGTCCTCGACGTGGTGGTCGAGCTGCTGGTGCCGGCCGTCGACCGGGACGACGAGCGGCTCAAGGAGGCGCTGGGTCGGCTCGGGAAGACCGTCTAGCCTCGCCTCCGGGGCCGGGCCGTTCAACGACTGAGGAACTTGCTCGACCTCACGTCCGGCTGAAGATCACGCGTCCGTTCGTGATGGTCTTCATCTGGTACTTCGGGTGAGTGGGCGTAGGAGTGGTGCCGCGGGCACAGCAGCCGTCCGTCGGCGAGGTCGGTCTTGCCGCCCCGGCTCCAGGGGATGTTGTGGTGGACGTGGCACATCGCTGCGGGCCATTCGCAGCCGTGGCTGGTGCAGTGCTGGTCGCGGTGCCGGATCGCGATCCGCTGGTGACCGGTCGTAGAGGCGCTGCGGCGGCCGAGGTCGAGGACCTCGGACTTCCCACCGAGCACCATCGGGATGATCCCGGCCTCGCAGGCCAGCTTCCTGGCCTGGTCGGCGGTGATCGGGTCGCCGGTGTCAAGGGGGCTGGGGTGTGGCTGTCGCCGAGCAGGTTGTCCAGGGTCATGGTGACCACCACGGTGGCGTCGACGCCGCCGGCTTGGGGGAGCCGGTCGACGGGGTAGCGGGTGACGTACTCGCAGAACGCGTGCCCGAGCCCTTTGGGGGTGCCGGAGTGCTGCCGGTGCCGGGGTGAGTTGATCGCGAGCACCGCCTGCTTGAGCATGGCACCGACGTGGCTGGGCAGGGTGAACCGGCCGTGGCACAGCCCGTGGCCGTCGTCGGCGATGGTGAACCGGCAGGCCTCCTCGGCGAGGGCTTCTTGGCGTTGCAGGGCCTTGAGCTCGTGGGCTTCGGCGATCTCGGGGGCGACCACTTCGAGGACCCGGTGTGCGAGCCGGCGCAGCGCGACCGGGTCGTGCTCGGCGGCGCAAGCCGATCAGGTGGGCCTCGGCGTCGCGGCGGTGCTCGACCGGCAACGCGTCGACGCCCTTGACGATCACGGCGGCCTGTTCCTCGGAGACCTGGCCGGCGGCCATCGCGTCCCGGACCGGCTCGTGGTCGTGGTCCAGGGCGTGCGCGAGCTCCAGGCGTCGTTTGGCGTCCCGTTTGGTCTGCCGGGTCGCGTTGGCCCAGTAGCTGCTGGTGTCGGCGGCACCGGCCTCGGCGCCGAGGTCGAGCCGGTCGGCCTGGTGGGCGATGGCGGAGCTCGAGCTCGGTGATCTGGTGCCGCAGCGCGCCAGGGCGGTCAGGTTGGTCTCGGTCTCGGCGGCGCTGCAGGGTCCACAGCCCGAGGTCGGCGAGCTCGTGCAGCAGCTGGGCGAGACGGCGGCGATCGTGGACGTGACCGGGTGCTGTCCGGTGTCGTCGAATGCCGTTGTCATACAGGGAATTCTGGCATCGACCACCGACAGTTCTGGTCCTGGAACCGGGGCATTCCGGGCAGCTGGGGAGAGGATTTCAAGAGATTTCTGGGGCTCGATGTCGTGGTCTCGACAAGCTCGACCAGCGTGGCATCGCGGCCAGCGGGCATGCGGAGGTCTCGACAAGCTCGACCACCGGTGGACAAACACCGACATCAGCCCTTGAGCTTGTAGTCCTTGAGCAACGCTCCGCCCGATGATCATCTTCTGGATGTCGGCGGTGCCCTCGCCGATCAGCAGGAACGCCGCCTCGCGGTAGAGGCGCTCGATCTCGTACTCCTTGGAGTACCCGTAGCCGCCGTGGATCCGGAACGAGTCCTGCGACGACCTCGTTGCAGTACTCCGCGGCGAGGTACTTCGCCATGCCGGACTCGACGTCGTTGCGCTCGCCGGAGTCCTTCATCCGCGCCGCGCGCACCATCATCGCGTGCGAGGTCTCGACCTTGGTCGCCATCTCCGCGAGCCGGAACAGGATCGCCTGGTGCTCGGCGATCTTCTTGCCGAACGTCTCCCGCTGCTGGGCGTAGGCGATCGCCAGCTCGAAGGCCCGGTTGGCGACACCGGTCGCGCGCGCGGCGACGTTGACGCGGCCGACCTCGACGCCGTCCATCATCTGGTAGAAGCCCTTGCCCGGTTCGCCGCCGAGGATCTGGTCGGCGGAGATCCGGTGGCCCTCGAACACCATCTCGGTGGTGTCGACGCCCTTGTAGCCCATCTTGTCGATCTTGCCGGGGATCGTGACCCCCTGCGCCGTCTCGCCGAACCCGGTCTCCTTCTCGACCAGGAACGTCGTCAGGTTCTTGTAGACCGAGTCCGCGCCCTCGTCGGTCTTCACCAGCACGGCGACCAGGTTGGACGAGCCACCGTTGGTCAGCCACATCTTCTGGCCGTCGATGGTGTAGCCGTCGTCGGCTCCCTTCACGCGCCTTGGTCTTGATCGCGGCCACGTCGGAGCCCAGCGCCGGCTCGGACATCGAGAACGAGCCGCGCACCTCGCCGGTCGCCATCCGCGGCAGGTACTTCTGCTTCTGCTCCTCGGTGCCGTGCCGCATCAGCATGTACGCCACGATGAAGTGCGTGTTGATCACGCCGGAGACGCTCATCCAGCCGCGCGCGATCTCCTCGACCGCCAGCGCGTAGGTCAGCAGCGACTCGCCGAGGCCGCCGTACTCCTCGGGGATCATCAGCCCGAAGATGCCGAGCTCCTTGAGCCCCTCGACGATCTCGTGCGGGTACTCGTCGGCGTGCTCGAGCTCGGTCGCGACCGGAAGGATCTCCTTGTCCACGAACTGGCGGACGGCCTTGAGGATCTCGGTCTGGATGTCGGTGAGTCCCTCGGTCTCGCAGAGGCGGCCCATGGTGGTTCCTTCCGTTGGCCAGAAGAGCGGCGAAGTCTCAGGCTAACGGCCGTTCACCACGGCCTCGGCCGCCGTCCGGCATGGCCTTTCTCACTCCGTACGACGGCGCGAGCACGCGGTGCGTCCGGTCCCGGAGCCGCTTCAGCAGCGTGACCGGCGCCGGCAGGACGTCGAGCTCGGCCTGGAGCCGGCGTCGCTCGTGGCGCAGGTCGCGTACGTCGTCGAGCATGGTCGCCACCAGCTCGACGGCGACCTGGGCGACCTCGGCGTCGGTGACCGAGTCCGGCCGGCGGCGCTCGGGCAGCTGGTCCGGCACGAGCAGGTTGTCCAGCTCGCCGACCACGTCGTAGCCCTGCTCGCGCACGAAGGCCACGCGCCTCGCGTCCGCGTCGCCGGCAGTCGTCGACCTGGTCCTCGCCCGGCCAGTACCGCTCCCCGCCGCGCGGCACCAGCCGCTCGTCGGCGAGGAAGGTGCGGATGTAGGTGCCCTGGTCGATCGCCTTGGTGAAGTCGCCGAGGTGCTCGTTGACCCGGCGCAGGGTCTCCGCCTCGACCACGCCCATCGACTCGTTGGGGAAGCACTCGACAGGTCGTAGCCGCTCGGGGTCCAGCCCGAGCAGGCCGGCGAAGTGGTGCCAGATCTGCTCGCGCGGGGCGTCCTTGCCCGGCAGCGGGAGCACGTGCACGTGCTCGGGGGCGACGGCCCGCCGGCGGGCGCCCACCGCTCGCAGCACCAGCCGGAGGTCCAGCGTCCGCCAGTTCCAGATGGCGCTGGGGTCGTCGGACTCGTCGCGGCCGTAGTCGGGCATCGGCGTCGTCTCGCGGTTCTTCAGCGCCTCCTGCCAGCTGGCCGTGAACAGGCCGAGCGGCTCGCGCGCGGTGACGACCAGGTGCACCTCGGCGGGAGCGAGCTGCTCGACGACGCGCTGCGCCTGCTCCGGCGGAGGCGGCCGCGAAGAACTCGTGGCTGACACCAGCGCACGGCCCGGCCAGTCCGCCATCTCCAGCAGCATCCGGTCCCACGCGGTGCGCTGCGCCTCGGGGTCGCCGGTGTCGGGCCACTCGCGACGCACGATCCGCGACGCCCAGAGGTGCTCGCGTCGCGCGCCGCCCGGCAGCAGCAGCCCCTCGCCGCGCATCTGGTCCTGGTGCGCCCAGAGGATCGCTGGAGGTAGGTCGTCGCCGTCTTCGGCAGCCCGATGTGGAGGTAGACGCGCTCAGCCACCGCGCGCCCTAGAGGCTCCGGGAGAACTTCTCGATGGCCGCGTCGACCCGGGCCTGGTCGCGCGAGGACAGCGGCACCAGGAGCTCCTGCACGACGTCGGCGATCTCGGCCAGCCGCAGGTTCTGCTGGCGGAGCTCCTCGATCTCGCTCTCGAGGGCCTCGACCCGACGCACCAGCTCGCCGACCGGGCGTCCGGCTCGACCGCCCGGCGCGCCGCGCCCTTGAGTCTCGCTCTCACGTCCGCCACTGCGCCACCGTCCGGCCGATCCGGCGCCCGGGCTCCCCGGGCGCGTCGAAGGTCTCCTCGTGCACGATATCGGCGCCGTGCCCGATCAGCTCCGCCCGCACCGTCGAGGGCCGGACGACGCCGCAGCAACGCGCGCTCCTCACCACCCTCGACCCAGTACTCCGTGTAGAGCCGGCCGCCGTCGCGCAGCGCCATCGACGCGAAGCGCCACAGCGAGTCGCGGCCGAACCGGCGTGGTGGCGTCGGCGAGGTGCCGCGCCACCACCGTGCGCGGTCCGGGCTGGTGCGCCAGTCGGGCGCCCTCGGCGAAGGCGGAGCGCCACTCGAGGAGGTTGAGCCGGCGTACGGCGAGGTCGAGGCCGCGCCGCCTCCGCACGACGCTGCACGGCGCCGCGATGCGGTCGGCACGTAGTCGTACGCGGTCACGGAGGCACCCTGCTGCGCGAACCAGACCGCGTCGCCGCCGCGGCCGGCGCCGACGTCCACGATCCGGCCCGGCACGCCCTCCTGCGCGACGACGTACTCCGCGAGCCCGGACGGACCGAGGTCGGGCAGCCGGTCGCGGCGGCTGCTGTAGCGGCGCTCCCAGTCGTCCCGGAAGACCCGGGTGCCGCGGAACCAGCCGTTGAGCCGGCGCACGGTCTGCCGCGGCGTCTCGAAGTGGAAGGCCGGGTCGGGCACCTTCCAGCCCGGGCCGTACATCGCCTCGAGCAGCCGCTCCGGCTCGGCCGGCGCCGGGAGGGTGCGGCCCTCGAGCGTGCAGGTGCCCAGCGGGAAGATCCACTCGCGCCTGGAACGGCGTGCCGATCTCGCCCATCAGGTAGAGCGACCCGTCGAGGAAGAAGCCGCCGAAGACGTCGAGCCCGCGCACCGACGCCGTCGCCCTCGACCACGTCGACCTTGAACGCGATGCCGCTGTAGCGGGTCGATCGCGGTAGCCGCGCTCCGCGCAGCCGGCGCTGCAGCCGGAACGACTCGCGGATCACGTCGAGCGGGTGCGCGTGCCGGCTGACGTAGCCGAGGTCGGCGTCGCTGTCGTGCCCGATGAGGTGCTGCTCGCGGACGGCGCCGAGCAGCGTGCCGTACGCCGGGAACGCCTCGATCCCGGCCTCGGCCAGGGCCGCCAGCACCTCCTCGATCGAGTCCAGCAGCGGGGCGACGTGCTCCTCGCTGCGGGTGTCGAACGTCTGCGCCATCCGGTCCGACTTGTCGATGCCGAGCGGCTTGCCCTCGTCGTTGACGACCGCGATCCGACCGGTGCCGGAGCCGAACCGGGTCTCCTCGTCGTACAGCACCCGGCCGGAGAGGTGCTCGACGACGCCGAGCCGGGTCTGTCCGTCGAGGAACTTCTCCAGCGACGCGGCCCACGCGATCCGGCGGTCCGAGCCGTTCGGCCGGCTGTCGCGCAGCAGCCAGAACGACCAGATCCGCCGGCCGTCGAACAGCACGTCGAGGATCACCTCGTCGGCGGAGCTGAGCGTGAGTCCGGCGTCGTCGACGGACAGGACGCTGACCGGCATCCGGCCGCTACTCTGCCGTCGGAGGGGAGACGAACGCGTTGGCGCGGGTCAGGTCGTCGTCGAAGTCGACCTCGACCACCTGGAACTCCGAGATGTCGACCGGCTCGAAGCGACAGGCCGTCCTTCTCGATCGCGAGCTCGATGCCCGCGCTCGAAGTAGTCCTGGTCGTCGCACTCGTCGAGCCGCACGATCAGCGCGGCCTTGTCGTCGGCGGAGACGTAGTTGATGCCCACCGCCTCGCCGAGGCCGCCGACCACGGTCTTGGACAGCTCCTTGATCATGCCGTCCTCGCCGAGGGTGTACTTGACCTCCTCCTCGGCGACGGAGGCACGGTCCACGCAGACGAAGCTCTGGCCGTTGCGGATCCGCTCCTCGACGATGTCGAGCACCCGCGGGTCGAAGACCACGTCGCCGTTCATCCAGAGCACGCCGCCGTCGTGGGACAGGCTGAGCGCCTTGAGCAGGCTCTTGCAGGTGTTGGTGGAGTCGTAGACCTCGTTGTAGACGAAGGCGATGTCGGGCATCGCCTCGATCACGATGTCGAGCTTGAAGCCGACCACGGCGGTCACGTGCACGTCGGCCCACGCGTCGCGCAGCAGGTGCACGGCCCGGCGCATGATCGTCTCGCCGTTGGTGAGCGGGGTCAGCGGCTTGGGATGCGGCCTCCCGAGACGGGTGCCGAGGCCCGCGGCGAGGATGACGACCTGGGTCTGCACGAACAGCTCCTCGGGGTGGGTGGTCGACGGGAAACGCCCGTGATCCTACAAGTCCGTGATGGCGGGCTCGTCGGTCCGGTCCGGCCCCTCGAGCACGACCAGCGCCATGCCGGCCAGGATCAGGGCGAGACCCACGAACACCCCCGGCGGGGGCACCTGCCCGAGGAACGCCGCGGCGAGCAGCGCGGCACCCGGGATCTCGAGCAGGATCGCCAGCGAGACCACCACCGGACGGATCCGGTCCAGCAGGTGGTTGAACACCGAGTGCCCGAGCAGCTGCGAGGTCAGCGTGACCAGCGCGATCAGCGCCCACTCGTGGGCGTCGTACCCGACCAGGGAGGCGCCGGAGACCAGGCTCGCGACCATCAGCAGCAGCGCCGCGGTGCCGTAGCAGACGAACGTGTAGCTGGTCGTGGTGACGGTACGGCGGGCGCGCCCGCCGATCACCGTGTACGCGGCCACCGCCACCGATCCGGCGAGCGCCAGCAGGTCGCCCACCACCGCCCGCGTCGAGACCGAGAGGTCGACCCCGGTGATCACGAGCACGCCGACGAACGCGGCGACCAGGCCGGCCACGGCCCGCGCCGGCAGCCGCACCCCGTTGAACCGGTCCCACCCGGCGACCCAGGCGATCTGAAGGCACACGATCGCGGTGCTGGCCGCGACCGAGGTCATGCTCAGCGAGGTGACCCAGGTGCCGAAGTGGACGGCGAGGCAGACCCCGGACGCCACGATCCAGCCCAGCTCGGAGCGGGACAGGCCGCCGATCTCCGCCCGCCGCCGGACCACGGCGACCGGCGCGAGGAGCAGCGTCGCGAGTCCGTTGCGCCAGAAGGAGATGACCAGCGCCGGCACCGCCAGGGACGCCATCACCGGCCCGGACATCGAGACCGCCACCACGCCCACCGCGATCAGGCCGAGCGTGGACGGGGCGAGCCGGGGGCTGCCGCTCACGGGGCGGGGACGGCGATCGTGCCGCGCGCCACCGGGAACACCCGCCCGGCCACGTGGCAGCGCGTCGGCACGCCGCGCTCCGCGTCGACCCGGCCGAACAGCCGCGAGGGGCGACCCATCTCGACGCCCTGGGTGATCTCGTAGCGTCCGCCGTCGGGGAGCACGTCGCGCGCGACCAGCGCCATGCCCAGTCCGGCGGCCGCGGACCCGGTGGCCGGGTCCTCCGGCACGGAGAGCCCGGGCACGAACACCCGGGCCCGCACCGCGGGCCCGTCCAGCGCGTACAGGTTCACGCCCTCCAGCGGGTCCTCGAGCCCGAGGCCCGCCACCACCTCGGAGACCGGGGTGTGCCCGGCCCGGGCCCGGCCGACCGCCTCCGCCCGCACCGGCAGGTGCACGAAGTTCAGCCCGGCGCCCGCCACCCAGGCCTCGCCGGTGCGGTCGTCGGGGGTCAGGTCGAGGTCAGCCAGCAGCAGGGCCACCACGTCGTCGGGCAGCGGACCGGACAGGTCGCGGGCGGCCGCCGACAGCTCGACCAGGTCCCCGTCGAAGCGGACCCCGATCTCGCCGGCGCCGCACTCCTGCGTCGCGGCCGCACCGGTGAGCAGCCCTCCCGACCGGAGCACCCAGGCGGTTCCGAGCGTCGGGTGCCCGGCGAACGGGATCTCGCCGCCGGGCGTGAAGATCCGCACCCGGTAGCGGTCGCCGTCGCCGCCCGAGGGGAACGCGGTCTCCGAGAACCCGAACTCCCGGGTCAGGGCGAGCAGCTGCGCGTCGGTCAGGCCTGCGGTGCCGTGCACCACGGCCAGCTGGTTGCCGGCGAACGCCGCGTCGGCGAAGACGTCGACCACGTCGTACGCGAGCTCGTCGGAGGAAGGCACCGGCACAGCCTCGCACGACGATTCATCGGGCGACGACGGCCAGATGCGCCACGAAACGCCCCGCCGAGACGGCAGAATGACCCACATGCGCCTGATTGCCGCCATTGTCCCGCCTCGCCACGTGCTCGAGGAGCTCGACAGCGTCGTCCGCTCGGCGGGCGGCGACGCCGACACGCGCGGTGAAGTCGGCCGACGGCCGCCACGCGAGCAACCGGCGCAGCCTCCTCGACCGCCTCGGCACCCTGGGCAGCCGGGCGTCGTCGGCCGAGCCTCGCCAACGACCAGCTCGACACCGTCGACGTCACCCTCATGCACATCCCGGTGACCTACTTCGGCAACCTGACCCTGGGCGACTCGGTCAACCTGGCCGACATGCTCCGTGGCGAGGTGGCCTCGTGGTCGCGCCCCGAGCTGCGCTTCGCCGGCGGCGCGGCGCTCGAGTGGACCGGCGACGAGTCCGTCTGGGCCAAGCTCGACGGCGACGTCGAGAAGCTGGTGACCATCGGCCGCGGCATCCCGCGGGTGGTGCAGAAGCTCCAGCTGTTCGTCGACCGTCGGCAGTTCCGTCCGTGGCTCTCGGTGGGCACGATCACCGACCGGACCACCGCGCCGTACCTCGAGGCCCTCGTCGCCCGGCTGGACCGGTTCTCCGGCCGGAGCTGGACCCAGGAGTCGGTGACGCTGCTGAAGCACATCCCGCAGGAGCCCGACCACCCCTACGAGGTGGTCGAGGAGCTTCCCCTCGGCGACTGACGCATCCCCACGGTGGCGCCAGGGCCACGACCGTCATACGGTGTGCCATCGGGTCACTACCGGGAGCGGGACGAGGGTCGCCGTGGCTACGCGTCGGATATTCCTCCACATCGGTGCCATCAAGACTGGCACCACGTACATCCAGACCGTCCTGCGTGAGAACCGGGAGCGGTTGATCGAGGAGGGTGTGCTCTTCCCGGGCGCGCGTTGGCGCAGCCAGGTGCGTGCGGTCGAGGACGTGCTCCGGCTCAGCAAGAGGCGGGACGGGCGGCCCATGCCCACCCCTCGACCCTGGCCGGGCCTTGTCGAGGAGATCCGGTCCTTCGGCGGCGACACGGCGGTCGTGTCCATGGAGTGGCTCTCGTACGCGCGCCCTGCCCAGGTGCGGTCGATCGTGTCGTCGCTGGCCCCGCCGAGGTCCGGGCGGTGCTCACGCTCCGGGACGCGACGGCCACCGTGCCGGCGGTCTGGCAGACCGGCGTGCACAACGGATCGACGGTCTCGTGGCCCCGGTTCGCCCGTGGGGTCCGAGCCGCGCCGCGCTTCCCGTCGACCTCGGCGCGGTACGCGCCGCTGGTGGGGACACGGATGTTCGCCCGCACCCAGGACGCCCGCTACATCCTGCGGTCATGGGCGGGGCAGCTGGGAGCGGAGAGGGTCGACGTGGTCACGGTGCCTGCCGAGGGGGAGCCGCCGCAGCTGCTGTGGGCGCGGTTCGCGTCGGCGATCGGGGTCCCTCCGGAGCTGTGCCGGCCGCCGGAGTCACCGGCCAACACGTCCCTGGGACTGGCGTCGACCGAGCTGCTTCGGCTGGTGAACGCGCACGTCAAGCACCTGCCCAAGGTCGACTACGAGACCACCCTCAAGGAGCAGCTCGCACTGCGGGTCCTGTCCCAGCGTCGCTCCTGCGAGCCGTCCCTCGAGATGGATCGGTCCACCAACCGGGCCGCGCTGCAGTGGAACCAGCTGACCCGCCGTGCCGTGACCGCCAGCGGATGCACGGTCGTCGGAGACCTCGCCGACCTTCCCGTGGTGGAGGCGTCGGACCCGGCGCTCGGCAGCGGGCCGTTCCAGGTCGACGACGAGGACCTGCTCGCCGCTGCGGAGGCCGCGGTGGCCGGACTCCAGGTGCTGGTACGCCGCCGGACGCGGCGGCTGCGCAAGCGCGGTCTCCCGACCGGTACGACGGTGGGCGCACCGCCGACCCGGGCCGGACAAGCGGGCATGCCACACCGGTGGACGAGGCCGTCGCCGAGGTGGTCGCCGTGGCGCTGCGCGCGGCCGAGCTCGGCCGCCGACTCAGAGAGGCGCCCGAGCCGACCTAGTCCGCCACGTGCGCGCCGTGACAGGTCACGCCTCAGGCGGGCGTCGCGACGATGCCGGGGGCGTCCCGCGGCGGCTCCAGCGACAGTGCCGCCGGGATCGACCGGTTGTCGCGCACCACGTCGAGGAGCGTGTCGAGCACCATCGGCCGGTGCATCAGGTAGCCCTGGGCGTAGGGCGCGTGCACGTGCTCGCGCAGGTGGTCGAGCTGGCTGGAGCGCTCGATGCCCTCGACGACGACGTCGAGGCCGAGCGCCTGGCCCATCATCATGATCGAGCACAGCAGCGCGCACGAGCGCTCGTCCCGGTCGATGCCCTCGGAGAACGACGCGTCGGCCTTGATCGATCCGCACCGGCATGTCCTGCAGGTAGCTGATCGAGGAGAACCCGACGCCGAAGTCGTCGATCGCGAACTGGACGCCGGCGTCGGCGAGCTCCCGCATCGCGCCGAGGGAGACGTCGTCGGTGCCGATGCCGTCGCGCTCGGTGATCTCGAGGACCAGGCCGGTGTCGCCCATGACTCGCCAGCGCGGAGCGCACCGAGTCGACGAACTCCGGCTCCATGAGCTGCAGCGCGGAGATGTTCACGCTGATGTCGATCGGGCCGCCGGCGGCCTCGCGCAGCGACGCCGCGTCGTGGGCGGCGCGTCTGGAGGACCACGTCGCCGAGGTCCACGATCAGGCCGCTCTCCTCGGCCACCCGGATGAAGACGTCGGGCGGCACGTTGATCCCGTCGGAGCGTCCAGCGGGCGAGCGCCTCGACGCCGGTGATCCGGCCGGTCGCGGCGTTGACCATCGGCTGGTAGGCGAGCGTGATCTCCTGCGGCGACCACGGCCTCGCGGAGCGACTCGACCAGCTCCAGGCGCTGCAGCCGGGACCGACCGATCGAGGGTTCGTAGACGACGTACCGGCTCTTGCCGCGGCGACTTGGCCTCGTACATCGCCAGGTCCGCGTTGCGCAGCATCGCCTCGGCCGAGTCGAGGCCGTCGCCGTACGCGACGCCGATGCTGGCGCCGAGCGGTACGTCGTGGCCGGCGACGTGGGCGCCCGCGGCCGAGCGTGATCAGGATCCGTTCGCTGGCGGCGCGCACGTCGGTCGGGTTGACGTCCTCGAAGCAGGAGCGCGAACTCGTCGCCGCCGAGCCGGGCCACGGTGTCGCGCTGCCGCACGCAGTTGCGTCAGCCGCTGCGCGACCTCGACCAGGACCGCGTCGCCGGCCGCGTGGCCGAACCGGTCGTTGACCGCCTTGAAGCCGTCGAGGTCGACGAAGAGCAGCGCGATCGGCGAGCCGCGGCGGCGGGCAAGGTGCAGGGCGTGCTTGACCCGGTCGAGCAGCAGCCCGCGGTTCGGCAGGTCGGTCAGCGGGTCGTGGCGGGCGAGGTGGGTCATGTCCTCGGTCAGCCGGAGCCGCGAGAACGCGTCCGCGGAGACCGCCGCCATCGCCTTGAGCGCCTGGTGGTCGGCGGTCATCGTGGACCGGGCGCGCTGGGTGCCGGGCGCGACGATCCAGTGCTCCTGCTGGCCGTCCTGCACCTGGGCGCCGATCTCGTGCGGTCCGGGCGGGGTGCTGCGCACCTCGATCCGGCTGATCCGCAGCAGCCGGCGGGCGTCGTCGGTGAGCGCCTCGATCACCTGCCGGGTGTCGGAGAGGGTCTGGGCGCGGACCGCCGCGTCGAAGAGCACGGTGAGCCGGCGGGCGTTCTCGCCGCCGCGGGTGACCGCGCGCGTGGCCACGAGCAGGGTGGCCAGCGGCACGGCGAGCAGGAGCAGGGTCCACCACGGGGTGCTGCGGTTGACCACGGCGCCGAGGTAGCCGAGCGAGTCGAAGGGCACGAAGCAGGCCACCGCGACGAGGTGCCGCGCTGGAGCAGGTGGTCACGCACCGGCGTCGAGGACTCGAGCGCGAGCGAGACGCCGGAGATCGCGTAGTCGAGGAAGAAGTAGGCGGCGGCCGCGAGCGTGACCGCGAGCAGCTCCCGCGGGGTGCCGATCTCGGACCCCGCGGACGGCGTGCAGCACCCCGGCCGCGGCGGCGCCCGAGAGGATCCCGACACCGACGTTGAACAGCTTGATCATGGGCCGCTTGTCGGCGGTGATCTGGGTGGCCAGCACGCCGAGCGCCCACAGCACCAGCGCCTCGTGGGCGGGGGTCGTGCAGAGCAGGAACATCAGCACGCTCGAGTCGAAGCCGACCTCGATGCTGCCGTCCTGGCCGTCGAGCACCATCGGGAACTTGGCGATGATCACGATCAGCGGGATCGCGATCAGCTCGAGGCCGGTCATCGTGGCGCCGTCCCGGGCGACCGCATAGATCGAGTAGCAGAACAGCGCCATGCCCGCACCGAAGACGGTGAGGTCGAACAAGCGGCTGCGCGCGTCGACGATCGCAGCGAAGCTCGATGGCATGGAAGAGCCCTCCTGGACGGGACGTGAGCCCGACCAGTATCGAGGAGTCTTTGTCCCCTTTTGGCCGTTTTACGAAACCCGGGCGCCCCGGCCGGGTCCGCCGACGACACCCGTCCCACCACCGATGATCAAGCCCAGGAGGTGCGCACGCCTGAGCGGCGCTCGCTTGCACACCCCCCGGGGCTCACCCATCTAGAGTTTCCCTCCGTGAGCACCACGCCGACCCGCGTCTTCGCGGCCCGCCTCGCCGGGCTGCCGGTGTTCGACCCCCAGGGCGACCAGGTCGGCAAGGTGCGCGACGTCGTGGTCGTGATGCGCCCCGGTGCGTCCTCGCTGGTCTCGCAGCCACGCGTGGTCGGGCTGGTGGTCGAGGTGTTCGGGCGGCGCCAGATCTTCGCGCCGATGACCCGGATCACCAGCATCGACGCCGGCCAGGTGATCACCACCGGGCTGCTCAACATGCGCCGGTTCGCGAAGCGCTCCACCGAGACCCTCGTGATCGGGCAGATGCTCGACCAGAAGGTCACCGTGCGTGGCACCGAGGTCCAGGGCGTGGTGTTCGACGTCGCGATGGAGCAGACCCGCAGCCGCGAGTGGGTGCTGTCCCGGGTCGCGATCCAGGAGCCGACCAAGGGCTTCCGCCGCCGCGGCCAGACCCACGTGGCCGAGTGGCGCGACGTCGAGGGGCTGGCCCGCAGCCAGGTCGGCCAGGGCGCCGTGCACCTGGTGGCCGCGCTGGCGGACCTGCGGCCGGCCGACGCCGCGACCGTGATCCACGACCTGCCGCCCGAGCGTCGCAGCGAGGTGGTGGCCGCGCTCTGGACGACGAGCGGCTCGCCGACGTCCTCGAGGAGCTGCCCGAGGAGGACCAGGTCGAGATCCTCGAGCACCTCGACTCCGAGCGCGCCGCCGACGTGCTCGAGGAGATGTCCGCCGACGACGCCGCCGACCTGATCGCCGACCTCGCGCCCGAGACCGCCCGCCAGCTGCTGGAGCTGATGGAACCGGAGGAGGCCCGGGACGTCCGGCGACTGATGTCCTACGAGGAGGAGACCGCCGGCGGCATGATGACGCCGGAGCCGGTGATCCTCTCCCCCGACGCCACGGTCGCCGAGGCGCTGGCCCACGTCCGCAACGAGGAGCTGACGCCCTCGCTGGCCGCCCTCGTGTACGTCGTGCGCCCGCCGCTGGAGACCCCTACGGGCCGGCTGGTCGGCGTCGCCCACATCCAGCGGCTGCTCCGCGAGCCGCCGTCGTCGCTGGTCGCCGGCGCGCTCGACACCGGCATCAGCTACCTGCGTCCCGAGGCGACCCTCGAGGACGTCGCCGCCCACCTCGCGACGTACAACCTGGTGGCGGCCCCCGTCGTCGACGACGAGGGCCGGCTGCTCGGCGCCGTCACCGTCGACGACCTGCTCGACCACATGCTCCCCGAGGGCTGGCGCGACCGGAAGACCGGCGGCCGCTGATGATCACCCACGCGATCGCTCCGCTGGCGCTCCACGATCCCGCAGGGACCCCGAATGACCCCCGAAAAGCGGGCCGACAAGAGGGCCGACAAGAGGGCCGAGAAGACCCGTCCCGAGGCGTCCCGCGAGAGCCGTCGCCTGGACACTCCCCGCGACCTGCGCCGCTCCCGGTTGCGCAGGCCCAGCGTCAACACCGACGCGTTCGGGGTGTTCGCCGAGCAGTTCGCGCGGTTCATGGGCACGGCGGCGTTCCTGATCTACATGACGCTGTTCGTCGTCGTCTGGGTGCTCTGGAACGTGCTCGCGCCCGAGGACCTCCGATTCGACAACTACCCGTTCATCTTCCTGACCCTGATGCTCAGCCTGCAGGCGTCGTACGCCGCACCGCTGATCCTGCTCGCGCAGAACCGGCAGGAGGTGCGCGACCGGGTGGTCGGCGAGCAGGACCGGCAGGCGAACGCGAGGGCCCACGCGGACATGGAGTTCCTGGCCCGCGAGGTCGCCTCGCTGCGGATGGCGCTGGGCGAGGTCGCCACCCGCGACTACCTGCGCTCGGAGCTGCGCGGGCTGCTCAACGAGCTCGACGAGCGCAGCGGCGCCGATGAGCCGGATCACACCGGACTCCCGCCCGAAGCCCACGGGTGAGCACGTACCGTTGAGCCCATGACATCCCCGCTGCTCGAGAAGGTCCGTGCTGCGCTGGCGACGGTCAACGACCCCGAGATCAAGCGTCCGATCACCGACCTGAAGATGGTCGAGGGCCTCGCGATCGACGACACCGGCCGGGTCACGCTGACCGTGCTGCTCACGGTGTCGGGCTGCCCGATGAAGGACACCATCACCCGCGACGTCAACGCCGCCGTCCGGGCCGTGGCCGGCGTCACCGACGTGGACCTGACGCTCGGGGTGATGACCGCCGAGCAGCGCGGCGAGCTCCAGGAGACGCTGCGCGGCGGCCAGGCGCAGCGCGAGATCCCGTTCGCCCAGGCCTCCTCGCTGACCAAGGTCTACGCGATCGCCTCCGGCAAGGGTGGCGTCGGCAAGTCGTCGGTCACCGTCAACCTGGCCCTGTCGATGGCCAGGCGGGGGATGAAGGTCGGCATCGTCGACGCCGACATCTACGGACACTCGGTGCCGGCGATGCTCGGCGTGGCCGACACCCGGCCGACCCAGGTCGAGGACCTGATCATGCCGGTGCCCACCGCGAGCGGCGTCTCCGTGATCAGCATCGGCATGCTCAAGCCGAAGCGCGAGCAGGTCGTCGCCTGGCGCGGGCCGATGCTCGACCGGGCGCTCGTGCAGATGCTGTCCGACGTCTACTGGGGCGACCTCGACGTCCTGCTCCTCGACCTGCCGCCCGGCACCGGCGACGTGGCGATCTCGCTCGGCCAGCACCTGCCGAACGCCGAGATCCTGGTCGTGACCACGCCGCAGGAGGCCGCGGCCGAGGTCGCGGAGCGGGCCGGCACGATGGCCTCGATGATGCACCAGCGCGTCGTCGGCGTGGTCGAGAACATGTCCTACCTGCTGTGTCCGCACTGCGCCGAGCAGGGTCTCGACCACCGGCTCGAGATCTTCGGCAGCGGCGGCGGCGCCCGGGTGGCGGCCACGCTGGGCAGCCGCTTCGGCTACGACGTCCCGCTCCTCGGGCAGGTGCCGCTCGACCCGCACCTACGCGAGGGCGGCGACGACGGCAAGCCGATCGTCGACGCCGACCCGACCGCCCCGGCCGCGCTCGAGCTGGAGAAGGTCGCGCGCTCGCTCACCGAGCGCGGCCGCGGGCTCGCCGGCATGCAGCTCGGGCTCACCCCCACCGGTAGGTTGTAGAGCGTGTTCGGAGTCGGCGTCCCGGAGATCGCGGTGCTGCTCGTGGTGGCAGTCATCGTGTTCGGCCCCGACCGGCTCCCCGACATGGCGCGCCAGGCGGCCCGGATGATCCACACGCTCCGCGGCTTCGCGCGCAACGCCCAGAACGAGCTCCGCGACGAGCTCGGCCCCGAGTACGCCGACCTCCAGCTGCGCGACCTCGACCCCCGGGTCGCGGTGCGCAAGCAGATCATGGAGGCGATGGCGGAGATCGACGAGGAGGACGACGAGCGCCCCAAGCCTCGTCCTGGGCAGCTGCCGCTGCTCGCGGGCGAGGCGCCGCCGTACGACGACGAGGCGACCTGAGGGTCGGGCGGCTCAGCTCAGTCCGAGCGGGCGTCCAGGGTCAGCGTCAGCTGCTGGATGTCCGAGCCCCGCTTGACGGTCAGCTTGAGGTGGTCGCCCTTGACGTGGCTGCGGATCGCGACCACCAGGTCGATGCTGCTGGTGATCGTCTTGCCGTCGACGGCCACCACGAGGTCGCCCGTGCGCAGGCCCGCGTCGTCGGCCGGCTGACCGTTGGTGACGCCGGTGATCTGGGCACCGTCGACGTCGCGGCTGCTCTGCACGTTGGCGCCGATGACCGGGTACTCGGCCTCGCCGGTCTTGCAGGATCTGGTCGGCGGTGACCTCGACCTGCTCGATCGGGATCGCGAAGCCGACGCCGATGTTGCCGGCCTGGTCCTGGCCGATGCGACGCCGGTGGTGGCGATCGCGGAGTTCACGCCGACGACCTGGCCCTGCAGGTCGACCAGCGGGCCGCCGGAGTTGCCGGGGTTGATCGCCGCGTCGGTCTGCACCGCGTTGATGTACGACGAGTCGTCCTGGCGACTCGCCGGTGGTCACCGGCCGGTCGAGCGCGCTGACGATGCCGGCGGTGACCGTAGCTGCTCAGGCCGAGCGGCGAGCCGAACGCGACGACGGTCTCGCCGACGCGCATCTGCTCCGACGAGCCCGAGCGTCGCCGGGGTCATGCCCTTGGCGCCCTCCGACGTAGAGCACGGCGAGGTCGTAGACCGGGCTGCGGCCGACGACGGTGGCCTTGTAGTGGTTGCCGTCGCTGGTCGACGATCTCGATCGGGCCGTCGTCCTCGGCGGCGTCGGCGACCACGTGGTTGTTGGTGATGACGTGGCCCTGCTTGTCGAGCACGAAGCCGGAGCCGGTGGCGCCGCCGTCCTCGCCGTCGTACTCCGCGACGATCTGGACCGTGCTCGGCAGCAGCTGCTCGGCGACCGCGGCGATGGTGCCGTTGTCGGCCGGGCAGCGGCGCGGCCGTGCGACTGTGTCGACGCCGCGAGCACGTCCGCCGCTGCCGTCGCCGCCGCTGTCGGTGACCAGCAGCTGCGCCGAGGACACCGCCGCCGATGCCGAGGAGCAGCGACGAGCACCGCGACCACCGGCCACACCCAGCCGGCGAGCCGGCCGCGCGGCGGCCTCGGCGAGGTGGGCAGCGGGATCGTGTGCTGCGGGTAGCCCGGCGGCTGTGCCGCGAGTGCGGCTGCGGTGGCCGGCGCCGTAGCCGGGCCGTAGCCGGCGCCGTACGCCGGTGGCTGCTCCTGGGGCGGGTCTGTGCGGCGGCCGGCGGGCGCCGTGGAGGCGGCATGCTGGCGCGCGGGCGGCGCCTGCGGGTCGGCGACCGGAGCGGACGGGGACGGCCCACGCGTGGCCGCTGCTCAGCGGCTGGGTGGGCTCGGAACGCTGGTCGGGCGCGCTCCAGGGGTCGTGCTCGTGGTCGCTCACGGGTCCTATCTTGCGTGACGGCGCAAGGCGCCGGTCGCGCGGACCCAGCGAGGCACCCACTCCGCGCGAGGTCCGCGGTGACCGACGCGGGGGCCTGGCGGGTCGGCGGGCGCTCGCCGAGACCGGCCGGCGGCTCCGGTGAACGCGAGCAGCCCGAGCACGGCGGCGCCGACCGCCCCGGCGCCCACGCGCGGCGATCGCCGTGCGCCGGCGTGCGACCGCGGCGCTCGATCTCGTCGACGGTCGGCCCAGGCGTCCACGTCGTACA
Organism: uncultured Actinomycetota bacterium; assembly: GCA_963754145.1. Lineage (GTDB taxonomy): Bacteria > Actinomycetota > Actinomycetes > Propionibacteriales > Nocardioidaceae > Marmoricola. The sequence continues at coordinate 101,937 of CAVWFF010000005.1, forward strand.
GCGAGCCCGAGCAGGTCCGGGGCGCGCCGTCGGCCGTGGGGTCGGACAGCCTGGCGAGCCGGGTCTTGACCCAGCCCTCGCGCTCGACCAGCGTCGCGGCAGCTGGTGGCAGGCGTGGACGTGCGCCCAGGCCCGCTCCTCCTCGGCCGGCGGACAGCTGGCCGTCGAGCGAGCGCGCTGACGCGGGTCGCCGAGGTGGCCGATCACGGGCCGCATCACGGCGGCGACGCCGGCGCAGCGGCGCGGGCCCGGCGTAGCGGGCGCGGCCGTCGGCCGGGGCGCGGTGGGCCAGCGCCGTGCGCAGCATCGCGCGGCCGCGGTGGATGCGGGAGCGGACGGTGCCGAGCTTGGCGTCGAGGATCTCGGCGATCTCCTCGTAGGTCAGCCCCTCGACGTCGCAGAGCACGACGGCGGCGCGGAAGTCCGGCGGCAGGGTCGGCCAGCGCGCGCTCGATGTCGTCGTCGAAGGTCTGGTCGGCGTACGCCGTGTCGGGCGCGGGCAGCGCGCTGCGGCAGCCGGTCGGCGCGCTCGTCGGACGAGCGCGTCGAAGCGGATCCGCTGCTTGCGGCGGGCCTGGTCGAGGAAGAGGTTGGTGGTGATCCGGTGCAGCCAGCCCTCGAAGGTGCCGGGCGTGTAGGTCGACAGCGAGCGGAAGACCCGGACGAAGACCTCCTGGGTGAGGTCCTCGGCGTCGTGCCGGTTGCCGGTCAGGCGGTAGGCGAGCCGGTAGACGCGGTCGGAGTGCTCGGTCGACGATCTCGTCCCAGCGTGGGCACGACCGGCTCGCTCGGTCCATCGGCGGCTGCTCGTCGGCTGGTCGTCCACCGGGCCTCCTGCCGCGCGGCGTGCGCGCCTGATCCGAACCGCCTGACGCGTGCGTCCTGCCATCGCTAGAACCTGAGCTGTCATCACGCTGGGACGACGCCTGAGAGTGCGCCGTGCGCTGCGCCGCACTCTGCCTGGTCAACGACGCCGGCGCCGCCGGTGTTCCCCGAGCTGCATGCCGGCGATCGCCGTGCGGTAGGCTCGCGCGTTCGAGACCGTCCGCATCGGTACGGCGTACCGACCCAGGAGGCCGTCATCACCACCGCCGATCAAGCCCGCGAGCTGGTCCTACGCCGAGGAGTTCGTCGCCGAGGACGAGGTGCTCGGCAGCCGCCCGCAGCCCGCGCCGAGGAGGTCGGCGTGGTCGCCGATCGGCTCCGGCGGCGGCGCCGCGCTGCGGTTCCTCGCCTCGGTGCTCGAGGCCCGCGCGGTGGTCGAGATCGGCACCGGCACCGGCGTCTCCGGCCTCTGGCTGCTGCGCGGCATGCGCGCCGACGGCGTGCTCACCACCGTCGACATCGAGGCCGAGCACCAGCGGCTGGCCAAGCGAGACCTTCACCGAGGCCGGCATCCCCGCCCAGCGCGCCCGCACCGATCGCCGGCGCCGCGCTCGACGTGCTCCCGCGGCTGACCGACGGCCACTACGACCTGGTCTTCTGCGACGGCGACAAGCGCGAGTACGCCGCCTACCTCAAGGAGGCGCTGCGGCTGCTGCGCCCCGGCGGCGTGGTGGCCTTCGACAACGCGCTGTGGCACGACCGGGTCGCCGACCCGGCCCAGCGCGACGAGGAGACGGTCGCGATCCGCGAGCTCGGCCGCGACGGTCGCCGAGCACGACGTCGCTGGTCCCGGTGCTGCTGCCGGTCGGCGACGGGCTGCTGGTCGCCAAGAAGGAATGGGCGCCCGAGGGCTGAGCGGCCGCGCAGGCGGCCGGCTACGCGTCGTACGACGGGCGCGGCGAGGAAGCCGGCGCCGCCCTCGGCGACCGCGACGACGTCGCACGCCTCGATCAGGATCGGCGCGCAGCCGATGATCTGCGAGCCCGGCGACTCGGCCGCGCCCGCGGTGAAGGTCTCCTGGAACGCCGCCCGCGCCGCGTCGTCGCGAAGACGTAGCAGCCCTCGAACCACTCGCCCGCGCGCATCCGCCAGGTCTTGAACCGCAGCCGGCTCCATCGCGGTGAACCGGGCGTGCGAGGTGTCGGCGACGTACGTCGCCGAGCGCCTGCTCGACGCCGTCGGGGCGCGTCGGCGAGGGACCAGCGGACGGTCAGCGCGTGCAGCGCTCATCAGCCGACGCCCGCCAGCGGGTCGGCGCTGCCGAGCCAGTACAGGAGCGCACGCGGCGCCGAAGCCGGTCGGGCCCGCGGTCCACTCGTAGGCGTCCGTCGGGCGCGTCGCCGACCGAGGCGAGGTCGAGGTGGGCCCACGGCACGTCGCCGGCGAAGTGCTGGAGGAACAGCGCGGCGGTGATCGCGCCGGGCGCCGCCGGGCGCGTTGTCGGCGTCGGCGACCTTGGAGCTGAGGCTGCTCCTCGTAGTCGTCGGCCAGCGGCATCCGCCACAGCGGCTCGCCGGCGGCCGCGCCGGCGGCGTCGAGGTGCGTCGGCCAGCGCCTCGTCGTTGGCGAAGAAGCCGCCGATCCGCTGGCCGAGCGCGACCTTCATCGCGCCGGTGAGCGTGGCGACGTCGACCAGCACGTCGGGGTCGAGCTCGGCGACGGCGTAGGCCAGCGCGTCGGCCAGCACCAGCCGGCCCTCGGCGTCGGTGTTGGTGACCTCGGTGGTGCGGCCGCCGTAGTGGCGGATCACGTCGCCGGGGCGCAGCGCGTTGCCGCCGATCGGCGTTCTCGGCGGCCGGCGACCAGGCCGGTGACCCGGACCGGGCAGCCGACGGCGGCGAGCGCGGCCATGCACGGCGATGACGACGGCGCCGCCGGTCATGTCGCGCTTCATGTTGGCCATCGCCTCGCCGGGCTTGATCGAGAGGCCGCCGGTGTCGAAGGTGATGCCCTTGCCGACGAGCACGACGTGCGGGGCGCCGCGCTTGCCGGCGGCCGGGCGTGTAGTCGAGGCGGATCAGCCGCGGCGGGGTGGCCGAGGCCTGGCCGACGCCGACGATGCCGCCGAAGCCCTCGCCGGCGAGCTCGCTGCTCGTCCCAGACCGTCACCTCGAGGCCGGCCTCGCTCGGCGATGGCGACGGCCTGCTCGGCCAGCCACTGCGGGTTCTTGAGGTTGGACGGGCACCGTGGCCAGCAGTCCGGGCCCGCCAGCCGGCGCCGCCGACCGCGAGCCCGCGCTGCGAGGACCTCGGGCGGTCGTCGCGTCGCCGCCGGCGAGCACGATCCGGCGTACCGGGCGTGCCTCGGGCCCGCTGGAGCGCCAGTGGAAGCCGAACGAGCCGAGCATCGGCGCCGACGACGAACGCGCGCAGGCCGGCGTCGTCGCCGACGGCCGGCGACCGAGGTGGCGACGGTGTCGCGGTCCTGGTACGCCGCGCGAGCGCGGCGCCGGCCCGGCGCAGGTCCGTCGGCGTCCGGTCGCCGACGCCCGACCAGCAGCACCAGCCGCAGGTCGCCGTCGGCCAGACTGCCGGCGCCGGCACACGGGCAGCGTGGTCACCTCGCCCGCCTTGCCGGTCGCGCGGGCGTGCTCGAGCACCGCGAGCAGGTCGAGCCCGAGCCGGTCGGCCAGCTCGGCGGCGCCCGGGGCCGAGGCACGCCGCGCGCCGCCGTCCTCGCCTCCGGCCAGCACCGGGCAGGGCGAGCACCTCGGCTCCGCGACGCGCCGGCGGCTCGTCGCTGAGCGAGCTCGGGCGGGGACACCTGAGCGGCGAGAGTCGGCGGCGGGCGAGACCTAGCGGCGGGCAGAGGAGATCCCCGGCGTCCGTGGCCGACCCGAGGGCTCGCAGTCATGGGGCCGGCGTCAGCCGACGACGTCCTTGAGGGCGTCGCCGAGCGCGCCGGCCTCCTCGGCGTTGAGCTCGACCACCAGGCGGCCACCGCCTTCGAGCGGGACGCGCATCACGATGCCGCGTCCTTCCTTGGTGACCTCCAGCGGACCGTCTCCCGTCCGCGGCTTCATCGCCGCCATCCGCACACCTCTTCCTGTGACCCCCGCGCTCCTACTGCGCTGCTGTGGCCATTATCCCTCATCGGACCCGCGCTGCCGGACCAGTCGTGCCGAGGTGGGGCAGACTTCCCGGGGAACGCGCCCGCGACCGAGGAGGAACCGATGACCGAGGAGACCCCAGGCTCCCCCGTCCTGTACGCCGTGGCCGACGGCGTCGCGACGATCACGCTGAACCGTCCGGACGCGATGAACAGCCTCGACGTGGCCACCAAGGAGGCTCTGCTCGAGGCGGTCACCCGCGCCGCCGAGGACAGCGCCGTGCGCTGCGTGGTGCTCACCGGCACCGGCCGCGCGTTCTGCGTCGGCCAGGACCTCAAGGAGCACATCCAGATCCTCCAGAGCGGGTCGACGGACCAGCTGTTCACGACCGTCGACGCGCACTACAACCCGATCGTGACCGGCGCTGGCGACGATGCCGAAGCCGGTGATCGCCGCGGTCAACGGCGTCGCCGCCGGGGCGGGTGCGTCGCTGGCGTTCGCCTGCGACTTCCGGATCCTCGCCGAGACCGCCGGCTTCAACCTGGCGTTCGCCGGCGTCGCGCTCTCGTGCGACACCGGCTCGTCCTGGACCCTCCAGCGGCTGGTCGGCCGGGCCAAGGCGATCGAGCTGCTCTACTTCCCGCGCACGCTCTCGTCCGCCGACTCCCTCGAGCTCGGGCTGGCCACGCAGGGTGGTGCCCGCCGACGAGCTCGGCACCGAGGTCGCGCAGCTCGCCGCTCGCCTGGCCGCCGGCCCCACGGTCGCCTTCGGCGCGATCCGCCGCTCGGTCGCGTACTCCGCCGGCCACAGCTTCGAGGAGGCCCTGGAGTTCGAGTCCTCGATGATGACGCTCACCGGCGCCACCGCGGACCACCGCGCCGCCGTGGAGGCGTTCGTGGCCAAGGAGAAGCCGGTGTTCGAGGGCCGCTGACTCGCGCGTGGCATGCGTGCTCGCCGCGGAAGCTCGCATATGCGAGGTTGTCGGGGTCGACGAGGCGGTGCGGACCCCGACAAGCCCGCATTTGCGTGGTTGCCGGGCGCTCCCTGCTCGACCTCCGGAGGCGCTAGCCGCAATCCGGCGCCGTCTGGGTGGTCGAGGTGCTAGTGGTCGTCCGGGTCGTTCGTGGGCTCGGGCTCCGGAGGCCCGGTCCGCCTCGAGCTGTTCGGTCAGCCGGGCGAGGAGGGCGTCGACCTCGGAGGCGCGGTAGCCGCGGATCGCGGTCGTGAACCGGACCTCGCGCAGGTCCTGGGCGGTCAGCGGTCCGTCGGCCTGGACGCGCACGTCGGGGCGGTCGTCGTACTCCTCGGACATGGTGCCTCCGGCGCCGGCCGCGACCACCGCGACCGCTCCGATCAGGAGCACGATCAGGACCGCGAAGAACCACATCACCCGGCGCCACCCCCGGTGTCGGGCTCCTGGTGCACGCGGCTCGCCTCGACCATGATCGAGACCGCCTCGGACACGTCGTCGGTGAGCGTGATCATGTCGAGGTCCCTGGCCAGGATCTTGCCGTCCTCGAGCATCGTGCCGTGGAGCCAGTCCAGCAGCCCCTTCCAGTACGACGTGCCGATCAGCACCACCGGGAACGACGTCACCCGCTGGGTCTGGGCCAGGGTCAGCGCCTCGAACATCTCGTCCAGCGTGCCGAGGCCGCCGGGCAGCACCGCGAAGCCCTGGGAGTACTTGACGAACATCGTCTTGCGGGCGAAGAAGTACCGGAAGTTCACGCCGAGGTCGACCCACTGGTTGAGCCCGGACTCGAAGGGCAGCTCGATGCCGAGGCCGACCGAGACGCCGCCCGACTCGGAGGCGCCCTTGTTGGCGGCCTCCATCGCTCCCGGCCCGCCCCCGGTGATCACGGCGAAGCCGGCCTCGACCAGCGCGCGGCCGAGCTGCTCGCCCTTGGCGTAGAACGGGTCGTCGACGCGGGTGCGCGCAGAACCGAAGACGCCGATCGCCGGGCCGAGCTCGGCGAGCGCACCGAAGCCCTCGATGAACTCCGCCTGGATGCGCATCACGCGCCACGGGTCGGTGTGCACCCAGTCGCTGGGGCCGCGCGAGTCGAGCAGTCGCTGGTCGGTGGTGCCCAGGTCGACCGCGTCGCCGCGCTGGATCGTCGGCCCCTTCTGCTTGAGCGGACGCTGGGTCATGCGGGCGCTCCCGTCAGCCAGGCGCGCAGCTTGTCCTCGCAGGAGACGATCTGCGCGATCGGCACGTGCTCGTCCTGCTTGTGGGCGAACATCGGGTCGCCCGGGCCGAAGTTCACGGCCGGGATGCCGAGGGCGGTGAACCGGGCGACGTCGGTCCAGCCGAACTTCGGGTTCGGCTCACCGCCGACGGCGGCGACGAACGCCGCCGCGGCCGGCACCGAGAGCCCGGGCAGCGCACCCGGCGCGGAGTCGGTGAGCTCGAGCTCGTAGCCGTCGAAGAACCGCTGCGCGAGCTCCCAGGCCTGGTCCTCCGACAGGTCGGGCGCGAAGCGGTAGTTGACGGTCACCCGGCACTCGTCGGGGATCACGTTGGTGGCGACGCCGCCGGCGATCATGACCGCGTTCATGCCCTCGTGGTACTCGAGGCCGTCGATCACCGGCATCCGCGCGTCGTACGACGCGAGGCGCTGGAGCACGCCGGTGGCGGCATGGATCGCGTTGACGCCCTTCCACGAGCGCGCGGAGTGGGCCCGCTCGCCGCGGGTGATCACGTCGAAGCGGAGCGTGCCCTGGCAGCCGGCCTCGACCACCGCGTCGGAGGGCTCCATCAGGATCGCGAAGTCCGAGGCGACCAGGTCGGGCGAGCTCTCGGCGATCTTGCGCAGCCCGTTGTGGACGGCGTCGATCTCCTCGCACTCGTAGAACACGAAGGTCAGGTCCTGGAGCGGCGCGGTCACGGTGGCCGCCAGCCGCAGCGCCACCGCGACCCCCGCCTTCATGTCGCAGGTGCCGAGCCCGTGCAGGATCGTGCCGTCGTTGCGCACCGGCAGGTTGTCGTTGAGCGGCACGGTGTCGATGTGCCCGGCGATCACCACGCGCTGGTCGCGGCCCAGGTCGGTGCGGGCGACGAGGCTGTTGCCGTGCCGGGTGACCTCGAGGTGGTCGAGACCTCGCAGCGCCTCCTCGATCGCGTCGGCGATCGACTGCTCGTTCTGGCTCACCGACTCGATGTTGCAGAGGGTCTCGGTCAGCGCGACGGCGTCCAGCGACAGGTCGATCATCGTGGGGTGAGGGATCACGCCGGACATGGTGTCAGGTCGGCGGGAACACGCAGAACTCGTTGCCCTCCGGGTCGCCCATCACCACCCAGCCCCTGGTGTCCCACAGCCGGGTCGCGCCCCGGTCGAGGAACTCCTCGACCGTGCCGCGGACGTCCCAGTGGAGGCGGTTCTTGACGGTCTTGGGCTCCGGCACCGGCACGAAGTCCCAGGTGAGCACCGGGTCGTCGGTGGCGTGCAGCAGGGTCCACCAGCCGCCGCCGTGCTGGGCGTTGTCGGTCACCTCGGCGCCGAACGCCTCGCCCCACCACCGGGCCTGGGCCTCCGGGTCGGCGGAGTCGATGACGATCCCGTGCAGGCGGTAGGCGGGTGGCTCGTCGCGGAGGAACGCACAGAACTCGTTGCCCTCGGGGTCGAGCATCACCGTCCAGCGCGAACCCGCTCTCCGCGGCCGGGAGCTGCACGGTGGCCCCCCGCGCGACCAGCTCGTCGACCGTGCGGGCGTAGATGTCGAGGTGGACGCGGTTCTTCACCGTCTTCGGCTCCGGCACCGGGCACACGCAGATGCCCTGCTGCTCGGTCTCGCCGACCACGTCGGCCGGGTAGCGTGGGTCGTTGACGACGGCCCGGCCACCGACGACCGGCGCCCAGAACTCCGCGACCGTGCTCCTGGGGTCGGCGGTGTCGAGGGCCAGCTCCAGGAATTTCGCCATGGCGGGACGCTACTGCGCCCCGGGGACATCCGATTCACGCCCGCCCGCCCAGGGCACTCGCCGCGCCGCCTTGATCTTCCGCCAGCCGCCCGCGCGGTTGTCGGCGATGATCGCGCGGAACATCTCCAGCAGCGCCGGCTCGTTGATCGGCTCGCCCTCGTGGATGCTGATCTGGCGGCCGGTCATGTTGTCGTGGCCGGCGGTGATGATGCCGTGCGGGTCGGGCGGGAGGCCGCCGTCGTACAGGAAGACGTTGACGTGGTTCTTCGCCGCGAGCAGGGCACACACGTTGCCCTGCAGCACGAAGTACGGCTGGACGGTGCGCTTGATCGTCTCCACGACCTCCGGGTCGGCCTCGTGCGCGAGGTCGCGCACCCGGTGGCAGATCTCCTGCTGCCACTCGGGCAGCGGGTCGATGTAGTCGTCGACGCGCGGGTCCCGCTCGTAGTCCATGCCTCAGCCTAGGACCGTGGTCCGGCTCCGTAGAGTGGCCGCGTGACTCCCTCCGAAGCCACCCACACGTCCGCCTGGGCGCACGGCGTCGCGACGTACGCCGGTGACACGGTGCTCGACGCCTGGTTCCCCTCCCCCGTGCTCGGCGACCCCGACGGGTCCGAGGCGCCCGACGAGCTCTCCGCGCTGGCCGTGGACGATGACGTCCGCGGCGTACGGCGAGCCGTGGTGACCGTCGAGGTCAAGGACCTGCAGGACGCCCCCGGGGACACCCTCGACGTGTGGCTGCGCCTGCACCTGCTCTCCCACCGGCTGGTCCGGCCGCACAGCATCAGCCTCGACGGGGTCTTCCGGCTGCTGACCAACGTCGTGTGGACCAGCGTCGGGCCGTGCGCCGTCGACGGGTTCGAGCAGACCCGGATGCGGCTGCGCGCCGCCGGACACCAGGTCACGGTGCTCGGCGTCGACAAGTTCCCGCGGATGGTCGACTACGTGGTGCCCGCCGGCGTCCGGATCGGCGACGCCGACCGGGTGCGGCTCGGCGCCCACCTGGCCGAGGGCACGACGGTCATGCACGAGGGCTTCGTCAACTACAACGCCGGCACCAGCGGCGCCTCCATGATCGAGGGCCGGGTCAGCGCCGGGGTCGTCGTGGGCGACGGCACCGACGTCGGCGGCGGGGCCTCGATCATGGGCACCCTCTCCGGCGGCGGCACCGAGGTGATCTCGATCGGCGAGCGCTGCCTGATCGGCGCCAACGCCGGCATCGGCATCTCGCTCGGCGACGACTGCGTGGTCGAGGCCGGCTGCTACGTCACGGCCGGCACCAAGGTCACGGTCAAGGACATCGACCGCAAGCCCAAGGTGGTCAAGGCGGCCACGCTCTCGGGCAGCGACAACGTGCTGTTCCGCCGCAACTCCGTGACCGGCACCGTCGAGGCGGTGCCGTGGAAGAGCGAGGGCGTGGCCCTCAACACGGACCTGCATGCGAACTAGGACGTTGTCGTCTTCCTGCTCGTCCTCGTCGTGGTCGGCGGCGTCGGCGTCGCCATGTGGCGCGGTGTCGGACCGCTCCCCGACCCCGAGGGCTGCGCGACGCGCGTGGCGGGCACCCGGGTCGACCTGAGCCCGGAGCAGGCGCGCAACGCCTCGGTGATCGCGGCCGTCGGCGTGCGCCGCGGGCTCCCGGCGCGGGCGGTGTCGATCGCGCTCGCGACCGCGTTCCAGGAGTCCAAGCTGCGCAACCTCGACCACGGCGACCGGGACTCGCTCGGGATCTTCCAGCAGCGCCCGTCGCAGGGCTGGGGCACGAAGGCGCAGGTGCGGGACCCGTACTACGCCTCCAACGCGTTCTACGACGTGCTCGCGAAGATCGACGGCTTCCAGACGATGCGGATCACCGAGGCGGCCCAGCAGGTGCAGCGCTCCGGCTACCCCGAGGCCTACGAGCCGCACGCCGCGGACGCACGAGCGCTGGCGTCGGCGCTGACCGGGTACTCCCGCGGCGGCCGGTTCACGCTGCGTGGTGCACGCCAGCGGCGGCAGGCGGCACCTACCGGAGCGGCCACCGGCATGCTGGAGAAGGGCTTCGGGCCGCTCGACGTCGCGAAGCGCGCCCGCCAGGACTTCACGGTCACCGTCGGCGACGACGCCGCCGGGCGGCGCCGGGGCTGGGCGGTCGCGCAGTTCCTCACCGCGCACGCGGCGACGCTCAAGGTCACCGAGGTCGCGTTCGACGGCAAGCGGTGGCGGGTCGGCAAGGACTCCGAGCAGGGCTGGACGAGCGCCAAGGCGGAGTCCGGGCGGGTCAGCGTGTCGCTGGGCTGAGGTCCGGGCGAGGGGGTCGGTCGGTTGGTCGTGGGCTCACAGGTGGTCTCGGGGGCACGCCGAGCTGCCGGAACGAGCTCGGCGGGATCTGCGGAAACGCGGGCAGTGGAGTGTGCCGAGCGGTGCACTGCAACGGCAACGAGAATGTCCCGGACCAGTGCAACGGCTGTAGCGATTCGAACATCTGCGGCGGCGAGGGGGCGGTCTGCCACAGCAACGCCGACTGCGCCCAGGCCCCGGGAATCACCCTCGTCTGCTCTCCGGCCAACTCCACGAGCGGCACTACCAGCTACTGCCGGCGCACCTGTACCTCGGACGCCGGGTGCTCGAACGCCCCGGGGCGAGTGCAGTTCTGCGACACATCGACGGGCTTCTGCGCAAAGCACTGCACTGCGAATAACGACTGCCAGCCGAGCGGAAACTGCCAAAACCCTGGCCAGCCGAACAGCATCTGCTTCTACTCGAGCAACGTTTTGATCTGACCCAGAATCGATGTACGACGCGCTCGGGTTTCGGTTCCGCCTGACCTGTCCGGACCAGGCTGACTGCCGGTTCACCACGGTATGCAGGGATGACCACGGCAAATCGGACAGCCCGTCCTGCTTCCCATGACGAACCGGCGCTCCCCATGAGTTGCTCATCGTGGGATGCGCGGGTTGGCCTGCATACCGTGGTGAACCCGCAGCACGCACACCCCGCCCTACACCCAGCCCTCACCCCAGCCGCTCCACCGCGGCGGCCACGCGCTCGTCCGTCGCCGTCAGCGCGACCCGCACGTGCCGGGAGCCGGCTCGGCCCGTAGAACGTGCCGGGCGCGACCAGGACGCCGCGCTCGGCCAGCGCGGCAACGGTGTCCCAGCAGTCCTCGTCGCGGGTGGCCCACAGGTAGAGCGACGCCTCGGAGTGGTCGATCCGGAAGCCGGCCCGCTCGAGCGCTCCGCGCAGCAGCAGCCGGCGCGCGGCGTACCGCTCGTGCTGCTCCTCGGCGTGCCGGTCGTCGCCGAGGGCGGCGATCATGGCCCGCTGCTGCGGGCCGGGCATCTGGAGCCCGAGGTTCTTGCGCACGGCCAGCAGCTCGGCCACCACCGCCCGGTCACCGGCGACGAACGCGCACCGGTAGCCGGCCAGGTTGGAGCGCTTGGACAGCGAGTGCACCGCGAGGATCCCCTCGTGCGAGCCGCGGCAGATGTCGGGGTGGAGCACGGAGTAGACCGCGCCCTCCCAGGCGCACTCGATGTAGCACTCGTCGCTGACCAGCAGCGCCCCGCGCTCGCGGCACCAGTCGACGACCTTGCGCAGGTGGTCGGGCGGCAGCACCCGGCCGGTCGGGTTGGACGGCGAGTTCAGCCAGAGCAGCCGCGGCGTGCGCGGCCCGAGCGCGGTCAGCGAGTCGGTGGCGACCACCTCGGCGCCGGCCAGCACCGCACCCACCTCGTACGTCGGGTAGGCCAGCGCCGGCTGCACCACCAGGTCGCCGGGGCCGATCCCCAGGTGGAGCGGCAGCGAGGCGATCAGCTCCTTGGAGCCGATCACCGGCAGCACCTGGTCGATGCCGAGGCCGGTGACGCCGTGGTGGCGCTCGAGCCAGTCGACCGCCGCCTGCCGGGTCGCCGGCAGGCCGACCGTGACCGGGTAGCCCGGCGAGTCGGAGGCCTCGCGCAGCGCCTCCTGCACGACCTCCGGCGTCGGGTCGACCGGGCGTGCCCATGGAGAGGTCGACGATCCCGTCGGGATGGCGGCGCGCCCGCTCGGCGTACGTCGTCAGGTGGTCCCAGGGGAAGTCCGGGAGCCTCCCCGAGATCAGCACGTGCGCGGCCGGTGCGGTCAGTCCGCCTGCGGCTGCGGGGGCAGCGCCTCGATCAGCGGGTGGTCCTTGTCGATCTCGCCCATCTTGGCCGCGCCGCCGGGGGAGCCCAGGTCGTCGAAGAAGTGCACGTTCGCGTCGTAGTACTCCTTCCACTGCTCCGGGGTGTCGTCCTCGTAGTAGATGGCCTCCACCGGGCAGACCGGCTCGCAGGCACCGCAGTCGACGCACTCGTCGGGGTGGATGTAGAGCATCCGCTTGCCCTCGTAGATGCAGTCGACCGGACATTCGTCGACGCACGCACGGTCCTTCAGGTCGACGCAGGGCTGGGCGATGACGTAGGTCATCTCGTTCCTCCATGGGGCATGCGGTCGGCGGACACCAGCAGCCTAGTATCCCCGCGATGGAGCGCGACGACGCACCCACGGGTCGACACGCCCTCGGCCCCCACGTCGTGGGGCTGCGGGTGGTGGTACGCCGCGTCCTGCCCGGGCGAGACCGGCCCCACCGGCGGCCCGGCGATGACCGACGTGCTCGGCGTGTGCGAGGCCTGGGGCGACGGCGTCGCGACCCTGCGCCGCGACGACGGCACGGTCGTCGAGATCGCGACCCGCGACATCGTCTCGGGCAAGCCGGTGCCGCCGCGGCCGTCGGCGCGGATGCGGGTGACGCCCCGCGAGGCCGAGGGGCACGCCGCGCCGCTGTGGCCGCAGGTGGAGCGGGTCGCGCTCGGCGAGTGGGAGCTCCGCACCGACCCGGCGCCCGGTCGACCGGCTGCGCAAGCGCGCCAACTCCTGCCTGGCGATGGGCGAGCCCGGACCGGCCGTTCGACGCGGCGGCCGAGGCGATCCGGTCGTTCTACGCGGAGCGCGACCGGGAGGCGCTCGTCCAGGTGCTCGTGGGCTCGGCCGAGGAGGAGGCGTTCCGTCGCGGCCGGCTGGCGGCTCGTGGTCCCGGGCGAGGCCGAGCTCCGGCTGGCGAGCCTGGCGACGACCCGGCGCGCGCTCCCCCGCGGCGGGACGCCGAGGTGGAGGTCACCGAGGACGGTCCGCGGGTGCGGGCCGTGGTCGGTCACTCACGCGGGGACGCCGCGCTCGACGGTTCGTGGCTCGGCGTGCACGGCATGGTCACCGACCCGTCGTACCGACGGCAGGGGCTGGCCCGCCGGGTGCTGGCCGCGCTCGCCGAGTGGGGGGCCGAGCAGGGCGCGACCACGCTGTGGCTGCACGTGGAGACCGACAACGTGCCGGCCATCGCGCTCTACGAGGGGCTCGGGCTGCGGACCCACCACGTCTGCCGCTACTACGCGGCTCCGTGAGTCACGGCGTCGCGCACACCACCGTGTCGGAGGGGCCGTAGACGGCGGTGCGCTTCTCGGTGCGCATCACCTTCTCGTGGCCGGGGCGGCGGAACACGCGGGTGACGTGGACGCTGAAGCCCGGGGAGCCGGCCGCTGCTTCGCAGCTGGCTCTGGTGCTGTGCGTGATCGCCGGCCTGTTCTTCGCGAAGGCCCTGCCGGTCCGCGCCGTGACGGCCCAGCGCTTCGTCGACCACATGCTGACGGTGACCGTGCCCTCGCGCGACTGGCTGCTGGGCGTGACGCGCGCCGTGATCATCACGCCGTACGGGCTGTCGTTGGTGAACCGGAGGTCGGACTTCCCGTAGTCGACGGTCGCCTCGCGTCCCTTCGGGAAGCGCGCGCTGTAGACGGTGTGCACCTCGTGCTCGACGTCCTTCAGGCCGGCGAAGAACATCGCGTTGTACGTCGTGGTCGCGAGCTGGGAGAGACCACCGTCGACGTCCTGGGTGAAGCCCGCCCCCGGAGATCACGTAGCCCGTGGCGAAGCCGCGGGCGACGGACGGCTTGCCCACGGCCTTGTTGAAGCTGAACGTCTGGCCGGGCTCGAGCAGGGTGTCGTCGAGGAGCGCCGCACCCCGGGCGAGGTTCGTGTTGCGGTAGCCGGCGTACGCGAACCGGGTGGTGAAGGTGGCGACCCGCTCCTTCACGCGCAGCCGCCGCGCTTCCGCGGTGGTGAACGTCGGCGAGGCCGCCACACCCTTGATCACGACCCGCCGCTGGCCGGCCGGGCGCGCCACCGCCGCCAGGAACTTGCGCTGCAGGTCGGCGCGGTCGAAGACGACGCCCTTCTTCGACGGGATGATCCGCGGCCGGCCACCGTCGACCACGATCCGCGCGCGGACCGGTCGCCCCGGCATGGTGCTCGAGACCGGCTTCAGCGCCTTCACCAGCGCCTCGATGTCGAGCATCGGCTTCAGGCGTGCTCCGTCGGGAGCCATCGTGATCGCGGGGGTGTACAGGCGCGGCGCCACCTCGACCTCGTGCCGGCCGAGCACGAGCCGGAGCGGACCGCTCGTCGCCGGCCGGGCGAAGGAGGCCATCGCGTGGGCGACGGCGCCGTCGTCGATCATCGGCCGGAGCGGGGTCACCGGCAGCCGGGCGGGCTCCCGGCCGAGGTAGGCGTCGATGATCGCCTCCCGGCTGCCGCCGCGGGACAGCCGCTGGCCGTCGGACGCCTGGCCGGGCACGGCCGCACCCGCCTCGAACGTCACCGCACCGTCGACCGGTGCCTGGTCCACGCGCCCGGCGAGGTCGGTCACCACCTCGGCCAGGCGCGACCTGTCGATCGTGACCTGCGGCTCGACGTCGCCGGCGCCGGTGTAGTACATCCAGAGCCGGGCCGGGGTGAAGATGTTGCCGCCTCCGGCCGCCCGGACCGTGGCAGTGACGTCGAGGCCGAGCCCGGCATCCGTCGGGTCGACCGTGGTCTCCAGGCCGCCGCCCTGCACCGGGATCGGCTGCCGGGAGCGCGGCCCGAGCCGGGCGGCCAGCCGTTCCTCGGCCGCAGCCTGGCGCAGGCCGCCGATGGCGACGCCGTCGACCGTGGTGCCGGCGGGCACCTTGTCGCCGGCCACGAGGCACAGCGCGCCGTAGACGCCCGCGGCCAGAACCACCAACCCCAACAGCAGCCAGGACACGACGTTGCCGCCCTGCCACCGACCCGCCTGCCGCGACTCACGGCCCGATCGTAGGCAACCGGCCGCCGCAGATCGGCGGCGAACCGCGGGCTCAGAGGCCGGCGAACAGGTCCGTCTCCAGCCCGTGCTCGTCGACCGGGCCCGGCCGTGCCCTTGGCGATCCGGAAGAACTCGGTGCCCCAGACCTCGTTGCCGACGTTGTTGGACAGCGCGAAGAACGGCCCGTCGACGGCGATCTGGGTGCGCGTGCGCCCGCAGCGCGGCCATCTTCTGCTCGACGTACTCGCGAGCCGTCGATCGCCGCGGTGAGGTCGTCGTCGGCGATCGACGAACGCCGGCAGGTGCCGTCGGGGTCCATGCCCTCGAACGTCGTGGTGTCGCCGGCCTCGCGCAGCGCCGCGCAGGCCCTGCGCGCATCCGGCTCTCCGACATCGCGCCCCAGTAGATCTTGGCGATGTCCCAGGCCTCGCCGAGGTCGCGGCGGTAGGACGGCACGGCGGCGAGCTGCGGCGGCGTACATCGCCACCCGGTGGGCCTGGATGTGGTCGGGGTGGCCGTAGCCGCCGAACTGGTCGTAGGTGACCAGCACCTGCGGCCGGACCTCGCGGATCACCTCGACGAGGTGGTCGGCGGCCTCGGTGAGGTCGGCGTTCCAGAAGGCGTTGTCGTGCACGTCGTCGGCGGCGACCGCGTGGCCGTCCTCGTGCCACTTCATGCCGGAGTCGCGGTAGGCGCCGAAGCCGCCGAGGTAGCGGTGGTCGGTGACGCCGAGCTCCTTCATCGCCTCGTCGAGCTCGACCCGGCGGTGCTCGCCGAGGGTGTCGTCCTGGTCGGCGGCCAGGTGCTCGAGCTCGGGCACCAGGATCTCGCCCATCTCGCCGCCGGTGCAGGTGACCAGGGTGACGCCGACGCCCTCGGCGACGTACTTGGCCATGGTCGCGCCCTGGCCGATGGACTCGTCGTCGGGGTGGGCGTGCACGAGGAGGAGGTGCCTGCCTGCGTTGCCAGTCATGCTCCGATCCTTGCGCACGGCACCGACGACCACCGGGGCAGGCCGCGGACGGCGCCCGCGGCGTAATGTTGGCGCTGCGAGCTGAGGAGCCGACATGAGCGCACAGGACCCCACCCCCGCCGACCGGCTTGCCGGCACCGACCTCTTCCAGGGACTGTCCCGCCGGCACCTGAAGAAGGTGGTCGAGCTCTCGCGGACGGTGCAGCACCCGCCCGGTCGTCAGGTCGCGACCGAGGGGCTGGGAGCGCTGGCGTTCCACCTCGTCCTCGACGGGCAGGCCAAGGTCACGAGCGACCACACGGAGATCCGCACGCTGGGCCCGGGAGACTACTTCGGCGAGATCAGCATGATCGACGGCAAGCCGCGGTCGGCGAGCGTCGAGGCGGTCGACCAGCTGACCACGCTCGTGGTGCCGCACACGGTGTTCCTGCGCCTGGTCGACGAGGAGCCCACGTTCGCGAAGAGCCTGCTGAACCTGCTGTGCGCGCGGATCCGCGAGGCCGAGGCGCGCGCCTGACGACTGCCCGGCCGACGGTCAGCCGCCGGTGCCGAGCGCCCGCCGCAGCTCGGGGAGGAACGGTCGGTCGGCGGCCAGCCAGTCGACGTCGTCGAGCTGGTCGGGGCCGAGCCAGCGCACACGATGTCGTGCTCGCTCGGGCACCGGCTCGCCCGCCACCAGCCGGGCCAGGGCGACCCGCAGCACCAGGCCCTCGCGCACCGGCGACTCCCCCGCCAGCCAGCCGGTCACCTCGACCGTGCACGCGAGCTCCTCCGCGATCTCGCGGACCACCGCCGCCTCGGCGGTCTCCCCGGGCTCGACCTTGCCGCCGGGGAGCTCCCAGCCCGCGCGCGGAGGGGTACGACGCGCGGCCAGCACGCGCCCGTCGTACAGGATCGCGGCGCCGACGACGGTGACGGTCACGAGGTCCTCCTAGGGTGGGTCCGGCCAGGCCAACGACTCAGCCAACCAGAGGCCGACCCGAGGAGGTGTGCGCGTGGCGTCGTACGGAGTGCATCTGGAGCGCGCGCGAGGAGAACCTCGACGAGATCGCGTCGCTGCAGGCGCGCTACGGGAGCCCGGTCGGCGTCGGCGGTGTGCTCGACCACCTCAACCGGCAGGCCACCCGGGCGCGGGTGCCCGGACGCGGCCCGACGTGGGGCTTCACCTGGAACCAGCAGGACAACGACTCCCCGCGGTGGTGGCCGCAGGGCATCACCACCTCCGCCGACGCCTCCGACACCGAGGACTTCGAGGGCCGGCGGCTGATCGTCACGAGCTGGTACTCCAAGGGCGACAAGGACGACAACCACGGCAGCCGGGTCACGTTCGTCGACGTCGACCGGCTGCGCTACCGGCACGTGCTGGTCGTGCGGGCCGGCACCGACCGGCTCGGGCGGGCCACGCTGGAGCCGCTGCGGATCCATGCCGGCGGCGTGGTCTGGTGCGGTCCGTACCTGCACCTGGCCGGCACCCGGCGTGGGCTCTTCACCTGCCACGTCGACGACATCATGGCGGTGGAGCCGGACCGCGACACCTTCGGCTACCGCTTCGTGCTGCCGGTGCGGTTCGCCTACGCCGCGCACTCCGAGGAGTCGGTCGAGGAGCTGCGCTACTCGTTCCTGTCGCTCGACCGCGGGGCGTCGCCGCCGGAGCTGGTCGCCGGGGAGTACGGCACCGCGGGGATGACCACGCGCCTGGTGCGCTACCCGCTCGACCCGGAGACGCTGCACCTCGACCGCGACGAGGCCGGGCACTCGCGGCCGGTCTCGCTGGACGACCGCGGCGTCGGCCACATGCAGGGCGCCACGGTCGTCGACGGCACCTACTACGTGACCGTGAGCCGGGGCCGCCACCGGCTGGGCCACCTGTACGTCGGCGACGCCGGGTGCGCTCACGCCGTACCGGTGGACGCTGCCGGCCGGCCCCGAGGACATCTCGTACTGGCCCTCGCGCGACCAGCTGTGGTCGCTCTCGGAGTACCCGGGCCGGAGGTACGTCTACGCGATGGACCGTCGGCGGCTGGGCTCCGTGCGGTCGCTGGCGTCGGTGTTGTGGCGGAGGTGAGGGGCGTGGGCTGGATACCACGGTCCCGTGGTATCCGGCCACTTCCCTAGCTGAAATGCCGCAAGGGAAGTAGGCAGCACGCATCGGGAAGTCAGTCGCGGCGGGGCATCCGGGCCAGCTGCCGCGACTGCGCGACCAGCCGGCCGGCCGAGTCCCACACCTCGCAGTCCTCCTCGAAGTAGCCGCCGGCCACGTTGCGTGTGGCGTGCCGCAGCTTCAGCCAGCCCGGCGCCGGACGGGCCCGCACGTGCACGGTCAGCTCGAGCGTCGGCGCCCAGCCGATCAGGCCGAGGTCGAAGGTCACCGGCGGCAGCGCGTCGACGGCGAGCAGCAGCGACTGGGGGTCGGGCTCGCGCTCGTCGTTGAGCCGGAACCAGCCCTGGAGCATCCCGCGCCCGCTCGGCTCGCCCAGCGCCCAGCCGACGCAGGCCGGGTCGACGAGCAGGTCGAAGCGGTCGAGCAGCGGCGCGGTCCTCCGGAAGTCCTCGGGGGCTGCCGACGTGGGCACGCACTGCTCGCGCCGGGGCAGGTCGCGGCTCCTCGGCGGTGGTGGCGACCTCGTCGGTCAGCCCGTGCAGGTCGCCGTACGACGCCAGCGCGGTGAGGCGCGGGACGTCGGCACCGTCCTGCTCCTGGGTCATCGTCGCCGCGACCGTGGACAGGCTGCCGCCGTTGCGGAGCACGCTGGTGCTGACCGTCGCCGGCCCGGGCCGGCTCGCGGACAGGTAGTGCGCGGTGACGATGAACGGGTCCGGGTGCCCGAACGCGCCACTGGTCTCGGCCACGGCCGCACCCAGCACGGACAGCAGGTAGCCCCCGTTGACCCCGCCGCCGACCACCCAGCCGGGATCCAGAACCGCGTCGTACGTCGCCTGACGGCCGGGCTCCCCGGACCGGCGTGACACGGCGGTGGTGCGGTCGAACTCACTCTCCATGCGGCCACGCTAGTGGGGTCGCGCGGGGGTCCGTCCGGTACCGTCGGCGGCGTCCGTTTCACCTGCCGGGGGGATCAACCGTGACCAGCACGCGTGCCGTCCGGGCCGCCGCGGCAGCTGGTCTCGCTGCTGGCGCTCGCCGTCGTGGCGGGCTGTGGCGGGGCCGACGACCCGAAGGCTGACCCGTCGCCGTCGCCGTCGCCGTCGGCGTCGACCTCGGCGTCGCCGTCGCGGTCGGCGTCGGCGTCGACCTCGTTGCCCCCGGAGCCGAGGGGCACCGCGCCCAACGACGTGAAGACCACGACCACGACCAGCGCGCTCCCGGTGCCCGAGGGCGGCCCGCCGGAGGTCGCGCACTTCCCGGTGCCCGAGGGCGTCAGGGTGAAGGGGCCGGGTCCGACCGACCGGTCCTGGCAGTTCGACATCCGCCCCGCCGACACCGATGAGGTGCTCGCGTTCTACCGCAAGGCACTGGTCGACAAGGGCTACACGGTCAAGAACGACGTCAACCTGAAGATCGGGATCGAGAAGGTCCACTACGACATCCAGTTCAGCGGCCCCGCCGAGGGCTACATCGTCGCCGACAAGCCGGCGAAGGACGTGTTCGTGCTGGTCGAGTCGCTGCCCGCCGACTGACCCGGCTCAGGAGCCCATCAGCGACCGCACCGGCGCCACGCGCTCCCACCCCAGCGACGTGTAGAGCGCGGCACCCGTCGGCACTCGCGGTCAGCAGCCCGGTCGTCGCGCCTTGCCCGACGGCGTACCCGGCCAGATCGCGCATCACCCAGCCGGCCAGGCCCTGCCGCCGGAACTCCGGCGTGGTCTCGATCCGGTCGAAGACCGCGTCGTGCCCGCGCACCGCGACGTACCCCTCGGCGGCAACCCGCTCGTCGCGCACCAGGCGCACCACGAGGCGTTGGTCACCCTCCTCCTCGCGCTGCACGTCGTACGCCGGCACTGGAGCGTCGCCACCGGCCGCCAGGTCGCGGCGCATCAGCCACTCGTCGTCCCGGTCCACGCGCACCGGCGGACGCACCTGGGCGAGGTACGGCGCGGGGTCGGCCGCGACCACCGTCAGCATCGCGGTCCGGTCGCCGGCGATGTCGTCGAGCAGCGCCTCCCAGGTCTCCGGGACGGGCTCGGCGCAGATGATCTCCCAGGCCCGCGAGACCGTGCGCACGTGTGCGATCGGCCAGCCCTCGACCGTGCCCACGCTGATCCCGCGCGAGTGCGCCCACCCGGCGACCCAGCGCCGGGTGACCTCCTCCAGCATGCTCAGGCGTACGTCGTGACGTCGCCGGTCAGCATCGTCACGCCACCCGTGGCGAAGGTGCCGACGTCGGCGACGGCGGCCTTGCCCTCCTCCGTGCGCATGGCGGCGCCGAACGCCGCACCGTCGTCGAACTGCAGGGTCGCGACCAGGTACTCGGCCGGTGCGCTGCCGTCCGGACCGGACATCGGGCGTGAGACCGAGTAGTGCCGCAGGCCGGGGATCTTCGAGGCCAGCGGCGCGTGCGTGGACTCGTAGTGCTCGTCGAACGCGACCGGGTCTTCCGGGTGGTGGTACAGGACGGTGAGCTGGAAGGTCATGGGCACACCCTCCCTCGCGTCGTCCCGGATCACCAGTCCTGCCACTCCGAGCGCAGCACCGAGAACGCGACCAGGTCGTGGAAGGCGCCACGTCGCCACTGCGCGCCACGGAGCACGCCCTCACGCACGAACCCGGCCTTCTCCAGGCTGCGCTGCTCGGCGAGGTTCTCGACGTCGGTCCAGGCCTCCACCCGGTTGACCGGCAGTCCCCGGAACAGCACGCCGACCAGCATCCGCTGCGCCTCGGTGCCCAGCCCGCGGCCACGGTGCTCGCGCTGCAACGAGATCCCGACCATCGGGCAGCGCGACGCCGTGCCGGGGCCGTAGCCGGTCCAGTGCCAGCCGACGTCGCCGATCACCGTGCCGTCGACCTCGACCGCCAGGTGCCCGTCCTCCCACAACGTCCACGGCGGCGGCGCCGTCAGGCTCGACTCCGGGCCGAAGTCGTCGAACTCCGACTCGCTGGCGGCCGGCCGCGGCAGGTCGGCGGCGACGTACGGGCGCAGGATCACGGTCATGGCCCCACCTTTCCAGCGGGTCATGCCGCCGCGGGCAGCACACCCCTCGATCGGGCTATTGCCACCCGCGCCGGACAGGGACAGTGTCGGACCGAGCGAAAAGGAGCACCAACATGCCAGAGTTCATGGACGTCCACACCTCGATGAAGGGCGTGACCCCGGAGGCCCTCCACGAGGCCCACCAGGCAGACCTCGCCATCCAGGACGAGGAGAAGGTCAACTTCAAGCACGCCTGGGCCGATCCCGAGTCGGGCATGGTGTTCTGCCTGTCCGAGGCGCCGGACGCCGCGGCCGTGCAGCGCATTCACGAGCGCGCCGGACACCCTGCCGACCAGGTCTACGAGGTGCCGGTCCAGGCCTGACCCCGGGCACCGTCCGGGCGTAGGCTGCTGACAAGGGGCCGTCGACCGAGGGAGCGTCCATGCCGTCCGTGCCGCAGAACCTGCTCGAGGAGCTCGAGCCGGTGGTGGCGGAGAATCTCGACCGCCACCTGTCGCTGGCGCAGGAGTGGCACCCCCACGACTACGTCCCGTGGAGCAAGGGCCGCGACTTCGCGTTCCTCGGCGGCGAGGACTGGGCGCCCGAGCAGTCGCAGCTCTCGGAGACGGCCAAGGCCGCGATGTTCACCAACCTGCTCACCGAGGACAACCTGCCGTCCTACCACCGCGAGATCGCGACCCGCTTCGGCCGCGACGGCGCCTGGGGCACCTGGGTCGGCCGCTGGACCGCGGAGGAGAACCGGCACGGGATCGCGATGCGCGACTACCTCGTCGTCACCCGCGGCGTCGACCCGGTCGAGCTCGAGCGGGCCCGGATGGACTACATGACCGTCCGGCTACGACTCCGGCGACAAGACGGCGCTCGAGGCCGTGGCCTACGTGTCCTTCCAGGAGCTCGCGACCCGGGTCTCGCACCGCAACACCGGCAAGGTGACGCACGACCCGATCGCCGACCAGATGCTCGCCCGGATCTCCAAGGACGAGAACCTGCACATGGTCTTCTACCGCAACATCGTCGCGGCGGCGCTGGAGATCGCGCCCGACGCGACGATGCGCGCGATCGCCGACGAGGTGATCGGCTTCGAGATGCCCGGGCGCCACGATGGCCGGCTTCCGGCGCAGCTCGATGATCATCGCGAAGGCCGGGCATCTACGACCTGCGGCTGCACCACGACGACGTGATCATGCCGATGCTGCGGCACTGGAAGGTCTTCGAGCGCACCGACTTCGGCGCCGAGGGCGAGCAGGCCCGCGAGGAGCTGGCGGCGTTCCTCGACGGCCTCGACGCCCAGGCGACCAAGTTCGTCGACCGCCGCGCCGAGAACCGGGCCCGCGTCGCCGCCCAGTCCGACACCGACGAGACACCCGACATCGCGAGCTGAGGCGGTCACCCGGACTGACCGGGCCGCGCCGCGCCGAGGTGCTACGGCGTCGGCGTCGGGAACGCGGCGGGGCTGCGCATGCCGGTGCGGTCGACCGCGCGGACGCCGAAGAACACGTTGTCCTTCGACAGGTTGATCCGCGCCCGGTTCGCCCGGCCGACGTCGATCACGTGCGTCCAGTCGTCCTCGATCGTCGGCCGCCACACCACCTCGTAGTGGTCGAGGTCCGCCTCCTGGTTGGCGTCCCAGGTCAGCTCGGTGTCGTTGGTCAGCTCGGCGGTGAGCACCTGCACGTTCTTCGGGGTGCCGGGCGCGTTGGCCAGCGACCACAGGGTCGCGGCGTTCACCCGGGCCACCCGCGCGATGTAGTCGAAGTCGCAGAACTGCGGCAGGTCGCCGAACTGCACGCCGTTCTCGACCCGCACGTCCTGGTGCTGGTGCGCGAAGTTCTCGTTGGGCTCGGTGAACCGTGCGGCCGGGATAGCCGCGCTCGAGGAACGGGATCTGGTCGCCCCCGCGCAGGAAGCGGTCGCGCCGGTAGATCACCCGCACCCGCATCCCGGTGGCGCGGTTGTCGGCGACCTCGGTGACGAACCGCGCGAGCTGCCGGGCCGGGGAGTCGTTCTCGCCGCCCACCGACTCGCGGATGGCGGCCTCCGCCTCGGTCTCGTCGGTCGGCACCCCTTCGGCGAACAGCCGCAGGCTCTTCGGGTCACGCTCGCCGTCGTCGGCGGTCGAGCTGCCGACGATGTCGTTGGTGAACATGCCCTGCACGTCCGTGCCGGCGTCCTGGAACTGCTCGGCCATGTGGGCGGATCCGAAGAGACCCTGCTCCTCGCCCGCGACGGCGGCCAGCACGATCGTGGCCTCGGGCTCGTGCGTCGCCAGGACCCGGGCCAGCTCCATCGAGACCGCGACACCGGACGCGTCGTCGTCGGCTCCGGGCGCGTCGCTGGTGGAGTTCAGCACGTCGGTGACCCGGGAGTCGTAGTGGCCGGAGATCACGTAGACCCGGTCGGGGTGCTTCGAGCCTCTGAGCGTGGCGAGGACGTTGGTGATCCTGGTGGCGGCCGGGATCCGGTCGGCGGGCGGCTGGATGAAGGACTGCTTCTCGACGGTCATCCGGCCACCGGACCTGGCGGCGGACGACGTCATCTCGCGGAAGATCCAGTCCCGTGCGGCACCGATCCCGCGCTCGGGGTCGTCCTGGTCGGACAGCGTGTGCCGGGTGCCGAACGAGACCAGCTTGCGCACGATCGCCTCGACCCGGTCGGGGTCGACCGCGGCCAGGATCGCGCGCAGCTCGTCACCGGGGGGTTGCGGCTTGTTGGCCCGGCCCGGACCGTCCGGCCAGTCCTCACCCGACTGGAGGCTGCCGGGCTGAAGGCCCGCGGCGCCCGCGGCCGCCGCCGCTCCGTCGAGGGGCCCGGCCACCAGGCCGGCACCGGCGGCGGCGGAACCGGAGAGGAAGAGGCGGCGGGAGGCGGTCGAAGGTTTCCGAGAGAAGTCCGACATTCAACCTTTGTACGTCGGACTCCGCCGCCTGTAAACCTCCGGGGCTCAGAAGCCGGGGAACGCCTCGCGCAGGTCGCCGAGCACCGCGGCGTCGCCGTCGACCTCCAGCGGCAGGTGGTCGGGGTCCAGCCGGCCGTAGACCAGGCGCAGGAACGCCTCGGCGGGCATCGTCACCCGGTGATCGGCGTCCGGCGGTGCGGCGTCCAGCAGCGCGCCACCGTCGAGGTCGAGGCCGAACTCGCGCTCCGGTTCGAGGGTGAGGATCCGGACCGTGCCGCCGCCCTCGACCGGCTTCATCGCCCGGGCGACGATGCCGGGCGCGGTGTCGATCAGGACGTCGACGGCGTCGGCCGCGACCGTGGCCTTCTGGTCGAGCGCCACGGCGATGTCCCAGGTGTGCACCGCGTGCTCGCCGACCCGCATGGTGGCGAGACCGTCGAGGTCGGTGTCGCGGCCGAACAGGTTGATCGCGAAGCGCTCGCGCTCGTCCGGCGTCAGGGCCTCGATCCGTCGTACGAACGCCTCGTTCGCCTCGATGCTGGCGCTGGCCTGGTCGGCGGGCACCATCGCGTTCCACTTGTCCCAGATCGGCTGGAACAGATCGCTGCCGGGCGGCTCGTCGCCGGCGAGTCCCGCGTCGAGGAACGCGCCGAAGATCTCCGCCTGGCTGCCCAGGTGGGAGGCGACGTCGGCGATCGTCCAGCCGTCGTCGTACGACGGCGCGGTGACCTGGTCGCCGTCGAGGTGCAGGACGAGTTCGGTGAGGCGGTCGTGGGAGCTGCGGAGGACTGCGGTCGGATTCGTCATGGCTGGCATAACGGCGCCGAGCTGTGCAGCATTCCGGCCGGTCAGCGGCGGGAGCGCAGCCGCACGTCCGGGTCGACGTCGCCGTCGACGTACACCCAGCGGCCGGCACGGCGCTCGAACCGGCTGGTCTCGTGCAGCGCGTGCGGCCCGCCTGCGGTGCGCGAGTGCGCCACGAACTCGACCTCGCCGGTCGCGTCGTCCGCTCCTCCGTCGCGCGTGCCGAGGATCTCGAGCCCGGTCCAGGTGACGCCGGCCGGCAGCGACAGGTCGTCGGGCCGGGTGCGCGGGTGCCAGGTGCGGAAACGTGGTCCTCGTTGCCGAGCGCGAACGCGCTGTAGCGCGAGCGCATCAGCTGCTCCGCCGTCGCCGCGGGCGACCCGTCGTGCACGGGCCGCAGCAGGCCGGTAGGCGGCACCGGACCCGCAGGGGCACGGCCGCGTCGCGTCGGCGTGGGGAGCGGCACTACGCGGGCCGTCCCAGGTCCAGTGCGGCATCGGCAGCCCACGGCACGTCGTCCGGAGTCCGGGTGCGCGCCATCCGGCGGTCGCCCAGCGGAACCAGTCCCGGAGCGTCGTCCGCAGCCGTTCGTCGTCGGGCAGCCGGCGTCGTCGAGCGCCTGCGCGAAGCAGACTGCGCCCGCTCGTCCATCTCTGGTGCTCACCGTTGCCCGAGTGCATGCGCAGCACGTGGCTCTCGTCGCCCATCGTGGAGGTGTAGTCGGCGGGCCGCCGAGCGCCTCCGCCAGTACGCCGCCAGCCGGGTCGTGTGCTCCGGGTGCAGTCCCGTGGGAGAACGCATGGCTGACCACCGGATCGGCCAGGCATCGCTGGTGCCAGGCGTGCGCGAGCGCGTGGAACGCCGGCCGCCGCCGGCCGCCTCGTAGATCGACATGTCCACCGGGGTCGTCACCACTCCATCCTCCCCATGACGCCACCGCCCGCGTCGTACCCCTCATTGTGGCCCAGCCCACGCTCAGCGCCTGAAGTCGAGCGGGGCACGCGAGTCGCGAACCATGTTGACCCGACGTCCGTGTGCGCTAGTTTCCGACAATGAGCTTGCCGACGATCGTCGTCGTCGACGACGCGCCCGAGGTGCGCGCAGTCCTGAGGACCTTCTTCCGGTTCTCGGGAGAGCTCGACGTGGTCGGCGAAGGCTCCGACGGTGCTGCCGCGGTCGAGCTGGCAGGTCTGCACCGCCCCGCGCTGATGCTCCTGGACGTGTCGATGCCGGGTATGGACGGGCTGGAAGCGCTGCCGCGGGTGCGACGAGCGTCGCCGGAGACGCGCGTGGTCATGTACAGCGGCTTCGACGAGGCAGGGCTGGCCACGCGGACCGCCCAGCTGGGGGCGTCGGCCTTCATCCAGAAGGCCGGCTCGTTCGACGACCTGGTCGCCGAGCTCCTCGCCATCCTGGACGTCGAGCCGGCCCAGCCGGTTCCCGGCCCGTCGGCCACCCATGGCGCCGAGCCGCAGTCGGTCCTGTCCAGCGGACGCGGAGCTCATCCTGCAGGAGCACCTCGAACGCTTCGGAGAGGTGTTCGCGGACGCAGCCATCGGGATGGGGACGCTGACGTTGTCCGGGCGGCTCGTGCGTGCCAACCGCCAGCTCGCCCAGCTGCTCGGCAGGTCCGCGGACTCGCTCGTGGGCACGGCGTACGGCGAGCTCACGGGCGGTGACAGCAGTGCGTTCGAGGTCGCACTCGACCGTGTCCTGCGAGAGTCGGAGGACGTCGCGCAGGTCGAGCACCGCGTGACCGGAGCGGGAGACGGCCGCCGGCTCCTGGCAACGTTGTCGCCCGTTCGGGACAGCAAGCAACGACCGCTGTACGTCTTCCTGCAGGTGCAGGACGTCACCCGCCAGCGTGCCGCGGAGAAGGACCTCCGGCAGAGCGAACAGCGTTTCCGGCTGCTGGTCGACGCCGTCGAGGACTACGCGATCTTCATGCTCGACCCGACCGGACACGTCACCACCTGGAACGCCGGCGCCCAACGCATCAAGGGCTACACCGCGGACGAGATCATCGGCCAGCACTTCCGCGTCTTCTACCCACTCGAGCGGCAGGCCGAGGGCCACCCCGAGCGAGAGCTCGAACGCGCCCTGCAGGCGGGCCGCTACGCGGAGGAAGGGTGGCGGATCCGCAAGGGCGGCACCCGCTTCTGGGCCAACGTCACCATCACGGCCGTGTACGACGACGACGGCACCCACGTCGGCTTCGCCAAGGTCACCCGCGACGTCACCGAACGTCGCCGCGCGGACCAGGAGCTCCGGCGGAGCGAACAGCGTTTCCGGCTGCTGGTCGACGCCGTCGAGGACTACGCGATCTTCATGCTCGACCCGACCGGCCACGTCACCACCTGGAACGCCGGCGCCCAACGCAGCAAGGGCTACACCGCCGAGGAGATCATCGGCCAGCACTTCCGCGTCTTCTACCCAGCCGAGCGGCAGGCCGAGGGCCACCCCGAGCACGAGCTCGAACGCGCCCTGCAGGAAGGCCACTACCAGGAGGAGGGGTGGCGGGTCCGCAAGGACGGCACCCGCTTCTGGGCCGACGTCACCATCACGGCGGTGCACGACGAGGACGGCGCACACGTCGGCTTCGCCAAGGTCACCCGCGACACCACCGCGCAGTTCCTCCAGCGACAGGACCAGGAGCGCGCGGCGGCAACGTTGGCGGCGGCGTACGAGCAGCTCGACGCGGCGCACATCGACCTCGCCAGGACCGCCGAGGACCAGGCCAGGCTGCTGTCCAGGACCGCGCACGAGCTGCGCTCGCCGGTCGGCGTGCTGTCGATGTCGGCCGAGCTGCTGAGACAGCACGGGGCCGAGATGCCCGATGACGACCGCGACCGGGTGCTGGCGGGGATGTCCGTGAATGTGAACCGGCTCCAGCAGGTGCTGGCAGACCTGGTCACCGTCTCCGCGCTCCAGGCGGACACACTCGTGCTGCATCCAGACGTGATCCAGCTGCGGGAGGAGCTCGCGGTCCCGGTTCGCACCGCACAGGAGAAGGTGCCCGGGCCCGAGATCGAGGTCGAGCGTCGAGCGCCGGGGCTGCGGGTGCTCGCGGACCGGGAGCGGCTGTTCCAGATCGTGGAGAACCTCCTGCTCAACGCCGCGCGGCACGGGGCACCCCCCGTGCGCATCCAGGCGGTCGCCGCGGACGACGCAGGTCAGGATCATCGTGCGCGACTCGGGTGCCGGCGTGCCGGAGACGGTCCGACCGCGCCTCTTCGAGCGGTTCGTGACGGGAGGACCCGGCGGCTCCGGCCTCGGGCTGTACATCGTGCGTGAGCTGGCCCGGGCCCAGGGTGGCGACGCCACCTACGACGCGGACGACAACTCATTCGTGGTCACCCTTCCGCTGGCGCGCGAGGAGCCGGACGTCGGCGCCGGCGAGGTCGACGACAATGAGGCATGGCCAAGGCATACGTGATCGCTGACATCGACGTGACCGACCCCGACGCGTACGAGGACTACAAGCGCCTGTCCACGCAGGCGGCGGAGCTGTACGGCGCCCGCTTCCTGGTGCGCGGCGGCGCGGCCGAGCGGCTGGAGGGCGACCGGGAGCCGCAGCGGCTGGTGCTGCTCGAGTTCGAGGACGAGGACGCCGCCCGGCGCTGGTACGACTCCCCCGAGTACGCCGAGGCCCGGGCGGTGCGGCAGCGCGCGGCCGAGTCGTCGTTGGTGCTGGTCAGCGGCGTCTGACGGCCGTCACTGCTCACCGGCGAGCAGCGGCTCGAGGGTCAGGTCGGGGTGATCGCGCTCGACCGTGCTGATCCGCCACTTGTCCGGCGCGAGCACCAGCAAGGTGCCGTCGTTGCGGCTGAGCACCTCGATGCTGCGGATCGCGTCGAGCTCCGCCGCGGACGCGGCGTCGGTACGGCGGGCCTGCGTGTAGCCGAGGTGCTCCAGCCGGATCGGCGCGCCGAACTCGCTCTCCATCCGGGCCTGCGCCACCTCGAACTGCATCGGGCCGACCGCCGCCAGCACCGGTGACTGGTTGCCGCGCAGGTCGGAGCGGAGCACCTGCACGACGCCTTCGCTGTCGAGCTGGTCGATGCCCTTGCGGAACTGCTTGAACCGGCCCGTGTCGGCGGACGTGGCGACCGCGAAGTGCTCGGGCGCGAAGGTCGCGATCGGCGGGAACTCCACCTTGGGGTCGAGGAAGAGGGTGTCTCCCGGACGCAGCGAGGTCGCGTTGACCAGGCCGATGATGTCGCCCGGGTAGGCCTCGTCGAGCACGGTGCGCTCACGCCCGAACATCGCCTGCGCGTACTTGGTGGCGAACGGCCGCCCGCTCTGCGCGTGCGTCACCACCATGCCGCGCTCGAAGACGCCGGAGGTGACGCGCGCGAACGCGACCCGGTCGCGGTGGTTGGTGTCCATGCCCGCCTGCACCTTGAACACGAAGGCGCTGAACGGCTCGCCGACGTGGCGCCGCTCCCCCGCGACGTCGGCGAACGGCATCGCCGGCGGCGCCAGCTCGACCAGCGTCTCCAGCAGCGCGGCCACGCCGAAGTTGAGGATCGCGGAGGCGAACAGCACCGGCGTCGTGATCCCGTCGAGGAACATCTCCTGGTCGTGGTCGGCCCCGTCCGCGGCGAGCAGGTCGCTCTCCTCGACGGCGGTCTCCCAGTCGGCCCCTTCGCGCTCGGCGGCGGCGTCGGCGTCCAGCCGTTCCTCCGGCGCCCGCTTCGCCCCGCCCGCCGTACGCGTGTAGGCGACGTAGTCCCCGGTACGGCGCTCCAGCACGCCCTTGAAGTCGCCGGCGATCCCGACCGGCCAGGTCAGCGGTGTCGGCTGCAGCCCGATGTCGCGGTAGATCTCGTCCATCAGCGCGAGCGGGTCGAGCCCGGGCCGGTCCCACTTGTTGATGACCGTGATCACCGGGATGCCGCGCGCCTTGCAGACCCGGAACAGCTTGAGCGTCTGCGGCTCCAGCCCCTTCGCCGCGTCGATCAGCATCACCGCGCAGTCGACCGCGGACAGCACCCGGTAGGTGTCCTCCGAGAAGTCCGAGTGGCCCGGGGTGTCGACCAGGTTGACCACGTGGTCGCCGTACGCGAACTGCAGCGCGGCCGACGTGATCGAGATGCCACGCGCCTTCTCCATCTCCATCCAGTCGGAGACGGTGCTGCGGCGCCCGGCCTTGCCGTGCACGGCCCCGGCCTCGGTGATCACCTGCGCGTGCAGGGCGAGCGCCTCGGTCAGCGTCGACTTGCCGGCGTCGGGGTGGCTGATCACCGCGAAGGTACGACGGCGCGCCGCCTCGCGGGTCACGTCGGTGATGGCGCGGGCGTCGGTCTGGTCGGTGGTGGAGGTCACGGTGTCCTGCATCGTCGGATTCATCGTCGGGGGCGCCCGGAGGGTGCTGCGGGCAACCCGGCGAGTCTACGAGCCGCCGCGAGCGGCGGTGCCCATCAGGCCTTCCCGCCGCGCGACGTACATGGAGGCGCGGACCGTGACGCCCACGGCGCACACGGTCAGCGAGATGACCACGATGTTCTTGATCAGCACGAAGTCCACCAGCGACTGGGACTGGAGCAGCCAGTACCCGACGCCGCCCTTGACCAGCCCGACGCCACCCCACAGCAGGGTCAGGTGCCAGAACAGGCGGCGGATCCGCGGGCGCGTGGCCACGTCCAGGTCCATCGGGTAGAAGTCCGCGGCCAGCCGGGCCACCACCGGCGTCGTCGTCGCCAGCGACGCGAGGAAGATCAGCGCCACGACGCCGTCGCTGACCACGGGCTGGAGGAAGTAGATGAACGTGTCGCCCGTCGACAGGGTGATCGCGGTCCGGATGGTCAGGATCGCCACCGTCAGCATGAGCAGGCCCGACATGCGCCGCTTCGTGGCCCAGCGCCACAGGATCGCGCCGTACGACCAGGTCAGCGCGGCGATCACGGCCGCCGTGACGTCGAAGGTGACGAGGGCGATGTAGAAGAGGACCCCGGGCACGACGCAGGCGACGCCGAGGCTCACCGCGAGTCGCCGGAGGATCGTTCCCAGCGACGGGCGGTGCGGCGCGGGCGGCCCAGGCGGCGAGGACAGGCGCGGGAGCTTGGAGAGGTTGGAGTTCCAGAAGGGGTGTGGTCACGCGAAAAGGAGCCTGCCCCCGGCCCGCGACGGGGCCGGATGTCGGACTTCGCCGGGAACGACGAAGAGCGGGCTCCTCGTGCGGGAATCCCGCGGCTGACCCCCAACCTACGCCTGATCGCGTCGGGGCGCCGACGTCTTGCGGTTCTGACCCCGGTCCGGGGCCTGACGCCCGCGGGTCACGGCTCGGCGGTCGTGGCCGCCGCGATCGACCGCACGTGGCGTACGTCGGTGCCGCAGCAACCGCCGAGCACGGTGAGGCCGGGCATCTCGCGGCGCAGCTCGACGTACTCGCGGCCCAGCTCGTCGGGATCGCCGTCGTCGAGCGACTCGGCCTCGTCGAGCTCCGCGTGCGACTTGCGCGAGGCGTTCGCCCGCAGGCCGCGCAGGCGGGGCGCCCACGGCGCTCCGCCGTCCAGCGCTCCGTCGAGGTGGGTGGGATGTGCGCAGTTGACCCCGAAGTACGCCGCGGCACCGTCCGTCGCCTCGTCCACGCGCTGGATCGCGTCGCCGAGCGGGGTGCCGTCGGGCAACCTGCCATCCGTCTCGACGGTGAACGAGACAGCGACCGGGATCCCCGCGTGCCGGGCCGCCTCTACGATGCCGATCGCCTCGTCCGGGTAGGTGATCGTCATCGCGTGCACCATGTCGGCCGGGCTGTCGGCGAAAGTCCGCACCTGCACGGCGTGGTACTCCTCCGCATCATGCGCGTCCATCCGCGCGGTGCCGTCGTACCCGTCACCACGGGGCCCGATGCACCCGCTGACGACGACGGTCCGGTCGTCCCCCATGCCGGCGCGCAGCCGGTCGAGCTGGTCGATCGCGGCGCGGTTGGCCTCGGCCAGCTGGTCCGACGACAGGCCGAGCAGCTCGGCCCAGTCGGGGCTGGCGCGCCAGGTGACCGACTCCAGCACCACACCCGCACCCACGCTCGTCCGCCACCTGCGCGTGCTCGCGGAAGTAGCGGTCCAGCCGCTCCCGCCCCTTCTCGTCGCCGAGCAGCCCGAAGGCCGCGAAGTGCGGCAGGTCGTAGCCGTCGTGGAAGATCAGCGTCGTCTCCAGGCCGCTGTCGGTCAGGAACACGCGCTGGTCGAGCTGGGGAAGCTGGTCGCGGTAGCGGCTCATGTCGTCTCGGTTCGCTCGGGTAGGCGGCGTCCCACCGCCGGCGACGCGACATCAAGGTTCCTTCACGGGTCGTGCAGGACGGGACTCGGGTCCTCGGCTCGGTCAGCCCACGTACGGTAGCGAGGTGGCAAGGCGCGCGCTGCTGGCGACCGTCGTCGCCGTGACGGCGACGGCGTTCCCGGTCGTCGGCGCACAAGCGGTCCCGGCAGCGTCCGGCGAGTCGACGAGCGTGGCCGCCCGGTCGGCGCTGTCGGCCTGGCGAGCCGGCACGGTCACCGTGGAGGAGGCGGCAACCCTCGCGATCGTGAGCGACGGACGACCCCGGGTGGCGCGCCTGAGCATCCCCGCGCTCGGGCTCCGCGACCTGACGGTGGTGCCCTACCGCGGCTGGACCGACGACGGGCCCGGCACCGACATCCAGGACCGGGGCGTCGCCGCCAGCCCCTACGGCCCGCGCGGCGGGGTGGGGCCGGGTGGGCTCGGCAACTACCAGATCACCGCGCACCGGACCTCCTCGACCGCAGCCTTCCGGATGCTGCCGTCCCTCAGGACTGGCCAGCAGGCGGTGGTGACCGTCGACGGCGTCCGCTTCGTCTACGAGATCCGGCAGACCCGGGCGACGTCGTTCCGCTCGCCCCGGTCGCTCGCCGAACAGCGAGCCGCCGTACCGGGGCGTCCGGGTGCCTCGCCCACGCGGGCGTTCCTCACGCTGTCGACGTGCGCGACCCTGGAGGACCACGCGGCGGGCAACTACTGGGCCGACGAGTTCCACAACCCCGAGCACCGGATCGACAAGATCGGCGTTCTCGTGCGGCAGGAGCGGGTCGATCCACGGTGACGCACACCTCTGGAGGTGCCGTCGGCAAGCAACGCGGCTGAGTGAGCGTTGCCCTTGGTCGCTGGGCGAACCGGGTCAGACCATCTGATCTGCGGCTGGCTGATCTGCGGCTGGCTGATCGGCGGCTGGCAGGGGCGCGTGATTGCGGTCGAGACGAGCCATCAGCTTCTCGCCCTCGATGTCGACGTTGGGCAGCACCCGGTCGAGCCAGCGCGGGCAGCCACCAGGCCGCGTCGCCGAGCAGCGACATCACGGCGGGCACGATCGTCATCCGGACCACGAAGGCGTCGAAGAGGACGCCGATGGCGAGCGCGAAGCCGATCGATCTTGATGATCGCGTCGTCGCCGAGCGATGAAGCCGGCGAAGACCGCGATCATGATGATCGCCGCGGCGGTGACCACCCGGGCACTGTGCTGGAAGCCGGTGACGACGGCCTCGCCGGGCCGCTCGCCGTGGACGTAGGCCTCGCGCATCCGGGTGACCAGGAAGACCTCGTAGTCCATCGCCAGCCCGAACACGACGCCGATGAGAGGATCGGCATGATGACATGATCGGGCCGGTGCGCTCACGTCCAGGCCCAGCAGGTCGCGAGCCAGCCCCACTGGAAGACCGCGACCATCGCGCCGAGCGCGGCGCCGACCGAGAGCAGGAAGCCGAGCGCCGCCTTGAGCGGCACCAGGACCGAGCGGAAGACCAGCATCAGCAGCAGGAAGCGCGAGACCGACGACGAGCGCCAGATAGGGCGGCAAGCGCGTCGGTCAGCTTCTGCGAGATGTCGATGTCCGATCGCGGTCTGCCCGGTGACCAGAGCCTCGGCGCCGGTCTTCGCCGGGCAGGTCGGCCAGCTCGTCGCGGATGGTGTGCGACAAGGTCCTCGGTCGCGGCGTCGGACGGACCGCTCTCGGGGATGACGGTGACGGTGGCGAACTGCGACCGCGTCAGCTGCTGCTCGAGCGCTGCCTGGTCGCGCGGGTCGTCGCCCGCGACCGGCGGGACCACGGCAGCGACGTCGGTCCCGATCGACCGGCTCGTCGACCGCGGTGCCTACGGCGGCGACCGGGTCGTCGGCGTTCTTGGTGTCGACCACCACGACGAGCGGGCCGTTGAAGCCGGCGCCGAAGCCCTCGGAGATCAGGTCGTACGCCTGGCGCCGGCCGTCGCTACCGGCGGAGCGGTGCCGTCGTCGGGCAGTCCGAGCTCCATCGAGGCGACCGGGATCGCGATCACCGCGGCGCCGCCAGGCCGACGACCAGGGCCGGGACCTGTGAACCGCGTGACGAGCGTCGACCCAGCGACGGCCGTTGCTGCGTCCGTCGTCGCCCTCGGGGTCGCGGTTCTTCAGGCACTTGCACCTTGCCGGCCGAGCACCCGCTTGCCGGCGAAGCCGAGCAGCGCGGGCAGCAGGGTGAGGGCGATCAGGACGGCGATGACCACGGTCGCGGCCCGCCCAGACCCATCTTGGTCAGGAACGGGATGCCGGACGACCGCCAGCCCGACCAGCGCGATGATCACGGTCAGGCCGGCGAAGACGACGGCGGAGCCCGCGGTGCCGACGGCGACGCCCGGCGGCTTCCTCGCGGTCGCGACCGCTCGCTGAGCTTCGTGCGGTAGCGCGAGACGATGAACAGCGCGTAGTCGATGCCGACGGCCAGGCCGATCATGGTGCCGAGGGTCGGGGTGACGTGGAGCCAGCTCGACGAACCCGGTCAGAGTGGTGATGCCGGTCATGCCGATGCCGACGCCGATGATCGCGGTGAGCAGCGGCATGCCGGCGGCCACCAGCGAGCCGAAGGTGATGATCAGCACGATGAACGCGACGGCGACGCCGATCAGCTCCGCGGTGGGCGCAGCGGCCGTCTCGCTCAGCGCGTCACCGCCGACGGCCACCACCAACCCCGTGTCCCCGGCCTGGGCCTTGGCGTCCTCGAGAGCACCCGTGTCGGCGGCGGTGAGGTCAACGGCAGGCTTGGAGTACGTGATGGTCGCGTAACCGACCGTGCCGTCCTTCGACACCGCACCTGCATCAAACGGAGAGACGACCGTGGCGACGTCCCTGGTCGTGGCGGTGGACAGCGCGTCGGCGACGGCCTTCTTGTTCGCCGCTGAGGACAGGGTCTCGCCCGCGGGTGCCTTGAACACCACCTGCGCGGTGGCGCCGTCGGTCGTCGCCTGCGGGGAGCGCTCCTTGATCAGGGCGAACGCCTTGGTCGACTCCACGCCCTTGAGCTCGAACGTGTCCGAGGTCGTGCCCGACAGCGTCACGGCGCCCACTGCCATCGCGACCAGCAGCCCTACCCACGCGGTCGCCACGAGCCTGCGGTGCCGGAACGACCACCGTCCGAGTCGGAACAGGTGCCACGCCATGTCAGGGCCTTTCGTCGCGTCCGGGGAGGCAACCGTCCGAGTGGTCGCCCATCAAGTGAGATGCTAACCCATTTCGATAGTGCCTACCAAAATGAAGGTCGCTGCTAGGATTACCTGCGTGGGACTGAGAGAACGTCATGCAGCACAGACACGCGAGCTGATCCTGGACACGGCGCTGCCTCTCTTCCTGGAGAAGGGCTACGACGCGACCACCATGGAGGAGATCGCCGAGGCCGCGCAGATCGGCACCTCAACGCTCTACCGCTACTTCCCGAACAAGGATCTGCTCGTGCTCGAGCCGCTCTCGTTGCGTGGCCAGATGGCCGACGAGCTACGTTCCCGCCCCACGGGGGAGCCGCTCGACCTGGCGCTCGGGCACTCGATCCGCGCGCTGCTGGTCGCACCACGTGGCAACGCCGCACGGCTGCGTCAGGTCCAGGCCGTGATCGACGACGCGCCGGGCGTGCAGGCCCGATTGTCGGAGGAGTTCGTCAAGGAGCGGACGCTCCTCGAGCGGGCGGTCGCCGACCGCCTGGGACGACCTGCCGACGACGTGTTCTGCCTCGTCACGGCGCGGCTGGCGACCGTGGTCCTGGAGCTGGCCGCAACCCTCGGACGAGATCTGGCATCCGACGACACGGACGCCGCCGTTCAGCAGACCCTCGAGCTCGCCCACGGCGTGATGGCCACACTGCACGACGAGCCCCCGGTCGTACCTCGGCTCGAGGGGTAGGCGCAAACCCGGACGCGCCCACGAGCACGCGAGTGCAGAAGAAGTGCCGTCGTGACAGTATCGGCACCAACCGGGCATCGCCTCGCCGGCCAAGCCTCTATACAACAGCGCCGCAAAACGGTACATCTGTTAGTAGGTAAATCTTGGAGGGCGCATGGATCGGCTACGACGCAGTCTCGCCGCATCAGCGGCACTGATGCTTTGCTCCGGACTGCTCGCCGCCTGCGGGGCCAGCGGCAGCTCGGCCGACACCTTGTTCTGGTACATCAACCCCGACGCCGGGGGCCAGGCCAAGGTCGCGGAGAACTGCAGCACCAAGGACTACAAGATCGAGGTGCAGGTCCTGCCGCAGAACGCCAGCGAGCAGCGCATCCAGCTCTCGCGGCGACTCGCGGCGGAGGACCCCGAGATCGACATCATGAGCATCGACCCGCCCTACACCGCGGAGTTCGCGAACGCCGGCTTCCTGGCCGCGATCCCCGAGGGGCTGCAGAGCTCCCTGAAGGCGCAGTCGTTCAAGGGCGCGGTGGACGCCGCCACCTGGGACGGCAAGCTGGTTGTCGCGCCGTTCTGGTCCAACACCCAGGTGCTCTGGTACCGCAAGTCCTTCGCCAAGAAGGCCGGGCTCAACATGAAGCAGCCGGTCACCTGGGGCCAGATCACCGACGCCGCCGCGAAGAACGGCGGCCAGGTCGCCGTGCAGGCGAACAAGTACGAGGGCTACTCGGTGTGGATCAACGCACTGATCTCCGGCGCCGGCGGCGCGATCGCCACCAACACCCAGAAGGGCGTCGACCTCACCCTCGAGGTCGACTCGCCGGCGGGTGAGACCGCGGCGAAGATCATCGAGAAGCTGGCGCACTCTGCCGCCGCGCCGCCCGACCTGTCTGTCTCCAACGAGGGCACGGCCGGCGCCACGTTCGGCGGTGCCAAGGGTGCGTTCATGGTCAACTGGACCTACATCTGGACGAACTACGACGCCACCCAGCCCGAGGTGAAGAAGGACATCGGCTTCGCCCGCTACCCGGCGTCCACGAAGGGCGAGGCGTCCCGCCCGCCGTACGGCGGCATCGGCGTCGGCGTGAGCGAGTACTCCCAACACAAGGACGAGGCGATGAAGGCGATCCAGTGCATCACCTCGCCCGACAACCAGGGCGTGAACGCTGAGCTCACCGGCAACATGCCGGCCAGCGCCGCCGGTTACAAGTACCCGGCCCTGGCCAAGGTCTACCCGGCGCAGCTTCTCGCGCTGTTCCAGGAGAGCCTCAACGCGGCGGCTCCACGCACGGTCACGCCGTACTGGAGCGACATCTCCGGCGCACTCCAGAGCTCCTGGCACCCAACGGACGGCGTGGACAACCAGACCCCGCCGGACTCGCAGCAGTTCATCGAGGACGTGCTGCACGGAGGGAGCCTCCTGTGAGCACGGTGAGCACACCCACGGCGGCGAAGGCGAGCGAGACGCCGAAAGCGCCGAAGAAGCACGTCACCGACCGGGCGCGCGCCGAGAACCGGCTCGGCCGACGACTGGTGGCACCGGCCGTCATCGTGATGCTGGCCGTGACCGCGTGGCCGATGATCCAGGCCCTGTACCTCTCGTTGTTCCGCTACCGGCTCACGTCCCCGGACGACAAGGAGTTCGTCGGCCTGGGCAACTACGGGACGGTGCTCACGGACTCGCTGTTCTGGCAGGACACCGTGAACACGGTGCTGATCATGCTGGTCACGGTCTCGGTGGAGCTGGTGATCGGTTTCGCGTTCGCGATGGTGATGCACCGCATCGTGTTCGCGCGCGGCATCGTCCGCACGTCGATCCTGATCCCCTACGGCATCGTGACCGTGGTCTCGGCGTACGCCTGGCAGTTCGCGTTCAGCCTCAGCAACGGCTGGGTGAACTCATGGTTCGCCTGGTTGCCCTGGCTCGAGCCGGACACCAACTGGTTCGGCAGCCACTGGCCCGCGATGTTCGCGATCATGATCTCGGAGATCTGGAAGACCACGCCGTTCATGGCGCTGCTCCTCCTCGCGGGCCTGGCGCAGATCTCGGAGGACATGATCGAGGCGGCGAAGGTCGACGGCGCCACCTGGTGGCAGCGGCTCTACAAGGTGATCCTCCCCAACATGCGAGCGGCGATCATGGTCGCGGTGCTTTTCCGGGCCCTCGACGCCTTCCGCATCTTCGACAACATCTACGTCATGACGAGGGGAGCGCAGGACACCGAGTCCTCGTCGTTCCTGACCTACAGACAGGTGATCGAGCAGATGCAGCTCGGCCTCGGGTCTGCGCTCTCGGTGCTCCTGTTCATCTCCGTGCTGCTGCTGGCCTTCCTGATCGTCCGGCTCTTCAAGGTCGACCTGGCAAGCGCAAGAGGCGAGGGCTGATGGGAACAACGAGACACGCACCAAGATCGGCACCTGGGCGGGCTTCCTGTTCATCCTCGTGTGGTGCCTGCTGCCGGTCGTCTGGATCATCTCGCTGTCCTTCAAGGGGCCGACGGAGACAGCCGCCGGTAGCCCACAGTTCCTGCCCAAGGAGCCGACGCTCCAGAACTACACCGACATCTTCAACAACAGCGACTTCAGGGACTCGCTCGTCAACTCGTTCGGCATCGCGGCGATCTCGACGTTCCTGTCTGTCATCCTGGCAACGCTCGCGGCGTACGCGATCGCCCGCCTCGAGTTCAAGGGGAAGAAGCTGGTGCTGTCGATCGCGCTGGCGATCGCAATGTTCCCGGTGGTCGCGCTCGTGGGACCGCTGTTCGACCTGTGGCGGACGCTCGGCCTGTTCAACACGTGGCCCGGCCTGATCATCCCGTACATGTCGTTCACGCTGCCGTTGGCGATCTGGACGCTGTCGGCGTTCTTCCGCGAGATCCCCTGGGAGATGGAGCAGGCCGCCCAGGTCGACGGCGCAACCTCGTGGCAGGCGTTCCGCAAGGTGATCGTGCCGCTGGCGGCACCGGGTGTCTTCACCGCGGCGATCCTGACCTTCTTCTTCGCCTGGAACGAGTTCGTGCTCGCGCTCTCGCTCACGTCCACCACCGCGTCCCGCACGGTCCCGGCGCAGCTGTCCTACTTCGTCGGGCCTGACCCGTTCAACCCGCCGTACGGACAGCTGGCCACCGCCTCCGTGGTGGTCACCGTTCCGATCATCATCATCGTCCTGCTGTTCCAGCGAAAGATCGTCGCCGGGCTAACGTCCGGCGCTGTGAAGGGGTGACCCGATGGCTGCCATCGACATGAGGAACATCGTCAAGACGTACGGCGACGGGTTCAAGGCGGTGAACGACGTCAGCATCGACGTGCAGGACGGCGAGTTCATGATCCTCGTCGGACCGTCCGGATGCGGGAAGTCGACGCTGCTGCGAATGATCGTCGGTCTCGAGGACATCACCGAGGGCGAGATGGTGATCGGCGACAAGGTGGTCAACGACCTCGCGCCGCGGGACCGCAACCTCTCGATGGTGTTCCAGAACTACGCGCTGTACCCGCACCTGACCGTCTACGAGAACATCGCGTTTCCGCTTCGGCTGGCCAAGGCGTCTGACGAAGAGATCGACAAGAAGGTCCACATAGCATCGAAGACCCTGGAGCTCGACGAGCACCTCGATCGCAAGCCGGGCAACCTCTCCGGGGGTCAACGGCAGCGCGTCGCGATGGGCCGCGCGATCGTGCGCGAGGCCGACGCGTTCCTCTTCGACGAGCCGCTGTCGAACCTCGACGCCAAGCTGCGCGGGCAGATGCGATCCGAGATCACGCGGCTGCAGAAACGGCTCGGTATCACCACGGTCTACGTCACCCACGACCAGACCGAGGCGATGACGCTGGGCGACCGGGTCGCGGTGCTCAAGCGGGGCCTGCTGCAGCAGCTCGCGACGCCACGCGAGCTCTACGAGAACCCCTGCAACCTCTTCGTGGCCGGCTTCATCGGCTCACCGCCGATGAACTTCCTGCCCGCCACCGTCGAAGGCACCGCGGTTAAGCTGCCGTTCGGCACCGTGCCGCTGCCGCCCGAGCGCGCCGAGAAGGCAGCAGGCAAGGGGCTGCTGATGGCCGGCATCCGCCCGGAGCACTTCGAGGACGCGTCGGTGCGCGCCGACCAGGGCGCCGGTTCGACGTTCCGGGCACAGGTCGACGTCGTCGAGTGGCTGGGCAACGAGACCTACGCCTACATCCCGTTCGAGGCGCCGCCCGAGGTCGAGGCGCAGCTGCGCCAGCTCGAGCGCGACCTGGACGGGGAGTCGATGCACACCCAGCTCATCGTGAACCTCGACGGCGCCAGCCGGATCCGGGCGGGCGAGGAGGCCGAGATCTGGGTCGACGGGACGAAGATCCACCTCTTCGACCCGGAGTCCGGCGACAACCTCACCGTCGACCACGACCACGCCGGCCGGATCCCCGCACTCGGGATGAAGGAATCGTCGAAGTCGCCGAACGCCGCGGGCTAGACGCGCAGCGGCTTGCGCTCCACCGCCCATGCCCGTTGGCTCCATCTCCGCGATGGGTGGCGCGCGCCGGATCGGGGCACATGCTGGGTCTGACCGTAGCTCGACGGCCCGGCTGCGCTCACGTGGCTCGCGGCGTGGCCACGTCCGTTGAGGGGAGGCTCTCGTGGTACCGCGAGCTGCTGCGAGCAAGGAGCCGACCGGGAGGAGTGCGGGCGTGACGGCAGAAGCACCCTCTCGCCTGCATGCACTTTCGCGCGCGATGCCGGGCCTGTCGATGCTGCGGGGGTATCGGCCCGCCCTCTTCGGCAAGGACCTCGTCGCGGGACTTGTCCTCACCACTCTCCTGGTTCCTCAGGGGATGGCGTACGCGGAGCTGGCGGGCTTGCCTGTCATCACCGGGCTGTACACCACGATCCTCGCCCTGATCGGGTACGCCCTGTTCGGTCCGTCGCGCATCCTGGTCCTCGGACCGGATTCGTCGCTCGGCCCGATGATCGCCGCAACACTTGTACCACTCGTGGCCGCGGACGGAAGCCCGCAGACCGCCATCAGCTACGCCTCCGTGCTTGCTCTCATGGTCGGCGCGATCACCGTGCTCGCCGGCGTTTTCAAGCTCGGCTTCATCGCCGACCTTCTCTCGAAGCCGACCCAGATCGGATACATGAACGGCCTCGCGCTCACCATCCTCGTCAGCCAGCTGCCGAAGCTGTTCGGGTTCTCGGTCGACGCGGACGGGCTGATTGATGAAGCAGTCGCGTTCGCCCAGGCAGTCCAAGACGGCGAGACCGTCGGAGCAGCACTCGCAGTCGGCGTGGCATGTCTGGCGCTGATCCTGGTCCTCCAGCGCCTGTGGCCGGTCTTCCCGAGCATTCTCGCTGCCGTCCTCCTCGCGATCGCGGCCGTCGCCGTGTTCAACCTCGAGGACCACGATGTCGCCCTCGTCGGCGCGCTGCCTTCCGGGCTCCCACCGTTCACCATCCCCACCGTGCCGCTCGGTGACCTGGCCCTGCTGTTCGCCGGCGCGCTTGGCATCTCCCTGGTCTCCCTCACCGACACCATCTCCACCGCGTCCGTGTTCGCCGACAAGACCGGCGCAGAGGTCGACGGTGAACCGCGAGATGGTCGGCGTCGGTGTGGCCAGCATCGCCGCTGGGCTCTTCCAGGGCTTCCCCGTCAGCACGAGCGGATCGCGGACCGCCGTCGCCTTCCAGAGCGGCGCCCGGACCCAAGTCACCGGACTCGTCGGAGCTACTGCGATCCTCATCATGCTGCTCGTCGCACCCGGGTTGCTCCGCAACCTTCCACAGCCAGCCCTCGCAGCGGTCGTCATCTCCGCGTCTTTCTCACTCGCCGACATCGCCGGGCTCCGCCGGTTGCGACGTCACCGCCGTTCCGACTTCGTCCTCGCCCTCGTCGCGTTCCTCAGCGTTGCGCTGCTCGGGGTGCTGTACGGCATCGCGGTGGCCGTCGGCATGTCCATCCTCAACGTGTTCCGGCGGGTGTGGTGGCCACACCAAGCACATGCTCGGCCGGGCCGGCGACCTCAGCGGATACCACGACACGGCTTACCGCCAGACCACCGAGCACCTCCCCGGCCTCGCCATCTACCGGTTCGATGCACCACTGCTGTTCGCGAACGCGCGCACCTTCCGAAACCAGGTGCGACGCGTCGCAGCCATCGAGCCTCGCCCGGTGTGGATCATCGTCGCCGCCGAACCGATCACCGACGTCGACACCACCGCAGCCGACATGCTCGAAGATCTCGACGCCGACCTCGCACACAGGGGCACACGACTCGCCTTCGCCGAGCTGAAGGACGCCGTCCAGCACAAGATCGAGAGCTACGAACTCCCGGCCCTCAGCGACGACCGCTTCTACCCGACCATCCGCACCGCAGTCGAGGCGTACGCGGCCGAACACCACGTCACGTGGGAGCCCGGCCCCGGCCCCTACCACCTCGACTGACGATGAGAGTCGTATCACCCAGTCAATGTGGGCTCAACCGGCGATCGCCGCCGCGGTGTTCATCGGGGCGGGGTCCGCGGACATTGGGCTCAGGCGGCGGCCGGAGACACCTCGTGCAACCAGTTGATGAGTATCTCGTTCACGGGCGCCGGGCGTTCTTCCGGTACCCAATGTCCGCAGCCTGCCAAGACGTGGCTGCTGACGAGTCCGGGCATGGTCGACGGGAACGAATCGATCACGTTCTGGATCCACGCAGCAGACGCATCGTGGGCGCCGCCGATGAATAGGGATGGCTGCGTGATGGCGGCACCGTCGTATGCGGCAAGGTCCTCCCAGTCCCGGTCGACGTTGCGATACCGGTTCAGTGCTCCGACGAAGCCGGTCCGTTCGAACTCCTCGACGTAGACGCCCAAGTCGCGATCGCTGAGCCACGCAGGCAGTTCGCCGGAGACGAACCGGTTCCGCATCCGGGCTCCGGGAGGAATGTAGAAGACGTGGCTGGCACCTTGGGTGTCATGGTGTCACCCGACAGGCTCGCGTAGCAGCCCCGCAGCCATCCCCGGACATCGGGCTCGATCTCTGCTTCGGCGCGGCCGGGCTGCTGGAAGTAGCTGATGTAGAACTCGGCGTCTCCGCCGGCGTGCGCGAAGATCTCGCTCGGGCGGGTTCCGCTGCGGGGCGTGTAGGGAGCGCTCAGCGTGGCCACCGCGGTAAACGTGTCTGGTCGCAGAAGCGCAGCGTTGGCCGCGATCAGTGACCCCCAATCATGTCCAATGACCGCGGCGGTCGTTGCACCCAAGGCATGGACCAGGCCCACGGCGTCATC
Source organism: uncultured Actinomycetota bacterium (assembly GCA_963754145.1). Taxonomy (GTDB): domain Bacteria; phylum Actinomycetota; class Actinomycetes; order Propionibacteriales; family Nocardioidaceae; genus Marmoricola. The sequence continues at coordinate 145,095 of CAVWFF010000005.1, forward strand.
GACCAGTTCCACCATCCGGTAGTCCTCGACATTCGCTGGCTTCGACGACCGGCCATACCCACGCACGTCGAAGGCCACCGTGCGGTACCCCGCGCTTGCCAGCGCAGGCAGCTGATGGCGCCACGCGTAGGACGTCTCCGGGAACCCGTGGATCAGCAGCACCAAAGGGCCGTCCCCCTGTTCCACCACATGCAGTCGGACATCTCCGCGTACCACGCTGTGTCTCGTCACGACTTCTCCCTGCTGGTTCGACACCAGTCCGTGTGGATAGTCCCAGTTGAGCTGATCGGCGCACCAGCCAGGGGCACGGTTGGCCCGCGGAGCTCACCAGCTCAGCGGGCAAGCTGAGCCAACGTCAGTTTCCGGGCGACCTGCTCGGGACCCCCAAAGAGCGAACAGACGACAGCCCACCCAACTGAGATCCGGCCGAGGGAACGCCCCCTGTCAGTCCACGACGGCTGCGATCGCTTCGATCTCCACGAGTTGGTCGTCGTACCCAAGCACCGTGACGCCGACAAGCGTGCTGGGAACGTCGTGGTCACCGAAGGCGTCTCGGACGATCCCCCAAGCCGTTACCAGGTCGTCGCGTTGGGAGGACGCCACGAGCACGCGGGTGCTGATGACGTCGTAGATCGTGGCGTCCGCTGCCGCGAGTGCCTGAGTCATGTTCTCGATGCACCTCGCGGCCTGGCCGGCGTAGTCTCCGGCAGCCGCGGTGGTTCCGTCCTCGTTCAGCGGGCATGCGCCGGCAAGGAACAACAGGCGCGCGTCGTTCGGGGCTGTTGCGGCGTAGGCATACTGAGCGACATCGGAGAGGGCTGAGGCACGGATCAACTGGATAGCGCGAGGCACCGCACCATTAGTCCATTGGCCGGGTGCTACCTGCAACCATGTTCTCCACATTACGTACAGCCGCTCATCGGCGTCTCCGAAAGATCATGTGCATGACCCCGATGAGCGTTCACCGGATCTCGCCGACAGAGACGAAAGACGGCCCCAAGCCACCAGATGCTCAAGCGCAGCGGCTGGCCGACTTCATCGGGTCGCCGGACCTCGACGGCTGGTCCGAGGCGCTGACCCGGGTCGGGAACTGCTCAAGAAGCAGATCCAGCTGGTCGAGTCTCAGACACTGTTGAAAGGACCATCACGCGAGGTTCGGTGTTTATTGGTCATCGCCGACTGCTGCCGGAAACATGGTCTGATGCTGGAAACACGCTCGCTGGAGTGTTGGGCGTCGTCGGCGATAGTCGGTCTCGGCCAGGACTTCTTGCGGACCATTTGCGGACCGCTAGGCATCCGCCCTCTCGGCGAGCGTAGCTTCGATCCAGGCGGGATCGCGACGAACATCCACGACGGCGAGCAGCTCAAGCCGGTCGTCGCCAACGAGGTACACGGCCATGTGCGGGAATCGTTTGAGCGGAGCTCGGCGGTAGGACTCGAACAGAAAGGCGCCGGACTCGGTGAACAGTTCGATCCTCTCGACCTGTTCCATCAACCGCGCTCGAAACCGACCCGGAAGCGCAGGATCGCGCGCAGCGTAGTGAGCGATGATCGCGTCGAGATCTTCCTCAACCTTGGGGTGGAAGATCAGTCGACGGCGAGTCACTTCCAGCGAGAGCCCATCCGGGCGTCCAACTCGTCCCAAGTCAGACCGATCGATGGGTCCGCCTGCAGCTCGGCCGCCCGCGACCGGATCATCGCCTTCTGCTCCTCGGTGACCTCGATGGGCGCCGACTCGACCGTGCTCTCGATGTACTCGACCAGCTCCAAGCGCTCATCGAGGCTCATGGCCTCGATGGCTGACTGCAGAGCGGGATTCACCATGTGCTCAGATTACCCGGCAACAGCGACACCCGAACAGTCACTGGCGGCGTACCGCAGATCCGCTGGCCACGCCCGACGCCTGCTGGCACGACCTCGAGACGTCGCGCCTCGACCAGCGCGAGGACCGTCGCCTGCTGGACGCGGGTGAGCGGAGTCAGCGCCACGGCAGCTCCCCAATCACGGCGACCGCCGGGCCGCTGCGCACGTTGTCCAGGAACCCGGAGGGCGCCGCGAACTCCTCAGGGGTGAGGATCGTCGGGTTCACGGGACGGTGTACCGCGGCCTCGATCCGGGCGCACGCCTCGTAGACCGCGTCCACGTCGGGCTCACCGAGCACCATGACGTCGATGTCGTGCGGTGCCGGACCGGCATCCCCGAGCATCCGCGCGGCGAAGGAGCCGTAGAGGAACGCCGACTCGATCCCGTCGATGCGGGCAAGCTCCTCGGCCAGGATCACCACCGGGCCGGTCGCGACCCTGAGGATCTCGCGCAAGGGGCCCACCAGCGGGCTCTCGTCGTTGGCGCGCATCAACCTCGTGCGCCCCACCTGTCGCTCGCTCAGGATGCCGGCGTCCACCAGGCGCGCCACCTCGCGGTGCACGGTCGGGTAGGCCAGGCCGGCCCGCTTGGCCAGATCGGTGATGCTCAGCTCGTCGCCGGTGAGCAACAAGGTGGAGAGCAGGCGCGCCTGACCGTCCGACCGGAAGATCGGAGCGAGGAGCGGCGCCTCAGTTCTCATATAACTGAGGTTATCCTCCACTATATCGACAGTCAACGCATGCATCGCCCGGCTCAGCCCAGAAGATCGGGTCGCCGCCGGTCTCGATGTGGTCCCAGGAGTCTTGACCGGCCCCGCTCCTGCAGGGCTGACCTGCGCAAACGCGCCGATTCAGACGTTGAAGCGGAACTCCACGACGTCCCCATCGGCCATCACGTAGTCCTTGCCCTCCATGCGCACCTTGCCCGCGGACTTCGCGGAGGCCATCGACCCGGCGGCGACGAGGTCGTCGAACGACACGATCTCGGCCTTGATGAAGCCCTTCTGGAAGTCCGTGTGGATCACGCCGGCGGCCTCGGGGGCGGTGGCGCCCTTCCGGATCGTCCAGGCGCGGGCCTCCTTGGGGCCGGCGGTCAGGTAGGTCTGCAGGCCGAGGGTGTCGAAGCCGACCCGGGCGAGTACGTCGAGGCCGGGCTCGTCGACGCCCATCTCGGCGAGCATCTCGCGGGCCTCGTCGTCGTCGCCGAGCTCGACCAGCTCGGCCTCGAACTTGGCGTCGAGGAAGATCGCCTCGGCCGGCGCCACGATCTTGCGCATCTGCTCCTTGAGCGCCTCGTCGCCGAGCTCGTCGGCGTCGCAGTTGAAGACGTAGATGTAGGGCTTCGAGGTCAGCAGCGACAGCTCGCGCACGAGCGCGGGGTCGATCTTCGTGGCGAGGATCGGGGTCCCGGCCTCGAGCGCCTCCTGGGCCTCCTGGGTCGCGGCGAGGTTGGCGGCGCGCGCCTTGTCGCCGCGCACCTCCTTCTCCAGCCGCGGGATCGCCTTCTCGACGGTCTGCAGGTCGGCCAGGATCATCTCGGTCTGGATCGTGGAGATGTCCGACTCCGGGTTGACCTCGCCGTCGACGTGGGTGACGTCCTCGTCGCGGAACACCCGCGTCACCTGGCAGATCGCGGCCGACTCCCGGATGTGCGAGAGGAACTTGTTGCCCAGCCCCTCCCCCTCGGATGCGCCCTTGACGATGCCGGCGATGTCCACGAACTCGACGGTCGCGGGCAGGATCTTGGCCGAGGAGAAGATCCCGGCGAGCGTGCCCAGGCGATCGTCCGGGACACCGACCACGCCGACGTTCGGCTCGATCGTCGCGAACGGGTAGTTCGCCGCGAGGACGTGATTCTTGGTCAGGGCGTTGAAGAGGGTCGACTTGCCCGCGTTGGGGAGTCCGACGATGCCGATGGTGAGTGCCACGGGCGGCAACTCTACGGACGTCCGGGGAGCCGACACGAATCGGCCCGGCAGCCCGCCTCGACGAGACCGGGAGCCTCCTGGTCAGCTCAGGACGAAAGCGTCGCTGGTGACCAGGTTACCCGCGCTGTTCGGGTTGTGGGCGCCCCGCACCACCACGCGGATGACGTGCCGGGCGTTCGTGAGCCCGGCGTAGGTGTGGGCGACCTGCCAGGTGGTCCTGGCGGCATATCCGTCGACCGTCTCCACGCGCCGGCCGTCGATGAACACGTCGGCGAGACCCTGGCTGGGACCCTGCAGGCTCAGCCAGGTCACGGACGTCCCGGTGAACGTGAACGCCGTGCTGGCGCCCGGGGTCGTGCTGCGCCGCACGGATCCACCACTTGCGTTGGTGTTCCGCAGGCCCAGCCAGCTGCTGTAGGTGACCACCGAGGCGCGGTCGTCGACCGGCGTCGCACCCACGGCGAACCCGTCGACGTTCACGAACGTGCCGGTCGAGGCGGGGTTCTTGGTGCCGGTCGGCTTGACCCGGATCCGGTGGGCGGCGTCCGTCAGACCCGTCACCGGCAACGAGAGGGTGCCGACGCGGGGCGAGTAGAGGTCCACGAGCCTGGTCGGCGATCCGGCGATCGAGACCGAGGCGATGCCCTTGTTGGGCCCGGTCCGGCCGACGTAGGTGACCTCGGTGCCCGTGAACACGTAGGAGGCCAGTTCGGTGGTCGCGGATGCCGTCCGGTAGCCGCCGGTGCTCGCGTTCTTGTCGGCCACACCGCTCCACCCGTTGTACCGCACCTGACGGTCGAAGTCCTGGAAGGTGTCCTGGACGGTCAGGCTGTGGGTCGCGGTCGCGGACCCGTGCGTCGAGCCCGAGTTGGTGATCTCCGCGACGACGCTGTACGTGCCGGCGCCCGGGAAGGTGTAGGTGATGTTCGGGCCCGACCCCATCGCGGTGCCCAGGTGACTGCCGCCGGCCTGGAACCATCGCCAGCTGATCGTGCACGGCGGGTTGTCGCAGGTGCCCGTGAAGGTGAACGACACCGGCTGGCCGAGCGCGGGCGTCGACGGCGTGAACGTGAACTCGGCAGTCGGGAGCGCGGATGCGCCCCCGGCGGTGGCGAGGACCGCACCCAGTGAGAGAAGGAGGGCAAGGCCGAGCCTTCCCACCACCGGGACAGGAGTTCTGGGAGTCTTCATGTCGGTCCGCTTCCGTTGGCGATGCCTGCCCCTCGAGCTCGATCATCGCGTGTTGGCACCGCTCTTGTCGATAAGACCTTCGGCCACTTGTCAATGAGACCTTCGGGCAAGACCACCCCTCAGGTTCAGAGCCGGGTCAGTCCGGTCACGTCGAGCACCAGCTCGCCCTCCTCGTCGGAGGCGGTGAGGTCCACGTGCGCGGTGATCCGCCAGTCGTGGTCACCGGCCGGGTCGCCGAGGATCTGCTGCACCTCCCACGCGTGCGGTGCCTTCTCGAGCAGCAGCATCCTGCGGTCCCCGTGCGTCTGGGCCGGTGTCGATCGAGTCGTGGTCGGCGAAGTACTCCTCCAGCGCCTCGGCCCACTCCTCCTCGGACCAGGAGGAGGACTCCGTGAGCTCGGCGGTACGACGCCGCGCGGCCCACTCGACGCGGCGGAACATCGCGTTGCGGACCAGCACGGTGAAGGCGCGGACGTTGGCGGTGAGGCGGGTCTCGACAGGCTCGACCACCGAGGATGAGCCGGCGACCCGCGGTGACGTAAGCGACTCCCACTCGTCGAGCAGGCTCGAGTCGGTCTGCCGCACGATCGCGCCCAGCCACACCTCGATGTCGTCGAGCTCGTAGCTGCGCACACTGTCCGGCACGGTCTGCCGCAGCGCGCGGTAGGCGTCACCGAGGTAGCGCAGCACCAGCCCCTCGGAGCGGGTGAGGCCGTAGAACGCGACGTACTCCGCGAACGTCATCGCGCGCTCGTACATGTCCCGCACCACCGACTTCGGCGACAGCGCGTCCTCGGAGACCCACGGGTGGCTGCGCCGGTAGACCTCGTAGGTGTGCACGAGCAGCTCCTCGAGCGGCTTCGGCCACGACACCTCCTCGAGCAGCTCCATCCGCTCGTCGTACTCGATCCCCTCGGCCTTCATCTCACCGATCGCCTCGCCGCGCGCCTTGTGCTCCTGCGCGCCCGAGTACCGTCCGCGGGTCGTCGAGGGTCGCCTCGATCACGGACACCACGTCGAGGGCGTACGTCGGCTCCTCCGGGTCGAGCACGTCGAAGACACCGAGCGCGAAGGTCGAGAGCGGCTGGTTGAGCGCGAACCCGAGCTGAAGGTCGTCGACCAGCCGCACCGTGCGTCCGTCGTCATCTGGCGGGACAACCGGGACGACGACCCCGGCGGCGAGCAGGGCGCGGTGCTGGGCGACCGCCCGCCGCACCAGCCGTACCTGCGCGCGGCCGTCCTCGTGGTTGTCACGGAGCAGCCGGCGCATCGCCTCCAGTGGGTTGCCCTCGCGGGCGATCACGTTGAGCAGCATCGCGTGGCTGACCCGCATCCGGGACACGAGCGGCTCCGGCTCGGCCGCGACCAGCCGCTGGAAGATCTCCTCGGTCCAGATGACCTGTCCCTCGGGAGCCTTCTTGCGCTGCACCTTGCGGATCTTCTTCGGGTCGTCCCCGGCCTTGGTCAGGTTCTTGTGGTTCTCGACCACGTGCTCCGGCGCCTGCACGACGACCGTGCCCGCGGTGTCGTAACCCGGCCCGGCCGGCCCGGCCGGCGATCTGGTGGAACTCGCGGGCCTTGAGCAGCCGCTGCCGCCGCCCGTCGTACTTGGAGAGCCCGGTGAACACGACGGTGCGGATCGGCACGTTGATCCCGACCCCGAGCGTGTCGGTGCCGCAGATCACCTTGAGCAGACCCGCCTGGGCGAGCTGCTCGACGAGCCGGCGGTACTTCGGCAGCATGCCCGCGTGGTGCACGCCGATGCCGTGCTTCACCAGCCGGGACAGGGTCTTCCCGAAGCCGGGGCTGAACCGGAAGCCGCCGATCAGCTCGGCGATCCGGTCCTTCTCCTCGCGGGTGCAGACGTTGATGCTGGTCAGCGCCTGCGCCTGCTCGAGCGCGGAGGCCTGGGTGAAGTGCACGACGTACACCGGCGACTGGTGCGTGGTGAGCAGCTCCTCGAGCGTTTCGTGGATCGGCGTCAGCGCCCACTGGTAGCTCAGAGGGACCGGGCGCACGGCACTGCTGACCACGGCGGTCGGGCGCCCGGTGCGTCGGGTGAGATCGTCCACGAAGCGGGTGACGTCGCCGAGTGTCGCGGACATCAGCAGGAACTGGGCCCGCGTCAGCTCGATCAGTGGCACCTGCCAGGCCCAGCCGCGGTCGGGCTCGGAGTAGAAGTGGAACTCGTCCATCACCACCTGCCCGATGTCCGCGGCGGCTCCCTCGCGGAGCGCGATGTTGGCGAGCACCTCGGCGGTGCAGCAGATCAGCGGCGCCTGGGCGTTGACCGCGGCGTCACCGGTGAGCATGCCGACGTTGTCGGCGCCGAACACGTCGATCAGGTCGAAGAACTTCTCGGAGACAAGCGCCTTGATCGGCGCCGTGTAGAACGTGCGCCGTCCCTCGGCAAGCGCGACCAGGTGCGCGCCGGTGGCGACCAGGCTCTTGCCGGTGCCGGTGGGCGTGGAGAGGATCACGTTGGCGCCGGTGAAGATCTCCAGCAGCGCCTCCTCCTGCGCCGGGTAAAGGCTCAGGCCCTGCTCGTCGGCCCAGGTCTCGAACGCCTCGAAGAGGCTGTCCGCGTCGGTCCCGCCGGCGTGGATGCTGTCGAGGAGGGTCATGGCTGACCCATCCTCCCCCAGCACAAGGGTGTCGGCACCGCCGGTACGGGAACCGGCGGTGCCGACAATGGCGTTGCGAAGGGATCAGGAGGGGTCAGTCGTCCGAGCCGTGGCCACCGTGACCGCTGCCGCTGTCGTCGCCACCGTGGCCACCGTGACCGCTGCCGCTGTCGTCGGAACCGGAGCTGTTGTCGTCGCCACCGCGGTCGTCGCCGGGCTCGGCGTGGTTGCCGTGGTCGTCGCCGGGCTCGGCGTGGTTGCCGTGGTCGTCGCCGGGCTCGGCGTGGTTGCCGTGGTCGTCGCCGGGCTCGGCGTGGTTGCCGTGGTCGTCGCCGGGCTCGGCGTGGTTGCCGTGGTCGTCGCCGGGCTCGGCGTGGTTGCCGTGGTCGTCGCCGGGCTCGGCGTGGTTGCCGTGGTCGTCGCCGGGCTCGGCGTGGTTGCCGCGGTCGTCCCCGGGCTCGGGATGAGTGCTGTGACGGCCGTGGTCGTCACCGGCCTCCGAGGCGGTCAGGGCGGCGCGCACGGCCTGGCTGGCGAAGGCACCCGGTGCCGCGTCCGCGGTCGCGGTGAGTCCGGCGAGCCCGGTGAGCCCGCCCGCGGCGAGGACGGTGGTGGTTGCGATTGCTGCGATCTTGTTCATGGTCAGGAACCTCCGGCTGAGTTGGGTGACTCATTTATCGCTCGTTGGCTGGTGCATCCGCCATCGGACCTTGGTGTTAGACCGGACGTGCTACGACCGCTGGCCGCGCCCGGCGTCCGTCGACGCACAGCACGGCCCAGGGGTGCACCTCGAGCCGTCCTGCGGGGATGGGCTTCCCGCAGACGTCGCACACTCCGTACGTGCCCTCGTCCAGCTTGGCCAGAGCCCGGACCAGGTCGGCGCGCGTGATCCGCAGCTTCTCGTGCACCCCGACCTGCGCGAGCCGGTCGACCGCCATCTGGGTGCCGTCGCCGACGCGCTTGCCGAACGAGATGCTGCTCTGCTCGGCAGGTGGCGCCGCCATGGTCGTCATCTGGGCATCGATCTCGGCGAGCCTGGCCGTGAGGAGGGTGCGGACGTCGTCCATCGCCTCAGGATGCACCCGTCCCACTGAGCAGCTCACCCCGGTGGCTCCACGACCACCGCAGCACGGTCACCGAGAACACCAGCGTCACCAGCACGATCAGGCCCTCGATCACGCCGGCCGAGCCCCGGCCGAAGATGCCGTTGTCCACGTCGTACAGGAAGTCCATGCAGAACAGGTACATCCCCGCGCTGCCGGCGCAGAGCAGCCAGAAGAGGGCAGAGGGGCTCCTCCGGCGCATCGTGACCAGCGCGAACAGACAGGCGAGCCCGAGCCACAGGTCGGCGAGCGGGAAGGCGTTCTCGAACTCGTAGTACGCACGGCTGTGCTCGCTGGCCAGCCAGTCGCGCTTCGTGAACCAGACCGACCAGAAGGCCACGTCGAGCACGATCGCCCCGACGAGCATGCCCTGGATGACGCCGCGACTCATGCCTTGATCAAAGCAGGGCGCCGGTCACCGCCCCGGAACGTCACGGTCAGCCAGAGGCTCACGCCGACGTAGTAGACCGGGTAGATCAGGGACAGCACGATCAGCCACGTCGGCTGGTCCGGCATCAGCGCCACGATCACGGCGTACACAGCCATCCAGAGCACGGACAGCGCCATGTTGAGGTACCAGAGCTTCTCGGTGCGCGAGGGGTAGAGGTACTTCACCGGCACGAACACCAGCACCGTGCAGACCAGCGAGCACCAGCGGTGGTGAGGCCGATGCCGAAGCCGAGCGACGACGACGTAGAACGCGACCACGTTCCAGTAGCTCGGGAAGCCGAGGAAGAAGTGGTCGTCGGTCTTCGCGTCGGTGCGGCAGAACTGGTAGCAGGACGCCAGCAGCGGTACGGCGGCGACCACGCCGCCGAGCACGCCGTCCGGCAGGTAGCCGTTGGCCCAGAGCAGCACCATCGGCGCGAACGCGTAGGTCATGTAGTCGACGATGTTGTCGAGCAGCGCCCCGTCGAAGCCGGGCATCACCGTCTTGACCTCGAAGTGCCGCGCCAGGAACCCGTCGGTGCCGTCGACGACCATCGCGGCCAGGAAGAGCCACAGCACGGCTCGCACCTCGCCCTGGTAGGCGAAGTGCACCATCAGCAGCGCCAGCACCGCACCGGTCGCCGTGTACGCGTGCACCAGCCCGGCCGCGACGCGCGCACCCGTCGGGGTCATGGGGCGAACGCTACGGCACAGGACCCGCACTAGGTTGAGCGGATGCGCATCGCCACCTGGAACGTCAACTCCCTCCGCTCCCGGATCGACCGCGTCGAGGCGCTCCTCGAGCGGCACGACATCGACGTGCTCGCGCTGCAGGAGACCAAGGCCCGCGAGGACCAGCTGCCGCTGATGGGGCTGCAGTCGCTCGGGTACGACGTGGCGGCGGCCGGCCACAACCAGTGGAACGGCGTCGCGATCATCAGCCGGGTCGGGATCGAGGACGTCACGGTCGGCTTCGCCGGGCATGCCGGGCTGGGGCGAGCCCGACGCCGTCGCCGAGGCGCGGGCGATCGGGGCGACGCTGCGGCGGCGTGCGGATCTGGTCGCTCTACGTCCCCAACGGCCGCAAGGTCGACGACCCGCACTACGTCTACAAGCTCGACTGGCTGGCCCGGCTGCGCGAGGCGGCGCCGCGACTGGCTGGCGAGGACGCCGGTGGCGCTGGTCGGCGACTGGAACATCGCCCCGCAGGACGAGGACGTCTTCGACATGGCGGCGTTCGCGAAGGACACCCACGTGACCCCGCCGGAGCGGGCGGCGTTCCAGGCGTTCCTCGACGACGGCTGGACGTCGACGTCGTGCGCCCGCACACGCCGGGCCCGGACGTCTTCACCTACTGGGACTACTACCGGCAGCGCTTCGAGCGGAACCGCGGCATGCGCATCGACTTCGTCCTCGGCTCGCCGTCGTTCGCCGCAGCGCGTCACCGGCGCCTTCATCGACCGCGACGAGCGCGCCGGCACCGGCGCCTCCGACCACGCCCCGGTGATCGTCGACCTCGACTGACTGACGGCCGCGCGACGGATCCCGGCGCGGTCGGTCGGCCCCTCCCGGTGGGCGCTGGAGTGCTGGGTGGTGCGCCTGGCGGGAGGAGCCGCCGCTCGCTCACTGCATCGGTGCTGGCCGTCCCGCGCCCGACCTGTCGGTGGTGCCGTCACGCTTCTCGCATGGACCGCTGACCCTCTTCCTCACGCTCGCGCTCGGCCTCGCGGTCGGGGCGGCGCTCGGGGTGCTCTGGATGCGCGGGCGCCCGTCGTACGTCGACGGCCGGCTGGAGAGCGCCGAGGTCCTGCAGGGCCTCGACCGGCTGCACGACCAGATGCAGCGACCTCGAGCACCAGCGGCGTCTCCTGGCAGGGCCAGCTGCGCGAGCAGGTGCGTCGACGTGCGGCACAGCACCGACCTGCTCCGCCGCGAGACCGGGGCGCTGTCGACGGCGCTGCGCAAGCCGCAGGTGCGCGGCCGCTGGGGCGAGCTGCACCTGCGCCGCTGCGTCGAGCTGGCCGGCCTGGTCGACCGCTGCGACTTCACCGAGCAGGCCCGCCTCGACCGGCGACGACGGCACGCAGCGCCCCGACGTCGTCGTGCACCTGGCCGGCGGTCGCAGCGTCGTGGTCGACGCGAAGGTGCCGCTCGACGCCTTCCTCGACGCCACCTCGCACCGACGACCCCGACGAGCACGCCGGCCACCTGCGGCGGCACGCGCGCCAGCTGCGGGCGCACGTCGGACACGCTGTCCGCCAAGGCCTACTGGCGGGCGCTGCCGGAGACGCCGGAGTTCGTGGTGCTGTTCGTGCCCGGCGAGGCGTTCCTGTCGGCCGCCCTCGACGCCGAGCCCGACCTGATCGAGCGGGCCGCTGAGCAGCACGTCGTGCTGGCGACGCCGACGACGCTGATCGCCCTGCTGCGCACGGTCGCGCAGGGCTGGACGCACGCGACGCTGGCCGAGCGCACCCGCGAGATCCACGCGCCTCGGCCGCGACCTGCACGACCGGCTCGGCGTGATGGGCAGCCACCTCGACAAGCTCGGGCGGTCGCTGCAGGGCGTCGGTCGAGGCCTACAACGCGACCGTCGGGTCGCTGGAGGCCGGGTGCTGGTGAGCGCACGGCAGTTCGGCGAGCTCGGGGTCACCGGCCGCGACCTCGAGGCGCCGCAGCCGGTGGCCGAGTCCCCGCGGGCGCTGTCCGCGGTCGAGCTGCTCGAGGAGGTGGCCGAGCAGCGCGAGATGCTTCCCGGCCTGTACGACGGCGCGCCGCCGGGAAGCGAGGTCCGCCGAGCCCTACCTTGATCGCGTGAACGCACCCACGCTGTGGGAAGAGGGCCGGATGTCCGGCGGCCGGGTGACCCGGCTGGCGGTCACCGTGTGCGTCCTCCTGGTCGCCGCCGACGTGCTCGTGACGGGCCGGCTCGGCTGGACCTTCGACATCGGCTTCGTGGCGCTGTGCATCGGCATCGCGCTCGCCGTCCACCCGAGCGGGTTCTTCCGGGTCGGCGTGATGCCGCCGTTCCTGCTGCTCGGGATCTCGCTGCTGCTCGCAGTCGTCGACCGCCAGGCAGTGGCCCTGGCCAACGACACGTTCGTGCAGGCGGTCGTGTCCGGGCTGGCGCACCACTCGGGCGCGCTGTTCGCGGGCGTCGTCATCACGCTCGTGGTGCTGGCGATCCGGCACCGGGTCACGCACGTGCGCCGCGACCGGGCCGAGCGCCAGGCGTCGCCGTACTCCTACGCGAACCTGGAGACGTCGCCGCCGCCGACCCGGGTCACCTCGGCCGAGCCGGAGGAGAAGTCGACGACCGTGGTCGGCTCCGACGACGTCTCGCCGCCGTCGAGCACCGCGTCGAGCAGCTGATCCAGCTCCTCCTTGATCGCCCAGCCCTCGGTCATCGCGTCGTCCTCGCCCGGGCAGGATCAGCGTGTGGAGAGCAGCGGCTCGTCGAGCTCCGCGAGCAGCGCGGAGACCACGCGATGGTCGGGGATGCGCACGCCGACGGTGCGCTTCTTGGGGTGCAGGAACCGCTTCGGCACCTCCGGCGTCGCCGGCAGGATGAACGTGTAGGCGCCGGGAGTCGCCGCCTTGACCGCGCGGAAGGCCGCGTTGTCGAGGTGCACGAGCTGGCCCATCTGCGCGAAGTCCTTGCAGACAAGGGTGAAGTGGTGCTTGTCGTCGAGCTGCCGGATGTCCCGGATCCGGTCGAGACCGTCGCGGTTGCCGAGCTGGATGCCGAGCGCGTAGCCGGAGTCGGTCGGGTAGGCGATCAGCCCGTCGTCCCGCAGCAGCTCGACCACCTGCGCGATGGCGCGCGGTTGCGGGTCGACCGGGTGGACGTCGAAGTAGCGGGCCACGATCCGGCTACCTGCGCGGCCGCCGCGCGCAGGTCGCGCCGCAGCTCGGGCGGCAGCGCGAAGATCAGCGACTCCTCGGCCGTGTGCACCGCCTGGGCGTCGGGATAGCCGCGCTCGGCGAGGAACGACAGCACGCCGTCGACCAGGTCCTCGGGCACCGACGCGCCCGAGGTGACGCTGACCGTCGACACGCCGTCGAGCCAGGCCTCGTCGATCTCGCTGGCGTCGTCGACGCGGTACGACGCCTTGGCGCCGGCCTCGAGCGCCACCTCGACCAGGCGCACCGAGTTGGAGGAGTTGCCCGAGCCGACCACGATCACCAGGTCGGCGTCGCGGGCGATCTCCTTCACCGCGAGCTGGCGGTTCTGGGTGGCGTAGCAGATGTCGTCGCTCGGCGGGTCGAGCAGGTTGGGGAAGCGCTTGCGGATCGCGTCGACGGTCTCCATCGTCTCGTCGACCGAGAGCGTGGTCTGCGAGAGCCAGGCCACCTTGTCCGGGTCGCGCACCTGCGATCGCGTCGACGTCGTCCGGGCCCTGCACGAGCTGGATGTGGCCGGGTGCCTCGCCCGCGGTGCCCTCGACCTCCTCGTGGCCCTCGTGGCCGATCAGCAGGATGTCGTAGTCGTCGCTCGGCGAACCGCTTCGCCTCGTGGTGCACCTTGGTCACCAGCGGGCAGGTCGCGTCGATCGTCTTCAGGCCGCGCTCCTGCGCCTGCTGCGTGCACGACCGGCGAGACGCCGTGGGCGGAGAAGACGACGGTGGCGCCCTCGGGCACCTCGTCGAGCTCCTCGACGAAGATCGCGCCGCGGGACTCGAGGTCGGACACGACGTGCTTGTTGTGCACGATCTGCTTGCGCACGTAGACCGGCGCGCCGTACAGGTCGAGCGCCTTCTCCACGGTGATCACCGCCCGGTCGACACCGGCGCAGTAGCCGCGCGGCGCGGCCAGCAGCACCGCTCGTTCGGCGTCGCCGGGAGGCAGCACGGACGGAGTGCCCAGGTCGGTGGTCATGCGCCCATCGTAGGTGGCCCGGGCAATTCGTTGAGATGTGCCTCCGGCACCGTCGAGATGCGCCCGCGGACCGCGTGCCCGGACGCACATCTCAAGGGGCCGGACACCATCTCAACGGAGTCGGGGCACAGTCTCGACGGGGTGGGACCTAGGCTCGGCGGGTGGCGATGGACACCTCCCCCGAGTCCCCGGCGCCGGTGCGGGCGATCGCACAGGCGATCGGCGGCTGGATCGACCGGCTGGGCGCCGTGTGGGTGGAGGGGCAGGTCACCCAGATCAGCCGCCGGCAGGGCCTGGCGACGGTGTTCATGACGCTGCGCGACAAGCTCGCCGACATCTCGGTGCAGGTCACCTGCAGCCGCCAGCTCGCCGACTCGCTGGCCACGCCGCTGGTCGAGGGGGCGAGCGTGGTGATCCACGCCAAGCCGACGTACTACGCCAACCGCGGCACGCTCAGCCTCCAGGCGCGGGAGATCCGCATGGTCGGGCTCGGCGAGCTGCTGGCCCGGCTCGAGCAGCGCCGGCAGCTGCTGGCCGCCGAAGGGCTGTTCGCCGACGAGCGCAAGCGCCCGCTGCCGTTCCTGCCCCGCACGATCGGCCTGGTGACCGCGCAGAACAGCGCCGCCGAGCGCGACGTGCTCGACAACGCGACCCGACGCTGGCCGGCGGTGCGGTTCGAGGTCCGGTACGCCGCCATGCAGGGCGTGAACGCCGCGCGCGAGGTGATCGAGGCGGTGCGCCGGCTGGACGCCGACCCGGAGGTCGACGTGATCGTGGTCGCCCGCGGCGGCGGCTCGGTCGAGGACCTGCTGCCGTTCTCCGACGAGGCGCTGGTGCGGGCGGTGTTCGCGCTGACCACGCCGGTCGTCTCCGCGATCGGCCACGAGCCGGACAGCCCGCTGCTCGACCTGGTCGCCGACCTGCGCGCCTCGACGCCGACCGACGCCGCCAAGCGGGTCGTGCCCGACGTCGCCGAGGAGGCGCAGCGCGTGCTCCAGATGCGGGAGCGTGGCCGGCTCGCGGTCCGCAACGTGCTGGCCCGTGAGCGGCAGCACCTCGCGGCGCTGCGCAGCCGACCCGCCCTGGCCGACCCGCGGGGCGGGCTCGCCGAACGCTCGCTGGAGGTCGAGGCGCTGCGCGAGCGCGCCCGTCGTACCGTCGCGCACCGGCTCGACCGGGCCGCCGACGACATCGGCCACCAGCTGGCGCGGGTGCGCAGCCTGTCGCCGCTCTCGACCCTGCGCCGTGGCTACGCGGTCGTGCAGACCGCCGGCGGCGACGTGGTCACCGACCCGGCATCGGTGGGGGCCGGCGACCTCCTCGACGTACGCGTGGCCGACGGCCGGATCGGCGCCACCGTGACCAGCACCGTCGACCGAAGGGACCGACGATGCCTGAGCAGGACCCCGGCAAGGACTCCGGCAAGCAGCTCTCCTACGAGGAGGCGCGCGACGAGCTGGTCGAGGTGGTACGACGCCTCGAGCAGGGCGGGGACAGCCTCGCCGAGTCGATCGCGCTGTGGGAGCGCGGCGAGAAGCTGGCGCAGGTCTGCCAGACCTGGCTGGACGGCGCCCGGAGGAAGCTCGACGCCGCGATCGCCGGCGCCGAGGGCGACGGCCCGACTAGGACACTAGGCGCCCGCGCGCAGGTTGCCCAGCGACAGCCGGCCGACCAGGGCTCGCACGTCCTTCTCACCGGCCGAGCCGCCGACCAGCACGGTCTGCTTCCGCGTGCTCAGGACCAGCGCGTAGTCGCCGCCGCTGTCGGTCCACACCCGCCAGGTCAGCCCACGCAGCCGCACCTTGTCGCCGCGCTCGGCGTCGGGGTCGACGAACTTCTCGACCACGTCCTGCTCGGTGGCCAGCGACTCCTCGATGCCGACGTAGGAGCCCTGGTCGGTGAGCATCCCGAGGTGCCAGGTCGGGGCACGGCCCGGCGCGTAGCTCACGCTCGTCGCGCGCCACCCCTCGGGCATCGGGTCGGGCGTGAACACGAACAGCGTCCCCGCCGTCCGCGCCTGGTCGGCCACCGGCCGGTAGTCGACGGTCCGCGCCGGCTCGACGTCGTGGTCGCGGCCGAGCGCCTGAACCCCGACGAACCCGCCCACGAGCACCACGAGGACCACCATCGCGCCGACCATCCCGTTGGCGGAACGCTGGTACCTCCCGGGCTTCTCCGGCGGTGCTGCGGTCATGGATCCATCCTGCCGGAGAGCACCGCGAGGCCCGGGGGTGGCGGCCCCTAGGCTCGCCCCCGTGCCCGCCGCCCTCGCCCACGCCTCGGCCGGCGACGCGGTGGCTCTGCTGGCGTTGGTCGCGCTTCTGGTGGTCGCGTTCCGGCACCTCCGTGGCCTGCACGAGGCCGCGATAGCGCTGGTAGCCGTCGGCGCCTGCCTGGTCACGGGCGCGACCACGTTCGGCGAGGCCGGTGACGCGGTGCGGCAGCTGTTCCCGGTCGTGGCCTTCCTGGCCGCGATCCTCGTGGTCTCCGGCGCCTGCGCCGACCTCGGTCTCTTCCGCGCGATCGGGCAGCGGATCGGGCGTCGCGGCACCTCGGGCACGCCGGTTCCTCGGCCTGACGTTCCTGGCGGCGGTGGCGGTCACGGCCGTGCTCAGCCTCGACGCGACGGTGGTGCTGCTGACGCCGGTGGTCCTGGCCGCGGCCACCCGGGCCGGCGTACGCCCCGGACCGGCGCTGTCGGCCTGCGTCCGACTCGCCAACTCCTCCAGCCTGCTGCTGCCCGTCTCCAACCTGACCACGCTGCTCGCGCTGCACCAGCTGGACCTCTCGTTCACGCGCTTCGCGCTGCTGATGGCGCCGGCCTGGCTGGTGGTGATCGCCGTCGAGTACGGCGCGCACCGGGTGTTCTTCGCCCGCGACCTGCGTATCCGCGCCGATGCCCCCGCGACTGCCGAGGCCGCGGAGCCGGCGGAGCCGATGCCGCGGTTCCCGCTGCTGGTGCTCGCGGCGATGCTGGCAGCCTTCGTGGTCGGCTCGTTCTTCGACGTGGCACCGGCCTGGGCGGCGGCGGTCGCGGCACTGGTGCTGACCCTCCATCTCGTACGACGCCGCGCGGGGGCCGTGGTCCGCGCCGTACACGCGGCGCACCTCGGCTTCGCGGTGTTCGTGCTCGGGCTGGGCGTGGTCGTCGACGCGCTCAGCCGCGGCGGCCTGGGCGACCTCGTCGCGGACCTCCTCCCGACCGGCGACACCCTCCCCGACCTGCTGCTCCTGGCGCTGGTCGCCACCGTGCTCGCGAACCTCGTCAACAACCTCCCGGCGACACTGCTGCTCGTGCCGCTCGCCGCACCGCTCGGCACCGTCGCCGTGCTCGCCACCCTGGTGGGGCTCAACGTCGGGTCGTCCCTGACCTGGACCGGTTCCCTGGCCAACCTGCTCTGGCGCCGCACGCTCACCCGGGCCGGCGTACGCGTGTCCGGGCGCCAGTTCCACGCGATCGCCGCCCTCACCGTGCCGCCCGCTGTCACGCTGGGTGTCGTCGCCGTCTGGGCCTGGGCCCGCGTCGTGCTCTGATCACGCCGACCCGTCGCAGATGGCGACGCCAGGACCGCTGACCCGTCGCAGATGGCGAGGGACCGCTACGGCGCTGCACCCCCACCATCTGCGACGGCTCACCGCACCCACACCCACCATCTGCGACGGCTCACCACCCCACACCCACCATCTGCGACGGGTCAGCGCGCCCACAGCCGCCATCTGCGACGGGTCGGCACGCGGTAGCGTCGGGGGCATGTCTGAGACGAGGATCCCTGACGAGCTGGCCGTGTCCCCCGCGGTACCCGACCGGAACCTCGCCCTCGAGCTGGTCCGCGTGACGGAGGCGGCCGCGATGGCCGCCGGGCGCTGGGTCGGCAGGGGCGACAAGAACGGCGCGGACGGTGTCGCCGTCAACGCGATGCGGGTGCTGATCTCGACCGTCGGCATGCGCGGCACGGTCGTGATCGGCGAGGGCGAGAAGGACAACGCGCCGATGCTGTTCAACGGCGAGGAGGTCGGCGACGGCACCGGCCCGGAGTGCGACGTCGCGGTCGACCCGATCGACGGCACCACGCTGACCGCCAAGGGCATGGCCAACGCCGTCTCGGTGCTCGCGGTCTCCCCGCGCGGCTCGATGTACGACCCGTCCGCCGTGTTCTACATGGAGAAGCTGGTCACCGGGCCGGAGGCCGCCGACGTGGTCGACATCCGCTACCCCGTCGCCGAGAACATCCACCAGGTCGCGAAGGCCAAGGGCAGCACCCCCGAGGACGTCACCGTGGTGCTGCTCGACCGGCCCCGGCACGAGGAGCTGGCCGCGGAGATCCGCGCCACCGGCGCCCGGATCAAGTTCATCGTCGACGGCGACGTCGCCGGCGCGATCATGGCCGCCCGCCAGGGCACCGGCATCGACCTGCTGCTCGGCATCGGCGGCACCCCGGAGGGGATCATCGCCGCCTGCGCGATGAAGTGCATGGACGGCGTGATCCAGGGCCGGCTCTGGCCCGTGGACGACGCCGAGCGCGGCCGGGCGATCGACGCCGGCCACGACCTCGACCGGGTCCTCTACACCGACGACCTGGTCTCGGGCGACGACTGCTTCTTCGTCGCGACCGGGATCACCGACGGCGAGCTGATGGAGGGCGTCCGCTACAAGGCGGGCGGCGCCACCACCCACTCGCTGGTGATGCGCTCGCGCAGCGGCACCATCCGCTCGATCCGCAGCGAGCACAAGCTCAGCAAGCTCCGGGCCTACGCCGACGTCGACTTCGAGCACTGAGGCGCGTCGTGATCGTCGTCGTGGGCGAGGCCCTGATCGACATCGTCGCCGGCGACGACGGCCGGCGCGAGGAGCTGGTCGGCGGTGGTCCGCTCAACATCGCGGTCGGCCTGTCCCGGCTCGACGAGCCGGCGCTGCTGATCACCCAGACCGGCGACGACGCGTACGGCGAGCAGATCGCGGCGTACCTCCACGGCAACGAGGTCGAGCTGGTCAGCGGGCCCACGTCCACCGGCCGCACCAACACCGCGACCGCGACGCTGGCCGCCGACGGCAGCGCCAGCTACGCGTTCGACCTCGAGTGGACGCTCCAGCACCAGGAGCTCCCCCGCTGCGACGCGCTCCACGTCGGGTCGCTGGGCACGGCGCTCGAGCCCGGCCGGGGCACGGTCGTCGACCTGGTCGAGCAGGCGTGGGCGCACGACGTGTTCATCAGCTTCGACCCCAACCTGCGCACCCAGTTCCTCGGCGACCGCGAGCAGGCCTGGCGCGACGTCGAGTCGCTGGCCGACCGGTCCGGCCTGGTCAAGATGAGCAACGAGGACGTCGACCTGCTGCACCCCGGAGCCGACCCGGCCGACATCGCGCGCTCGCTGCTGGGCGGTGACCGCACCGAGCTGGTCGTGATCACGCACGGCGCCTCCGGAGCGGCGGCGTACACGAAGAACGCGGAGGCCTGGGTCGACGCCCCCACGGTCGACCACGGTCGACACGGTGGGCGCCGGCGACTCGTTCATGTCCGCCCTGCTGGCGATCCTGGTCGCCGACGGCGCGATCGGTGCGTACGGCGCCGGCATGCCCGACGCCGAGGCATCCCTGACCCGGCTGATCGGCGGCGCGGCCCAGGCAGCCGCGATCACCTGTTCCCGTCGGGGGGCTAATCCACCGACGCGAGCGGAGCTGCCCGACGGCTGGCCCGATGGTTCGCAAGGTGCGTTCGCCCGGTGGGTCAGCCGGCTGAGCCGGTGCGCACCTCGACATGCTCCGCGAACGGGTCGAGGCAGCGGCGCCGGTCGAGAACGCTCCGAGCGGTGAGCTCACACCATCGACGGTAGCGGTTTCCCCAGCAATACTTGGGAGAACGGCGAAGTTGGATGCCGCCGATTCCTGGTCGCCGATCGGCAGCACGTTTGCCGGTGGGCTCCTTGGATACGCTCGGAGCATGCGGATCTCCGAGGAGCTGTTCGCCCCGGTCAGCCCGGGCATCGAGCTGTGCTACCAGACCTTCGGCGACCCCGACGACGAGCCGCTGCTGCTGGTGATGGGGCTCGGCGGGCCGATGACCTGGTGGGACCCCGACCTGTGCCGGATGCTCGCCGAGCGGGGCTTCTACGTCATCCGCTACGACAACCGCGACACCGGCCGCTCGAGCCGGGCCCAGGGCCGGGTGACGCGCGGCCATGCTGGTGCGGGCGTTCGCCGGCCGGCGGGTGCGGCCGCCGTACACGATGGCGGACCTGGCCGACGACGCCTTCGGCCTGCTCGACCACCTCGGCCTCGAGTCGCGCCCACGTCGTGCGGGGTCTCGATGGGCGGCATGATCGTGCAGACGATGGCGATCGCACGCACCCGCAGCGGGTGCGCAGTCGCTGACCTCGCATCATGTCGACGACCGGCAAGCGCACCGTCGGCTGGCAGCACCCCACGCTGCTGCCGATGCTGATCGCACCCGCGGCACGCGGGCCGCGAGGCGTACGTCGAGACGTCCAGCGCCGCGATCTGGAAGCTGATCGGCTCCCCGGCCTACCCGCAGGACCCCGAGGCAGGTGCGCGACGCGGGCCGAGCGAGACCTTCGACCGCGGCGTGAGCGCCAGCGGCGTGCTGCGCCAGATGCTGGCGATCGCTCACCCAGCCCAACCGCAGCCCGCGGCTGCACGCGCTGCGGATGCCGGCGCTGGTGTGCACGGCGACTGGCCGACCGGATGGTGCACGTCTCCGGCGGCCGGGCCACCGCCGCGGCGATCCCGGGCGCCGAGCTGCTGCTGATCGACGGCATGGGCCACGACATGCCGCCGGCGCTGTACGAGACCTTCGCCGACGCGCATCCGGCGGACGGCCGACCGGCGCCCGATCCCCCGAGAGGCAAGGCGGATGCGGACCCGGCCCGGTAGGTCGCCGAGCGCGTGGCTGCCGGCTCACTCGCTGAGCCGCTCCCCGGTGTCGGTGTCGAACACGTGCACGTGGTGCGGGTCGGTGGTGACGTAGATGCGTGTCGCCCTTGTGCACCGTGTCGCGGCCGCTGACCCGGACGATGACGTTGCTCGGGCGTGCCCTCGACGCCGCTGGTGCCGTAGACGAAGCGCGTCCGCGCCGAGCTCCTCGACCACGGTGACCTCGACCGGCAGGCCGCCCTCGCTCTCGCTGACCAGGCGCCAGGCCTCGGGCCGCACACCGACGGTGATGTCGCCCTGCATCTTGCGCGAGGCGGTCGGGTCGACCGGCACCAGGTAGTCGCCGATCTTGCGCCTGGCCGTCGGCCGGCGTGCGCCTCGAGCAGGTTCATCTGCGGGGAGCCGATGAAGCCGGCGACGAACAGGTTGACCGGCTTGTCGTAGAGGTTCAGCGGGGTGTCGACCTGCTGCAGCTCGCCGAGCTTCATCACCGCGACCCGGTCGCCCATCGTCATCGCCTCGACCTGGTCGTGGGTGACGTAGACGGTGGTGACGCCGAGGTCGGCCTGGAGCTTGGCGATGTCGGTGCGGGTCTGCACGCGCATCTTGGCGTCGAGGTTGGACAGCGGCTCGTCCATGCAGAACACCTGCGGGTTGCGGACGATCGCGCGGCCCATCGCGACGCGCTGGCGCTGGCCACCGGAGAGCGCCTTCGGCTTGCGCTCGAGGAACTCGGTCAGGCCGAGGATCTTGGCCGCCTCGGCGACCCGCTTCTTGCGCTCCTCGGCGGGCACCTTGGCCATCTTCAGCGCGAACGCCATGTTGTCGGCGACCGTCATGTGCGGGTAGAGCGCGTAGTTCTGGAACACCATCGCGATGTCGCGGTCCTTGGGCGGCATGTGGGTGACGTCGCGGTCACCGATGAAGATCTTGCCGTCGTTGACCTCCTCGAGCCCCGCGAGCATCCGCAGGGTCGTGGACTTGCCGCACCCGGACGGGCCGACGAGGACCATGAACTCGCCGTCCTCGATCTCGAGGTCGATGCCCGGGGACCGCGGGCTTGTCGGCGCCGGGATACCAGCGCTGTGCCTTCTCGGAAGGTGACTGTTGCCATGTTCGTTTCTCCTTCACCGGCAGGTACGTGCCGGACGATCCGTAGTGAAGTGGAGGCCACGCGAGTGCGTGACGTGGGTCACACTAGGTGCTGGGCGCTGCCGGTGTCTGCCCCCTCTCCGGTCGATCCGCCGCGCACCAGCGGCATCGCGAGCCGCTGGACACCGGTCGTCGTCCTCGCGCATGAGGGCGTCGACCGCGACCGCGCCCAGCTCGGCGAACGGGAGGGCGACCGAGGTCAGCGGACGGCCGGAGCCAGCCGGCGAGCTCGGAGCCGTCGAAGGAGACGACCGCCACGTCGTCGGGCACGCGCAGGCCGCGCTCGGCCAGCGCCTGGTAGGCGCCCATCGCGATCCGGTCGTTGAGGCAGACCAGGGCGCTGATCGGCTCGCCGGCCGAGGAGCGCCGCGCTCACCGCGTCGTACGCCGGTACGACGTCCCAGGCGCACGGCACGACCCCGCCGAGCTCGACGCCGACCTCGGCGAGCCGCTCGCGCACTCCCTGCGAGGCGCAGCGGCCCGGCGATCGCCCGGGGGTCGGGGTCCTCGCCCGACGACGCGGACCTGGCGCTCGCGGCCCGCGGCGATCAGCACGCTCGGCCGCCGTACGGCCGCCCTCGAGCTCGTCGGGGACGACGGCCGGGGCGTTGCCGGCCACGTCGAGGCAGTTGAGCAGCACCAGCCGCTGGTCGGCGCAGCATCGCGGCGGCACCGTGACCTCGGAGGTGGCCAGGGTGGCGTAGAGGATGCCGTCGACCTGGCGGTCGAGCATCTCCTCGATCAGCGGCGCCTCGACGTCGGGGTCGCCCTCCGTCTCGCCGATCACCAGCAGGTGGTTGCAGCGCCCGGGCGGCCGTGTTCGCACCGGTGAGCATCCGGCTGGCGAACGGACCCGCTGGCGACGTGGTCGGAGATCACGCCGATGGTCGCGGTGGTGGCCGTGCGCAGGCTCCGGGCGCTGCGGTTGGGGCGGTAGCTGGAGCTCGGCGGCGGCCGTCCGGACGCGCTCGCTCGGCGTCGCTGCGAGATCCGCATCTCGACCGAGCGGCCGTTGAGGATGTACGACGCCGTGGTCGCGGAGACGCCGGCCTTGACGGCGACGTCCGACAGCGTGGACCTGCGTCGAGCTGGACACTGCGCCTCTCCCCGCTCCTGGGGGCACCAACAGGCGCCACCCTTTGGAAACCGAAGGTGTCGGTCACGTTTCGGATCGTTGCTTGACACGCCCCCGAACCGAACGCAATGATCCTGCTGATTCGTTTCAGCAGTGATTTGTACCACACATCCCTCACCAGTCGTCAGCACCTGAGTTGTCAGCACTAGGGAGAGCACATGCGAGTCCACAAGCGCGGGGTCAAGGCCCTGACCGCTGTCGCCGCCATGGCGCTCGCGTGAGCGCCTGGCCGCCTGCGGCGGCGGCGAGCAGCAGCGACGACAAGACCGTCACGATCTGGATGAGCGTCGACCAGCCGGTCTTCGACGGCCTGCAAGAAGGCCATGACGGCCAAGGCCAAGGACGCCGGGATCACGTCAAGATGGCAGAAGGTCACGAACATCAACAGCCTGATCATGACCAAGATCCAGGCGAACGACACCCCCGACATCGCGTTCATCCCGCAGCCGGGCGTGGTCGCCAACATCGTGAAGCGCAACAAGGCGATCGCCCTCGACGACGTGGTCGACATGAGCACGCTGAAGTCGAGCATGCTGCCCGGCGCCCTCGAGGCCGGCACCGTCGACGGCAAGCTCTACGGGCTGCTGTCCAGCGCCAACGTCAAGAGCCTGGTCTTCTACAACAAGAAGGCCTGGGACAAGGCGGGCTACAAGGCCCCGACGTCCATCGACGAGCTCGACGCGCTGACCGAGCAGATCAAGGCCGACGGCGGCGTCGCCGTGGTGCATGGGCATCGAGGCCGACACCGCCACCGGCTGGCCGGCCACCGACTGGTTCGAGGAGCTGGTCATGAAGTACGGCGGCGCCGACGAGCTACAACGAGTGGGTCACCCACAAGATCCCGTTCGACTCCGACCTGGTCAAGCAGGCCGGCGAGGAGTTCGAGAAGCTGGTCTTCACCGACGGCAACCACCTCGGCGACGGCAAGACGATCGCCAGCACCAACTTCGGTGACGCCGAGAACGCGATGTGCGACAGGCCGACCCGGGCTGCTGGCTGTTCAAGCAGGGCTCGTTCATCACGGCGTTCTTCCCCGAGGACGTGGTGAAGAACTTCGACCACCGACGTCGGCGTCTTCGGCTTCCCGCCGGCCGACCGCGGGCGAGAACCCGGTCCTCGGTGGTGGCGACCTGGCGGTGCTGCTCAACGACAGCGACGGCGGCCAAGACCGGCGATGAAGCTGCTCGCCGAGACCGACATCGGCAACGACGGCCGCGCCGAACGGCTCGTCGTACCTGTCGCCGCACAAGGACTTCGACTCGTCGCTGTACACCGAACCCGGTCATCAAGGCCGCCGACCAGGTGGTCAAGAACGGCGCCGACGTTCCTCTTCGACGGGTCCGACCAGATGCCGGGCGAGGTCGGTGCGGGCTCCTTCTGGAAGGAGATGACCGCCTGGATCACCGGCCAGCAGGACCTCGACACCGCCCTGAAGAACATCGACGACAGCTGGCCCACCAGCTGATCGTCTGAGGACCGCGGGGGCGGCGCCACTGGCTCCGCCCCCGCGGTCTCGTCCCTCCCCGGTGCCTCGCCGAGCAGAAGGAAGGCAGGACTCCCATGTTTCTCAAGACCATCGAACGCCGTGATCACGGTCGTGGCCGGTGTCGGCGTCGCCGTCGCCGTCTACTGGATCCTGAACAAGATCGCCGAGCTGCTCCCGGGACGCTGGGAGGACCGGATCAAGCCGTACCTCTACATCCTCCCGGCCTACGCCGCGATCACGCTCTACCTGATCTACCCCGCGATCCTGACCTTCATCTACTGCTTCAAGGACTCCACCAGCACCGAGTGGGTGGGCTTCGACAACTTCACCAGCCTGCTCACCTCGCACGAGCTTCCAGCAGACGCTGCTCAACACGCTGCTGTGGATGATCATCGTGCCCGTCGTCACGGTCGCCATCGGCCTCGCCGTCGCCGTGCTGTCCGACCGGCTCGGCCCGCGGGGCGAGAACATCTCGAAGACCCTGATCTTCCTGCCGATGGCGATCAGCATGGTCGGTGCCGCCACCGTGTGGCGCTTCCTCTACGCCTACCGGCCCGCAGGGCCAGGAGCAGATCGGCCTGCAGAACGCGCTCGTCGTGCTCCTCGGCGGCAAGCCGGTCCCGTGGCTGCAGCAGGACCAGTTCCACCTCAACAGCCTGCTGCTGATGGTGATGCTGCTGTGGGCGCAGATCGGCTTCGCGATGGTGCTGCTCTCCGCGGCGATCAAGGGCGTGCCGGTCGACACGCTCGAGGCGGCCCGGATCGACGGCGCCGGCGAGCGGCAGATCTTCTTCCGCGTGGTCGTCCCGCAGATCAAGGGCACGATCATCACGGTCTTCGTGACCACGCTGATCACGGTGATGAAGATCTTCGACATCGTCTACGTGATGACCAACGGCAACTTCAACACGAACATCCTGGGCGTGGAGTTCTACAACCAGCTGTTCACCAACTTCAACAACGGTGCAGCAGCCGCGATCGTGGTGATCCTGATGGTCGCGATGGTGCCGATCATGATCTACCAGGTGCGCCACTTCAAGGCGGAGGAGGCAGCCTGATGGCCACGACGACCACGACTCCCGCAGTCGGGGCGCCGGACACAGGCAAGAAGGCCAAGGGCCCCGGCCGCGAGGGCAACCCCGCCAAGGCCGGCTGGGTCACCCGGGTCGTCCTGGGCATCATCTGCTTCGCGTGGGTGGTGCCGACCTTCGGGCTGTTCATCACCTCGTTCCGCACCGAGAACGACGCCAACACCACCGGCTGGTGGACGGTGTTCGGGCAACTTCGGCAACTTCACCACCTCCAACTACCACGAGGTGCTCACCAACCCGAACCTCGACCTCGCGGGCGCGTTCGTCAACAGCATCGCGATCGCGCTGCCGGCGACGTTCATCCCGCTCCTGATCGCCGCGTTCGCCTCCTACGCGTTCGCGTTCATGAAGTTCCCCGGCCGCGACATCCTGTTCCTCGCCATCGTGAGCCTGCTGGTGGTGCCGAACTACGTCGCGTTCGTGCCGATCCTGAAGATCTACGGCTCGGTCGGCCTCGGCGGCACGTTCGCCGGCGTCTGGCTGGCCCACATCGGGTTCGGCATGTCGCTGGCGATCTACATCCTGCGCAACTACATGGTCACGCTGCCGCCCAGCGTGATCGAGTCGGCGAAGGTCGACGGGGCCAGCCACTTCCAGACGTTCTACCGGCTGGTGCTGCCGATGTCGGTGCCGGCGCTGGCGTCGTTCGCGATCTTCCAGTTCCTCTGGGTCTGGAACGACCTGTTCGTCGCCCTGGTCTTCATCGGGCCGGGTGAGAACGCGCCGATGACGGTGGCGATCAAGAACAACCTGCTGAGCCAGCAGGGCGCGGGCTGGAACCTGGTCACCGCGGGTGGCTTCCTCTCCATGATCGTGCCGATCCTGGTGTTCCTCGCCCTCCAGCGCTTCTTCGTGCGCGGCCTCACGGCCGGCGCGGTGAAGGGCTAGCCGGCTGGCGCATGCTCTTCCCTCGTGACCCGCAGGCCACGACGACGAGCATCGAGCTGGTGCGCGAGCACGACGGGTTCCCCGTCGTGCTCGCCACCGGCCTGCTCGGCGGCGACGCCTCCGGACTTCCCCTGCTGCCCAACGGGCCCGGGCTGCCGCTCCTCGGCGAGCACGCGCACGGCCGGCTGACCCGGCCCCACCTGCGCGGCCAGCGCTCCGGCGGCCGCGACTGGTCGACCCGCTTCGCGTGCGAGGCGGTCGACGTCGTCGACGGCCGGCTGCGCATCGAGCTGGTCGACAAGGCCGCCGCGCTCGGCCTGGTCACCGAGGCCGAGTCGGTGCCCGGCGGCGCCCTGCGGCTGCGGCACGTGCTGACCAACACCGGCCCGGACCCCTACTTCCTCGAGGGCCTCGAGGTGGTGCTGCCGGTGCCCGACCACCTGGTGGAGGCGCTCGACTTCACCGGCCGGCACGAGCGCGAGCGCACCCCGCAGCGGCACCAGGTCACCGACGGCCTCTGGCTGCGCGAGGGCCGGGCCGGCCGACCCGGTCTCGGCGCCGCCACCATGGTGGTGCTGGGCACGCCCGGCTTCTCCACGACGTACGGCGAGGTGCTGGGCGTCCACGTCGGCTGGAGCGGCAACACCGTGCTCCGGGTCGAGCGCGACCCGGCCACCGGGACCACGCTCGGCGGTGGCGAGCTGCTGCTGCCCGGCGAGGTCACGCTGGCGCCGGGCGAGAGCTACGCCAGCCCCGTGGGTCTACGTCGCCGCCGCCGACGACGGGCTGGACGGGCTCGCGGCCGCGTGGCACGGCTACCAGCGCAGCCTCGCCGGCCCACCCGGCCCACCAGCCGGTGGTGCTCAACGTCTGGGAGGCGGTCTACTTCGACCACGACCTCGACCGGCTGCAGGCCATCGCCGACCGGGCGGCCCGGATCGGCGTGGAGCGGTTCGTGCTCGACGACGGCTGGTTCCACGCGCGGCGCGACGACACGGTCGGGCTCGGCGACTGGACGGTCGACCCGACCGTCTGGCCCGAGGGGCTCACGCCGCTGGTCGACCACGTGCGCGGGCTCGGCATGGAGTTCGGGCTCTGGATCGAGCCGGAGATGGTCAACCCCGACTCCGACCTCTACCGCGAGCACCCCGACTGGATCCTCTCCGCCGGCGACCGGGTGCCGCTGCTGCACCGCAACCAGCTGGTGCTCGACCTGGGCCGCGACGAGGTCCGCGCGCACGTGTTCGGGCAGATCACCGCGGTCCTGGCGTCGTACCCGATCGACTCGGTGAAGTGGGACCACAACCGCGACCTGCTCGAGGCGGGCAGCAACGCGCTCGCGGGCGCGGCCGCCGTGCACCGGCAGACCGAGGGCTTCTACGCGCTCCTCGACGACCTCCGTGCCGCGCACCCCGCGATCGACTGGGAGTCGTGCGCGTCCGGTGGCGGCCGGGTCGACCTCGGCGTGCTGGAGCGCGTGCAGCGGATCTGGACCTCGGACATGACCGACGCGGTCGCCCGGCAGCAGATCCAGCGCTGGACCACGCAGCTGGTCGCGCCCGAGTACGTCGGCGCCCACGTCTCCTCCCCCACCTCGCACACGACCGGACGCACGCTGGGGCTGGACTTCCGCGCCGCGACGGCGATGTTCGGCTCGTTCGGCATCGAGTGGGACCTCACCGAGGCCGGCGACGACGACCTCGACCGGCTCGCCGACTGGGTCGCGCGCTACCAGCGCTTCCGCCCGCTGCTGCACAGCGGCCGCGTGGTGCGGCCCGAGTCGCCCGACCCGTCCGTGCTCCTGCACGGGGTGGTCGCGGCCGACCGGTCCGAGGCGCTGGTCGCGCACGTGCAGCTGGACGAGTCGGCCCACAACCGCGGGGTCTTCGTGCGGGTGCCCGGGCTCGACGCCACGGCGTCGTACGACGTGGCGCTGGGAGGGTCCGGTCGACCTCGCCTGGACCAGCATGTCCTCGCCGCTGCCGCCCGCGCGGCCCGACGGACGGCACGCCGGTGACCGGGCGGGTGCTCGGCAGCCGCGGCTTCTGGGTGCCGCGCCGCCGGCCGGAGACGGTCACGCTCGTGCACCTGACCCAGGGTCTGGAGCCGGAGTGGTCTCGACAAGCTCGACCGCCGTACTGTCGGCAGCGTGACGGACCCGACGCTTCGCCTACTCCGACCTGCTCCCGATCGGCCCCGACGACACGCCCTACCGGCTGGTGTCGACCGAGGGGGTGTCGACGTTCGAGGCGGACGGCCAGACGTTCCTGCGGGTCTCGCCCGAGGCGATCCGGCAGCTGACGTCCGAGGCGATGCACGACATCGCGCACTACCTGCGCCCGGCCCACCTCGCCCAGCTGCGCCGGATCATCGACGACCCGGAGTCCTCCGGCAACGACCGCTTCGTCGCCCTCGACCTGCTCAAGAACGTCAACATCTCCGCCGGCGGCGTGCTGCCCATGTGCCAGGACACCGGCACCGCGATCGTGATGGGCAAGAAGTCCGAGGGCGTGCTCACCGGCGGCGACGACGGCGAGGCGATCAGCCGTGGCGTGTACGACGCGTACACGAAGCTCAACCTGCGCTACTCCCAGCTCGCGCCGCTGACGATGTGGGAGGAGAAGAACACCGGCACCAACCTGCCGGCGCAGATCGAGATCTACTCGACGCCCGCAGCCGACGGGGAAGCCCGAGTACAAGTTCCTGTTCATGGCCAAGGGCGGCGGGTCGGCGAACAAGTCGTTCCTGTTCCAGGAGACCAAGGCGGTGCTCAACCCCAAGCGGATGCTGGAGTTCCTCGACGAGAAGATCCGCTCGCTGGGCACGGCCGCGTGCCCGCCGTACCACCTGGCGGTGGTGATCGGCGGCACCAGCGCGGAGTTCGCCCTGAAGACCGCGAAGTACGCCTCCGCGCACTACCTCGACCACCTCCCGACCGAGGGATCCCTTGCTGCACACGGGTTCCGCGACGTCGAGCTCGAGGAGGAGGTCTTCAAGCTGACCCAGTCGTTCGGGATCGGCGCGCAGTTCGGCGGCAAGTACTTCTGCCACGACGTCCGCGTCGTACGCCTCCCCCGGCACGGCGCGTCCTGCCCGGTCGCGATCGCGGTGTCGTGCTCGGCCGACCGGCAGGCGCTCGGCAAGATCACCGCCGAGGGCGTCTTCCTCGAGCAGCTCGAGACCGACCCCGCGAAGTACCTGCCGGCGACCGCGGCGACGCAGCCCACCGACGAGGACGACGTGGTCAGGATCGACCTCAACCGGCCGATGGACGGAGATCCTCGCCGAGCTGTCGCAGCACCCGGTGAAGACCCGGCTCTCGCTGACCGGGCCGCTGGTGGTCGCCCGCGACATCGCGCACGCCAAGATCAAGGAACGGCTCGACGCCGGCGAGGAGATGCCGGCGTACCTGAAGCGACCACGCCGTCTACTACGCCGGCCCGGCGAAGACGCCCGAGGGCTACGCGTCCGGGTCGTTCGGCCCGACCACGGCCGGCCGGATGGACTCCTACGTCGAGCAGTTCCAGGCCGCGGGTGGCTCCAAGGTGATGCTGGCCAAGGGCAACCGCTCGAAGGTGGTGACCGAGGCCTGCAACACCCACGGCGGCTTCTACCTCGGCTCGATCGGCGGGCCGGCCGCCCGGCTCGCGCAGGACTGCATCAAGTCCGTCGACGTGCTCGAGTACGAGGAGCTCGGCATGGAGGCCGTCTGGAAGATCGAGGTCGAGGACTTCCCCGCGTTCATCGTCGTCGACGACAAGGGCAACGACTTCTTCACCGACCCCTCCGGCGCGGTCACCGTGCCGATCACGGGCCTCCGGGTCCGCTCGCGCGAGCGCTGACGGCCCCACCGGTGGTCGAGCCCGTCGAGACCCAGGGTGAGGTCTCGACGGCCCCACGATCCTGGTGGCTCGGAAGCCTGTCGAGACCCAGGGTGAGGTCTCGACAGGCCCGACCACCGTCGCTCGACCCGGGATGGCGCAACTCAACTGACTGACTATATAGTTAGCGAATGGCCTCGATCCGCGAGACGCTTCCGGGGGCGGCGTACCACTCCGACGACGACCTGGCAGACCGACCGCGAGCGGGTCTTCTTCCGCAACTGGGTCTACGTCGGCCGCGCCGAGCGGGTGCCGCGGCCGGGGTCGTGGCTGCGCGTCGAGATCGCCGAGGAGAGCATCCTCCTCGTGCGCGGCAAGGACGACGCGCTCCGCGGCTTCTACAACGTCTGCCGGCACCGCGGCTCGCAGCTCTGCGACGAGGAGCAGCGGCGAGGTGCGCAGCCACCTCCGCTGTCCGTACCACGCGTGGGGCTACGCCCTCGACGGCACGCTCGTGACCACGCCGATGATCGAGCGCGACGAGATCGACCGGCCGAGCACGTCGCTGTGGCCGGTGCACGTCGACGTGTGGGAGGGGTTCGTCTTCGTCAACCTCTCGCGCGAGGAGCCCGCTGCCGCTGCTCGAGGCGCTGGCCGACCAGCAGGACGACGTGCTGGGGCTGGCCCGGGTCGGGCTGTCGGAGCTGCGGATCGGCCACGTCTCGACGATCGACGTGCAGGCGAACTGGAAGATCGTGCTCGAGAACTACAACGAGTGCCTCCACTGCCCGACGATCCACCCCGAGCTGATGGCCGTGGTGCCGGCGTACCGCAAGGGCAGCATCTTCGAGAGCGGGCGCCGGGACGGCGGGGTGACGCTGGCCGACGGCCGCACCGGCGATGGCGCTCGACCCGCGGCTGCGGCTCCCGCTGCTGCCCGGGCTCAAGGGCCAGGACGGTCCGTCGGCGTACTTCGGCGCCGGGGTCTACCCGACGATGTTCCTCGACGTCGACGGCTCGACCGCGCTGGCGACGGCGGTCTTCCCGACCGGCCCGCGCAGCTGCCGGCTGGTGACCGAGTACCTCTTCAGCCCCGAGGCCCTCGACGACCCCGAGTTCGACCCGACGCCGGTGATCGAGTTCAACGAGCTGGTCACGCGGCAGGACAACGAGGCCTGCGAGCGGGTGCAGCGCGGGGTCACCTCACGCGCGTTCGACCACGGCGTCTTCCCGGCCAAGGACGCCTGGGTCCACGCGTTCGACGAGCGCTACCTGCGCGACGTCGAGTCCTGACCCGACGCGACCGGTACGGCGCGCGCGTCGAGGGCGAGCGCCCCGCCGGGCGTCGGCCAGCACCGGGTTGAGCTCGAGCTCGGCGAGCTCGGGGTGGGCCGCCGCGACGCGCGGAGACCCGGGCCACCAGGTCCGCGAGCGCGTCGAGGTCGACCGGCGCGCGGCCCCGGGCGCCGGCGAGCAGCGGCGCGCCGCGCAGCGAGGCAGCAGCGTCCGCGCGCCGTCGCGCGAGACCGGAGCGAGCGCGACCGCGGTGTCGCCGAGCACCTCGGCGAAGACCCCGCCGAGCCCGACCATGAGCACCGGGCCGAACCGGGGGTCGCGGACGCAGCCGACGATCAGCTCGACGCCGCCGTCGAGGTCGGCCATCGCCTCGACCGAGACGGCCGGCGGGGCGAGGCGCGCGACCAGGTCGAGCGTAGGCCGTCCTCGCGCCGCGTCGGCGTCCGGCAGCCCGAGGACGACGCCGCCCGCGTCGGACTTGTGCAGGCTGCCCGACGGCCTTGAGCACGAGCGGGAACGACATCTCCGGCTCGGCGAGCGCGCCTCCGGAGCGCGTCGAGGTCGGTGCACCGACGCGGGCGGGCACGAAGCCGACGCCGGCGTCGGCGAACAGCGCCCGCGCGGCGTCGTACGACGTGTCGGTGACGGGCGCGGCCGGCGAAGGGACCGGCTCGGCGTGTCGGGCGCCGGGCGCTCGACCAGCGCCGGCCAGCACGTCGCAGGCGCGGTCGATGTCGCGGTGCACCGGGATCGCCGGCGTCGCGCGCAGCACCCGGGCGCTCGGGCTGTCGGGGAAGATCGTCTGCACGACGACCGGCTTGTGCCGCTCGGTCGCGGCCGCCGCCGATCATGCGCGAGGCCTCGCAGCTCGGGCTCGGGTCAGGTTCGTGGCTGCCCGTGGAGTAGCCACCGAAGTAGCCGGTGAGCAGCACGCCGTCGACCTCCTCGGCCGCCAGCAGCGCGGCCACGCCCGCGCGCGTAGGCCAGCGGGTCCTGCTCACCGGCGCCGGCGAGGTCGACCGGGTTGGTGACGGTGGACCCCTGCCCCAGCACAGCGCGCAGCGCAGCGCGCGCGCGGCTCGCCGAGCACCGGGGTCTCCAGGCCGACCGAGGCGAGCGCGTCGGCGGCGATCGCGCCGTGGCCGCCGCCGTCGGTGAGGACCGCGACACGCGGCCGGCGCATCCGGCGGTCGGCGAGCAGCGCGGCCAGCAGGTCGGCCATCTGGGTCGGGTTGTCCACCCGGTGGACGCCGGCGGCCGCGCACGCCGCGTCGACCACCTGCGAGGCCGTGGTCAGCGAGCCGGTGTGCGACGCGGCGCTGCGCACCGCCGCCTCCGAGCGACCGGGCGCGAGCAGGACGACCGGCTTGCCGGCGTCGACGCAGGGCACGCGCGGCGGCCGACGAAGGCCCGGCCGTCGACCACGTCCTCGGCGTAGAGCGCGACGGCCCGGGTGCCCGTCGTGGGCGACGCAGGACGTCCATCAGGTCGACCACGCTCAGGTCGGCCTGGTTGCCGAGCGAGACGAACCGCGACGACGCCCAGGCCCCGGTCCTCGAGCAGCGCGGCCAGGTCGAGCACGATGTTGCCGCTCTGGCTGAGCACCGTCACGTCGCCGGCCGGCAGCACGGCGTGGCTGAGCTGGAGGCCGGTGCCGGTGTCGACCAGGCCGATGCAGTTCGGCCCGACCAGCACGGCGCCGGCCGCCCGGGCGATCCGCAGCGCCTCCTGCTCCGTCCGGGCGCCCGTCCGCACCGGGCTCGGAGAGGCCGGCGGTGATCACCACCAGCGTCCGGGCGCCGGCCTCGACCGCGTCGCGCACCGCGTCGACGAGGCCGGCCGACGGGCACGCAGACCACCACCAGGTCGACCGCGGTCGCCGTGCGGCCGCGCGCCGCCGCCAGGCGTGGGGTAGGTCGGGCGGCCGAGCACCTCGCGCGCCGCGCGGTTGACCAGCGCACCGGCCGGTCGCCGCTGGACTCGAGCGCCCGGCGGGCCGAGGATGTGGCCCCACTTCGGCGGGTCGTCGCTGGCGCCGACGACCGCGATCGAGCGACGGGTCGAAGAGTGCCTCCAGCGGCTGCCCAGCGGCTGTTGCGAGCGCGGTCTCGACCCGGGGTCCGCTCGCGTCCTGCGACCCTTGACGCCTCATCGGGGCGAGCCTAGCATCACTGACTGACTGAACAGTCAATACGTTCGCTGATCGGCTCCGCGAAGGGACAACCGATGACCAGCAACGCTCCGGCCGGCAGACCGCGGCGGACCGGGACGAGCCCCAACCAGCGCGACCTGGCCGCCGCCGAGGCCCGCACCCGGATCCTGGCCGCGGCCGCCGAGTGCATCGTCCGCGACGGCCTGGCGAAGGTCCGGATGGCCGGCATCGCGCGGGACGGCCGGGGTGTCGGCGGGCCTGCTGCACTACCACTTCGACACCAAGGAGCAGCTCTTCGCCGAGGTGCTGACCTACTCCCACGCGGCTCTCGAGCGTGCTCAACCAGCAGCTGCTGCGGCAGCGCCGGCGACGACGCCGGCCGCAGCGGCTCTCGGCCTTCCTCGACCGGTGCCTGCCCAGCGACGAGCGGCTCGCGCACGAGTGGCTGCTCTGGCAGGAGCTCGACCTGCTCTGCATCCGCGAAGCCGGAGCTCGCCAAGGTCGGGGCCGACCTCTACGAGGACCTCTACTCCACCGTGGCCGACGATCATCACCGACGGGCATCGAGACCGGCGTCTTCGACCACCGACCTCGACGCCCGCATGGTCGCCGAGACGGCGGTCGCGCTGTGCGACGGCCTCGGCGCCCGGGTGCTGGCCAACGACCCCAACCTCGACCCTCGCCGAGGCGCGCGCCACGCTCGCGGCCACGGTCGGCATCCTCGTCGGCCACGACGGGCCGCTGCCCGGCCGCCGGTCGGCACGTTGACAGGAGCACGCGCATGACCGGCAGCCGTCCCGACGCGCCACCCGGCGCAGCCTCCTGCAAGGGCGGCCTGGCCGCTCGGCGCCGTCGCCGGCTTCGCCGGCTGCGCCTACATCCGAGCGACGACGAAGCCCGCCGAGGCCCCGCTGCCGAAGTCGGCGAAGGCCAAGATCGACGGCGACCTCGTCTACTTCAACTGGGCCGACTACCTCGACCCCGAGCGTCCTCAAGGGCTTCCAGGAGGAGTACGGCGTCAAGATCATCGAGTCCAACTTCGACTCGATGGAGGGCATGTACGCCAAGATCGACGCCGGCAACCAGTACGACATCATCTTCCCGATCGCCAAGTGGGTCGTGAAGATGCGCCGCGAGGGCAAGCTCCGCGCGATCGACCACGACCAGCTCTCCAACGCCGACCAGGTCTTCTACTCCGGCTCCTACTTCAACGACCCGTGGTACGACGCCGAAGTCGGCCGGTCTCGGTGCCGTTCACCGTCTACAAGACCGGGATCGGCTGGCGCACCGACAAGGTCGACGCGATGACCGGCAGCTGGCACGACCTGTGGAACGCCGCAGGGCGCCGGCCACATCTTCACCCTCGACGACCAGGACGAGGCGCTGGCGATGGCCGCGCTGCTCCTCGGGCTACGACGTCAACACCGCCAAGGCGTCGCGAGCTCGACGAGATCAAGAAGCTGCTGATCAGCCAGAAGAAGTACCTCCGCGCGTACTCCTCCGACGACGTCAACAACATGAGCGGCGGCGACGCCTGGATCCACCACATGTGGAGCGGCGACTTCCTCTACCTGCGCGAGGGGCTGGCGAAGAACAAGACGCGACTACGACTTCGAGGCGCCGAAGGAGGGCACGCCGATCAACTCCGACGCCTACGCGATCCCGACCAACGCCAAGCACCCCGGCACCGCGATGCTGTTCATCGACTACCTGCTCCGGCCCGAGAACGCCGTCAAGAACATCAACTACCTCTACTACCCGTTCCCGGTGAAGGACGCGGTCGCCGACCTTCGACGACCTGGCCAAGGACGTGCCGGCCTGCAACGTCGACGTCAAGGACCTGGAGAACCCCGACGTCTTCCGGCTGCTGCGCGCCGACGAGGTCCAGCGCCGTGCCGCCGACCTGGACCGAAGTGAAGGCGAGCTGAGGTGGCCACCGGCCTGGTCGAGCGGTCGCGGGAGCGCACCGCGACCCCGCCGTTCGTCGCAGCGCACCCGGCTGTGGGGCTGGCTGCTCGCGCTGCCGACCGCCTGGATGGTGGCGTTCTTCGTCTCCAGCATGGTGATCGTGGTGCTGCTCTCCTTCGGGCACACGACCAGCCGACGGCTACCCGGTCTTCGGCACCACGACGGCCAACTACGCGCGCGCTGTGGGACGAGGTCTACCTCGAGCTCTTCCTGCGCTCGCTGGGCTACGCGCTGGCGACCGTCGTCATCTCGCGTGCTGATCGCCTACCCGGTCGCCTACGCGATCGCCCTGCACGGCGGCCGCTACAAGAACGCGCTGATCGCCGCGATCGTGGTGCCGTTCTTCGCCAGCTACCTGATCCGGATGTACGCCTGGAAGGCGCTGCTCTCCGACGACGGCCTGGTCAACAGCGGCCTCCGCAAGACCGGGCTCAGCGACGGGATCACGTTCCTCAACACGCCCGTGGGCGGTGATCGGCGGCCTGGTCTACGGCTTCGTGGTCTTCATGATCCTGCCGGTCTACGCCTCGCTCGAGCGGATGGACGTCTCCCTGATCGAGGCCGGCAAGGACCTCTACCACGGCCCGCTGCGCACCTTCTTCACCGTCACCCTGCCGGCCACCCGCGCCGGGCTGTACGGCGGCATGCTGCTGGTCTTCCTGCCCGCGCTCGGCGACTTCGTCAGCGCGCAGCTGCTCGGCGGCGCCGAGCACCTACATGATCGGCAACCTGATCCAGCAGCAGTTCGTCGAGGGCCAGAACTGGCCGCTCGGCTCGGCGATGACGGTGGCGATGATGGCCGCGCTGACCGTGCTGATGGTCGTCTACCTGCGCGCGACGTCGACCCGCAGCCCGGGAGCAGTCGATGACGCGCCCGGCAGGCTGGAGCGCAAGCCGCTCGCTCGCCGTCGCGGTCACGGTCGTGTTCTTCGCCTGGCTCTACCTGCCGATCCTCGCCGTGGCGCTGTTCAGCTTCAACGACGAGAAGTCGCTGTCGGCGTTCTCCGGCTTCAGCACCCGGTGGTACGACGACTTCTTCCACAACAGCGCGCTGCTCGAGTCGCTCGTGCGCCAGCCTGCGGATCGCCACCGTCGCGGCGCTCGGCTCGCTCGTGCTCGGCACCATGCTGGCCCTCGGCCTGGAGCGGATCACGGTCCCGGCGCGGCCGGCGCGATCGGCGCGGTCACCCTGCTGCCGCTGGTCACCCCGGAGATCGTCACCGGCGTCGCCGCGCTGCTGCTCTTCACCGGGCATCGGCCTCAAGCTGTCGCTGACCACGGTCATCCTCGCGGAGATCACGTTCTCGATCGCCTACGTGACGGTGATCGTGCGCGGGCGGCTGGCCAGCATGTCGCCTCGAGGTCGAGGAGGCCGCCCGCGACCTCGGCTGCACGCCGTGGCAGGCGCTGCGGCTGGTCACGCTGCCCGACGCTCGTCCCCGCCCTGCTCGGCGTCCGGGCTGCTGGTCTTCGCGCTGGTCTTCGACGACTTCGTGCTCGCGTTCTTCACCACCGGCGTCGACCCGCAGCCGCTGCCGGTGCGGATCTACTCCTCGATCCGGTTCGGCGTCTCGCCGGCCATCAACGCGGTCGGCACCCTGATGCTCGCTGGTCTCGGCACTGCTGATCGTGGCGGCGCTGCTGCTGCCGCGCCTGTTCAACCGCAAGACGTCCAGCCTGGACCTGATCACCGGAGGCGAACGCCGATGACCACCCCCGTGACCCCAGCGGAGACGCGCGCGGTCGCCGTACCGCCTGCCGGCGAGCTCCGCGGTGTCGCTCCGTGGCCTGACCAAGGAGTTCGGCGGCACCCGGTCGTCGACGGCATCGACCTCGACGTCGCAGCCGGCGAGTTCTTCTCCCTGCTCGGCCCCTCCGGCTGCGGCAAGACCACCACGCTGCGGATGATCGCCGGCTTCAACGACCCGACCTCCGGCACCGTGCTGGTCGGCGGCGAGGACGTCACCAGCACGCCGCCGCACAAGCGCGACGTCAACACGGTCTTCCAGAGCTACGCGCTCTTCGAGCACCTCGACGTGCGCGGCAACGTCGGCTTCGGCCTGCGCCGCAAGGGCGTCGACCGGTCGCACGCATCGACCAGCGGGTCAGCGAGATGCTCGAGCTGGTCGAGCTCGGCGCCGCGCGCGAAGGACCGCCCCGCCCAGCTCTCCGGCGGCCAGCGGCAGCGCGTCGCCCTGGCCCGCGCGCTGATCAACCGGCCGAAGGTGCTGCTGCTCGACGAGCCGCTGGCGGCGCTCGACCTCAAGCTCCGGCGGGCGATGCAGGTCGAGCTGAAGACGATCCAGCGCGAGGTCGGGATCACCTTCCTGTTCGTCACCCACGACCAGGACGAGGCGCTCAGCATGAGCGACCGGGTCGCGATCATGAACGACGGCGTGATCGAGCAGTGCGGCACCCCCGAGGACGTCTACGAGAACCCGACCTCGGTCTTCGCCGCCGGCTTCATCGGCACCAGCAACCTGATGCAGGGCACGTACGCCGGCGGCGCGGTGCGCGTCGCGCCCGAGCTGGCGGTCCCGGTGCCCGGCCACACGGGCTCGGCCGACGGCGACCGGCTCAGCGTCGCGATCCGGCCGGAGAAGATCTGGATGAGCGACTTCGCGCCGGCGATGGTGCAGGTGCCGGGCACGATCGTGTCCACCAGCTACCACGGCGCGACCACGCAGTACCTCGTCTCGGTGGCCACCGGCATCACCCTCACCGTGCTGGAGCAGAACCTCCCCCGGATGCGCGCCGACGACCGCTGGAGCCCCGGCGACCGGGTGCGAGATCGGCTGGCACCCCGAGCACGCCGTCGTGCTGCGATGAGCGCCACGACCCGATGAGGTCCGACGTCGTCGTCGTCGGCGCCGGGCTGGCCGGCCTCAGCGCCGCCCGCGACCTGGCCGCCGGCGGAGCGTCGGTGACCGTGCTCGAGGCCCGCGACCGGGTCGGCGGCCGGGTGGAGCAGGTCGAGCTTCCCGACGGGCGCCTGCGTCCAGCTCGGCGGCGAGGTGGTGGGCAACGCGCCACACCGCCTACCTCGGTCTGGTCGCGGAGCTCGGGCTCACCCTGGTGCCGTCGTACGTCGCGGAGCCGGGCGAGATCACCCGCCAGGTGCCCGGCTCGGTCGACGTCGGCGACTGGCCGTCGTGGTCCACGGACGCCGACCGCGCGTCCGCACGAGAAGGTCGAGGACGCCCTGGCCAAGGTCGTGCGCGGGATCGACCCCGGCGACCCGTGCACGCGCACCCCGAGCTGCGACCGGCTCGACCGGCTCAGCGTCGGCGACTGGCTGCGCGAGGTCGGCGCGACCCCGGCCGTGCTCCGGCTCAAGGAGCTCGCCGCGCTCGAGCCTCGCGGACGGGTCGATCGAGCGCACCAGCCTGTTCGCCTACGCGCGCAAGATCGCGGTCGGCGGCGGCACCGACCGGCTCCTACGACTACGAGGAGTGGGAGAACCAGCGCGTGGCCGAGGGGTCGGCCACGGTCGCGCTGACGATGGCCGACGAGCTGCGCCGACGTACGGCTGTCGACGCCCGTCGCCGAGATCGCGGTCGACCGGGTCCGGCGTGCGCGGTCGCGCGCCCACGCGGGCGAGGCTGTTCGACGCCGACGCCGTGGTGCTCGCCGTCCCCGCCGGCCCGGCGCGCGACCTCGACGATCACCGGCGTCAGCGAGGCCCGGCTCACCTCGCTGCGCCGGCAGCGGCACGCGTGGGCGGCCAAGTTCGTGGCGGCGTACGACGAGCCGTTCTGGCGGGCCACGCGGGCAGAACGCGCTGTCGGAGTGCGAGGGCGTGATCGGCTCGACCTGGCCGCAGCAGGAGGGCGTGCTGTCCGCGCTGGTGCCGCCCGAGCGCTACGCCGCGTTCGCGGCGACCGACCCGGCGACCCGCACCCGCGAGGCGCTGGCGGAGATCGCGGCGCTGTACGGACCGCGCGCGACCAGCCCGCTCGCCGACCTGGACCCGGCTCTGGGGCACCGACCCGTGGACCCAGGGCTACGTCACGAACTGGCGGCCCGGCGACGTCGAGGCGGTCGGGCCGCTGCACGGCACCCACGAGCCGCCGTTCTACGTCTGCGGCTCCGACCAGTGGGTCGCCGGCTACATGGAGGGCGCGGTCCGCACCGGGCGGGCCGCGGCCGCAGCAGCACTGCACGCAGGAGGCACCCTGATGGACTTCGGGCTGACCGACGAGCAGCGCAGCATCGTGCGAGGTGACCCGCGCGTTCGTCGAGCGCGAGCTCTACCCGCACGAGGAGGAGGTCGAGCGCACCGGCGTGCTGCGGCCCGAGCTCGCGCGACGCAGATCCGCGCAGAAGGCGATCGCGGCCGGGCTGTACGCCGCCAACATGCCCGAGGAGGTCGGCGGCGCCGGGCTCGACACGGTGACCTGGGTGCTCTTCGAGAAGGAGCTCGGCCGGGCCAACTACGCGCTGCACTACGGCCGTCGGCCGGCCCTCGAACATCCTGCTGGCCGGCACCGACGGCGCAGCGCGAGCGCTACCTCTACCCCTGCGTCCGCGGCGAGCGGCGCGACTGCCTGGCGATGACCGAGCCGGGCGCCGGCTCCGACCTGCGCGCCATGCGCACCCGCGCCGTCCGCGACGGCGACGGCTGGCGGATCAAGGGCACCAAGCACTTCATCAGCCACGCCGACGAGTCCGACTTCGTGATCCTGTGCGCGCGGACCGGGACCGACGACGCCGGACGGCACGGCGATGTCGACGTTCCTGGTCGACCTCGACACCCCGGGCTCGACGGTGCACGACGGCTACCGCAACGTCTCGCACCGCGGCTACACCAACTCGATCCTCGACTTCGACGACTGCCGCGTGCCCGACGACGCGCTGCTCGGCGAGGAGGGCAAGGGCTTCGACCTGGCCGGCACCTGGCTCGGCAGCACCCGGCTGCAGGTCGCCGCGACCTGCCTCGGCCGCGCCGAGCGGGCGCTCGACCTCTCCGTACGCCACGCCGCCGACCGCGAGCAGTTCGGCCAGAAGATCGGCCGGTTCCAGGGCGTCTGCTTCAAGCTCGCCGACATGGCGATCGAGCTGCGGGCCGCCGAGCTGATGACGCTCGACGCCGCCTGGAAGTACGACCAGGGCACGGCCACCGACGCCGACATCGCGATGGCCAAGCTCAAGGCGACCGAGATGCTGGCGATGGTGGCCGACGAGGCGATCCAGATCCACGGCGGCATGGG
This sequence comes from uncultured Actinomycetota bacterium, assembly GCA_963754145.1. GTDB lineage: Bacteria > Actinomycetota > Actinomycetes > Propionibacteriales > Nocardioidaceae > Marmoricola. The sequence continues at coordinate 186,196 of CAVWFF010000005.1, forward strand.
GCTGATGGACGAGCTGCCGCTGGAGCGGATCTGGCGCGACGCCCGCATCGAGCGGATCTGGGACGGCACCTCGGAGATCCAGCGGCACATCATCTCCCGGGCGCTGCTGCGCCCGCTGGGAGCCTGAGAGCGATGGGCGAGCCATGCCCGACAGCCCAGTGCGCACCCGGCGCGAGGGCGGCGATCCTGGAGGTCACCCTCGACCGGCCGAAGGCCAACGCGATCGACCTGGCGACCAGCCGGGTGATGGGCGAGGTGTTCGCGGGCTTCCGCGACGACCCCGACGCTGCGGGTGGCGATCCTGCGCACCGCCGGCGACAAGTTCTTCTGCGCCGGCTGGGACCTCAAGGCCGCGGCCGGCGGGCGACGCGGTCGACGGCGACTACGGCGTCGGCGGCTTCGGCGGGCTCCAGGAGCTGCCCGGACCTCAACAAGCCGGTGATCGCGGCCGTGCACGGGCTGGCGATGGGCGGCGGCTTCGAGCTGGCGCTGTCCTGCGACCTGATCTACGCCTCGGACGCCACCCAGTTCGGGCTGCCGGAGATCAACGCCGGCACCCTCGCCGACGCGGCGACGATCAAGCTGCCCAAGCGGATGCCGTACCACGTGGCGATGGAGCTGCTCCTGACCGGACGCTGGATGGGGGCCGCCGAGGCGCACCGCTGGGGCGTGGTCAACGAGGTGCTGCCCGACGAGGACGCGCTGATGGCCCGGGTGTGGGAGGTCGCCCGGCTGCTCGAGTCCGGGCCGCCGCTGGTGTTCGCCGCGATCAAGGAGACCGCCCGGGTCGCGGAGGGCAAGCCGTTCCAGGAGGTGCTGGACCTGGTCACCAGCCGCACCCTGCCGACGGTCGACACGCTCTACGGCTCCGAGGACGGGCTGGAGGGCTTCAAGGCGTTCGCCGAGAAGCGCGCAGCCGGTGTGGAAGGGCCGCTGACCGGTCCGGCTCCGCCGTTGGGCGAGGATGGACCCATGGAGTACGTCGAGGTGGCTCGGGCCGACGACGCGCGGGGCGAGCTCGTGCTGCGGCGGCGTACCGACGACAACGCGGTCGACGTCCTCGAGCTGAGGGTCAACGGGGTCTTCGTGATGGACACCCTCGAGACCAGCACCGAGCACGCGCTGGCCGAGGTCGCGCTCGCGCAGGTGGCCGACCCGCGCAACGTGCTGGTCGGCGGGCTCGGGCTCGGCTTCACCATGCATGCGGTGCTCGAGGACGTGCGGGTCGAGAAGGTCGTCGTGGTCGAGATCGAGGGCGCGCTGATCGACTGGATGCGCGACGGCACCGTGCCGCACGGCCCGGAGTACCTCGCCGACGCGCGGCTGACGATCGCCAACCTCGACATCGCGATGGCGGTCGAGGAGCTGATCCCGGGCGGCTACGACCTGGTGCTGCTCGACGTCGACAACGGTCCGGGCCACCTGGTGCACGACAGCAACGCCCGCCTCTACGGGCACGACTTCCTGGCCGCCGTACGACGCGCGCTGGCGCCGGAGGGTGCCCTCGCGATCTGGTCGGCCGACGAGTCGCCGGACCTCGAGGCCGCGATGCGCGACGTGTACGGCGACGTGTCCGCGCTGACGTACGACGTCGACCTCCAGGGTCGACCGGAGCACTACTGGCTCTACGTCGCGTCTAACGTGGCCCCATGAGAACCACCACGATGAGAATCACCCAATGAGCGGGGACTACCGCGTCGAGCACGACAGCATGGGCGAGGTCCGCGTGCCGAAGGACGCGCTCTGGCGGGCGCAGACCCAGCGGGCGGTCGAGAACTTCCCGATCTCGGGCACCCCGATCGAGCCCGCGCTGATCAGCGCGATGGCCCGGGTCAAGGCTGCGGCCGCGACCGCCAACGAGCAGCTCGACGTCCTCACATCCGAGCAGGCACAGGCGATCCGTGACGCCGCGGCCACGATCGTGGAGGGCGAGCACGTCGACGCGTTCCCGATCGACGTCTTCCAGACCGGCTCCGGCACCTCGTCCAACATGAACATGAACGAGGTGCTCGCCACCCTCGCCGCGCAGGCCGGGGTCGACATCCACCCCAACGACCAGGTCAACGCCAGCCAGTCCAGCAACGACACCTTCCCGACCTCGATCCACGTCGCCGCGGCGGTCGCGGCAACCAGCGACCTGGTGCCGGCGCTGGAACAGCTCGCGTCGTCGCTGGAGGCGAAGGCCACCGAGTTCCACGACCTCGTGAAGTCCGGCCGCACGCACCTGATGGACGCCACCCCGGTGACGCTCGGCCAGGAGTTCGGCGGCTACGCGGCCGTCGTACGACGCGGGATCGAGCGGCTCGAGGCCACCCTCCCCCGGGTGCTCGAGCTGCCCCTCGGCGGCACCGCGGTCGGCACCGGCATCAACACCCCCGACGGCTTCGCGGAGCGCGCGATCGCGGCCCTCGCCGACGACACCGGCCTGGCGTTCACCGAGGCCCGCAACCACTTCGAGGCGCAGGGCGGCCGCGACGGCCTGGTCGAGCTGAGCGGCCAGCTCCGCACGATCGCGGTCGGCCTCACCAAGATCTGCAACGACCTGCGCTGGATGGGCAGCGGCCCGACCGCCGGCCTCGGCGAGATCGCGCTCCCCGACCTGCAGCCGGGCTCGAGCATCATGCCCGGCAAGGTCAACCCGGTGCTGCCCGAGGCCACGCTGATGGTGTGCGCCCAGGTGATCGGCAACGACGTCACCGTCACCACGGCCGGCGCCAGCGGCCTCTTCGAGCTCAACGTGATGATGCCGGTGATCGCCCGCAACGTGCTGGAGTCGACCCGGATGCTCGCGAACGCCTCGCGCCTGCTTGCGTCCCGCTGCGTCGACGGGATCACCGCCCACGAGGACCGGATGCGCGCCTACGCCGAGTCCTCCCCCTCGATCGTCACCCCCCTCAACTCCGCGATCGGCTACGAGGAGGCGGCCAAGGTCGCCAAGCAGGCGCTCAAGGACGGCACCACGATCCGCGAGACCGTGATCGCGATGGGCTTCGTCGAGCGCGGCGACCTCACCGAGGAGCAGCTCGACGCGGCGCTCGATGTCGATGCGATGACCCGCAAGGACTGACGCAGGTCGTCCGTCGCCGGCCGCAGGGCGAAACAGTCATGACCGCAGGATCTTGTCCATCGACTTGCCTCGTGCCAGTTCGTCGACCAGCTTGTCCAGGTAGCGGATCTTCTGCATCAACGGATGCTCGACGTTCTCGACGCGCACCCCGCACACCACGCCCGTGATCAATGAGGCGTTCGGGTTGAGACGGGCGTCAGCGAAGAAGTCCTCGAAGGTCGTGCCGGCGGACAGGTGGCGGCTCAACGCCGACTCGTCGAAGCCGGTCAGCCACTGGATGACCTGGTCCAGCTCGGACTTCGTGCGACCCTTCCTCTCCACCTTCGTCCGGTAGTGGGGATACACCGACCCGAAACTGGTCGCGAAGATCCGGCTCATCGTCAGCAGCGTAGCCGCCGTTCCCGGAACCCGAACCCCTCCAGCGCCCAGCCAGCAGAGGCTTCCACTGCACCTGACAACCCGGACCTCGGTTCGCTTCGCGGGTCCGCCTCGACCGGCTTGACGCGGCCACGAACGGTGAAAGTGAGATCCCAGTAGCCCGACACGCGGCCGGTCGGCGGGGGATGACCGAACCCCGTGGGTGGGGCTGACCGCACGGCATGCGCCGCGAACGTGTCGGTCACCGCTACCACTCGTGCGCCAGGCCCCCTCGTCGGTGGTCGCGAAGCGCGGTGTGCTGGAGGCATCCGCAAACGCAGCGAGAGGCGAGACAATGGACCGGATCATCGAGGAAGAGAGCGGCACCTTCACACCCCGGGCCGTGCACCCGCACAACGGCTACTACGCCGGCGACTTCTCCTCGGTTCCGTTCCGGCAGCCCGACCTGCGCACCCTGCTCGCGCTCGGCCGAGGAGCGACGGGACATTCACCCCGAACTCAGGCATGAGCGGGCGGTCAGGGTCATCCAGGCGATGGCGACATACGCTCCCCATGTGATCAACGGCAGTCACTTCATCTTGTTCAGCGACGATCCGGAAGCCGATCGCGCATTCTTCGCAGACGTCCTCGGGCAACCGCATGTCGACGCCGGTGGCGGATGGCTGATCTTCAAGATCCCACCGGCGGAACTGGCCGTGCACCCGGCCGACCGTCCGGCCGGGCACGAGCTGTATTTCATGTGCGACGACCTGGAAGCCACCATGAGTGACCTGCAGGCCAAGGGCGTCGAGTTCGTCGAGGACGTATCCGAAGAGCGATGGGGGAGGCTCACCCGTTTCCGGTTGCCCGGTGGCGGCGGGGTCGGACTGTACGAGCCGCGCCATCCACTCGCGACGGACCTGTGAGCAGTCCAGCCGCACCGTTCTGAACGAGACCGGTCACCGCGCGCACCTCCTTCCCGAGGAACAGAACACCGCGAGACCGACGCGGCCGGGACGGCCGTCGAGGACCTCCCTTGGTCGCCCGCGCCTCGGCGGCTCGCGACGCTACATGAGCAAGACATGACGGCCGCATGAGTTGTCGTTCACATAGCTCAGTCCTGGCTCCGATCCGTTGTCCACTCGCCTCAGTCGGGTGCCATGGGGGCTCCCTGACGTTGTCGCCAGGTGCGGCGGAATGGCGGGAGGCAGGAATCATGAGAAGCAAGTGGAACAGGCGTCCGATCACGGCGCTGGTGGGGGCGACGGCGCTGCTCCTATCAGGGCTCGCGGCCAACACGACTATCGCGCTGACGGCAACACCTGCGGCCGCGGCGAGCGCGCCGACCTCGGCGACCGACGAGACCAAGGTCCCGCACTACTTCGGGCCCAGCCCGAACTGGGCGAACAGTCCCCTGACCATGGCCACGGCGGACGTGAAGATCGCCGGCGCCGGCAAGGGCGCTACGGCGATCGCCCAGGTCGACCCGAGCACGGGCGGCATCACGAAGATCGACGTCACCTCCCCGGGCCACGACTACGCAGCCGACACCACCGTGACCGTCGAGGGCGCCGCCGGCACCCCGGCCACGGCGTCCGCGACCGTCACGACCACCGGCGGCGTCGTCGCCGCGACGGTCGACAACGGCGGCTCGGGCTATGCCAAGTTCAAGGTCGACGTCACCGGTGGCGGAGGGACCGGCGCGTCGATGACACCCTCGGGTGGCGTCGACGCGGTCAAGCTCGCCGACGGCGGCTCCGGCTACACCATGCCGACCGTGAGCTTCGACCTGCCCGACGACCCCAACGGCACCATCGCCACGGGCCACGTGGAGCCGGCTGACCTGACCGCCGACGGCGTGGTCACGCAAGGTCACGATCGACCGCCCGGGCTCCGGCTACGCGACGCCGCCGGCCGTTCACATCTACAACGGCACGCCGTACGACCCGATCTCCGGCAACACGCCGGCCCAGGCCAGCACCACCCTGCAGCTCATCGGCCTCACGGTCGACCGACCCCGGCTCCGGCTACACCTCGACGCCGGTCGTTGACGTCACCGACCCGACTGGGACCGGCACCGGTGCGGCGGTCTCCGTCACGACCGACGTGGGCGCGATCTCGGGCATCACCGTCGACTCGCCGGGCGACGGCTACCTGACCAAGGGCATCAAGAAGTTCCAGGACGCCCTGCCGATGCCCTGCAACCCCGGCGCGACGGCTCCGGCTGCCCGGATGTCCCGCAGAGCGCCGACCCGACCACGGCCGACAAGTTCATGCCGCTGGCCGTGCCTGAGTCGAAGACCTACAGCGGCGAGCAGGCCGACCAGTACGTCATCGGCCTGGTGCAGTACCGCACCAGGTTCAGCTCGGACCTGCCGCCCACCCTGGTGCGCGGCTACGTCCAGCTCTCGACACCGGACAGCCCCGGGCCAGCAGGTCCCGCTGTACAACGAGCTGCTCAACGGCGACCGGCAAGCCGATCTGCCGGCTACACCGGCGTGACGTCGCCGCAGTGGCTCGGCCCGATCATCGCGGCGACGAAGGACCGCCCGGTGCGGATCGTGTTCCGCAACCTGCTGCCGACCGGCGCCGACGGCGACCTGTTCCTGCCGACCGACAGCTCGCATGATGGGCTCCGGCATGGGCCCGATGACGGCATGGCCGACCCGACCGACCAGGGCACGGTCATCGACGAGGTGCGCAACCCGATGTGCACGCCAGTACCCCAAGGACGCGATGTGCTTCACGGACAACCGCGCGACCCTGCACCTGCACGGCGGCATCACCCCGTGGATCAGCGACGGCACGCCGCACCAGTGGATCACGCCCGCCGGCGAGAACACCGCCTGGCCGCAGGGCGTCAGCGTCCAGAACGTCCCCGACATGCCCGACCGACGGCGGCGCGGAGCTGCTGCGCCGCCAAGGACGACGGCTGCTAGACCTTCTACTACACCAACCAGCAGAGCGCGCGGCTGATGTTCTACCACGACCACTCGTGGGGCATCACCCGCCTCAACGTGTACGCCGGCGAGGCCGCCGGCTACCTGATCACCGACGCCACCGAGAAGAAGCTGATCGACCAGCGGCGCTCTCCCGGGCGCCGGCGACGACACTGCCGCTGATCATCCAGGACCGGACCTTCGTCCCCGAGCGACGACCAGCTCAGGCCGAGCAGGACCCGACCTGGGACGACGCGCACGCTGGGGCGGCCAAGGGCAGCCTCTGGTACCACCACGTCTACATGCCGGCGCAGAACCCCGGCGACCCGTCGGGCATGAGCGCCTACGGGCGCTGGATGTACGGGCCGTGGTTCTGGCCGCCGGCCACCGGCACGAAGTACGGGCCGATCGCCAACCCGTACTACGACCCGAGCTGCAAGCTCGACGACCCGGCGACCTGGCAGTACCAGACCGACCCGTTCTGCGAGCCGCGAGCAGATCCCCGGCACGCCGAACATCTCGGTCGGGCATGGAGCAGTTCAACGACACGCCGATCGTCAACGGCACCGCCTACCCGACGATCGACGCGTGCGACCCGAAGACCTACCGGCTGCCGCATGCTGAACGCGGCCAACGACCGCTTCTTGAACCTCCAGTGGTACGTCGCCGACCCGACCACGGGCGACGGCACCAGCGAGGTCGCGCTGAAGCCGGCCGAGCTCGCGGCCGCGCAGACCGACCCGAACGTCGTTCCCGACGCCGGACACCAGCGATGAGCCCGGCCGGGCCCGACTGGATCCAGATCGGCACCGAGGGCGGCTTCCTGCCGGCCCCGGCCGTGGTCGACGGCCAGCAGCCGACCACCTGGATCACCGACCCGACCCGGTTCGACGTCGGCAACGTCGACAAGCACTCGCTGCTGCTGGCTCCGGCCGAGCGGGCCGACGTGATCGTCGACTTCTCGAAGTTCGCCGGCAAGACGCTGATCCTCTACAACGACGCACCGGCCGCGTTCCCGGCCCGCGTCGCCGTGCTACGACTACTACACCGGCGGCCCCGGACCTCAGCCCGACCGGCGCGCCGACCATCCTGCCCGGCTACGGCCCCAACACCCGCACCATCATGCAGGTCAAGATCGCGGACGCCGCCCCGGCGCCGGCGTTCAACCTGACCGACGCTGCAGACGCGCGTTCAGCCACAAGGCCGACGGCTCCGGCGTCTTCGAGTCCGGCCAGCACCCGATCATCGTCGGCCAGGCGCCTACAACTCGGCCTACGGCACGACCTTCGCCGCCAGCGGCAACTGCAACGCGCCAGACGTCGCACCGCACAAGTGCGACGGGCTCGTCCGCGATCAACGACAGGGCGGCAACCGTTCAGCTTCAACACGCTGCAGGCTCCGGCCAGCAAGCTGTCGATGCCGCTCAGCCGAAGGCGATCCACGACGAGATGAACTCGACGACGTTCGACGAGTTCGGCCGGATGCAGGCCAACCTCGGCGTCGAGGCGCAGCCGCCGACACCCGGCGGCACAGAACGTCATGCTCTACCCGTACGTCAACCCGCCGACGGAGCTGATCGACGGGACGAACCTGCCGACGGCTGACGTCAAGGTGACGCCGATCGCGACGGCGACCGACGGGACCCAGATCTGGAAGATCACCCACAACGGCGTGGACACGCACCCGATCCACTTCCACCTCTACGACGTGCAGGTGCTCAACCGGGTGACCTGGGACAACATCATCATCCCGCCCGACGCCAACGAGCTCGGCTGGAAGGACACGGTGCGGGTCAGCCCGCTCGAGGACACGATCGTCGCGCTGCGGCCGGTCGTCCCGACAGCTGCCGTTCGAGGTCCCGAACGCGATCCGGCCGCTCAACCCGATGATGCCGGTCGGCTCGACCGTCGATGTTCAACAACGTCGACCCGAAGGGCAACCCGACCGACGCCGATCACCAACGAGCTCGTCAACTTCGGCTGGGAGTACGTGTACCACTGCCACATCCTCAGCCACGAGGAGATGGACATGATGCGGCCGGTCGTCCTGGCGCTGCCGCCGCGCAAGGCCGACGGGCTGGCCTCATCGATCAGCGGGCACGGCAACAACCGCACGGTTCCGACGCTGACCTGGAACGACAACTCGATCACCGAGACGTCGTTCGTCGTCCAGCGCACGACCAACGGCACGACCTGGACGGACGTCGGCACGCTCACCTCACCGCTGGACGTGGCGAACACCCACGGCACCCGCTCGCTCACCGACGCCTCCTCGAACGTGTCGACGGCGTACAGGTACCGGGTGGTCGCCCTGAACACCGTCGGCTACGGCGGAGCGTTCCCGAGCGTGACGGCGAAGTCGTCGTCACCTGAGGTCGGGGTGAACGCCCCGGCCGCGCCGAGCCAGCTCGCGGCCACGCTGCAGGCCGGCCCGACGCGGGTCGCGTTGACCTGGCGTGACAACGCGAGCAACGAGACAGGGTTCGTCCTCGAGCGGTCGACCGACGGCGGCGCAACCTTCACTCGGCTCGCGCCGGTCCCGGCCCGCACCGGCACCGGGAACGTCACGTTCACCGACAACACCGTCACCCAGGGCGCCAGCTACGTCTACCGGGTCGCGGCGGAGAACGTCGCGGGAGTGTCGCCCTACACGGCACCCCTGACCGTGAAGGTGGACGCGCCGGCAGCACCGTCGAGCGTGACGGCGACGGCGGCCCGCCAGGGCTCCGGCGAGCGGGTCACGGCGAGCTGGAGCGGGGTCGCCGAAGCCACCGGCGGCTACCAGGTGCAGTGGAGCACGAGCCCGACGTTCGCCACGGTCTCGGGCTCCGGTACGACGGCTGCCGGGGTGACCACCTTCACGACCGGCACCATCGCCCGGGTCACCTGGTATGTCCGGGTGCGGTCGGTCAACTCGCTCGGCTCCTCGGCCTGGGCCACGTCTCCACCGGTGGCGCCGGCCGCGTGAGGTAAGCCCCCGACCTCGGAGAAGGGGCCGAGCGGCGGCGGCGGGAGGGCCGAAAGGCCCTCCCGCCGCCGTGCGCTGTCGTGTGGACTCGGGCTGAGCGGCGGCCGGCAGCGCGCTCGGAACGACGTCAGGAAGGTGACCCAGGGGGGCCGGGGTGGAGAGATCATGAGCACCGTCATGGTCGTCGACGACCAGGAACGCATGCGGAGCATGCTGTGCCGACTGCTTGTCGCTGAGGGTCACGTCACCGAGTCGATCCCGGACGGAGAGACCGCGCTCGACCGGCTCGCCAGCGACGAGGTCGACCTGGTGCTCCTGGACCTGGTGCTGCCCGGCGCGAACGGACTCCAGGTGCTGATGCGGTTGCGCGACCGCGGGTTCCGGTCGCCGGTGATCGTTCTGTCCGCGGTCCCGGACGTCGCCGCCCGCGTCGACGCGCTCGACCTCGGCGCCGTGGACTTCGTGCCCAAGCCGTTCCACACGCCGGAACTCATGGCACGGGTACGACGCATCCTGGCCAACCATCCAACCGCGCCTGCCGTGGAGACCCGCTATCTCGAACACGGCGGCGTCCGGCTCGATCTGGACCGGCGCCGTGCGCTCTGGCGCGGCACCCAGGTGCTGCTCACCGAGCGTGAGTTCGAACTGCTGGCGCACCTGATGCGCCGGCACGGACGCGTGTGTCGGCGTGCGGAGCTCTTCAACGACGTGTGGGGCCTGCCCTTCGAGCCCGGTACCAACGTGCTCGAGGTCTGCGTCCGGCGGCTGCGCAACAAGCTCCCCGAGGTGCCGATCGAGACCGTGCGCTCGGTCGGCTACTGCTTCACGGAGGACTGACTCGGTGCCGACGGTCGCCGAACAAGACGTCGGGGATCCGGCCGGTGAACCGCGGTCCCGACAGGCCGCGACCTACTGGCTGTTCTGGCCTTGGGTCGTCCTGTCCGTCGCCTGCCTCGGTCTCATGTGGGCGGCGCCGGGCGAGGAGGTCGTCCCGTTCCACCTCATCTGGATCGGATTCGCGCTCGCCTACGGGTTCGAGCCCTGGCCGGTCCCGATCACCTGCGTCGCCCTCGGGCTCGCGACGGTGTTGTCCGGCGCGATCCTGCTGACGCGGGCCAGCCTCGGCGATCATCGCCTGGGAGGAAACCACCGAGATCCTGCTCATGGCCACCCTGGCCTGCCTCGTCCTGTGGCACGTGCGCCGAAGGCTGGCCGCGACGGCGGCCGTGACCCGCCTGGCCGACCACCAGGTCGCCGCCGCCAGGCAGCGCGAGCGGCTCGGGCGCCTGACCTCGCACGAGATGCGCACGCCGCTGACCATCGCCTCGGGGTACGTCGACCTGCTGCTCGCACATGAGGACCGTCGTGACCAATGCGACGACCTGCTGGTGGTACGCGACGAGCTCGGCCGCCTGGTCCGCGCCGGCGACCGGCTGCTGCGCACGATCACGCTCGAGGACGAGCTGCCGCAGGACAGCCTCGACCTCTCCGATCTGGTCGAGGAGACGGTGACGCGCTGGTCCACGGTGGCTCACCGCACCTGGGTCAGCGACACGACCCGGGCCACCGGGGTCGCCTCCCGCGAGCGACTGCGCGTCTGCCTGGACACCCTCATCGAGAACGCCGTCCGCTACACCGAGCCCGGCGGCACCATTCGCGTCTTTTGCCACCCGGACGGGCCGGGAACGATCTGCCTCGGTGTCGCCGACTCCGGTCCCGGCTTCTCTCCCGAACAAGCCGCACTCCTCAACGACCGGGAGTGCGCCGCCCACGGCGACCACGGATTGGGCATCGGTCCGAGCGGCCCCGGCGGCCAGACCGGCTACGGACTGGGCATCGTCCAGGAGATCATCACCGCGCGGCACGGAACGGTGCGCGCGGAACGCGCGCCGGAGGGCGGCGCGCTCGTTCGCATGCTCCTGCCCGACGGGCTCGGCGGGCCGACGAGCAGGCGGCGACCAGCTGACCGCAGCTGAACACGCCGGGAACCTGGCTATGCGATCGGCGGCGACGCCACCGGAGGCTCGACCGTTGCTCAGCCCACGGACCCAGGTGACGGCTCCCCGCAGCCGTACACCGAAGGTTCCCTGGGGCCGCGGGACCCGGCGGCGAGGAATGCGGTTCCGAAGAACAGCTCGGTCCAGGAGAGATCGGCCAGTTCTTCTCGCATGGCTGCGCCAATCGCCTCCCACGGACGGCGCATCATCCACTCATCTATTGAGGCGAAAGGCCGCACACATGCGGTTCCGAGCTGCACCAGCCACCCTGGCGTGCGGTCGGGAACCTTGAGGTCCAGCACGACCCAGCGTCCGCCTCCGGAGAGGACCGCGGCGCCATGGGCGATGACCTCTGCGCATTCGGGCACCTGCGAGAGGGCGTAGGTGGACAGGATTGCGTCGACCTCGGTCGGGAAGTCGAAGTCGGCCGCATCGGCTTGCACAAGACTGATGTTGCTCCAGCCGTTCGTCTCCATCCGGCCCCGGGCCCGTTCGAGCATCGCGTCAGTCAGATCGACGCCGACGATCCGACCTTCCTGACCGATCACTTCCTCGATCAGCGCGAAGTTCAGACCTGTGCCGCATGCGATCTCGATCACCCTGTCTCCTGCGCGAAGGCCGAGCGCTTGCACGGCCTGGAGTCGTTGTGCTCGTTGGGGGTAACCGGGCACGGGGTAGAGCCGGGAGGTGATGTCGTAGTGATGCGCCTTCTTGCGGTAGGTCTTGATCAGGTGCTCACGCCGACGGTCGGTCTGGCTCAAAGAGTGCCCCCCGATCTCGGTAGCGTCGCGGTACAAGGCGCGCAAGGTCTCTAGGACCCCGCGGCTCCTCTCGTTGCATGCTCGACCTCAGCCTTGATCGAAGCCATCTCGCGATCGCTCACCCGCTGAATCCGGCTCTTGAGAGCGCGGCCGGGGACCGCGCACATGATGCCCGCGAGGTCGACCTCGATCCACATCTTGGCGTCGGTGTGCCGATCGTCCACGGGCTCGAGCTCCATTCCCCAGCGCGCCGCGGAGGAACCCATCGGCCCGGCGAACGCCAGGTACCGGGACGCCTCGACAGCGGTCACCTCCTGGCTTCGGCCGCGAGTCAACCCGAGAATCCCCTTCGCCCGCTGGTCCACCCGCGCGCCGGGCCGGAGCGGAGCTCCTCCGCGAACCCAGCATTCGAGCACCGTTGGCGCCCACTCCGGCCAGCGTTCGACGTCACAGACATACGCCCACACCTCACGGACGCTGCCGGCGATTCTCTTTCGGCTCTCGGTCCGGATTCTCATCGGCCGACTTCCTGAACCGTTCGTCCTCCGGATGCGAAGGCCGCGGTGCGAGCGGTCACCACCTGAACGTTCACGCGCGCGACGGCCAGGGCAACCAGAGCCGCCAGCTCGGTCCGCATGACGTCCACGGCGACCTCCGTCCAGCAGAGAGCCTCTCGTTCGAGAGTACGTCGGGCACAAGGCTGACCCGGGACCCGCCACCCACCACGGAAGACGGGAGCCTCGGTAGGGTGGTCCGCATGGACACGGAGCCCATCCCGATCGCGTACGCCGCGCTGCAACACGGAACGCCTGTGCACACGAGCGATGGCCGCGAGTTCGGCACCGTCGCGGCTGTGCTCGTCGACGAACCGGTTGACGTCTTCGACGGGATCAACGTCGAGACTCCCCAGGGCACCAGGTTCGTCGACGCGGACCAGATCGGTCGGATCTTCACCACCTATGTGTGCACGACCTTGTCCTGGGACGAAACCGGGCACCTGCCCGACCCGCACTGAGGTCCGGGCGTCCGGTTCCCGCAGCACCGCCCGAGGCGAAGCTGCTCTCAACCGACGTTGAGCAGCTTCAGCACCCCAGCCGGGTCGTCGACCTCCTCGGCGGCGAGCAGGTCGCGCACCTTCCGCTCGTAGGCGGCCACGTCCTCCACCGCCAAGGACCTCGCGACCCGCCCCTGGGGTGCCGCGCCGGAAGAAGGCGGCAGGGTCCTTGAGCACGCCGCGATGATCCGGCGCCCGTTCGGCGGCCGCGGCTCGCATGCTGGCGAAGGTCGCTCCGGCAACGAGCGACGGCCAAACCTGCGGGTCGAGCATGATGTCGAGCCGGTCGGCGAGCCAGCGCATCTGTCCCTCGAGGTCGGCGACGAGCCCCTCGTAGCGCACCACCAGCACCCGTTCGTCGTCTGCTCGCGCCCACGCGTCGGCGGCGTGGTGGACGACCCCGGCCAGCGAGTCCATGGACAGCCATGGGGTCGGCCTCGTCCGTGGTCCATCGAACGAGCCAGTCGGAAAGTGGCGGGCGGGGCGAGGGAGCCGAGGCGGTCCGGCCGGTCAGTTCTGCGATGCGCTCGCGATCAAGGTTGTCGCCCTGGTGGTAGAGCGAGACCGCCATGTCCAGCGGGTCGCGAACCACCACGACGTACGTCGCCCGGGGGTCGATGACCACCCCGTCGAGCGGCGTGTGGGTCTTGACCACCCGCCGCCCCGGCTGGGCGTCCAGGCGCGAGAACAGCACCTCCTCCGGCTCGGTCAGCCAGTCCACCCACGGCGAGAGCTCGCCCAGAGGCGCCGGCAGCGCGGGCGAGCCATGCACCAACGAGAGACAGATCTGCTGCACCCAGGTCGTCCCACTCTTGGAGCGGGTGCTCACCACGACGTCGCCCTCGCGGAACGGGAACCGGCGCCACCGGTCACTGTCCTCCTCGGAGGACCGGTAGCGGCGAGGTGCAGTCACCCGGACTCCCCGCGTCGATCGGCGACGACTTCCACACCGTCCACCATGACGGCCCCTCGAAGCCGGAACCACCGATCGTCGCTACGCATCGCTACACCTGCCGCTCGCTGGCGCCGGAGGCTTGCTCACCGGCGAGGTTCTCGACAGGATCGACGAGGTGGTCCCACCCGCAACCGACGTCGGCGCACTCGACCGGGCCTACACGCCCCAGCCCTCCAGCTACCGCACCAGCGTCGTCGTCCGGCCACCGAGCGGTCCGCGGCCTGACCACCGACGCAAACGAACTGAGGAGGGACATCGTGGTGGATCCTGCCATCATCCTCGTCTCGGAGCACCACGCCGACATCCTCGTCGAGGAGTTCCAGAGCAGGTACCGGCGCGACTACGACCTGCGCACGGCGACCAACACTGCTCAGGCCGAGGAGGCCGCGCGCGAGATCGGCGACGCCGGAGGGCAGGTGGCGATGTTCGTCACCGACTCGAGGCTGCCCGACGTCGACCACATCTTCGAGGCGATCCATCGATGGCGCGTCGTGGTGCCCACCGCCCGCCGCGTGATCGCGGCGCACTGGGACTACTTCCTCGCAGATGGCCCGGGGCTTCGGATCGGCTTGGCCAAGGGCAAGTACGACGCATACTTGCTGATGCCGCGAGGCAAGCGCGACGAGGAGTTCCACAACGCGATCACCGACCTGCTCTCTGACTGGACGTCCACCGTCCCTCAGCCCGAGGTCGTCACGGCCAAGATCATTTCGCCGACCCGCGACTCGCTGACGATGGCGATCCGCGACTTCCTCGATCGGATGGGGATGCAGAACCGGGTCTGGCACCCCGACGCTCCCGAGCTCCAGGACTATCTGGACGGGATCCGGGAGCAGCTGGGCGTCGAGGACCTGCGCTGGCCCCTCGTCGTTGCGGCCAACCGGATGGCGATCCAGGCCACGAGCGTCCGCGACGTGGCGATCTCGATCAACGGCCGTCCCGGCGATTTCAAGATCGACGAGGTCGTCGACCTTGCGGTCGTCGGCGGCGGGCCGTCCGGGTTGGCGGCGGCGGTCTACGGAGCCTCCGAAGGGCTCTCGGTCGTCGTCCTGGACGCCGAGGCGATCGGCGGCCAGGCCGGCACCAGCTCGATGATCCGCAACTACCTGGGCTTCCCCCGCGGCATCTCCGGAATGCGGCTGGCGCAACGCGCCCGCAACCAGGCGCTCCGCTTCGGTACGCAGTTCTTCACCGGCTGGGAAGTCACCGCGCTGGAGCCCGGCACGGAGGGCACCCCACACCTGCTTCGCACCGACGGTGGCGACCTCCGGGCCCGGACCGTCCTCATCTCGAGCGGCGTCACCTACCGCAGGCTCGGCGTTCCCCCGCTCGAGGACCTGGTCGGCTCCGGTGTCAGCTACGGCGCCGCGATGACCGCGGCCCGCGAGATGGAGGACCGCGACGTCGTCGTGGTGGGCGGCGGCAACTCCGCCGGCCAGGCGGCGCTACATCTGGCTCGGTTCGCGAGCACGGTGACGATCGTCGTCCGGCGGACAAGCATCGAGGAGACCATGTCGCAGTACCTCGTTGACGAGATCAGCTACAACGAGCGGATCGAGGTGCGGCCCTGCACCCGCGTGATCGACGGAGGCGGTGAGGATCAGCTCGAGTGGCTGTGCCTCGAGGACACCATCACCGGTGAACGCACCACCAAGCAAGCACAGGGACTGTTCCTGCTGCTCGGCGCCGAGCCGCGCTGCGACTGGCTTCCCCCGGAGCTGGCCCGCGACAAGAACAGCTTCGTCCTCACCGGCCGCGACGTCCCGCGCGACCAATGGGTCGAGGGGCGGCCCCCGGCCAACCTGGCCACCACGGTGGCTGGGATCTTCGCTGCCGGCGACGTCCGCTCGGGCTCGATGAAGCGGGTCGCCGCGGCGAGCGGTGAAGGGGCTTCGGTAGTGCCGCTGGTGCACGCCTACCTCGCCCCGACACCCGAGGACGAAGTCGCCACCACCCCTGTCTCCTAGGCGGCGCTCAGAAGACGCCGCCGAGGATGACGAAGGCGGCAGGCAGCGCCGAACAGTGCCCCGCCGTAGCAGATCACCGCGATCTGCCACTTCCACTTGAGCTGCAGCCCGTCGTACAGCGTGTAGCGGAACCGGTGTGCGGCGTGCACGAGCATGACCGTGAACATCCCGAGCAGCACCAGGAACGTCAGCGGGTTGTGCAGGATGTCGAAGCAGGTGGTCGCGGGAGGGCGGGGTGATCCAGCCGAGCGGGAACGCGAGCGCGAACAGGAACGCCAGCACCGGAAGGAACATCGCCGCGGTGACCCCGCCACCGCTGAACGTCAGCCACACGAGGGGTTCGATGCGCCGCCTGGTCATCGGGTCACCAGCCACCAGACGAAGGCGGACACGACCGCGAGCCCGGCGTACTGTCCGGCGATGATCTGCCAGCCCGGCACCGGCCGGCCGCCGACCCGGAGGTCCATCGCCTGGGGAGTGAGGCTGAACCAGGTCACGGTGTGGAGCACGATGAACGCGAACGCGACCACGTTGATCACGACGATCACGGGCGAGCCGGCCCAGTCGAGGAAGTCCGCGTACGCCGCGTCCCCGCGGTCGACCGCCCGCACGAGCAGCAGCAGGAACAGCACGTACCAGGCCACGAACAGCGAGCTCAGCTCCCGCATCACGAACACGAAGTAGGTGCGCTTGCGCAGCCACCACCAGGTGGAGATCGGTCGCCGCAGGGTGAGGTTCCCGCTCATCGCATCGCCCGGGGCAGGAGGAACGCCTTGACCGTCTGCTGGGCCGCCTTGAGCTTGTAGCGCTGGATGGCTCCGGCCGGGTCCACGTGCTTGGGGCACACGCGCGTGCACTCGCCGACGAACGTGCACCCCCACACGCCCTCGTGCTCGATGAGTACGTCGAGCCGTTCGCGGGCGCCGTGGTCGCGGGAGTCCAGGTCGTAGCGCTCGGCCAGCGCGATCGCCGCCGGTCCGACGAAGTCCGGATCGAGCCCGTAGACCGGGCACGCCGCGTAGCAGAGCATGCAGTTGATGCACATGCTGAACTGCTTGTAGGCGTCGAGCTCCTCGGGCGTCTGCAGGTACTCCCCGTCGATCTCCGTGACGTCGTCGTCGCGGATGATCCACGGCTTCACTCGGGGGAGCTTCTCCATGAAGTCGGACATGTCGACGATCAGGTCGCGGGCGATCGGGAAGTTCGCCAACGGCTCCACCCTGATCGGGCCGGGTGCGTAGTCGCTCAGGAACGCGCCACAGGTCAGCCGGGGTTCGCCGTTGACGTTCATGCCGCAGCTGCCGCAGATCCCCATCCGGCACGACCAGCGGAAGGCGAGCGTCTGGTCGATCTCGTTCTTGATGTGGTTGAGGCCGTCGAGGACCGTCCACTCCTTCCGCAGCGGGACTTCGTACTCCTGTGGCCCCGGCGGCGTGGTCTTGTCCGGCCGCCACCTGGTCACGCTCAGGGTGATGGTGCTTGCCATGGCTACCTCCCGTAGACCCGCTCGCCCGGAGGCCAGCGGGTGATCGTCACCGGCAGTTCGGAGACCCGGGGTGACCCGTCCGGGTCGCGCTCGACGAGGTGGTGGGTGAGGAACCTCTGGTCGTCGCGTGCGGGGAAGTCGGTGCGCTGGTGGGCGCCGCGCGACTCCTCCCGGCGCAGGCCCGAGGCGAGCATGCACTCGGCCACGTCGAGCATGTTGGCGAGCTCGAGCGCGGCAACCAGCTCGGTGTTGAAGCTGTGGCTGGTGTCCCAGATCCCGACCCTGCGTCGAGCGTTCCTGCAGGTCCCGGAGCTGGTCCACGCCCGCCGCCATGTCGGGTCCGGTGCGGTAGATCCCGGCGGCGTCCTCCATCGTCGTCTGCATCTCGGTCCGGATGGTCGCGACGGACTCGGCTCCGGGCGGGGTGCCGAGGAGCCGCTCGAGCCGCCGGACCTCGTCGGACGCCTGGGCGGCGACGGCAGCGGGGGCCGGCCCGGCACTCGCGGCGTACGACGCCGCCGCCCGCCCGGCACGGGCACCGAAGACCAGGCACTCCGGGAGGGAGTTGGAGCCGAGCCGGTTGGCGCCGTTGATGCTCACGCACGCCGTCTCCCCCGCCGCGTACAGGCCGGCGAGGGGGGTCGCGCCGTCGATGTCCGTGTGGACCCCGCCCATCATGTAGTGCACGACGGGGCGGACCGGGATCAGCTCGGTCACGGGGTCGATCCGCTCGTACTTCAGGCACAGCTCGCGCACGAAGGGCAGCTTGGTGTCGATCAGCTTCTCGCCGAGGTGGCGCAGGTCGAGGTGGACGATCGGCCCCCACTCCGAGTCCAGGGTGCGGCCCTTCTCGGCCTCGTGCACGAACGCCTGGGAGAGCCGGTCGCGGGGGCCCAGCTCCATGCTGCGCAGCGTCGGCTCCGGCGTGGGGGTGCCGAGGTCGTAGTCCTGGAGGTAGCGGTAGCCGTCCTTGTTGAGCAGCCAGCCGCCCTCGGCCCGGGTCGCCTCGGTGATCAGGATGCCGGTGAACGGGAGCCCGGTCGGGTGGTACTGGACGAACTCCATGTCCTTCATCGGGGCACCGGCCCGGTAGGCGAGGGCCATGCCGTCGCCGGTGTTGATGTTGGCGTTGGTGGTGAACGGGAAGACCTTGCCGCATCCGCCGGTGGCGAGTACGACGGCACGCGCGGTGATCGCCCGGATCCGGCCGCTCGCCAGCTCGACGGCGACGACCCCGTGGACCCGCCCGTCGTCGACCAGCAGGCGCGTGACGAACCACTCGTCGTACCGCTTCATCGCGGAGTACTTCAAGGACGTCTGGAACAACGAGTGCAGCATGTGGAAACCGGTCTTGTCGGCCGCGAACCAGGTGCGCATCCGCTTCATGCCGCCGAAGGCGCGCACCGCCACCCGGCCGTCCGGTTGCCGGCTCCACGGGCATCCCCAGTGCTCGAGCTGCAGCAGCTCGCGCGGCGCCTCCTGCACGAACGCCTCGATGGCGTCCTGGTCGCCCAGCCAGTCGCTGCCCGGAGACCGTGTCGTAGGCGTGCTCGTCGAGGGTGTCGCCCTCCGCGATCGCGGCCGCGGCGCCGCCCTCGGCCGACACCGTGTGGCTGCGCATCGGGTAGACCTTCGAGACGACGGCCAGGTCGAGTCCCGGTTCGGTCTCGGCGATGGCGATGGCGGCGCGGAGACCGGCCCCGCCGCCGCCGACGATGAGCACGTCGTGGTCGGCGACCACGGCGTCGTCACTCACCCCTGAATTCCTCGTCGACCAGCACCCTGCCGCGGTGGTTCACGATCTGCCGGTGAACGCTGCCGTCGTGGAACTCCTCGCGATGGCTCTGGCATCCGCAGGAGAACGTCACGTCCTCGGTGACGAGCCCCTGCAGGTCTTCGGTCGTCGTTCGCTCACCGTCGTGCAGACGCTTGCACGGCGCGAGCGCGGAGTCGAAAGCGTGTGACAGTCGTGGTCACAGAGCACCTCCTCACAGCAGGTCCCGGAGTCAAGGGTGCTCCTTCGGGCCGGGCTTGGGAAGAGCGTGTCGCTCAGGGCTGTCTGGCTCGGTCACCGGCCTGGCTGATCGTCATCGGCGCGTCGCCTGGGTGGCGACGATCTACCTCGGCTACAACTCGCTGACCGGTCTCAAGGACCTCTTCTAGACGTGGGCGCCGTGACGACGATCGACCTCAACAGCGACCTCGGCGAGGGCTTCGGTCATTGGAGCCTCGGTGACGACGACGCGCTGCTCGGCGTGGTCACCAGCGCGAACGTCGCCTGCGGCTTCCACGCCGGCGACGCCTCGATCATGCGCCTGGTCTGCGAACGCGCGGCCGAGCGCGGGGTGGCGATCGGTGCCCAGGTGGGCTACCGCGACCTGCCCGGCTTCGGACGCCGGTTCATCGACATCGAGCCCGAGGCCCTGACCCAGGACGTGATCTACCAGGTGGGCGCCCTCCAGGCGTTCGCCCGGATCGCCGGGTCGCGGGTCAGCTACGTGAAGCCGCACGGCGCCCTGTACAACGCCATCGTGCACCACGAGGAGCAGGCGGCTGCGGTCGTCGACGCGATCGTCGACCTCGACCCCACGCTCCCGGTGCTCGGGCTGCCGGGATCGGCCTGGCTGCGCCGTGCGGAGGAGGCCGGCCTGACCACCGTCAGCGAGGCCTTCGCCGACCGCGCCTACACGCCCGAGGGCACCCTCGTCTCGCGACGGCTGCCGGGTGCGGTGCTCGAGGACGCCGAGGAGATCGCCCGGCGCTGTGTCGCGATCGCCACCGGCGAGCCGATCAGCGACGTGGACGGCGGCTCCCTGCGCCTCACCGCGGGCTCGATCTGCGTCCACGGGGACACCGCCGGCGCGGTCGAGATCGCCCGCCGCGTGCGGGACGCACTCGCCGGCGCCGGGATCACCGTCGCCCCGTTCGTCGACCTGATGCGCGTGCTGCCCAGCGGCTCGACGGCGCTCCTCGTGGAGCTCGACGACCTGGACGAGGTGCTGGCGCTCTACGCGCGCTCGCCGACGACGTGCCGACGGGCGTCGTCGACATCGTCCCCGCGGCGCGCACCCTGCTGCTGGTCACGGACCCGGCGGTCGCGTCGCTGTCCTCGGTCGAGGAGGCGGTCCGGTCGGCGAAGCCGCGCCCGGACCTCCGGGACCGGGCCGAGCACGTCGAGATCCCGGTGACCTATGACGGCGAGGACCTCGAGGAGGCGGCGCAGCTGCTCGACTGCGACGCCGCCGAGCTGGTCCGGCGGCACACGGCGACTGAGTGGACCGTGGCGTTCTGCGGGTTCATCCCGGGCTTCGGCTACCTCACCTCCCCGGAGTGGCAGGTCGAGGTGCCGCGCCGGTCCTCGCCCCGCACCAAGGTGCCGCCCGGTGCGGTGGGGCTGGCCGGCGAGTTCAGTGGCGTCTACCCGCGGCAGTCCCCCGGTGGGTGGCAGCTGATCGGTCGGACCGGGCTGACCATGTTCGATCCCGCGCGTGACCCGGCCGCGATCCTCCGACCCGGCGTCCGGGTCCGCTTCGTCGACGAGGGCGCCGACCATGACGCGCGTCGCTGACGGTGCTGGAGCCGG
The DNA here is from genome assembly GCA_963754145.1 of uncultured Actinomycetota bacterium. Lineage (GTDB taxonomy): Bacteria > Actinomycetota > Actinomycetes > Propionibacteriales > Nocardioidaceae > Marmoricola. Next base: position 207,329 of record CAVWFF010000005.1, read on the forward strand.
GGCTGCTGACCACGGTGCAGGACGCCGGCCGTCCCGGCCAGGCAGCTCTCGGCGTCGGCCGCTCCGGGGCGTGCGACCTGGCGTCGTACCGGCTGGCGAACCGGCTGGTCGGCAACGCCGAGGACGCGCCGGTGCTCGAGGTGACGCTACGGAGGCCTGCGGCTGCGGGCCGAGGGCGACGTGGTGATCGTGACCACCGGCGCCCGGTGCGCGGGGTCCTGGCACCACAACGCACCCGACACGCTCCGGTCCGGCGCCGAGCTGCGAGCTCGGCGTACCGGCCAGCGGACTGCGGACGTACGTCGCGGTGCGGGGCGGCTTCGACGTCGAACCGGTCCTCGGGCTCGTGCGCGACGGACACGCTGAGCGGGCTCGGGCCGGAGGCGCTGTCGGCGGGCGACGTGCTCGCCATCGGCACGCCGGCGCTCCCGATGCCCGGCGTCGACCTGGCGGCCGTGGCCGACCCCGAGGCCGGGGACGTGACGGTGCTGGTGACCCCCGGGCCGCGCCGGGACTGGTTCCCCGACGAGGCGTGGCAGTCCCTGGTCGAGCAGCCCTGGACGGTGACCAGCGACAGCAACCGCGTGGGACTGCGGCTCGAGGGCGAGCCTCTCGCGCGGACCCGGAGCGACGAGCTGCCCAGCGAGGGCCTGGTCCGCGGCGCCCTGCAGGTCCCGCCCTCCGGCAAGCCGGTGCTGTTCCTGGCCGACCATCCGGTGACCGGCGGCTACCCGGTGATCGGGTACGTCGCCGATGCCGACGTGGACCGGTGCGCCCAGCTCCGCCCCGGCCAGCAGCTGCTGCTGCGGGAGGCCGCACCCACGGCGGCGATCGACGCTGAGCACGACTCCGAGACGGGCTTGGGGAGGAGCATGTCGGAACCACGCAGGCCCGACCGGATGCGTCCGGCCGGGCCCACGAGTTGGAGCAGGTGTCAGCCGTGGTCAGCCCCTCTCAGCCCGGGAACGTCGACGAGGATGAACTCGCTGTCGTCGGGAAGCGCCGGGTTGCGGCCGGAGTTCGGCAGGTTGTTGTCGCAGCCCACCAGCAGCCGGTTCCCCTTCACCAGGTGGACGGCCTCGACCGACTCGCACGTGACCCGGAACGGATCACCGAGACCCACGTCGCCGGGGTGGAGCGCCGGAAGGGACACCAGGTCCGGATCGGGGATTGCGGTCAGGTCCACGAGCTGGGTCTTCACCAGGAATCCCGCGGCGTCGGTGACCCGCAGGTCGACCAGGTAGATCCTGCGGAACCGGGCGCTCAGGCCGAATCCGCGGTCCCGTTCGATCACGACGAGTCGATGGGTGTCGACCGCCCACATGTCGGCCACCAGGTTCGTCGGTGCCTCCGTCCGGTACTGGAGGACACGGCCGGTGAACGCCTTCTTGCCGGTGCTGAACTCGTAGACGTGGCGCCGGGACTGGTCAGGGTCGGCCAGCGTGGCGCCCTCGAGCGCGGCGTACAGGTGCTTGCGGTCCGGGCTGATGGCCATCCCTTCGAGACCACGGCTGCTCGGGTGCGTGGGCGGCGCCCCGTTCAGGAACGGGTTGTCCGGCGACCTGATCCCGTCCGGCATCGCGAACGGCGGGTCGAGAAGCACCCCGGTCGAGCTGAAGTGAAGGATCCACGGGCCGAACTCCTCGCCCACCCACAGATCGCCGTGCCGTCCTCGCTGGAGCGACTCGGGATCGATGTCGCCGCCGGTGAGGAGGCGACTGGTCGTCCCCTCGTTCACGATCGGGAAGCCGATCCGGTGGTCGGGGTCCCGGAAGGAGATGAAGTCGCCGACCGTGACCGCGCCGTCTCCCCCGCCGGCGGTCTTGAACCGAGGCCGGATGTAGTAGGCACGGATCAGGAAGTCACGTGAGTTCGCCTTCGCGCCGAACCCGTTGTCCGGCATGGCGAGGAACTCGCCCGGCTCTCGGCCGTCGACGATGGCCGAGAAGCCTTCGACCGGTTGGCCCGGGAGGGGGAAGCTGACGCCGTTGACCGTGCCCGGGCCGGGCACCACGAACGCGCCCGACGCTGGACCGCCCGCGAACGTCAGCGCCGGCAGGACCGCGCGACCAACCAGGACTGGATGCCTGCTGGACGGGCTGGCCTGGCTCGGGGTGAGGAGTACGCCGACCGCGAGGACGGCGGCGGTACCCATGATGATGGTGGCCGGACGCTCGCTTCGAGCGCCGGTGAGGGTTGAGTGATCTCATGTCCGTTTCCTTTCCGGGAGATCGATGAGGTGCTCGACGCTGGCATCCATCGATCGACCCGGCCCCCGGCGAACGCCCGGGATCGGCGTCCGGTTTGTGGCGTAACGTCACGTGACGACAACGGGCATGACGCGCGCATGCACGCGCCCCCAGCGGCCAGGAGAGCGCTAGCTCGTGGCCGTGCTCCGGTTCACCTCGGGCAGCTCTTCGTGCGGCCTCGACTGCCAGGCGGCCCAGTCGGCGCTGACGTCGCCGGCGGCGCGGAGGAGCTTGGGGAGGTGGGCGTCGAGGAGCTTCTCGGTGCTGGTCTCGGCGGCGTGCACGGTGACGTTCATGGCGGCGCGGACGGTGCCGGTGCCGTCGCGGACGGGGACGGCGATGGACCGCACCCCGGGGGCGAGCTCCTCGTCGGCGATGGCCCAGCCGCGGGCGCGGACCTGGGTGAGCTCCTCGTCGAGGGCCTCGCGCGTCTTGCCGATGTAGCGCGGGAGCCCGGACCGCGAGGGGATCGCGAGGGCGGCGTCGAGGTCCTCGGGTGAGAGCGCGGCGAGCAGCACCTTGCCCTGGGAGGTCTGCGGGCGCCGGGAACAGCGTGCCGATGTCGACGCGGAGGGCGATGATCTTCGGCACCGAGACGCGGGCGACGTAGATGATGTCGCCCCCGTCGAGCTGGGCCATCGACGACGACTCCCCGGTCTGGCGGACCAGCGCCTCGAGATGGGGGCGGGCGACGTCCCAGAGGCCGAGGGAGGCGACGTACGCCGTGCCGAGCGTGATCACCTTCGGGGTCAGCGCGAAGGCACCGTCGGTCGAGCGGACGTAGCCGAGCTCCTCCAGCGTCAGCAGCAGCCGCCGGGCGGTGGGGCGCGCCAGCCCGGTCGCGGTCGCGACCTCGGCCAGCGACATCTCGCGGTGGTGCGCGTCGAACGCACCGCAGCACGTCGAGGCCGCGCGCGAGCGACTCGACGAAGTCCGGTCCCGAGCCACGTCCTGCCACGTCGCGCGGTCCTAGGAGCCGGAGCCCGGGTCGCCGAACATCGTCCCGCGCGCGCCGTGGGTGCTCTCGGACTGGTAGTCGGTGTACTGGTACGGGTTGTCGAGCACCTTGCCGCCCTCGGGCAGCTCGGGGTGCATGCCGGCGTGCCACACCTCGTCGCCCATGGCCGAGCGTCAGGTGCTCGATCGTCGCGTCGACGTCGCGGCGTACGGCGGCCGCGTCGAAGCCGACCAGCTTGCCGTCGCTCTTCACGACCTTCCCGTCCACGATCACCGTGTGCACGTCGCCCCGCTGGGCCTGGAACGCGACGTGGCCGTAGGGGTTGAGCAGCGGGAACGAGACCGGGGAGTCGTCGTTCTTGATCAGGACGACGTCGGCCTTGGCGCCGGCGGTGAGCCGGCCGAGGTCGTCGCGACCGAGCGCGTGGGCACCGCCGCGCGTCGCCCAGTCGACGACCTGCTCGGCGCGCAGCGACAGCGCGGTGACGGTGTCGCCCTTGACGTGCGCCTCGAGGTGCTCGCGCGAGCGGTCGGCGCCGAGCGTCGTCCGCATCGCCGAGAACAGGTCGCCGCTCCACCACACGCTGGTGTCCATCGACAGCGACACCGGGATGCCGAACTGCCGCACCTGCCAGGTCGGCGGGTAGCCCTGGCCGGCGCTCTGCTCGGACTCCGTCGACACCGAGATGGAGCCGCCGGACGCCGCGATCCGCTGGTAGGAGTCGGTGCTCAGCGTGGCCGAGTGGACGTAGATGTTCTCCGGCGCGGCGAAGCCGTTCTCGTGGATCAGCCGGATGCCGTCGTCGTTCGTCGCGCCCCACACGCCGGCGTGCGTGGTGACCGCGAGCCCGAGGTCGCGGGCCACCTCGAACGCCGCCTTCTCCGGGAACGCCGGGTCACCGGTCACGTCGAAGGCCAGCTGGAAGCCGAGCATGTCGCCGGCCCCGGTACGACGTCGCTCGAAGAAGTCGCGGACGGCCGGGTCGGCGGTCCACTCCCACGGGCCGGCCTGGATGTTGCCGTAGGCCAGCACGAACCGGCCGGGCACCGCCTGCAGGGCGTCGACCGCGGCGTCGGCGTGGTCGACCGTCTGCAGCCCGTGCGACCAGTCGACGGTGGTGGTGACGCCGGCCTCGAGCGACTCCCACGCCGAGAGCACGTTGCCGGCGTGGATGTCCTCGGGGCGGAACGTCTTGCCGTGCTCGAGGTAGTACCAGACGAAGTACTGCGTCAGCGTCCAGTCCGCGCCGTACGCCCGCATCGCGGTCTGCCACATGTGCCGGTGGGTGTCGATCATCCCCGGCATCACGATGCCGCCGGACGCGTCGATCTCCCGCGTGCCCTCGGGGACCTCGAGGCTCGGGCCGACCGCCTCGATCCGGTCGCCGACGACCAGGACGTCGCCGGTCTCGTGGATGGTGTGGCTGTCGTCCATGGTCAGCACGGTGCCGCCGCGCAGGACGATCGAGTCGGTCATGGGTCCTCCCGTACAGATGTCCGCTTAGCGGTCAATCTCGACCCGGTACGCCGGGCTGTCAAGACCTTGACGCGCTCGCGCTGCCGCTGGTGGACTCGAGCGGACACCTGTCCGCGACGACGTGAAGAGGACCGCACGTGGCCGACCGACCCACCGGACCGCTCGCCGGCCTGCTGGTCGCCGACTTCTCGCGGATCCTGGCCGGCCCCTACGCCACGATGCTGCTCGCCGACCTGGGCGCCGAGGTGGTCAAGGTCGAGTCGCCGGCCGGTGACGACACCCGCACCTGGTCCGCCGCCGGTGCGCGACGGGCGTCGCGACGTACTACCTCGGCGTCAACCGCAACAAGCGCTCGGTCGCCCTCGACCTCAAGGACGACGACGACCTCAAGCTCGCGCAGGAGCTCGCCGGCCGCGCCGACATCCTGCTGGAGAACTTCCGGCCGGGCGGGCTCGACCGCTTCGGCCTCGGGTACGACGACGTCGCCGCACGCCAACCCGCGCGTCATCTACGCCTCCATCAGTGGCTTCGGTACGACGGACCGCGGCCGCTCCCTGCCCGGCTACGACCTGATCGTGCAGGCGATGTCGGGCCTGATGAGCCTCACCGGCGCCCCGGACACCGAGCCGTTCCGCTCGGGCATCTCGGTCTTCGACGTGATGGCCGGCCTGCACGCGACCATCGGCATCCTCGCCGCCCTGCACGCCCGCGACGAGACCGGCCGCGGCCAGCACGTCGAGGTCAACCTGCTCTCCTCTGCGCTCTCCGGGATGGTCAACCAGACCAGCGCCTACGTCGCCGGCGGCGTCGTCCCGCAACGCATGGGCAACAGCCACCCGAGCCTGTTCCCCTACGAGCCGATGGAGTGCGCCGACGGCGAGCTGATCATCACCGCCGGCAACAGCGGGCAGTTCCGCAAGCTGGTCGAGGTGATCGGCGTCCCCGAGCTCGCCGACGACCCGCGCTTCGCGCGCAACGAGGACCGCACCGCGAACCGTGACGAGCTCCGGCCGCTGCTGGTCGAGCGGCTCAGGACCCGGTCGACGATGGACTGGTTCCGGGAGATCATCGCCGCCGGCGTGCCCTGTGGGCCGATCAACACCGTCGACGGCGGCGTCGGGTTCGCGACCGAGATCGGGCTCGACCCGGTCGTCGAGGTCGGCGAGGGCGCCGCGATGGTGCCGTCGGTCCGCAACCCGATCACGTTCTCCGAGACGCCCGCCGACTACCGGCTCCCGCCTCCGGGGCTCGACGAGCACGGCGACGAGATCCGGGCGTGGCTGAAGGGAGACGGTCATGAGCGAGCCTGCGAGTTCCCGACGTCGCTGGGGACGTCGACGGCGGACGAGATCCGGCTGCTGGGGCAGAGCCTCGACCGAGGACCTGATGGGGAAGGTCGGGTTCGGCGAGCTCGCGTTCTGGCTGGTGACCCTCCGGCGGCCGACGCCCCAGGAGACGCGGGTCTTCGAGGCGGTGCTGGTCGCGCTCGCCGACCACGGCTTCACACCGACCGCGATCGCCGCGCGGCTCACCTACCTCTCCGCGCCCGACTCGCTCCAGGGCGCGCTGGCCGCCGGGCTGCTCGGGGGCGGGTCACGGTTCCTCGGCGTGACCGAGGACTGCGGCCAGTACCTGCACGCCGTCCTCGAGGACCACGACGGGCGACCTGCCCACCGACGACGCCGGGTGGGACGCGCTCGCCCTCGACGCCGTACGACGTACCCGCGAGCAGGGCGCGTTCGTCCCCGGCCTCGGGCACCCGGTGCACAAGGTGCAGGACCCGCGCACGCCGCGGCTGATCGCAGATCGCCGAGGAGGAGGGGCTGCGCGGCCCGCACCTGCGGCTGTTCGAGGCGATCGGCCGGACCCACGAGCAGGTGCTCGGGCGGAGGCTTCCGCTCAACGGCGCGGGTGTCTGCGGCGCCGCGCTCGCCGACCTCGGCCTGCCGGTCGACCTGCTGCGCGGCTTCGCGCTGCTCGCCCGCGCCGCCGGCCTGCTCGGCCAGATCGCCGAGGAGGCGCGACGTCCGATCGGGATGGACGCCTATCTCACCGTCGACCGCAACGCGGTCTACGTCGACCCCGACCGACGCCTGACTGACAGGAGGACACGGACATGGCCACCGTCGCCGCGGTCATCGCCTCGACCCACCACCCCTTCTACTACCGGGCCAGCACGAGCACCGGCGACGAGCGCCCGCCGTTCGCCGACGAGTGGCAGGCCAAGATCGAGACGTTCCGCGAGACGCTGACCCGCGCCGAGCCCGACGTCCTGGTGATGGTCGGCAGCGACCACTTCCACCAGCTGTGGCTCGACAACATGCCGCAGTTCCTGGTCGGCAAGGCGCCGTACTACGACGCCAACTGGTACAACGAGGAGCGCGAGTTCGGCCTGCCCCGGATGACGCTGGCGGGCGACGAGGAGCTCTCGCAGCACATCCTGCGCGGCGGCCTGGACCGCGACTTCGACCTGGCGTTCAGCAACGAGCTGCGGATCGACCACAGCATCACCTGCCCGATCATCACGCTGCGGCCGCAGGCCGACCTGCCGATCGTGCCGATCTACACCAACATCTTCGCGCCGCCGCTGCCGCAGCCGAAGCGGTTCGTCCAGCTGGGCAAGGCGATCCGGGAGATGGTCGAGTCGTGGGAGAGCGACAAGCGGGTCGCGATCATCGGCACCGGCCACCTCTCGCTCGAGCTCGGCGGCCCCCGCCAGTTCGGCGAGCACGGGCCCGATCCCGAGTTCGACCGCAAGGCCGTCGAGTGGATCGCCAACGGCGACATCGAGGGCTGCTGCGGCGAGGTGAGCCTCGACAGCCTGCACCTGCCGGGCAACGCCACCCACGGCTTCATGGACTTCATGCTGATGATGGGCGTCGCCGGCGAGGGCGTGAAGGCCGACCACGTCGACTCGCTCGACCTCTTCCACACGATGGAGGCGTACTTCACCTGGTACCCGGAGGGGGCGCTGTCGATGAGCAAGTACCTGCTGGACAAGTTCCTCTACACCGTCGACCGCGACCCCGACCTCGTCGAGCGCTACCGGACCGACCCCGCCGGCACGGTCGAGTGGTGGGAGGCCGAGATGGCCAACTCGATCCTCAACTGCCACTCCGGCGAGAGGTCGACCTGGCTGGCGTTCACCGACGAGGAACGCCGCGTGCTCGTCGCGCAGGACCACGTGGCGCTCTTCGAGATGGGCGCCCACCCGTTCCTGACCCTCACCCTCTTCATCGCGATGTTCGAGCGCGACCACGGGCCGCTGGAGTACCAGATCGGCTACGGCCAGGCCCTCAAGCACCTGTCGCTGCCCTACCCCGACATCGCGACCTGACATGCCGCCGTCGATGCGGGCCGCCGTGCTGCACACACCCGGGTCGCCGCCGTCGTACGGCGAGCACCCGGCACCTGCTCCGGCCTCGGGCTCGACGCTGGTCCGGGTGACGGCGGCGCCCGTCGTGCCCCTCGACCTGCTGTGCGCGAGCGGCACGTCGTACTTCGGGGTGCCGGCGACGCCCTACGTGCCGGGCGGTCAGGGCGTCGGGATCGTCGAGGAGTCGGACACGGCACCCGGCCGGCTCGCGGGTGTGGTTCTTCGCGACGGCGGGGATGAAGCCCGGCGACGGCGGCATGGCCGAGCTCTGCCTGGTGCCGGACCACGACGTCGTCCCCATCGCCGACGAGGTGCCCGACGGGCTGGCCGCCGCGCTCGGGCTGTCGGGGGTCGCCGCGTGGATGGCGCTGTCGTGGCGGGCGCGGCTGCAGCACGGCGAGAAGGTGCTGGTGCTCGGCGGTGGCGGCGCGGTGGGGCAGGCGGGGATCGGTGCGGCACGCGTCCTCGGCGCGTCGACCGTCGTGGCCGTCGCCCGGCCGGCGTCGATCGACCGCGCGTCAGCCGCCGGGGCCGACGTCGTCGTCCCGCTCGACGGCGACGCCGACACCGCTCACCGCGGCGCTGGCGGAGCACGGACCGTTCGACGTCGTGCTCGACCCCGTCTTCGGCGTCGCGGCGACCGCGGCCGCGCGGGTCCTGGCCCCGGGCGGCCGCCTGGTCAACCTCGGCGGTGCGGCGGGCGACGAGGCGACCTTCTCCTCGGCCGGACTGCGCAGCCGCACCGCGTCGGTGCTCGGCTACACGAACAACTCGCTCAGCGCCGAGCAGCGGGCCGAGGCCATCGGGTCCGTGCTCACCCATGCCGCCGCGGGCCGGATCCGGATGCAGTACGCCGAGCACCCGCTCGCCGACGTCGAGGACGTGTGGCGACGGCGAGATGGCGGGTGGCTCCGGTGTGCGCTGCGTCCTGCTGCCGGGCGCCCAGACGGCTGAGTGAACTTCGGTCCGTCCCGTCTTCTGCGCCGAGGCCGTGCTGGGCCTGATCGACCACCGTCCCTGGCACGCCGGTTGGCCCCGATCCGGAACCCGCGGTCGACGTCGACGCCGGTCCCGCTCACTCGCGGTCCATTCATGCGCGGGACTACCGTCCTGACATGACGAGCATGCTGCAGAGGTTGCGAGATGCGACGAACGCGCACGACCCCGAGCTCCTGGCGTCCCTGTTCGCCCACGACTATCGAAGCAGCCAACCACTGCACCCGAGTCGTGGGTTCGGCGGAAGCTCCCAGGTGCTCGAGAACTGGTCGTCAGTCTTCGAGGGTGTTCCCGACTTCACCTCAGAGCTGGTGGCCTCGTCGGTGGACGGGGACACCGAGTGGGGGGAGTGGCGCTGGCGGGGTCACCATGTGGACGGGTCATCCTTCGCCATGGGTGGCGTCACGATCTTCGTCGTGCGTGACGGTCTGGTCGCCGAAGGGCGTCTGTACATGGAGCCCGTCGAGGCTGGCGGCGAGGACATTGCCGGTGCCGTGCAGGAGCTGTACAAACCTCCACCACGGTCGTCGGGCTGATCGCTTCCGGTGATCATCGCGTCATCCGGGCTCGTCCGCAGATCGACTACTGCCGTAGCGCGCACCGATACGCCGGTGGCCGGATCGTGGGGGATTGACATCTTCGTGAACGCCGACGAGTTCCGCGCGTGGTCAGGTGCAGGCACTCATTCGCCAGGTGGCGAACGCCTTCGCAGCGTCGGTGCTGATCACGTCGACCTTGCCGGTGAGGCGGGTCCAGTCGGCGGCCGAGTTGGGTGTCCAGGCGTAGATCGGGTATCCCTGCGCGCGGGTGTCCGCAGCCCACTGGCTCGTGACCAACGTGTAGGCGATGTCGATGGATCCGTTCTTGGCCACCGCCGCCAGGCTCGGCAGCGAGTCCCGCTTGATCAAGGAGGTGGGGATCTCGGGTGCGTAGGTCTTGAACTTGTCCAGGTAGGTCTGGCTGAACGAGGTCACCACGACGCGGGCTGCGCCGTACTCGCGCATCCGGTCTCGCATCCGGGTCCAGGCCAGGGTCGTGCTCAGCGACTTGATCTCCACCATCGCCTTCAGGTTCGAGTCCCGGATCGCCGTCATGTCGGCACCGAGATTGGTGATGTGGGTGCCGTCGTTCAGCTTGATCGCGTACAGCTGGGTGCCGGTCTTCGAGTACACCGTCCCGGTGCCGGTGGTGGTCCGATCTACGGTCGCGTCGTGCATCAGCACCAGCGCGGCGGGCGCTCGCGCGCGAGGTTCTCGAGCAAGGTGGCGAAGCCCTCGAGCAGGCGAGAGGGGACGACGTCGGTGACGTTCGGGTCGATGTCGGGGATCAGGCTCGCCAGGGCAGGTGCGGCCCGACCGCTCCACGACCGGACGGACTCGACGCCGTACCGACGGATCAGGTCGCGGACCGCGTCGGCGGCACCGCCGTAGGGCATCTCCTCGCCATACAGGTCCACGCAGTGACCAACCATCAGCACGTCACCAGGCCCGACCAGCTGCGATGTTGCGTGCTCGACGAAGCGGGACTTCCCGACGCCGGCCGGACCGTCCACCAGGAGTCCGGCCGGACCACCTCCGTCCCGCACCGAGTGCCAGATCTCCGCCACGCTCTCGAACTCGCCACGTCGCCCGACGATGCCCGCGCTACGCCGCGACCGTGTGTCGCCGGCCCCCGTCGCCCTGCGCCCATGGCTCCCTCTCCCCGTCGGACGTTTCCAGGTTGCTCCCCACACGCTGGACGCACAATGCCGTGCGGCCATCAGCCGGGACTCGTGGCCCACCTCCCCTCTCACCATGGATCGATCGTCGGCGTCCAGAGGGAATCCCGACATGGGCAGAAATGACGAGGAACTGCATCCCGCCGTCATGACTCTGTCCCTGAGAAGGTCGGTGCACATGGGCGGCGGAAGGACGTGCCTCATGGCGGGCCCACTCGGCGATGCGTGTCGCAGAAGTCGCTCGTGTGGGCTATTGCTCCGATGACGGGCGTGCAACACGGTGGGTGGAGTTCTCAGGTGGCGACGGGATTCGTCGACAAACCCGGGCTTGGCTATCAGGGGGAGACCTGTGGTCATGGATCTTGACGGCGTGGGACAGCAAGCGTTGCGCGGCAACGATCGCTCCAAGGGGGTCGGGGCGAATCGGCTCAGAGCCACCAGCTTCGTGGTGGCAGTCGCCGCAGTGTCAGCGGCGATGCTCGTTGGTGGCTGCGATGGCCAGCGGTCCCGGCCGACCTCGGGCTCGCGATCTACGGCGACGAGCATCGCGGGTGCCGCCGCCGCTCCGGCCCCCGTGAGAGCTGTCCAACCAGCGAGGGCGCAGTCGGGAGAACCTGTGCGTGGGATCGCCGCCGCCAGGCGGTACCCGGACCCGATCTCCTACGCGGCGGCGGGCGACGGTTCGTTCCTGCTCGGCTACCAGTGGAAGGACGGCTGCTACTACCGAAGGGTGTTCCGCGACGGCGAGGTCACCGGCTGGTTCGGCCACCGGGGCACCGGGTGTCGCTACGTGTGGGGCGACGCCACCGGCTTTCTCGGGCTCGACTCAGCCGACCCCATGAGGGACTCGGTGGACTTGTCCCAGGTCGGTCAGCAATCGGCGGTCGAGGCGCAGGGAGTGCGGACGCCGCGACCGGGCGACATGTACCTGGAGTGGTGTGATGACCTCGCCGAAGAGGATGCGCTGGTCGTCACCGGCAGCGATCCCGCCAAGGGGTGCGCCTACTCACCGGCAACACGCTCGTTGTACCGGCTTCGGCCGGCGCTGACGATCGACCCGGCCGGACGGACCTGGGCTCTCGGGGGGCACCGGACCCTGATGATCACGGATGGTACGACGCGGCGTCGCACGGCGCCGTTGCCGGGTCGGCCAGACGGGGTGACCGCGTCAGCCGGTCGGTTTGCGATGGTCTGGCTCGACGACATGCGCAGGTTGTACGCGACTGTCGACACCGGCAGGTCCTGGAGACAGGTGACGACGCTACCGCCCCAAGGCCACGATCACGGCGAGGAGAGCATGCTGGCGGACGGCAGGCTGGTGTTCAACCCATGGAACGGGCAGCTGTGGCGCGGGACTGATCGCACCAATCGGTCGTTCGAGCCCGTCGAAGCCGGGCCCATCAGCACCGTTGCCGCCGGAGGTGACCGTCTCTTCGGATTCGCGGAACACCCCCGGGACCCTCGAATGACGGGGATGGTCTTCATGTCCCAGGACGCCGGGTCGACGTGGCGACCCATCGTGGGCCGCATGGGCGTCCTGCCTCGTTCACGACCTGTGCCCGCGAACGCCCTGAGACTGCCGGGTGGACCGCGTGCGGCCGAGATGATCCGACATCTCGAGCCGCACGACGTGGCAGTGAGCAAGGACGGACTGGTCCTCCTCACCTACGGCACCGACGGCGGTCGAACGGCATGGCGACTCCATGACCAGCACGACAAGGTGGTCGCGGAGGGCCTGGACGCCTGGGACGTCAGGACGGCGGGCGACGGTTTCATCCTGTCGTCGACCCAAGGGCTTCGGTTCGTGGACGTCACGGGACGCTTCACCAGGGTCGACTGGTGGGAGGAGTCTCGTCGACCTGTCACCGCCGGTGACGTGTGGGTGCCCGGGGGTGTCTACCGCCCGAGCCAACGACGACTGTTCATCGGCACCGCGCAGCCGAACGGAGCGGTCTCTGCTGTCGACACGCACGGACGGATGTGGGCACTGGCACGGCGCGCCGGTACGAGGACGGTCGTTCGCTCAGCTGCCCCGGGCGGCAGCTGGAGCAGTCGAGACCTGGGGCCTGCGATCGGCGCCACCGATGTGCAGGGTGAAGGATCCATCCTGATGGTCGTGGGTCCCCGGCAGATGTACATCAGCGCCGACGCAGGTGCCACCTGGCGCCTGGTGACCCACGGCGCGAGTGTGTACGACGGACTGCCGCAGTTCACCGTTCGACCAGATGGCAGCATCATCGCCGGCGACGAACGCGCCGGCTACCGGGTCTCCTACGACCTGCGCACCTTCCACAAGCCCACGGCCGCCGACCTCCATGCCCGGGTGATCGGAGAGCTCTTCGTCAGAGGTCTCGCACGGTCACCTCGAGATCTCGCGCGACCGCGCGAGCTGGCAGCCGTTCACGCTGCACAACATCCGGCGGTTGCTCGTGTCTTGACCCTGACGAACAGACCACAGGCGGCAAGAGCCGACGCGGCCAATCCGGCATGCGGTGATGACGCCGGCGACGCGTACGTGGTCTGCTGACGGTATGGGCACCCCTCGGCGGCCCGGCGCCATGCTCGCAGCCACGGGCCTGGCGTGCGCCGTGGCCGCCGCCATCGCCGTGTACCTGTACGCGCGCGCGACGTTCTTCGGCGGAAACGAGATGCTTCCCCTGTACGCCGCGATTGCGCTGACCCTCGCCGCCGCGGTGCTGGGAGGGGTCGGCATGTGGCGGGCACGCCAGCGCATAGACGACCTGGTGACCGCGGTGCTGGCGATCTCAATCGTGATCGCTTGCCTGGAAGGGCTCGTTCTGCTGGGCCTGGTTGTCGCCGAGACCATGGGTCCCTAAGGGATTCACAGTGCGAGAGCGAGGCCCACTGTCAGGGTGGAATCGCTCCGCATCCGGACAAGAGCGGGCAGTCAACCTTCGGGGAGCGGGGACGAGTGGCAGGAGGGCACGGCTCACCTCGCCGCGACATGCCGCACGCCTGACTCGGTGTGGGTTGTCCGGCCCGGCGGTCAGCGCCAGCCCAGCTCCGGCGCGACGTACCTGACGATGCTGTCCAGCAGGTGCGCGTTGTAGTCGACGCCGAGCTGGTTCGGGATCGTCAGCAGCAGCGTGTCCGCGGCGGCGATCGCCTCGTCCCCGGCGAGATCCTTGACGAGCTGGTCGAGCTCCCCGGCGTACGTCTTGCCGAATCGGGCCGTGCCGCCGTCGATGAACCCGACCTGGTCCTGACTGCGCGACTCCGCGCCGAAGTACGCGCGGTCGGTGCTGTTGACGATCGGGAAGATGCTGCGGCTGACCGACACCCGCGGCTCGCGCTCGTGGCCGGCTTCCTTCCAGGCGTCCCGGAACATGCTGGATCTGCTCGGCCTGGAGCTGGTGGAACGGCACGCCGGTGTCCTCGGTGAGCAGCGTCGAGCTCATCAGGTTCATGCCCTGCTCGCCCGTCCAGACGGCGGTCTTGCGGGTGCCGGCGCCCCACCAGATCCGGTCCCGCAGGCCGGGCGACTGCGGCTCGATACCCAGCAAGCCGGGCGGGTTGGGGAACATCGGCCGCGGGTTCGGCTCGGCGAACCGCTGCCCGTCGATCACCTCGAGGAACACCCGGGCGTGCTCGCGCGCCATGTCGGCGTGGTCGTTGCCCTCGCCCGGGTCGTAGCCGAAGTACTTGTAGCCCTCGATCACCTGCTCCGGTGACCCCCGGCTGATGCCGAGCTGCAGCCTGCCGCCGGCGATCAGGTCGGCGGCGCCGGCGTCCTCGGCCATGTAGAGCGGGTTCTCGTAGCGCATGTCGATCACGCCGGTGCCGAGCTCGATACGGCTCGTCCTCGCGCCCGCCGCCGCAAGCAGCGGGAACGGCGAGGCGAGCTGTCGAGCGAAGTGGTGCACGCGGAAGTAGGCGCCGTCCGCGCCGACCTCCTCGGCCGCGACCGCGAGGTCGATGGACTGCAGCAGCACGTCGGAGGCCGTCCGCGCCTGCGAGTGCGGCGAGGGGTTCCAGTGGCCGAAGGACAGGAAGCCGATCTTCTTCATGTTTCGACAACCGGCGACCCCGGCACCTTCTTCCCGCAGCTCACCAGACGTGAGCTCGCAACCGAAGCGAGCGTAGGCCTGTCGAGTCGCGCTAGCCGACTGGCGGCGGATCGACGCGCGCGCTGTGCGAAAGGCTCTTCTGGGCGTCGAGGGCAATGTGGCCCGCCGTCAGGACCCCGGGAGGTTGCCGCTGTCGTCACCGGCACCAATGAAGCCCGAGTACTCGACGTTCGACAGGACGTCCGATCTGGAGACCTCACCAGGGGTGGTGATGCGCCGTGTGTGGGCTTCGGAGCCGAGCATCCCCGAAGTGCGTGGATGCTCAGGCCGTCACCGGATCTACTGCCGGGGAGTGGGGTGTCCTGACCCCCTTGACGAGAAGGTAGACCAAGAGCGAGACCTCGCACAGCGTCTCCGGCAGGACGAAGATAGCCGCCGAGGTGTCCGCGAAGGAGGGCGCGAGGAACTGCGTCAGTGCGTCGACGACGTAGCAGACGGTGCCGAGCATGAGGACCAAGCAGAGCCACCTCGGGAACATGCCCGACCGGTAGCCGAGCACGCCGAGCGCGAAGAGCCACAGCCAGGTGAACTGGGCGATCAGGTAGCCGTAGTGCTGCAGGTCCATGAAGAGAAGGACAAGAGCGTTCGAGCCACCGGCGCCGAACGCGGTGACGTAGGAGTGGTTCGTCGCCACCAGCACGGCACCGAGCTGGTTCACCATGTTCAGGCAGGTGATCGCGGCGGAGACCGCCACGAAGACGACCATGGCCCGCGCGATGTTCCTTCCCGCGTGAGCCAGCAGACGGAACAGGGTCACGGCCAGGACCAACCACACCAGCGCCTGGACCAGGTCTGCGACGAAGCTGAGCCGGAGCAAGGTGGCGTTCGCCACGACGTTCGCGGACGTCGCCGCGGCATTCCCCGGCTCGTACACGCTCACCCGTACGACTTGGGCAAAGCCGCCGAGGATCGCGACCACCAGATACAGCAGACCAGCCATCCGTGCGAGCCGCACAGCCGAAACCGGCCGCCGACCGCTCTCGTCAGATGCGTCGCCCATGGCCACATAGCCCCCGGTGCCCGGTGTTCTCCCCGGGCCAGTGCTGTCGGCGCCCTGCTGCAGATCAGTGGTCATGGTCGTGGCCTGTCCTTGAGTCATGGGCGTTCTGTGGTGTCGGAGACAGGGTGCGAACAGGATCCGCAGCCCAAGGCAGCTCCGCATCCCCGTGTCGGCGAGGCGGAACCGTACCGGGGGGTGTTCCGAACCCGTCCTCCGAGCGACGCCCTCGTCGGTCTGTTCTTCCTGTCTACGCTCGAATGTCGGAGATCGCATGACTAACGGACGTCACGACAGAGTGCCGCATGGCACTAGGCCGCGGTCCTCCTAGACCCGAGTGATCACCGGATGCTGGTGTCCGGGCGCGGGTGACCCTCCCGCCCTTCGGCCCCTGAACGTCGGGGTCCCATCAGGGCTGCCCCCGATGTTGTCGGGTCGCTTCTCGGCGCACACTTGAGGTATGCCAGGGAGGCTCCCTGACAGTGACTCGAAGGAAGTGCAACAACATGGACGGCATCCACCACAGCTTCGCCCAGCAGGGTCTGGTACGACCGCGGGACGGACGAGTGCTGGGCGGCGTGTGTGCCGGACTCGGCCGCCGCTTCGGCATCACGCCGTGGCTCGCGCGGGTCCTGTTCGTTGTTCTGCTCATGGTCATCCCCGGCAGCCAGATCCTGATCTACCCGATCCTCTGGATCCTCATGCCGACGGAGGAGCCGGTTTCGTACCAAAGCCCGTCGACGCCGCCGGTTGGCGCCGCCTGATCGGTCACCTGTGCCGGGGCAGATGTACGTCCGTCCCGTGTCCGTCATGTGATGGCGATCCTTGCCGGGGTTGGACGACGTCAGTGGCGGTGAATCGGCTGCTTGTCGGGTCCGCTTGGAGCGGTGAAGTCGAGGGGTGAGCGAGACCAGGTCGTTGAGCAGGCCGTCGCGTGGAACGGAAGGGATGCCTCGCTGCCTGGCTGCGCGAAGCCCGGCTGACGACGCCGGCGGTGGTGGCCGCGGCGTGGAATAGCGGCATCGTGGATGGCCGTCGGGTTCGGTGCATCGCTCGCCGTTCCGGCAGGTGTCCCGATCGCCGTGCTGGGGCTCGGCTCGGTCGTGGCACTGGCCTTCGGCTGGCTCGCGACCGAGAGGGCGCGGTCCTTGCGTACCGGGCTCCACTGCGTCGGTTTCGTCGCCGTTCTCGCGGGGATGGCCGTGTTTCTGCTCTGGGCCGGTGAGAGCGTTGCCTGTGCGGGGAGGCCCTACGACGCAGGCTTGTTGAGGGACTTCAGGTCCAGCGGCGTGAGGGACCTTGCTACGTACGCCGTCGGAGACAGCCTGGGCACCGCCATGGTGCTGCTGCTTCTGGTGCCCCTGGTGTCGCTGACGGCCGGGCTCATGGGATGCGCTGCGGCCGCCGGCTTGACGCGCGTGAGACCGCCACGTTGAGCGTGCACTGAAAGAAACTGGGCTCTGCCGACTGTCGATTTGTCACGTCGGGCGTCGCATCACGACCAGTGCGACGTCGTCTTCGACGCTGTCGTCGCCGAGTCCCTCCGCGATGATCCGACTGCAGGCCGTTTCGGCGTTGTCGCTGGCCACGAACGCTCGTCGTACCAGCTCGAGGCGTTCGACGTCCGGGTCCGTGTGCTGGGCGGATCCTCGTCGGCGCTCGACCAGGCCGTCGGTGTAGAACGCGAGCGCAGCCCCCGGTGCGAGCGCGACCTCTTCGCTGTGGCGTGGCTGCTCCGGGTCGAGGCCCAGCAGCAGGCCGTGCCGAGAATGTCGGCGATCTCCGCGAACGGTTGCCCTCGCTGGGCGACCAAGGGTGCCGGGTGGCCCGCGTTGCAGATCGTCACGAGGTCGAAGGGAGGATCGGTGACGGCGTACATGACGGTGGCCGAGAGCTCGCTCTCGAAGTAGCAGAGCTTGCGATCGAGGCGGTGCAGCACTTCTGCCGGGTCGTCGTAGTCGAGGGCGTAGGCACGCAGTGCGCTGCGCAGCCGGCCCATGGCGACGGCCGAGCGGAGGCCATGTCCCTCGACATCGCCCATCACGACACCGACCTTGCCGCTGGGCAGCGTGAAGATGTCGTACCAGTCGCCTCCCAGGTCTCCTTCGGCGGGCAGGTAGCGCACCGCGACGTCGAGACCGTCGATGGCCGGAGGCGCGGCCGGAAGCAGGCTGCGCTGCAAGGCCAGCGCCGCCAAGTGCGCATCGTCCTCGGTCCGCTCGGAGAGGCGCTGGCCGATCCTCGCCGCTGCGCCCTCCAGGCGCCCCGTGTCCTCGGGTGTGAAGGTTCGTGTCGTCAGGCTCCCCACGTGCAGGACGCCCAAGCAAGCCGTCGGAACCGAAGACAGGAACCCCGAGGAGTCGCCGCAACCCGAAGTCGCGAAGGATGGGGTTGAGGACCGATACCTCGTTGACCTCGTTGACGACGACGGGTTCGCGCCCCGCCGCCACGCGTCCGGCGAAGCCGGAGCCGACGGGGACGTGAGTGGCGCCGCGCCACCGACGTCCGAGGCCGGCAGATGCGGCCGGCTCGAGGACAGCGCCGGTCTCGTCCAGCAACAACAAGGTGGCGGTGTCCGACTTCATGGAGGCACGGACGTTGTCGATCAGGGTCTGGACGGAGGCCACGTCTGCGGTCACAGCAAGTGCCTCCTTCTGCGCGTGGTCGCTCTCGGGTGAGCTCGCTTCCTCGAAGTCATCCTTGCACTGGGAAACCGGTCGCGATTCTGTTTCATTCACTCACGCAAGGCGAGGTCCGGCAGAGATCGGACGAACGTTCGGACCGCGGCTGAAGCGACGCAGGACCGCCCATCAGGGGACGCCCCTCCGACGCCCGGGGCGCAGAAGGACGGACATCGGATGACCGAGGTCGGCTACATGTAGGCAACTGTCCCGAAGACGCCGACGGGTGGGCGAACCCGTCACACAGGTGGTGATCCCTCCCCGGTGTCGGACCCTGTGACGGGGCGACCTCGGTCGGCATCGGAGGGTGCCAGCGCCTCGGCGAGCATGCGGTCCTCGTCGAGTGCTGATGTCTGCACGATGATCACGTCGCAGACGGCGTTCTTCACCACGTCGCCGGGAACGGACCCGAGCAGCTGCCCTTCCACTGCTCCCAGTCCGCGGTTGCCGACGACGATGACACTCGCTGGGTTGGCCCCGACCGTGTCGAGGAGCGCCTGGGCCGGGTCACCGGGGACGAGCCGCTGCTCGATGTAGCGGGCGCGCTCCGCGTCAGACCGGTCACCGACTTGTCCAGGGCTCGGACCGCGTCTCCTTGCCGTACAGGTGGCGGTGCTCTCCTGCGGAGGGCGTCGCGGCCGTGCCGGGGTCGGCGTCGGTGTACGCCGTGACGACGATGAGCCTGGCTTGCGCCGCCTGCGCCACCTCCGCGGCGCGGTCGACGGCGTAGAGGCTGGTGGGGGTGCCGTCCGAACCGACGACCACTCGGTCGTAGACCGTGATGCTGCGCCTGCTCCCGAGCGGCACGATCGGCGACTCGTCGGCTTCGTTGGGTGGGTTCACCCACAGCATCGCCACGGCGCCGACGGCCAGCAGGGCGCCGGCCAGCGTGATCGCGTTGGAGCCCTTGCTGTCGAGGAGGTGCTTGAAGATCCAGCCGAAGGTCACCGTCTCGAGCAGCATCGGCACGACGATCATCATGTTGAGGATGCCCATGTAGACGCCGGTGCGCTTGGCCGGAACCATGCTGGCGACCATCAGGTACGGGACGCCGACGGCGCTGGCCCAGAAGATGCCGACACCGATCATGGGGACGAGCGCGAGGTACTGGTTGTCGATGTGGGCCAGCCAGATGAGCGAGAGCGCGGCGAGGCCGAGGGCGGCCGCGTGCACGCGCTTGGCGCCGATCCGCTGGGCGAAGCCGACCAGGAACAGCGCCGAGACCATCGTGACGAAGTTGTAGGCGCCGTTCATCAGACCGCTCCAGGCGATCGCGTCGTCCCAGGCCGGGCCACCCTGCTCGGGCGTGCCGCCGAAGACGGTCTCACCGAGACTGACCGCCAGGAACTGCCAGTAGATGAACATGGCGTACCACTGGAACAAGAAGACGACGCCGATCTTGTGCATCGCGATCGGCATCGCGGCGACGGCGTCCTTGATGTCGCTGATGGCGTGCCCGAGCCCGCGCGGTGCGTTGCGGATCTCCTCGAGGTCCTCGTCCGACGGAGTGAGCTCGCGGGTGCGCGCCATCGCGGTCAGAACCGTCACCAGGATGCAGACCGTGCCGATCATGAACACGGTGTACATCCAGTAGGGGACACCGTTCCCGGCGGTCTTGTCGAGGGCCGACACCTTCTGCAGCAGGAAGAGCGACACGTTGGCCAGCACGGCACCGGCCCCGGTGAACATGCTCTGGGTCAGGAATCCCCGCGCCAGCTGCGACTTCGGCAGCCGGTCGGAGATGAAGGCCCGGTACGGCTCCATCGAGGTGTTGTTGCCGGCGTCGAGCAGCCAGAAGCAGAGCACGCCCAGCCACAGGGCGCCCACGAAGGGGAACACGAACAAGATGACCGCGCAGAGGACCGCGCCGGCCGTGATGAAGGGTCGACGGCGGCCCCAGCGAGGGTGCCACGTCCTGTCACTGACGGCGCCGATCAGAGGCTGGATGAGCAGACCCGTGATCGGCCCGGCCAGGTTGAGGATGGGGAGCTGGTCGGGTGACGCTCCGATCAGCAGGAACAGCGGGTTCACCGCCGACTGGGTGAGACCGAAGCTGAACTGCACGCCGAAGAACCCGAGGTTCATCATCAGCAGTGCGCTGGTCGACATGAGCGGTCTGCGCTCGTCCCCAGCAGTCGGCGAGACAGTTTCTGACGTCGTGACAGACATGGCGACCCCTTCGGCCGACGAGATCCATGACCAGCATTTGTGAAACTAGACCCGGGTGATCCGTACCCGCAATCATGGAGGTTCATGCGGCGGGCGCCAGCCGGTCTGAGTCGCGACGCGAAGCCTCTCGACGGGCCGCACGCTCTGTAATAGCGTTTCGAGCCAGCGGGAGGAGCGCGGTCGGGTGGAGTCGGCGTACCGGGTGTCCCAGCCTCCATTGTCGGACGTCGGCAGCCGCTTCGGTCCTCGTCTCCCGCGGCCGTCGCTTGGCGACATCCGGAGAGGAGTCGAGGGTGAGCACATGGAGCACCGTTCTGGTCGGCGTCGACGGGTCACCCCCCAGCCACAAGGCGCTGGCGTGGGCTGCCGCTGAAGCTGCAGATCACCGGGCCGACTTGGTCGTCGTGAATGTCTGGGAGCACACGATTCCGCCGCCCGCCGGTAGCGTCAGCGTGTCGGAGAGGTACGTGCCCGACCCGAGCCAGCGCACTGCCGAGGATCTCCTCCGCGAGATCAAGGAGGTGCTCGGCGAGGACCCGCCGGTGCTCGTTCAGCCGCGAGTCAAGCAGGGCTCCCAGCAAAGGTCCTCATCGAGGCGTCGGCGGACGCCGACCTGCTCGTCGTCGGTACGCGCGGCCACGGCGGCTTCCGCGGCTTGGTGCTCGGCTCGGTCAGCCACCACGTCGCCGCCTACGCCCACTGCCCAGTAACCGTGGTCCGCTGACGTACGGCGCGTGCCAACGGCGAAACAGGCTGCTCACGCGGCTCGTACGCGGGTGATGTAGCGCCGGTACTGCCAGGCCGCGACGGTGCGCATGACCACCCGGATCGGCGCCGGCAGGTTGGCCAGCATCCGCTGCCGCTCACCCTCGTCCGCCTCCTCGAGGATCGCGCCGAACATGAGCGGCAGCTGCCGCGAGGACATCGCGTCCTTGCCGTGCTCACCCAGGCTGTCCCACTCCGCGACCGAGACGTGCCGGGAGGCCAGCGGAAGGATCTCGCGCTCCTCGAGGTCGAGGTGCTCCAGGAGGCGGTGAGCCGCTCGACCAGTGGCGAGCTGCTCGCCCTTGGCCTCGTGGGGGCGCCTCCCGGCGTGCGCGACGTGCTCGTCGACACGTGGTGCTGGGCCTGCATCGTCTCGACCAGCCCGGTCGACGGTGCGGCCCGCTCCAGCAGCAGCGGCCAGAGCACGACGTCCTCGCCGGTGTGGTGCATGTGCAGGCCGGCCATGACACAGGCGCAGGTGGTCGGCGACGACGCTTGCGCGGCGAGGTGTCACCGTCGCGCACCCCGCGCACGAGCCGCGGGATCTGCGCGAACTCGCGCCGGAAGGCACGGTGGATCACGACCATCTCGTGGACGTCGGGTCGCTCGGGCGGCGTGGCTGTCGGAGTGCATCTGAGACCCCCTGGGCCGGTGGGACGAAGTGGTGCCGCCAGCCTCGTGAGGCATCGCCCTCGGTCCCACCCACAGCACACCCACGCTGCCCGACACCGCGACGTGTGGGTGTCGTACGCCTCCTCGGTCGCGGACGGTCGTCACGGCGGCCGACATCCGGTCGCGTCCGCAACCCGAGGAGCACTCATGAGCACACGCACCGCAGCACGGCGCACGTCCACCCGGTCCACGTCGTACGGCGTCCAGATCTCGGTGGTCCTCGGCGTCGCCTTCGCGCCGTCCGCGGTCCACACCGTCTACAGCTCCGTCGTGGGGATCGAGGACCACCGCTTCACGGTGACCACGCCGGCGGCGTGGTTGTTCTACGCTCGTCGGGTTCGGCGCTGCGGCACTGGCCCGCAAGAATGTCAGGTGGCCGCAGGTGGCGCTGCTGACCTCCCTCGGCGTGCTCCTGGTGGTCGCGGTCTTCTGGTACCCGACCACCTTCGTGCCCCGGCAGCAGACCGTGTTCGGCTGGTTCGAGAACGACGTGTACACCGGTCTGCTGATGATCGCCTGGTACCTCGGCGCCCAGCGGCTGCGCGGCGTGACGCTCGCAGCTCGTCGCCCAGGTCGGTGACCACGGCCAGCACGCGTCTCCAGGGTGTGCCCGGACTGCTTGCTCAAGGGCGAATACTTGATCTAGAGTATTCGTGTCAGAGCAAGCAGCGGAGGAGCGACGGCATGAAGAGACCGGCGAACGCGTTGGCCCTGGCGGTGCTCACCCTGCTCTACGAGAAGCCGATGCATCCCTACGAGATGTCCACGACGCTGCGTCACCGCAGCAAGGAGGACAGCATCCGGCTCAACTACGGGTCGCTGTACGCCGTCGTCGAGTCGCTGCGCAAGAAGGGCTTGGTGAAGGCGGGCGAGACCCGGCGCGAGGGCAACCGCCCGGAGCGCACCGTCTACACGCTGACCGGCGAGGGCGAGCACGCGATGCGTGAGTGGTTGGCCGAGATGCTCCGTGACCCGCAGCCGCAGTTCACCGACTTCGAGGCCGCGCTGTCGTTGATGGGCGCCCTGCCGCCTGACGTCGTCGAGGACATGCTGCGACAGCGGCTGGAGGCGCTCGCCAAGGAGTCCGCACGCCAGAAGGGACTGCGCGCGATGCTGCCCGACGGCTTCCCCGAGCTCTTCACGGTCGAGGGTGACTACGCCGAGCACCTGCGGGAGGCCGAGACGGCGTTCGTCCGGGCCCTCGTCGACAAGATCTCCTCGCGCCGCCTCGGCGGCCTCGAGGGATGGGCCCGCATGCACGAGCTCCGCGAGGCGGGGCACGACGGCGAGGACCTCCAGCAGAAGCTCGCCGCGGAGTTCCCCGGGGCCTTCGACTGGAACCTCGACGACGCAGGCGGGTAGCAGCGCCCTGTCACAGAAGTGATCCCCGGCCGACGGCCATCGACCGGGGATCTCGAAACCGAGTCGCTCAGGACCCAGACTCGCAATCGCAAGGGTAGACGAGCGGCTCCTCATCGAAGGAGAACCCGTGTCCGTCCTCGACCCCACCGTCCCGCACGTCCACGCGCCCCGCAGGGCGCTGGCCACCGGCATCTTGATCTTCGCCGCGTTCATGGACCTCGTCGACGTCACGATCGTCAACGTCGCGCTGCCCGTCCATCCGGGACGACCTGCACGCGACGCCCGCGCACCTCGAGTGGGTGCTCAGCGGCTACACCCTGACGCTTCGCCGTCCTGCTGATCACCGGCGGTCGGCTCGGCGACAACGTCGGCCGTCGCACCATGTTCCTGCTCGGCGTGGGCGGCTTCACGGCCGCCTCGCTGGCCGCCTGCCTCGCCGGCAGCGGCGACCTGCTGGTCGCGGCCCGCGTCGTCCAGGGCGGCTTCGCGGCGATGATGGTGCCGCAGATGCTCTCCAGCGTGCAGGTGCTCTACGCCCCGCGCGAGCGCGCGGCGGTCTTCGGCGTCGTCGGCGCCGTCAGCGGTACGGCGGCCGTGGTCGGCCCGCTCCTCGGCGGCTGGCTGGTCACCCACGACGCGTTCGGCGTCGGCTGGCGCAGCATCTTCCTGATCAACGTCCCGATCGGCCTGGCTGATCCTCGTGCTGGCCGTGGTTCTTCGTGCCCAACACGTCCTCGGCGTCGACGAAGAAGGTCGACCTGCCGGGCGTGCTCCTGGCCAGCGCCGCGCTGTTCCTGCTGGTGTTCCCGCTGATCGAGGGCCACAGAGCAAGCACCTGAACCAGGTACGCGGCAACGGCATGGCGCTACGTATTGCTGGATTGAGGTAACCTTTGCCCCCGTGAGGTGTGTGAGTGATGGGCGACGTGGGCTTTACGACTTATCTTGTAGACGACGACCCGGCTGTCTTGCGGTCGATCACGCGTCTTTTAAAGGCGGGCGGATACAGGACCAAGTCCTTCTCGTCGCCGCAAAAATTTCTTTCCTCCCATGATCCGTCCGTTCCGGGCTGCGCAATCATCGACCTCGTGATGTCGGAGCTCGATGGTCTTCGTCTACAGGAGGCCTTGGCCCGATCGGGCTCCCAACGTCCCATCATTTTCCTGACGGGGCGCGGCGACGTCCCGACCAGCGTCAGGGCGATGAAAGCGGGCGCCGTCGATTTTCTGACAAAGCCCGTCAAGCGGGACGCACTCTTTTCTGCCGTCGTTCATGCGGCCGAGTTGGATGCCGCCTCGCGCCAGAAGCGGCAGGAAAGCAAATCGATCGATGAGCGGCTTGCCACCCTCACCCACCGGGAGCGTGAGGTGCTGGAGCATGTGATCGCCGGCCGGCTCAACAAGCAGATTGCCGCAAGCCTTGGCACCGTCGAAAAGACGATCAAGGTGCACCGCGGACGCATGATGGCCAAGCTGGGGATGCGAAGCGTCGCCGAACTTGTCCGGCTCGCCGACCGGGCGGGAATCGCTCCGGCCCGCAGCGACCCGTAGTTTCCCACGTAGGACTTTGGGTCAACTCGACGCAGTAAGCCGTTTCGCGCGACAATACCGCGGTATGTCAAAATCCCCCATCCGGGTCGCGATCGTGGACGACGAGGCATCCGTGCGGACCGCGCTGGCACGGCTGTTGTCGGCATCGTCATTCGAGCCGCAAACCTACGGCACGGCGCGCGAATTCATCGATTTCATCCGTACCGACCTACCAGAGTGTCTGGTCGTCGACGTGCACATGCCTGATTTCACGGGGCTCGACCTGCAACGCTATCTCAATCGCATCAACAAAAAGATTCCGACCGTCGTCATTACCGCATTCGACGATGCCGGGCGTGCGCGAGCGGAGCACGGCGTCGGGTGCAAAGGCATTCCTCACCAAGCCGTTGCACGGCCCCACACTCATCGAGGCCATCCTGAAGGCAACGGGAAGAGCCCTGCCGGCTGCGTCGCCGGCGCGGGCTGCGAACCTGAGGAAAAGGAGATCTTAGTCGTCTTTGCGGCGTCCGCTGTGTAGAATTCGAGCGGAGCAAATAAGGGGGGCGGATGATGAGGCGGATCGGCTGCGGCGGTTCAGCGAATGGGAATCGATCAGACCGTCTGAAAGCGCGCTTGCGATCCTGCGGAGTTGCGGCAGCGCTCGTTAGTCTCGTTGTCTACGACACCTCCAACGCCGCGCGCGCCGACGAAGGCGGCGTCAGCTTTTGGGTACCAGGATTTTTCGGAAGCATGGCGGCAACGCCGCTGACGCCGGGATTTTCCTTTGCCAACATTTACTACCACACCTCAGTCTCTGCGGGCGGCAACGTCGCGTTTGCGCGACAAGTCAGTCGCGGCAACATCACCGCCAATTTCACCGGCGGCTTGAATGCAAATCTTGACGCCAGAGCCGATCTCTACTTTGCAATTCCCGGCTACACATTTGCAACCCCCGTGCTAGGCGGGCAGGCCAACGTGCTTCTCATCGTCCCATACGGACGAAACCGCGTTTCCGTCGACGCCACGGTCGCCGGCGCGCTCGGTCCAATACCTTTTACAATCTCGGGCGGCAGAACCGATGAGGTCACCGGCTTCGGCGATCTGGTGCCGCAGTTCAATCTTCGCTGGAATCAAGGCGTCAACAATTTCCTGGTCTATGCCACGGGCAACCTGACGACCGGGCGCTACGATCCGAGCCAACTCGCCAATCTCGGCATCGGCCACAATGCGATCGATGTCGGCGGCGCCTATACTTATTTCAATCCGCAAACCGGATACGAATTCTCGGCTGCGCTCGGCTTCACCTACAATTTCGAGAACGTGCACACCGATTACCAGAACGGCGTCGACATGCACCTGGACCTCGGCGCTTCGAGGTTCGTCACCAAGCAGCTTCAGCTCGGGCTCGTCGGTTACTGGTACAACCAGCTGTCCTGCGACAGCGGCGCTGGCGATCGTGTCGGCTGCTTTGAATCGCGGGTTTTCGGCATCGGACCGCAGATCGGCTATGTGATACCGATAAGCAAGGACGTGCAGGGCTATCTCAATCTGAAAGGCTACAAGGAATTCGCGGCGGAAAACCGCCCGGATGGATGGAACGTATGGCTGACTTTCGCGATCTCGCCGGCGGCCCGTCAGGAAGCTGCGGCAAAAAGGCCTATGATCACGAAATAGACGGTGTGGGCGCGTATCGGGGCGCGTAGCAGTATGCCTCTAAAGTTTGTCGGCACGCCGAGCGTGTTTCACGGATGGCGCAACCGCACGCGCTTGCTCGCCGGCATGTTGGCGGCCACCCTCGTGTCGGGTTGCGCGACGCTCGAACGCCTTCCGGCCGTCACCTATGCGGAGGCGCGGCAGATCGACATTCTCGATACTCCTGACGCGCGCTTCTACGTGAGTGACACCAACCGGATCTACGATGTCGCAATAAAGGCCTATCAGCGCAGTAACCGCGCGCGACCGGCGCAGACCCGCAATTTCCTCGCACTTTCCGGCGGCGGTGACGACGGCGCATTTGGAGCCGGGCTCCTTGTCGGATGGAGCGCACACGGCAACCGGCCTGAATTCGACATGGTGACCGGCGTCAGCACCGGGGCTCTCTCGGCGCCTTTCGCCTTCCTGGGCCGCGCTTACGACCAAAGCCTTGCCGGGATGTATACCGAAACGAGCGCGGGCGACATCTTCCAGAAGCGTGCGACGTTGATCGCAGCCGTCACGTCCGATTCCCTCGTCGACAACACGCCGCTGCGCAGATTGATCGAAAGTAATGTCGATGCGGCCATGGTCCAGAAGATTGCCGAGGAATACGGCAAGGGCCGGCTGTTGTTCGTTCTGACGACGAACCTCGACCAGAGCCGCCCCGTCATCTGGAATATCGGAGCGATTGCAGCAACCAACAATCCGAAGGCCCGCGATCTCATCGTTGACGTGCTGCTGGCGTCGGCTTCTATCCCCGCCGTGTTTCCGCCAGTCATGCTGGACGTCACGGTCGACGGCCAGAAGCGCCAGGAAATGCACGTCGACGGCGGTACCATTGCACAGGTGTTTTTCTACCCGCCGTCGTTCTCGATCAGAGGCGCTGCCAAGCGGCTTGGTGTCGATGACAAGGCGTTGCGGGCACGCAAGCGTGTCGCCTATGTGATCCGCAACGGCCGGTTCTTCCGCCAGGACGAAAGCGTGCAGCTGCGAACGATAGCAATTGCCAAGGAAGCGTTGGCGACGATGACCATGTCCAGTGGTGTCAACGATACCTATCGCATGTATACGCTTGCCAGACGCGACGGCGTCGATTTCAATCTTGCTTCGATCGGCGAAGATTTCACGGTGCCGTACAAGGGGCCTTTTGATCCAGGCTACATGCAATCGCTTTTCGCCTATGGCTACGAAAAA
Organism: uncultured Actinomycetota bacterium; assembly: GCA_963754145.1. Classification (GTDB taxonomy): domain Bacteria; phylum Actinomycetota; class Actinomycetes; order Propionibacteriales; family Nocardioidaceae; genus Marmoricola. The sequence continues at coordinate 235,252 of CAVWFF010000005.1, forward strand.
GGCCGCGCCGGCTATCCGTGGAAAAAGGTGCCGCCCGGATATACCAACTAGAAAGAGGATGCTTTTCTCGATTCTGATTTCGTCGTGTCTTTTCAATGCAACAACAAGGAGGCAATGATGTTTGGTTTTACGCGTACAATTAAGGGAGCCGCAGCGGCGGTCGCGGCGGCGGCTATGTTGATGGTGGCGACGTTGCCGTCGCAGGCGGATAGCGGCACGGTGCGGCTCCGCGTCGGCAGCGCCGGCTTCATCGTCGGCGTCGGCGGCGGCTCGGGTACTTTGACCTTTCATGGCAGGACTTATCCGCTGCGTATTAGCGGCGTGAGCCTTGGCATGATCGGCGTAAGCAGCTCCGATCTTGTGGGCCGTGCGCGCAATCTGCGCAGAGCCAGCGATATCGCAGGCTCATACACGGCGGTCGGTGCGGGCCTGGCAGTTGCCGGAGGCGCGGCAACTGCCACGCTGCAGAATGCGAATGGCGTCGTGCTCCACGTGCAAGGCCCTAAGGTTGGATTTTCCGCGTCACTCAATCTCAGTGGACTGACGATTGCGATGCAATAGACCTGCGGCGTCCATCGCTGCCGGAACGAGAATCCATTGGCGGCGTTACATTTTGGCCCCGGCGACGACTATGCCGGGGCCGACGTGCTCGCATTTAATCCGGTATCGTTTGCCTCCCCTCGCCTGCATGAAAAATGACTATTGCGTGAACTGACATCGTCAGAAGCCGGGAGCGTGCTAGGCTGCGAACGTCGGGGTGGAAGCTGGAGCTGTCGTATGCGTCTCCATCGTATTGCGCTCCCCTTCGCGGCCATCATTGCAGTGGTCACATTGGCTCAGGCCGCGCATGCCAATGTCATGATCATCATCGACAAGTCGGCGCAGAAAATGACGGTCACCGTCAACGGCGAGGACCGTTACACCTGGCCGGTGTCGACCGGCCGCGACGGCTACGACACGCCATCAGGCGATTTCCAGCCGTTCCGCATGGAGAAGGACCACTTCTCCCGTGAGTGGGATGATGCCCCCATGCCGAACTCGATTTTCTTCTCGAAGATCGGCCACGCCATCCACGGCACATACGAGATTCGTAATCTCGGCAGACCGGCGTCGCATGGCTGCGTGCGCCTGGCGCCGCAGAACGCCGCGACTCTCTACGCCCTGGTCAAGGACGAAGGCGTGTTCAACACGCGCGTGAGGCTCGTCGGCGAAATTCCGAAATCCAGCGATCTCGTCGCAAGCCGCGATCGCGGCACCACGCGCGAGTCAACCCGCGGCTCCGACTACAACCAGCCGCGCAACCCCTATGGGCGGAATTACGGCACGGACGACGTCGATACCGATAATGCGCCGCCGCCGCGGAGCTACCAGACCCGCGACCCGCGCGAAATCCAATACAGCTCGCGTTCCTACTATTACCAGCGCCCCTATCCGTATCCGTATTACGAGCGGCGTTACTACAACGGCCGTGGTCTCTTCGGCCCATCCGGCTGGTGACGACGTGATCCGCAAGCTCGCGGGCGGAAAATACAGATTGTATTCGCGAAAGAGGGATCCGCGCACCGGCAAGCGCCGCAACCTCGGCACTTTCAGCTCAAAACGTGCGGCACTGAAGCACGAGCGCGAGATCCAGTACTTCAAGCGGCACTGATTGTCAGGCGGACCTGGGGTCTGCTCCAGTCTACGTGCGCGCTACACACTCAGCCGTCATGGCCGGACTTGTTCCGGCCATCCACGTCTTTGAAATAGCTGTGCCGTTAAGACGTGGATGCCCGCGACTTAGGCCCGCGAAAGCACGCCGTCCTTCGGACGGCTATGCGCGGGAATAAGCGGGTGAGGTTCTGCGTGAAACTGATCTAAGCTTATTCGCTCACGTCCTCGTAGACTTCGGCATCGGCAGCCCCGGGAAACATCGCACGCCAGGCCTGCAGGAAATTCTGCATTGCCGGGTCGCTCGCCATCTTCTGCCGGCTGCGCTCGACGGCTTCATCGGACTGAAACTCGATGATCTGAAGAAACTGGGTCTGGTCATCCGAATTCCGCAGAAGCCGCACCTTCGCGTCACCGAAAGATTTGTACATCGCAGCGGTATTCTGCATCATTGAGCCGAGCATCTTCGCTGCATCGGCTGTCGGCGCTTTCAACCGGAGCAGAAGTGTTCGTCTCACCTTTGCCGACTGGTCAGCCATGGTGGTCTCTCCTTAACCGCCGTGATGTGCAACACCCAGCGCCGCCTCGCTGCGGTCGAGGATCAGCGGCACGATCAGATCTTCCTCGTCGTCGAGATGACGGGCGAGTCCTTTAAGCAAGGCCGCGCTCGCGTCGGCGTAGCTGTCGCCACACCGGCGCATCGCCTCACCGCCGCCCTGCAAAGCGCGCAGCAGCGCGTTCGCGGTCTCGGCGGTGCGCGCCATGTCGGCATGGATGTGGTGGTGGTCGCCCTCCAGTACATCGAATCCTCGCGCCAGCCGGTCATCGGCCGCGCGGAAGATCGGGAAATAATGGAGATCCTCGATCTGATGGTGGACGTTGAGCTGGTCGAGCATGAACTGCAGCCGCGGCACAAATTGGCGCGCAAATTCCTGCGGCGGAAGCTTGCCGGCGCGGAGATGGGCGGCGATCTGCTCGATTGCGGCGGATAACTCGCGAAACATGGCGTGGCGCGACAGCCAGAACCGCGCCATTTCACCGAGGTTTGGATGAGCATCCCACTGCTCGCGCGGATAACGCGCTACCAGGACGCACAGGTCCTCGGGCCAGCCGCTGCGGCGGGCAAGAGCGAGGGCATCCAGATCGGCGGAATTGGGGATTTCGATGGTCACAACTGCCTAGATAGTCGTTGCGTACCGGATTGCGAAGGGCAAACTTGTTCGACATGAATTCGCCCACCACGCTCGCAAGACTCGCCTGCGACGAACAGACCGCACGCCGGCTGGCGGCCTATCTCGGGGAAAGCCTCGACGTCGGAGATACGGTCTGCGCAGCCTTCGAGGATGGGGCCGGCCGCTGGCAGGTCGCCGTCCATTTTCGCCAACCGCCCGAGGAGGCAAGCCTGCGCAGTCTGGTCGCGATCGCGGCGGGCGAGGCTGCGTCGCGGTTGCTGACCATCGAGCCGGTGGCGCCGGCGGATTGGGTTGCGCAAAGCCTCGCCGATCTCAAGCCGGTGCGCGTCGGGCGATTTCTGGTTCATGGCGCGCATGATCGCGCAAAATTACGCGCCAACGACATCGGCATCGAGATCGAAGCCGCGCTCGCCTTCGGCACCGGCCACCATGGCACGACGCGTGGGTGCCTGCAGGCGTTTGCCAATCTTGCAAAGCGCCGGCATGTCCGCCGTGTGCTCGATGTCGGCACCGGCAGCGGGGTCCTGGCGATTGCCGCGGCAAGACTTCTTCATGCCCGCATCACGGCAAGCGATATCGATGCGCGCGCAATCGAGACGGCGCGCGGAAATGCGCGCATCAATCGCGTGGCGCCTCTGGTCACGTTCATACGCGCATCCGGCACGGCCGCGCGCGCGATCACATCCGCCGCGCCCTATCAGCTTATCTTCGCGAATATTCTGCTGAGCGCACTGACGCGACTGGCCGTGCCACTTTGCAGGTTGACCGCGCCGGGCGCACGGATCGTCCTGTCCGGCCTGTTGCCGAGCCATGCGAATGCCGTGCTGGCGATCTACCGCGCGCGAGGTCTCGTGCTCGAGAAACGCATCGCGCTCGACGGCTGGGTCACACTGGTGATGCATCGAAAAACAAAACCGCCCCGGGCGGGGAAGCCGGGGCGGTTTCGCCGGTGAAAGCGGCTGCTATTACCAGCCGCCGATCGCGGGTTTGGCCTTCAGCAAATCCTTGTACTCATCACTGTGGTCGAGCAGATGCGCGTGCCGGGCGATTTCTTTGTGCGCCTGGCGCAGCCGTGCTTCCATCATCGCAGTCACGAAACGGGTGACCAAATTCTTGCGCGTGCCGGAGGCTCGCTCTCCAGCGTTTTTCGGGGCGGTAACGCGGGCAACGCCATAAGTGACAGCAACCATCGAAAATCTCCTTCCAGAACCATCGTCAGACGAAACGCCTTTAAATTTGGCCCTGACTATTGCATTGCAACATAAACGGTTCTGTCGCTATTTGTAGCTCCGCGGATGCATGGAAGCCCCGTAATTCCAACATGAATTCACGAATAGTTGAGAACTGATCGCTCGCATCACGCAGATGAATTGATGCATTGCACAAAGTCCGGCCAAATGCCCGGCGGTGTGCCGTTTTTGGCATCACTTAACCAGTCGTCAGGCACCGTTAACTGTGGTGATGCGCCTCCCGCGCTGCCGGCATGCCTGCATTGCTAGGTTTGCGAAGAAGATTAGAGTGCGGACATTCCATGTTCGAGGCCCGCTTCCAGACGTTCGAGGATGCGAGCGCGCGTGCCCAGAGCGCTGCGCGTGTCGCTGCGTTGCGCGCCGAACTGAAGCGGCGCGGCCTTGACGGCTTCGTCGTGCCGCGCGCCGACCGGCAGCAGAACGAATACGTGCCGGCGTGCGAGGAGCGGCTGGCCTGGCTGACCGGCTTCACCGGCTCGGCCGGCGCAGCGGTCGTGCTGCGCGACGCGCGCCGCCATGTTCGTCGACGGCCGCTACACGCTGCAGGCGCGACGCGCAGGTCGACACGGCGCTGTTCGCGATCGAGCATCTGGTCGAGACCCGCCCGAGCAATGGCTCGAGCGACAACCTGCAAGAGCGGCGCCAAGCTCGGCTACGACCCGTGGCTGCACACCGCCGAGCAGGCGCGAGCGGCTGACGCAAGGCCTGCGCGGCTGCCGGCGCGACGCTCGTCGCCGGTCGACCGCAATCCGATCGACGCGATCTGGACCGACCGCCCGGCGCCGCCGCTCGGCGCGGTGAGCGCTGCACGACCTCAAGCTTCGCCGGCGAGGCGGCGCCTGACAAGCTCGAGCGCGATCCGCGCCGAGATCGACGAAGCTGCGCGCCGACGCGCTGGTGGTCTCCGATCCGCACGAACGTCGCCTGGACCTTCAACATCCGCGGCTCCGACGTCGCGCACACGCCGCTGCCGCTCGCCTTCGCCATCGTGCCGCGCGAGGGCCGGCCGGCGCTCTACATCGACGGCCGCAAAGCTCGACAACGCCGTGCGCGCACGCAGCTCGAAGAGCTCGCCGACGTGCGCGAGCCCGACGACGCTCGCACGCGAGCTCGACGGCGCTCGGCAGCGGCAAGACCGTGCGGCTCGACCAGGCGACCGCGCGCCGACGCGCTGTCGCGCGATCATCGACGAGCGCCGGCGGCAAGGTCGCGCGCGGGCGCCGATCCCGATCGCGCTGATGAAGGCGGTCAAGAACCACGCCGAGATCGCCGGCGCGCGCGCCGCGCACCTGCGCGACGGCGCGGCGGTGGCGCGCTTCCTGGCCTGGCTCGACCGCGAGGCGCCCGAGCGGCAAGCTCACCGAGATCGACGCCGTCGAGGCGCTGGAAAGCTTCCGCCGCGACACCGGCGCTGCTCAAGGACGTTTCGTTCCCGACCATCTCCGGCGCCGGGCCGAACGGCGCCATCGTGCATTACCGCGTGACCACGCGCGACCAACCGCAGGATCGCGCCGGGCGAACTGTTCCTGATCGATTCCGGCGCGCAGTACCAGGACGGCACCACCGACATCACCCGCACCGTCGCGGTCGGCGAGCCGAGCGCCGAGATGCGCGAGCGCTTCACCCGCGTGCTCAAGGGCCATATCGCCATCGCCACGCGCGGTGTTTCCCGACGGCACCACCGGCGCGCAGCTCGACCCGTTCGCGCGCCGGCGCTGTGGCAGGCCGGCCTCGATTTCGACCACGGCACCGGCCACGGCGTCGGCAGCTATCTGTCGGTGCACGAAGGCCCGGCGCGCATCTCCAAGCTCGGCACACGTCGCGCTCAAGCGCGGCATGATCCTGTCGAACGAGCCCGGCTATTACAAAGCCGGCGCCTACGGCATCCGCATCGAGAACCTGGTGCTGGTGATCGCGGCGCCCGAGCCGGCCGGCGCCGAGAAGCCGCTCAACGCCTTCGAGACGCTGACGCTCGCGCCGATCGACCGGCGGCTGATCGAGCCGGGCATGCTGACGACCAAGGAGAGCGCCTGGCTCGACACCTATCACGCGCGCGTGCGCGAGATCATCGGCCCGCTGGTCGATCCGCCGACACGCAAGTGGCTCGAACAAGCAACGCAGCCGCTTGGTCCCGTCGTGCGGAAGCAGAAGAGACGCCGCGCGCCTGCAAAGAAGCGCAAACGGTTACGCAAAGGAAGGCGCTGATATTGTCTGCTTTACCCTCGAAAGCGGACATGTGCGGTGCAACTCGATATGTCCGCTAAGTGCCAATAGCGGACATCGCCGGAACGCAAAAAAATCTGCAACCACCCAGACGTAACGAACCCGCCGGTTTTTAGCCCGGCGGGTCCAAAGTTGAATCGTTGCAAGATGTCTGTGGGTTACCACCCGAAGCCGAACGGGCCGATACCAACTCCGACACGCGGTCCACCGTAATATCCGTAGCCACCATAGTAGCCGTACCCAGGCTGACCATAGTAGCCGTAGCCAGGCTGACCATAGTAACGCTGCGCATAATAGGAACGATAGGCGCGCCGCGTATTGTAGCATCGCCCAAAACGGTCGCAGACCAGGCGGATATCCTGAAAGTGGCTTTCGCCCAGTCCAGCCAGGTTGTTAACCGGCATGGCGGAGACGCTGCCAATCGAGATTGCGCCGATCGCTGCTGCCGCAAGCAAGCTCAGTGTCACATTTTTCATCGTAAAATCTCCATTTTTTTGGAGAAACCCGACCACCGGCTGCTACGCACGCGCAATGGGCGGGCGCTCCGTCTTTGGTATAAGTGAAGCAGCTCAATCGCTAAGCGCATTGATGTGGATCAATCAGGCGCGGTTTGGATTTGAATGTGGCGTGAGTAATAGAAACTGCCGTTCCGTGGGCATCGCTTGCGATAGCCACTTGGGCGTCAAGCTGCTTCGCAAGCGACTGCACAAGACTGGTGCCCAGCCCGCCTTTTTTCTCACTTGCGTTCAGATCAGGCATTCCGGCCCCATTATCGGAAATCGTCAACTTCCAGTCAGTTTCTGCGACTTTGTATGAAACGACGATAGCCGCGTCCGGCCTTTCGGTCGGGAATGCGTGCTTCAATGCATTCATGACCAATTCTGTAACAATCAGCCCAATACTGACGGCCTCATGGGATACGACCGTTCTGGCATCGGCTTCGACCTTAACGGAGATTGCTCGACTATCGCCAATCATCGATTGCGCCAAAGTTTCACATAGTTTTGCGAGATAACTGGAAATCTCGATGGGCGCGAAGCGACCGGACGCTTGCAGGTGCTGTTGAACGGCGGCAACCGACAGAACGCGCTTGTGCGCATCCTCCAATTGCAATCGCGTCTCCTCTGACTGGACGGTTCGCGCCTTTATGAGAAGAATGCTGGCGATGATTTGCAGGCTGTTGGCAACCCGGTGCTGCATCTCCTCCAGAAGCATGTCCTTTTCGCGCAACAGCTCCTGAACCTGCTGCTCAATGGCACGCCGGTGAGTAATATCCTCGAATGCCAACAGCATCGTGTTATGAGTGCCCTCCTCATAGAATAGCTTGCGCGCACTCAGCCGCATTATGCGACGTCCGACGCGGGGAAATTCGCGATCGACTTCATATCCCTCAACCGTCGCATCGTCTTTCACAATCGCTTCTAACAGGCCACGAAGCTCAGGTATGTTCCATTGGCCGCCATCGATCTCATAAAGAAGATGGCCAAGAACATCCTGACGGACGAGTTGAAAGGCTTGATAAAAGGAACGGCTCGCGGCGACGATGCGCAGGTCCTGGTCAAGCACCAGAAGCGGATCGCGAACCGTATCGACGATAGCGTGCGCGAGCGTAATTCCATTTTCAATAGCGTTGAATGGCGCGTCACTCGACATATCAACGAACGGCGCGTCGTTCGGCATAGTTGATATTGACGTGCGGCCCTTCCGCCCCGACACTAATGACCAGCATCGACGTATCGTCCATGCCAAAGACTTTTAATGCTTACTCGTAGAGGCGGACGGAATCGCGCTCGCCATTCTTGGCGGAGAAGCCGCCGAGCAGGAAGATGACGAGGATGATTGCAAGAATAAGCCCCAGCGACATGGTTTCATCTCCGTTTGCTGCCTAAATTACTCTTTCTCGATGGAAATCGAGCCGTGGCTAAAACCAATTAATTCCCGCCAATGGTAGCACCCGCTGCAGGATCGCGCCCACGCAGATCAGCACCACAAGCAATTTGAGAAGATTTGCCAAACGACCATCATTGACGAACTTTTCGATGATCCAAAAACAAATTGCGCCGACGACGCAAATAATCAGAACCCCAATTAAAGCCGAAAGCATAACAACCTCCTATGCTGGTGGTGAGGACCCGCAAGCTTACTGCCACGGGCAATAGGCCACGCATTGATTTACAACGCCGCCTTCAATCGTCTCCACCTCCTGCCACATCAGCTGGCAGCCGTCTTCGGTCAGCCCTTCACAATACGGCTCAGGCGACGAAATGTAGGCGTAGGGATAGTATTGATTCGAGCCGATTGCGATGGCGCCCAAGGTGCTGAGTGCGACAAACGTCCACCAGCCGCTACCATGACGCACGCGGTATCCGCTACGCCACGCCGAGTAATTTTGGCCGCGGATAGCAACGCGGCCGGCGCCGCGCGCCGGCACCCCGCGCAAGTGCGATGCAGTGACGTTTCTGGTGCCGCGTGGTGTGACGACCCGCGGAGCGGCAGCGGGCGATACCCCCTTGCGACCACCGGCAGTCGGGGCGACCGCTTTCGAAGTGGCCTTCGGTTGCCTGACCGCACGTGACGTGGCTTTCGGCTGCGTGACTGCGCGCGATGTGGCTTTCGGTTGCTTGACTGCACGCGAAGAGGCCTTTGGCTGAGTGACAGTGCGAGCCGCGCGCTGCGGAGCTGCTCGTTGTGGCGCTGCTCGCTGTGGAGCCGCGCGTGGAGCTGCTCGCTGTGGAGCCGCGCGCTGCGGAGCTGCTCGCTGTGGAGCCGCGCGCTGCGGAGCTGCTCGCTGCGGAGCCGGGCGTGCGGCTGGCGCGGCTTTCTTTTGCTGCCCTTTATTCTCTTGCTGCTGCTGTGCGGAAAAATCAGTGCTGATTGCGGGTCGCTCTTGCGCTGCACTCGGCGCGTAAGGTGCAAACCCAACAGTCGCCGCGAGCAGGCCCGCCGCGAAAAGCGTCAAACCGGCTTTATTGCTCATGGCAAAGCCCCATTTTGCAAATCAATTGGCGAAATTCGGCGCTTGTATATCCGCGCTTGAATTGGTTGCCACTGAGCCAGCCAAATCACATTGATCCAAATCAATTATGTCAGATACCGGACATTGTCGTTCCGTTCCTCTCGGTGTGCCACGCGACGGAAGCCCGTATCGACCCGCTTCAAGTCGCTTGGGACATTCCTTTGACTAATCTCAATGATACTGCACCAATTTCCTGATTGGTCTTCACTGTCGTGTCGCTGCGAGCATCGATTTAGCTTTTCCAGGTTTACGAAGCGATCAATGATCACGAAGTCACACCTGCTTGTGGTTGCGTTGTTGCAGAGTTTTCTGTTGGGATCGGCGAGCGCAGCTGATAGAAAACCGGGCGAGTGCGGTTTGGCTTCGGTCTATGCAACCGTGACCGAAGAGACGGCGAGTGGAGAAGATACACTTCCCGGGAATTTTACCGCCGCGCACCGGACACTGCCATTTGGGACACTGGTCCGCGTCGACAATCAAAAAACCGGAGGCTCGGCCGTAGTGCGGATCACCGATCGTGGCCCTTTCATCAGCGGAAGAATAATTGATGTGTCGCAGGTTGCCGCACGCGACCTCGGCATTTCCGGTCTGACACCGGTCTGTCTCAACATCTTATGGATCCCCGAAGGCATCGCAGGGACCTCCGGAAATCAACCGGTCGAGGGAAACTGATTCGGCGCAAGCTTGCCACCATCTATGCCTCAAAGTTCCCGCAGGCATACGGCTCCGTTAATCCGCAGTCGTGCGAGACTGATGGCCCGGGAACAAACGTTTTATTGGCATGTCCGCTTTGGGTCAAAAGCAGACATGTGCAGCGCAAAACGGCATGTCCGCTTTACCCCCAAGAGTGGACATGTGCTCTATTTGTATAGAGACGGCCAGGATACTTATTTCCGCATCCATGGCACGAACGAACCGGATTCGATTGGAAAAGCGGTTTCGAGCGGATGTATCCGCATGCTGAATCAGGATGTCATCGATCCATATACGCGTGTGCCAATTGGCGCCCCGGTGATCGTATTGCAGCAATCCGCGAAAATCAGTGGCTGACAATGCAAAAGCGGACATGAGATCTATTTGATCACCGCTTGTTCGATCCGCGTACGGTACATTACCCTGAAGTCGTTGTAGCGGGCGGATATGGGCGCTGCCGTCGGATGGCTCACGTACAATAGGCACGCGTGGCTTTGGGCTACCGGGGTTTTGCCGAACGCAAGGCAGCTCCAAGCAAACTCTTGTTCTGTCCGCGCGATGGCATTCAGTACGTCGAACATGCTGAGGGACATGGCGACAGAATGTTTGTTGCCGCCTGCGATCTCGGCCTTGAGGGCATCGTCTCAAAGAAGTTGGACGCGCCCTATCGATCGGGACCATCGTAGAATTGGCTGAAAATCAAAAACCCCAAAGCGCCGGCAGCAACCCGCGCGCAGGATGGAAGTTTTTAGTGGAACCCCTACGTTGGTCGAATGGTTACCTCTGTGAAGTGGAGGTTTCCAATGTCATTCAAGTCAGTTTTCTTTGGGCTCGCCGTGCTCGTGAGCGCCTGCTCGGTCTCAATGGCGCAAAGTATGCCGAATTACGGTCCTAACCCGCCCCCAAATACCGACAGCTTTGGCCAAGTGCCAAGCGGTGCAAAACCGCCAGGTGTGTCGCGCAACGGGCACCGCGCTTACGCGTATGTCCCGAACCAGCATCGTCATCACTACCGGCATTGGCATCACCGTCACTGGTATCGGTGAAAGCGCACATTTCGGGTCGGGCCGCTACACGCGTTAGTGACGGAACGTTCTGACCTCTCACAACTCACTATGTGCCGGCCGCCACAGGCTGGTCGCACGGCCCGGGTCCTTTGTCACAACCATTGGCGCGGTCCTCGGTCAGTCGGCGCCCGGTACAAATTAAGAAAAGTGGTCTGTATGGAACAGTCACCGCCATTTCGGCGGGTTAACCTGTTCGCTGTTGGCCATTGGCACCCCCCGCCCCCCGAGCTGGTGGCCAGCAATGGGCTGCCGTTGCGTATCATACGGCAGCCTTTTTCTTTTAAGCCTCAATCGGACCACGGCACGGCATCACGCCGCAGCGCGGACATGGCGTCACGATGCGATGGCAGCGTTAGCGGACATTCCGCAGTGCAATCACGATGTCCGCTTTATCCCTAAAAGCGGACATGTCGGTGCACTTGCCCATGTCCGTTAAGTGCCAATAGCGGACATCGCGCCTGCGGCCCGCTCAAAAATAAAGAGGCCACCGACTGAGGCGGCCTCACATTGTGAAGGTGGTCATCGTTAATCTTTGACAGCTTCCTTGACCGCGTCCTTGAAGCCGCCGACCGCATTCTGAATCTTGCCAGCGACCTGCTGCGTCTTGCCTTCGGTCTCGAGCTTGGCGTCGCCGGTCACTTTGCCCGCGACTTCCTTAACCTTGCCTTTGGCCTGCTCGATGGAGCCTTGGATTCGATCTTTGTCCATGTTTTTCTCTCCTTGCTTGGTTCAACCTTTTCCCGAGGGCGGTGGTCATTCTGGTTGCTTAGATATCGGGTGTTTTTGAAGCCACGCTTCCGACTTCTTGGCAATCCACTCCCGTGCCTCAGAATCAGACCCAAAATCGTCAACATGCTGAGTGACACCATCTGGCCACTCGGCATCCACATGCCAGCCGCTTCCATCCAGGAAGGGCTTTGGTTTGAACGTTGGTCTGGAATGTTTTTCGGCCATGCTGTCATTGAAGCGCGCGTAGCTAGTTAAACGAAATGATTTAGATCAAACTTAGCAAAGGTATTCGTTAGCGCGGTCAGCAAGTCCGCTTTGTGTCAATAGCGGATTCATGAATCGAGCTTGCTAAGAGGGTCGTCTCTGTTTTCTTCGTCAGCCAGCAGCCGCACGATTGTTTCGCGCTGCGGTTCGTGCGTCTTTTCCGACAGCATCTTCCGATAGCGCTCGAGATTTTGTTGGTGAATGAACTCTTCCATTGGCATCACCCATGAACGGGTACAAGCAGAAGCAGCGGCATGGCACAGCACAGCCAAGAAAAAGTAAGAGAGCTCAGCTGAGTGGGGGCCCAGCTGGGCTCTCTATGATCACGCTGTGCACGCGATCAATGCATAGACCGGAATCGGGGGGTTACGGTCCACGCTAACGCTCGGCATCGACACATCATCGATGCTAAATCCCATCCCAATTTTTCCTAGTGCCGTGCACATGTGTTTTCTCCTTCAGGAAACGATCAGTTGACGATAGCGCAAGCTCGCCGCCGATGCGGTTGAAGCGTGCTTTCTGTTCGCCGCTCAGCGACTCATAAAAGTCGTTGAGTGCGGGTTTCACCGTATTAGCTGCATCGACCATGGCCTGCAGTCGCTTCTCCATCGCCTCCAGTCGGCCGGGCGGAGTGATCGGCGTGTCCTCGGGGCACGCCGCTTGCATAATTGAAACTGCCTTGGCGGTGGCATCCTCAAGCTGCTTCAGGCCGTCTTCCTGCGCATCAGTCGGCTTAACCACGTCTTCAATCCGTTCGATAGGCAGATTGGTGAGTCCGGCTTTCGGCTCGCTGCAGCTCTTGCCATCCTGTACCGACGCTTGGCTGGCCTCGGCACTGTCCTTGGGCTGCTTAGGCCCAATTGTGTTGAAACGTTCCTTCTGCTCATCATTCAGTGAGTCATAGAAAGCCACCAATGCCGGGCGGACGGTCTGTACCGCTTCGAGCGTGGCGCCGAGCCGCAACGTCATCGCCTGCAGGCGGCCGGGTGGCGTCCGCGCGAAAGCGTTCTCCGCCGGGCACGAGGCCTTGAATACGGCGGCGGCTTTTTGGCCGGAGCTTCGCACCTGATCGAGCAACTGCTTCTGGTCGGGGTTCAGGCCAACCTTGCTGTTGATTTCCGCTAACGGCCAAGCCGTGATGCCGGTGCCGGGTTGCGTGCACAGTTCCTGCACGGCGGCATTGCTCGCGCGTGCCGCGGGCGTAGCGGCACTACTCGCGCGTACCGCGGACGTGCTTGGCAGTGCCGACGCATAGCCATAGTCAGGCGGCGGACCAGCCTCGCCCCAGAACACGCCGTCGAAGAAACCGTCATAGGCATAGGCCCAGTAACCGTCGTCATAGCCAGAGGGCCAGAATGCGTAGTCGAAAACGTCCGAATAGGCATATGGCCAGAACACGGGCCCGTACCAAGGCACGAAGGCAGCGCGCAAGCCGCGGCTCCAAGCCCGGCGGGGAGCGACCGCAGCCATGCTCACGCGTTGCGCGCGCCCGGAATATTGGGCCGCGAAGCGGCCTTGCTGCGCCGCTTGCGGTGTTACACGCGCGACGCCGTTGCGGCGCGTGCTGCGCTGCACTTGAGCATTGGGCTGAATCAAGCCTTTCGGCTGCGCCTGGATGTTAGGTTGTAGCCGCTGTTGCGCGCGCTGCTGGCGCTGCTGATTGATGTCCTGCTGTTTCTGAGCGCGCTGCGCAGCCGGAAGGGCTCGCAGCTGACGAGTTTCTTGCGCGCGTAGTGTGCGCTCCTGGCGTTGCTGGTTGCGCAGCTGCGCGCGCGTTGATGTTGCGGTTGCAGCGGACGGCACAGCGTTGCGGGACGCCGGCGTCGCTGTCCGGGCCGGTGTATTAACGGTGCGTGGTGTGGCCTGACGCGTTGGAGCTGTTGCTCGTTGCGGGGTGCGTTGCGGCGCGGCTGCCCTTTGCGGAGCCTGATGTTGCAGCGTGCGTGGCGTGGCCTGGCGCGTTGGCGCTGCGGCTCTTTGCGGGGCGCGTTGCGGCGCGGCTGCCCTTTGCGGAGCCTGATGTTGCAGCGTGCGTGGCGTGGCCTGACGCGTGGGAGCTGTGGCTTGTTGCGGGGAGCGTTGCGGCGCGGCTGCCCTTTGCGGAGCCTGATGTTGCGGCGCGACGTGCGCTGCAGGGGCCGGACGTGCCGCTGGCCCACGCGCGGCGGGCGCTGCTTTTGCCGGCGCTTGCTGCTTCTGTTCCTGCGCATTGGCACTCAATGGCAGTATCGCTGCAGCCAAAATCAGAATTGCTGTCAATTGTAAAAGTTTTTTCATGATGGGAACATTCTCCATCCTCTCGATCAAAAAGAATTTTTTTCGGCCTAGTGCAAAGTGCAAAAAGAAAGCCCGGCGGGACGAGCCGAGCTCTGGTTGGTTTACCAGTAGCGACCGCGAGCCCAGTAGCCTCCGCCGCCGAACAGCAGCAAGAGCACAATGATAATCAAGAGCATGTCCATTGGATTCCTCCGTTTAGAACAAGGCGCGGCGGAATTGCATCACGATAGCGTCCGCAATTTGGTACGCGTCGCTTCAGGTTCAATTGCTTGCTGAGTTGATAACCAACGCGCCAAGCGGCAAAAAGTTCAAAATCAAGTTTTGAAATCAATAGACCAAAGACGCCCGTGCAGCCGTCCAATCCTATTTTCGGTAAGTCATTGGCAAACAGCACAAGTCCGAGCGATGTCCGCTGTTACAGCGTTCTCACTCACCCAAATAGTGGTCAATATTATACAGACGCACACAAGGCGTGAGCCTAGCCTAATCGGCTGGACGCTTCGCGGCTTCCCCACATCCGCGGGGTTCCCCTTCGATTTAAAAGCGTCCGGTAGGCCCTGGCGGTTCTAACGTCCGCGGTCCTGTTTCCTTTCATGTGTGGGCGGGGCGGCAATTGTTACGAGGCTAGCCATGTTCAGAAAACAGTTTAACAAACTGCAAAACGCCTGTGCATTTGCGGAAGCGATTGTGAACACCGTGCGGGAGCCGCTCGTCGTGCTCGACCAAGACCTGCGCGTCGTCGCCGCGAGCCGCTCATTCTATCGGACGTTCAAGGTCAATCCCGAGGCTACCGAAGGCAAACTGCTTTTCGAGTTGGGCGACGGCGTGTGGGATATTCCAAAGCTTCGGTCGCTGCTGGAAAAAATCTTGCCGGCGGACGGCGCGATCGAAGCCGGTGCGATCGAGGCCTATGAAATCGAGCGTGATTTTCCCGGCATCGGATGCCGCACGATGTGCCTGAACGCCCGCAAAGTGCTCTACGAGACAGGCTCACGCGCCAATATTCTGCTCGGCATCGAGGATATCACCCAACGCCTAATCCTGGAGGGCGAAAAGGACGATCTCCTGCGGCAGAAGGACATACTGCTTGAAGAGCTTCAGCACCGTGTCGCCAATAGCCTTCAGATTATCGCAAGCATCATTATGATGAAATTGAGGGCCGTGGAATTGGAAGAAGCGCGCCGTCATCTGCAGGATACTCATCAGCGGGTCATGTCGGTTGCAACCGTGCAGCAGCAACTTCATGCCGCTGCGCCCGGCGCGTCTGTCGAACTCGAGCCTTATCTTGCGAAGCTTTGCGAGGCCTTGGGACAGTCGATGATCGGCGACAATCGGGCAATCGCGCTGAAGGTGCGCGGCGACGAAAAAACAGCGACGTCCCGCGATGCCGAGAGCCTCGGGTTGATCGTCACCGAACTGGTCATCAATGCGATAAAACATGCATTCAACGGCACGACCAAAGATGGGCAGATTGCCGTCGCGTTCGATGTGTCCGGAACGGATTGGAGGCTCTCGGTCACCGACAACGGAACTGGCACGCCGGACGGCGTCTTTGCCCAACCAAAAACTGGGCTTGGCACCGGCATCGTCAACGCCCTCGCTAAACAACTCAACGCCAAGGTTGAAACAGTGAGCGGCCCGCGCGGAACGTCCGTGTCGGTCACTCACGCCACTTTCGCGGCGAAGAAAGCCCGAGCTGCGTGAAAGGAGTTCACTTGAAGACTTTGGCAAAAGAGGTCCTCTGGGCCGTGTTGGCCGCAACGTGGATCACCGGCCTCGTGCATCAATTTGAATCATGGGCGATGACGACTGTTTACGTCGCAATTTCGCTCATAATGGTGGTTGTGACGTTCGGTAATCGTCTCGTGTTAAAATTTGCACCTCGGCGAAACCATCGACGCTAGCGCGCAAGCGATTGTTTGGTGGTACGACGATGTCCCGGCACAGAGTTGCATAGAATTTCGTGTCGCTATGTGGAGGCGCTTATGAACGTGATCTCCGTCATCATCTACGCTGCGGAGTTGGCTTTAGCCGCGATCATCCTGTTCTATGTCATCGAAATGTTGACAATGCCCGCGAACATGAAGCGGGTCTGTCAGGGTCTGATAGTTCTGATCGCTATCCTGTCGGTGATCGGAGTACTGCTCGGTTCTGCTCCGCCACCGGCATCACATGTCGGACCGCTAGCGCCGAACTCACCGAGCAATCCCAGCGTCGTCCGGTGATAACACCATCCTGCGCTGCAGGGATCTTCGCTGTGTGAAAACGCGGCTCTTAGGATTGGTGCATGACATCGTCCTTTTCCACCCTGGTCGACTTCGTTCACGCGCATTCACAATACACGCATATCGCGATTTTTCTGCTGGCATTGTCGGAAGCCATTCCTGTGGTCGGAACGGTTGTTCCCGGCTCCACGCTCATCATCGGCATTAGTGCTCTAGCGACAAGCGCCAATGCGAACCCGTGGCTACTTCTTATTGCTGCAACTGCAGGAGCGATTATTGGAGACGGATTATCGTTCTGGTTAGGCCAGCGATATCATCGGGAAATTCTGAACTCCTGGCCGCTGAATAAGTATCCGCACCTCATCGCCCGGAGTGAAAGACTCGTAACCCAATACGGCGCGGCAAGCGTCTTTCTAGCGCGCTTCGCGGCCGTCGTACGTGCCTTTGTGCCTTTGGTATCTGGCATCCTCCGAATGTCGCCGCTACATTTTTATGCCGCCAATGTCTTATCGGCACTTGCGTGGGCACCTGCTCATATTTTTCCTGGTGTGCTGCTCGCGATGGCGCTCCAATTGACCATCCCAAGCGCAGAGCAGCGCACAATTCTCGTATTCGCAGGGTTGATTGTTGCGACCTTTATTATCTTTGCCACGCGCTCGTTCTTCAAGGTCAGGTGATCTTGCACCGACGATCGGGTCTGCTGCGTTCACAGTCCAGGCCGCCTTGAGCGGTTTGGAATGTGGCGTGAGTAATAGAAACTGGCTGCCCGCTTTGATACAAATCAACAATGTACGATACCGAACATTTATCTTTATTTTGAGCAGGCAAATTCATTAAAGTGGTGATGCGAGTGACGCGAAGATCCGGCAGATACTTTCCTACACCCCTCTAACGAAAGGAATGTCATGTCGTTAGGACTCATACTTATCATCATTCTCGTCATCTTCTTGCTTGGCGGCTTCAGCGGCCGGTTCGGCGGCTACGGCTACGGCTTCGGTCATGGTGGCATTGGCGTCATCGGCGTCATCTTGATCGTCCTCGTCGTACTACTTCTCATGGGCAAGCTTTGAACTGACAACAAGTTTTGGGTCTTGACCCAGTCCTGCTTCGGACATGGCACCTACCGACCAGAAGACCGAGGTCGTGTCGCCGGCAGAAGTGCCGGAGGACTTGCCTCTGCCCTCAGATCCGAAAGTCATATTCCTTGGTGGTCTATTCGTCCTTGCGCTGCTGGCGGCAGCCTATATGGCGCGCGAGATTATATTGCCATTGGTCTTTGCTATCGTTCTCAAGCTCCTGCTACAGCCAGCCTTCCGCATATTGGAGCGATTGCACGTACCGCGGATACTCGCGGCGCTGCTGCTGATCCTTGCGCTATTCGGAACGGTCGTCGGCTTGGGTGACGGCCATTTCTGGCCCCGCTCGCACCTGGGCAGCCAAGCTTCCAGAGGGCATTCCTCGGCTTCAGGAGCGGCTGAGTTTCATGCGAGAGCCCGTCGATACACTGCAACGGTTTTTGCAGCAGGTAGAAGATTTTGGAGGAACGGGACCATCACCAACTGTCGCAGCGTCGGCGCAAGGCCCAACTCTTCTGTCGAAGCTATTCACGGGGACCCGAAACTTTGCCAGCGGCTTCTTCACGACGGTGCTGTTTCTTTTTTTCCTTCTCGTGTCTGGCGATATCTTCCTGCATCGCCTCGTCGAGATACTGCCGCGCTTTAGGAGCAAGCGCCAGGTCGTCGAGATCTCGCAGCAAATCGAAAGCGACATCTCCGCATATCTGGTCACGATCACGATCATGAACGCGGCGGTAGGTATCGCTACGGCATTGGCGATGTGGTTCACGGGAGTGGGCGACCCGATCCTCTGGGGGACGGTGGCCTTTTTGCTGAACTATGTGCCGATCCTCGGCACTGCTTTGGGCGTTTTGATCTTTTTTCTCGCTGGCCTGTTGACCCACGACACGCTCTGGCAAGCGCTACTTCCTGCGGGGCTTTATTTTGGATTTCATTTGATCGAGGGCGAGACTGTAACGCCGTTGCTTCTGGCCAGACGGTTCACCCTCAATCCCGTCCTCGTCATCATCTCGCTCGTCTTCTGGTTCTGGATGTGGGGTATTCCGGGCGTGATCCTCTCTATGCCCATGTTGGCGATTACTAAGATCATCTGCGACCGTCTTCAGCCGCTGGCTGCATTTGGCCACTTTCTTGAGGGTTGAATTGCAGCTGCTTTCAATGGCGTGGCCCTTTTTGTCGGCGGGAGCGCCCCTCCCTCGGGCCTAGAATTCGACGTCCGAGCACCCAGCCGATGAGCGCGGCCGCCGCGATTGTGCCGGCGATCTGCTGGCGTGAACCGTTTTGCACGATGTCGGCTGCCCCCTTCACCGCCTCATCGACGGACCGCGAGATGGCCGCGGTCGATGCCTTCATCGGATCGGCCGCCGCCCGCAACGCATCTTCGGCGTGGGCACGCGGCTTGCGCGGTCCGCGCAGAAAGGCGATGGCGAAGAGGACAGCGGCTAGCAATGCCGACGTTCCGCCGAGAATGCCGAGCGCCGCGAAGATGCCGAGCTCGAGCTCGAGCCAGAGATAGAGTGCGACGAAGCAGAGGGCGAGCGCCAGTATCGCCGCCAACGCGCCAAGCATGGCGAGCACAAGGGTGATCGCGGTTTCCCGCACCAAGCGCTTGACGTCAATGCCGACGAGCCGCAGCAGCGTCGCGATCATCAACGGCGGCCTTTCATTATACCGATGAGTATGCCGATTCCGAATGCGCCAATGACGACGCCCAGCGGATTGCGCCGTGCGACGGCCTCGAATTCGGAAAGCAGGGTGTTTGCTTGGTCCTTCGCTGCCGATGCGATGTCCCCGCCGATGCCGCTCGCCGCTTCGCCGACCTCCGCCGACACGGTCTTGGCGAGCGCGGCAACCGTATCCTTCAGGCTTGTGACGTCGGCACTCAGACGGCGCAGATCAGCGGCGATGTCGTCGCGCGCAGAGGCGGCGGCGTCGGAGATGTTCTCCTTCGCCCGCTGTACGTCGTCGCCGATGCGGCCGGTCGTGGATTCCGCATTTTGCTTGTTCGACCCCCGAGGGCTCGTGTCTGCAACTAACATTGTGACGTCTCCTCTTGGCCAATTGTGAATTAAATCACCAACCGTCTGGCCTGTCTTTGATCGAGATCAATCGGAAGGACGCATCGCTTGGCACGGTGTAAAATTGCGGGACAGCACTTTGAAAAAACCGGCCGAAGTCCACTTTGTGCCATAAGCGGACATCAGCTACGCGCAAAAGAAAGTCCGCCTCGTGGCGTTCCTAGTTGGAACCTCGGTCGCCCGGTCCGAGTTGACAACCATGACCGATCAGAGTGACCTCCGAAGGGACAAAAGAGACGACAAATTCTACATATCGTGGATCATCCGCGGCGGCATTGTGCTCGCTCTCGTCATTGCAGCCCTCGCATTCACAAGCACGAACTACCCCGACGTGCCCCAAATAACCACAACTGTTCCTGCTTCGGCGTCTTGAAGTCGTCTTGCTGGAATTCGGCCTAGTACAAAAAGAAAGCCCGGCGGGACTAGCCAGGCTTTCTCGGATCACGCGCGCTACAATCCCCGCCCGGCTTTGGGAACACCGCAAGCTTCAGCCGTGCTTGGCGACGTAGCCAGCGGTGACCTCATCCTTGTGGGCAGCGAAAGCTGCCAGGACTTCGGCCTTCTCGCGCTGGGGAACCTTGACGAAATCCAAGGTCCGTCCGAGTTCTGCTGCGACCTCATCGAATTCTGCGGGGGAGATGCGGAGGTCCCGATGGGCTTCCTCAAGACCGAGCGGCGTCGTCCCGGGCTTGGTGGGCGTATACTGGAAGGGCCCACCCGAAACGTTGCACACCCACAGCGTTCGCATGAACTTGAGGCCGGGCAACCTGCTCAGGTTGTTGGTGTGCCATTCCCTTAACTGCGGGTTCTTGGACGTCTGGCCAACGATGGGGTTCTTCACGACAGCGTCACTGAAGTGGTCTACCACCGCCGCAATGGCGAAGACGCCGCCCAACCGTTCGTACAGACTTTTCTCAGGCACGGTTTGCTTGGCCTGCGCATTCGCGTTATCCGCAGCCGCCAATACGGCCACCGGTGCAGCGCTCAACGCCAACCCCGCGACCGCAGTTCGTCGTGTGATAGAAGTCGAAATCGCCTGTGCCATGGTAGCCTCCGTAATGATAGCCGAGGAGTTGGCAGTTTGATTACGCAAAAAAACTAAGAGAACCCGGCGGGGGACAAGCCGGGGTCTCTTGAGATCACGCTGCGTGCGCGACCGAAGCGTAGGCTGGGACGGAGAGATCGCGGCCTACGCTAACAACCAGCACCGACATATCTTCGATGCCAAAAGGTATTAATGCTTGCTCACAGAGCCGGGCGGGATCGCGCACGCCATTTTTGGCGGCTGCGATAATTCGCTTTGCGATCAGTTCACGTGCTGTGATTAATGTTCTGAAACGGCAGAGGGACGCGCAGGCATTGTCGAAAGCCTCGCCCATCGCCAAGGTCGCGGCGTCGTCGAACTCAAAATTTTGGTTCGGAATGATATTCATAGGGACCTCCCGAAAACGTACGAGCGGGAGCGCAGAAGCGTCTCTCAGTCACCGAGGCTCGAAGCCGTTTCGGTGATGAAGCAGGCTATCCCCCGGAAGGGATGAGGACTGTTCCATACAGACCACTTTTCGTCCTTTTACCCGTCTAAATGTACACATTCCGCAGGCATTAACGCGACCGTGAACCCCATACGCTTCGAGTTCAACAGCGTCCGAATTTTCTGGGTCCTTATGTCGGGGAGCGACTGCGCCCACTAAACCGGAGAGAATCTTCCCGATGCGGTGCCGATTTCTCTGAATCTTCCATAGGCTGGGCAACGTCCATCCCTGCAAGGGTGGTTTCGGCCCGCGCACGGTCTAAAGGAATAAATAAAATGGAACTTATTTGCCCGCCGATATGTTTTCGATTTGAGCGCCGTTGCTTCATATTGAAAATGAAGTCGCACAAGTCTCAATCGGAGTGCACAATGAATATTTTCTACATCATTGGCGTAGTGGTCGTCGTACTTTTCATTGCAGGCTACCTGGGTCTGCACGTTTGAAAGTTTGCGGCGGCTCCGCAAATTCGCTCCATGTCCGCTTTGGGTCATAAGCAGACATTTGCAGTGCAATAGCCCATGTCCGCTTTACCCCCGAACGCGGCCATGTGCAGCGCACTAGCGCATGTCCGCTAAGTGCCAATAGCGGACATTGCCCCAAAAAAAGAAAGACCGCCTCGCGGCGGTCTCTCCTTCAAAGGACTATCTCGGACCGATCAAACGGCCTGCTTGAATGCCTCCTGTGCCGCTTGATTGGCGCGATCGAACGCACCGCGAGTTTCCGTCAATGCAGTCACCAATGCAGACCATGACTGTTTGCCCGCCTCGTTGATCTTTTGAAGCTTTTTCTCAGCCACGGCGGCGTCGGCTTCCATTTGCTTCAGGGCGACTTCTATTTCGCTCCGACGTCCAGCTGCGAACTCTTTGCCAACGGTGCGAAGATTTTCAGCTGCGTCGCGCCACGCCTTCACTTGAGCTTCAGCTTGGCCTTTAAAAACCGCCTGCTGCTGCTCGATTTTTTGGCTGGAGCTTTCGATATACTTCCCGACGTCGGCCTCGAACGCGTTCCATTCAGATTGGAGCCGTGCTTTCTCTTTAACCCATACGGCCTCGTTGGCATCCGCCTGCTTTTTCAGCGTATCACGGAAGTCATCACGCTTTTTGCGCATGTCAGCGAGAGCTTGGTTGGCTTTGGTGCGGGCGTCAGCTTGGAGTTCGCTGACCTTGGCCTCAAATGAGGCCAGTGTGGCGTCCATTTCATCGATCCGTTCTTTCGCCCAATTAAGATAGAAATGAATAGCGCTGTGCTGAGACATTTGGTCACCTCTCTATGTTTTGTGAATTGCGCGGCTCCCAGCTCAAGGGAACTGGAAGCCGCAGAACGCCCAAGGTCACAAGTTGGGGACACCGGGGATGCCTTGGGTTGTAATTTACAAATAGGCAGCGGCGCCGACTTAACCAGAGCAATTCGGGCATACCGAGCTCTGCCTCCATGCGCTGCGCGCGGCGACATTCCCCCCACTCATCGATTAGTTAGTTGTTTAGCAGCCAGATCGCAGTGTTAAGCACCCCCGCGAAAGCTACCCACGCAGCCAGTGGCAGCAGACAAAAGGCCGCCAGACGATCGACGCGAGCAAAACTGACGACGGTCGCTATGACTACGCCAAGCTGCGGCACAATATTTATCAGGCCAAGCAACGGACTGTGGGCCCAAAAAAACATCCACGACCACGCGGCATTGAGCGCGAGCAATAGGAAAAACAAGCCCACCATGTAACGCCGGTGCATGCCCGATGGCATCCGCACACGCAAAATACGCCACAGCGAAAACGCCATCAGCGCATAGAGCGTCGTCCAAACCGGAGCAAAAATCCAATTCGGCGGATTGAAAGACGGCTTAACAAGACCGGCGTACCAAGGCGCAAGATTTGGATAGGTCGCGATTTGACCGAGAATTGAGGTCGCAGCCACCACACCGAGAGCAAGTACAGCGAATGCTGTATCGCGTTTTAAACTGGGGGTTGACCGCATCATTGATGTTAGCTCCGCCTATGAGGCGGCCGTCAAAGATCATCTCATTTTCGTATTCTTTTTAGCCACTTTCATTTGCGCGCTCACTTTCGGAGGCTGCCAAGCCGCGCCTGAGGAGTTCGCGAACAGCCGCCGACCGGCTCGGCATTCGATGCCGAAATCTGAATTCCTCAATGGCCTTCAGTTCGCCCAGGGGGATGGCGACCTGTAGGCGCTCAATTCCTTCGAGTTTGGATGTCATCTGGATAATTGGGGTTCAGACTATTCAGGGAGTGAATCCGCGAAGGTCGTAAAACCCGTCATCGCAGTAGTTTGAGTAGTTTGGTGTCCGCTAAGTGCCAATAGCGGACATTGGTCAGCTATCGCGCGGTGCGTTTCGGGGCAAATGGCCGGCCCCTCTTTATAGATGTTATTGGTGCCTCCAGCGCGCCAGCGCAAAAGCTCCCCAAAAGAACATCGCGCCAAGCACCGCCGCGAACCAAGCAGGTGGCCCGTGGTCGGGAGGACTCCTCAAGATGCTAATTGTCCCAACACAAAGCGCCACACCAATGCCAAGACAAGTAAATAGAAGGATATATTTCCATACTATCATCGCCACCTCCAAAGCACTGTTCACTTGCCCTCGGAAATAAAAAACCCGGCTTCGTCTGCCGGGTACTGGCATCTAAAATGCCGAGGGGCCTGGCAGTTTGATTACGCAGAAAAAGCTAAGAGAGCCCGGCGGGGGAAAAGCCGGGCTCTCTTAAGATCACGCTGCGTGCGCGACCGGAGCGTAGGCTGGGACGGAGACATCGCGGCCTACGCTAACAACCAGCATCGACGTCTCTTCGATGCCTAAGGCTAGTAATGCTTGCTGATGGAAACGGGCGGGATCGCGCTCGCCATTCGTGGCGACTGCAATAATCCGCTTTGCGATGATCTCACGCACTGTACAAGCAGTCCCGAAACTTCGAAGCGATTTGCAAGTCCTGTCGAAAGCTTCGCCCATTGCCGAGGTTGCGGTGTCGTCGAACGCAACGTTTTGGATCGGAATACTACTCATAGGGACCTCCCGAAAACGTACGAGCGGGAGCGCGGAAGCGTCTCTCAGTCACCGAGGCTCGAAGCCGTTTCGATGATGGAACAAGCTACCCCCCGGAAGGGATGAGGACTGTTCCATACAGACCACTCCGCCCTTAATACTGCCTAATTGACAGGGGAATTCACGTAGGTTTCACGCGACAATCCGCCTCGACTTAACGGGGTCCGAATTCTCTTGGACCCCTATGTCTGGAAGCGTACACTAGCGCATCACCTACAGCAGTTCTGTGCCCGGGCGTCGGTGGCTAAGAGACAATTGTGCTCTCGGCTGAATGGAAGGAATCCGTGATGTCTCAAGCACCCAGACCAAGGTCCGTCAAAGGAAGCTCAGATCGCAAAACAACGGGCGCCCCGCTGTTTGATCCTGCGGTATTTTTAGCGACGGCGGCCCTTGGTCGCGACATTTCCAAGCATTCAAAGAAAGAGGTCATTTTTGCTCAGGGCGACGATGCGGATGCGGTTTTCTATATCAAGAAGGGCAAGGTCAAAGTCGCCGTCATATCCGAGCAAGGAAAGGAAGCCGTCGTCGCACTGCTGGGGCCGGACGAATTTGTCGGCGAAGGATGCTTGATTGGACAGCCGAAGCGATTGGCGACCGCGTCTGCAATGACGGAATGCGAGACGATGCGAGTGGAAAAGACGGAAATCCAGCGGGTCATTCATGACGAGCCCGCATTTTCGGAAATGTTTGTCTCGCATATTCTGGCAAGGAATGCCCGGGTCGAAGAAGACCTGGTTGATCAGCTCTTCAACTCAACCGAAAAACGGCTTGCACGCGTGTTACTGCTGTTGGCCAATTTTGGAAAGGAAGGCCGACCGGAGCCAATTCTCGCGAAGATCAGCCAGGAAACACTCGCTGAGATGATCGGTACGACCCGGTCGCGCGTGAGCCACTTCATGAACAAGTTCCGTGAATTGGGTTTCATTGATTACAACGGACATCTCGAAGTCCATACTTCGTTGTTGGGTGTACTTCTGGCCGATCAGCCGCGCACAGTGAACCCGCCAGAGTGACGTCTCCATGATCAACTGATGGGGTCGTCGAATGTCCGCTTTGGGTCATTCGCGGACATTTGCAGTGCAAAACGGGATGTCCGCTTTACCGCTGAAAGCGGACCTTGTTTGCGATTGGGTTCGGATTATGAAGCCCGTCACCATCGCCTCAGTCGGTGCACACGGCGTTCGCCGATGACCCGCTACAAAGGCCGCACGAAAACCAATCTGATAGAGGGCGACTTTCCGCACCGCGTCGAAATGATCGTGCCGAAGGGCGGCTTCGGCAAACGCCTGGAGGCAATGTACGAATGGCACCGTGCGCGCAGTATTCAGGCGATGCGTGGCCGTAGCCGGCGGGACAAGAGCAACCGCGATTATGTGACGTGGTGTTTTGCTGATGCAGCGATGGCGGACAGTTTTAGGGCGTCATTCATCCGGTCGTAAATAACCAGCAGCGGATTTCATGCCCCGCTAAGCTGGAAATACGCTCGCCAGTGCAAGCAGTGTCCCGGCGGCGAGTGTGAGCGCGAAAATCTCTTGCCCGTATTCTCTTATCTTCCACATGGTCCCCTCCAATCCTTGGAGTTCTTACTGTTAATTTAGTCACCTGTCGGATTCGGGCTGTGATCGTCGTCACAAGATTTGCGATTGGTATGTACACACCGCGAAGCGCGCAGCGCCTCGGCAAGCGGTACATTCCTGGCGCGCTCCTACTTTCGATCAGATGATGTAGACGAGCCAAGGCCACTTCGCGGGCCTTATCTGGTACTCGACCTTGTCAAAGGACAGGTCGTAATCATCCGGAGCCGCCAACTCGTTCCAGCTTTCAACCTGCCGTTCTTCCGCGATACGCGCTGCGATAGCGGTCCGGCTCGTCCAGTCGGTAAAAACGTTTGCCATGGGCACATCCAATCGCTTGGAGTTTCAGTGTCTCATGGCGACAATCTAAGATTTTGTCGGCGTTCCGCGTGTAAGGAGGTTCACAGAGACGGCGAATTTGTAAGGCGCGATCGGTCAACTAAATCGCGCGATCGAGCGATGAACAAACCGCGAAGCAGCGCCTAAGACAGAAACGACAGTCCTGCGAACGTCAGGGCCGCCTCGTGCCCGGACGACCGCCGTGTCGGCATGTCCGCTTTGGGTCAAAAGCAGACATTTGCAGTGCAAAAGAGTATGTCCGCTTTGCCTCCAAAGCGGACATGCCGGAAAAACTGCTTACCGGGAAATCAGCTTCAGCCACTCGTCTTCGGTGAGCACCTTCACGCCGTGCTTCTTGGCCTCGGCGAGCTTCGAGCCAGCACCGGGGCCGGCCACGACATAGTCGGTTTTCCTAGAAACGGAGCCGGCGGCCTTGGCGCCGAGACGCTCGGCCTGCGCCTTGGCCTCCTCGCGCGTCATTTTTTCCAGCGAGCCCGTGAAGACCACGGTCTTGCCGGCAATCGCGCTGTCGGTCTTCGGCTTCTCGGCATCGAGCACCTCGACCTGCTTCTTCAGGCGCTCGACGATGCCGCGATTGTGGCTTTCCCCGAAATAGGCCTTCACCGCCTCGATGACGGTGTCGCCGATCTGATCGAGCGCGTCCATCTCGGCCGCAGTCTCCGCATCGCCTTTGGCGATCTTCAGGGAGGCGTCATGGAAATCCTGCCAGGACCCGTAGCCGCGGGCGAGCGCCAGCGCCGTCGTCTCCCCGACATGGCGGATGCCGAGCGCATAGATGAACCGGTCGAGCGCAATCGTACGGCGCATGTCGATGGCGTCGAACAGGTTGCGGACGGAGGTTTCGCCGAAGCCTTCCTCCTCGAGAAGGTCTTTCCTGTGCTCTTTCTCCAGGGTGAAGATGTCCGCCGGCTCCTTCACCCATTCTTTCTCGAAGAACAGCTCGATCTGCTTCTCGCCCAGGCCCTCGATGTCGAAGGCCCGCCGCGAGCAGAACAGCTTCAGGTGCTCGATCTTCTGGAACGGACAGGCAAACTCACCGGTGCAACGGGCGCGGGCGCCCTCCTCGCCGGTCGCGGTCTCTTCGCGCACCACGTCGGTGTGCAGATAGCACGGGCATTTCCTGGGAAATTTGTAGGGTTTTGCGTCTTTCGGCCGCTTGTCGATCACCACGTCGACGATCTGCGGGATGACGTCGCCGGCGCGCTGGACGATCACGGTGTCGCCGATGCGGATGTCGCGGCCTTCGCGCAGACTCTCGCCCTTGCCGCCGACGCCTTTTATGTAGTCCTCGTTGTGCAACGTCGCCATCGAGACCACCACGCCGCCGATGCCGACGGGCTCAAGCTGCGCGGTCGGGGTGAGCACGCCGGTTCGGCCGACCGTGATCAGCACATCGCGCATCACCGTCGTCGCCCGCTCGGCCGGAAACTTGTGCGCGACCGCCCAACGCGGCGTCCGCGAGACAAAGCCGAGCCGCTCCTGCCAGTCGATGCGGTCGATTTTGTAGACCACACCGTCGATGTCATAGTCGAGCCTGGCGCGGCCTTCCTCGATCTTGCGATGGAAGGCGATCAGCTCGTCGGTCGAGCGGCAGAGCCTGGTCAGCGGATTGGTCTTGAAGCCGCAGGCCTCGAACCACTTGATCATGCCGGACTGGGTGTCTGCCGGCATGTCGCTCATTTCGCCCCAGCGCATAGGCGAAGAAGCCGAGCGGCCGCGACGCCGTGATGCTCGGATCCTTCTGGCGCAGCGAGCCTGCCGCGGAGTTGCGCGGATTGGCAAAAATCTGTCCGCCGGCGACTTTCTGCCGCTCGTTCAGCTGCGAGAAAGGCACGCTTGGTCATATAGACCTCGCCGCGCACCTCGCAGACTTTCGGAACATTCCTGCCCTTGAGTTTTTTCGGCACGTCCTCGAGGGTGCGGATATTGGCGGTGACGTCTTCGCCCTCGGCGCCGTCGCCGCGCGTGGCGGCGGTTACCAGCTCGCCGCCCTCGTAGCGCAGCGACATCGACAGGCCGTCGATCTTCGGTTCGGCGCTGAACGCGATCTTCTCGCTCTCGTCGAGCTTCAGGAAGCGGCGGATGCGGGCGACGAAGTCGACAACGTCCTCATCCGAGAAGGCGTTGTCGAGCGACAGCATCGGCAGCGCGTGCCGCACCTTCTTGAACTTGCCGCTGGGCGCCGCGCCGACTTTCAGCGACAGGCATTCGAGCGTGCGCAGATCGGGGAAGCGCTCCTCGATGGCGTTGTAGCGCGCGCCGCAATGCATCGTATTCGGCGTCGGTGATACGTCGGACGGTCTTCCTGGTAATAGCGCTTGTCGTGCTGCGCGATTTCGGCGGTCAGCCGCGCGTGCTCGGCCTTCGCCTGCTTTGCGGTGAGGAAATCGACGGCTGTTTTATCGGTTTTGACCTTGGGCATATTATTCTTCGTCATTCCGGGGCGCGGCCGACGGCCGCGCGCCCGGAATCCATACTCCGCAGGCGAAGATGTATTACGTTTATCTCACCGCAAGCCAAAAACACGGAACGCTCTATCTGGGCGTCACAAATAATTTGGTGCGACGTATTCATGAGCACAAGACGAAAGTGGTTCCCGGATTTACCGCTCAATATAATGTTGTGCGCCTCGTGTGGTTCGAATCCTACGACGACCCGACCAACGCCATCACGCGCGAGAAAGATATCAAGAAATGGCGTCGAGATTGGAAAATTCGACTGATCGAAGAAGATAACCCCGAGTGGTTGGACCTATATCCGTCGATTACTCGATAGGCTGCGGAGTATCGATTCCGGGCCCGGCGCCATAGCGCGTCGAAGACGCGCGTAAACGCGCTTATGGCGCCGTCCCGGAATGACAAACTGAGGGGAATGAACTCCTCGCCGTCACGGAATGGCTAGCTCGCCGCCTTGATCAGCCGCTCCGCCGCGGCGCGCGCCTCGTCGGTGATCTCGGCGCCGGCCAGCATGCGGGCGATCTCCTCGCGCCGGCGTTCGGCCGCGAGCTCGGTGACGCGGGTTGCGACGCGCTTGCCCTTCTCCAGCGCATCCTTGGTGATGAGGTAATGCCGGTCGGCGCGCGCCGCGACCTGCGGCGCATGGGTGACGGCGACCACCTGCACGCCGCGCGCGAGCCGCGCGAGCCGCACGCCGATGGCGTCGGCGACCGCGCCGCCCACGCCGGTGTCGATCTCGTCGAACACCAGCGTCGGCGCCGAGCCGCGGTCGGCCAGCACGACCTTCAGCGCGAGCAGGAAGCGCGCCAGCTCGCCGCCGGAGGCGACCTTCATCAGCGGCCCCGGCCGCGTGCCCGGGATTGGTCTGCACCCAGAATTCGACGCGGTCGATGCCGTTCGGCCCGGCGGCCGCCGGATCCGCTGTCGATCTGGGTCGAGAACTTCGCGCGCTCGAGCTTGAGCGGCTTGAGCTCGGCATTGACCGCCTTGTCGAGCGTCGGCGCGGCCTTGCCGCGCGCCTTGGACAGCGCCTCGGCGGCCTTGCGATAGGCGGCGTCGGCCTCGCCGGCAGCTAGCTTCGAGCGCCTTGAGCCTGTCCTCGCCGGCATCGATCAGGGCGAGGTCGGCATTGTACTTGCGCGCAAGCGCCGCGAGATCGTCGACCGGGACATTGTATTTGCGCGCCGCCGCGCGCAGCGCGAACAGCCGCTCCTCGATGCGCTCGAGCTCGCGCGGATCGTGATTGGCCGCGCGCAGCGCAGCCTCGAGATGCGCGCGCGCCTCGTCCAGCGCGGTGAGCGCCGCGTCGAGCGCCTTCACGGCGGGCTCGATCAAGCCGGGCGCCTGCGCGGTGCGCCGTTCCAGCCGCCGGATGACGCCCGACAGCGCGGGCACGCTGGCAATTCGTGCCGGCGATCGACCTCATGGGCGTCGCGCAGATCCTCCGCGACCTTCTCGGCCTGCATCATGGCGGTGCGGCGCTCGGCGAGCGCGGTCTCCTCGCCGGCCTTGCGGCGCAAGCTTGTCGAGCTCCTCGACCGCGTGGCGCAGCCAGTCGCGCCTCGCGCTTGGCGCGCTCGACCTCGGCGCGATGCGCATCGACCGCCTCGTCGCGCGTCGCGCCGCGCCTGCCAGAGCGCTCGACCGCCGCGGCCTCGGCCTTCCAGCCCGCCGAAGGCATCGAGCAGGCGCCGGTGCGTCGCGGCATCGACCAGCGCGCGCTCGTCGTGCTGGCCGTGGATTTCGACCAGCGCGCTGCCGAGCTGCTTGAGCACCTGCACGCTGACCGGCTGGTCGTTGACGAAGGCGCGCGTGCGTCCGTCGGCAAGCTGCACGCGGCGCAGGATCAGCTCGTCCTCCGCCGCGATGCCGTTGTCGGCCAGCAGCGCGCGCGCCGGATGGCCGCGCGCGACGTCGAACGCCGCCGTCACCTGTCCCTGCTCGGCGCCCTTGCCGCACCAGCGCTGGCATCGCCGCGGCCGCCCAGCGCCAGCGCGAAAGCATCGAGCAGGATCGACTTGCCGGCGCCGGTCTCGCCGGTCAGCACCGAAAGGCCGGCGGCAAAATCGATGTCGAGCCGTTCGATCAGAACGATGTCGCGGATCGAGAGCCGGGAGAGCATAGGTAACTCGGCCGCTGCAGATTCGGCCATCATTAAAGACGCGGAAGGCCGGCACAAGGCTTGTCCTTGAGCCGGCCGTGTCACTGCTGTGCAAGTCCGGTCTGCCCTGGGCGCTAAGCCCAGCCGATGCCCTTGAAGGCCTGGCTGATCCAGGAGCCCTGGTTTTCGTTCGGCTCCGCCCCGCCGGCTTCACCAGGCATAGGCGTCCTTGTACCAGTGGCTGTCCGGGAAATTGTGCCCGAGCACGGCGGCCGCGGTCTGCGCCTCGTCGACGATGCCGAGCGCCATATAGGCTCTCGGTCAGCCGCATCAGCGCCTCCTCGACGTGGCGCGTGGTCTGGTACTGGGTGACCACCACCTTGAAGCGGTTGATCGCGCCGGTGTAATCCCGCTTCTTCAGATAATAGCGGCCGGTCTCCATTTCCTTGCCGGCGAGCTGGTCGCGCGCGACTTCTATTTTCT
>CAVWFF010000006.1:0-106676 GCA_963754145.1 uncultured Actinomycetota bacterium
CAGCGGGCGCGAGGGTGACGCGCCCGGAGCCCAGCCCGAGGCAGCGAAGACCGAGGCCGGCACGCCGATCGTGGAGGATGCCACCCAGGCAGGCACCTGACGAACGCTCCCGGGGGGTGGTGCCCTGCCCGGGTGAGGGAAGATCCCCACGTGACCGACCAGCAGGGAATCACCGACGTCCTCGGTGCGCCGTACACCGCCGAGACGCTGGCGCTGCCGCCCGACGACGAGGGGGAGGTCGTCGCGACGCTGGTGCGCCGGCCGCGCCGCGCGCCGACCGACCGGGCGGTGCTGCACGTGCACGGGTTCGCCGACTACTTCTTCCAGACCGCGTACGCCGAGTGGTGGGTCGAGCGCGGCTACGACTTCTACGCGCTCGACCTGCGCAAGTACGGCCGGTCGCTGCTGCCCCACCAGACGCCGAACTACGTCGCCGACCTGCGCGACTACTACCCCGAGCTCGACGTGGCCTGGGCCGGGTCGCGGCGCGACGGGCACGACCACGTGGTGCTGAGCGCGCACTCCACCGGCGGGCTGACCGTGCCGCTGTGGGCCGCACGACCGGCGGCCCGACGGCTGCGCGGCGTCGTGCTGAACTCGCCGTGGTTCGACCTGCACGGCGAGCCTGCTCATGCGCACGCTCGGCACCGCCGGTGCTCGACGCAGGTCGGCGCCCGGCAGCCGATGCGGATGATCCCGCGCACGTGACCGGCTTCTACGCGCGCAGCCTGCACCGCGACCACGAGGGCGAGTGGGACTTCGACCTGGCCTGGAAGCCGGTCGAGTCGTGGCCGGTGTACGCCGGGTGGCTGCGCGCCGTCCGCACGCGGCCACGCCGAGCTGCACCGCGGCCTCGAGGTCGGCTGCCCGGTGCTGGTGCTCAGCTCCGGCGCCGCCGCGGCACCCGAGCCGAGATGGGCGACGACGTGCACTCGCACCGACATCGTGCTCGACGTCGAGCAGATCCGCCGCTGGTCGCCGTCGCTCGGCCGGCACGTCACCTACGTCCAGCGTCGAGGGCGCGCGGCACGACGTGGTCCTGTCCCGGCAGCCCGCCCGCGACCGGGTCTTCGACGAGCTCGGCCGGTGGCTCGACGCGTACGTCGACCGCTGAGGTACCCCGGACATGGAGCTAGGAAGGGGCGGGCTCAGGACCGCCCCTTCCTAGAAGGGTTTTGTGATGCTCCAAATGAGTGCTGTCTCGGTGGGTCTCCCTTCGATTCTGCGTCGTCCGTGCTATCTGGTTGCGGTGGTCACCGGGCTGCGATCGCCTCCGATCGCACCGCGGGGCCTTCGCCGACCGCCGTTGATGGCGGAGACGTCGAACCGGTAGCTGCCGGCCGGCAGCGTGAACGACCTGGTGCGGACGGCCGCTCCGACGATGACGTTGCCCTGGACGGACTCCACCGTGGTCGCCGTCGGCCGCCATCCTCAGCGCCCTCACCCGGTAGTTGGTGATGGTCGCCCCGCCGTTGGACAGTGGCGGGTTCCAGTTCGCACTGGCCGTCAGCGCTCCACCCGCAGCACCCTGGGTGGGTGCCCCGATCTGCACCAGCCCCGGCAGGGTTGCCGGAGTCACCGTGTTCGACGCCGCCGACAGGGGACTCGTGCCGACGCCGTTGATCGCCTGGAGACGGAAGTTGTACGCCGTCCCGTTGTTCAGCCCGCTGATCACCGCGCTGCTCACGTTGCCCGTGATGGTCCGGGTCTCCACCACCGTTGCCCCGTTGCGGATCTGGAGCGTGTAGCCGGTGATGGCGGAGCTGTTGTCAGCGCCCGGAGTCCACGACAGCGACGCCGAGGAGTTGCCTCGGGTGGCCGCCAGCGCGGTCGGTGCCGTAGGGGTGCCCGCCGCCGTGATCTCGTTGGAGACCCCGAACGCTCCGGCACCGAACTGGTTGACCGCACGCACCTCGAACGTGTACTTCTGCCCGGGGTTCAGCCCGGTCACGGTGCGAGGCGGTCGTCCGGCGCGATGCTCGTCGTCGTGCTGACGACGGTCGTACCAGACTTCACGACGAAGTCGTAGCTCGCGATCGCCGCACCGTTCCCGGCCGGAGCGGACCCAGGTGACCGTCGCGCTCCGGTTGCCCCGCGTCGCCGTGACGTTGGTCGGCGCGTTCGGCACGGCGACCGTGACCGTCTGTCGTCGGTGAACCGCAGCCGCTCGACGTTCCGGACCGTGTCGATCCCGTCGGTGCCGACGTTGTCGGTCACCGTGACGAGCCCGGCGCCCGGGGTGATGGTGTAGTTGGCCCGAGGCCCGGAGAACACCGCGGTGTCGGTCGACACCGTGGTCGCTGGCCGGCGGGTCCACGATCTCCCGGACCGCGACGATGTTCCCGGGGTCGACGTCACCAGCGAATACAGCCTGCTGGAGAGTCTTGCCGCCCAGGATGAGAGCACCGTTGCTGTCCCGCATCTGGCTGGTCATCGCGCTCTGACCGGTCTGGTTGACACCGGCGCTCCCGATCTCGACACCGGCACCGTTACGAACACTCAGGCGAACATTGAGGTACTTGTCGCCGTCGATGATGTCGTCGGCTCCGCGACCCTCGATCAGGTCGCTGCCGCCGCCACCCAGCAGGATGTTGCCGTCGCCCCACACCGGACCGCTCAGGATCGGGCAGTCCAGGCGTCGCCGAGATCGCCCACCACGTCCGCGAGAGGCGTCGCGAGAGTCGGCACCAGTGCGTCCAGACCGTTGATCCGGTCCAGGCCCTTCTGGTCGAGGACGTCACAGCCGATGAAGCCGCCACCGCCCACCTGGGACGGAACCACGTCGTCACCGCGCAGGATGTCGTTCAGGTCACCGCCGGAGAGGGCCTCGACCTCGTTGAACTTGTCCCGGACGCCCACCGTGAGGATGTCGAGCGGAACGAGCGGGTCCGCGAGGTCCATGTCGGTGTGCTGAGGGTCGCCGAGGCCGATCTCCCAGTCGTACCCGGAGGCTCCGGCGACCTTCTCGATGCCGGGACCGCCGACACCGATGTCGTCGCCGCCCTCCATGTCGTAGTCGTCGTCGCCACCCTGCCCGACCAGGATGTCCGAGCCCGGCGCCTGCGAGTCGTCGAGGAAGAACAGGTTGCCGCTGTCTCCCTGCATGAGGTCCGGCTGGTCGCCGCCCTCCTCCCAGTCGTCGCCGCTGTCACCGAACGCGGCGTCGAGGCTCTGACCGAGCTTGATGAAGTCGTCGCCGTCGCCACCGAAGGTCTCGTTGGCGTTGGCACCACCGTCGGTGAAGTCCTTGCCCTCACCACCCATGACGATGTCGAGACCGGGACCGGCGTCGATCGCGTCGTTGCCGGGACCGCCCTTGGGCACGTCGTCACCGTTCAGGTCGGTGATGATGTCGTTGCCCTCGCCACCGAGGGCGATGTCGGCTCCGTCACCGCCTTCGATCTTGTCCGTTGCCCAGCCCGCCCCAGAACGTGTCACTGTCGTTGCCGCCGAAGATCCGGTCGACGCCGGCAGTGCCGTTGTAGACGCTCTGGCCGTTGATGCCGCTGGGGTCGACCGTGTTCCTGGCACGGTACTGGATCGTGCCGTCGGGCTTGCGGAGCAGCACGAGGTTCTCCTCGCACTCCGACGCCGGGTCGTCGGCCACGATGTTGCCGAACTGGGTGAACCCGGCGGGGGTGCCGGCGAGGTTCTTCAGCTCGAACTTGCAGTCGGCCGTGGCGAACGCGTCGGCCTTGAGGCTCTTCGCGTTGGTGTTGCGCATGATCAGCTCGGAGAACGAGTTGCCCTCGAGCTGGGTCCGCAGGTTCATGCCCGGGGTACGGGCCAGGTAGTACAGCCGGTCACCGTTCTGCAGGTCCGTCAGCTGGTTCTCGAACACGTAGTTGAACGTGCTGCCGAGAAGGCCGCCGAACACGTTGGTGACCTCCGCGAGTCCACCGACCCAGAGGTCGACAGTGTCGAGGCCGGTCGCCGTGGTCTCCCAGTTCGTACCGCCCTCGAACGGGACAGCGTTCATGAACGCCGCAGCTGTCCGCGGGGATCGGTGGCTGGGTCGTCGGTGGCGTTCCGGGGCCACGATCAGCCGTGCGGCCTCCCGCTTGCCGGCGACCGTCGTCTCCGACGTGATCGACGGGTGCTTGCCGTACGCCGCCACGAAGTTGACGAGCGACTCGGGGTGCTTGAGGTGCTCACCGAAGTCGACCCAGCTGGTGTACGGCGTCATGGCGCCGTCGTTCGTCGCGGCGAACACGTCCTTGCGGAAGTTGTTCAGGGACGGGACGCCCTCGGACCGAGCGCGCGCCATGTTGACGGTCGGCAGGTCCAGGGGAAGGCCGAGCAGGTTGTTGCGGAGCGTCTCGGTGACGAACTCGTCGAGCTCGTTGCCGGTCTGGTCCGACATGCCCATGATGATGCTGCCCGCAGCCTCCTTGGAGGTGAGCGTGCCCTCACGTCTCCGCCGTCGTAGTACGCCGGCGGGTTGAGGAACCCGTCGAGCAGCGAGATGTCGTTCTCGCTACCGCGCACGTCGTCCGCGGTCCCCGAACGATGCCGTCGGGCCCGGGCTTGTCCTCGTTGCGTCGCGAGATCGTGTCGGTCAGCATCGAGTGGCCGAAGCGGTACACGGCGTGGGCGAACTCCGCCTTGATCGCCGGGTTGAGCTCGGTCTGCGTGAACGCGAACGGCTCGAAGGGGTTGATCCCGGGCTGGACCTTGCGAGCGAACTCCTCGAACACCAGGTGCTGGTACTCCATCTCGGTGACGAAGCGCGCCGCCTGGAAGAGCCGCTGGCCGTAGTCGAAGGCCGGCGCGTTGGGACCTGCGTGTCGGCGTTGACGGTG
Source organism: uncultured Actinomycetota bacterium (assembly GCA_963754145.1). Classification (GTDB taxonomy): domain Bacteria; phylum Actinomycetota; class Actinomycetes; order Propionibacteriales; family Nocardioidaceae; genus Marmoricola. The sequence goes on from CAVWFF010000006.1 coordinate 4,803, forward strand.
TCCCGCGGTGCCTGCCACTTGGCGAGCTGGGCGACGCCCGTGGCCGACGTGTCGTTCTCCAGGGTGTTCTTGATGTTGCCGACGAGGCGGTCGTGCTCCGAGTGGAAGACCTGGTGGATCGCGCTCAGGCCGATGTTCTCGTTGCAGCGGCCGTCACCACAGGAGAAGTGCGCGTCCAGCATCTCGTCGTCGTACGTGCCCGGGGGCTGGTTCGCGAAGTCCGCCGACGCCGTGTTGTCCGCGTCCTGGGTCGGGGCCACCTTCGGCGTGCCGGGGTTGTGGTCGGTGTCCTGGGGCGACGGGTCGGCGTTGTGCGCGATGTCGGTCAGGAACGGGGTGTCGAAGTGCCGCACGTTGGCCGGCACCGGGCCACGGGTGCATCGAGGTTGCCCTCGACCAGACCCGCTCGTCCGGTCGACGTACTGCGGCAGACCGTTCGGGCCCGGGATGAAGTTGCCGTACGGGTCGGCCGCGAGCATCGGGATGTCGAGCGCGTCCATGTCGACGAGCTCCAGCCCCAGCTTGGTGGCTGCCTGCTCCTTGACGTCGGCCCAGGTGCCGATGCTGGTGTGGCCATCGGCTTCGACCGGACCACCCAGCAGCTTGCCGGTGGACACCGGCTTGCCGCCCACCAGGTCGTACTCACGCAGGAAGACCTGGTGGGACGAGTGGGAGGTGTAGGTCTGGCTCTGGTCCACCCAGGGCGAGTCGGTGTTCTCGGCGTCCTGGACGTCGTCGCCGTTGCCGAGGATCCCGTCCGTCGCCGGGCTGGTTCTGGGCGCGGGTCAGCACCATGAACGCTGCTCGCGGGCGGTGACCTCGTCGCCGGTGTTCGCCTTGTGGTCCGGACCGACGGTGATCAGCGGGTCGTCCGCCTTCAGCGGCACGAACACCGTGCCGCCGCCCTTGACGGTCTGGTCCACGCCGTGGTCGAAGAACTGACCGAAGAGCGTGAACAGCGAGTTGTAGGGCGGGGAGAGGCCGACGTCCGTCGTGACGTTCGGGATGAACAGGGTCTGGCCGGTCGGCGTGCAGTCCGGGGGATCAGCCAGCACCGGCGGGTCTGCCAGCGGCGTCCGGGTCCGTGGTGCACGGAGTCACTCCCTCGTTGCCCTGGGTGCGCACCGGGATGCCGGCGGCTGCCCGTGCAGCCGGGTTGGTCGAGGTCTGGTCCACGATCAGGTTGCTCACGACGCGGGGCTCCGAGTCGAACACGTTTCCGGTCTTCTGGGCGTACGACGTCGATCCCGGCAGGACCGAAGCCCGGCGGCACGTCCTCGGCGTCGCGGAAGGACTTGGCGGCTGATCCTGGGGAAGAGCTGGTCGGCCGAGCCGAAGGTCTCCTGGCCCGGCTGCAGGTTGTTGCACGACCCGTCGACGGTGCGGAGCCCCTTCGACACGAGCGGGCTCGGGATCTGGTTCGTGTCGGTGCCGATGAGAGTCGAACAGGGCTCCGCCGCGCTGAGCGTGCGGGTGTGACGCTCGGCGATCTGGATCTGCTTCAGGATGAAGGAGAGGTCGGTGGTCGTCACCGTGAAGCCCTGACCTGCGGGCGCCGGCACGGCAGAGGCCGGCGTGGTGGCGACCACCGCCTGGAGCACGGTCGCCGGCGACGACAACAGCGTTGCGACGACGGCTGTCGCGCGGCGCCGGCGACGTGGCCTGCTTGTCGTCCGAGATCTTCCTGGTGGCGAAATTCGACTCATGAGCGGTGACCTACCTCGATAGTGAGTGAAGCGAGCGGCCTCACCGTCCTACTAAGCACCTTAGGAATTCCTGAGAAGCCGGAGATCAGGGTCCCAGAACTGGTCCAGACAAGGGTGCACGTTGGCACAGGCGAGTCCGATGTGTGGACCGCTGACCGCCGGCCCCCGGCGTACACCAGGGGGAGGGCGTGTCACCGACGCGTCGGTTGTCTCCATCTCGACCAGGAAGAGGTCCTGCCAACCACCCATCGCAAGCGCGGGGAGCACGGCAAGCGCAAGCGGAGCGACGGCCAGCGAGAAGACAGCCAGGGACCATCCGAGGGTGACGACGGGCCGCAACGGGGACGGACTCCGCACCAGTCGATGGACCCGCTCTTCGACGCCGACCGCCGAGGCGGCCAATGCGCAGTTCCTGATCGGAACCTCCGAGAGTGCTGTCAGTGCGTGTGCCAGGGAGATGTCGCCTACATGCCGTCGAGCGCTGTCGTCTGCGCGGAGCTCGACCAGTCGACGAGTCTGCGCGTGAGCCGTTCGGAGGAAGGGGGCGACCCTCCCGAAGGCCGAGACGAAGGTCTGCGACAGCTGGACGGCCAGGTGATGACGTTGTCGGAGATGCGCGTGTTCGTGCTCCAGCACGGCCGAGAGCTGACGAGCCGTGAAGCTGGCAACGAGGGCGCTCGTTATCACGACGCGCGGTCTGGCGCCGGGGACGCAGAAGGCGTACGGAAGGTCGTGGTCGATGACCCTGGTCATTGACGTGGGGTCAACCTCAACCGCGACCATGTCGACCAGGCTGGCGAGGCGGTGACGTTCGCGCCGTTGGTTCCGTGCCACCGCCACCGCACACATGGCTAGACGACCGGCTGCGCCCGCGAGCAGCATCAAGCCGACAAGCGAGGCTGCGGCCCGTGCAGGCGGCCCCTGGATCCCTGCCAGTGCCTGAGCACGAAGATGGGCGAACGAGGTAACGCCCCCGCTGAAGTGCGGATGCGCCAAGATGAGGATCAGGCTGCCCAGTGTCACCGCCAGGACGACGGACGCGCTCAGGCTCTGCCACGCGAGAATGGCGATTCGCGGAGCGCGGCTCGGCCAATCGGCTGCCTGGAGTGCCCGTGCGCCAGTCGTTGACGCCACCAGCACAAAGCCGAGCAACAACAACCAGCTAGTCATCCAGCGCCTCCCGGAGACGTGAGACCTCGCTGGGCGTCATGCGATCGACGAAGCGCAGCAACGTCGCGGAACGGTCACCACTGTCAGCGAGCAGCTCATCCATGAGGTCTGCGGTGTAGTCCGCTCGTGCCTTCGCCGGCCGGTATGCGTGGGCCCTTCCAACTCGCTCGCGCGTCAAGAATCCCTTGCGACGGAGGTTGTCCATGACCGTCAACACAGTCGTGTACGCGAGCGGAGGGTGACGATCGATCTCGCCCAGGACTTCGCGGACCGTTTTCGGGTTCTCCGCCGACCAAAGGACCTGCATCACGACAGCTTCGAGCTCGCCCATCGTCCGCATGCGCCAACACCTCCTCAAATGGGCCGGCTCCTCCCGAGTGTAGGTGACGCCGATGCGCCGCGCGGCACCGTGATTCTCGCCTATGCGCACCGGTCGTCGCGGCTGAATTCAGACTTTTCCCCAGCGGTGTGCTGCACCTCACCCGCTGATCGGGTTGGCGCTGCGCCAATAGGTTGCTAGCATTTCGTCAACAAGCTACTCCGGGGAGTGCCGTCAGCCCACCTACGCAGAAAGAGACCATGAAGAACGTTAGCGATGCGCACGGGTTTCGGAAAACCATGACGAGCGGGCGTCGGCCACCATATGGTCGCCCCATCACCCCTCAGGTTGGGGAACCTGGGGGGGCGGGGGTGGACCGCGCCGCTGACTGCGGTCCAAGCGATACTTTCCGGGGGGAAAGCATGAGTCAGGCGACGCCTGAACCGCGCGCCACGGCGCGCCGTACGATCTTGAGGCTCGGGGCACTCGGCGGGGCCGGGCTCGCGTTCGGAGCCGTTCAGGGCGTGGTCAGACCGCGCCTGGGTGGAGTCGGTCTGCTCTCGCCCGACGGCGCGTTCGCCGCGACGTCCGAGGACGCTGGCGAACGCAGCTCTACCTCGAGGTGTTCCCGACCAGCCCGCTGATCCTGTCGCCGTTCACGGACCCACTGCCGGTCCCGAAGGCGCTGGCACCGGTGCCCAAGAGCGAGTACACCTCCTGGAAGAACCCTCCGGGCCCTGGGCGCGGCCAGCAGAGCTCGCTGGGCAACCAGCAGCACCAGATCTGGCCGAGCCAGGTCGGCTATCCCGACCCGATCGTGTACAAGATCGACCTGCTGACCCGGACGCACGCGTTCACCACGTCGAAGGTGCTGCCGATCGACAAGAACGGCAGGCCGACCGTCTCGTTCGAGGGAACCAGCGCGGGCACCGCGATCACCCACCCGGCGGGCGAGCAGCGGACGCTGCCGCCGAGCACGATCTACGGCTTCAACGGCACGTTCCCGGGCCCGATGATCAACGCGGAGTACGGCAAGCCGGCCCTGGTCCGGTTCGAGAACCATCTCGACGAGAACCCGCTCGGCCTGGACCGGCAGGACTTCGGTGCGCCGGACCTGACGTTCCTGACCCACCTGCACAACGGCCACACCGCCCCCGAGAGCGACGGCAACCCGCACTACTCGATGCGGTACGGACCCAAGCACGAGGGCTACCGGCCGGGGATGTCGGTGGACAACCTGTACCTGAACTGGCCCGCGGGTGGCGACGACCGGGAGAAGCAGAGCTTCTTCTGGTTCCACGACCACCGGATGGACCACACCGGGTCGAACGTCTACAAGGGCATGGTCGGTCTCTACCCGATCTACGACCCGAAGAACGGGCTGGACATGGGTGACGAGCGGCGCGGTCTTCGGCTGCCGGGTCGTCGTACCGACCACGCCGACGGCAGCTTCGACGTCGACTACGACATCCCGCTGGCGTTCTTCGACTGCCGCCTCGACGACGGTGTCACCGAGCACAAGGACGTGCACGACTCGGATTACCCCGCCGCGGGAAACCCACGCACGCACCCGGAGTGGTGGGGCAAGTCGTTCTTCCGGCACATGCCGCACAAGGGCTTCGTGGGCGACATCTTCACCGTCAACGGCACCGCGTACCCGACGCTGGAGGTGAAGCGGCGCAAGTACCGCTTCCGGTTCCTGGACGCCTCGATCGCGCGGATCTACGACTTCAAGCTGATGAGCTCCACGCAGGGACCCAAGGCGGCGAAGGACCTCGGCTACACGGGCGACGACCTCGATGGCCAGTGGCGCATCGAGGACGGCCAGCAGTGCATGAAGTTCACCCAGGTCGCCTCCGACGGCGGGCTGCTGCCCTTCGCGATCACCCGCGACAACTTCGAGCTGTGGCCGGCCAAGCGTCGTGAGGTGATCATCGACTTCACCCGCTACCAGGACGGCACCCCGACCACCAAGGGCGACGTCGTCTACCTGACCAACGTGATGAAGATGGACGACGGCCTGATGTGGACGAACTCCGCGCGCCAGGGCTCCAGCGACCCGAACTACAAGGTGCCGGTGCTGAAGTTCGTGATCGGCGACACTGCGCCCGACGACAGCCTGATTCCGGAGCCGCTCCAGCAGCTGCGTCCGCTTCCGCCGCTGCCCAACAACTGGCAGAGCATGATGGACAACCGGTTGATCTTCCGGGTGGAGCGGGCTCCTGCGCACAACCCGGTCGACGAGCTCGAGTGGCAGATCAACGGCCACGACTTCGACACGTCCACCGTGGCGAGCAGCCTGAAGAACCCGGCCGGCAAGACCCCGCTCGCCATGCAGAAGAAGGGCAGCTTCAACCTCTGGGAGATCCAGAACGGCGGCGGCGGCTGGGTGCACCCGTTCCACCTGCACATGGAGGAGCACCGGACCGTGATGCGCGGCGGCAAGGACGTCTCGCGCGGCAACCCGGAGCATCCCGACGACCTCGGGCGGGAGGACGTCTCGGCGCTCGACCCGGGGGAGTCCGTGATCCTGTACCGCGGGTTCCGGGACTTCAGCGGCCCGTACGTCGCGCACTGCCACAACCTGGCGCACGAGGACCACGCGATGATGTTCGGCTGGGAGATCACCCCCTAGCAGAGCCCTCGTCGTGGCCAAGCGCCACCGTCTCTCGGGACCACCCAACACCCACTAGCAGTGAGCTGAGGTCCGTCATGTCTACCCTCTCTACCCTCAACCCCCGCCGGGCACTCCGCCCGGCGCGGCCGGGCGTGCCCTGGGCGACCGTGGCAACGCTGTCCCTGGCGCTGTCCGGTGCGGGCGCGTTCTGGCTGGTCGCGCTTGCTGGCGCCGTCGGCGCCACCGAGCGGTACCAGACGCCCTTCGCCACCTGGTCGATGCTGACGGTCGGGCTCCTTCCGCTGTACGGCGTGAGCGTGCTGGGCGCGATGATGCTCGCGAAGCGCTGGTTCGGGCCGGACCCGCGTTGGCCGGGCAAGGTGCTCACGACGGGCCTGATGCTCGTGCTGGCCGGCACCATCGTCGGGATCGCCGCACTCGTGGCCAGCGCGGCGTACGACTTCAGCCTTCAGGTGCAGCACATCACGGGCATGACGGGGATGTCGTCCTGTACTGGCGGCTGCGTCTCCCGCGAGCAGGGCGAGATCCTGGTCCTGCACCTCCGAGGCGCGCTGCTGGTCAGCGCAGAAGCTGCTGCTGACGAACGCGGCGCTGGTCGCCTGGATCGTCGCCATGGGGGGCGGTCGGATCAAGACCGCGACCGCGTTCACCGGGTCGACCGGTCACGACGGAGCGGTCGAGCGTCAGACCGCCGGCGGCACCATCGCCGACGACGTGCGGCAGCTGCTGGTCGGGATGCTGCTCGGCGCCGCTGTCATCCATGCAGCGGTGATCCCCGAACACCTCGAGGAGTGGTCCGCCGCCGGCAGGTTCTTCGTCGTGCTGACGATCGCGGAGCTCGCGGTCGCCCTGCTGCTGCTGGCCCGGTTCCGCGAGCGTGCGGTGCTGCTCGCCGCGGGGGCGCTCTCGGCCGTGCCGCTGGTCGCGTGGCTCTGGTCTCGCACGCTCGGGCTGCCGTTCGGCCCCGAGCCGGGAGTCGCGGAGGCGGTCGGCGTGCCCGACCTGCTCGCCTGCGCTCTCGAGGTCGGCGCCGTCCTGGCAGTACTGGCGCTGCTCAAGCTCGGCCGGCTGGTCCGGACCCCGGCTGTCGGCTCACACCAGGGGTCTCGCAGTCCTGTCCCTGGTCGCCGTCACGGCGATCGGATTCGCCGCCACCGGGGCCACCTGGTTCGACGCCTTCGGGGTCTCCGCCTCGCAGTCGTCGACGGGGATGTCGGAGTGAAGCGCGTGTCGTCACGCGGTCTTGTCAGTAAGCGGCGCTCGTGTCGCAGTAGGAGGAAATCGATCATGAGGCAATCCGGCTGGTCGCGCATGCGGCGACCGTCTATCTGGGCGTTGGTCATCGCCATCTGCGCGGTGCCGCTTTCCGTGTCCGCGATGGCGGCAACCCCGGCGAGGTACAGCGCCGCCCTGACGGCGCCGGCGAGCGCGTCGGAGCTCGGCCGGACCCGCATCAGCGGGTTCAACGACGACCGGACCACGGTCAAGGTCGGCCGGACGGTCGTGGACGGCGTGGTCGTGGTGCCGCGGGCGCGGCGTACCGTCGAGGTCCAGGCCCGTCGACCCGGCTCGTCGAAGTTCGTGACGCAGTCGAGAGGCCGCTCCACCGCGGCCGGCGCGTTCCGGGCCGTCTACGCCCCGAGCAGCGCAGGCACATGGCGGTTCCGCCTCCGGGTGCTCCCCAGTGCGACCCGGGCGGCGGCAACGTCCGAGACGCGGGTGCTCAACGCCATCGACGTGGCCGCCCCCCGGGCGGTGAGCTCGCTGCAGGTGTCCGAGATCTCCCTCGACTCGGCGACCCTGTCCTGGGTGAACCCGATCGACAAGGACTTCACGGGCGTCACGATCCGGCGTGCTGCCGGAGCGAACGCACCGGCCTCCCAGCTCGACGGAACGGCGGTCAAGGACACCGACCGGAGCGCGACGACGTTCACCGACACCGGGCTCACCGCCGGCACCGAGTACTCCTACGCGCTGTTCGCGCACGACGGCTCGGGGAACTACTCGCGCGCCTCTGTCGTAACGCTGCGGACCGGACGGTTCGGGGTCTCCTTCCTCGAGGCCAGGTCGGTCACGCGTAACGCCGTGACCCTGGTCTGGGCCAACCCGACGGACGACGCCTTCGCCGGCGTGATCGTCCGCCGCGCGGAAGGCCCGACGCCGCCGGCCTCGGCGACCGCGGGCACGGCCGTGGGGGACCTGGCCTCTGGGGAGGACAGCGTCACCGACACCGGCCTCACCCCGGGCACGACGTACAGCTACGCGGTGTTCGCCCACGACGGGGCCGGGCACGCTGCGGCGGCCGTGACCACGACCGTCACGACCCGGGGGAACGGCGTGAGCGCAGTGCTCTCGGTCAACCCGCTGCCGTCGGTCCACACCGGAAACCGGGTCACCGTCGACACCGCCGTGGCGTTCGACGGCAGCGACTCCCTCCCGGCGGTGGACGCCCGGCTTGTCGCCTGGGAGATCGACTACGGCGACGACGACACCGACTCGTTCAACGGACCTCTGAGCTCGGTAGACATCCTGAACACGACGCACACGTTCACCAACGCCGGCCCGACGACCGTGACGCTCACGGTGACGGACTCGGCCGGGAACACCGACTCCTCCACGTTGACGGTGGACGTCTTCGACGCGCCCAAGGTCTCGGTCAGCACGTCCAGCGGCTCCCCCGATGCAGGAGTGGTCCCCTTCGAGGTGCGGGCCGAGACTCCGGAGGGCACGAAGATCACGTCGTACCGGATGGAGGTCGCCGGAGACGACTCGTTCTTCCTCGACGGAGACTCGGCGCCCCCGTCCTCCAAGGACGTCACCCTCGCCCCGGGCAGATACACGGTCGTCCTGACCGTGACCGACGACGCGGGCGGCACCGCGGTGTCGGACCCGGTCGACGTGGAGGTGTCGTCGTGAGACCCGACGCCCGCCGCCAAGACACACCTGCGGAGGCCTCGGTCACCCGCAAGGAACTCACAGCTCGCGTCAACCACGCGCAGCCCGGATCAACCCATGGGGAAAACACCGTGATGACTCAACCTTCTTGTTCGCACCGGAAGTCCGCTCTCGCAGGCACCCTCGCGCTGCTTCTCGGCGCCGGACTGACCTCCGCCTTCGCCTCCTCCACCTTCGCCTCGGCCTCGACGTCCGTGGCGAGCTACCGGGCGACCACGTCGCTCCAGGGCTTCGTCACTTCACCGGCGACCGTGCAGGTGGCGGGCACGGTGACCGACCAGGTCAGCGTCCGCCCCCGGGCAAAGCGACTCGTGCGCGTCCAGGCGCGCCGGCCCGGAAGCACGTCCTTCGTCACCGTCAGCTCGCGCTACTCCACCAAGGCGGGGGACTTCCGGGCGGTCTACAAGCCGACCACGGCCGGCACGTGGCGCTTCCGACTGTTCCTGCCCGCCACCGCCAGGGCGCGCCAGCTCGTCTCGGCGAGCCGCACGATCACCGCGACGAAGCCCACTGTTCCCCAGGTCGAGGTGACCACGGCCGTGCTGTCCCTCAACGGGTCCAAGGGCACGACCGCGAAGCAGACGGTCAACCTCAGCGAGGCGTTCGTGATCACCGGCACCCACGCCGGGACGGGCCGGAGCCTGGAGTCCGGGACCCTGGACTACGGGGACGGTACGACTCCGGAGAGATTCGCCGGAGACTCCGGCCGGGTGGGCACCCACAGCCGCACCAGTACACCAAGCCCGGGACCTTCACCGCGAAGTGGACGGTCGTCGACTCAGCCGGCACGAGCGCAACGACGACGCTCGACATCCAGATGTTCGCCGAGCCGACCGCCGCGATCTCGATCGATCCGAAAAGCGAGCTGGAGAAGAGCAAGCCGGTCACGTTCCTTGTCACCTCCGCACACCCCGGCCGGCACGTCGTTCACCGACTTCGACACCTACAGCCTCCAGCGGCACCACGTTCGCCAACCCGGTGCACGGCGCGGGTGCACCTCCGGCGACCTTCCCGATCACCTTCGCCAACCCCGGCACCTACACCGTGTACGTCAAGGAGTCAACGACGCCGGGGGCCTGGCGACAGCCAGCGTCCACGTCGTGATCGTCGACCATCCCAAGTCCTGACCGTGCGCGGTCGAAACCCATCCCGAGCAGGGACCGCACGGCTCCTGCCCACGCTCTCGCACGTCACTCCTGAGGAGAACACATGAAGTCGAACATGGCCCGCAGGGCCCTCACCGTCGCAGCCGCTCTGGCGCTGGCCGCGACGGCAGCCGCCGCGGCGAATGCCATCGTCCTGGACCCGGGGGCGCAGCGGCAGGGCTCGCTGGTCTCGTTCGGGCCCCTGATGGACAACGGGTTCCCGACGTCGTACAAGGACAGCCACGCGCGTCCGGCTCGAGGCGTGCATCACCGCCGACGACCCGCTGTGCGCGCAGCGGCCAGGCGACACCTACGACCCCGACCAGCCGCTGTCCTTCCCGACCAACTTCCCCGACGAGTTCTTCTACCAGCTCGCCAGCGCCAAGGTGCCGGTGCCCGGCAACGGGGAACCTGCTCGTCGAGACCAACCTCGAGGGCGCGTTCGCGCAACGGCGCGCCCGCCGAGGACCAGATGTGTCTTCGGGCGGGTCCGGATCAGGGACGTCGACGTCCCGGCCGGAACCACCTGGCGGATCACCCACCCGTACGGCGTCGACGTGCTCACCGCCGGCGCGAAGCAAGGGCATCAACGAGACGGAGGACATCGGGGCTGGCCGCGGGCAACTTCAGCGGCGCGCTCGCCAGCCGGATCGGCCCGTTCCTCAAGTGGGACCCGGTCGGTGGCACCGGCCGCGCCGGCCGGCTACATCGGCGACCCCGGCGTCCTGCACAAGGTCGTCGGCAGCCCGTACGACACCAACTACATCAAGGTCGAGCAGAAGAACGCCGACGGCAGCTGGTCGCCGGTCGGGCCAGTGGGACGACCAGTTCTCGCTGCAGGGCCGCCTGGCCGTCAACAGCGGGGTCGACGTGGACGCCGCCACCTTCACCGGTGACGACAACGGCGGCTTCCTGGACGTCTACGCGTCCTCCGACGCCGCCCAGTCGATCGCGGTCAGCGCCAACGCCACGCTCGGCACGCCAGCGATCCCGATGCGCGAGGTCGACGGCCGCTACTACGCACGGATCGCGGTCGACACCAAGATCCCGGCCGGGACGCAGATCGAGGTCGTCAACACCGGTGACAACCCGGTCGCCAAGAAGACCGTCACCATCACCGACCAGGTCACCATCACGTCCGCGACGTACAACGCCGACAGCGAAGAGCTCACCGATCCAGGCCAAGTCCAGCGACATGGAGTCCGGTGGCGGACGCTCCTGCGCTGAGCCTCGCCGGGTTCGGCCCGCTGGGCTGGCAACGGGCAGGCGACGTTCGAGCACGGCGGCTCCGCCGGCCGTGCTGAAGGTGACCTCGAGCGCCGGTGGCTCGGACTCCTCGACCCTGGTCGCGTCGGGCGACGGCTTCGCAGCGCTCGCTCCCGTTGCTCAGTTCGTCGCGCCCGCCACCGTGCAGGCCGGCGACCCTGTGCCGCTGGACGGAACGTGCCTCGGTCGGCAGCATCCAGACCTACGACTGGACGACCGACGACGGCACCGTGACGCCTGACCCGAACAACCCGGCGCTGGCCACCTGGACACCGGACACGGTCAACGCGGCCGCAACCGTCACCCTGAAGGTGACCGGACCCGGTGGTGAGAGCACGGCGTCCAACACCGTGGACGTGACCGCGCCGCATCGGCGTCGTCGCCGACGCGGGGCCCGACCAGGTCAAGACCCGCGGCCAGGTCGTCAACCTCGCCGGGACGGCGACCGGGCAGCAGTCGGTCCTGTGGACCCAGGTCAGCGGACCTGCGGTCACGCTGTCCGGCACCACGACGCTGAACCCGACGTTCACCTACCCGAAGATGGCGCTCCCGTTCGGTCCGGCCGGACACGTCACCGCCGGGTACGTCGTGAACAACGAGCCGATCGTGCTCCAGCTGGCCGCGACCCCGGCCGGTGGCGGCAGCGTCGTGACCGACACGGTGCAGATCTCGCCGACGCCGGAGACGATCACCCCCGGCACCGCCCGCTACCGCACCAGGCGGTGAGTGGCGCGTCACCGGCACGACCGACCTCAAGGCCGGGCAGACGGTGGCGATGGTCCTCGGGTCCGACCTCGAGACCGGCCAGTTCATCGGCCAGGCGACGATCGACGCTGCCGGAGCGTTCTCGTTCAAGGGCGGGGCGACAGCCGGTGGCGACCGGAACCACGGTCACCTACGTCAGCAGCACGGGCGGTACCGCTACCGGTCCGCTTCTGATCACGCCCTGACCCACTTGGCGGGGCCCGGCATCCGCCGGGCCCCGCGCTTCCCCCTTCCGAACCTCTGGAGAGACCGGCCGACATGAACCCCGTCCACCACACCCGAACCGGGCGCGCACACGCCGCGCTCTCCGCTGGTCTGCTGACCCTGGGGCTGGTGGCCGGAACGCTTGCGGCACCGTCCCCTGCCCAGGCCGAGCCGGCTCCGGTGGGCGCGGGATTCACGGTCACGCCGTCCGACCTGGCCGTTCATCCTCAAGCAGATCAAGATCGCCGAGCACCATGCCGCGACGCCACCCCGGCCAACCCGTGCGGGACGCTGGTCGGCCCGGGACCGAACCAGATCCCCGACCGGCTCAGCCCCTACGGCCTGCGTACCGTCGACGGCTCCTGCAACAACCTGTTCCCCGGCCGCGACACGTTCGCAGCCGCCGACCGCACCGTTCCCCGCCTGACCGACCCGTCGTTCCGCGACGCCGAGAGCATCGACAACGCCTTCCCGGTCGGGCAGCTCCCGGACCGACCAGCTACAAGCAGAAGGCGGGCAGCGTCTTCGACTCGCAGCCGCGGGTGATCAGCAACCTGATCGACGACCAGACCTCGACGAACCCGGCCGCGGTGGCGGCGGCGGGCTTCCCGGTCCGCGCCCAGCCCGGCACGCCTCGCTACGTGCCCTGCACCACCGACCCCGACCCGACGGCCGACCCGCCCGTCGTGGGTGTCCCGGCCGGGTGCGTGCCCTCCCACCAGACGCTTGCCGATCCCGAACATCAGCACCGACAACGGGTTCTCGCCGCCCTTCAACTCGCTGTTCACGTTCTTCGGCCAGTTCTTCGACCACGGCCTCGACCAGACCGTCAAGGGCGGCGGCACCGTCTTCGTCCCGCTGCAGGCCGACGACCCGCTGGTCACGCGCGGGCCCGACGGCATCCCGGGCACCGGTGACGAGGTGCCCCCCAGCCAGGCCTTCATGGTGCTGACCCGGGCCCAGAACCAGCCCGGGCCGGACGGCATCCTCGGCACCGGCGACGACGTGCAGAACGCCACCAACACCGACTCCCCGTGGGTGGACCAGTCGCAGACCTATGCCTCGCACGCCTCGCACCAGGTCTTCCTGCGCGAGTACGTCGACAACGCCGCCGGCCGCCCCGTGTCCACCGGCAGGCTGCTCGGCGGGCTCGGCTGCCGGGCAGACGTACGACGGGTCCCCGGACGACCGGTCCGGCATGAGCACCTGGGCCGCGGTCAAGAAGCAGGCGGCCGACCTGTTGGGCATCCAGCTGCGTCGACAGTGACGTGACCAACGTGCCGATGATCGCGACCGACCCCTACGGCAGGTTCCTCCCCGGGCCCGACCGCGGGCTGCCGCAGTTCGTCACCACAGCACGGGCTGGTCGAGGCCGACAGGGCGGCCGACGGCGGCAAGGGCACGCCGGTGCCGGCCGACGTCCTGCACTTCGACACCCCCTTCGTGGCCGACATCGCGCACAACGCGGACCCCTCTCCGTCAGGACACCGACCACAACCCCGCGACCCCGCCGGTCGCGCCGGTCCCCGACGCCGACCACACCCCGTCCGCGGACTTCGCGGCCCAGCCCCCGGGCACCTACGACGACGAGATGCTCGACTCCCACTTCACCTGTGGGGACGGTCGCTGCAACGAGAACATCGCGCTCAGCGCGATCCACCAGGTGTTCCACTCCGAGCACGACCGGCTGGTCGCCCAGATCAAGGACGTGCTGACGCACGACACGACCGGCGCGACCACGCTCTCCGACTGGCAGCTGCCCGATGGCGCCGGTGCAGGTCCGGACAGCTGGAACGGCGAGCGGATCTTCCAGGCCGCGCGGTTCATCAACGAGATGGAGTACCAGCACGCTCGTGTTCGAGGAGTTCGCGCGCAAGGTGGCGCCGGGCATCTCGGAGTTCGCCGGCTACTCCCCGGACGTCAACCCCGCCATCAGCGCGGAGTTCGCGCAGGCGGTCTACCGGTTCGGCCACTCGATGCTCGACGAGGACGTGGCGCGGACGACCGCGGACCCCGCCACCGGCACCACCAAGGACGACTCCGTCCCGCTGCTGACGGCGTTCCTGAACCCGCCGGAGTACTTCGCCGGCGGCGCGACCGGCACCCTCACGCCCGCAGCAGGCGGCGGGCAGCGTGCTCATGGGCTCCTCGGACCAGGTCGGCAACGAGATCGACGAGTTCGTCACCGAGACCCTGCGCAACAACCTGCTCGGCCTGCCGACTGGACCTCGCCGCGATCAACATCGCCCGAGCCCGGGAGTCGGGGATCCCGCCGCTGAACGACGTGCGCGCAGCAGATCGAGGAGGCGACGAACGACTCGTCGATGGCGCCCTACGAGAGCTGGACCGAGTTCGGCCAGCACCTCAAGCACCCCGAGTCTCTGGTCAACTTCGTCGCTGCCTACGGCAAGCACCCGACCATCCTCGGTGCCACCACGCTGGCCGCGAAGCGCGCGGCTGCCCGGGCCATCGTGGATCCCCAGCCGGGCGACGTGCCACCGGCCGACGCCGCCGACTTCATGCTCGGCGATGGCGACTGGCACCTCAGCCATGGTGAGACCAAGACCGGGATCGAGGACGTCGACCTGTGGGTCGGCGGCCTGGCCGAGGCCACGAGCCTCAACGGCGGCCTGCTCGGGTCGACGTTCAGCTACGTCTTCGAGAAGCAGCTCACCGACCTGCAGGACGGCGACCGGTTCTACTACCTGAACCGCACGGCCGGGATGAACCTGCTCTCGCAGCTCGAGGGCAACTCGTTCGCCGAGATGATCCAGCGCAACACCGACGGCACGCGCGCCCTCAAGGCGGACGCGTTCTCCACCGTCGACTGCCGGTTCGAGCTCGCCCACCTCGAAGGCACGCCGGATGGCTTCGCGCACGACGGGGCGGACGTGGCGGACGACCCGACCACCGAGTGCAACGAGCACCTGCTGCTGCAGCGCAGGCCGGACGGGACGATCGCCTACCGCGCGACCAACAGCGTCGACCCGAGCGGCATCAACGCGCAGGCCGTGTACGACGGCACCTCGGGCAACGACCGGGTCTCCGGCGGCACCGACGACGACACCTTCTGGGGTGGCGCGGGCAACGACACCATCGAGGGGAACAGCGGCCACGACGTCGCGCTCGGCGGCGACGGGGACGACGTCGTCACCGACCTGGACGGCGCCGACACCCTCAAGGGCGGCCCGGGCGACGACGCGATCGACGGCGGTCCCGGTCTCGACCTCCTGGTCGGAGGCGACGGTCAGGACGTGATCAACGGCGGAGTCGGCGGAAACCTGATCTTCGGCGGTCCGGACACCGACTTCGTCATCGCCGGCGACGGGACGGACACGGCCCAGGGCGACGGCGGCGACGACTGGGTCCAGGGCGGTAAGGGGGCGGACGCGCTGGTCGGTGACCACGACGCGCCGTACTTCGACGACCCGGGCCAGGTGACGCCCGGCAACGACGTGCTGGTCGGCCAGGCGGGCAACAACAAGTACGACGCGGAGGGTGGCGACGACATCATGTCGTCCAGCGGAGCGGTCGACGCGTTCGGCGGGTTCGGCGGGTTCGACTGGGCGACGCACCAGTACGACACCGTGGCCGCCGACGACGACTTGAACATCAACCGCACCCAGGCGAAGAACCCCCCGTCCGTGGTCAACCGGGACTCCTGGCAGGAGACCGAGGCGGTCTCCGGGTCGTCCTTCGACGACGTCATCCGGGGCGACGACACGGTGCCCAGCACGCTCGGTGGCCGCGGGTACACCGGTTGCGACGTGCTCGACAAGGCCGGCGTCGATCGGATCCACGGTCTCGCGGCCCTGCTGCCGCAGGACTTCACGACGCCGGCCGGGCCGGTCGTCGCGGCCTCGCAGGCCGGCTTCTGCCCGGTCAGCGGCCCGGTCTGGGGAGCCGGCAACATCCTGCTCGGCGGCGCCGGCAGCGACACTCTGGAAGGCCGCGGCGGCGACGACATCATCGACGGCGACCGCGCGTTGACGGTGCGGATCAGCCTGCGCACCGACCCGTCCGACCCCGACACCGAGATCGGGTCCACGGACCTGATGGAGCACCAGTTCACCGGCCCCTTCGGCGACGCCCACCCGGGGATGACCGCTCCAGCAGGCGGTCTTCGCAGGGCTGGTGGATCCCAGGGACCTGGTCATCGTCCGGCAGATCGACGACCCGACGCCGGCCCACGGCACGGTGGACACCGCGGTGTTCTCCGACCTGCGCGCCAACTACGACTGCATCGCCGACGGCGTCGTGACCTCACCGTGCGCCCTGACCTCGACCGGCGCCACGACCCAGGTCGTGCACCACGGCGGCAGCGGCGCGGACGGCACCGACACCCTCCGCAACATCGAGCGCCTGCAGTTCGCCGACGTCCTACCGCCGCTCGCGCCGAAGACGGTGACCGCGGTCGCCGGGGACGCGCAGGCGACCGTCACCTGGACCGCTCCGGCGGGAGAGGTGACCGGCTACACGGTGGAGGTCACCAACACGAAGACGGGAAACGTCTTCTCCCTGCCGCAGGTGGATCCGACCGCCGGCAACAGCCTGGTGGCCACCGGCCTCAGCAACGGCACGCCTTACAAGTTCCGGGTGATGGCGACCAACACGGCCGGTGACGGCGACTTCTCCGCCTTTTCCGACGTCGTGACGCCCGAGGCGTTCGTGCCGGCACCGGTCGCTCCCGTGCTGACCAGCAACCTGACCGCCACGCTCGTGCGTGTCGGGGGCTCCGTCGCCATGACCGGGACGGTGACCCCGTTCCGGGGGGTGACGGTGACCCTCAGCCGGGACCTGCCGGACGGGACGGTCCGCCGCGTCGCCAGTACGACGATCGCGGAGTCGGCCACGAGCGGGAGCTTCCGGCTGCCGGTCCCGACGACGGCCAGCGGCCTGAGTGCCTTCCACGTCGCGGTCACCGGCCCGACGATCGTGCCGACGACCGGCCCCACCCTCAAGCTGACGGTCTTCCAGGTCAAGGTGCACAAGGTCTCACCACGGGGCAGCGAGTTCGTGACCCTGCTCAACACCGGCCGGGCCGACACCCCGATCGGCGGCTGGAGGCTACGGGACAGGATCGGCAGGGTGCTCGTCCTGCCGAAGTTCAGTCTGCGCGCCGGGGCGAGCGTCAAGGTGTACACCGGGAAGGGTCGCTCCACGTCGCACGCCCTGTTCCTCAACAAGCGCGCCGACAGTGGCACGCCATTCACGACACCGTCCACCTGTACGACGCGCGTGGCTCGGCGATCGACAGCCTGCGCTACTAGACTAGGCGAGTTGCAGGACCAAGACCGGTCATGGTCATCGCGCAGGCGGCCGCGATGAGCCAAGGGCGTAGTCGGTTGCACAGCTCGATCCGCCCGCGGAGCACTCCGGGCACGTCCTCGGCCGGCAGGTGCCGTACGGCGACCACGTTCCCCCAGAGCACGATCCCCATCAGGATCCCTGCCTGGAGCAAGGGTATGGCGATCGAGGGTGTGGACTCCATCCGACGTCTCCTGACTCCTCCGAAGGTCGTCACCGTGGTCTCAGGCGCGACGCTACTCAGGGCCGCAGAGGCTAGGCGTCTCAATGTGAGACGGCTCGTCAGCCTGGCGGGGCGACGATCCCGTAGTCGTGGATCTTGCGGTAGATCGTTGCCCGGGACATCCCCAGCGACCGCGCCGCCTGGGCCTTGCTGCCGTTGGCGTTCGCGAGGCACCTGACGATGGCGTCGCGCTCCATCGCCTCGAGCGGACTGAGCACCCGACGGCTCACCGTGTGCACCTCGGGGGGAAGGTCCTCGGGCTCGATGGAGCCGGTGCGCCGGTGCTTGACGACCTCGCGGAGCACCTCGTGCAGCTGCTCCGCGTTGCCCGGCCACGACATCCGCATCAGCAGCCGCATCGCCTCGGGCGAGCAGGCGAGGTGGCCGCCCTGGCCGAGCCGGGACAAGAAGAGCGGGACGAGCAGCGGCAGGTCCTCGAGGTGCAGCCGCAACGGCGGCACCTCGACCGTGCTCGGGAACAGCCGCAGCAGGTGGAGCAGATCGCTGCTGTGGGTCGTGGCATCGAGCGTGACGGCCACCCACAGGGGACGCTCCCGTGACGCGTGCTGTGCGTCCTGGAGAGCGGCCGAGAGGCCGCGGATCCCGGCACCGTCGAGGGCGTCCACGTGGCGGATCACGACGCTGTCGGCGTCGAGCACCGCGTCGCCGGACAGACGACAACCAGTGGGGGTCTGTGCCGGCGTCCCTCGCCTCGAGGAGCACGAACCGCCCGACGGGCTGGCGGCGCAGCTGGACCGCGCGCAGCAGGGCCAGCTTGCCGACTCCGGGCTCGCCCTCCACCGCGAGCCACTCGCCGGATCGGAAGACCCGCTCCACCTCCTGGCAGGCGTGAAGCCACGGCGGGCTGGTGCCGACGAGCCCGGGCAGCGGCGTCCAGGGCAAGCGCGTCCCCGTTGCCAGAGTGGTGGCTGGCGGACTGGATCGAGCTTCACGTGCGCCACGATGCCGGCGGCCATGTCCGCGCTGCCGACGGGTCGGCAGTACATCCGCGCCGTCTGACCCGACGGGCAGCTCGACCACGACCGTGCCGCGATGTCCCGGCGCGAGTGCCTCGGTCGCCTGGGCGAGCAGGGCCGCCTGGTCGACGGGCTCGAGCACCGCACGAGCGTGGTCGTTCAACATGACCACGTCGCTGTTCAGGGCGAACACGATGCCCGTCCTGCGGCTGCAGGTCCGGAGGTACTCCTGGAAGAGGCCGAGCTGTGACGCGCCCGCATCGGCGAGCAGCGCCTGCCGGATCTGCTCGGCGGTGGTCTTGGCCAGGGTCAGCAGCAGCGGCCCGGCGTCCTTGCGCCAGCAGGTGAGGTCGACGGCGCCGACCAGCCGGCCGGAGATCGGGTGGTGGATCGGCACGCCGGCGCAGGCCAGGTCCTCGAGGTTCTCGGCGTAGTGCTCGTGGCCGAAGACGTGAGCCGGGCCGCCGACCTCCAGGGCGGTGCCGATGCCGTTGGTGCCGACGAACTTCTCGGCGTAGCTGAAGCCCGGGGCGAGCAGGACCCGGTCCAGGTGGCGCTCGAGCTCGCCGTCGCCGGTGAGCCGGCTGAGCACCAGCCCGGCCGGGTCGGTGAGGATGACGCTCACCGACTGGCCCTGCAGCTGCTCGCTGCAGGCTGCGCAGCACCGGCTCGGCGCTCCTGCTGAGCCGGGTGTCGAGGTGGGCGTCGGGCTCGAACGGCATCTCGATCTTGTCTGCCGCCACGTGCAGGTCGTGGGACCGCCGCCAGGACGCGAGGATGGTGTCGCGGACGGTCCGCGGCTCCGGCGACTCGTCTGTCAGGAAGCGCTCCCGGCTGGCCGCCACGGCCTTCTGGGCAGGAGGCGACTCACTCCTTGGCGATACCGGCGTCGGCGCCAAACCAATCCCCAAAACTGCGTTGTTCGCGGGTCCGCCCAACACCTCCGGCCCCGCCCGGCGGGTCACCACGTGTCTGGGCGGAGGCGTCCCGAGCCCTCACGATAGGCGATGGCAACTGTCGAGTCGAGTGTCGCTCGGAGGCGGTCAGACCGGCTGTCTCAGATTGAGACGGCACCGGACCGACGGCCGGCGTAGCGTGCGCGGTACTGCTGTTGGCGGGCCGCAGTGGCTCGCACCTGCGGAGGTATCTCGATGAGCGCAGCCGATAACCAAGAGGCCGAGAGCTACAACCCCTGGAGCGTCGTCAATCTGGTGTTCACCCACCTCTCGGACCAGGGCCTGCATCCGATCCTCGGTGAGAGCGGCGACCCCGGCCCGCCGGCGCGGCCCTGCTGCTGGCGCTGGGGATCGAGCCCGCCGCCGAGGGCAACCGGGAGGTCGATGCGCGACGTGCGGGCACACCTGGCCGAGATCCGCGCGGTGATGTTCGAGGACGACTGACGTGACCGCGCGAGCCGGGCCTCGTCTCAATGTGAGACCGGCGCCGCGTCCCGCGTTGGGCTTTCGAATGAGCAACTGACACGGAACCAACCTGATCGACAGGAAGGAGTGGTGATGACTCGCCAAAGCGTGGCCAAGGCTCACGAGAAGATCCAGGAGCTGGCCTGGGAGCCGCTCTACCACGAGCCGGTCTCCCAGTACGGGACCGACTACACGTTCCAGAAGGCCAAGAAGAAGGACCCGCTCAAGCAGGTCCTTCGGTCCTACTTCCCGATGCAGGAGGAGAAGGACCACCGCGTCTACGGTGCCGCCGACGGCGCGATCCGCGGCAACATGTTCCGCCAGGTCCAGGAGCGCTGGCTGGAGTGGCAGAAGCTGTTCCTGAGCATCATCCCGCTGCCGGAGATCTCCGCGGCCCGTGCGATGCCCCTGCTGTTCCGCACCGTGCCCAACCCGGAGCTGCACAACGGGCAGGCCATCCAGATGATCGACGAGGTCCGGCACTCGACGATCCAGCAGAACCTCAAGCGCCTGTACATGAACAACTACATCGACCCGGCCGGCTTCAACAGCAGCCTGCGGAACTTCCAGAACGACTACTGCGGCACCATCGGCCGTCAGTTCGCCGAGGGCTTCATCACCGGTGACGCCATCACCGCGGCGAGCATCTACCTCACGATCGTGGCCGAGACGGCGTTCACCAACACGCTGTTCGTGGCGATGCCGGCCGAGGCGGCCGCCAACGGCGACTACCTGCTGCCGACGGTGTTCCACTCGGTGCAGTCCGACGAGTCGCGGCACATCAGCAACGGGTACGCCACCCTGCTGATGGCGCTCGCCGACGAGGGCAACCACCAGCTGCTCGAGCGCGACCTGCGCTACGCGTGGTGGAACAACCACCGCGTCGTCGACGCGGCCATCGGCACCTTCATCGAGTACGGCACGAAGGACCGCCGCAAGGACCGGGAGAGCTACGCGGAGATGTGGCGTCGGTGGATCTACGACGACTACTACCGCAGCTACCTCGTGCCGCTGGAGAAGTACGGCCTGGTGATCCCGCACGACCTGATCGAGGAGTCCTGGAACCAGATCTGGAACAAGGGCTACGTCCACGAGGTCGCGCAGTTCTTCTGCACCGGGTGGCTCGCCAACTACTGGCGGATGGACCCGATGACCGACAAGGACTTCGAGTGGTTCGAGTACAAGTACCCGGGCTGGTACGACAAGTACGGCGCCTGGTGGGAGAACTACGCCCGCCTGTCGACCCCGAACGGGCACCACCCGATCGTGGCCGAGGACGTCGACTACCAGTACCCGCACCGCTGCTGGACGTGCATGGTGCCGTGCCTGGTCCGTGAGGACATGGTGATGGCCGAGGTCGACGGGCAGATGCGCACCTACTGCCACGAGGCCTGCCGGTGGACCGACGTCGAGGCCTTCCGGCCGACCTACCAGGGTCGCGAGACCCCGAACATGGGTCAGCTGATCGGCAAGCGCGAGTGGGAGAC
This sequence comes from uncultured Actinomycetota bacterium, assembly GCA_963754145.1. Taxonomy (GTDB): domain Bacteria; phylum Actinomycetota; class Actinomycetes; order Propionibacteriales; family Nocardioidaceae; genus Marmoricola. The sequence goes on from CAVWFF010000006.1 coordinate 26,386, forward strand.
CCTGTACCACGGCTGGAACTGGGCCGACGTGGTCTCCGACATGGGCTACGTCCGCGACGACGGCAACACGCTGGTGGCGCAGCCGCACCTGGACCTGGACCCGAAGAAGATGTGGACCCTGGACCACCTGCGGCGGATGGGCCCGCTGCAGAGCCCGAACGTGCTGCTCAACGAGATGACTCCCGAGGAGCAGAAGGCCTTCCACGCCGAACTACATCAAGGGCGGCCCGGCCGGCCGGCCGGCTCCTGCGGACGCCTGAGACACGAGCCGGACGGAGTGCACGACGAGGGGCGCCGGCGCCACGCCGGCGCTCCTCGCCGCGTCCGACGTCGATGCACGCGCGGAAGGGACCCATGGGCGAGAAGCATGTCGTGCGGTTCGAGCCGGTTGGCATCGAGATCGAGGTCGACGAGGAGCAGACGGTGCTGCGCGCCGCGGCCGAGCAGGGCATCACGCTCATGCACGGCTGCAAGGAGGGCCAGTGCGCCGTCCTGCAAGTCGTTCGTCCTCGACGGTGACGACATCGAGCTGGACAGGTACTCGACCTTCGCCCTGCCCGACTTCGAGCTGGAGGAGGGCTTCACCCTGCTGTGCCGGGCGCACGTCTACGAGGACGTGACCATCGAGCTCCTCAACTACGACGAGGAGATGATCCGCTCCGGCCACCCCATCCAGGAGGCGGTGGCGGAGGTGGTGTCCAACGAGCTACGTCACCCACGACATGCGGCACCTGGTCCTCAAGCTGGTCGAGCCGCACGGAGATCGCGTTCTGGCCCGGCCAGTACGTCGACATCACCATCCCCGGCACGCGACGAGACCCGGTCGTTCTCGATGGCCAACGTCGTCCAGCAAGGAGAGCGGACAGCTCGAGTTCGTCATCCGGCGTCTACCCGGACGGCCAGTTCTCGCACTTCCTGGACACGCGAGCTGGCCGTGGGCGACCGGCTCGACGTCGTCGGCCCGTTCGGCGTCTTCACGCTGCGCGACGGCCGCGACTCCGACATCGTCTTCGTCGGGGGCGGCGCCGGGATGGCGCCGATCCTGTCGGTGCTGCGGTCGCTGGCCGAGGAGGGCAGCACCCGCAAGGCGACGTTCTACTACGGCGCCCGGACCCAGCGGGACCTGTGCTTCGAGAAGGAGCTGTACGCGCTCTCGGAGCTCGCTGCCCAACTTCCGCTACGTCCCGGCGCTGTCCGAGGCCGACGGCGACGAGGACTGGGACGGCGAGGTCGGCCTGATCACCGACATCGTGCAGAAGCACGAGACCGACCTGTCCGGCGCCGACTCCTACGTCTGCGGGCCGCCGCCGATGGTCGAGGCGGCCATGGACGTCCTCAGCGGCACTGGGCGCCCCCGAGAAGAACATCTACTACGACAAGTTCACCACCACCGGTTCATCCTGAGCCACGACAAAGCAGAAAGCGAGGCGGATCCGACATGACCACGAGGACCCATGGAACGCAGCTCACCGAAGCCGGAGTTCACCGACGCCGAGGCCGGCGCCAAGGTCTTCCCCGACTCGACGCTGCGGCACTACAACTACTACACGCCGCAGAAGCGCAAGCAGTCCCACTACGAGGACGTCACGGTCGAGGTGCAGCCCGACCCGCGGCACTACCTCGCCCAGGGCTGGCTCTACGGGTTCTCCGACGGCCGCGGCGGCTACCCGCTCGACTGGACCGCCCTGAAGGCCTGGGGCGTCGACCGCGGCGACCCGGAGCGCTTCCCGGGCTCCGGCGGCAAGGGCTACGACTGGCCGGCCCACGGCTGGCACGAGTTCCGCGACCCCAACGAGGAGTGGGAGCTCACGCTCTACCGCAACAACGCCAACGTCGTGCGGCAGATCAACCAGAACATCGAGACCGCCCGCGAGACCAAGGCCTTCGAGCAGTGGAACCCGAACTGGGTGACCTTCGTCGAGCGCAACGTCGGCGCCTGGATGCACGTCGAGCACGGGCTCGGGCTCTACCTGTTCGCGAACGCCCAGCGGCGCGCACCAACGAACATGCACAACAACGCGATCTCCGTGAACAGCATGCACCGGATCCGGTTCGCCCAGGACCTGGCGCTGTACAACCTCACGCTGAGCGAGGAGATCGAGGCGTTCGACGGCGCCGCCCACGTGGAGACGTGGAACAGCGACCCCGCCTGGCAGGGCGTACGCCGGGTCTCCGAGCAGCTCACCGGCGATCGACGACTGGGCCGAGGCGATCTTCGCCGCCAACGTCGTCTTCGAGCCGCTCGTCGGCGAGCTGTTCCGCAGCCAGCTGGTGCAGCAGGCGTCCCCGGGCAACGGCGACTTCGTGACGCCGACGGTCGTCGGCGCGGGCGAGTGGGACTACGCCTCCCGCGACCTGCGCTACACGAAGGCGATGTTCGAGCTGCTGACCAACGACAAGGAGTTCGCCGACCACAACAAGGACATCATGGACGAGTGGCTCTCCAACTGGGTGCCCAAGTGCCTGGTCGCCGCCCGCGAGCTGCAGCCGATCTGGTCGCAGCCGGACGCGAAGCCGCCGCGCTTCGAGGACGGTCTGGACCGTGCCAAGAGCCGCTTCAGCGGCATCCTGTCCGACCTGAGCCTGAACAACCCGAAGGAGCTGACCCAGTGACCGGCTACCAGTCAACCGACCACGACGTACGCGACGACCGAGAGCGCGTTCAAGTCCGACAACACCGCCGTCGAACAGGTGCGGCGTCACGCTGATGAACAACCAGGTCGGCGCCGTCGTGGCGCGAGGTGATGAGCGACAAGGAGGGCGTGACCATCACGCCGCTGCCGTCGATGATCCGCGTCGACGGCGATCGACCGGATGGACTTCGTCTACGACGAGATCTCCGAGGCGCTCGGCGAGGAGGAGGGCTACTTCGACTCCGCCGAGTTCGAGGAGAACATGTCGACGCACTACGGCCGGATGATCCACGAGGACGACCGGACGATCATGTTCGCCAACCCCGAGGACGCCGCGGAGTACATCGGCTTCGACCTCAAGACGTACACGAAGTGACCCGGCACGACCCATCCACGGCGATCTCCTGAGGAGGACACATGTACGAGAAGGACGGCAGAGAAGTACTTCGTCGTCGACAGCCACATGCACTACTGGGACGCCAGCCCGGAGAACTGGGTGAAGGGCGCACGAGCAGTACGCCAAGGGCTGGATCGAGTGCTTCCACGCCTACCAGGGCCTCGGGCCGCCCGAGACGCACTGGACGCTCGAGCACTTCCAGAAGGTACTCCGAGGAGGACCTGATGAAGGACGTCTTCGAGGACGGGTACGTCGACGTGGCGGTCTTCCAGCCGACGTACCTGAAGGAGTGGTACACGCGAGGGCTTCAACACCACCGAGCGCAACGGCGCGCTCGCGGAGAAGCATCCGGGCAAGTTCATCGTGAACACCCGCTTCGACCCGCGCGACGGCGACGCCGGCCTGAAGGAGCTCGAGGAGAACGTCGAGCGGTGGGGCTCGAAGGGCGTCAAGCTCTACACCGCCGAGTGGAACAACGGCTCGCGCGGCTACAAGCTCAGCGACCCGGAGGCGTACCGCTTCCTGGAGAAGGCCCAGGAGCTCGGGATCAAGAACATCCACGTCCACAAGGGCCCGACGATCTGGCCGCTGGACAAGGACGCGTTCGACGTCTCCGACGTGGACCACGCGGCGACGGACTTCCCGGAGCTGAACTTCATCGTCGAGCACGTCGGGCCTGCCGCGCATCGAGGACTTCTGCTTCATGGCGACGCAGGAGCCCAACGTCTACGCCGGCCTGTCGGTGGTCATCGGCGGCCTGATGCACGCCCGGCCGAAGTTCTTCGCCAAGGTGATGGGCGAGCTGCTGTTCTGGGTCGGCGAGGACAAGATGACCTTCGGCAGCGACTACGGCATCTGGGAGCCGAAGTGGCAGGTCGAGGGCTTCGTCGACTGGGACTACCCCAGCGACGAGTTCTCCGACTACCCGCGGGTCAACGTCGACACCAAGAAGAAGATCCTCGGGCTGAACGCCGCCAAGCTCTACGGCATCGAGGTGCCGGCGGAGTTCCAGCTCGCGGGCGACGGCGACGCCGGCCGCGCAGGACGACGCCGCGCTCGTGGAGCACGGAGCCAACGTGTGACCGATCAGGCACAGGTGCTGGCCGCGCTGGACGCGGTGCGCGACCCGGAGCTGGACGAGCCGGTCACCGACGCTCGGGTTCGTCTCGTCGTGCACCGTGTCCGACGACGGTGACGTGCAGGTCCGGCTGCGGCTGCCGACGTACTTCTGCGCGCCGAACTTCGCCTTCCTGATGGTGGCGGACGCGTACGACGCGGTCAGCGCGCGTCGCGGGCGTGCGGCGGACCGAGGTGCGTGCTCGACGACCACTTCGCCTCCGACGCGATCAACGGCGGGGTCGCGGCCCGGGCCGGGTTCGCCGAGTCCTTCGAGCGGCCTGGCCGACGGCGAGCTGGACGAGCTGCGGACCGACTTCGTCCGCAAGGCCGTGCTGGCCGGCACCGACCGGGTCTGCCGGCCGCTGCTGGCCGCCGGGCGCGACCACGGACGAGCTCGCGGCGCTGACGCTGGGCGACGTGCCGCCGTCGCCCGACCTGGACCGGCTGCGCGCCCGCCGCGCGGAGCTGGGCCTGCCGGCCGAGCGACGACGTCGGCGCTGCTGGTCGACGCGACGACCGGGGAGGCGGTCGGCGTCGAGGCGCTGCCGCTGCACCTGCGCCGGGCCCGGCTGACCCGGGTCAACACGGAGGCGAACGGCAGCGTGTGCCGCGGCATGCTGTCCGCACCGCTACGGAACCCGCGGCGAGGGCGCAGCTGGAGGAGATCCCATGAAGGCAGTCCGGTTGCACGCGTACCACGAGCAGCCGATCATCGACGAGGTCCCCGAGCCGACGCGTCAAGGGCCCGCTCGACGTGGTGGTCAAGGTCGGCGGCGCCGGCGTGTGCCGCACCGACCTGCACATCATCCTGGGCCAGTGGGACGCGGCGATGAACCCGACGCTGCCCTACACGATCGGCCACGAGAACGCCGGCTGGGTGCACGAGGTCGGCTCGGCGGTGACCAACGTCGCGGTCGGCGACACCGTGATCCTGCACCCGACGCCGACCTGCGGGCTGTGCCGCGCCTGCCGGGCCGGGCAGGACATGCACTGCACCGAGAGCATCTTCCCGGGGCTGGACGGCACCGACGGCGGGATGGCGGAGTACCTGCTCACCTCGGCGCGGGCCTGCGTGAAGCTCGACCCGACCACCCAGCCGAAGGACGTCGCCGCGCTGGCCGACGCCGGCATCACCGCCTACCACGCGGTGCGCAAGGCGCTCCCGCTGCTCTACCCGGGCACCACCTGCGTCGGTGATCGGCGCCGGCGGCCTCGGCCACATCGGCATCCAGTGCCTCGCCGCGCTGACCGCGACGAACATCATCGTGGTCGACCGCAACCCGGACGCGCTCAAGCTGGCCGAGCAGCTCGGCGCGCACCAGACGGTGGTCGCCGACGGCAAGCAGGTCGACGCGGTCAAGGACCTCACCGACGGCGAGGGCGCCGACGTCGTGCTCGACTTCGTCGCCGAGGAGGGCGCCGAGAACGAGGGCTTCGCGATGACCCGCGCCGGCGGCTCGTACTTCGTCATCGGGTACGGCGGCACGCTGATCGTCCCGACGCTCGACATCATCTCCACCGAGCGCAACATCATCGGCAACATCGTCGGCACCTACAACGAGCTCGCCGAGCTGATGGTGCTGGCCCAGGCCGGCAAGGTCACCCTGCACACCAAGACCTACCCGCTCGACGACGCCCAGCGAGGCGCTGCGCCGATCTCGACGCCGGCCAGGTCCGGGGCCGGGCGATCCTCGTCCCGTAGTCACCCGCACGCACCCACCCACGACCGAAGGAGGAACCGATGGCCAAGGAACTGCGATTCGGCGAGGAGGCGCAGGCGCCTGCTGCTGTCCGGCGTCGACCAGCTGGCCGAGGCGGTGAAGTCGACGCTCGGGCCCAAGGGCCGCAACGTCATCCTGGAGAAGATCACCGGCTCGCCGGTGGTGACCAACGACGGCGTCACGATCGCCCGCGAGATCCACCTGAGCGACCAGTTCGAGAACATGGGCGCCCAGCTGGTCAAGGAAGCCGCGATCAAGACCAACGACATCGTCGGCGACGGCACCACCACGGCGACCGTGATCGCCCAGGCGATCATCCGCGAGGGCATGCAGCGCGATCGGCGCAGGGCGGCAACCCGGTGCTGGTCAAGCGCGGCGTCGACCTCGCCGTCGGCACGGCTGGTCGAGCACCTGCGCAAGGTCGCCCACCCGGTCGTCACCGAGGCGGACTACGCCCGGGTCGCGGCGATCTCGGCCAACAACGACGACGACGGTCGGCGCGGTGCTCGCCCAGGCGCTGCACACCGTCGGCGACGCCGGCATCGTCACCGTCGAGGAGTCCGCCGACGCACGGGATGAGCGTCGACTTCGTCGAGGGCTTCGAGTACGACAACGGCTACCTCTCGCCGTACCTCGTGACCCACCCGGCCAGCCTCGAGGCGATCCTCGACGACCCCTACATCCTGCTGTGCAGCGAGAAGATCACCAAGGTCCAGCAGCTGATGCCGCTGCTGGACAAGGTGATGCGGGACCCGCGGCCGCTGGTGATCATCGCCGAGACCGTCGAGGGCTCGGCGCTGAGCATGCTGGTGCACAACCACGTCAACGGCATCTTCCAGTGCGTGGCGACCAAGGCGCCCGGGCTTCGGCGACCGGCGGCTGCGCAAGCTCGAGGACATCGCCACGATCACCGGCGGCGAGGTCTACAGCAAGCACTCCGGCTTCAGCCTCGAGACGATGACCGTCGAGCCAGCTCGGCCGGGCCCGGCAGGTGCGGGTCACCGCGGAGCGGACCGCGATCATCGGCGGCGCCGGCTCCGCGGACGCAGGTCGAGTTCCGGGTCGCCCAGCTGCGTGCCGAGCTGGAGCGGGCCACGTTCGGGATCGACGAGGACGTGCTCAGCGAGCGGATCGGGTCGCTGTCCGGCAAGGTCGCCGTGATCCGGGTCGGCGCGCCGACCAACGCCGAGCTGGCCGAGCTGCAGCACCGGGTCGAGGACGCCCTGTCCGCCACCCGGGCCGCGATGGCCGAGGGCATCGTGGCCGGCGGCGGGGTCGGCGCTGGTGCACGCCGCGCCGGCGCTCGACGACCTCGACGGTCAACGACGACTACGCGATCGGCGTCGACATCGTGCGGCGGGCGCTCACCGAGCCGACGTACCTGATCGCCGCCAACGCCGGCTACCCCGGCCACGAGGTCGTGGCCGAAGGTGGCGAAGCTGGGCGTCGACGAGGGCTTCGACGCCCTCGAGGGCCGCTACGGCAACATGATCGACATGGGCATCATCGACCCGCTCCGGGTGTGCCGCTCGGCCCTGCAGAACGGCGCCTCGGTGGCCGGCCTGCTGCTCACCACCAACACGCTGATCGCCGAGGAGCAGACCCCGTGGGGTGGCAGCCGGGCGCTGATGACCGAGTTCGGACAGCTGGACGAGGGCCTGCACCAGCCGTCGCCGGACTCCAGCACTCCGCAGTCGCTGGGCCTCGGACCGTCGGTCGGCTGAGGACGCCGATGCCGACGAGCGAGGCACCTCCCGATCCGCCAGCAGTCGTACGGCGGCTGGACACGGAGACTTCGCGGCTCCCTCGTTGGTCTCGTCGCGATCTTCGAGGACCTGCAGATGGTGCTGCGATGCTGTGAACGCCTGGTCGACGGAGCTCGCAGCCCGAAGAGCCGGACAGCGTCCTGATCGAGGCGGTCTGGACGGAGGCACTGCTGTCCTACGCGCGGTGCTTCTCGGTCAGCGAGGCGAGGCGCAGCGCTGACCGAGGCGGACCTGACCGAAGCCCAACCGAAGGGGGACGTGCTTGCCTGGCACAAGGTCCTGCTGCAGCTGCGCGACCACTACGCCGACCCGGGGGTCAACCCTCGGGAGCGGTTCACGGTCGGGGTGACCCAGGACGCGAGCGGGACCGCCAGCGGGGTCGCGATCACCTCCGTCCGGCAGCCTCTGGTCGACGACCTGACGGTGCGCCAGACCGGGGCAATCGCCTACGCGCTCAGCGGTCTCGTCGATGCCCGGGTCGAGGTCCCGGCAGGAGCAGATCTTCAACGAGCTGAGGGGCATGTCGGGGGCCGATCTGGAGCACCTGGACCGGCTCGACGTGAGCCCCGTCGGCCTGCGTCCGTAGGCCGCGACCCCGAGCCAGGAGTACGGCCATGTTCCAGCGCAAGCCACGCTTCGTCGCGGTCGCGTTCGTTCGCGGGCCCCTGCCCCTGCTCGGCCCGGCGTTCGTGGCCGCCATCGCCTACATCGACCCGGGCAACTTCGCCACCAACATCACGGCGGGCTCCCGGTACGGCTATCTCCTGGTCTGGGTCGTGGTGGTCAGCAACCTGATGGCCATGCTGATCCAGTACCTCTCGGCCAAGGCGGGCATCGCCACCGGCCGGAACCTGCCGGAGCTGTGCCGTGACCACTTTCGCCCGCGCGTCACGCGGGGACTGTGGGTGCAGGCCGAGGTCGTCGCGATCGCGACCGACCTCGCCGAGGTGCTCGGTGGCGCGATTGCCCTGCAGCTTCTGTTCGGCCTCCCCTTGCTGGCTGGCGGTCTGATCACGGCGGCGGTTGCCTTCGGGCTTCTGGGCGTGCAGAGTCGCGGCGCGCGTCCGTTCGAGGTGGCCATCGTCGGCATGCTGCTCGTCGTGCTTCTCGGGTTCCTGTACAGCCTTGTCGCCGGGGGCGTCGACTCGGGCGACGGTGGTCGCGGGTCTGGTCCCGCGATTCGAGGGCACGGACACGGTCCTGCTCGCCACCGGGATGCTGGGCGCCACGGTCATGCCCCACGTCATCTACCTTCACGGAGCTCTCACGCAGGGCCGATATCTCGCGCAGCACGGAGCGTGAGCGGCTGGGGCTCCTGCGCAGCCAGCGCATCGACGTCGTGGTCGCGATGAGCGTGGCAGGAGTGATCAACTTGTCGATGCTCCTGGTTGCCGCCAAGGTGCTGTCGACGCAGCCGACGCCCGTTGACACGATCGAGGAAGCGCATGCCGGCCTGGCAACTGTCCTCGGGCCGACCGCCGCGCTTCTGTTCGCTCTGGCGCTGCTCGCATCGGGGTTCGCAGCGTCGGGAGTCGGCACCTACTCCGGCCAGGTCGTGATGCAGGGCTTCCTCCGGCGGCGGATCCCGCTGGTCGTGCGCAGGCTCGTGACGTTGACGCCGGCGGTCGTGGTCATCGCAGCCGGGGTGGACCCGACGCGCGCACTGGTGGTCTCTCAGGTGGTCCTGTCGTTCGGGATCCCGTTCGCCCTCATCCCGCTCGTGCTGCTGACCCGCAGACGCGACGTCATGGGTGCACTGGTCAACAGCCGAACGACCACCATCGCGGCAGCCGTCGTCGCGGCGGTCATCTGCGTCCTCAACGTGACGTTGATCGGTCTCACTCTCGCGGGCTAGACGTCAGGGAGTGGCTGGTGCCCGTGGTCAACCCGTCGGGTGCGCGGAGCGCTGCTGGCCGAACCTGTGGTCGAGCACGCCGTGTCGCAGACCGCGATCGCTGACCGTCAACGAGTCCTTCCCGAGCTTGCCGAGTACCGTCCGCACGATGCACGCACCCGCGAGGATGATGTCGGCGCGCTGGGGCTGAAGGCCGACGATCTCCCGGCGCTCGTCGAGACTGCGCGTGCGGTACAGCTCGATCTGCCGATCGATCTCGGACCGGTCGAGCACGGTGCCCTGCACGACGTCCGCGTCGTACTCGGCGAGACCGTGCTTGACCGCCGTGAGGTTCGTGACCGCCCCGCCCATCGCGACGAGCACCTCGGGCGTGGGGCGGCCGTCGAGACGACCGAGGTCGGCATCGAGCGCGGCGAGCGCCTCGGCCAGCACCTCCTCGGAGACGACGCCGCCGAGGTGGTAGCGCTCGGTGTAGCGGACGGCGCCCACATCGACGCTGAAGCGTTCCTCGACCTCGTCCCCGGACCCGAACGTGAACTGCGAGCTGCCCCCGCCCGTGTCGAACACGACTCGAGACCCGGGCACCTGACCGATCCCCGCCATCGCGGCGAGGTACGCGAGACGGGCCTCCTGCTCCCCGGAGATGACCTCGAGGAGCACACCGGACCGTGCCTGCACGGCCTCGACGAGGTCGGCACTGTTGGGGGCGATCCGCAGCCCCGCGGTTCCGACCGCCGCGATCGCCGCAACCCTGTGCTGCCTGGCCTCCTCGGCCATCTCTGCGATGGCCGCGACCGTCCGCTCCATCGGCTCTGGATTGAGCTGCCCGGTCTCCTGCAGCCCGTCGCCGAGTCGAGTCGACTGGGCCCGGTCCAGGACCGTGCGCCAGCCGCCGTCAGCGCCGCGCTCGCCGATGTGGAACTTCACCGAGTTCGTGCCCACGTCCACGACAGCGAACCGCTCCATGCCGAACCGCGACGATCGCCTTGAGACCCCGCACGAGGCTCACGTTCGGTCGCGACGCCAGGCCGAGCATCACGAACCGTCTGCGATCACGCGGTTCGCGTCCTCGGACTCGATCGCGACCGTATGCGTCGATCCGTGACCAGTGCGGATCTCGGTGAGCTCCGCCATGCAGCCGCCGACCGTGTACCGCTCCCGCCTCTTGTGCACCTCGACCGCGAGCAGGTCGGGGTGCGGACCCACGACCTCGTCCAGAAACTCAGGCAAGGTGTACGCCGCTCGGGAGAGGCGCGACGATGGCGCATCCACGCGCAGAGCGCAGGAGCACCGAGCCGACGTCGGTCGCGGACACGGGGAACCCGGCCTTCATCACCGGAACCCACTGTTCGAGCCCGTCGTCGTTCACCTCCAGGAGGTGTTTGACATCCATCAGCTCGTCGCGAACCTTGACGGCGTCGGTTCCCCGGACCGAGAGCACGTAGACCTCGTCGCTCTCCACCACCCGCTCGGGATGACTCCCGGACCAAATATCGACTCGACGTCGCGCAGCTCATCGCCGAAGCCCCGCCATTCCCAGCGGGGGACGAGTGCGGACATCGTGTCCACCTTCATCGCCGTGGTAGGTCGCTCGGCGATCCTATGCCCCCCGCTGAGCGGATGTCGTGTCGTTCGGACCCCGGAATGAGACGCGTGGGCCACGTCGAGCGGTTCACCCGGCGCGGGTGATGACCCGGTTCCGTCGATGGAGAGATGTTTGCGAAGGGCCATTTCAGCCTTCGAGATCATCGCGGTCTGGCACCCCCACGACCGACGGGAAGGGTTGTGTTGGAAACGGACCTGAGGCCGGACGCGCCGATCGCGGGGATCGAGGCGAGCGAGGTCGCCCAGAGGCTCGGGCGTCGACGTCGCGGTCGGGCTGAGCCAGGCGGAGGCCGCGCAGCCGGCTGCAGACGCACGGCGCCAACCGGCTGGCCGGCGAGCAAGACGGAGTCCGGCTTCCAGGCGTTCGTCCGCCAGTACCGCGACTTCATGCAGATCGTGCTGCTGGCGGCCGCGGTGATCAACCTGGTCGTGACCGGCGATGTGGGCACGTCCATCGTGCTGGCCGGGCTGACCCTCTTCAACGCGGTGATCGGGCTGCGCCAGGAGGCGAAGGCGGAGGAGAGCGTCAAGGCGCTCGCGCAGATGATGAAGACCATCGCCCGGGTACGGCGCGACGGCCAGGCCGTCGAGATCGACGCCGAGAACCTCGTGCCGGGCGACGTCGTGCTGGTCGAGGCCGGCAACCGGATACCCGCCGACGGCCGGATCTGCGTCGCCGCCACGCTCGAGATCGAGGAGGCCGCGCTCACCGGTGAGAGCCTGCCGGTCGGCAAGTCGATCGAGCCGGTGCCCGGCGACGACGTACCGCTCGGCGACCGGACCTGCATGGCCTACATGAACACCGCCGTCACCCGCGGTCGCGGCGAGCTGATCGTCACCGCCACCGGGATGGACACCGAGATCGGGCACATCGCCGACCTGCTCGCCAACACCGAGACCGACAAGACACCGCTGCAGAAGCAGCTCGACGGGCTCTCCAAGATCATCGCCATCATCGCCGGCATCGCCCTGGTCTTCGTCATCGTGCTCGGGCTGCTGCGCGGCGAGTCCTTCGACACGCTGTTCATCACCGGTGTCGCCCTGGCGGTCGCCGCCATCCCGACCGGCCTGCCGGCGGTCGTGACCGCGCTGCTCTCGATGGGGACCCGCGAGATCGCCCGCCGCAACGCCATCGTCAAGCGCCTGCCGGCCGTCGAGACGCTGGGCTCGACGTCGGCGATCTGCTCGGACAAGACCGGCACCCTGACCCTGAACAAGATGACCGCCCGGGAGCTGGCGATCCCCGGCCAGAACCGGTTCACGGTCTCGGGCGAGGGGTACGGCATCGCCGGGGAGATCAAGCACGTCGGCGGGTCGCACATCGACCTCGACCCCTACCTCCTGCCGATGGTCCTGTGCGCGGACGCCGTGCTCGACGGCGAGAGCCCTGATCGGCGACCCGACCGAGGGCGCGCTGATCGTGCTCGGGGCCAAGGGCGGCCTGGACGTCGACGAGACCCGGCGGGACTTCCCGCGGATCGCCGAGGTGCCGTTCGACTCCGAGTACAAGTTCATGGCGACCTTCCACGAGATGACCGGCAACCAGCGGCGAGCCGGTCGTGCGGTGCTACGTCAAGGGCGCCCCCGACGTCCTGATCGTCGCGGGCGGCAGCTACCGGTCGCCGGACGGCGCACTGGTGCCGGTGACCGACGAGAACCGGCACCTCGCCCTGGAGGCGAACGACCGGATGGCCAACTCCGGCCAACGGGTGATGGTGGTCGCCCAGCGAGACTTCGACCCCGCCACGTTCCGGCCCGACGGGGACCTGCTCCCGCTGGTCACCGACCTCACGCTGCTGGCCATGGTCGGGATCGTCGACCCGCCGCGGCCCGAGGCGAAGGCGGCGATCGCCGAGTGCCACTCCGCCGGCATCCAGGTCCGGATGATCACCGGCGACCACGCCACGACCGCGGCCGCCATCGCCGGGGAGCTCGGCATCGAGGGGCGCGCGATCACCGGCACCGAGTTCGCCGCGATGAGCGACGACGAGCTGCTTGGCCGAGCTGTCCGAACATCGGCGTCGTCGCGCGGGTCGCGCCCGAGGACAAGATCCGGCTGGTCCAGCTGCTCAAGCGCGCGGGCAACGTCGTCGTCGATGACCGGCGACGGCGTCAACGACGCCCCGGCGCTCAAGGCCGCCGACATCGGCGTCGCGATGGGGATCACCGGCACCGAGGTCTCGAAGGAGGCCGCGGTGATGATCCTCACCGACGACAACTTCGCCACCATCGTGAACGCCGTCTCCTACGGCCGCACGCTCTACGACAACCTGGTGAAGTACCTGCGGTTCCAGATGTCGACGCTGGTGGCCTACATCGCGATCTTCCTCGGGGCCGGCATCTTCGGGATCGCCGGCGGCGTTCCGCTGAACCCGCTGCAGATCCTCTGGCTCAACATGGTCGTCGACATCCCGATCGCCATCGCCCTGGGCTTCGACCAGCCCACCAAGGGCCTGATGTCCCGCCCGCCTCGCCCGGTCGGCGCACCCGTGCTCTCCCGCGCGAACTGGGTCCGGCTCTGCATCCAGGGGGCCGTCATGACCGTCGGGTCGCTGGTGGCCTACCAGATCGGGCACGACCAGGGCGGCGCGCGTCGTCGCCGCCACCATGCTGCTCACCACGCTGTCGCTGTTCCACGTGGTCGCCGGCCTGCTGTCCCGCGACCAGGTCAACACGATCTTCGACCGGGACGCGGTCCCGGCGGCCGCCCAGCTGCGCAGGTACGGCGTCTCCCTGCTCGCGATCGTCGCCATCACCACCATCGACATCCTCGAGCGGATCTTCGGCACCGGCGGCCTGACCGGCCGACCAGTGGGGGATCTGCGTCGGCCATCGCCGCCAGCCTGCTCGTCGTCGAGGAGCTCATCAAGCTCGTCCTGCGCAAGCGGATCCCACGCCACCACCACCCAGCCGTCGCTGACACCCCGTCCCGGCCTGACCACGAACCGAGGAGCGTCATGTCGTTCAACCTCCGCAACCGCAGCTTCCTCAAGGAGCTCGACTTCACCCCCGACGAGCTCCGGTTCCTGCTGAAGCTCTCCGCCGAGCTCAAGGCCGCCAAGTACGGCGGCTACGAGAAGCCGCGCCTCGAGGGCAAGAACATCGCCCTGATCTTCGAGAAGACCTCGACCCGCACGCGCACGTCCTTCGAGGTGGCCGCCAAGGACCAGGGCGCCCACGTCACCTACCTCGAGCCGAGCGGCTCGCAGATCGGCCACAAGGAGTCGATGAAGGACACCGCCCGGGTGCTCGGCCGGACCTTCGACGGGATCGAGTACCGCGGGTTCGCCCAGGAGAACGTCGAGATCCTCGCGCGAGTACGCCGGCGTGCCGGTGTGGAACGGGCTGACCAACGAGTTCCACCCGACCCAGATCCTCGCGGACATGCTCACCATGACCGAGCACAGCGACAAGCACCTGACCGAGATCGCCTACTGCTACCTCGGCGACGCCCGCAACAACATGGGCAACTCCCTGATGGTCGGCGGGTGCAAGCTCGGCATGGACGTCCGGCTCTGCGCGCCGGAGCACCTGTGGCCGGCCGAGGACCTGGTGAAGACCTGCCGGGAGATCGCCGAAGAGACCGGCGCGCGGCTGACGCTCACCGCCGACGTCGACGAGGGCGTCAAGGGCGCCGACTACCTCTACACCGACGTGTGGGTCTCGATGGGGGAGGACAAGAGCGTCTGGAAGGAGCGGATCGACCTGCTCACGCCGTACCAGATCAACAGCGACGTGGTCGCGCGCACCGGGAACCCGCACGTGAAGTTCATGCACTGCCTGCCGGCGTTCCACAACCGGGACACCAAGGTGGGCGAGGAGATCTTCCAGACCTACGGCCTCGACGGCCTGGAGGTCACCGACGACGTGTTCGAGTCCCCGGCCTCGATCGTGTTCGACCAGGCCGAGAACCGGCTGCACACGATCAAGGCCATCATGGTCGCCACCCTCGGATCGTGAGGAGACCGTCGTGCGCGTGGTCGTGGCACTGGGCGGCAATGCCCTGCTGAAGCGCGGGGAGCCGATGACGGCTGAGCGCGCAGCGGCAGAACGTGAGGCTCGCCGCGCCGGCCCTGGCCGCCGTCGCCGCGCAGCACGAGCTGGTCCTCTCCCACGGCAACGGTCCGCAGGTCGGGCTGCTGGCGCTCCAGGCGGCGGCGTACACCGAGGTGGAGGCCTACCCGCTCGACGTCCTCGGCGCCGAGACCGAGGGGATGATCGGCTACGTCCTCGAGCAGGAGCTGGGCAACGTGATGCCCAAGGACACCCCCCTCGCCTCCCTCCTGACGATGATCGAGGTGGACCCCGCCGACCCCGCGTTCGACGACCCGACGCAAGTTCGTCGGGCCCGTCTACACGCAAGGACCAGGCAGACGCGCTGGCTGCCGCCAAGGCGTGGGCCTTCAAGCAGGACGGCGACTCCTGGCGGCGCGTCGTCCCGTCTCCGAGGCCGAAGCGCATCTTCGAGATCCGGCCCATCCGCTGGCTGCTCGACCAGGGCGTGGTCGTGATCTGCGCCGGTGGCGGGGGGGTGCCGACGATGTTCAGCCCGACGCCGAGGGCAGCCTCGATCGGCGTCGAGGCCGTGATCGACAAGGACCTCGCCAGCGAGCTGCTGGCCCGTGAGGTCGACGCGGAGCTGCTCGTGCTGGCCACGGACGTCGACGGGGTGTACGCCGACTGGGGCACCGCCGAGCAGCGCAAGCTCGGAGCGGGTGACACCGGCGCAGCTGCGCGCTGAGCAGTTCCCCGCCGGATCGATGGGCCCGAAGGTCGACGCCGCTGCCCGGTTCGTCGAGGCGACGGGCAAGCGTGCCGCGATCGGAAGCCTGGCCGAGATCGAGCAGATCGTCGCCGGCACGGCCGGAACCCAGGTGGTCGCCTGACAGGTCCGCACCGAGAGGAGGAGACGATGGCAACGTTCGGGGTTCACTCAGAGGTGGGACGACTGCGGCAGGTGATGGTCCACCGCCCGGAGCTCAGCCTCCAGCGGCTGACGCCGTCCAACCACGACGACCTGCTCTTCGACGACGTCCTGTGGGTCGAGCGCGCCCAGTACGAGCACGACCAGTTCGTGGCCCGGATGCGGGAGCGCGGCGTGGAGGTCTTCCTGCTCCAGAACCTCCTGGCCGAGGCGCTCGACGCCAGCGACGAGGCGCGGCAGCGGCTGATCGAGCTCGCGGCGTCGGAGTACACCGTCGGGCCTGTCGCTGGTGGACGAGGTCCGCGCGGCGCTCGCGGCGCTGAAGCCCGACCAGCTGGCGACCCACCTGATCGGCGGGCTCACCGTCGCCGAGTCCGGCCTCGACCTGGGCAAGTACCGGTCGCCGATCGCTCCCGGCCGCCGCGCTGGACGACGAGAGCATGTTCGTGCTGCCGCCCCTGCCCAACACCCTGTTCACCCGCGACTCCTCCTGCTGGATCTACGGCGGGGTCTCGATCAACCCGATGTTCTGGCCGGCCCGCCGGCTCGAGGCGTACAACGTCGCCGCGATCTACCGCTACCACCCGATGTTCGCCGACGCGGACTTCGAGTACTGGTACCCGCCGCTGGGCGACGACGGCCGCTTCGAGGCCCACGACTTCGGCCGGTCCTCGCTCGAGGGAGGCGACGTGCAGCCGATCGGCAACGGCACCGTCCTGATCGGGATGAGCGAACGCTCCCAGGCCCGGATGATCGAGCAGGTCGCCGCCGCGCTGTTCGACGAAGGGGGCCGCCGAGCGGGTCATCGCCGCGGTGATGACGAAGGACCGGGCGCACATGCACCTGGACACCGTGTTCACGATGCTCGACCGGGACAAGGTGACGGCGTACCCCCAGGTGGTCGACCAGATCCGCGCGATCAGCCTGCGGCCCGGCAGCAACGGGCAGCGGTTCCACGTCACCGAGGAGGAGTCGTTCCTGGGCGCGGTGGCCGACGCGATGGGCGTGCCGAAGCTCCAGGTGGTGGAGACCGGCGGCGACGCCTACCAGCAGGAGCGCGAGCAGTGGGACGACGGCAACAACGTCGTCGCGCTCGAGCCAGGCGTCGTGGTCGCCTACGAGCGGAACACCTACACGATCGCGAAGATGCGCGAGGCCGGCGTCGAGGTCGATCACCATCGAGGGGTTCGAGCTCGGCAAGGGCCGCGGTGGCGGGCACTGCATGACCTGCCCGCTGACCCGGGACCCGGTGTGAGGGAGGCCGCGATGTCACTGACCTGCCTCGCTGGGTTCATGGTCGTCGTGCTGCTCGCCTGCGTCGTCGGCCTGCTCATCTGGGCGCGCGGGCCGGAGCACCACCACGGCCAGGACGTCGGTGCGCTGCGGGCGCCGTCCACCGTCGCGCAGGGGCTCGAGGGCTGAGGCGCGCCGATGTCGAGCCCGCCAGCCGCGTCGCCGCCGGCGCGACGGCAGCGCGCGCGACCGGGTCCGCGACCTCCGACCATGCTCGACGCGCTGCTGCCGATCGTCGTGCTGATCGCGCTGCTCGCGCTCACCATCGCCCTGTTCGGGATCGACGCCACCAACGGCCCGCTCCAGGTGGCGCTGCTCCTGAGCGCCGCGTTCGCCAGCCTGATGGCGTTCAAGAACGGCTACACGGTCGCCGGTGTCGCGGACGCGGCGGTCGGCGGCGTCACGTCCGCGGTCGGGGCGATCTTCATCCTGCTCGCGGTCGGCGCGCTGATCGGCACCTGGAACATGGCCGGGACCATCCCGACCATCGTCGACTACGGGATCCGGCTGGTCAGCCCGACCTGGTTCTACCTCACCGCCGCCGTGGTCTGCGCCCTGGTCGGGCATGGTCACCGGCAGCTCCTGGACCACCGCCGGCACCCTGGGCGTCGCGTTCGTCGGGATGGCGAACGTGATGGGCCTCGACGAGGCCATCGCCGCGGGCGCGGTCATCTGCGGCGCCTACTTCGGCGACAAGATGACCCCGCTCTCGGAGACCACGATCCTGGTCCCCAAGCTCGTCGGCGGTGGGCTGACCGTGGGCGAGCACGTCCGCAACATGTTCTGGACCGCCGGGCCCGGCGCTCGGCATCAGCCTCGTCATCTTCCTCGTGCTCGGGCTGAACGCGGACCCGGACGCCGCGATCAGCACCGACGCGGCCCGCGCGGCGCTGGCCGCGGCCTTCAACATCGGGTTCGTGAACCTGCTCCCGCTGCTGCTGCTGGTGGTCTTCGCGGTCCTCAAGTTCCCGCCGTTCCTGTCCATCCTGGGGTCGGCGCTGTTCGCCGGCATCCTGGCGCCGTTCACCCAGTGGGAGGCGGTCAAGGCGTTCGTGGACGACCCGAGCCTCGGGCCCGTCGCCACCTCGATCAAGGCCATCTTCAGCGCGATGGCCACCGGGTTCGTCAGCAACTCCGGTGTCGAGCCGATCGACGCGCTGTTCACCCGGGGCGGGATGGCGAGCCTGCTGACCACGATCTGGCTGGTGCTCGGCGCGCTCTCGTTCGCCGCGGTCATGGAGCACGCCGGCTTCCTCCAGCGGCTGCTCGATGCCGATCGTGTCCCGCGCCCGTCGGCGCGGGTCGCTGATCGCTGGCGGTCAACTCCAGCGGGATCGGCCTGAACGTGATCGCCGGTGACCAGTACGTCGCCGACGTACTGCCCGCCCGCATGTTCCGCGGCGAGTTCTCCAAGCGCGGGCTGGCACCACAGGTGCTGTCCCGCGCGGTGGAGGACTCGGGAACCGTGACCTCGGTGCTGGTGCCCTGGAACACCTGCGGCGCCTACATCTCCGGGGTGCTCGGGGTCTCCACCGCCGCCTACTTCCCGTTCTGCTTCTTCAACCTGCTCAGCCCGCTGCTGGACGTCCTCTACGGGTTCATCGGCTTCAAGGTGCCCACGGCCGACAGCACCGTGGGGCGACGTCGAACCCGCACCTGCCGCGCCGCCGAACCGCCCGCAACAACCCGAGGAGGAGACCCCGATGAGCGAGCAGACCACGAGCGCGCCGAGCCCGAGAGCCGGCGCCGCTTCACCCTGCCGTCGGCGTACACCATCCTGTTCGCGCTGATCGTCCTGATGGCCATCGCCACCTGGATCATCCCGGCCGGCGCCTACCAGCTCGACAAGGAAGGCGCGCCGATCCCCGGCACCTACAACGAGGTCGCCGGCCACCCGCAGCGGATCCTGATCGACTCGCTGACCGCGCCGATCAACGGCCTCTACGGGATCGAGAACGCCAAGGGCAACATCAGCTACTACAACAACGGCACCCTGTTCGGAGCCATCGACGTCGCGCTGTTCATCATCGTGATCGGCGGCTTCCTGGGCGTGACCATGCGCACCGGGGCGATCCAGGCCGGGCATCGGCGCGCTGGTGAGCCGGCTCCGGGGCCGGGAACGCTGGATGATCCCGATCCTGATGATGGTCTTCGCCCTCGGCGGGTCGACGTACGGCATGGCCGAGGAGAGCCTCGCGTTCTACAGCCTCGTCATCGCGGTCATGATCGCCGCCGGGTACGACGCCCTGACCGGCGCCGCGATCCTCCTGCTCGGCTGCGGGATCGGCACCCTGGGCTCGACCATCAACCCCTTCGCGACCGGCATCGCCTCCGGGTTCGCCGGCATCTCGATCAGCGACGGCTTCCTCTCCCGGCTGATCATCCTCATCGTCGGCCTCGGCCTCGGGATCTTCTTCGTGATGCGGTACGCCGAGCGGGTCAAGACGGGATCCCACCACGTCGGTGGTGCACGACATGAAGGAGGCCAACCAGGAGCACTTCAGCGTGCAACGGGGGAGAGGCCGACGGGGTCACCATGACCACCCGCGACAAGGTGATCCTGACGGTCTTCGGGCTCGCCTTCGTGATCATGATGTACGGCGTCATCCCCTGGGAGGACATGGGCATCGGGCATCCCCACGCTGTGGTGGTGGTTCCCGGAGATGACGGCCCTCTTCATCCTGTTCTCGGTCATCATCGGGCTGATCGGGCGGCTGAGCGAGATCGAGCTCACCGACGCGTTCGTCAACGGCGCCCGCGACCTGCTCGGGGTCGCGCTGATCATCGGCATCGCCCGCGGCATCACCGTGATCATGAACAACGGCGGCGTCACCGACACCGTGCTGCACTGGGCCGAGCAGGCGGTGGACGGACTGGGCCCGGTGGCCTTCGTGATCGTGGTGTTCCTGCTCTTCCTGCCGCTGTCGTTCCTGATCCCCTCCTCGTCGGGCCTGGCCACCGTGTCGATGCCGATCATGGCTCCCCTGGCGGCCTTCGTGGGCGTCGAGGCCAACCTGATCGTCACTGCCTTCCAGAGCGCGTCCGGCCTGATGAACCTGTTCATCCCGACGTCTGCGGTGGTGATGGGCGGCCTGGCGATCGCCCGGGTGCCCTACGGCACCTATCTGCGATGGGTGTGGCCGCTGCTCGCCATGCTCGGCGGGACTCTCGATCGTCGTCCTCGGTGCGGGGCCACTCCTGGCCTGAACCTTGACGGGCGGCAAGCGACGATCGCCTGGGCGTTCGGATCGGCCACCACGCATGGCCGGCGCAGGAGAAGAGTCTCGGGACATCGACGCGCACGGCTCCTCACCGTAGCCTGACGTCAAGGAGGCGAACATGAGCAACGAGCCGACCGGTCGCCGTCAGATTCAGGGAATCGCCGAGATCCGCACCTTCTTCCGCACCAACCTGCAGCCGGTCTACTTCTTCGGCCCGACCGCCTTCAACCTGCTGGGGATCGACCGCTGGGTGAGGAACTTCCAGTACGTCGTGTACTTCGACTCATGGGACGGAGCACACCCGCGCGTCTTCGCGCCGAAGAACCGGCCCTACGTCGAGTTCGAGTCCAGCGAGCAGATCAACAACTACCTCCTGCGCGACCCCGAGGTGCAGGCGTACCTGAAGCGACGCGGCGGCACCCCGATGATCGCGATGGTCTTCTTCGACGAGGAGACCGAGGAGATCTGCCGCGAGCTCGGGTACAACCTGATTCTCCCGGCGGACGAGCTCCGGCGGCGGCTGGACTCCAAGATCGTCACCACCCAGCTCGGCAACGAGGCCGGCGCACCGTCGGTCCCGAACGTGCTCGGCACGGCGTCGACCTACGAGGAGCTGAACGCGCTGGCGACGAGCAACGGCCTGGGCACCGACCTGGTCGTGCAGACGCCGTACGGCGACTCCGGCAAGACCACGTTCTTCATCAAGGACGAGGGGGACTGGGACCGGGACGGCGAGGACATCGTCGGCGAGCAGCTGAAGGTCATGAAGCGAATCGACAACAAGGCCGCGGCCGTCGAGGCGTGCATCACGCGGCACGGCACCATCGTCGGCCCCTTCATGACGGATCTGACGGGCTACCCCGAGCTGACGCCGTACAAGGGCGGCTGGTGCGGCAACGACCTGTTCCCGGAGGCACTGACCGCCAAGCAGCGGGCGACCGCGATCGGCCACGTGCAGCGGCTGGGCGATCGGCTGGCGCAGGAGGGCTACAAGGGCTTCCTGGAGATCGACGTGCTCGTGGACCTCGCAGACGACTAGGTCTACCTCGGCGAGCTCAACCCGCGGATCTCCGGGGCGTCGTCGATGACCAACGTCACCGCCGGGGCCTACGCCGACGTACCCCTGTTCCTCTTCCACCTGCTGGAGTTCATGGACGTCGACTACATCGATCGACGTCGAGGAGATCAACGAGCGATGGCGCGAGCTCGCCGCGGTGGACGTGTGGGCACAGCTGATCATGAAGGAGCCCAACGACTCGGTCGAGCGCATCCTGGCGGCACCGCGCACCGGCACCTGGCACCTCGACGACGACGGCTCGCTCAGCTTCGCCGGCGTCTCCAACGACTGGCACGACGTCACGCACGAGGACGAGGCGTTCTTCCTGCGCGTCTACGCGGCCGGGGACTTCCGGTTCAAGGGCGCTGACCTCGGGATCCTGGTCACCAAGGGGCGGATGCAGACCGCGGAGGGGCTGACGCAGCGGTGCCGCAGCTACATCGAGGGCATCCGGGCGCACTACGAGTCCGAACCGTTCGACCCGGCGCCGCCGGTCGCGCCGATCGCCTACGTGAAGTAGGAAAGGGCTCATCCGCCGGGGATATTGTCGGAGGGTGAGTGCACCGTTCTGGGGCGAGACTCCTCCCGCTACGCAGGTCTCGCCGACGAGGCCGTTGCCCTCGCCCACGACATCTTCGGTGTCGACGGTGCCGCAGAGCCACTGGGTTCCAATCAGGAGACCAACCTGCGGGTGCGCAGCGCAGAGGGCAGCACCTACGTGCTGAAGATCGCCAATCCGGCGTTCGGCGCGGACGTGCTCGAGCTGCAGAACAAGGCGATGCAGCACGTCCAGGGGGCGGGCACGGGCCTGGCGGTCCCCGTCCCGGTCCCGGCGCTGGACGGGAGTGAGCTGGTCAGGGTGCCGATCCGCGGGATCGACCACAACGTCCGCCTGCTCACCTTCGTCGCCGGCGAGATGTTCTCCGACGCCGGAAATGTCGGCGACGAGGTGCTGGCCAGGTTCGGCGCGCTCGCCGCGCGAGTGTCGGCAGCGCTGGCCACGTTCGACCACCCCGCGGCGGACCGCTCCCTCCAGTACGACAGCCGACACGCCGCACGCGTCGTGGAGCGACTGGCGGGCTCGGTGGCCGACCCCCTCCGACGGGCGGACGCCACCGGGCTCAGCGACCGAGCCTGGGCCGCCCTCACCCCCCTGGTGGGTGACCTGCGCGTGCAGGTCGTCCACGCCGATCTGGCCGACTACAACGTGGTCGCCACGAGGGACGCGGCGGGCCGGCTCACGCCGAGCGGCGTCATCGACTTCGGCGACGTCGTACGCAGCTGGCTGGTCGCCGATCTGGCCACGGCCATCACCTCGCTGCTCGTGCGGGAACGACGGTCGCAACTGCTGGACGCGTGCGCGGTCGTCGCTGGATTCCACGCCGTGACGCCTCTGACCGAGCCGGAGATCGCCGCAGTGTGGCCGCTGGTCGCGGCCCGCGCGAGCGTCCTGGCCACGAGCGTCGAGGACATCCTCGCGGCTGATCCGGACAATGACTACGCCCGTCAGGAGCAGCCACTCGACTGGCTGATCCTCGACCGCGCGGCGGCGGTGCCGTTCCCGCTCGCCGAGGTCGCGCTGCGGCACGCAGTCGGCCTGGACGCCGGCGCGACTGGCGGCCAAGGTCGCTGCGTGGCGGCCCGCCCGGCCCGTCGTGGATGTGCCCGCCAACGCTCCCCGGATCGACCTCTCGGTCACGACGACGATGTTGCCCGGGGCAGCCTGGACGGACCCAGCGGCGACGCGCACCGCGCTCGAGGCGGCATTGCTGGACGGATACGGCGTCGCCGGGGGCGGAGCCTGGCTCCCGTTCGTGCTGCGCGACACCGCCGATGAGGTGCGCAGTGTGCACCTGGGTGCCGACGCATTCGCTCCCAGCGGCACGCTCGTCCGCGCCCCTGCGGACAGCACGGTGGCCGACGCGCGCGACAGCTCAGTCGTGCTGCGCAGCGGCGACGTGGACGTGTTGCTGGCTGGGATACGGCCCTCGGTCCCCACCGGAGCCCCGGTAGCCGCCGGCGACGTCGTCGGCCGTGTCATCGAGGCGTCGGGCGAGGCGAACCCCCTGCCTGCACACGTTCACGTGCAACTGACGCCCGCCGGTGTGGGGGCACGAGGAGCGGTGGAGCCGTCTGTCGCCACGGCCTGGCGGGCGCTGTCCCCGGACGCCTCTGCGCTCGTCGGCGTGGCCGCCCGCGACGTGCCGACCGACTCCGGCGACGAGCTCCTCACCCGGCGCGACGCCGTCGTGGCTCGCGTCCAGGAGCACTACTACGCGCACCCGCCACGCATCGAACGCGGATGGCGTCACCACCTGATCGACACCTCGGGCCGGGCCTACCTCGACATGGTCAACAATGTCGCCATCGTCGGGCACAGCAATCCCCGGGTCACCGCTGCGGCCAGCCGGCAGTTCGGGCTGCTCAACACGAACTCGCGGTTCTGCTATGACGGCATGGTCACCTACGCAGAGCGCATCGTCGAGCTGCTGCCCGAGCCGCTCGACACCGTGTTCTTCGTCAACTCGGGGAGCGAAGCCGTCGACCTCGCCCTGCGCATCGTCCGCAGCGTCACGGCCCGCAAGGACACCATCTGTCTGGCCGGCGGGTACCACGGCTGGTCGACAGCGACCGACGAGATCTCGACGTCGCTCAACGACAACCCATACTCTCGCGACACGAGGCCGCCGTGGGTCCACCTGGCGCCGTTGCCCAATCTCTATCGTGGCGAGCACCGCGGCGCGGATGCCGCGGACCGCTATGCCGATGCCGTCCGATCCATCGTCGCGCAGATTCCGGGCGGTCCAGCGGCCTTCGTGGCCGAACCGCTGTCCGGTAACGCCGGAGGGGTCGAGATTCCACCGGGCTACCTGCCGCAGGTCTACGAGTCCGTGCGCGCCGCAGGCGGGCTCGTCATCTCCGACGAGGTGCAGGTCGGGTACGGCCGCACCGGGAGTGACTTCTGGGGCTTCCAGATCCACGGCGTCGTCCCCGACGTGATCACGATGGCCAAGGCGGCGGGCAACGGTCACCCCATCGGGTTCGTCGTGACGCGTCGCGAGATCGCAGACCAGTTCTCGTCGCAGGGCTCCTTCTTCTCCTCCGTCGGCGGTAGTCCGGTCTCGTCAGCCGTCGGGTTGGCGGTACTCGACTCGATTCGCGAGGAGAACCTGCAGGACAACGCCGCACGAGTGGGCGCGCACCTGTCGAAGCGGCTCAGCGCGCTCACCGAGAGGCACCCGATCATCGGCTGCGTCCACGGCCGCGGCCTCTACCAGGGCGTCGAGCTGGTGCGAGATCCGGAGACCAGGGAGCCGGCAACCGAGGAGGCCACAGCGATCTGCGAACGGCTGCGCGAGCTCGGCGTCATCGACCACGCCACCGGCGACCACTCGAACGTGCTCAAGGTCAAGCCACCGCTGTGCATCACCCAGGACAGCGCCGACTTCTTCGTCGACCGGCTCGACGAGGTCCTCAGCATGGGCTGGTGAGGTGCTCGGCCCTTCGAGCCCGTCCCGACCCCTGTCCCTCAGTGGTGGTGGTCGTAGCCGTGCTCGTCATCGACGCCCGTGTGGCAGTGGGCGCCTTCGGCTGTGTCGGACGGGGCCACGTCGATCGACGGGTTCTGGTCGAAGAACCCGAACGGCTTGAGCCAGAAGGAGATCGTGTCGGCAGGCATGATCGGCCAGTCCTCCGCGCGGGTGATGTGGTGGAGGCCGAACACGTACCAGAGCACGACGTCGGTGCCCTCGAGCGGCTCGTCGTCGGCGATCCAGCGGGTCATCCCCTCGTCGCGTTCGGACTGCGTGGGGTGCGCGCCGGCAGGCCAGCGCTCGTCGTCGTGGTGGCGGGTGACCCAGAGCGTGTGACCGATGACCGGTGCTCGGAGGTACTGGGCGGTGGCGGGGTCCATCATCGGCGGGAAGCAGGCGGTCGGCACGAGCTTGTAGGCGGTGTTCGTGCCGTGCCGGTTCGTGCGGTTCGGGTTCACGACCTTCCACGACCGCTGCGTCTCCCACCGGTAGTCGCGGGCGGCCTCGGCCTCCGAGCGAACCGGGGTCGCGTTCGTGACCAGGTCCAGCCCGAAGGGGTTGTCGTCGGAGACGGGCAGCGCCTCGGAGTCGACCTCCATCACGGTGTTCTCGTCACCGTCGACGTCCAGGTCCAGCCGGGCCACGATGAAGTGCTGGTGGAACGGCGCGTACGTCCGGTTGTCCACGACGGTGCCGGTGCGCGGGGCCTCGGCTCCCTCGGCGTACGGCGTGGTCACCATGATCCCGGTGGCCCGTACCTCGCACTCGATGTTGCCGTCCTGGTAGAAGCGCCAGTAGACGAGGTACTCGTAGTTGGCCACCGTGATGTGGCAGGAGACGACCATGCGGCGCATCCGGCGGACCTCGGCGCCGGTCTTGCCGTCGACGTGCTTCCAGAGGACCGCGTTGTCCTCCTCGTGGAGGCAGATCGCGTTCGAGATGTCGTAGGGCTCGCCCGTGCTGTCGTGCAGCACCGCATCGACGTAGACGATCTCTCCGAGACAGTCGCAGCCGAGCTCGAGAGACGTGGTCATGTAGCCCAGGCCCCACTCGCCGACGTCGTAGGCGGTGCGACGGTAGTGGTCGAACGAGGAGTCGCGGTAGGGAACGACCATCTCCGCGAAGGACAGCCGGTAGGCGACGTCGCGGACATCGCCGTGGTCGTCGTAGGCGACCTGGTAGATGACCGGGCCCTCGCGGTAGTTGAACCCCAGTCGCATCGACCAGTTCTGCCAGCGCAGCTCGGTGCCCTCGACCGTGAAGGAGACGCCCTCGGGCTGAGTGATGTGCAGCGGCGTGAGATCTGAGCGCTGCTCGCCGGTCCAGATGCCCGGGATGTACTCGCCCTGCACGTCCGGCGACCCGAGGTCGCGGTCCTCCTCGATCTGCAGCAGCTCCATGGTGTTCATGTCGACGATGAACTTGATCCCGGACACGAGGTGGGCGTACGGGTTGCCGTCAGGGGTCTCGCGCCGCCAGACGTCGCACCAGCCCAGGCGCCGGTCCCGCCACTGTTCCGGCATCAGCGCCTTGCCATAGGTCCACACGTCGATCAGCAGGAGCGACATGTCGGTGATGCCGCGGGCGGCCAGGGCGGCGATGACGTCGGGGTGCGCCCGCATCGCCTCGTCACACTCGTGCCACTCGTCGACGGTGAAGTTCGGGCAGACGCCGGGCAGGTGGGTCCACGACACGACCTCGTCACCGACCAGGTCGACGATTCCCTCGTAGGCCTGGTTGTCCTCGCGGTTCCACAGCACGGCCGACGACGCACGTCCGACCGGGTCGCCGGGCTTCCACGCCTTCACGTCCCGCTTCGGTGGTTCCTTAGCTCGATCGAGGCGAACCGCCAGGAGTCGGTGACCCCCTGGTCCCGTCGGAGGACCTCCGCGGTCCGCCGGAACTCGTCTGCGTCGAGCGGTTCGAGTGGATGCTTCGCCATGATTCGCGCTCCTCCGGCTCGTGCTCGGCACCGGGACGAGCCCTTCGCCATGTAACCACCCTCGGGCCCTCCGCGGCCAGCACCGCGCGTCCTGGCCGGGAATCGAAGGTCTTGGCTGTCGACCATGGGCCCTGCGAGGAATAGCCTGAGTGAATCGGCAGCGGGCTCGGGATCGCTTCGGCAAGAGCACAGGTCCGAGGAGGCGGCATGTCGGAGAAGCAGGTCTTCCACAACATCATCGACGGCGAGGTCCAGGCGTCGGCGTCCGGCGCGATGATGGACATCATCAACCCGTCGACGGGCGAGGTCTACGCCTCGGCCCCGAACTCCGACGCCCGGGACGTGGACCAGGCGTTCCAGGCCGCCGGCCGGGCGTTCGAGAAGTGGCGGTGGTCGACGCCGAGCGAGCGTCAGCGAGCGCTGCTGAAGCTCGCCGACGTGATCGAGGAGAACGCCGAGGAGCTCGTTGCGATCGAGTCCGAGAACACCGGCAAGCCGGTCTCGCTGACCATGTCCGAAGAGATCCCGCCGATGGTCGACCAGATCCGGTTCTTCGCCGGCGCAGCGAGGGTCCTCGAGGGCAAGGCGACCGGCGAGTACATGAGGGGCTTCACGTCGTCGATCCGCCGCGAGCCGGTCGGGCCCGGTCGGCCAGGTGGCTCCGTGGAACTACCCGATGATGATGTCGGTCTGGAAGTTCGCACCGGCTCTCGCCGCGGGCAACACCGTTGTGCTCAAGCCGTCCGACACGACGCCGGCCTCGTCGTACTGGATGGTCGAGAAGATGCAGGAGATCTTCCCGCCCGGTGTCTGCAACCTGGTCTGCGGCGACCGTGACACGGGCGCCGCGCTGACCGCGCATCCGATCCCGCAGCTGGTGTCGATCACCGGCTCGACCCGGGCCGGCATCGCGGTCGCCACGCGCGGCGGCCAAGGACCTCAAGCGCGCCCACCTGGAGCTCGGTGGCAAGGCGCCGGTGGTCATCTTCGACGACGTCGACGTCGAGCGGCGGTCGAGGGCATCACCGCCGCGGGCTACTTCAACGGCGGCCAGGACTGCACTGCCGCGACGCGCGTCGTCGCGCAGAGAGGCGTGTACGACGAGTTCCTCTCGGCGCTCACCGACGCGGTCGAAGGACACCAAGACCGGCTACGACCCGGACGACGAGGACATCCTCTACGGACCGATCAACAACACGAACCAGCTCGAGCACATCAAGGGCCTGGTCGAACGGCGCTCCGCAGCACAGCCGGGTCACTGACCGGTGGGCAGCAGCAGGGCGACAAGGGCTACTTCTACGAGCCGACGTTGATCGCCGACCTGAACCAGGACGACGAGCTGATCCAGACCGAGGTCTTCGGGCCGGTGGTCACGGCTGCAGAAGTTCACCGACGAGGACGAGGCGCTGCGCGTTCGCCAACGGCACCGAGTACGGCCTGGCCTCATCGGTGTGGACCGAGCAACGTCGGCACGGGCGGCGCGGATGGCGGCGCGCCTCGACTTCGGCTGTGTGTGGGTCAACACCCACATCCCGCTCGTCGGTGAGATGCCACACGGCGGGTTCAAGCACTCGGGGTACGGCAAGGACCTGTCGATGTACGGGTTCGAGGACTACACCCGCATCAAGCACGTGATGCTCTACCACGGGTTCGAAGGATGACCACGCCCCGGCGGCGGGCACCACCAGCCTCCACGCGACTGCAGCACGACCCGCACCACCGGGTCGAAGCGGACCTGGTCGACAAGGGTCTGACCGAGGGTGCCGTCGGGCTGTTCGGCGGCACGATCCTGGGCATCTCGTCGGTGGCGCCCGCCTATGCGCTCACCGCCACCGTCGGCACTCCTGGTCGCGGCCGTCGGCGCCAAGATGCCGGTCATCATCATCGCCGGCTTCCTGCCGATGTTCTTGGCGGCCTACGCCTACCGGGAGCTCAACAAGGTGGCCCCGGACTGCGGCACGTCGTTCACCTGGACCACCAAGGCCTTCGGTCCCTAGGTCGGATGGCTCGGCGGCTGGGCGGCGATCCTGGCCACGGTCATCGTGCTGTCCAACCTGGCGGGCGTCGCGGTGCAGTTCTTCTACCAGTTCCTCGGCGACCTGGTGACAGGACGACGGCATCAGCACGCTGTGGGAGAACCGCGGCGTCAACGTGGTGACCTGTCTGGTCTTCCTGGCGATCGCGACCTGGGTCGTCCTACCGGGGCGTCACCACCACGGAGCGCGTCCAGATCGTGCTCGTCCTCTTCCAGCTGGTCATGCTCGGCGTCTTCGCGATCGCGGCGTTCGCCAAGTCCGGCTGACTCCGCGACCGGGATCTCGTTCAGCATCGACTGGTTCAGTCCGTCCGGGCTGACGCTGTCCGCCTTCGTCGCCGGGCTCTCCGGATCGATCTTCGCCTTCTGGGGCTGGGACACCGCCCTGACGGTCAACGAGGAGTCCGTCGACGCGGACAGGACACCGGGTCGGGCAGCGCTGCTGTGCGTCCTGTCGATCCTGTTGACCTACCTGCTGGTCGCGGTCGCACTGCAGATGTACGCCGGCGTGGGCGACAAGGGCAACGGGTTGGCGAACGAGGAGATCGCGGACAACGTCTTCGGTGCGCTCGCCGGTCCCATCCTGGGACGGCCGCTCGACCTGATGCTCTTCCTTGCGGTCCTGGCGTCGAGTGCGGCGAGCCTGATCACGACGTTCCTGCCGGCATCACGCACCATGCTCGCCATGGGCATCTACCGCGCCTTCCCGCCGAGGTTCGCGGAGGTGCACCCCGTGCACAAGACACCGGCCTTCGCGCTGATCGTGGCCGGCGTCGGCTCCGGCCTGTTCTACACGGTGCTGACCTTCGTCAGCGAGCGGGTGCTCACCGACACCATCTACTCGCTCGGCATCATGATCTGCTTCTACTACGGCCTGACGGCCTTCGCCTGCATCTGGTACTTCCGTAACGAGCTCTTCCTCGACTTCTACAGCGTCGTCTTCAAGCTGACCTTCCCGCTGCTGGGGGGGCTCGGCCTCGCCTGGGTCTTCGTTGTCACCCTGAGGGACAGCGCCTCGCCGGACTACGGCAGCGGCGCGAACATCGGCGGCGTCGGCCTGGTGCTGATCCTGGGTCTGGGCCTGATCCTCCTCGGGATCGTGTTCATGCTGGTTCAGCGGGCCCGGGACGGTGCGTACTTCCGCGGTGAGACGCTGGTGAAGGACACGCCGGCACTGATCGTCGAAGAACCCTGACGGGCTCGCGTCACGACCGTCAGGTCGGCCGGTCGTGACCGAGGTGGCTGCTGTGGTGTTGCGGGTCCGGCTCGACGGCCGGCCGGTCGGCCAGTAGCGGCTGCGCCGGATCCCAGGTCGTGCCCTCGCGCTCGTCCTTCGCTGCTTGCGCGCCAGCGCCGAGAGCGCCTCGAGCACCACCCGGTTGGCGAGGGCCGCCGTGATGTCCGCGTGGTCGTAGGGCGGCGCCACCTCGACGACGTCCATCCCGACGACCGGCAGCTCGAGGCAGATCCGGCGTACGGCGTCGAGGAGCTGGCGGGCACTGAGCCCGCCCGGCTCGGGGGTGCCGGTGCCCGGCGCATGCCCCGGGTCGCACACGTCGATGTCGACGGAGAGGAAGACGCCGTCGCAGTCGTCCAGGGCGATGCCGAACGCCTCGGTCAGGCACTCCTCGAGGCCGCGGTGCACGATCTCGGTCATCTCGTAGGACCGCATCTTCTGGCCCGCCATCCAGTCCAGGGTCTCGGGTGGCGGCCAGTAGCCGCGCAGGCCGACCTGGAGGAACCGGTCGCCACGCAGCGCGCCCGACTCGATCAGCCGGCGCATCGGCTGTCCGTGACCCCACAGCGACCCGAACTCGATGTCTCCGGTGTCGGCGTGCGCGTCGAAGTGGATCATCGAGATCCGCCCGTGCCCGAGCACGTTGGCGACGCCCTTGGCGTCGGGGAACGTGACGGAGTGGTCGCCGCCGAGGATGACCGGCATCGCCCCGGAGCGCGTGACCTTCTCGACGGCCGCCTCGAGCGCGGGGAGCGCGACCTCGATGTCACCGGAGTACATCTCGACGTCACCAGCGTCGACGACGCCGAGGTCCTTGAGGCCGTCGGTCCGCAGGGCCAGGCTGGGCCGCTCCCCGTCGTGCGGCAGGTAGTCGCGCATCCGGATCGCCATCGGACCGAAGCGCGCGCCGGAGCGAGCCGACGTGCCCCCGTCGAACGGTGCGCCGAGGATCACGACCTGGGCGTCGGCGTACGTCGAGGGGTCGTCCAGGTCGCACATCGGGACGCCGAGGAAGGTGAAGTCCGGGCCGAACTGCTGGCCGTATCGGGTCATCGCACGAGTCTTCGCGCCCCCGGAGGCGTCCGTCAAGGAACCTAGGCTCGACGGCCTTGCGGCGCTTCCCTCGGGCTTGGGGGCGGCGTTCGCCGTCAGCCTCGAGCGCGCCTCCGATCGACCCGAAGGCCCGGATCGTGTCGACGAGGGACTGGGTGTGCTGGGGAGTCGGCCACGACGAGAGCTTGACGCCGACGAGGCGGGTCGCGCGGTTGACGTAGACCATCTGACCATGGATGCCGAGGCAGAGCATCGCCTCACCGCGCGGTGTCGGCACGAACCAGAACTGGTTGCGGTACCACCCGCCGGGCAGCACCTCCTCGTTGTCCGAGGCAGCGAACGCGGCCCGGACGCCGTCGGGCCGGCTCCACGAGTCCTCCAGCCAGCCCGCCGGGACGACCTCGCGGCCGTCGACGCGGCCGTCCTCGAGCAGCATCCTGCCGAAGCGGGCCAGGTCACGAGCAACCGCCGAGATCCCTCCGTCGTGGATCCCGGTTCCGACGGAGTCGCAGGTGATCTCGGCGTCGGCCTCGGCACCCATCGGCTGCCAGAGCAGGGTCGAGACCAGCTCGGCCATGCGGGTGCCTGCTGGCCCGCTCGCACACCCACCCGAGCATGTCGGTGTCGGCCGAGCGGTAGGTGAAGGTCGCCGCCGTGCGGCTCGGCCCGTCGGAGGCTCGCGAGGTAGGCGTAGGCACCCACCGGGTCGCCTTCCAGCCGGGGGTGCCAGCCCATCGAGCGCTCCATCACGCGGACCTCCGCGTCGGGCGCGTCGTAGGTCTCGCGGAAGTGGACGCCGGTCCGCATGTCGAGCAGGTCGCGGACGGTGGCGCCGCCGTAGCCGGAGTCGGCGACCTCGGGTACGTACTGCTCCACCGGAGCGGACACGTCGAGCGTGGCGCGGTCGGCCAGGATTCCCGCGACACACCCGACGATCGACTTCGACACCGACATCAGCAGGTGCGGGGTGGCCTCGGTGTTGCCCGCGTAGTAACGCTCGGTGAGCAGGACGCCGTCGTGCAACACGATCAGCGCATCGGTCGAGGTCTCGTCGAAGACGTCCTCGACGCTCGACGTCGTACCGGCGAGCCGCTGAACGGTGACATCATCGAGGTCGACCTCGTCGCGTTTGGCGAAGTCGACGGCGGGCGCTGGTCCGGCCGGAATCACCTGGGTCGGGATGATCTCGCGCATGTGTCGGAAGGCCCAGCGGACGCTCCCCGGGTCCTGCCAGTTGGCCACCGTGACGCGTGAGTCCTTGTCCGGCGGGAAACCGGTCATCCTGTCCATGCGCACACCCTAGGGCGGCCCGTCCAGCAGGGCCGCGGGACCTACCGCCGGTCGAGTCGGCCCTAGGATTCAGGGGTGAGTGACGCGACACCCCCGACCCGCGATGCCAGGGTGTCCGAAGCGAACTGGCTGGAGGCGCCGTACAACCGGTGGTCCATGTGGCACGTCCGTGAGATCTCCCCCACGCAGGTCGTGTCGCGAGGCGCGGGTCCGGCCCGGGCGCTCCCCGATCGGGCCGAGCCGCTCGATCTGGACGGGGTGGCGGTCACCCGGGCCGACGGCTCGGACGGAGACGGTTCGCGGGGTGCTCGACGACACGTTCACCGACGCGTTCGCGGTGCTCCAGGGTGGCGAGCTGGCCACTGAGTGGTACGCCCCGGGCGGCGGGCCGGACACGGTCCACGCCGTCCTCTCCGTGACCAAGTCCCTGGTCGGGTGCGTCGCCGGGATCCTTCTGGACCGCGGCGTGCTCGCCGAGAGCGAGCCCGCCGACCGCTACGTCCCCGAGCTGGCCTCCTCCGGATACGCCGGCGCCTCCGTGCGGCACCTGCTGGACATGCGCAGCGGCGCCCGCTTCCTCGAGGACTACACGGACCCCGAGCGGCGGGATCAGGCAGATGGAGGAGTGGCTCCTGGGCGAGCGAGGGCTCTACGGCTATCTGCCGACGCTCGG
Organism: uncultured Actinomycetota bacterium; assembly: GCA_963754145.1. Lineage (GTDB taxonomy): Bacteria > Actinomycetota > Actinomycetes > Propionibacteriales > Nocardioidaceae > Marmoricola. The sequence goes on from CAVWFF010000006.1 coordinate 59,740, forward strand.
TGCCGAGCGTCCGCACGGCGGACACTTCCTCTATCGCTCCTCGGAGACAGACGTCCTGGGCTGGGTGTGCGAGAGGGCCTCCGGGTCCCTCATGGCAGAGCTGATCGCGGAGCTCGTCTGGGCGCCCATGGGCGCCGCCAACGACGCGGAGATCATGTCCGACCGCACCGGCACCGCGATCCACGACGGCGGGCTGAGCGCGACCGCCCGAGACCTCCTCCGGTTCGGGCAGCTGCTGCTGGGGGGCGGCGTCGGTGCCCGTCCCCGATGGCGGCAGTCGCGAGGTTCTTCCGCCACGCTGGCTGCGCCAGGCATGGGCGGTCGACGCAGACGTCCGCTCGGCGTTCATGGAGTCGCCCGCGGAGCTGCACCTTCCCCGGCGGCTGGTACCGGAACCAGTTCTGGTTCCGTGTCGGCGAGTACGGCGCATGTGCTGCTGTGCATGGGGATCCACGGGCAGCTGGTGTACGTCAGTCGCCGTACCGACACGGTGTGCGTGAAGCTGTCCGGCTGGCCGGATGCCCAGAACCCGGCGTACCTCCAGGACACGCTGCGCGCCTGCGACGCCGTGAGCGGTGCGCTCACTCACCAGGACTCCACCGGAGAAACGCACCGACTCCCCGGAGTCGTGGCCGGTCTGAGCCGAGGTCGCACGGCAAGGCGGCCCGGCCCCTCGTTCCTCTGACTGTTCCCGGTCAGCGGACCCCCCACGAGTAAGCCTGCTTGCTGGTGCTCAGGTAGACCAGCGTCTCGGACCCGGCGACACCGGGGATGCTGCGGATCGTGTCGGTCAGCTCGATCAGCTGGTCGTCGCTGTCGGCCACCACCTCGAGGATGATGTCGAACTTGCCACCGGTGAGGACGATGAAGTCGATGGCCTCGATCTTGCCCAGGGTGTCGGCAATCTCCTCGATGTCGCCCGACACGCGAACGCCGATCATCGCCTCCCAGGCGAAGCCCAGCTGGAGCGGGTCGGTGACCGCGACGATCTGCATGACGCCTTGTTGCATGAGGCGCTGGGCCCGTTGGCGGACGGCCGCCTCGGACAGTCCGACCTCGGCGGCGATCGCGGTGTAGGACATGCGCCCGTCCTTCTGGAGCAACGCGATCATCTTCTTGGACTTGTCGTCGAGGTGGACAGGCTTGGTCACGGGATCAGTCTGGTCGATCCGCACTGTTCCGGCCAGACGCCGGCCCTCGGCCCGGGCTCGCCCCCGAGGAGGACTCGGCCTCGTCAGCGACGACCAGGGTCGGCGAGGACCCCTAGGTGGAGCAGCAACCGGTCCTCGGGGTCGTCGAGGCTGAGGCCGGTCAGTTCCTCCACCCTGCGGATTCGGTGCCGGACCGTGTGCCGATGCACACCGAGGTCGGCCGCGGTGCGATCCCAGCTGCCGTGGTGGGTCAGGAACGACGCGAGGGTCTCCATCAAGTCGCCGCCGTCGCAACGCCGAGAGCGGTCCATTCGTGCTTGAGGCGACGGCGTCGCGGACGGCTGGCTGGGTCAGGAGAGCCGTGACCGGCAGGTCGGCGGACCGTCGAGCGGCACCGGGATGTGCCGCCTCGCACGCACGTCGCGCGGCCGTCAGGGTCGAGGCTGCCTCGGCCACCCCGACCGGCGGCCCGATGCCGACCCGCCCGTCGGTCCCGAGTGACTTCGAGCAGGGTCGCGACGACGCCCTCGACCTCGGCTTCGACGACAAGCAGCCGGGCGTCCTCCGCCGCGACCTCGGCGCGGACGGCGTGCGGTGCGGAGCGCCGAGCCTCCTCCACCGCGGGGAGCAGCCGGTGCCGCGGGCCGTTCGCGACCAGCACGCATACCGCGCGCCCGGCGCCGAAGGCCATGGCCGCCAGGGGTCGTCGGTGGCGTCCAGCAGGAGGCGCACCAGGTCGGCCTCCGCCTCCGGGACCGCGTCCTCCGGGCGGTCGAGGAGCAGCAGCACCAGGGACACCGCGTGCGTGAGCACGAGTCGTTCGGGCACCGACAACGGGTGGGCCCGGCCGAGGGCCAGCCAACCGAGTCGGGCGACGGGACGCTCGCCCACGGGCTGGACCTCGGTCCAGCCGGTCGGGGTCGGCCTCGCTCACCGCCCCCCGACGGCCGCTACCGAGCAGCGCCTCCAGCCGCTCCGGCAGCGACCGGGCGGCGCCGGCCCGGGCCTGCTCCCGCCAGGTGCGATCGCAGAGGTAGACGCCGGCGGCGAGCTGGCGGGCAAGCGTGCGGACCACCGCGTCTACGCCTCCTCGGACCGCGGCCCGGCTCAGGGCTCGCTGCTGGTCCATCGTCTCGGTCAGCCGCAGTCGGCGAAGCTCTCCGAGACGGTCGGCGACGGATTGCGAGACAGCGATGAACGGAGTGGCCAGGGGCACCTCCACCAGCGGCAGGTCCACGGACTCGCACGCGCGGCGGATGCCGGCGGGCACCCGGGCATGCCGGAGACCGGTGCCGAGTCCCAGAGCGGCCGCGCCGGCCTCGACCAGCCGGTCGACGTACGCCGCCTGGCCCGCGGCCGCGCGCGGCAGCCGCAGGCCCGTCGTCAGCACCAGCTCGCCGCCGTGCAGGAAGGGCGCCGGGTCGTCGAGCTCGATGGCGTGTGCCCAGGAGAGGTCGGGGTCGCGGTCGCCGACGTGCACCGGCCGCAGGTCGAGCGACGGGCGCCGAAGCAGCCAGCTCAGCGGCACCGTCTCGGCGACTTCGCCGTCGTTGTACAAAGTGGCAGATCTGTGAGCATTCATTAGACGGAATGGTAGTGCCGTGGATGCCGATCCGCGTCTAGCGTGGGCCGCTCATCGTCGACACGAGGAGATGCCATGACGCTCACCGCGCCCGCCACCAACGGCACGACCGCCTCCGGCCGGACCTTGCTCACCGAGCTCCCCGGTCCGCGTTCCCGCGAGCTCCACGCCGCTCGCGAGCGCGCCGTCCCGCGCGGGTTCGGCGTCGTCCAGCCGGTCTTCGTCGATCACGCCGAGGGCGCCCTGCTCGTGGACGTCGACGGCAACCGCCTCATCGACATGGCCTCCGGCATCGCCGTGACCAGCGTCGGCGCCGCAGCCCCAGAGGTCGCGAGCGCGGTCGCGGAGCAGGCGGCGAAGTTCACGCACACCTGCTTCATGGTCACCGAGTACGCCGGCTTCGTGACGTTGCGGAGGCGCTCAACCGGCTGACACCCGGCGACCACGCCAAGCGCACCGCGCTCTTCACCACCGGGGCCGAGGCCGTCGAGAACGCCGTGAAGATCGCCCGGGCACACACCGGCAGGCCGGCCGTCGTCGTCCTCGACCACGCCTACCACGGCCGCACGCTCATGACGATGTCGATGACGGCCAAGAACGTGCCGTACAAGGAGGGCTTCGGCCCGTTCGCGCCCGAGGTGTACCGGACGCCCACGGCCTACCCCTACCGCTGGCCGGGCGGCCCCGAGCGCGCCGCCGAGGAGGCGCTCGCGGCGCTCGAGGAGATGGTGCTGACCCAGATCGGCGCTCACAACGTGGCCTGCATCGTGGCGGAGCCGATCGCGGGCGAGGGCGGGTTCATCGTCCCCGCCGCCGGTTTCCTGCCCGGGGTCGCCGAGTTCGCCCGCAAGCACGGCATCGTGTTCGTCGCCGACGAGATCCAGACCGGATTCGGCCGGACCGGCGCGATGTTCGCCTGCGAGCACGAGGGACTGGTGCCGGACCTGATCACCACCGCCAAGGCCCTGGCCGGCGGGATGCCGCTCTCGGCCGTGACCGGCCGGGCGGAGATCATGGACGCCGTCGACCCCGGCGGCATCGGTGGCACCTACGCCGGCAACCCGGTCGCCTGCGCGGCCGCCCTCGCGGCGATCGACCTCATCGAGCGCGAGGACCTGCCGGCCCGCGCCCGAGAGATCGAGGCGTTCGCGCTGCCGCGTCTCGAGCTGCTGCGCGACCGGTACCGCGTCGGTCGGGGACGCGCGCGGCCGGGGCGCCATGCTGGCCATCGAGTTCGTCCGGCCCGGCACGACGGTGCCCGACCCCGACGCCGCCAAGGCGGTGGCCGCGTCGGCCAACAGGCAGGGTGTCCTCACCCTCACCTGCGGCACCTTCGGCAACGTGATCCGGCTGCTGCCGCCGCTGGTGATCACCGACGCCCAGCTCGACGACGCACTCTCCGTGATCGAGGGCGCCGTCGACGCGCTGTCGGGTCGATGAGCGACCTCAGCCACGACGCCCGGACCGGCACCGTCGTCGCGCAGCATTCCGACCAGCACGCCCGACCAGGTGCGCGACGTCGTCGCCCGAGCGGCCGCGGCGGCTCCCGCCGTCGCGGCCGCCACCCCCGCGGAGCGCCGACGCTGGCTGGTCGCGGTCGCCGACGCCCTCGAGGACTCCCCGGCCGCCGCCGAGCTGGTGCGGGTCGCCGACCGCGAGACCGCGCTCGGCGAGGCGCGGCTGACCAGCGAGCTCGTCCGGTGCGCCGACCAGCTGCGCTTCTACGGCGACGTCGGCGTGGAAGCGTCGTACCTCCGCGTGACCGTCGACCACGCCACGGACACCACCCCGGACCTGCGCCGGATGCAGGTGCCGCTCGGCCCGGTCGCCGTGCTCGGCGCGAGCAACTTCCCCTTCGCGTTCGGAGCCTTGGGCAACGACACCGGATCGGCGATCGCCGCCGGGTGCCCGGTGGTCGCGAAGGCGCACCCGGCCCATCCGCGAGACCAGCGCGCTCCTCGCGACGGTCGCCACCACCGCGCTCGCGGACGCCGGCGCACCCGAGGGGGCGTTCGGGCTGGTCGCGGGCTTCGAGGCGGGCGAGGCCCTGGTGCGCAGCCCCGAGGTCGCCGCCGTCGCCTTCACGGGTTCCCAGCGCGGCGGCCTGGCGCTGTGGCGACTGGCCATCCAGCGGGACGTCGTCATCCCCGTGTACGCCGAGATGGGCACCGTGAACCCGGTCGTGATGACCGCCGCGGCGGCTGCTCGGACGGAGGAGATCGCCGCCGGGTTCGTCGGCTCCTTCACCCTCGGCGCCGGCCAGTTCTGCACCAAGCCCGGGCTGCTCCTCGCTCCCGCCGGGTACGACGTCCCGGCCCGCGTCGCGGCCGCGCTCCAGAGCGCGCGGCCGACCGGGCTGGCTGCTCACCGAGGGCATCGCCGCCGCCTACGGATCCGGGGTCGCCGAGCTCGTCGGCGCCGGGGCCGAGGTGCTCGGCCGGGTGCCGGGTCCCGCGGAGGGCTGGTCCGCGGACGCCACGGTGCTGGTCGTGGCCGCCGCCGACCTCAAGCCGGGCTCACGGCTCCTCGAGGAGTGCTTCGGCCCGGTCGCGCTGGTGGCCGAGTACGCCGATCAGCACGAGCTCACCGAGGTGCTGGAGCGCGCTGCAGGGTGCGCTCGCTGCGAGCGTGATGTCGGCGGGGCCCGAGGACCCCGAGACGCCCGGACCTGGTCGGTGCGCTGGCGCCGCTGGTCGGCCGGGTCGCGGTGGACGACTGGCCCACCGGGGTCGCCTTCACGTGGGCCCAGCAGCACGGTGGACCGTGGCCGGCCACGACCTTCCCGTCCGCCACGTCCGTCGGCGCCGCCGCACTCGACCGGTTCACCCGGCCGGTGACCTGGCAGTCTGCTCCGGCCTCGGCGCTCCCCCCGCCTTGCAGGAGGACAACCCGTGGCGGCTGCCGCGGCGGGTCGACGGCGAGCTGATGACGTGAGCGCCCCGCCGACCTTGCTCCGCGCCCGACTGGAGGACACCCCATGAGCACCAACGCCACGCTGCCGGCCTTCGACCCGCACGACCCCGCGGGCATCGACGACCTGCTCACGGACGACGAGCGAGCCGTGCGGGCCTCGGTCCGCAGGCTCTGCGCGGACGTCGAACCGCACGTCGCGGGCTGGTTCGAGGAGGGCCGCATCGACGATCCCCGGGCGCTGATGAAGCAGTTCGGGGACCTCGGCCTGCTCGGCATGCACCTGGAGGGCTACGGCTGCCCGGGCATGTCGGCCGTCGACTACGGCCTCGCCTGCCTCGAGCTCGAGGCGTGCGACTCGGGCATCCGCTCGATGGTCTCGGTCCAGGGCTCGCTCGCGATGTTCGCGATCTGGCGCTGGGGCAGCGAGGAGCAGAAGCAGGACTGGCTGCCACGGATGGCGGCCGGCACGGCGATCGGCTGCTTCGGCCTGACCGAGCCCGACCACGGCTCGGACCCGGCGGGCGATGCGCACGCGGGCCCGCGCGTACCGGGACGGCTGGGTCCTCGACGGCCGCAAGATGTGGATCACCAACGGTTCCATCGCCGACGTCGCCGTGGTCTGGGCCCAGACCGACGAGGGCGTCCGCGGCTTCGTCGTTCCCACGGACACTCCGGGCTTCTCGGCGCCGGAGATCAAGCACAAGATGTCGCTGCGCGCGTCGGTGACCAGCGAGCTCGTGCTCGACGAGGTCCGGCTGCCCGGCTCGGCCGTCCTTCCCTGACGTGCGCGGGCTCAAGGGGCCGCTGTCGTGCCTCAACGAGGCCCGCTACGGCATCGTCTGGGGCGCCTTGGGTGCCGCGCGGTCGTCGCTCGAAGCGGCCGTGCGGTACGCCGGCGAGCGCACCCAGTTCGGCAAGCCCATCGCCGGGTTCCAGCTGACCCAGCAGAAGATCGCCGACATGACGCTCGAGCTGGTCAAGGGCGAGCTGCTCGCACTTCACCTCGGGCGGCGCAAGGACGCCGGCCGGCTGCGCCCCGAGCAGGTGAGCCTCGGCAAGCTGAACAACGTGCGCGAGGCGCTCGAGATCTGCCGGACGTCGCGGACCATCCTCGGCGCGAACGGCATCTCGCTGGAGTACCCCGTGATCCGGCACGCCAACAACCTGGAGTCGGTGCTCACCTACGAGGGCACCGTCGAGATGCACACCTTGGTGGTCGGCCAGGCGATGACCGGCATCGCCGCCTTCCGCTGACAGCCACTTCGGCTCCTGGGGTCTGAGGCGGTGGCATCAGGGGCAGTGGCATTGAGACAGTGGCATTGAGCCGACGAGACCGCGACGATCCACCTGTGCAGTGCCAACGTGACCGGGAGTGACTCATGACCATCAAGGACATCGGGCCGGAACCTCAGAGCTTCGACCTCGAGAGCGCAACGCTGGAGAACAGCGACTACCGCGCGGTCGCGTGGTCCGGGAAGTACCTCCAGCTGACCCTCATGTCGATCCCGGTCGGCGAGGATATCGGCCTCGAGGCTCACCCGGAGACCGACCAGTTCCTGCGACTCGACGCAGGCCGGGGCCGCGTGCAGATGGGCCCCAGCAAGGACCGGCTCGACTTCGACCGGGAGGTCGAGGACGGGTGGGCGATCCTCGTGCCCGCGGGCACGTGGCACAACGTCACCAACATCGGTGACGAGCCCCTGCGGCTCTACACCGTCTACGCACCGGTCCACCACGCGTCTGGCAAGGTCCAGGCCACGGCAGCCGACGCGGCGCACGACGAGGAGTCGGGCAACGACGAGCCGCCGGGCTGGTCCGTCCAGCCGCCCCAGCAACCGTCGGACGAGCACGCCTGACCAGCGAGGCGCTCGTCGCGCCTTCCCGTGCTGTGGATCGGTCCTCGTCGCCGGTGTGAACCTCACCCAGCCGCCGGGGTCGCGGCCTCGGCCAGGTCACCCAGCACGACCACGCTGTCCACGAGGTCGAGGCCGACCCGGCCGTGGGTGATCCAGAGAACCGTGCGCGCGCTGTCCGGACCGAGCACCTCGGCGGCGACGGCACGGGCGGTCGCGGTGTCGAGGTGAGCGGTCGGCTCGTCGAGCACCACCACGTCGTGGTCGCCCAGCAGCGCCCGGGCGATGGCCAGCCGGGCGCGCTCGCCGCCGGACACGTCGGCGTGGCCTTCTCCGACGAACGTGTTCGTCCCGTCCGGGAGCGAGGCGACCCACGCGCCGAGGCCGGCGTCGGTGAGCGCCCGCCGTACGTCGTGGTCGGAGGCGTCCGGGCGGGCGAGGCGCACGTTCTCCATGACGGTGGAGGCGAACACGTGTGGGTCGTCATCGACCAGGGTCACCACGCCGCGCAGGTCATCGGTGGCGACCTCGCGGGTGTCACGCGGACCCAGAGTGACCTTGCCCGCGGTCGGGTCGAGGAAGCGGACCAGCAGCGCTGCAACCGTCGACTTCCCGGACCCGGACGGGCCCACCAGGCCGATGCGGGCGGATGGCCGCAGGTGGAGGTCGAGGCCGCGCAGCACCGGGATCGCGTCCCACGAGGCGTCCACCGACCGGGCGGCCAGCGCCGCAGGCAGTCCCGGCAGCGGTGCAGCAGCGGCAGCGTCGATCACGGCCGGCTCGGCGGCGAGGAGCTCGTCCACCCGCTCCCGCGCCGCTCGGGTGCGGACCGAGGTGGCGCCGGCGTCGGGCAGTGGGAGCAGGGTGTCCGACAGGGCAAGTGGCAGGAGCAGGAGCAGGGCCATGAGCGGGGGAGAGACGCTGCCGGGCGGCACCGCTGCCGCGACCGCGACCACACCCAGCCCGCAACCGAGCCGGACCAGCAACCGCCCGCGGGCCACAGCCCGCACCGAGCGGGCGCCCGCGGCGGCGAGGCGACGGCCGGTCCCGTCGACCACGGCGAGCGCGTGGGGGACGCGCTGCCACAGCGCCAGCGAGCGGACGCTCCCGGTGAACGCCTCGACCTCGGCCGCCAGCTCCGCCCGGGCGGCCACGAAGGCCGGTGCGGCGGCACGTACGCCGTGGCGCGCGAGCTGCGCTCCGGCGGCACCCACCAGGGCGGTGGCGAGCACGACGACGCCGGCGGCGGGCGAGAGCAGCCCGGCCAGCAGGACTGCCGCGCCGCCGACCATCACCGCGGTCCAGGCGGGCTGCCGCACCCGCAGCTGCCCGTCGACCAGCGCGTCCACGTCGTCGACGACGGACGCGAGCACGTCCCCGCGGCGCCGGCCGAGCCGCCCGGGCACCAGCGGCACCAGGGCGTCGTACACGGCCGCCCGGCGCTCGGCGAGCAGCCGGAGCGCGGCGTCGTGCGACACCAGCCGCTCGGCGTACCGGAGGACCGGGCGGGCCAGCCCGAACGGCGCGGACACCGACGATCGCGACCATCAGGTAGAGCACCGGCGGGTGCTCGGAGGCCCGCGTGATCAGCCACGCCGCGGTCGCGGTCAGCGCGACCCCGGCGGCGGCCGAGAGCGCGCCGAGCAGGATCCCGGTCCGCAGGCCCCAGCGCGACGTCGGGTCCGCGACCTCCGGGGCCGGCTCGTCGGTGCGCCGTCCGGTCGGGGGTCGGGACGTCCGTGTGCTCGGGAGCCGGGGCCGGCGGCAGGTGCGGGGAGCCTGACCACGTGGTCCGCCGCGGCGACCAGCGCCGTCGCGGTGCGCGACCACGATGACGGTGGCCCGCCGCGCCAGCCGCCGGAGCGTGTCGAGCAGCACGGCCTCGGTCTCGGCGTCGAGGTGCGCGGTGGGCTCGTCGAGCAGCACGCACGGGCGGTCCGCGAGCAGCACCCGGGCCAGGCCAGCCGCGCCCGCTGTCCGGCCGACAGCCGGCCCGTCCTCGCCGAGCACCGTGTCGAGCCCGTCGGGCGAGGCTGCCGACCAGCTCGCCGATCCCGACCTGCTCGAGCGCCGCCCACACGTCGGCGTCGGCCGCGTCCGGGCCGGCCGAGCCGGACGTTGTCGGCGAGGCTCCCGGCGACCAGCCACGGCCGCTGCGGCAGCCAGGCGACCTGCCGCTGCCAGGACGCCGGGTCGGCGGTGAGGAGGTCGTCGTCGCCGACCCGGATGCTGCCGTCGCGCACGGCACCGTTGCCGCGGCTGAGCTCGCCGAGCAAGGTCGCCAGCAGCGTCGACTTGCCGCAGCCGGACGGGCCGGTGACGGCGGTCAGCCCGGGTGCGGGGAAGTCGGCGTCGATCCGTTCGAGGGCCGGCGCCGCGCGGTCCGGCCAGGTCACGGTCAGGCCGCGCACCGTGACCGGGCGCGGACCGCTCGCCGGCAGCGCCGGACGGTCGGGCGCGGGTGCGGTCGTCGAGCAGCGTCGTCGCCGACTCGAAGGTCGGCGGCGCCCTCGGCGGCGGCGTGGAACTCCGCGCCGACCCGGCGCAGCGGCCAGTACGCCTCGGGCGCGAGCAGCAGCACGACCAGCGCGGTGCGCAGGTCGAGGCCGCCGGCGGCCAGCCGGAGGCCGACGCGTGACCGCGACCAGCGCGACCGACAGCGTGGCGACCAGCTCGAGCACCGCCGAGGAGGCGAACGCGAGCCGCAGCGTGTCCAGCGTGGCCCGGCGGTAGCGGTCGGTGACCGCGCGGATCGTCGCCGACTGCGCGCGCGGCCCGGCGGTAGCGCGACCAGCGTCGGCAGGCCGCGCACCACGTCGAGGAAGTGCCCGGACGAGCGACGGACAGCGCGCCGCCACTGGCGCTCGGGCCCGGTCGCGGGTCGCCAGCCCGACGAGGACGCGCGAAGACCGGCACCAGCGGCAGCGTGAGCGAGCACGATCAGCCGCGCTGAGCAGGTCCTGGGCCGGCGATCGCGACGCACGGTGAGCAGCGGCAGCACGGCGGCCAGCACCAGGGCCGGCAGGTAGCGGGTGAGGTACGGCTCGACCGCGGCGACGCCGCGGGTGGCCAGCAGCGCGAGCTCGCCGGTCCGCCGGCGCGGCACGGCCAGCGGCTCGACCGCCGAGGATCGCCGCGAGCACCCGGCGGCGCAGGTCGGTGGCGACCGCGCCGGCGGCGCGGGCGGCGGCCACGTCGACGACGTCCAGCCGGACCGGCGCCGGCCGGCGAGCACCGCCAGCCACGACCGCGCGGCCAGCGCCGGACCCGTCGCCGCCGGTCGAGCCACGGCGACGACCAGGCCGGCGACCGCGAAGGCCTGCGCGACGACCAGCAGGCCCGCCGACCGACGCCGGCGCCGAGCACGCACGGCCAGCGGCGCGCGGGCCGGCGCGGAGGTGCGGCGAGCAGGCCGCGGGTCGAGCGGCCTCATCGGCCGGCGCACGGCTCGGCCGGTCGGGGATGTGGTGGGTCCCGATCCGCCTGCGGAACACCCAGTAGGTCCAGCCCTGGTAGAGCAGCACGAGCGGGGTGAAGACCACCGCGACCCAGGTCATGATCTTCAGCGTGTACGGCGTCGCCGAGGCGTTGGTGGTCGTCAGGCGAGTACGCCGCGGTCGAGCGTGGACGGCATCACGTCGGGGAACAGCGCGACGAACAGCCCGGCCACGGCGAGCGCGATGCGTCGACGAAGGTGCCGACGAAGGCCCAGCCCTCGCGGCCGCGGCGCGGCCGCGACCAGGCCGGCGACCAGCGCGAGCCGCGGCCAGCACGAACAGCACCGCGGAGCCGAGCGCTCCCGGTGTCGACCTGCGTCCAGACCAGGAAGACCACCGCGACCACGGCGGCGACCAGCGCCGAGCCGCACCGCCAGCGCCGCGGGCCCGGTGCCGGATCTCGCCGTCGGTCTTGAGCGCGACGAACATCGCGCCGTGGGTGAGGAACAGCAGCAGCGTGACCAGCCCGCCGAGCAGGCGTACGGGTTGAGCAGGGTGAAGAGCGTGCCGGTGTACTCCTTGTCGGCGTCGATCGGCACGCCGCGCACGATGTTGGCGAACGCGACGCCCCACAGCAGCGCCGGGCACGAACGAGCCGACGATCGATGGCCAGGTCCCAGCCGCGCGCGCCAGCGCGCCGTCGTCGCGCTTGGCGCGGTACTCGAACGCGACCCCGCGCACGATCAGCGCGACCAGGATCAGCAGCAGCGGCAGGTAGAAGCCGCTGAACAGCGTGGCGTACCACTCCGGGAACGCCGCGAAGGTCGCGCCGCCGGCGACGAGCAGCCAGACCTCGTTGCCGTCCCAGACCGGGCCGATGGTGTTGATCATGACCCGGCGCTCGGTGTCGTCGCTGCGCCAGCACCGGCAGCAGCATGCCGACGCCGAAGTCGAAGCCCTCGAGGACGAAGTAGCCGATCCAGAGGACGGCGATGAGGACGAACCAGACGGTGGTGAGTTCCATGCGTCGGTCTCCTCAGTAGGCGAACGCCAGCGGCCGGTCGTCGTCCTGCGGGCCGCGGAGGCCGGGGTCCGGCGGCTCGTCGAAGGGGTCGGCGCCCTTGCCGGATGTACCTCAGCCATCAGGCCGACCTCGACGACCGCCAGCACGGCGTAGAGCAGGGTGAGCACGATCAGGGACGTGGCGGCCTCGACCGTGCTGACGCTGGGCGAGACGCCGTTCGCGGTGGTCATCAGGCCGAAGACCGCCCAGGGCTGGCGGCCCATCTCGGTGAAGATCCAGCCGAACGAGTTGCCGAGACAGCGGCAGCGACCGGCAGCGCGCAGCGCCATCCAGCCGAACCAGCGGCTGGTCGGCGTGCGGCCCTTGCGGGTCAGCCAGAGGATCAGCGCGGCGACCGGCGGCGGCCAGCAGGCCGAGGCCGATCATGAACCGGAACGTCCAGTAGGTCACCGGGATGATCGGCACGTAGTCGCCGGCGGTGTAGTACGCCGCGCCCGGGTCCTGGCCGTACTCCTGCTCGTACTCGCTCGCGCAGGTCGTTGATGCCCTCGACCTTGCCGTCGAAGGTGCCGGTGGCCAGGAACGACAGCAGGTCCGGGACCTTGATCGCGAACTTCTCGCTCGGTGCCGTCCGAGGGTGCCGATGGTGAAGAGCGAGAACGACGCGGGCTGCTCGGTGTCGTAGAGCGCCTCGGCGGCGGCCATCTTCATCGGCTGCACCTCGGTCATGATCTTGCCCTGCAGGTCACCGGTGACCGCGACGCCGAGGCCGGCGACCAGCGCGACGACCGCGCCGATGCGGATCGCCTTGCGGTAGAGCGCCTGGTCGGCGACGTGCTCCTTGCGCGCGTAGAGCCAGGCGGCGACGCCGACGACGAACGCGCCCGCCGGTCATGTACGCCGCCAGCGACGATGTGCGGGAAGCGTCACGAGCTGGACCTTGTTGAACAGCACCGCCCAGAAGTCGGTGAGCTCGGCCCGGCCGGTGTCGGGGTTGACGCGGTAGCCGACCGGGTGCTGCATCCAGGAGTTCGCGGCGAGGATGAAGTACGCCGAGAAGCAGCGTGCCGATGTGCACCAGCCAGATGCAGGCGGCGTGCAGGCCGCGCGGGCAGCTGGTCCCAGCCGAAGATCCACAGGCCGAGGAACGTCGACTCGAGGAAGAACGCGAGCAGCCCCTCGATGGCCAGCGGCGCGCCGAAGATGTCGCCGACGAAGCGCGAGTAGTCGCTCCAGTTCATGCCGAACTGGAACTCCTGCACGATGCCGGTGACCACGCCGATCGCGAAGTTGATCAGGAAGAGCTTGCCGAAGAACTTCGTCAGCCGGAGGTACTCCTGCTTGCCGGTGCGCACCCAGGCGGTCTCCATGCCGGCGACGATCGCGGACAGGCCGATCGTGATCGGGACGAACAGGAAGTGGTAGACGGTGATGATGCCGAACTGCCAGCGTGCGATGTCGAGGACGTCCACCGGGGCTCCTGCGCAGTCGAGGGCGGTCGATCGGGCACCGGCAACGACTGGCCTGTCACCGGCTGGTCAACGCTGGGCAGCAGCCTACGCCGCATCGACATGACTCCCTCGGGTCTCATCCCGATCGGGTGAAGCGTTGGCGCGCCCGGCAAGCCAGAGTGCCAGGTAGCGAGTTCGGGGCCAGGGGCCGCGTCAGCCACCCAAGCCTCAAGATGCAGGGGAGGACGTCCGCATGACGGAGGCCACCTTCGCCGTCTTGATGCTCCTGGTTCTCGGGTGGGCGGTCACGTCGCACCTGTTGGACCGCCTCAACGTCACCGGCGCCCTGGTGTTCGCGGTCGCCGGTTACCTGCTGGGGAATCCCACGTGGGGCCCGCTGCTCGTTGACGTGGCGACGCCGTCGATCCATCGGCTGGCTGAGCTGGCTCTCGCGCTCTTGCTGTTCGCGGACGCGGCACGGGTGAACGTGTCCCAGCTGAGAAGAGACATCTCCTTCCCGGGACGCCTGCTCGGCATCGGTCTTCCGCTCTCGGTGGTCCTCGGCTCGCTCGTTGCCGCCGTGATGTTCGACGACTTCTCCTGGGCACTCGCCGGTTTCGTCGGGGCGACATTGGCTCCCACGGATGCCGCTCTCAGTGCGCAGGTGATCAACGACGAGCGGATCCCGCTGCGGTTGCGTCGTGCGCTGAACGTGGAGAGCGGTCTGAACGACGGCATCGCCACCCCGATCGTCGTCTTCACACTCGCGATCGTCGCCGCCGAGATCGGGGTGACGAGCCACGCCGAGTCCTCGGGAGGCGGCGCGTTGGTCGATCTCGCGCTCGGGGTCGTCGTGGGCCTCGTGCTCGGGTTCGGGAGTGCCCGACTGATCACAACCGGGTCGAGACGGCGATGGATCGTCGCCGGCGGCCGACGTATCGCGACGCTTGCGGCGGCCCTCGCGAGCTTCGGACTCGCCGTCGCGCTGGACGGCAACGGCTTCATCGCGGCGTTCGTCGCCGGCATCGCGTTCGGAGCCGGGCTGCCCAAGGACGTTGCCGAAGCGCACGAGGTCGCCGAGCTCCCGGAACTGCTGGGCGAGCTGATGGCACTGGCCGTCTGGTTCCTCTTCGGTGCCGCACTCGTGCCGGTGGCGCTCGACCACCTCTCCGTGTCGACGCTGGCCTACGCGCTGCTGAGCCTGACCGTTCTCCGGATGGTTCCGGTAGCCCTCGCCCTGCTCGGTGCCGGGCTGGACGGGTGGACCATTGGGTTCGTGGGCTGGTTCGGACCGAGAGGACTTGCGTCCGTGGTGTTCGCCCTCCTGGCGGTCGAGGAGCTCGGTGAGACGCCGATGATCGGGGAGGCCATCGCCGTGGTCGCCCTGACCGTGTTGCTGAGCGTCGTGCTGCACGGGGTGTCGGCCGGGCCGCTCGGGAGTCGCTACGTCCTGGCCGAAGCCGCCAACGAACCCGCCGAGCTCCCGCGGTCACGACGTCTGGGGCACCACTCCGCGCCGCCCGAGACCTGAAGCTGCGACGGTTCTGGCCGGCGTCCCTGCGGGTCCGACCTCATGCGTGGCGGGTGATGTGGGGGATGTGCCGACGATGTGCACTCACGTGTGCACAAACGTTCGATGCTGTACTTCTCGGCAGACAGATGGGAGCACTGACATGCGCACGATCGCGTCGATCACGGCCATCCTCGTTGGCATCATCATGGCGATCGCCGGGGTGGTCACCTGGGTGGTCATCTCCAACACGCTTGCGGACCAGAGGATCACGGTTGCCGACGACGCCAGATGTGCGGCCGGCGACGACGTGAACGGCCCGATCTCGGCCTACTGCCAGGCGGACATCATCGACCATCACACCAAGAAGATCACCGGCGGGAAGACCTACGCCGAGCTCGCCCAGGATGACCCGAAGCGTGCGACCGCGATGGACTCCGCGTTCTTGCAGGCCTCGCTGTTCACCTCGGTCGTCGCCTTCGGTGTCGCGGCCATGGCGTTCGTCCTCGGACTCGTCCTGACACTGATCGGGTTCGCTTTGCGTGCTCCCGTTCCCGTTCGCGCGACCTAGGCGCCAGCCCTGCGCGTCGCCACCCACAGCTCCTCGACCGGCCACCGGGTCGCCCACTGGCGCGACACGATCTCGTAGAACGGGTGGTCGGCACCGTCGGGCGGCGCGTAGATCTCGTGCATGGCCTCGATCTCGAAGCCGGAGTCGCGCAGCAGCCGCACCCAGTCTCCGTGCGAAGGATGGAACTCGATCCCGCCTCCGGGCCATTGGACCCGATACGCCTCCCGAAGACCGCGCAGCAGTCGTTCGCCCGCCAGCCCCTCCTCAGCAGGGACGCAGAGGGCCGAGAGGTTGCTGTTGGTCAGGAAGACCAGGCGCCCTCCCGGCCGCAGGAGCCTGGCCGCTTCCGGGAGCCAGCGCTCGGGGTCACACCACGCAGCGGCACCGTGCTCGCTGACCACGACGTCGAAGCGTCCGCTCGCCAACGGAACCTGCTCAGCATCTCCCTGGACCAGCGGGAAGACCGGGCCGAGCCGGCCCTGCAGCCTCCCCGCGGTGGCCAGCTGCTCGCCGGAGAAGTCCACGGCCACCGGCATTGGCGCCGGCGCGGGCGAGCCATGCCGAGAAGTAGGCAGTGCCGCACGCCAGCTCCACGACGTCGAGACCGCGGACGTCTCCCAGGACCCGGAGATCGCGCTCAGGGACCGCGAAGAGCCCCCACACCACGTCCGGCCGCGCTCCACATGTCCTCGGCCGCGGCGTCCGTGAAGCGTTCGTTGACGACCGCCCAGAGCGCCCGGTTCAACGCTCTCTCGGACGCCCTGAGCTCGGTCACCCGCCGGCGTTGTCGGTGATCCACATGTCGATCAGCCCCCTGAAGTGGGCGACGAACTCGTCCTGCTCGTGGGCCGGGTAGGTCGCCTGCACGGTCTGTCGCAGCAACCGGTCGAAGTCGTCGGAGGACACCCACTCCCAGACCTGCTCGTCGAGGTGCGGCAGGTGCTCGGCGCACCACTCCCAGTACCTGTCGCTGTCGAGGTGCTCGTCGGCGAGCGCCAGGTAGGCCCTCATCTTCTCCTCGTACGACGGTTCCGGGTCGTCGGCGATGGCGAAGTAGCGAGCGGTCTCCAGGTCGACGTTGGACTTGCGCCCGGTCACGACGCAGTACGTCGACCATCGCACCAGTGCCTTGATCGCCCACGGGAAGTAGTAGTGCAGCGACGTCAGCGCCACGTCCGGGCACGCGTTGGCGTAGTCGATCGGATAGACCTCGTCACCGACGACCAGCATCTCCGCCGAGTTGAACTCCCAGTGGAAGAACGCGTTGACGATGCGGCTGACCGCAGCGGTCTGCCACCCGGCCTCCTCGGAGAGGAAGTCGTGGGACACCGCGTAGCGGTTGTGCATCGGCTGGTCGGGCCGGAAGTCCATCACCATGGTCTCGGGGCCGATGGACAGTGCGCGGGCGAAGTGCTCGAAGTCGATGGTCGCCTGGAGATGCATCAGCATCTCGCCCGACTCGTCGTAGGCGCGGTGCAGGTCCCCGCGGTCGCCGATGCGGGAGACGCCACGCCAGCCGCCGCCGTCGAACGGCTTCATGTAGAGCGGGTAGCCCAGCTCCTCGGCGATCCGGTCGAGGTCGAAGGACTGGTTGTACCGGTCAGCGGTGTAGGCCCACCGCACGTTGTCCACGGGGTGCTTGTAGGGCACCAGCGTGGTGGGCGGCACCTTCAGGCCCAGCCGCACCATCGCGCAGTAGGCGCTGTGCTTCTCCATCGACTGGAACGTGAAGGGGCTGTTGAGCAGGTAGGTGCCGTTGACCAGCGATGCCTTCTTCAGCCACTCACGCGGGTGGTAGTACCAGTGGGCCAGCCGGTCGATGACCAGCGGTGTCCGCACGGGGTCGTCGAGCCGGAACGGCTCGATCGTCAACCGCTCGCTGGTGACCGTGTGCTCGGCGCCGCCGTAGGTCACCGGCCCGACCATCCTCTGGATGGTCTCGAAGGCTCGTGGCCAGTCCTCCTCGGCTCCGAGCAGCAGTCCGATCAGGTGGCTGCTCACCCGCATCTTCCCCTTCCGACCCGCCCGGGCCTCCAGCCGGTTTCGCCTCGACCTTGCCGTAGCACTGGCCAGATGTCCACGATGACCTCGTGAAGACTGTCGATCGTTGGTTCTCAGACCGGATGCAGCAGGAGTTCACGGTGGCACGATGGGGCCACTTCGGCGTACCGGTGCTGGTGTTCCCGACCGCCGGCGGCGACGCCGAGGAGATCGAACGCAACCACCTGGTGGACGCCTGCGCGGGGCTGCTCGAGGCCGGTCGCGTGAAGATCTACTCCTGTGACTCCGTCGCCGGCAGGGCGCTCGCGACCTTCACCGGAAGCCCGGAGTACCGCATGTGGCTGCTCAACCAGTTCCACCATGCCGTGCGCCACGAGCTGGTTCCCGGCGATCCGTGCCGACATGGGCGGTTCCGCCCAGCGGATCGTCACTGCCGGCGCCTCGATCGGTGCGTTCAACGCGGTCGCGCTGCTGTGCCGGTTCCCCGACACGTTCGAGGCGGCGATCGGGATGAGTGGCACCTACCGGATCCGGCGGTTCCTCGAGGACCGCTGGTCCGAGGACCTCTACTTCGCCTCCCCGCTCGACTTCCTCCCCGGCCTCGACGGCGACGACCTCCAGCTCCTTCAGCAACGCCGCGTGATCCTCGCTTCCGGCGAGGGGGCGCACGAGGACATCGGCGAGTCCTGGGCCCTTGCGGACGTGCTCGGGAGCAAGGGCGTGCCGAACCGTGTCGACTCCTGGGGTCCGGAGACCATCCACGACTGGCCCACGTGGTGGCGGATGCTGCCGCAGTACCTCGAGGAGCTCTGCTAGGAACGCAGCCCGACGGTCACGGCAGTGCGCCCAGGCGCTCGAGGAACAGCGCCTCGGCCAGGCACGCAGAGGAGAAGTCGCCCAGGTGGAGGCTCTCGTTCGGGCCGTGGGCGCGGGTGTCGGGGTCCTCGACCCCGGTGATCAGGATCTCCGCATCGGGGAACGCAGCGGCGAACGGTGCCACGAAGCTGATGGACCCGCCGACCCCGATCTCGACGACCGGTTCACCGAACGCTTCGGTGTACGCCGCCCTCGCCGCCGCGTAGGCGGGGCCCGTGGTCTCTGCTGCGTACGGCGACACCGGCCGCCCGGCGCTCACCGTGACCTCCGCGCCCCAGGGGGCGTGCGTGTGCAGGTGCGCGACGAGGGCCTCGCTGGCAGCCACCGGGTCGTCGCCGGGCGCGATCCGGAGCGTGAGCTTGGCCCGTGCCCAGGGCACCAGGAGCAGCCCGGCATCGTCGACCGCGGGCGCGTCGATCGCGACGACGGACAGCGCAGGAGCCCTCCAGAGCCGTGAGGTCGAGCGAGCCACTGCCGAGCAGCGCGACGCCGTCGAGAACGCCGGCGTCCGCGCGGAACTGCGCCTCGGTCAGGTCCAGCGGGTCGGCGGTCCCACGCCCCAGTCCCGCGACGGCCACGTCCCCGGCGTCGGTGTGGCAGGTGGCGAGCAGCCGCGCCAGCGCCGTGAGCGCGTCCGGTGTCGGCCCGCCGTACACCCCGTTGTGCAGCGCGTGACGCAACGTGCGCACCTCCACCACGACGTTGACCCCACCGCGCAGCGAGGTGGTCAAGGCGGGTACGCCGACCCGCCAGTTGGTGGAGTCGGCGAGTACCAGGACGTCGGCGGTCAGTCGCTCCCGGTGCTCGGCGAGCAGGCTCGGCAGCGTCGGGGACCCGATCTCCTCCTCCCCGTCGACGAGGACGGCGATCGACACTCCCGGGTGTCGCGCCGAGTGCACGCACCGCAGCACAGTGCACCGCGATCCCGGCCTTGTCGTCGGCCGCGCCCCGCCCGTAGAGCCGACCGTCGCGCTCGACCGGCTCGAACGGCTCGCTGTCCCACGCCCCGAGGTCTCCGACCGGCTGCACGTCGTGATGGGCGTACAGCAGGACCGTGGGGGCACCGGGAGCGCCCGGCCGGAAGCCGATCACGGCAGGAAGCCCACCGTCGGCGTTCGCGATGGCGACGTCGGTCAACCCGGCATCGCCGAGCTGCCGGGCCACCTCTTCCGCGCTTGCCTGCAGGTGTGGCCGCGCGGACGCATCCGCGGAGACCGACGGGATGCGGACGAGACGCTCCAGGTCCGCCCGGACCGTGGGCAGGACAGACGCAACAGCATCGCGGATCTGGTCCGCCGTGCGCGTCATTCGGCGTGCAGCTGCATGTCGGCGGCGAACCGTTCGGTCATCTCGATCACCCGCTGCAGCTCGCGATGCCGGACCATCAGGATGCCGTCACCGACGGTGCTGGCGCGCCAGTCGCGCCGGGGGGAACCGATCGGAAGCAGGTCGACGAGCACCACGTCCGACCCGTACTCCGCCATCAGCTGGTCCATCCCGGTGATGCCGGTG
Organism: uncultured Actinomycetota bacterium; assembly: GCA_963754145.1. GTDB lineage: Bacteria > Actinomycetota > Actinomycetes > Propionibacteriales > Nocardioidaceae > Marmoricola. The sequence continues at coordinate 79,621 of CAVWFF010000006.1, forward strand.
ATCCGGCCGGAGCCACGTGCGCGCTTGCTGACGCATGCCCACGTTGTACCGGTGGTTCAGCTCAGGCATCCGGCCGTTCACGACCGCTTCCGCCCACCCGACGTACAGGTCGCCATCGGTGTTGAAGTTCATCATGTCGACGACCCGCACTCCGGGCGGCCGGGCAGCGATCTCTCCGAAGACCACCTCGCCGTCCTCCTTGCGGTACCACTCCAGATGGGTGAAACCGGTCTCGAACCCGAGTGCCGCCAGCACCTGCCGGCCCATCTCCCGGCCGTCCCGGAGGTGGGGCACGTTCAGGTCGCGGAAGGAGATCGCCACGGGGCTGACCCACTCGTGCATGCGCATCTGCAACGGACGCGGGCGGTACCACAGGACGTGCTCGAAGAGGATCCTTCCGTTCGCGCACACGGTGTCGTGGGTGAACTCCTCGGCATCGACGAACTCCTCCACGCTGACCTCCGGCACGTGGCGCAGCATCGGCAGCACCTCGGCGAGCTCGCCAGTCGAGTCCACGCGGTAGGTGTCGGCGGAGCCGGCGCCCGCGATCGGCTTCACGATGAGGGGGTAGCCGATCTGCTCGGCGGCCTCCCAGATCTGCGCAACGCTCGTCGCGCGGACGTGCCACGGGGTGCGGATGCCGGCGGCGTCCAGGCGGCGCTTCATCTCCTCCTTGTCGCGGAACGGCACCGTCTGCTCGACGGTCATGCCGCGCAGCCCGAACGTCTCGCGGATCCGTGCCGCGAGAAGCATGTACGGCTCCCAGAGGCACTCCACCTGGTCGATCCGCACGTGCCTGGCGAGGCCGTGCAGAGCAGCCATCACCGCGCCCTCGTCGGAGAGCGAGACGTGCTCGTAGTGGGCCAGCGCGTGGCGTGCGACCTCGGGTACGGCGTGCGGTGGCTGGTCGCCGACCCCGATCACCGTCGCACCCACCGCGGCAAGCCCCCGGGTGAAGTAGCTCATCTCGATGGGGTAGCCCGGAGAGAGCATCACGACGTTCGTTCCGCTCCCGTTCACAGGGTCTCCACCAGCTCGACCCGGGCCGTGCTGACGATCAGCCGGAGCGCCTCACGCACCACCTCGGTCTCGGCGTCGCGGACCATGATGTAGCCCTCTCCCAGGTAGTCGGAAGCGGCCGGCTGGCCGGGCTCGGGCAACCGCGACTCCATCACGAGGTGACCGAGGCGGTGCTGCAGCTCCTCGACACCGTGGACGGTGCGCACCCGTCCCTTGCCCAGACCTCGCAGGTACGCCGTACCGCTGGCGTAGCGACGCTGGGGCGGGTCGAACCGGTCGAGCACCACCAGCTCGGCCCAGGCCTGGAACAGGTCGAAGTCGTGGGAGTAGCCGTGCATGGAGGTCAGCTGCGCTCCCGGGGGCCGCGCCGCGACCTCCGACACGGCCACGGAGCCGTCCGGACGGCGGAACCACTCCATGTGGGTGAGCGCGTCGCGGACCCCGAGAGCACGCAGCGCGGCCGGGCCGACCTCGTGGATGCCGGCGTACTCGGGTCCGGAGATGTCGCGGGGGAGCATCACCGTCCACTGGATCCAGGGGTTGCGCAGGACCTCCAACGGCGGCGGCTGGTAGTCGGCGATCGAGGACCACACGGTCCGGCCACCGATCGTGACGCTGTCGAAGGTGTGTTCCTCGCCGACGAGGAACTCCTCGAGGAGTGCCGGTTCCTCGACATTGGGCCGCACCACGTGCAGCCAGCCCTGCAGCGAATCGGCGTCGTCGAGGCGATAGGTGCCTTGCGAGCCGGCTCCGGCGGGGGGCTTGGCGACCAGGGGGAAGCCGACCTCCCGCGCGAACGCAGTCGCCTCGGCGGCACCGGTGACCAGAGCGTGCGCGGCGCAGGGCACACCGGCTTCGCGGAGCACCTTCTTCATCTGCGACTTGTCGCGCACGTTGCGGGCGGTGCGCTCGTCCATCCCTTCGATCCCCATCGCCTCCCGCACCTGGGCAAGCGGCACCTGGAGCTGTTCGAGCGCGCCGACGAGGCGCTCCACCCGGCCCATCTGGCGACCGAGCCCGCTCACCGCCTCGGCTATCTGCCGCGGATCGAGGGCGTTCTCGACGCGCCAGTGCCCGGACAGGCGGTCGCGCAGCATGGGAGGGACGCTCTCGAGCGGGTCGCAGGTGACCAGGCCCAACCGCACGCCGGGGAGCGCGGCGGCGTCGGCGACGAACCGCGCCGTCGCTTCCATGAGATAAGGCGCGACGAAGGCTGCGGCGACCATGAACCGCACCCTAGTGTCAGCGACGGCTCCACCGACAGGTCCCGACGGGACGGCGTCGTCCGCGACCTGGCGTCCTGCTAGCATGTGGGGCGTGCGCGTGGTCTTCGTGGAACCGTCCTTTCCCAGGAACCAGCGCGAGTTCGTCCGGGCGCTGGCCTCGGTCGGTGCCGAGGTGATCGGCATCGGCGAGTCGCCGCAGGAGGCCCTCGACGACGAGCTCCGGGGCTGGATGCGGCACTACCACCAGGTGCCCAACGTGACCGACGTGGGTGCGATGACCAGCGCCGTGCGGTGGGTGCAGGACCGCGCCTGGGTGGATCGCCTGGAGTCCACGATCGAGTCGCACATCCTGTCCGTCGCCCAGGTGCGGGAGGCCTGCACCATTCCCGGGACCTCCGTGCGCACCGCCTACCTGTGCCGTGACAAGCCGTCGATGAAGGACGCGCTGCGGGCCGCGGGAGTGCCGACAGCCGCGTCCACCGCGGCCGACAACGCCGAGCAGGTCCAGCAGTTCGCGAAAGCGGTGGGGTTCCCGCTCATCCTCAAGCCACGAAGCGGTGCCGGGGCAGCGGACACCACGCGCGTGGACGACGACGACCAGCTCGCGCAGGTACTGGCGTCGTTCGGCGCCAAGGGTGTCGACTCGATCGCCGTGGAGGAGTTCGTCGAGGGGCACGAGGGGTTCTACGACACCTTGTCGATCGACGGTGGCGCCGCGGCCGACTTCGTGTGCCACTACTTCCCCAACGTGCTCGAGGCGATGCGAACCCGCTGGATCTCGCCGCAGTTCATCTCCACCAACCGGGTCGAGTCGGTGGGGGACTACCAGCAGCTGCGTGAGATGGGCCAACGGGTGGTCGAGGCGCTCGGGATCGGCACCAGCGCGACCCACATGGAATGGTTCTTCGGACCCAAGGGGCTGAAGTTCTCGGAGATCGGCTGTCGCCCGCCGGGAGTCGGCGCCTGGGACCTGTACTCCGCCGGGAACGATCTCGACCTGTACCGCGAGTGGGCGAACGCGATCGTGCACGGCACGGTGTCCGCCCAGCCGTCCCGACGGTTCGCCAGCGGCATCGTCGCCCTGCGGCCCGAGCACGACGGGCAGATCAGCGGCTACTCCGGCGTCGAGGCGATCCAGGACAGGTACGGCGAGTGGGTCCTCGACGCGCACCTGCCCAACCCCGGGACGCCGACCCAGTCACCCGAGGCCGGCTACATGGCCAACGCCTACGTCCGGATGCGGCACCCCGACTTCGACGTCCTTCGCCAGATGCTCGACGACGTCGGCCGGACCATCACCGTGCACGCCACGTGAGCCTTCAGATCCACCTGATGGGGCCCCGGCCGGGCGCGAACCTGCCGCGGGTCGCTCGGGGACCTCGATGCCAGAGGCCATGGTGGCCATGGTGACCGCGGGATGGCAGGAACGCGAGGTCGACGACGCCGAGCTGCGCGAGCTGGCGGGGCACCGGACCACGAACCTTGCCCTGCACGCACGCTGCCTGGCTGTCTACGAGGAGGACCGGGAGTACGCGCATGCCGAGCGCGAGCACGAGGCTGCCTTGGCCGAGCTGCGCCAGCTCTACCTCGTGCAGCTCGACCATGCGCTCAGTGCGGCGTACGAGGTCGCCCGACGTTCCGATGCGAGACCCCGGCTGCGCGAGCGGGCGGTGACCGACTCGCTGCGCGTCGTGCAGCTGCTGGACGAACAGCACATGCAGCGGGTGGGTGACGCCCAACAGGCGTTCTACGACGCCTGGCGCCCGCAGGAGAGAGCGGCGGTGGCCCGCCACCGGGAGGAGATCCAGCACCTCCTCGAGGGGTCGTCGGCGTTGGTGGTCGCCGGTGGGCACGTCGGGGAGCTTGCCAGAGTGCTGCACCTGTTCCACGTCGCGCCCCATCTGCCGCCTCGTGTGGTGGCCTGGTCGGCCGGGGCGATGGCCCTGACCGAGCGCGTGGTCCTGTTCCATGACTTCGTCCCGCACGGGGTTGCCCAGACCGAGGTGTACGGCGCGGGCATCGGCGTCGTGCCCGGCGTCGTGGTGCTCCCTCATGCCCGGCGTCGACTGCGGGTGGGTGACCGGATCCGGATGTCGGTGCTGGCCCGCCGGTTCGCGCCGGCCCACTGCCTGGTGCTCGACGACGTCACCCGGGTGGCGCTCACCGAGGACCGTGGCCTGCCGGCGGACGCGCGCGTCCTGCACCCCGACGGCCACATCGCGGAGCTCGAAGCGGCATGACCTCGTCCGCGCTGAAGCGCAAGCTGGCGATCAACCGGCTCAGGGACCGCAAGCCACTGGACCCGGCCACCATCGACCGGTTCCTGGCCCGCAACGAGGTGCCGATCGTCGAAGGGGCGCGCTGCACGTTCCTGTACCGCGGCGACGCCGACGAGGTCCTGCTCGTGCAGCGCGTGGTGGGGCTGCCCGAACAGATCCCGATGCGCAAGCTGCGGGGCACGGACCTGTGGTACCTCGTTCTCGAGCTGCCCGATGGCTCCCGGGTCAACTACCAGCTCGAGGTGCACCGCGGCGAGCACGTCGAGCGGCTCAACGATCCGCTCAACCCCAGGCTCTCCTACAGCCCCATGGGCACGTCCTCGGTGTGTTTCGGGCACGGCTACCAGACCCCGGAGTGGACGGAGCCGGACCCGGTGGCACGCCAGGGCACTCTGGAAGAGATGGCGGTGCCGAGTCGAGCCCTGCGGCGCGACTGCCCGGTGACCTTGTACCGGCCGGCACGGTTCCGCCGTACGTCGACGTACCCGTTGCTGGTGGTGCACGACGGTCCGGACTTCCTTCAGTACGCCGCAGCGAAGACCGTGCTGGACAACCTGATCCACCGCTCCGAGGTGGCCGAGACCGTGGTCGCATTCCTGCACCCGCAGGACCGGCTGACCGAGTACACGAACTCGACCGCCCACTCGAGGTTCCTGACCCAGGAGCTCGTGCCGCGGCTGGAGACCCAGCTGCCCCTGATGGGCCGGCCGTCCGGCCGGTGCCTGCTGGGCTCGAGCCTCGGCGCCGTTGCCTCGTTGTCCGCGGCAGTGAAGTCGCCGGACACGTACGGCTCCCTGATCCTGATGTCGGGGTCGTTCGTCTTCACCGACATCGGCAACGACCACGGCGGCGGACCGGTCTTCGACCCGGTGGTCAAGTTCGTCAACCGCTACCGGGCGAGGCCGACCCGGGTCGCCGACCGGGTCTTCGTGAGCTGCGGCGTCTACGAACCACTGATCACGCCCAACCGCTCGATGGTGCCGACGTTCGAGTCCACCGGCATGACCACGCGCTTCGTCGAGACCCGTGACGGGCACAACTGGGAGAACTGGCGCGACACGCTCCGCGACGCACTGTCGTGGGTGTATCCGGGAGCCCAGAAGTTCGTCTACGAGTGATGCCGCTCAGCCCTGGTCCTGCTTCCAGACAGCACTCGCGGTGCTCTTGTGGTGCAGACCGACGAACCGGGCGGGGAACCACCACTTGATGGCCCGACCGATCGCGGTGCGGCGGCACCAGCAGTCCGGATCGCAGCCGCAGCTTCGGTTGCGCGGGTTGTGGAGGCGTTGGAGGGCGCTCCTGGTCACTCACGCAGCGTAGCCCTGCCGGGGTCGGCTCATTCTTCCCGAGGCACCACGCGTGGACTGGCTCGAAAAAGTCTCTGAAACAAGTTCTCCACAGCGCCCGGAATGTGGTGATTCTCAGCGCTGGGTTGTCGGTGCCCGCAGGGAGAATTCCTTGCATGACAACGGCATTCTCCGATCCCGGGACCCACCCGGTCAGTTCCGTTGTCGCGCACTTCCACGATGAGCTCGACGACCTCGACCCGCGGCTGTGGTCGATGACCGACAGGGATCTCGCGCACGTGTTGCCGGCGTTGACGCGGCTGCGTCACCGGATCACCGCCCTGGAGCTGGCCGCGGCGCACCAGGCCGACGCCGTCGGCCTCGGCACCGAGGTCGGAGCCGCCGACACCAGTGCCTACTGGGCCAACACCACCCGGCAGACCAGGGCGGGAGCGAAGCGGCGGCTGAAGCTCGCCGCTGCCCTCGACCAGCACGACACCACCCGCACCGCGATGACAACCGGCACTGTCGCCGAAGACCAGGCAGCGGTGATCGTGAAGGTCGTCGAGGAGCTCCCGGTGATGCGGGCCGAAGCCGAGACCGAGCTGGTCCGGCTCGCCGCAGAGCACGACGCCCACGAGCTGGGCATCCTGGCCAAGCACATCCTCGAGGTGGTCGCCCCAGACTTGGCCGAAGAGCACCAGCGGCAGGCTCTCGAACGCGAGGAAGAGCGGGCTCTGGAGGACTGCCGGTTCACGATCGCCGACGACGGGCACGGGCAGTGCCACGGCCGGTTCACCGTCCCCTCGCCGGTCGGCGCCATGCTCAGGAAGGCGGTCCTGGCGTACGCCGCCCCCAAGCACCGCCAGCATTCCGCCACCCCTGCCGGGCTGGGCCACGCGTTCTGCGAGTACGTCGAGCGCTATCCCACCGATCGCCTCCCGCAGGCTGGCGGTGTCAACGCGACCGTCGTGGTGAGGATGACCATGGAGTCCTTGCTGGGTGACAGCGAGCAGCCCGCCACCCTCGACACCGGGCACCTGATCACCGCTGGACAGGCGCGCCGGCTCGCCTGTGAAGCGGGTCTGATCCCGATGGTCCTCGGCAGGAAGTCCCAGGTCCTCGACGTCGGGCGCGAGGGCCGGTTCTACACCAAGCCGCAGCGGGTCGTCCTCGACGAGCGCGACAAGACATGCACCGCCGTGGGCTGCGACTGGCCGGCCTGGATGTGCCACGCCCATCACGACATCCACTGGAGCCGGGGCGGGAAGACCGACATCGACAACGGACGCCTGCTGTGTCCGAGGCATCATGCCTATGCGCACTCGCCGACGTACGAGATGAATAAGACCAAGCATGGCCGGGTCACCTTCACCCGTAGATAGGCAAGGAGAGACGCCCGGCGCGCGAGCGCGCTCAGACCGAGACCGCGACGGGCGGGGGTGCATCGGCCGCGGGGGAGTAGCGGCTGGGTCTCCTTCGACGTGCAGCTCGGGCAGCCAGCTGGGCAGATACCGGTTCCCAGCGGGCCCTGCCGGCGAACACGACCGCGATGATCAACGCGGCACCCGAGCCTCGAGACGTTCGGCCTGATCAGCGCCGCCTGACCGTTCTCGGCGATCTGCTGCCGGGAGGGCCCGAAGTCGCGGCCACGGCAGCGATTGAGGAGAACGCGCCCTACCCGATCTGGGCCCTGACATCGCTTTACTGGTTCGATGGACAGGCGTCTGGGTCTCCTGGCGCTGACAGTCGCGGTCGCGGCCGGTCTTGGGGCGCTCGCCCTCTCGTCGACCGGTTCCCCGACGCCACGCGGGCTGATGCTCGCTGACGCGCCGGCACTGGCACTGCTCATCGGATGGTCGTTCGCCGGCGCCGGGGTGGTGGCGTCGGTCCTACGGCCGCACAACCGCTTCGGCCTGCTGCTATACGGGACCGGACTGATGTGGTTCACCTCCGCACTGATGGCGTCCGACAGCCCGCTGGTGTTCAGCCTCGGTCTCCTCACGGCGCCATGGTGGCTCGGAACGTTCTTCCATGCCCTGCACATCTTCCCCGGAGGTCGCCTCGAAGGGACGTGGCCTCGCCGGCTGGTGGTCCTGCTGTACGTCGATGTCACTGTGGTGCAGGCACTGCGGCTGCTTTTCACGTCGTCGGCTGACCTGCCCGGCTGCGCAGACTGCCCGCGCAACGTGCTCCTGGTCAGCGACCAGCCTCATGTCGCGGACGCGATTCTGGTGGTGCAGCAGGCGGGGGTCGGGTCGTTCGTCATCGGCGGCACGCTGCTCGTCCTGGCGCGGCGCTGGCGGGCGGCGACCGCACCGCAACGTCGGGTGTTGGCGCCCGTCCTGGCAACGGGTGCGGTCTGCCTGGCAGTGCAGGCGGTCAGCCTGGCCGCGCAACCGGCGTCGGTCCGGCAGTCCGTGGGGTGGGTGGGCGCGTTGACGTTCGCTGCGGTCCCGGTGTCGTTCCTGCTGGGTCTGCTGCGGCAGCGGTTGGACCGGGCCGCGGTCGGGCAGCTCGTGGTCGACCTCGGCGAGGGTCGCGAGGGTGACCCGCTGGACGGATTGCTGCGTACCGCGCTCAAGGATCCGTCGTTGCAGGTCGCGTACTGGCGCCCCGAGACCCAGGAGTACCTGGACGGGGACGGACGTCCGTTCCCGATGCCGGCGCGAGACGAGGCGCGAGCGGTCACCCGTGTCGAGCGAGAGGGGCGACGGATCGCTGCGCTGGTGCACGACCCTTCGCTCGCCGAGGACGCAACGCTGATCTCTGGCGCGGTCGCCGCTGCCGGTCTCGCCCTGGAGAACGAGCGGCTGCACGCCGAGGTCCGCGCCCAGCTCCAAGAGCTGCAGGCCTCACGGCTCCGCCTGGTGGAGGCCGGAGACCGAGAGCGCCGACGGTTCGAACGCGACCTGCACGACGGGGCGCAGCAGCGGATCCTCGCGGTCTCGCTCCTGCTCAACCAGCTCGTACGTCGCGCGGACACCGACGCCACCGCCAGGGAGCTCGCTGCGGAGGCGAAAGCCGAGTTGGGAAGGTCGCTGGCCGAGCTGCGCGAGCTCGCGGCCGGTTTGCACCCCGCTGTGCTCACCGATCACGGGCTGGCGGTGGCGCTCGAGGGCGTGGCGGCCCGGACCCCGATCCCGTTGGAGCTCGATGTCGACCTGCCCCGGCGGGTGCCGCCGCGTGTGGAGGTCGCCGCGTACTACGTGATCTGCGAGGCACTGGCCAACGCGGTGAAGCACGCCGCCGCCAGCGGTGTCACGGTGCACGTGTGCGAGCGCTGGGACGGGGATGACTCGACGATGGAGGTACACGTGGTCGACGACGGGGTCGGGGGGCTCGATGCCGGCCCATGTGCGTCGAGCGGCTCCGGGTTGCAGGGGTTGCGTGACCGGGTCGCCGCGCTGGGCGGCACGCTGGAGGTGATCAGCCCGGCGGGAGAGGGCACGAGGGTCCGGGCGGTGATCCCGTGCGGGTAGCGATCGCCGACGACGCCGTCCTGCTTCGCGAGGGCGTTGCGCGGCTGCTCGCCGAAGCCGGCTTCGAGGTCGTGGCCACATACGGCGACGCCGAGTCGCTGCTTGTGGATCTGGAGACCAGGTCGGTGGACGTATGCGTTCTGGACATCAAGATGCCGCCGACGTTCACCGACGAAGGGCTGCGGGCGGCCGCCGCAATCCGTGCCCGATGGCCACAGGTCGGAGTGCTGGTGCTGTCGCAGTACGTCGAGCTGGGGTTGGCGATTCGTCTCCTCGCGGACGGGGTCGAGGGGTTGGGGTACCTGCTCAAGGACCGGGTCGCCGACGTCGAGGAGTTCGTCGACGCCGTCCGACGCGTGGCGGAGGGGGGCTCAGCACTCGACCCGACGGTGGTGTCGCAGATGCTCTCCCGCAGGCAGGCCGACGAGGACCTCGGCCGGCTGACGCCCCGCGAGCACCTCGTCCTCGAGGCGATGGCACAGGGGCTCGCCAACCGTGCCATCGCGGACCGGCTGCACGTCAGCGTGCGCGCGGTGGAGAAGCACGTCACGAACATCTTCGACAAGCTCGGCCTTGTCGTTGGCGCGCATGGGGACCGCCGCGTGCTTGCGGTGCTGCGCTTCCTGCGCAGATAGCTCTGAGGTGTTGGTACGGCCTGCCGCACCACCTCCGGCCCGGCACACCCCACCCGTGGCCGCGTGCACGCTCCATGTCCTGTGGAGTCGGTGACGACGAGGCTTTCCAGATGACCGCGGACCGGCCGCGGACCGAGGGGAAGGCAGCGACCGATGACCACAACCGCGACCGCGACCGACACGCACCATGACGGACACCACGGCGCCGACGAGGGCACACGTCCGAAGCGATTCGTTCGCTTCGCCCGCCACTACCTGCTGATGATCGTCGCGATGTACGCCGGGATGCTGATCCTGGACCCGGTGTACGACGCGGTCGCCACCCACGCCGGGTACGCCGATCCATGGGCCGAGCTGCCCGTGCTCTCGGCTTGGGTGATGGCCGGCAACATGACCGCTCCGATGGTGCTGCTGATGCTGCGCCATCGCCGCAGCTTCCGCGCAATTCTCGACATGGTCATCTCCATGTTCGCGCCGACCCTGGCCGCCACAGCGCTACACGTGCTGGATGCTCTACCCGCAGACCAGGTCATGACCGTGGCGCACGTCGCCATGTTCCCGGCCATGTTCGTCGTGATGCTCCGCCGCTACCACCACTACGCCGCCTGAGCCCCACTCGCAATCACGGAAGGACACATCGTGATCACCAGGACGCTTCCGGTCACCCGGCCCACGGAACCGGACCACCCCGAGAACCCCGACCGCCTCCGGCTCGGCACCGTCGCCTTGGTCGCGGGACTGATCTGCCAGGTACCACTCGGTGTCCTGCACCCCCACCGGGAGTACGCCAACGACTCTGTGGCCGCGTTCCACGAGTACGCGCGCTCCGGGGACTGGGTGCTGGTCCACCTGGGCCAGTTCCTGGGGCTGATGCTGGCCACGATCGGCCTGGTCGCCATGGCGACCTATCTGGGCCGGCAGCGAGGACCGGCTGGCTTCCTGGGTCAGGTTGCGGTGGTCACGGCCGTGGTCTCGGCAGCCGTGTTCGCGGTACAGATGGCGGTCGACGGGGTCGCACTCAAGGCCGCCGTCGACACCTGGGACGCGGCGACGGCGACCGCCGACCGGTCCGCTGCCTATCGGGTCGCGGAGTCCGTGCGCTCGGTCGAGAAGGGGCTCAGCGCCCTCTTCAACCTCATCAACGGGCTCACCCTACTCAGCCTGGGCCTCGGCCTCAGCATGGCCAGCGGCCGAGGGCGCCGGCTCGGTTGGATCGCGGCGGTCGCGGGGGTGGGCTTCATCGCCGTGGGCGTCCTGACAGCCCAAACCGGGTTCTCCCACGAGGCCACGTCCGCTGCTCTCCCAGCGACCGTAACGCTCGTGGTGTTCGCGGTCGGGATGGCCTTCGCCGGCCGGTACGAGGACCACACGGATCAGGGTGGCGGCCGGGCTCACTGTGTTCGTGGGCGCTGACGACCCGCTGACGTGCGGTCGGGCAGGTCTGAGTCGTCGAGCAGATGAGTGACCGTGGGCTGGAGGGCGTTCGCCTCGCGACCAGCTCGGCTGCCCGTTCCGGCTCGCACTCGTCCGCGCTCAACCTGGCAAGCCCGTCGAGAGCCAGGATGGTGACCACGTGGTTCTCGTCGGCCCGGGCGAGGGTCAGGACCTCCTCGAGGGAGTCCCTGTCGTCGGTCTCGGCGGCGAGCAGACAGCGGGAGAGCAGGGCGCCGTCGCCGCCGCCCGCGCCGGCGTACCACTCGAGGTTCTCCCTGAGCAAGGAAATGGCCGCGGTTCCGTGGCCGGTGCTCCTCAGCAGCCGGGCGAGGTTCAGCCGGGCAGTTGCCGCCATCCGGCCGTCGCCGCTGGCCGTTGCGGTCAGCGAGGGCTCCGGTCGAACGAGGCGGCCGCGTCCTCCGGGTGTCCCGCTCGCTGCTGCACGCGGGCCAGCGACCCCAGGTGGAGCGCCGCCTGCCCGAGGAAGCGAAGCGCCATCGGACTCCTGCGCGGCCCCGGAGAGGGCGTCGATGGCGTCGTCGAAGCGATGCTCCGCCTGGCGCGATGCCGCCGAGCATCGCCTGGGCGTGCACCAGGCCCCATGAGTCCCCGATGGGGGTCAGGATGCCCAGCGCCTCCGCGCCATCGAGTGCCGCTGGCAGCGAACAGGCGCAGGCCTTCGCTGCGCCTTCGCCAGGGCCTTGGTCGCGTCACCCGCGTGCCGCGCTGTGGACGCCTGCGCGGCGAGGTCGACCACGTGGATGGCGTCGACGCTGCCCGGTTCGACGACGAGTCGGTAGGGGTCGTCCTCGCCGACGACGAGGTCCTTGTCGCCGAGGGCGCGCCGTAGCTGGGAGACCTTCGACTGCAAGGTGTTGCGGCCCGCACTGGTGGGCCAGAGGTCCTCGAGCAGCACGCGGGAGCCCGCATCGAGCGCGAGCCGAACCAGCAGCTCGGTGGTCTTGCCTGCCGGCACCGACAGCCGATCACCATCCCTGCGAGCCTTGACTGCGCCGAGAACGGCGACAGTGAGCACCATCCGAGGCTAAGACAGCGTCGCCCGTGGCGAAGGTGTCTCCCGGCGTCGTCAGCGCGCCGTCAGCGCCTGGGCCACGGTGCACGTGTGCCCGACGACCAGACACCGCCCTCCTCCACCGCCTGATCGGTGAGCATCCCGACGCGCCGACCGAGATCCTCGTGCTCGCCGCAGACTCCACCTCGACGCCGCTCCTGGTGGCAGCCGCGATCCTGGCCGGTGACCTCGAGCCTCCTCGACCGCGGGCGGCCGAGCACGCCGCCGACGACCCGCGACCGACAGCTGGTCGCACTCGCCGACGCACACCTGCGCGGCAACGCGGACCTGCTCGACGTGCTCGTCCGCGACCACCTCTCCGAGCATCCGGACAACCTCCTCGCGGCCTGGATCGCCGGCCGACAGCCCGCCCCGACCACTGACCCCGCCACCAGCCCACGAAAGGAGCACGCCATGTCAGCCCTCCGCACCACATCGCCCCGCCACGCACCCGCGCAGCGCCGGCACCCGCATCGCCGGACGCTGGATGGTGTCGTTCGCCGGCTACCCGCTCGGCGGCTTCGCCGCCTACCTGCTCGTCGGAGCCGTCGACGGCCTCGGCGCAGCACTCGCCGGCGGACTCCTGACCGGCGCCATCCTCGGTGCCGTCCAGGTCTGGGCCATGGGGACGACGCGCGCCTCGACCGCTCGCCTGGATCCTCGCCACCGCGCTCGGCCTGATGGCGGGCTCGGCCGTCGGTGCCGCGCTGGTCGACTACCGGACCGACCTCGGTTAGCTGGTCGTCCAGGGCGCGGTCGGTGGCGCGCTGGTCGGCGTCGCGCAGGCGGTCGTCCTCGTGCCGCGGCTCGGGCGCGCTCGCCCTGGTCTGGCCGCTCTACCTCAGCGGCACCTTCGCCATCGGTTGGGCGGTCACGACGTCCGCCGGCATCGACGTCGACCAGCAGTTCACCATCTTCGGGTCCTCCGGCGCCCTCGTGGCCACCCTCCTCACCGCCGTCCTGCCCGCTGGCCCTCGGCAGCCGCCACGACACAGAGACGATCGCGTCATGACCCGCCACGTCGTCTTCGGCACCGGCCAGGTCGGTCGCCCGCTCGTGGAGCAGCTCGTCGCAGCACGGGCACGACGTCGTCGCCGTCAACCGCAGCGGCCGCGGCCGACTTCCCCGGCGCCCAGGTCGTCGGCGGCGACGCCACCGACCCGGCGTTCACCACCCGCGTCTGCGCCGGCGCCGACGTCGTCTACTTCTGCCTCAACGCGAGGAACTACGAGCGGTGGGACGAGGAGTTCCCGCCGCTGCAGCGCGGTGTCCTCGCCGGAGCGGCGCGCGCCGGCGCCCGGCTCGTCGTACTCGACAACCTCTACGCCTACGGCCCGCCGAACGGCCGCGCGCTGGTGGAGACCATGGCCGCCGAACCCGACCTCGACGAAGGCGGCGACCCGGGCCGCGATGACCGAGGAGCTGCTCGACGCCCACGCCGCCGGGCAGGTCGAGGTCGCCATCGGCCGCGCCTCCGACTACTTCGGACCAGGCGCCACGCGCTCCGCGCTCGGCGAGACGGTGTTCGGTACCGCGCTCACCGGTGCGGCCGCACAGGTGATGGGCGACCCCGACCAGCCGCACAGCTACTCCTACACCCCCGATGTCGCCGCCGGCACTCGTCACCCTGGGCACCGCGGCCGGGGCCACCGGGAAGGTCTGGCACCTCCCGGTCGCCGCGACCCGCACGACCCGACAGATCATCGAGCACGTCTACGCGGCTCGCGGGTCACCGGCCGCGCATCCTGGCGGCCGGCCGCACCACGCTGCGCGCCCTCGGCCTGGTGAAGCCGGCGATGCGGGAGTACCTGCACACCCTCTACCAGTTCACGGACCCTGGGTCGTCGACGACTCCAAGTTCCGCACCGCGTTCGGTGACCCCGCCACCCCGCTCGACGAGGCCCTCGACGCCACCCTCGCGTGGTACCGCACGACCGCGCCGCCGTCCCCGCCACCCGACAGGAGACAACCTCATGAGCACCCAGACGCATCACCGGAGGAGGCGTCACCCACACCGGGCGCACGCCCGACTCGCCGGCGCCGCCCTCGCCCTGGCGTCCCTCCTCGCCATCGCCGGGTTCACCGTCCTCGGCTCGGTCTTCGAGTACCCGCAGATCCTGGAGGAGCCGACCGCGGGAGATCCTCGCTCTGTTCCGCGAGCACCAGGGCGCCGTCATCACCTGGTTCCTGGTGCTGGTCGTCAGCGCGGCACTGATGGCCCCGGCCGGCATCTGTTCCTCGGCCGCCTGGTCGGAGGAACCCTCGGTCGCTGGATCGCGGGCGTCGGCATCGCCGCCGCCACCGTCCAGGTCGTCGGCCTCCAGCGCTGGGTCACCCTCGTCCCCGGGGTCAGCGAGGACGCCCTCGACCCCGCGCGTCGCGCCGACGCCGAGGACCGGTTCGAGCTGCTGCACACGGTGCTGGGCAAGGTCATCGGTGAGACCCTCGGCTACGCCCTGACCGCCACGTTCACGGTCCTGGTCGTGATCGCCCTGAGCCGCACGATCATGCCGCGCTGGATGGCCGTGGTCGGCTACACCGCGGCGGGCCTGATCGCCACCGGCGTGGTCATCCCCTGGTCGACGCGGCCAGCCTGAGCAACTTCGCCGGCTACGTGGCCTGGTGCGTGTGGCTGCTGTGCGTTGCGGTCCTGCTGTTCCGGGCATCGCGCAGGGTCGTGCCGGCGGCGTAGGCGTGGCTGGCCATGACGATGCCGCGCACGATGGCGACCTCGTCGTCGTCCCGGGGTCCATGGACGAGCATGAAGCCGGGGGAGAGGCGGGTGCCCGCCCACATGTGGGGTCGCCCCCAGCCCTTGGTCGAGACGTCGGCGGCCAGCTCGGGGGGCAGCACCACGTGCAGGGATCCGTCGTACGACGGGTGCAGGTGCGCGAACTCCGCGAACTGGGGGACCAGGAACGCCTGCTCGTCAGCGGAGCCCTCCCGCAGGGCGAACCCGCGGGCGCCGGGCACCGAGATGTGGGAGGGGCCCACGTCCACACCGGGCAGCTGCCGGATGTCCTCGAACAGCCGCTCCTGGAGGTCCGGGGGCGCGTTCTGGGTCTGTTGCTGCTGCGGGATCGTCCAGCTCACCTCGGGCCTTGTGCCACGTCGCGCGGGGAGCTCGCCGGCCGCAAGCGTGGGCCACGGGGTCTCGGCAGGCGGTCCCGCCGGGGTTGCGGCGTGGCGGCCGACGAAGCTCACGCGGTGTGCGATCCAGTCGCCCAGCTCGTGGACCGTGTCCGCCGTCAGCTGGTGACCGCCGGGTTGGCGTTGCGCGACCGTCGGGGCACCGGACTCGGCCAGCAGGTAGTCCCAGGTCCGGTCGAGGAGCTCGCGCGGGATGACGTGGTCGCCGTCGCCCTGGGCAACGAACACGCGGCAGGTTGGCCAGCCGGCCGGCGTCGGTGCCGGAGACCTGCGTCGAACGGCAGGGTCCCGTAGAGGATCGCGGCGCCGGCGTAGCGCGAGGGGTCGTCCAGCACCAGACCGCCGGCAAAGGCGGCCCCTCCGCTGAAGCCGACCAGCAGCACCGGGCGGCCCGCCGGGGCGACGTCGTCCAGCCAGCCGCGGAACCAGTCCATGGTGTCCCGGAGCGACTCGGCGACCGGGCGGCCGATGCCGCGGTTGGCGAACCATGCGAACCCGCCGCCCTCGGCGATCGGCGCCCGCACCGCTGCGTACGCCGGACCGGTCGGCAGGTGCGAGGCCAGGCCGATGATGTCGCGCTCGTTCGAGCCGCGCCCGTGCAGGAGGACGACGAGAGGTGCGGACGGGTCCTCGGCGCCGTACGTCGCGACGACCGGAGGCGCGAAGGTCTCGCTGGTCATCACGTCCTCCACCGGGACCAGCTCGGCGGCGGTGCGGACGCCGGCCCACCGGCGTACCTCACCGGGCAGGTCCAGGCGCTCGACCGGTGCCGCACTCGCGAAGTCGCCCCAGCTGGCCTTGGGCAGCATCCACATCACCTCGAACTCGTTGCCGTCGGGGTCCTTGGCGTAGATGCTCTTCGTCGCGCCGTGGCTCGACTCGCCGGTGAAGGCGTCGAGGTTGGCCAGGGTGAGCCGCGCCTCCTCGAGCTCCTCGATGGTGTCGACCTGCCAGGCGAGGTGGTACAGGCCGAGGCTGCCGCGCGGTCTCGGCGGCTGGGCGCCGACCCCGAACAGTCCGAGGTCGTGGTGGTTGCCGGACCGGGGCAGGCGCAGGAAGGCGGCGTCGGCGCGCGGTTCACGCGCCATGACCTCCATCGCGAACGCCTGCTGGTAGAAGGCGATGCTGCGCTCCAGGTCGGCCACGTAGAGCACGGCATGGTTGAGGCGCACGGCGTTGACGGTCATCGAGGTTCTCCCTTTCGTGGTGTCTGTGTGGATCAGGCCGCGACGCCGAAGCCGCCGGTCCAGGCGATCTTCTCGCTGGCGGCAAGGGTGATCTGCAGGAAGCCGATGCCCTCGAGCTCGCGAGCGCGCTTGAGCGGACCTGCGTCGATCGCGTTCAGGCCACCGGAGGTGATCACCCCGGCCAGGGTCGACTTGGCGTCGGCGTCGTCGCCCGCGATCAGGACGGTCGTGGTCAGCGAGCCCACGCTGCCCGCTGCCAGGGTGCTGGCGAAGGTGGTGTTGAAGGCCTTCAGCACCCGCGACGTCGGGAGGGCCTCGGCGATCTCCGCGGTCGCGGAGCTGTCAGCGGGGACGGTCAGGGAGTCGAAGGTCTCGAAGTTCAGCGGGTTGGTGATGTCGACGACGATCTTGCCCGCCAGGGTGTCGCCGCGCTCGGCGATGACGGCGCTGACCGCGGGGTAGGGGACCGCGAGGACGACGATGTCGCCCGTGACCGCCGTGGCGCTGTCGGACTGGCCGAGCAGCTGGACCGTGTGACCGCCCTTGCCGGCGACGCCTGCGATGGCCTGGCCCATGTTGCCGGTGCCGATGATGGATACGTGTGCCATGGAGCTCTCCTCGGAGTTGGTGGTTAGTTGTTGCTTCAACTAACTATCGCGCACTTTAGTTGTTCCGTCAAGTAAAGCGGTACGCTTGTGACCATGGACACGCGGTGGTTGGACGACGCGCAGCATGCGGCCTGGGTCAAGCTGGTCGCGGTGGTGGAGCTGTTGCCCGGGGTGCTCGACACGCAGCTGCGCCGCGACGCCGGGCTGACCCACTTCGAGTACTTCGTCCTCGCGATGCTGTCCGAGGCTCCCGAGCGCACGCTGCGGATGACCTCGCTCGCGCAGCGCACGAACGCGACGCTGCCGCGTCTGTCGCACGTCGTACGCCGGCTGGAGGACCGCGACCTGGTGCGACGGTTCCCGTGCCCGGACGACGGGCGCGCGACGAACGCGCAGCTCACCGACGAGGGCTGGGCTGCGGTGGTGGCCGCGGCTCCCGGACACGTCGCGAACGTTCGCTCCCACGTCATCGATGCGCTGAGCCCCGCGCAGGTGGGCCAGCTCGACGTCATCCTGTCGAGCCTGCTCCAGCAGCTCGACCCGGACGGGCACATGAGCACGCCGTCGTCCGTGCGGCCGAGGACGTCACGCACCGAGGGAGACGACCTGACTGCGACGTCCTGATCCGCTCACCCGCGCGGGGTGAGGATGGCGGCGCGAACAGCAGCGACCGTAGTTGCATGAGTGAGGCAGGAGGCGCCGACCGCGGAGGCGCGGGTACGGGAGCCTGGACATGATTCCTCGATCGGTGCTGCGCTTCGGAGTCGCGATCGCCGCGATTCCGCTCCTGGCCGCGTGCGGAGGCGGCGACACCACCGGCGACCGGGACTTCTGCAAGCAGTACGCCGACGTGGTGAAGGCAAGCGACCAGCTGCGACAAGATGACCCGCAGACCGTCAAGGCTGGCGAGCTGCGCGCCGCGTCCGAGAAGCTCCAGGCCGAGCTGGACCAGTTCCAGGCGGTCTCCGAGGGACGCCTCGACACCGCGATCTCGACGCTGCGCGCCAACGTCGACGTGGTCCGCCAGGCCGCCGCCGACGCGCGTAGCGATGCCCAGGCGATGTCGCGCCCTGAGCTGGAGGACGCCATGGCCGGCATCAACCGGGCCTGGGCCGCCCTGCAGGACATCGCCACGCTCAAGTGCGATACCTCCTGAGAGGCACGACCGGCAGCCGGCACGACACCCTCAAGGAAGTGAGGAACCCCGATGAGCACCACTGACGTCGCTGACCAGCCGCGCACGCGGTGTCCTGATCGTCACCTGTCTGTCGACCCTGGTGGTCAACGCCAACACGTCCGCGGTCAGCATCCTGCTCCCGGCCATCAGCGAAGACACCGGCATGGACGTCACGACGCTGCAGTGGGCCGTCACCGGCTACTCGCTGGTGGGTGCCGCGACCATCGTGACCTCCGGCTCGCTGGGCGACGTGTTCGGCAGGAAGCGCATCTTCCAGCTCGGGCTGCTGCTCTTCGTCGCTTCGTGCGTGCTGATCGCACTCTCCGACTCGGGTGGAGCGGTCATCGCCGGGCGCTGCATCCAGGGCGCGTCGGGTGCGACGATCCTGGCCTGTGGGCTCAGCCTGCTGACGGTGGCCACCCCCGAGGAGGGCAAGCTGCGGGCGGTCTCGCTCTGGGGTGCGGCGGCAGGCGTCGGCGCCGCGGCCGGGCCACTGCTCGGTGGTGTCCTGGTCGAAGCTGACGGGCTGGCAGGGGCTGTTCTGGATCGACGCGGGCGTCGCCCTGGTGTGCATGGCGATGACGGCAGCCCAGGTGTCCGAGTCCCGTGACGAGGACCGGCCGCGCTCGATCGACATCGCCGGGAGCGTGCTGGTCGCGCTCACCCTCACGCCGATCATCCTCGCGCTGAGTGAGGGCAGCGACTGGGGATGGACGTCTCTGGCCACGCTCGGCTGCCTGGCGGTGGCCGTCGTCTCGGGCTTCGCGTTCGTCGCCGTGGAGAAGCGTGTCGCCGTCCCCATGCTCGACCTGGCCCTGCTGCGCAACCGGGTCCTGGTTGCTTCCACGGTCGCCATCCTGATCGGCGCCGGCACCATCAACGCGCTGATGTACCTCGTGAGCCTCTACTTCCAGGACCCGGCGACGCTCGGGCTCAGCTCGTTGCAGGCCGGCCTGGCGACCCTGCCCGCGACAGCCGGACTGGTGGCGGTCGCACCGTTCGTGCCGCGGTTCGCGGCACGGTTCGGCGGCCGCCAGGTCGTCGGCGCAGGCTTCGCGATCACCGCCCTCGGCTTCGCGCTGGTGGGCTTCGTCGACGGCTCGTGGCGCTATGCCGCATTCGTCCTGCCGCTGATCGCCGTCGCCGTCGGGATGGGACTCTCGAACGGGCCGGCCACGTCGGCGTCGACGGCATGCGTCTCGGCGGACCAGGTCGGGGCGGCCTCGGGTGTCTCCAACATGGCCCGCTACGTCGGCGCGGCCGTGGCGACGGCGCTCGCCGCGACGATCTACGGAAACGTCATCGCAGACAAGACGGCCGCGGGCCAGTCGCAGGTCGACGCCCTGTCCTCCGGACTCTCCGCGGCCTCCTGGACGATGGCCGTCTTCAGTCTCGTGGGCGTCGTGATGGCCGTGGTCATGGGTCGTCGTTCTCGAGTTGCCCGGGGCACCCTCGCCGACTCCGGGCGCAGCTGCGGCCGCTCACACCCATACCCTGCCGACGTCGGCCACCCCGACCCCACCTGGCGGCCGACGGCGTGGCCGACGGCGTGGCGGGGTAGCCGCTCGTCGCGCCGGGCGCTCGTCGCGCTCAAGGGACCGCCGGACCGGGCCGTTCGGGACCTTTGACCCTCTCCATTTCTGCCCGCCTCGGCTGTAGTGGATCTCGACTCGGTTGGGCCACGATGGACGGGCCCAGTCAGGAGACGGGAATGAACGACCAGACCGTCGGCACCGAGGCCGATCCCGGCGCCCCCAGCAGGGTGGCCGTAAGCACGCGGTCTCCGTGGCTGATGCTCGCGATGGCCACCATCGGGTTCGCCGTCAACTTCTGGGCGTGGGCGCTGATCAGCCCGCTCGGCCCGCTCTTCCGCGACGACGGGAACCCTCGGCACTCTCACCGAGTCCGACGTCGCGCTCATGGTCGCCGTGCCCGTGGTGGTGGGCTCCCTCGGGCGGATCCTGGTGGGGGCACTCACCGACAAGCTCGGTGGCCGGGTGATGTTCCCGCTCGTCTCCGCGGCCACGATCCTGCCGATCCTGTTCCTGGCGTTCTTCGCCCTGGACTCCTACGCCCTGATCCTGGTGGGCGGCTTCTTCCTCGGCATCGCCGGCACCGCGTTTGCGGTCGGGGTGCCGTTCGTGAACGCCTGGTTCCCGCCCGAGAAGCGTGGCCTGGCGATCGGCATCTTCGGTGCGGGCATGGGCGGGACGGCGATCAGCGCGCTGACCACCGTGAAGCTCTACGAGAACCTGGGCGCGAGGTCGCCGTTCCTGATCACCGCCGCCGTGCTCGCCGTCTACGCCGGAGCGGCCTGGCTGATCCTGCGCGACGCACCGGGCCGGACCGCGCCGACCACGTCGCTGGTGGCCCGGCATCTCGGCCAACGCGCGGCTCCCGATCACCTGGCAGGCGTGCATCCTCTACGCCGTCGCCTTCGGTGGGTACGTCGCGTTCTCGGTCTACCTCCCGTCGTACCTCAAGACCGCACACGGGCTCACCCCGGCCGACGCCGCGAACCGGATGGCCGGGTTCGTGGTCGTCGCGGTGATCATGCGGCCCGTGGGAGGTTGGCTCTCCGACAGGCTCGGCGCCATCCCGGTGCTGGCCAGCGGCTACGCCGTGGTGGTGGTGTGCGCTGCGATCTCGGCCGGCACCCCGCCGCTCGACGGCGTCGGCACCGTGGCCTTCCTGGCCATGGCCGCCGCGCTCGGCTCCGGCAGTGGCGCGACCTTCGCGCTCATCGCCAAGGTGACGGACCCGTCACGGGTGGGTGGGGTGACCGGTCTGGTCGGTGCCGCCGGCGGGCTCGGCGGCTTCGTGCCGCCCTTGATCATGGGCTACGTCTACGGGCGCACCGACTCCTACGCGATCGGGCTGTGGCTGCTCTCGGTCACCGCGGCCCTGACCCTGGTCCTGACCCTCACCGTCGTCCGCCGCACCGCAGGCGCCCACGACCCGCGCGACCCCGCCGAGGAGAGGGCCACCGCGTGACGACCCTGCCCGGCATGGACGGGGCGATCAGCGACGCGCTCGTGCGCAGCCGCCGCTACTTCACCCGGGGCACGGTCTCCGACGACCTGCGCACCCTGACCAAGGCCGGCGGGCGGCAGGCCGACGACTTCTACCGCGACCGATGGAGCCACGACAAGGTCGTCCGTTCCACCCACGGCGTGAACTGCACCGGGTTCGTGCTCGTGGAAGGTCTACGTCAAGGACGGGATCATCACCTGGGAGACCCAGCAGACCGACTACCCCTCGGTCGGCCCCGACTCCCCGGAGTACGAGCCCCGCGGCTGCCCGCGCGGCGCGGCGTTCTCCTGGTACACCTACTCCCCGACGAGGGTCCGCTACCCGTACGTCCGCGGTGTCCTGCTGCAGATGTTCCGCGAGGCGAAGGCCCAGCACGGTGGCGACCCGGTCCGGGCCTGGGAGCACATCGTCGAGAACCCGCAGCGGGCGAGGGCCTACAAGGCTGCCCGCGGCAAGGGCGGCCTGGTGCGCGCCACCTGGGACGAGGCCAGCGAGATCGTCGCGGCCGCGCACGTCCACACGATCAAGAAGTACGGCCCCGACCGCGTGGCCGGGTTCTCGCCCATCCCGGCGATGTCGATGGTCTCGCACGCCTCCGGCGCACGGTTCGTGAACCTCATCGGCGGCTCGATGCTCAGCTTCTACGACTGGTACGCCGACCTGCCCGTCGCGTCCCCGCAGGTCTTCGGCGACCAGACCGACGTCCCGGAGTCGGGCGACTGGTGGAACGCCGGCTACCTGATCATGTGGGGCTCCAACCTCCCGGTCACCCGCACACCCGACGCGCACTGGATGACCGAGGCCCGCTACCGCGGCCAGAAGGTGATCGCGGTCGCCCCCGACTACGCCGACAACGTGAAGTTCGCCGACGAGTGGCTGCCGGCCAGGCCGGGCACCGACGCCGCACTCGCGATGGCGATGGGCCACGTCGTGCTCAAGGAGTTCTTCGTCGACCGCCGGACGCCGTACTTCACCGAGTACGTGAAGACCTACACCGACCTGCCTCACCTGGTCCGGCTGGAGGAGGCGGGCGACGGCGCGTACACCGCCGGCAAGTTCCTGACCGCCGCCGATCTGGTCTCGACAGGCTCGACCGGCGGGGGCGACGACGAGAACGCCGCGTTCAAGACCGTGCTCGTCGACTCCCTGACGGGCGAGCCCGTGGTCCCCAACGGCTCCCTGGGCCATCGCTACGGAGAGGGGGGCGTGGGGAAGTGGAACCTCGAGCTCGGCGACGATCGACCCGGCGCTCTCGCTGCTCGACACCGCGACCGAGTCGGTGATCGTCCGGATGCCGCGATTCGACACCCCCGACGGTGCTGCGGCCGACCTGCCGCGCGGGGTCCCCGTGCGTCGCGTGGACGGGCACCTGGTCACCACGGTCTTCGACCTCCTCATGGCGCAGTACGGCGTGGGTCGTCCCGGACTGCCGGGCACGTGGCCGACGGGGTACGACGACGCGGAGTCGCCGTACACCCCGGCGTGGCAGGAAGCGATCACCGGTGTGCCGGCCGCCACCGCCGCGAGGATCGGACGCGAGTTCGCCCAGAACGCCGAGGAGTCCCGGGGCCGCTCGATGATCGTGATGGGTGCCGGCACCAACCACTGGTTCCACTCCGACACGATCTACCGCGCCTTCCTCACCCTCACCAACCTGACCGGCTGCCAGGGCGTCAACGGCGGCGGGTGGGCCCACTACGTGGGCCAGGAGAAGGTCCGCCCGATCACCGGCTACACCCAGATCGCGAACGCGCTCGACTGGAACCGGCCGCCGCGCAACATGATCCAGACGGCGTTCTGGTACCTGCACACCGACCAGTTCCGCTACGACCAGTTCGGCGCCGACACCCTGTCGGCCACCACCGGCAAGGGCCGGCTCGCCGGCAGGTCCACCGCCGACGTGATCGCCCAGAGCGCGCGCATGGGCTGGATGCCGTCGTACCCCACGTTCGACCGCAACCCGCTCGACCTGAGCGACGACGCGGCCGCTGCCGGCAAGCCCGTCGGGGAGTACGTCGTCGACCAGCTCAAGGCCGGCGAGCTCGACTTCGCCGGTGAGGACCCCGACGCGCCCGGCAACTACCCACGCGTCCTGTCGATCTGGCGGGCCAACCTGCTCGGCTCCTCCGGCAAGGGCAACGAGTACTTCCTCAAGCATCTCCTCGGCACCGACTCGTCGGTCCGGGCGACCGAGACGCCGGAGGGGCTGCGCCCGGTCGACGTGCGGTGGCGCGACGAGGCCCCGGAGGGCAAGCTCGACCTGCTGATGACGATCGACTTCCGGCAGACCAGCACCACGATCTTCTCCGACGTCGTACTGCCCGCCGCCACGTGGTACGAGAAGCACGACCTCAACACCACCGACATGCACCCCTTCGTGCACTCGTTCAACCCGGCCATCGCTCCGCCCTGGCAGACCCGCACCGACTGGGACGCCTGGCAGACCATCGCCGGGAAGTTCAGTGAGCTGGCCGCGACCCACCTCGGCGTGCGCACGGACGTCGTCGCCGTGCCACTCACGCACGACACCGCGGACGCGATGGCCAATCCTCACGGCGTCGTACGGGACTGGAAGAAGGGTGAGTGCGAGCCGATCCCGGGGGTCACCATGCCCAAGCTGGTCGAGGTCGAGCGTGACTACGGCGCCGTTGCCGAGAAGATGAACGCACTCGGACCGCTGATGGACACGCTCGGTGCGACCACGAAAGGCGTCACCTTCGAGCTCGCGGCCCAGGTCGACTACCTGCGGGCCAAGAACGGCGCCGTGCGTGGGGGAGTGGCGGACGGCCGGCCGACGCTGAAACGCGACGTCAACGTCTGCGAGGCGATCCTGGCACTGTCCGGGACCACCAACGGGCACCTGGCGACCCAGGGCTTCAAGACCCTCGAGAAGCGCACCGGAGTCCGGCTGGCCGACCTGGCCGAGGAGCACGAGGGCAAGCAGATCACCTTCGCCGACACCCAGGGTCCGCCGGTGCCGGTGATCACCTCACCGGAGTGGTCGGGCTCCGAGACGGGAGGTCGGCGCTACTCGCCGTTCACCATCAACGTGGAGCGCAAGAAGCCGTGGCACACGCTGACCGGGCGGATGCACTTCTACCTGGACCACGACTGGATGACCGAGCTCGGCGAGGGCCTGCCGGTCTACCGGCCGCCGCTGAACATGGCGGCGCTGTTCGCCGAGCCCGCCCTCGGCGACGTCTCCGACGGGTCGGCCGGTCAGGTCGAGGGACTGACGGTGCGGTACCTGACCCCGCACAACAAGTGGTCGATCCACTCGGAGTACCAGGACAACCTCTTCATGCTCTCGCTCTCGCGCGGCGGCCAGAACATCTGGATGAGCGACCGGGACGCGAGCAAGGTCGGCATCGAGGACAACGACTGGATCGAGGCGGTCAACCGCAACGGTGTCGTGGTCGCCCGGGCGATCGTCTCGCACCGCATGCCCGAGGGGACGGTGTACATGTACCACGCCCAGGACCGGCTGATCGACGTACCGATCGCGGAGACGTCTGGCAAGCGCGGAGGCATCCACAACTCGCTGACCCGGCTGCTCGTGAAGCCGTCCCACCTGATCGGCGGCTACGCCCAGCTGACCTTCGCCTTCAACTATCTCGGCCCCACCGGCAACCAGCGCGACGAGGTCACCATCATCCGCAAGCGCAGCCAGGACGTGACGTACTGATGAAGGTCATGGCGCAGATGGCGATGGTGATGAACCTCGACAAGTGCATCGGGTGCCACACCTGCTCGGTGACGTGCAAGCAGGCGTGGACCAACCGCTCGGGCACGGAGTACATCTGGTTCAACAACGTGGAGACCAGGCCCGGGCTCGGCTACCCGCGCACCTACGAGGACCAGGAGACCTGGAAGGGCGGCTGGGAGCTCGACAAGCGTGGCCGGATGAAGCTCAAGGCCGGTGGGCGTCTGAAGAACCTGATGACGATCTTCTCCAACCCCAAGCTGCCCTCGATCGGCGAGTACTACGAGCCGTGGACCTACGACTACTCCACGCTCACCGACGCGCCCGCCCAGGAGCACACCCCCGTCGCCCGGCCCAAGTCGCTGATCAGCGGCAAGAACATGAAGATCGAGTGGTCGGCCAACTGGGACGACGACCTCGGCGGCTCGACGCGCCACCGCGCACCGCGACCCGATGCTCGCGAAGATCGCGGACAAGGTGAAGTTCGAGTTCGAGCAGACCTTCATGTTCTACCTGCCGCGGATCTGCGAGCACTGCCTCAACCCGTCGTGCGCGGCCTCGTGCCCGAGCGGCGCGATCTACAAGCGCGAGGAGGACGGCATCGTCCTCGTCGACCAGGACAGGTGCCGCGGCTGGCGCAAGTGCGTGTCGGGCTGCCCCTACAAGAAGGTCTACTTCAACCACCGCACCGGCAAGGCCGAGAAGTGCACCTTCTGCTTCCCGCGGATCGAGGTCGGACTGCCCACGGTCTGCGCCGAGACCTGCGTCGGTCGGCTGCGCTACATCGGCCTCATGCTGTACGACGCCGACAAGGTGCTCGCGGCCGCCTCGACCACGGACGACCAGGGGCTCTACGAGGCCCAGCGCGACGTCTTCCTCGACCCCTTCGATCCCGAGGTGGTCCGTGAGGCGGAGAAGGCCGGCATCGCCCGCGACTGGGTCGACGCCGCGCAGCGATCGCCGATCCACGCGCTGATCAACACGTACCGGGTCGCGCTGCCGCTGCACCCGGAGTACCGCACCATGCCCATGGTCTGGTACATCCCGCCGCTCTCGCCCGTGGTCGACGTCGTCCGGGACACGGGGGAGGACGCCGAGGACACGGGCAACCTGTTCGCGGCGATCGACGCGCTCCGGATCCCGGTCGAGTACCTCGCGGAGCTGTTCACGGCCGGCGACGTCGGGCCGGTCGACGCGGTCCTCAAGAAGCTGGCCGCCATGCGCTGCTACATGCGCGACATCAACATGGGCCGCGAGCCGGACGCCTCGATCCCGGCCGCCGTGGGCATGAGCGAGGAGGCGATGTACGACATGTACCGGCTCCTCGCGATCGCGAAGTACGACGAGCGCTACGTCATCCCACCCGCGCACGCCGAGCAGGCGCACTCCCTGGAGGAGCTCTCCACCGAGTGCTCGGTCTCCGAGTACGACGGTGGGCAGCACGACGTCTTCGGCGAGGGCTCGGGAACACCGACGCCGCTCGCTGTCGAGAACTTCCAGATGCTCCAGGACCGGCAGACCTCCGACTCGCTCGCCGACCCCGAGAACAAGGCGAGCCGGGTCAACCTGCTCAACTGGGACGGCAAGGGTTCACCGCCCGGGATGTTCCCACCGAAGGGCCCGGACTCGTGACCGGCCGACGACCGAGACCGGCGCTGCCCCCGGCCCAGCTCACGATCGCGTGGCAGTCGGTCTCCCTGCTTCTCGACTACCCCGACCAGAGCCTGCTCGACCGGGTCGGCCTGCTCAGGGAGGCATCCCGGG
>CAVWFF010000007.1:0-259099 GCA_963754145.1 uncultured Actinomycetota bacterium
CGTGCCGACCTCCACCCGGGAGCCGGCCTCGACCAGCGGACGCTGGTTGATGCAGGTGCCCTGGTTGGACCGCGTGAACTTCTGCAGGCGGTAGGTGCGGTGGGTGCCGTCGTCGTTCATCACCTCGATGACGTCGGCGGACACCGCGCTGACCACACCGGCGGCCTCGGCGGTGACCACGTCACCCGCGTCGACCGCGGCGCGGTACTCCATGCCGGTGCCGACCAGGGGCGCGTCGCTCTTGATCAGCGGCACGGCCTGGCGCTGCATGTTGGCGCCCATGAGCGCACGGTTGGCGTCGTCGTGCTCGAGGAACGGGATCAGGGCGGTCGCGACCGACACCATCTGGCGCGGGGAGACGTCCATGTAGTCGACCTCGTCACGCGGGGTGTCGACGGTCTCACCACCACGGGTGCGGACCAGCACGTCGTCGTCGACGAAGGACCCGTCCTCGCGCAGCAGTGCGTTGGCCTGCGCGATGACCTTCGAGTCCTCCTCGTCGGCGGTGAGGTGGTGGATCTCCGTGGTGACCTTGCCGTTCTTGACCACGCGGTAGGGCGTCTCGACGAACCCGAACGGGTTGATCCGTCCGTAGGACGCGAGCGAGCCGATCAGACCGATGTTCGGACCCTCAGGGGTCTCGATCGGGCACATCCGGCCGTAGTGCGAGGGGTGGACGTCACGGACGTCCATCTGCGCACGGTCACGGGAGATGCCGCCCGGGCCCAGCGCCGAGAGCCGGCGCTTGTGCGTCAGCCCGGCGATCGGGTTGGTCTGGTCCATGAACTGCGAGAGCTGCGAGGTGCCGAAGAACTCCTTCAGCGCCGCGACCACGGGGCGGATGTTGATCAGGGACTGCGGCGTGATCGCCTCGACGTCCTGGGTCGTCATCCGCTCGCGGACCACGCGCTCCATCCGGGCCAGGCCCGTGCGGAGCTGGTTCTGGATCAGCTCGCCGACCGTGCGCATCCGGCGGTTGCCGAAGTGGTCGATGTCGTCGGGCCGGACCTCGATGCCGTTGCCGTGGAGGTCCTTGACGTCCTTGCCGGCGGCGTCGACGAACGCGTCGTTGTTGGCGTGCAGCTGCACGATGTAGCGGATCGTCGCCACGATGTCGTCGATGGTCAGCGTCTGCTGGTCGAACGCCTCGTGCTGCCCGAGCTTCTTGTTGACCTTGTAGCGGCCGACCTTGGCCAGGTCGTAGCGCTTCGGGTTGAGGTAGTAGTTCTTGAGCAGCGTCAGCGCGGCCTCGCGCGTGGGCGGCTCGCCCGGGCGCAGCTTGCGGTAGATGTCGAGCAGCGCGTCGTCGGGACCCTGGGTGTGGTCCTTCTCCTCGGTGAGCTGGATCGACTCGTACTGGCGCAGGTCGGCGATGACGGCCTCGTAGTCGTACGGCGCGCCCTGGTAGCCCTCTTCCTCGGCGACCGCCTGCAGCGCCTTGAGCAGCACCGTGACGTTCTGCTTGCGCTTGCGGTCGAGGCGGACGCCGACCATGTCGCGCTTGTCGATCTCGAACTCGAGCCAGGCACCGCGGGACGGGATCACCTTGGCGGTGAAGATGTCCTTGTCGGAGGTCTTGTCGGCGGTCTTCTCGAAGTAGACGCCCGGAGACCGGACGAGCTGCGAGACGACGACGCGCTCGGTGCCGTTGATGATGAAGGTGCCCTTGCGGGTCATCAGGGGGAAGTCGCCCATGAAGACCGTCTGGCCCTTGATCTCACCGGTCTCGCCGTTGGTGAACTCGGCGGAGACGTAGAGCGGCGCGGAGTAGGTGAAGTCCTTCTCCTTGCACTCCTCCTCGGTGTACTTCGGGTCGTAGAAGACCGGGTTCTCGAAGGAGAGCGACATGGTCTCCGAGAAGTCCTCGATCGGGGAGATCTCCTCGAAGATCTCCTGCAGACCGGTCTTCGTGGAGACGTCCTCGCCGGCGGCCTGGCGCTCGGCCACGCGCGCCTGCCAGCGCTCGTTGCCGACCAGCCAGTCGAAGCTGTCGGTCTGGAGCGCAAGGAGCTGCGGAACCGCGAGGGGTTCGGAGATCTTGGCGAAGGAGATACGGCGAGGTGCAGAAGTTGCGGGCGTGCTGGTGGAGCGCGAGGCGGCCAAGAGGGATCCTTCCGAGGCTCACGTCGGGTGAGAGGCGCCGACACCCACCACAAACCGGCCACCGGGCAGGCAGGAAGTATTTGAGGGAGGGCGCAAACCACGATAGTAGCCCACGAGCACGCACAAAGACAACAGCGGTTCCGTCCAGACGCGGACGGTACGACACTGTCGTTGCCGTAGAGCATGAGGCGTCAGGCCCCGCGGTCAAGCACCCCCGCGCTGCTCGTTCGTCAGTAGCTGTTGATGTTGTCCACCAGCCAGCTGTTGCCGGACTTGACCATGGACACGGTCAGCCGGTTCAGCGAGAACTTCGGGGTGCCGCCGTCCTTCGTGGTCGCCTGGTCGATGAACACGATCACCTTCGCCACGTCGGACTCGGAGTCGACGACCCCGACGCTGCGCACGGTGGCCTTGACCACGGCCGAGGTCTGCTTGGCCGGCCCCGGCCGCCCGTCCGTCGAGGCGATCAGCTTGTCGAAGGTGGCGGTGTACTCCTTCTGGTACTTCGGGCTCAGGTAGCGCACCGCCCGCGCCTTGTCGGCGGGGAGCTGGCGGTAGTCGTAGGAGAGCACGAAGGGCAGCGCCCGCTCGGCGGCGGCCGAGGCCTCCTGCCCGGCGTCGACCTGCTCGTCGTGCCGGTTGTTCTGGAACCAGAAGTAGCCGCCGACGGCGATCACCAGGACCGTCACCAGGGCGACGGCGACGTGACCCCGGTCGAGGCCAGCAGGCCCGCCCAGCGGGGCACGCCGGGCTCGGTTCGGTGGCGGTCGCGTGGGTGCACGTGGGCGCCGGCCGCGGCTCGGGCTCGGGCGGTCTCCGGCTCCGGCGGGCTCGGACGCGGCCAGCTCGGCGTCGTACGCCGACCGCGCCTGCGCGTCGAGCAGCACCTCGGCCGCCTCGTTGTACTTCTTGAACTGGCTGGTGCCCGGCTCCGCGCGGTCGGTGGCCTCGCGCCAGGCGACCCGGATCTGCTCCGGGGTGGCGTCGCGCTCGACGCCGAGAAGGTCGTACCAGGTCACGGACGCCATCACGAACCGTCCTCGAACTTGTCGATCTTCCAGGCGCCGTCGACCTTGTCCAGCTGCACCGACCAGCGCAGGTACTGCTTCTGGTCGCCGAAGCTGCTCTTGACCGTCCGGTCGTGGATCACCAGCACGGTCGCGGAGTCCTGGTCGATGTCCTCGATGCCGGCGGCGTGCAGCTCGCCGGTGCCGACGGCCTTGCCCTGCTGGTAGACCTTCTCGAAGGCCGGGAACGACTGCTTGAACTCGCCCTTGGCGCGCGTGGTCAGCATCGCGTTGACGCGGGACTCGTAGTCGTCGAGGCGGTCGCCCTTGAAGGTGTCCATCCGCAGCGCGAACTGCTGCGCGGTGTTCATCGCGTTGCTGCGGTCCTCGTCGGCGGCCTGGAGCCGCTGGTGCTCACGGAACTCGCGGACCGCGAACACGGCGGCCACGACCAGCAGCGCGAGCAGCAAGGCGGTCACGATCATCACGACGCGGAGGCTGGATCGCTCTCGGCGCACTTGACTCGGTGATGATCGAGATCGGACTCGATCCCGTCATCGGGCGTGGGGCTCAACGACTACTCCTCTTCCGCCACGGGCTGGAGCAGCAACGACTTCCACGAGTCCCGGCCGAAGCTGTCGAAGGCACCACCGGTGTAGCTGACGCTCGCCGCGGGGTCCTCGTCGGTCCAGGTGACCTTGCCCGAGGTCTCATCGTACGTGGCGACCACAGGTGCGCGGTACGACGCCGGGGCACGGTTGGGCGCGTGCTGGGCGCCACGGGCGTTCGACTTCGAGCCGGGCTCCGAGCAGTGGGCCTTCTCGTTCATCGGGATGTCCTTGCGGTCCTGGGGCGATCGCACCTTGCGTGCTCTCGTAGCCCTTCTTGCAGATCGGCGGGTCGTTCTGCAGGACCAGGCCGAACTCGGCGTCGTACTTGCCGTCCGGGCCCTTGCCCACCGTGCTGAAGCCGCCCTCGACGACGTACGGGTAGAGCACGAGCACCTGCCGGATCCCGTCGAGGTGCTTGACCGTGATCTCGCCGGTCGTGACCAGGTTGCGGATCAGGGAGCCCAGCTCGACCTCGTTGTCCTCGAGGAACGTGCGGAGCTGGGTGGCCGTGGCGCCGCCGTTGTCGATCAGCCTGCGGAGCGCGTCGTCGTTGCCGGCGAGGGTGCCGCTGAAGAGCGCGAGGTCCCGGGAGAAGCTGCGGATCGCCGACTCCTTGTCCACCTGCGTACGGAGGACGACGTTGGAGTCGCGGATCAGGGCCGTCGTGGTGTCGAAGTTCGCGTTGGCGGTCTCGATGAACGCGTTGGAGGTGTCGATGATCTGCCCGAGGTCGCGCCCGGTGTCCTTGAACGCCGCGCCCGTCTCGGCCACCACCGTGCGCAGGTCGTCCTGCGGCACCGAGTTGACCACGTTGTCCAGGTTCG
The DNA here is from genome assembly GCA_963754145.1 of uncultured Actinomycetota bacterium. GTDB lineage: Bacteria > Actinomycetota > Actinomycetes > Propionibacteriales > Nocardioidaceae > Marmoricola. Next base: position 4,546 of record CAVWFF010000007.1, read on the forward strand.
TGAGCAGCTCGGTGGTCGAGACCGGGATCTCGGTGTTGTCCTGCGAGATCTCCGAGCCGTCCACGAGGTACGGGCTTGTCGTCGGTCTGGGGCTGCAGCTCGACGTACTGCTCGCCGACGGCGGACTTGTTGCCGACCAGGGCCCTGCTCTCGCGCGGGATCGTGTCGTTCCCCTTGTCGATGGCCATGACCACGTCGACGCCGTCGCGGGTCAGGTGCATCGCGGAGACCTGGCCGACCTTGACGCCGCGGTAGGTGACCTCGGCGCCGGTGAAGATGCCGCCGGAGTCGACGAAGTGCGCGTCGACGTGGTAGCTGGTGTCGAAGAACAGCCGGTCGAGCCGGGCGTAGCGGGCGCCCACGTAGGAGACGCCGAGCAGCGTGATCAGCACGAACACCATGAGCTGGCGCTTGGTCCGGGTGGTGATCATCGGTCCTGCACCCCCTGCAGCAGGAGCGCCGCGAGCGTCGAGTTGTAGCCGATCTCGGCGGCGGCGCCGGCGGGTCCGTTGAACACGTCGACGGTGCTCGGGTCGACCGCCCGGTCGAACGCGGTGCCGGCGCGCGGAAGCTTGGGCAGTCCGCCCGGCACGCTGGGCAGGGTCACGCCCGGGATCGACGGCAGCTTGGTGATGTTGGGCAGCGGAACGCCCGGGATGCCGTCCTTGAGGATCTGGGCGAGCGCCTTGGCGACCTTGGCCGGGATGTTGCCGGGGTTCTTGCAGTCGATGCTCGCCATCACCCGCTTGACGATCCGCTTCTTGATCGCCGCCTTCTGCTTCTTGGTGAACGGCGGCGTCGGCAGGCCCTTGGCCGCGCCGGTCGGCGGCTGCGGAGACCTGCTTCCTGACGGCGATGCAGGCGTTCACGACCGGTGACGGCAGGGTGAGCGTGGGCAGCGGGGGCTGGGTGGGCTGGGTGGGCAGGCTCGGGAGGACAGGCGGGGAGGTCACGTTGATGTCGAGCCTGGCGTTGAGGTTGGTGTAGTCACCCATGTGCAGGTTGCGCGCGACCTGCGGGTCCTTGCCGACCGCGGCGTCGACGAACGGGTAGGTCGAGGAACACCTGGAGCGAGTTCGGCAGGCTGGAGCCCGCGTCGGCGAGCTTGTCGAGCACCGGCGCCAGGGAGCGGAGGCTGTTGATCGTCGAGGTCTTGGACGCCTTGATCACGCGGACGCCGACCCCGCTGAGGCGGTCGAGCGCCTTGAGCATCTTGACCAGGTCGGCGCGCTGGCGAGTCGATCGACTTCAGCGCGGCGGGCAGGTTGTCGAGTGCCGACTTGATCGAGCCGTCCTGCTCCTTGAGCTGGATCGCCAGCCGGTTGAGGGACTCGATCGAGCGGACGATGCCTGCCTTGTTGGCGTCGAGCTGGCCCATGAAGACGTGCACCTGGGTCAGGACCGAGCGCACCTCGTCCTCGCGGCCCCCGAACGCGTTGTTGAGCTCCTCGGAGATGATCTTGAGCTGGCCGACACCGCCGCCGTTGAGCAGCAGCGACAGGGCACCGAGGACCTCTTCGACCTCGGGGTTGCGGCCGCTGCGGCCGAGCGGGATCACGTCGCCGTCGCCGAGCTTGCCCGAGGCCGGCTCGTCGACCGGCTCGCTGAGGGAGACGAACTTCTCGCCGAGCAGGCTGGTCTGCCGGATCTCGGCGCGGGCGTTGTCCGGGAGGTCGATGTTGCGGGGCAGCAGCATCGTGACGTCGGCGTGGTAGCCCTTGAGCTTCACGCTCGTCACCCGGCCGACCGTGACGTCGTCGACCTTGACCGTGGACTGGGGCACGAGGTCGAGCACGTCGCGGAACTCACGTGGACGGTGATCGGGTTCTCGCCGACCTTCGCGCCACCGGGGAGCGGCACCTCGTAGATCGGAGCCGCAGCCACTGAGCGCGACCAGCCCGGCCATCACCAGGGCGACGAGCCCGGCCAGGTGGCGCGATCCGATGCGCGGTGCGGAGCTGCTCATCGGGTCACCTCCACGAGCCCGCCGAGGGTCCGGTCGACGTACTCGGCACGTCGCGGGTGCCGGCCGGCTTCCGGAAGGCGCCCGACCGCGGCAGCTTCGAGGGCGTCGGTCACCTTCTTGCAGTTCTCGGTGGCGTTGGCGGCACCGCCGAGGAAGCTGCAGACGAGGGCGGCAGGGTTGCTCTGGAGCTGGTTGACGGCCTCGCCGATGTTGTCGCGGGTGTCGAGCGTGCCCGTGCGCGGGTTGTAGGCGAGGGACAGGTTGTTCAGCGCGGCGGGGGCGTCCCTGAGCGTCTCGTCCAGCGCGGCGCGCTGCTTCACGATCACCTTGGAGAACTTGTTCAGGCCGCGGATGTTCTTGGTGAGCAGGTCCTTGTTGTCCTTGACGAAGCCGTGGACCTTGCACCATCGCGGTGCCCAGGTTGCGCAGCGCGGCCGCGAGGTCCTCGCGCTCGCCGGCGAGCAGGTCGGCGGCCGCGGCGAGCGAGTCGTTGAACTGGCGGACGGTGGTGTCGTTCTCCGCCAGGGTCTTCGCGAACACCTCGAGCTGCGCGGGCGGTGCCGAACAGCTCGTCCTTGTTGTCGGCCAGCGTCTTGGTGAACTTGCCGAGGTTCTGCAGGGTCTCGTTGAACTTCACGCCCTGGCCACCGAAGTTGCGGGCCGTCGAGTCGAGCAGCCGGGTCAGGGCACCGACGCCCTTGCCGTCGGTCTTGTTCGCGCCCTGCGGACCGAGCGCGATCGAGAGGTCGTTGAGGCTGCCGTAGATCTGGTCGAGCTCCAGCGGGGTCGCGGTGCGGTCCGTGCCCAGGTGCGCGTTGTCGGCGAGCACGCCGCCGCCCTTGTAGACCGGCGTGATCTGGATGAACCGGTCACCGACGATCGACGGCGAGATCAGCACGGCCTCGGCGTCGGACGGGAGCTTGTACTTGCCGTCGTACGACATCTTCACGATGACGTTGGTGCCCGACGGGCGTCACCGTGTCGACCTTGCCGACCTTGATCCCGAGGATCTTCACGTCGGAGCCCTCGTAGAGCGAGACCGCGCGCGGGAACTCCGCGACCAGCGTCTTGGAGTCCTTGCCCGGCAGGAAGAGCAGCACGAGACCGCACGACCAGGGCGAGCGCCAGCACGATGCCGAGCAGGCGGGCGAGTCCGGACTTGACCATGGTCAGTTCCCCCCTGCCGAGGCGGTGCCGACCGGCGGCAGGTTCTGGATCCAGGTGTCGAACCAGGGACCGGTGCCCAGGGTGTTGGCGAAGACCCGGTAGAAGGGCGCCATCAGCCGCAGGCTCTGGTCGAGGTTGGCCTGGTTCTTGTTGAGCAGGTCGACCACCGACTCGAGGTTGGACAGCGCGGGCTTGAGGTCGTCGCGCGAGTCTGCTCGACCAGCACGGTGAGCTCGCGCCGAGAGCCGGCTGGTCGAGACGAGCAGGCGGTGCACGGCCTCGCGCCGGGCGACCAGCGCCCGCAACAGGACGTCGCTGTCGTTCATCAGCGTGACGATGTCCTCGTCGCGGTCGGCGAGGATGCCGGAGACGGTGTGGAGGTTGCGCAGCAGCGCGTTGATCTGCTCGTTGCGGCTGGCCACGTTGGCCGAGAGCACGCGAGAGTCCCTGCAGCGTGCTCTGGAACGCGGCCGGGCGTGTTCTTGGTCAGCGGCGGCGAGGGTGTTGAAGGACTTGCGCAGCCGGTCGATGTCGATCTGCTCGGCGCGCGTCGGCGAGGCCGGAGAACGCCTGCACGACGTCGTACGGCGACTTGGTGCGGCGACAGCGGGATCGTGGAGCCCTCCTTGAGCTGGCCGGAGCCATCGGGCTCGAGGGAGAGGAACATCGCGCCCGAGCAGGGTCTTGACCTTGATCTGCGGCGCCGGTCTCGCGTGCCGAACTCGGTGCCCGAGTCGACCTGGAACTCGACCTTCACGTGGTCGCCGTCGAGGTCGACGGCCTTGACCTTGCCGACGCGGACGCCGGCGATCCGGACCTCGTCGTTGGGCTTGATGCCCACCGGCCTCGCTGAAGGTGGCGTGGTAGGTGTCGCCGCCGCCGATGAGCGGCAGGTGGTCGGCCTTGAACGCGGCCAGGACCAGCAGGGCGAGGATCACGGCGAGGCTGATCGCCCCGATGGTGACGGGGTTGCGCTCACGGAAGGGCACGCTCATTCGAGGTCACACCTCCCCTCGTCGTTGGCGGTGCTTGTAGTCGACGTCGACCGAGTTGCCGGCCGGGGAGCACGATGACGTTGCCCTTGAACGGCAGAGGTAGAAGTTGAAGAACGAGCCGTAGATCGCGGTGCGGCCGATCTTGCTGAGCTTGATCGGCAGGATCTGCAGCGCGCGGTCGATCTCGCCGCGGCCCTTGTCGAGGTTCTTGGCCACCTGGCGAAGGTCCTTGACGTCCTTGACGAACGACGGGCGGATGCCGGTGGTCAGGTCGGAGGTCTGCTCGGCCAGGGTGGAGATGCGAGTCCAGCGAGCCCAGGATCGCGTCCTTGTCCTTGACCAGCCCGCCCATGAAGTGCTTGAGCTCGATGATCAGCGACGTGAGCTGCTTGTCGCGCGCGGCCAGCGTGCCGAGCACGTCGTTGAGGTTGTCGATCAGCTCGCCGATCACCTTGTCGCGGTCGGCCAGCGTGTTGGTGATCGAGGCGGTGTTGCCGAGCAGGCCCTCGAAGTTGCCGCCCTCGCCCTGGAAGACCTGGATCGATCTCGGCGGAGAGCTTGTTGATGTCCGCGGGCGAGAGCGCGGCGAACAGCGGCTTGAAGCCGTTGAACAGGACGGTCAGGTCGAGCGCCGGGTAGGTGCGGTCCATCGGGATCGTCGCGTCCTCGGCGAGCATCGAGTGTCGCCCACGCCCTGGGTCAGCGAGATGTAGCGCTGGCCGACCAGGTTGCGGTAGCGGATCGTCGCCGTGGAGCGACTTGGTGACGTGGCGCGCTTGGCGACGATGAACGTGACCAGCGCGTGCGTGCGGTTGGTGATCTCGACGTTCTTGACGCTGCCGACCTTGACCCCGGCGATGCGGATGTCGTCACCCTTGACCACGCCGGTGGCGTCGGTGAACACCGCCTTGTAGGTGCGGGTGGACTGGAACGTGATGTTGCCGATCAGCACCACCAGCATGCCGGTCGCCAGCGTGGTGACCACCATGAAGATCATCAGCTTGACGGCGTCGCCGCGGGTCTTCTTGTCGAGGAAGCTCATCGCACGCTCACCTCCGACCCGCGCGCCAGGCGGACCGAACATCAGCGTGGCGAGGTCGCCCACCTGGTCGGCGGGGACGCCGAGCGCCGGCGCCGTCAGCGACACTGATGAGCGCCTTGTCCGGCGGGGTGCCCGTGACCGCCGCGCGGTCGAACGACGGTCGCGACCCGCTTGAGGTTGTTGCCGCCCTTGCCGACGCCGTCGGCGAAGTCGGGCATCGAGGGCTTCGGGTGCTTCGGGCTGTACGGCGGGGTGGGCAGCGTCCCGCAGTAGGGCGCGTCGGGCGTCGGCGTACCTCGGCGAGTCGGCCGGCGTGTAGCCCCGCGGCTGCTTCGGGATCGTGTGCAGGTTGATGTGGAAGACGAAGCCGCGGAACGTGTCGGCCAGGCGCGGCGCCTGGCGCACGATGCCGTCGAGCAGGCACGGGAACTCCGGCGAGTAGCGGGCGAGCAGCGCCAGCTGCTGCTCCGACACCTGGCCGAGCCGGACCAGGTTGTCGCCGTTCTCGTCGAGGAACGCGTTGGCGGTGTCGGAGAACGAGCGTCACGTCGTTGAGGAACGCGTTGAGCGTCTCCTCCTTCTCCAGGAGGGTGTTGCCGGTCTTCACCGAGTTGCGGAGCGTGGCCGCGATGTCGGGGAACACGTCGGCGTAGGTGTCGGACACCGTGCCGAGCAGCTTGAGGTCCGCGATCAGCTTCGGCATCTGGGGGTTCATCCGCTGCAGGTAGCCGTCGAGGACCTCGAGGTTGTTGCCGATCGCGTCGCCGCGACCCTCGAGGGCGGTGGCCAGCGCGTTGAGGGTGTAGTTGATCTCGGCCGGCTGCACGGCGCGCAGCAGCGGGTAGAGGTCGTTGAGGATCTTCTCGACCTCGACCGGGAGCTGCGTCTTCTGGATCGTGTCGCCGCTCTTCAGCGCGGTGGAGGAGGGCTCGTCCGGGATCACGAGGTTGACGTACTTCTCACCGAACAGCGTCTTCGGCAGGATCGAGGCGGTCACGTTCTCGGGGATGGCACCGATCTTGTCGGGCTGGATGCCGAGCGTGAGGACCGCGCCGTCGGGGCTCGACTCGGCCTCGGTGACCTGGCCGATGATCTCACCGCGCACCTTCACGTCGGCCCGGGCCGGAAGGTTGAGCCCGGCGGTGTCGGTGTTCAGGGTCACCTCGGAGAACGAGGTGAACTTCTGCGTGAAGATCGCGTTGACCAGCCAGACGCCGAGCAGCATCATGGCCGACGAAGGCGACCCCGAGGGTGCGGTGCTTGATCAGGCTCGCGCATCGTCAGCCGGCCAGCCTGACCGTGGTGTTGGCGCCCCAGATGGCCATGCTCAGGAACAGGTCGATCACGTTGATCGCCACGATCGACGTACGGACGGCACGCCCGACCGCGACCCCGACACCGGCGGGCCCGCCGGTGGCGGTGTAGCCGTGGTAGCAGTGGATCATGACCACCACGACCGCGAAGACCAGGACCTTGCCGAACGACCACAACACGTCGCCCGGTGGCAGGAACTGGTTGAAGTAGTGGTCGTAGGTGCCGGGACTCTGCCCGAAGAACTGGGTGACCACGAGCCGGGTGGCGAAGTACGACGAGAGCAGCCCGACGACGTAGAGCGGCACGATCGCGATCAGGCCGGCGATGATCCGGGTGGTGACCAGGAACGGCAGCGACGGGATCGCCATCACCTCGAGGGCGTCGACCTCCTCGGAGATGCGCATCGCGCCCAGCTGGGCCGTGAAGCCGCAGCCGACCGTGGCCGCGAGCGCGATGCCGGCGACCAGCGGGGAGATCTCGCGGGTGTTGAAGTAGGCGGAGACGAAGCCGGAGAAGGCGGCGGTGCCGATCTGGTTCAGCGACGCGTAGCCCTGGAGCCCGACCTCGGTGCCGGTGAAGAACGCCATCGCGGTGATCACGCCGACCGTGCCGCCGATGACGGCGAGCGCGCCGCTGCCGAGCGTCACCTCGGCGAGCAGCCGCATGATCTCCTTCTTGTAGCGACGGATCGCCCGCGGAGTCCAGGCGAGCGCCCGCACGAAGAACGCCAGCTCCTCACCGAGGCTGTCGATCGTCTTCAGCGGCCGCTGGTAGAGCGACTTGACGTTGGCCATCCCGCTCACCCTGTCTTCGGTGGAACGAGCTGGAAGTAGATGGCCGACATCACGAAGTTGACGACGAACAGCAGCATGAACGTGATCACCACGGACTCGTTCACCGCGTCGCCGACACCCTTCGGGCCGCCGCCGGCGTTCATGCCCTTGTAGCAGGCGACGATGGCGGCGATCAGCCCGAAGACGAGCGCCTTGGCCATGCCTTGCCAGAGGTCGGGAAGCTGGGCGAGCGCCGTGAAGGAGGCAAGGTACGCCCCTGGAGTGCCGTCCTGGAGCACGACGTTGAAGAAGTAGCCGCCGACCACACCGACCACGCTGACCAGGCCGTTGAGGAAGAACGCGACCAGCATGCAGGCGAGGACGCGGGGTACGACGAGCCGCTGGATCGGGTCGATCCCGAGCACCATCATCGCGTCGAGCTCCTCGCGGATCTTGCGTGCGCCCAGGTCGGCCGCGATCGCCGACCCGCCGGCGCCCGCGATCAGCAGCGACGTGGCGATCGGACCCGCCTCCCGGACCACCGCCAGCACGGCCGCGGAGCCCGTGAACGACTGGGCGCCGAACTGCTTGATCAGGCCACCGACCTGCAGCGCGATCACCGCGCCGAACGGGATCGCCACCAGCGCGGTCGGCACGATCGTCACCGAGGCGATGAACCAGGCCTGCTGGATGAACTCACGGAGCTGGAACGGACGCTTGAACAGGTTGCGGGCCACGTCGAGCCCGAAGGCGAACAGGTTGCCCGCGGTCCCGATCGGGGCCAGCAGGCGCGAGGAGGTCAGGGAGGCCATCTGTCAGCGAGCTCCCGTCCGGTGGTCGGGGACGGCAAGGCCGCCCGAGGTCCCCAGGGTCACGGTCAGCTCCCCGGCGCCAGGGACATGTTCTCCTCGAACGAGCCCGGGGGCGGCGTGACGTCGTTGTCGCGGCACCAGGCGCCCGGCTCGCGCTGGCTGCGCCGGGCGATGCCGCTCGATGGCTCGAGCTGCCTCGGGATCGGGGGCAGCGGCGGCATCTCGAGGTCCTTCTCGGCCTCGAGCTCGTCGGCGTCCTTCTCCTCGGACATGCCGATCGGGCCGACGGTCTGGGCGTTGAGGAACTGGCGCACGACCGGTTCCTCCGACGACAGCAGCATCTCGCGCGGACCGAACATCGCGAGGTGCTTGTGGAAGAGCAGGCCGATGTTGTCGGGGACCGTGCGGGCGGTGGTGATGTCGTGGGTCACGATCAGGAACGTCGCGTCGATCTGCGCGTTGAGGTCGATGAACAGCTGGTTGATGAACGACGTGCGCACCGGGTCGAGGCCGGAGTCCGGCTCGTCGATCAGCAGGATCTCGGGATCGAGGACGAGGGCGCGGGCGAGGCCGGCGCGCTTGCGCATGCCGCCGGAGATCTCGCCGGGGAGCTTGTCCTCGGCACCGACGAGGCCGACCAGCTCCATCTTCTCCATCACGACGGCCGCGGATGTCGGACTCGGACTTCTTCGTGTGCTCGCGCAGCGGGAAGGCCACGTTGTCGTAGAGGTTCATCGAGCCGAACATGGCGCCGTCCTGGAACAGCACGCCGAACAGCTTGCGGATCTCGTAGAGCTCCTTCTCCGGGCAGGTGGCGATGTCCGTGCCCTCGATCATGATGCTGCCCCGGTCGGGCTTGAGCAGCCCGATCAGCGCCTTGAGGAACACCGACTTGCCGGTGCCGGAGGGGCCGAGCATGACCGAGACCTCGCCGGCCGGGATGGTGAGGGTGACGTCGCCCCAGATCAGCTGCTTGCCGAAGGACTTCGTGAGGTCGGTGACCTCGATCTGCGTACCCATACCGACCCTCTTCCCTCTCCCGTCGCTGCTGCCGTGCCTCGCGCGCCGCACACGTTTCCCCGCCGTGAACAACGACTACTCGCGGGTTAAGTTACGCGGACCTCCGCTGACCCATCCCCCGGCACCCAGTGATTCGGTGTACACCTGTTCCGGTTCGTCACCCTAGGGCAACCTTCCGGCGCTGTGACCCTCCCCACATCCCGGACATGCAAACGACGGCCGCCCCGCATCCGCGGGACGGCCGTCGAAGACGAGTTCAGCGAGAGGTCACTTGAGCGTGACCTTGGCGCCGGCGCCCTCGAGGGCCTCCTTGGCCTTCTCGGCGGTCTCCTTGTTGGCCTTCTCGAGGACCGCCTTCGGAGCGGCCTCGACCAGCTCCTTGGCCTCCTTCAGGCCGAGGCTCGTGAGCGCACGAACCTCCTTGATCACGTTGATCTTCTTCTCGCCGGCAGCCTCGAGGACGACGTCGAACTCGTCCTGCTCGGCGGCCTCCTCGACGGCAGCGCCGCCGCCCTGGCCGGGGGCGGGAGCAGCCGCGACCGGCGCGGCGGCGGTGACGTTGAAGGTCTCCTCGAACTGCTTCACGAACTCGCTGAGCTCCAGGAGGGTCATCTCCTTGAAGCCGTCCAGGAGCTCTGTCGGTGCTGAGCTTCGCCATGGTGGCTGAACCTTTCCGTTGTGGTGCCAGCGGCACCGGGTGTGGTCGTCGGCCCGGAAGTCAGGCCTCGCCTGATTTACGGGGTGCTGTCCTCGGTCGTCTCCGCGGTCTCCGCGGGGGCGTCCTCGGTGGTGTCCTCGGCTGCTGCCTCGGAGGTGGCCTCGGGCTCTGCGTCGGCCGCAGCGTCCTCGGTCGGGGTCGGCTCCTCGGCGGCCGCTGCCGGCTCCCCGGCACCTCCACCCAGGATCGACGGGTCCTCCTCGGCCTTCGCCTGGAGCGCGGCGGCGAGCCGGGCAGCCTGGGCGAGCGGGGCGTTGAGGAGGTAGACGGCCTGGCTCAGCGAGGCCAGCATCGCGCCGGCCAGCTTGCCCAGGAGCACCTCGCGGGACTCGAGATCGGCCAGCTTGGCGATCTCCTTGGCGTCCATCGGGGCACCGTCGACGTAACCGCCCTTGATCACGAGGGCGGGGTTTGCCTTGGCGAAGTCACGCAGACCCTTGGCCGCCTCGACCAGGTCGCCGTTGATGAAGGCGATGGCGGTCGGACCGGTGAGCAGGGCGTCGAAACCCTCGACACCTGCCTCCTTGGCGGCGATCTGGGTCAGCGTGTTCTTGACCACGGCGTAGTTGGCGTTCTCGCCGAGCGCACGCCGCAGGTCCTGCAGCTGCTTCACGGAGAGACCGCGGTACTCGGTCAGCACAGCACCAGCGGAGTCGTTGAACTGCTCGACGATCTCCGCCACGGCTGCAGTCTTGTCTGGCCGCGCCATGGGTCTCCTTCCAACTCTGCACGTGAGGTGCACCCGCCGGCGGGATGTCCGCGGCGGGCGAAGCAGAAGGACCGGGAAAGAAGAGAGCCCCGGCCCGGGTGAACGACACAGGGCACAGGGCGTACGACGACCAGAGGTCGGGAACTCACTGTCACCTGCGCAGGTCGCCCGCACTGCGGGACCTTCCGTCACCCGGAGGTGACGACCGGCGGTCTTCGGCTTCGCGGATCAGGATACGAGACGCTCCGCCCTCGACCAAATCGGCGCCGGAGTGACGAGACGGCCCGGCACCACGAGGGTGCCGGGCCGTCGTCCGTACGGATCCGGGGGTTCAGGCCTCGTCGTCCGCCGCGACGTTGCGCGTGCGGTTGGGGTCGACCTGGACGCCGGGGCCCATGGTCGTGGAGACCGTGATCTTGCGGATGTAGCGGCCCTTGGAGCTGGCCGGCTTGAGCCGGAGCACCTCCTCCAGCGCGGCGGCGTAGTTCTCGGCGAGCTGGACCTCGGAGAAGGACGCCTTGCCGATGATGAAGTGCAGGTTGGCGTGGCGGTCGACGCGGAACTCGATCTTGCCGCCCTTGATGTCCGAGACGGCCTTCGCGACGTCGGGAGTCACGGTGCCGGTCTTCGGGTTGGGCATCAGTCCGCGCGGGCCGAGGACGCGGCCGAGCCGGCCGACCTTGCCCATCATGTCGGGGGTCGCGACGACGGCGTCGAAGTCGAGCCAGCCGCCGTTGACCTTCTCGATCAGCTCGTCGCCGCCGACGAGGTCGGCGCCCGCCTCGCGTGCGGCCTCGGCCTTGTCACCGTTGGCGAAGACCAGGACCCGGGAGGTCTTGCCGGTGCCGTGCGGGAGGTTGACGGTGCCGCGGACCATCTGGTCCGCCTTGCGCGGGTCGACGCCGAGGCGCATGGCCACGTCGACGGTCTGGTCGAACTTCTTCTTGGGGCCGGAGGTCGCGATCTTGATCGCGGCGCGAGGGGCGAAGAGCTCGTCCCTGTCGTACGTCTCCGCGAGCTCGCGGTAGGTCTTGCTGCGCTGCATGGCTGGTTCTCTCTTTCCAGATGTGGTCAGTGCGGGCCAACGCGGGGCCCTGCCACGGGTTTCTCGGGTGGGTGGTGCCTGATCCGTGGTGCTCAGTCGGTGGTGACGCCCATGGAGCGGGCGGTGCCCTCGATGATCTTCATCGCCGCGTCGATGTCGTTGGCGTTGAGGTCGGGCAGCTTCGTGGTCGCGATCTCGCGCACCTGGTCCTTGGTCAGCTTGCCGACCTTGTCCTTGTGCGGGACGCCGGAGCCCTTGGCCAGCCCGGCGGCCTTCTTGATCAGCTCCGCGGCCGGCGGCGTCTTCGTGATGAACTCGAAGCTCCGGTCCTCGTAGATCGTGATCTCGACCGGGATGACGTTGCCGCGCATCGCCTCGGTGGCAGCGTTGTAGGCCTTGCAGAACTCCATGATGTTCACGCCGTGGGGGCCGAGCGCGGTGCCCACGGGAGGTGCAGGAGTTGCCGCCCCGGCCTGCAGCTGCACCTTGACGAGAGCAGCGATCTTCTTCTTGGGAGGCATGTCTATCTTTCTCTTTCTTCTGTCGTGGTCATGACGGGCGGGTGCCCTGCCACATGTGCTGTTCTGGGTTTCGAGAAGCAAGCTCCGTCAGACGCGCTGGATCTGGCTGAAGCTCAGCTCGACCGGGGTCTCCCGGCCGAAGATCTCGACGAGGGCCTTGACCCTCTGGGCTTCGACGTTGATCTCGGTGATCGTGGCGTGGAGGGTCGCGAACGGCCCGTCGACGACCATGACCGAGTCGGAGACGTCGAAGTCCGCCACCTCGACCTGCTTGCGCGGCGTGGCGGTGGCGGTGCCACCGCCGGCAGGGGCGGCGGCGGCCGCCTCGGCGCTGGCCTGGACGGCGGGGCCGAGCATGTTCTCGACCTCCTCCAGGCTGAGCGGGATCGGCTGGTGGCTGTGGCCGACGAAGCCGGTGACGGACGGCGTGTGCCGCACCGCCGACCAGGACTCGTCGGTGAGGTCCATCCGGACCAGGACGTAGCCGGGGAGCACGGTGCGCTTGACGATCTTGCGCTGCCCGTTCTTGATCTCGGCGACCTCCTCGGTGGGGACCACGATCTCGTGGATGTAGTCCTCCATGTTGAGCGAGGTGGTGCGGTTCTCGAGGTTGGCCTTCACCCGGTTCTCCATGCCGGAGTAGGTGTGGACCACGAACCAGTCGCCGGGCTTGGTGCGCAGCGACTCGCGGAACTCCTCGAGCGGGTCGACGGCGGGCTCGTCGACGCCCGGCTCGTCAGTGGCCTCGCCGGTGGCGGGGTCCTCGGGCAGCTCGCCCGGGCTCGGTCACGTCGGCTCGGTCACGGGCTCGCCCAGCGTCTCCTCGGGCGCCACGTCGATCGGCGCGTCCCCAGTGGTGCCGTCGGGGGACGGGTCGACCGCCGGGTCGGTGACCTCCTGGGTCTCGGCGGGCGCTTCGTCGTACTGCTGCGACACGGTTACTCCGTCACCTTCTCGTCAGTTCTCGGGTGCTGCCTCCGGCTCCGGGCCGGGCAGCGGGCTTGTGCGGGAGGGTCTAGCCGAACACCTTGAAGACCAGCTTGCCGAAGCCCAGGTCGAGCAGCGACACGTATCCCATCACCAGCAGCACGAACACGACCACCACGATGAAGTAGGTGATCAGCTGCTGCTGGCTCGGCCAGACGACCTTGCGGAGCTCGGCCACCACCTGGCGGTAGAACGTGACCGGGCTGGTCCGCTCCCGGTTGCCCGCGGCGCGCACCGACTTGCTGTCCGTCACGATCTCCTCCAACTCACCGAATGCCTGTGTTGCTCTGTCTCGCAGGGCACGAGGGACTTGAACCCCCAACCTTCGGTTTTGGAGACCGATGCTCTGCCAGTTGAGCTAGTGCCCTACGGCGGTCACCCGCGACCTGCGCGCCGCGCCGCCGGCTGGCGGACTGTGGGCATGACGATCAAGGGTGAGAACCACCAAAGGGGAAGTGTACGGGGGAACCGGAGGGCAAGTCGAACCGAGCGGAGGCGCTCGCCGGGTGCCCACGCCCCGGCCCGGAAACCGGGCTGACGCCGACACTACGATGGGCGGCATGAGCAGCTCCTCCCCGTCGTCCTCCGCCCTGCACCGCGTCTCCGGCCGGATCGGCGGCATCGCCGAGTCCGCCACGCTCAAGGTGGACGCGAAGGCGAAGGCGCTCAAGGCGGAGGGGCGCCCGGTGATCGGGTTCGGTGCCGGCGAGCCCGACTTCCCGACCCCGGACTACATCGTGGAGGCCGCCGTCGAGGCGTGCCGCGACCCGAGGAACCACCGCTACACGCCGGCCGGCGGCCTGCCGGAGCTGAAGGAGGCGATCGTCGAGAAGACGCTGCCGCGACAGCGGGTACGACGTGGAGCCGGCCCAGGTGCTGGTCACCAACGGCGGCAAGCAGGCGATCTACGCGGCGTTCGCGGCGCTGGTCGACCCGGGCGACGAGGTGATCCTCCCGCGCCGTACTGGACCACCTACCCGGAGGCGATCCGGCTGGCCGGCGGCGTGCCGGTCGAGGTCCTGGCCGACGAGACCCAGGACTACAAGGTCACCGTCGAGCAGCTGGAGGCGGCGCGCACGGAGCGCACCCAGGTGCTGCTGTTCTGCTCCCCGTCCAACCCCACCGGCTCGGTCTACTCCGTCGAGGAGATCAAGGCGATCGGCGCCTGGGTGGAGGAGCACGGCCTCTGGGTGGTCACCGACGAGATCTACGAGCACCTGGTCTACGACGGGTTCGAGACCGGCTCCCTGCCGGTGCTGTGCCCGGCGCTCACCGACAACTGCGTCGTGGTCAACGGTGTCGCCAAGACCTACGCGATGACCGGCTGGCGGGTCGGCTGGGCGATCGGCCCGAAGGACATGATCAAGGCCGCGACCAACCTGCAGTCGCACGCCACGTCCAACGTCGCCAACGTCTCCCAGCGGGCCGCGATCGCGGCCGTCTCGGGCGACCTGGCCGCCGTCGAGGAGATGAAGCAGGCGTTCGACCGCCGCCGGAAGACGATCGTGTCGATGCTGAACGAGATCGACGGCGTGGTCTGCCCGGAGCCCAAGGGCGCCTTCTACGTGTACCCGTCCGTGAAGGGCCTGCTCGGCCGCGAGGTCGACGGGGTCACCCCGCAGACGTCGGCCGAGCTGGCCGAGCTGGTCCTGGACAAGGCCGAGGTCGCCGTCGTCCCGGGTGAGGCGTTCGGGTCGCCGGGCTACCTGCGGCTCTCCTACGCGCTGGGCGACGACGACCTGGTCGAGGGCATCACCCGGCTCCAGAAGCTCTTCGCCTGAGGGTGGAGCGCCGCCGGGACCTGCGGAGCCTGCCCAAGGCGCACCTGCACCTCCACTTCACGGGGTCGATGCGGCACACGACCCTGATCGAGCTCGCCGCGCGCGACGGCATCCACCTGCCCGACGCGCTGGTCGAGGACTGGCCGCCGCAGCTGTCCGCGGCCGACGAGAAGGGCTGGTTCCGGTTCCAGCGCCTGTACGACGTGGCCCGCTCGGTGCTGCGGACCGAGGGCGACGTCCGCCGGCTGGTGCTCGAGGCCGCCGAGGACGACGTCGCCGACGGCGGGCGTGTGGCTGGAGATCCAGGTCGACCCCAGCGGCTACGCGGCCAGGTTCGGCGGGATCACGGCGTTCACCGACCTGGTCCTCGACGCGGTGGCCGATGCCGCCGCGCCGGACCGGGCTGGGCATCGCGGTCGTGATCGCGGCCAACCGCACCCGGCACCCCCTCGACGCCCGCACCCTGGCCCGGCTGGCCGCGCAGTACGTCGACCGCGGCGTGGTCGGTTTCGGCCTCTCCAACGACGAGCGGCGCGGCCGCACCGGTGACTTCGCGCCGGCGTTCCGGATCGCCGATCGCGCCGGGCTGCTGCTCGACCCGCACGGCGGCGAGCTGCTGGGACCCGAGAGCGTGCGGCTCTGCCTCGACGAGCTCCACGCCCAGCGGCTCGGCCACGGGGTCCGGGTGGCCGAGGACCCCGCCCTGCTCGACCGGGTGGTCGAGGCCGGGATCGCGCTCGAGGTGTGCCCGACGTCCAACGTGGCGCTGGGCGTCTACTCCGACCTGACCTCGGTGCCGCTGCCGGAGCTGATCGCGGCCGGCGCGACGGTCGCGCTGGGCGCCGACGACCCCTTGCTGTTCGGTTCCCGGCTGGTCGGCCAGTACGCCACGATGCGCGCCGCGCACGGTCTGACGGACGACCAGCTGGCCGAGCTGGCCCGGATGTCGCTGCGCGCCTCGCGCGCCCCCGACACGCAGACCAAGGAGTGGGTGTCCGCGGTCGACGCCTGGTTGGCACAATCCGGGTCATGAGCCAGTACCCCGGTCCGGACCCGGACGACCCGTTCTCCCAGCCGCCGAACGAGTCAGGCACGCCCGCGGACCAGCCGAGCCGCCGCCGGCCGACGCGGGTGCCACGCCAGCCGGCAGGGCTCCGGCGTCGAGGAGACCGCGCCGATCCAGCGCGAGGAGATGGGCTACTGGGAGAAGAAGGCGCTGGAGGACCAGGCCCGGCTGCAGCAGGAGGCGAACCCGCCAGCGGCGAGCCACGCCCGGGTGACCAGCCGCGGTGACCAGCAGGCCGGTGACCAGCAGGATGGGCCGCCGGCGCGCCGCCCCGCCGGCACCCCGTCGTACGGGCAGCAGGACCCGCAGTACGGGCCCGTACGGCCCAGTACGCCCCACGCCCAGGACCCGCCGCAGCGCGTACGGCGCGACCGGCGGTGGCTACGGGCAGTACCAGCAGCCCGCCGCCAGTACGGCCAGCCTACGGGCAGCAGCCTACGGGCGCCGTACGGCCAGCAGTACGGGTACACCTACCAGGTGCCGAACCACCCGCAGGCGACGACGGCGCTGGTCCTCGGCCTGATCGGGCTGATCGGTGGGTGCCTGTGCGGGCTGCCGCTGCTCGCCTCGCCGTTCGCGTGGGCGGTCGGGGCCAGGGCCAGGCGCGAGATCGAGGCGTCGCACGGCCAGCTCGGCGGCGCCGGCAACGCGCAGGCGGGCTACGTCACTGGGCATCATCGGCACCGTGCTGCTGGTGCTCGCGGTGATCGGCGTGGTGCTGCTGCTCGTGGTCGGCATCGCGACCGACGGGTCGTCCGGGCCGACGATCACGGAGTTCTGACCCGCGCTACGGGAGCTCGCAGCCGACCAGCACCGGTTCGGGCACCAGCACGATGCCGAAGCGGTCGTGCGACGCCGCCGCGGATCTCGCCGGCCAGCGCCAGCAGGTCGCCGGTGGTGGCCGACACCGCGGTTGGTGAGCGCCAGCGTGTGCTTGTCCGACAGGGCCGCCGGGCCGGGGGCGCCGTAGCCCTTGGTGAAGCCGGCCCGCTCGATCAGCCAGGCGGCGCTGGTCTTCACGCGGCCGTCGGGCTGCGGCCAGGCCGGCGCACCCTCGGGCACGGCGGCGGGCGGCGACGACCGGGTTGGTGAAGAACGAGCCGGCGCTCCAGGTGTCGTGGTCGGCCGGGTCGAGCACCATGCCCTTGCGAGCGGCGCAGCGCGAGGACCGCCTCGCGCACCTCGCCGCATCGGCGCGCGCTGCCCGACCTCGACGCCCAGGCGCGCGGGCGAGCTCGGCGTAGCCGCACGGGCGCGCCGAGGTCGCCGAGCGCGAGCTGGAACCGCACGCCCAGCACCACGTAGCGCCCGGGCTCGGCCTTGAACCGGCTGGTGCGGTAGCCGAAGCCGCAGTCGGCGGCGGCGAGGGTGCGCGATGCCGGTTGTGCGTGCCGGTCCCAGGTGCGCACCTGCGCGACCGTCTGGGACGACCTCCTGGCCGTAGGCGCCGACGTTCTGGATCGGGCGTCGCGCCGACGGAGCCGGGGATGCCGGAGAGCGCCTCGATCCCGACCCAGCCGCGGTCGACCGCGCTGCGACGACCAGGTCGTCCCAGGTCTCCCCCGCGGCCACGGTCACGGTGGCGCCGCTGCAGGCGTCGGACTCCTGCACGATGCCGCGGGTGGCGACGTGCGACGACGGTGCCGCGGAACCCGTCGTCCGCGACCACCAGGTTGCTGCCGCCGGCGAGCACCAGCACCGGCGTGCCGTCGGCGTCGGCACCGTCGTACCGCCTCCACGACGTCGTCGTCGGAGGTGGCCGTGACCAGCCGGTCGGCCGGCCCGCCGAGGCGCAGGGTGGTGAGGTCGCGCAGGTGAACGTGTCGCTGGACCGTGGCGGTCTCAGCCACGCAGCACCGCCGTCGGCATGCCGAGCACCTTGTCGTCGCCGCAGGTCACCGTCATGCCGACCGTGGTCAGGCCGTCGTCGACCTTCTTCACGACGCCGGCCACCACGACCTCGACGCCGTCGTCGCCGGCGGGCACGACGACCGGCTTGGTGAACTTGGCGCCGAGCTCGACCACCCGCCCGGGCGCGCCCGCCCAGGTGTCGGCGGCGCGGGCGGCCAGGGCGAGGGTGTACATGCCGTGGGCGATCACGCCGGGCAGGCCGACCGAGCGGGCGACCTCCTCGTCCTGGTGGATCGGGTTGTGGTCGCCGCTCGCCGCGGCGTAGGCGACCAGGTCGGCCCGGGTCACGGTGAAGGTCTGGGTCGGCAGCTCGGTGCCGGCCTCGGCGGTCATGCGGTGCCCGCCGTGTGGACGAGCGTCGCCTTCGCGGTGCACACGAGCGCGCCGTCGGCGTCGGTGACGGCGCTGGTGGTGCCGATGATGTCGGCGCCGCCGATCTGGCGCAGCGAGTCGACGGTCAGGGTCGCGGTGAGCACGTCGCCCGCGGCCACCGGCCGCTGGTAGGCGAACCGCTGCTCGCCGTGGATCACGTTGCCGCAGCTCGATCCCGACCTCGGGGTCGTGCATCAGGTCCTGCATGGCGGCGAAGGCGACCACGATCGGGTACGTCGGCGGCGCCGGGTCACCCTCGGCCCAGGGCGTGCCGGTCGCCTCGGCGAAGGCGCGGACATGGTCCGCGGTCACGTCGTGGGGCGCGGTGGGCGGGAACGTGCGTCCGGCCAGGGAGGGATCGACCACGGTGCGACGGTACCAATTGACGAGGCGCCGCCAGCCGTCGTGCAGCTGCGGCGCCCGTCGTACGAGACGTGGAAGGTGAGCAGGTGGCTCAGCGGGTCTCGCGGTGAGCGGTGTGCTTGCGGCAACGCGGGCAGAACTTCTTCAGCTCCATGCGGTCGGGGTCGTTGCGCCGGTTCTTCTTGGTGATGTAGTTGCGTTCCTTGCAGTCCACGCACGCCAAGGTGATCTTGGGGCGGACGTCGGAGCTCTTGCTGGCCACGATGGTGCCTCTTCCTGGTCTTCGGTGCTGCCGGTCGGTCAGATCCGGTAGCGGGGGCGGGACTCGAACCCGCGACACCACGATTATGAGCCGTGTGCTCTAACCACCTGAGCTACCCCGCCATGGGAACGGGGTGCCGGGCCGAGTCATTCCCGGCTGGCACCCCGAGTCCCAGAGCCCCTTTACGGAATCGAACCGTAGACCTTCTCCTTACCATGGAGACGCTCTGCCGACTGAGCTAAAGGGGCACGCGCGACCGATGCTCGCCGCGCCGGCGAGCAAGAATACACAGGCGCGAGGAGGATCGTGAAATCGGAAACCGGTGGACCTCGTACTACGTCCCGGACGGCTCCGTCGGACGACGGTCGGGAGCGCTTCGTCTCGACCCGCGCCACGGCCGGGCCGTGGACCGAGCGGGCCCAGCACGGCGGCCCACCGGCGGCCCTGCTGGGGCGGGCGCTCGAGGCGATCACGCGAGCCCGGCCGGGTGGTCGGCCGGTTCGCGATGGACCTGCTCGGGCCGGTCCCGGTGGGGCCGCTCGCGCTGGCTGCGCGCGGTCGTGCGCCCTGGCCGGACGGTGGCGCTGGTCGAGGCCACCATGGACGACCTGGAGTCCGGCCGGACGGTCGCCCGCGCGCAGGCGTGGACCTTCCCGGCATCCGACGCACGGGCCGGTGCAGGACCTGACCCCGCTCCCGCACACCCCGGCGCGACGGCCACCACGAGGAGCCGCCGGCGACCTGGAACCGGGTCGGCTACCTGGACTCCGATCGAGTGGCGCTGGATCGAGGGCGCCGTCACCCGGCCGGGACCGGGCACGGTCTGGATGCGGCCGACGGTGCCGCTCGTGCCCGGCGAGGAGATGTCCGGGCTGCAGCGGCTGCTGACCTGCGTCGACTCGGCCTCCGGGGTCTCCGCCGCGGTCGATGCCGACACCTGGGGCTTCCTGAACACCGAGCTCACCGTGCACGTGCTCCGGCCACCGGTGGGCGAGTGGATCTGCCTGGTCGCCGAGACCTCGCTCGGCCCCGGCGCCGTCGGGGTGGCCGCCTCGACGGTGTACGACGAGTCCGGCCCGGTCGGACGTTCCGCGCAGGCGTTGCTGGTGGTGCCGGGGCGCTGACGGGCGGGCTGGGGGCCTGCGGCCGCCGCCGGGCGTGCGGTCCGCGCAACACCGCACTTGCGAGGTTGTCGGGGTCCGCCGGACCGCGGCGACCCCGACAGGTCCGCATTTGCGGGGTCCGCGGGCCGCCCGAGCGGCGCACCACCCCTCACACCCCGAGGTGCCTCCCGACGAACGCCAGCTGGGCAGGAGCCATCCGACGCCAGTAGCCGAGCTCGTGCGCACCGGGCTGGAAGCCGACGACCGGGTGCTGGGACGACGGGAAGCCGGCGGCGTACGCCGTCGTCGCGCCGTGGAACGGGTCGTCCGTGCCGCAGTCGAGCCGCACCGGGACGCCGGCGAGGTCGCGCTGGTGGCCGAAGACGGTGAACCGGGCGTACTCCTCGGCGTCGCGGAAGCCGAACGATGACGCCGTCGTGCCGGGCGTCCAGAGCGCGGGGCTCTCCGCCACCACGACCGCGCAGCGCCTCGCGCCGAGGATGCCACCGAGCCGGAGCGCTCCGTAGCCCCCCATCGACAGGCCCATCAGCCCGATCCGGTCGGTGCGCACGCCGCGGCCGGCGAGCAGTGGCAGCAGCTCGTCGAGCACCATCGCGCCGGCGTCCTCGCCGTCGGGGCGCGGGTGGTAGTACGACGTGCCGGCGTCGACCGAGGCGATCGCGAAGCGGTGACCGCTGCGGGCGACCTCGGCGGCGAGGAACCGGTCGAGCCCGAGCCGCCGGCCGAACGCCGTCCGGTGGTCCTGGTGCAGGCCGTGCAGGAACACCAGCAACGGCAGCCGGTCACCGCCGCCGGGCGGATACGCGAGCGACCACGACGTCTGCCGGCCGCCGCGCCTCGCGGAGCGGAACGTGCCACCGACGCGCTCGCCCGGGTCCACGTCGGGGATCCGGCCGGCCGGGCCGTGGTCCTCGTGCAGCGCCGCCCAGCCACCGGCGCACCGCGCCCGCGACGGCCACGCCGGCCCCCGCGGACAGCAGCCCGCGACGCCCGATCACCAGGTCCACCGGGCCACGACGTAGCCCACCCCGTACGGCGCCGCCGCGTAGGTGACCTCGGCCGTGTCGGGCGCCGGCACGCCGGAGAGCACCTGCAGCGCGGCCCGCCCCGCCACCATCAGCTCGTCGCCGAGCGCCACGTCGAGCGCGCCCAGGGCTGCCGGGTCACCGGACGCGAGCGCGCGCTCGACCTGGGCGTCGAAGCCCGCGGCCCGCTCGTCGTACGTGCCGGGTCCGCCCTCCTCCGCCCGCCGGGCGGAGAGGTCGCCCATCACCAGGAGCGCCGTCCTCACGTCGTCGTTCGCCCAGCGACGCTGCCGAGGGCGGCCGCCTCCGCGGCGTCGGCGTCCCACCCGATCACGACGTCGTCGCCGGGCAGGAGCGCACCGGCGTCGGCGAGCAGCCGGCGGCCGACCCGGATGCTCAGCGGGTCGGGCTCGGCGCCGACCTGCGGCGAGCTGAGGTACGCGTCCGTGGCCCCGACCACCACCACCTCGTCGGCCACTGCCGCGACGGCGGCAACGGCGGCGAGGGAGGCGGCCCGCGCCTCGGCGACCGGGTCGACCGCACCGCCGAGCTCGCGGAACATCAGCAGCGGGTGCGGGCACACCGCGGCCGCGACGATCGTTCGGCGAGGCGCTCATGCCAGGGCCCGGACGGCGCGCGCGGGCGGCCGCTGGCCGCGGATCGAGGCGACCATGTCCAGCACCTGCCGGGTCTCGCGCACCTCGTGGGCGCGGAACACGCGGGCGCCGTGCCAGGCCGAGATCGCGGTCGCGGCCAGGGTGCCGGTCACCCGCTGGTCGGTCGGCAGGTCGAGGGTCTCGCCGACGAAGTCCTTGTTGGACAGGGAGACCAGCACCGGCCACCCGGTCGCGACCATCTCGTCCAGCCGCCGGGTCAGCTCCAGGGAGTGCCAGGTGTTCTTCTCGAAGTCGTGGGCGGGGTCGATCAGCAGCCGGTCGCGGGCGACCCCCGCGGCCACCGCCCGTTCGGCCAGGGCCACGGTGTCGGCGATCGCGGCGGCCACGACGTCGTCGTACTGGACGCGGTGCGGAGGCTGCCGCGGCGTCGCGCCGTTCGTGTGCGTGCAGATGTACGACGCCCCGAAGCTCGCGGCGACCTCGAGCAGGCCGGGATCGTGGCCGCCCCACGCGTCGTTGAGCACGTCGGCTCCTTCGGCGCAGACCGCCCGGCCGACGTCCGCCCGCCAGGTGTCGACGCTGATCACCAGGTCGGGGAACTCGGCCCGGACCGTGGCCACGAACGGCGCGGTGCGGCGGATCTCCTCGTCGACGTCGACGAGGTCACCCGGCCCGGCCTTCACCCCGCCGATGTCGACGAGGTCGGCGCCGGCCGCGACGGCCTCGCGCACCCGCTCGAGCGCGGCCCCCTCGGCGAAGGTGGCGCCACGGTCGTAGAAGGAGTCGCGGGTGCGGTTCACGATCGCCATCACCAGCAGCGCGTGGTCGGCGAAGGAGCGGTGGCCCAGCGTGAGCACGGTCAGTCCTCGATCCGGGCGAAGGGCCGGGCGGCCTCGACCTCGTAGGCCAGCTCGATCAGCGTCGCCTCGCGTCCCAGAGGTGCCGCCACCTGCACGCCGATCGGGGTGCCGGCGGCGGACATCCCGGTCGGGAGCGAGATCGCGGGGTCGCCGGTCGCGTTCTGCAGCGGGGTGAACGTGACCCACTCCAGGAGCCGCTCGAAGTGGTCCTCGAACGGCTGCCCGGGGCTCAGGTGGCCGAGCAGCGGCGTCGGGTGTCCCAGGGTCGGCGACAGCACCACGTCGTACTGCTCGAAGAAGCGGCGCGACGTGCGCTGGCTCGCGCGCAGCCGCGAGATCGCCCTCGGGAGCCGGTAGGCCTTGCGCCGGAACTCCCGGGCCAGACCGCGGGTGAGGTTGTCGGTCTTCGACGTGTCGTACGCCCGGTCGACCGTGAACCGACCGGTGCCGTTCATGTACCCCGCGAGCATCGCCCAGTAGAGGCTGAAGTCGGCGACGAAGGAGTCCGGTACCGGCGCCTCGGCGGGCTCCACGTGGTGTCCCTCGCCCTCCAGCAGCTTCGCGACGTCCTCCACCGCGTCGATGCACTCCGGGTCGGTCTCCCGGCCCGCGACCGACTGCGTGACGAGCGCGATGCGCAGCCGCCGCCGCGCCGGACCGCGGATGTCGCCGATCGGCGGCAGCTCGAGGTTGCGGTAGATCTTCTCCGCCTCGCGGTAGAACACGGCCGTGTCGCGCACGGAGCGCGTGACCACGCCGTCCGCCACGATCTTCACCGGCATCTCGCGCATCATCTTGTCGCTCGGCATCCGGCCACGGGTGGGCTTGAGCCCGACCAGGCCGCAGCAGGACGCGGGGATCCGGATCGAGCCGCCGCCGTCGTTGGCGTGCGCGATGGGTACGACGCCCGCCGCGACGAACGCGGCCGAACCGGCGGACGAGGCTCCCGACGAGTGGTCGGTGTGCCAGGGGTTGTGGACCGGATCGTCGTCGGGGAACTCCGCGCTGGCGTTGAAGCCGAACTCGGAGAGCTGGGTCTTCCCGAGCAGGACCAGCCCGGTGCCCAGCAGCACGCGTGCCACGTCGCCGTCGTGCTTCGCCGTCCGCGCCACCCACGCCCGCGAACCGTGCTGGGTCGGCATCCCGGCCACGTCGACGTTGTCCTTGACCACGGTGGGGACGCCGGAGAAGTAGCCGGGGCGGGGGTCGCGGGCCTCGGCGCGGGCGCGGTCGAACGCCTGGTAGCAGAGCCCGTGAGCGCCGGCTGCACCCGCTCGGCGCGGGCGACGGCCGCGTCCACGATCTCGGCGGCAGTCACCTCGCCGTCGCGCATCCGGGCCACGAGACCGACCGCGTCGTCCCGCGCCAGGGCGTCGTCCGCGAACGCATGCACCCGGGTGCCGGCCATCGTCATGGAGCAAACCTAGCGATCGGTCCCGGTGCGCAGCGGTCCGCCGTCCGCACGATGGCGGGCCGTGGCTGCGACGGGATGGCGTCCGCAACGCCGTCGACCGCCATCTGCGACGGGTCGCCGGACCCGCCGACCGCCATCTGCGACGGGTCGCCGGACTCGCAAGCGCCATCTGCGACGGGTGGGCACGCGGTAGCGTCGAGGCATGATCCCTGAACGGCAGCTGTTCGGGCCCGGACGCAGCAACCCGTACCCCGGAGGCGGCGATGCTGGTGCTCGCGGCCCTCGGACATGCCCTGGCCCATGTCGGCTGACCTGGGCCGGCCGCCGCCCACCACCGACGCGGCGGACGAGTACACCCACGCCCAGATCCTGACCATCCTGTCCGGGCTGCTGCTCGGCATGTTCCTGGCCGCGCTCGACCAGTCGATCGTGAGTACGGCGATCCGCACCATCGCCGACGACCTCAACGGGCTGTCGATCCAGGCCTGGGTCGACCACGGCGTACCTGATCACCTCGACGATCACGACCCCGATCTACGGCAAGCTCGGCGACCTCTACGGCCGCAAGAAGCTGTTCCTGTTCGCGATCACGCTCTTCATCATCGGGTCGGCCGCCTGCTCGTTCGCGACGTCGATGTACATGCTGGCGGCGTTCCGCGCGGTGCAGGGGCTCGGCGCCGGCGGCCTGTTCACGCTGGTGCTCGCGATCATCGGCGACATCGTGTCGCCGCGCGAGCGCGCCAAGTACACCGGCTACTTCATGGCGGTCTTCGCCACCTCGAGCGTGCTCGGCCCGGTCGCCGGCGGCTTCTTCGCCGGGCAGCGACGACGATCCTCGGCATCACCGGCTGGCGCTGGGTGTTCCTGGTCAACGTGCCGATCGGCATCGCCGCCCTGTTCGTGGTGTACCGCAACCTGCACCTCCACCACGTGCCGCGCGAGGCCCGCATCGACTGGTGGGGCGCGGTCAGCCTCGTCGTCGCGCTGGTCCCGCTGCTGACCGTGGCCGAGCAGGGCCGCGACTGGGGCTGGACCTCGGGCGGCTCGCTCACCTGCTACGCCTTGGCGGTGCTCGGGTACGGCGGCGTTCGTCGCCGTCGAGAGCGCGGATGGGCGACGAGCGCGCTGATCCCGCTGCGGATCTTCCGGCTGCGCGCGGCGTCGGTCACGATCGCCGCCAGCGTGATCGTCGGCGCGGCGATGTTCGGCGGCATCACCGTGCTGCCGCAGTACATGCAGATCGTGCACGGCGCCTCCCCGACCCAGGCCGGACTGCATGATGCTGCCGATGGTGGTCGGCATGATGAGCGCCGGCATCGGCACCGGCCAGTTCACCTCGCGCACCGGCAAGATCCGGATCTTCCCGATCATCGGCTCCGCGATGGCCGCGGTGGCGCTGCTGCTGCTGTCGCTGGTCTCCGCCGACACCAGCCTGGTCTGGGTGATGGCCGGGATGCTGCTGCTCGGACTGGGCCTCGGCCAGTGCATGCAGCCGCTGACGATCATCATCCAGAACGCCGTCCCACCTCGTGACATCGGCGTGGCCACCAGCTCGGCGACGTTCTTCCGTCAGCTCGGCGGCACGCTCGGCGTCGCGGTGTTCCTGTCGCTGCTGTTCAGCACGCTCGGCGACAACATCAAGAGCGCGTTCACCTCGGCCGCCGGCGACCCGGCGTTCCGGCAGGCGCTGGCCGACCCCGCCAACTCGGCGCTGCGGCAGTCGCTGCGCTCCGGTGGCGGCGTGCTCGACCAGGTGCAGAACGACTCGTCGGTCATCAACACGTTCCCGGCGGTGCTCGCGCACCCGTTCCAGGTGGGGTTCGCCGACTCGATGAGCCTGGTGCTGCTCGGCGGCGGGTGCGTGATGGCGATCGCCTTCCTGGTGCTCCTGCTGCTGCCGAAGGTGGAGCTGCGGGCGACGTCCGCGGGCGCGGCCGCCCGGGCCGAGCAGCGCGCGGCGGAGGCCGCGACCGACTGACCCTAGCGGGGCCACTCCCCGCTGGCACCGCGACGGTGGCAGCCGACGAGGTGGGTGTCGACGATGCCGGTCGCCTCCATCAGCGCGTGCATCGTCGTCGGTCCGACGAACCCGAACCCCCGCTCGCGAGCAGCGCCTTCGACAGCGCCTTCGACTCGTCGGACACCGTCGGCACCTCGGCGGTCGTGCGCGGCGCCGGCGTCCGCTCGCGGCCGGAACGACCGCACGAACGCCTCGAGTCCACCCTCCTCACGAAGGCGTACGACGGCCGCGCCGTTCTTGCGGGTCGCCAGGATCTTGGCGCGGTTGCGGACGATGCCGGCGTCCTGCATCAGCCGCTCGACGTCGTCGTCGGTCAGCGCGGCGCACGCCTCGGCGTCGAAGCCGTGGAACACCTCGCGGAACCGCTCGCGCTTGTTGAGGATGGTCAGCCAGGACAGCCCGGCCTGGAACCCCTCGAGGCTCAGCCGCTCGAACATCGCGGTCTCCCCCGTGACCGGCATCCCCCACTCGGTGTCGTGGTAGGCGAGCATCGCCGGCGAGCCGCCCCACGGGCACCGGGCGACGCCGTCGCGTCGCCGGAGCCCGTCATCGGTCCCGCGGAAGCGGGAGCGCAGCGAGCGGTTCGTGGGGTGATCAAGCAATCGCCTTGCTGATCGCCGCCGTGTGCTCCGGTGTGGAGCCGCAGCAGGCGCCGATCAGGTCGATGCCGAGCGCGCGCAGGTCCTCCGCGTGCACCGCCATGTCGGCCGGCGTCGCGTCGTACTCGAAGTGGTCGCCGACCACCTGCGGCAGCCCGGCGTTGGACTGCGCGACGAGCAGCAGCCCCTCGGGACGCGCGTCGGCCAGCTCGGCCGCGATCTGCGCCATCTCCTCGCGGGCCGCGACCGCAGTTGGCGCCCACGGCGTCGACCCCGGCGGCCGCGAGCGCGCGCCACCGCGTCGGCGGGACGCACGCCCATCATCGTGTGGAGGTTGGTGTCGAAGCTGAGCGTGGCGATGATCGGCAGGTCGGGTACGACGGCGCGCGCGGCCGCGACCGCCGCCTCCACCTCGGCCAGGTCGCTCATCGTCTCGATCAGCACCACGTCGATGCCGCCGTCGCGCAGCCCGGCCAGCTGCTCCTCGAAGATCGCCTGCGCCTCGGCGGCGTCCATGGTGCCGAGCGGCGCCATCAGCTCGCCGGTCGGGCCGAGGTCGCCGGCGACGAGGATGCCGTGCTCGTCGGCGACCTCGCGCGCGAGCCGCGCCGCCGCCTCGTTGAGCTCGTGGACCCGGTCGCCGAGACCGTGCATGTCGAGCCGCGGCCTGGTGCCGCCGAACGTGTTGGTGGTGAGGATCTGCGCGCCCGCCTCGGCGTAGGCGCGGTGGGCGTCACGGATCGCGTCGGGGCGCTCGACGTTCCAGAGCTCGCCGGAGCCGCCGTCGTCGAGGCCGAGGTCCTGGAGCAGCGTGCCCATGCCGCCGTCGAGGACCACCGCGACCCCGGCTGGGCGAGCTCGGTGAGGGCGCTCATGACCGGCTTCCGAGCTGGTCGAGGTAGGCCGCGACCCGGTCGTCGGGCCACGCGGCGTCGAGCTCAGCGGTCACGCGGTCGAGCACGGCCGGGGGCTCGGCCTCGTCGGCCGCCCAGTCGCTGCGCCGCCAGCCCGCGAGGTAGTCGTCGCTCCCGGTGTCGCCGAGCCGCATCGCCGCCTCGTCGATCGCCTCCTGGAAGCGCGGCGCGAGCAGCGCCTTCGTGGTCGTCGTCGCCCTGGCGCGCGACCACCATCGAGGGCAGGTCGCGCCAGTAGGTCACCTGGTACTCCGTCACGCTCCGAGCGTAGTTCCGCGCGGGGACAGCCCCGGACCGCGTCTCACACGCGCGGCGTGAGCCGCACCCCGCGGGGCAGCTCGGGCGCCGGGATCTCGGGGTAGCGGTCGTCGTCGGGCAGCGCGAACCGGTCCTGCTCCTCGCCGGCGAGGAGCGCCTGCCACTGCGCGCCGGTACTCCGCGATCTCGTCGTGGTCGCGGCCCACGAAGTTCCACCACATGACGATCCGCTCGCCCAGCGGCGTGCCGCCGAGCAGCAGCAGCCGGGTCTCGTCGGACGCGTGGAGCACCAGCCGGTCGGCCCCGACCGGCACGAACGCCAGCTGCGACGGCTTCACCGACGTGCCGTCGAGCGTGAGCGCTCCGGTGTCGACCAGCACGCCGTGCTCGTACGACGGGTCGACCGGGATCTCCAGCGTCGTCCCCTCGGCGAGCGTGATCTCGGCACCGAGCAGCGGGGTGTGCGTCTGCGACCGGCGAGGCGTCGCCGAGCACGGAGCCGAGGAAGACCCGCGCCGACCAGCCGTCACCGTGCACCGGCGGCGCCGCGTAGTGCTCGAACCCCGGCTCGACCGAGCGGCTGGCGTCGGGCAGCGCCACCCACAGCTGGGCGCCGTGCAGCGAGGTCGTGCCGCGGGTGGACACCTCGGTGTGGCTGATCCCGCGGCCGGCGGTCATCAGGTTGACCTCGCCGGGGCGCACGATCGCCCGGTGGCCGGCGCTGTCACGGTGCTCGATCTCGCCGGAGAACAGCCAGCTGACCGTCTGCAGCCCGGTGTGCGGGTGGGCGGACACGACCATGCCGCCCGTGTCGGCGACGTCGTCGGGGCCGTAGTGGTCGAGGAAGCACCAGGCGCCGACCATGGTGCGGCCGCGGCTCGGCAGCGTGCGCCGTACGTTCATCGCGCGGAGGCCGCCGAGCGGCACCTCGCGCGGCTCGATCACGGTCACGGTGGGCACGTCACCAGCCTGCCACGGCGACCACGAGCGTGCAGCCGCCGGCTACCCGCGGGGGCGGGAGCCGGACTTCCGCGGCTTGCCCGGCGACCCGTTGGCGCGGGCGGGCTGCTTCCCGGTGGCGGGCACGACGTCCGGGGCGTCCCGGGGGGCGGCTCGCCGGCGTAGGAGGGCGAGCGTCCCGAGCCCGGCCAGCGCGACCAGGGCCGTGAGCGCGAGCGCGAGTGCGAGGTCCGCCCGGGCGCGCGCCAGGTCGTCGGTGCCGGCCGCGACTGCCGGTGCCGGCCTGGTCCCACCCGTGGTCGCGAGCGGCACCCGCGCCGTGCTCGGTCGGCGCCGCGGACCGGGAGACGACCAGCGTGGGGGCCGGGTGCTCGGAGTCCTCGGCGCCGTCCCACGTCTCGGTGGTGGTCTCGTAGTGCTGGACGGCCGGGAAGCTGCAGCGTGCCCGGCTGCTTCGGCACCCGCCCCGTGATCGCGAACTGGCCGAACGTGTGCGGCGCCAGCCGACCGCCCTTCCAGTGCACGGCGACCGGCGTCCCGTCGCGGCGTACGTCGACGGTGGTGCGCCAGCCGGGCACGGACTCCGCGCTCTCGAGCAGGAAGCCCTCGGGAAGCGTGAGGTCGAGGCCGACCGTGTCCTCGTCGGCCTCCTCGTTGGGGACCTGCACCGTGTAGGTGCCGAACGAGCCGGGCGCCACCTGTTCCGGGCTGATCTCGACGTGGGCGAACGCCGCTCCGGCCGTCGATCACGACGCCTGCGAGCGCGACGAGGACGGCGCCGAGGAGGCGGCGGGTCACGGCACCCTCACCTTCACCGGCAGCTCCACCTCGGAGCCCGCCCGCAGGAACCGCGGGGTCAGCCGGTAGCTGCCGGGGGCGACGTCGAGCCGGTCGGAGAGCCACTCGCCGGCGCCGACGAGCCGCAGCGACAGTCCACGGTCGACGCCGTCGGCGCCGAGCAGGACGGCGTCCGCACGCGGCGAGCTGGCCGGGGTGCCTTCGGTCGATAGCCGCATGCGGAAGACGGTAGCCGTCCGGCCACCCGTTCCGACCCGGATCGTCCGGACGCTCAGGTCGTAGCCCGCGCGTGACGTGCGCGCCGTCGTGCTCGCCTGCTCGACGGCGGTGGTCGTCGCGAACGTGGAGGCGGCCTCGACCGCCGCGGGCTGAGGGGACGCGGCCATCAGCGACGCGACCGCGACCAGGGCAAGCCCGCCGACCAGCTCGAGACGCATCGCGGAGCCCAGCTTCTCGCTCGACGACCACCGCTCGTGGCTGCGGGCGGCGCGGTCCGCCAACCGCGGGACCAGGGTCACCGCGTTCAGGGTGGCGATCATCAGCACGGTGACCCACAGCGCCACCTTCACGGTGAGCGCCTGACCCCAGGTGGTGGCGGTCAGCTCCTTCACGGCGGAGACCTGCAGCAGGGCGAGGTAGCTGCCGGTGGCGAAAACGACGAGCATCGCCACCTGCGCCCCGGTCGAGAACGCGCGCGCCAGGGCACCCGCCACCTCACCGACCACCTGCGGATGGCCCGCTCCGGCCGCCTTGGCGGCGGGCAGCCCGACCAGCCCCAGCCCGAGCAGGCCGCCGATCCACAGGCCGACCGCCCCGAGGTGGAGGCTGTCGAAGAGCACGGCGACGGCGCGGTCGGCGGGCCGCGAGGCGCTGTGCCCGGACAGGGCGAGGGCGACCAGCGCGGCGATCGCGCTGAGCAGGCCGGCGGCCAGCCAGGGGTCGACGCGCCGGGTGCCGGCCGGCTCCTCGCTGCCTCACTGCCCGGAGGAACAGGAAGGCCGCGACCCCGAGCAGCACCAGCCGAAGGCTGATCAGGACACCGGTCCGGGTCGTGGTCAGCAGCGATGCCAGGTCACCGAACCGGAGGGCGCCGGTGGTCTGGCCGACCGTGTCGACCGCGGTGAACAGTCCACCCAGGAGGCCGCAGGTCGCCGCGACGAGCATCGGGAGCCGGAGCCGGGCGAGGGTCTCGCGGGCCAGGACGGCGCCGACTCGTCGGGGAGCGACCTGCGCGCGGCCGCGACCACGACGAGCAGGTAGCCGAACAGACCCGCCACCGCGAGGGCGCCTCCCGCCGCCACGGCTCGCGGGACCACCGCCGCGACGGTGGGCGCACCCGACCCGGGTCCGCCCCGCGCCGCCGCCAGCGACCCGGATGCCTCCCGGTAGCCGAACCGGATCTCCCCGCCGACGGGGTGGCCGTCGATCGAGAGCACCCGGTAGGTGACGCGGTAGGTGCCGGGCGCGGGCAGCCGGGGCAGGGCGGCGACCACCGTCCTGCGGTCCTTCGGGTCGGTCGCGGACCTGACCCCCACCAGCGGCGTGCCGTCCGGGGCCGTCACCACGACCGCCCCACGCTCCGCCTCGACGGGCTCCGAGAAGGTCAGCCGGACCTGCGGTCGGGCGCTGCTGCACGACGGAGCCCGAGTCGGGCGTGCTGGCGACGAGGGAGGCGTGTGCGGACGCCGGGGCCGCCCCGACGAGCAGCGCGGCCACGGCGGCGACGGCCACCGCGACGGCGAGACCCGCCCGGCGCCGGAGCGCCGGGCGGGTCACGCCGGTCGTCGTCCCGCGTCACATCCCGTTCAGCCCTGCGGCAGGCACTGGAGCGCCCCGCTGCCCACCTGCGGGCACTCGGTGGGCGGAGCCAGGACGCGCTGCAGGCCCCACATGCCGGCCTCGGTGTACGCCCGACTCCGGTCCCCATGGAAGTAGTCTCCCGCGGGGTCCGCCCAGAGGCCGTTCCCGCGTCCACCGACTGCGAACGTGGAGGCGGCCTCGACCGCTGCGGGCTGGGGGGACACGGCCGTTCTCGGCGTCCACCGATCCCGGAACCTGCCGTGCCTCAGTGTTGGTGGCCCCCGGGGGCGCGCGCGCCGAACGCGGCCCTTCCGAGGTCGATGACCACAGGGCCGGACGGGCCGGCCGGGGTGACTACCAGCGCCAGTCGGGCGCCCTTGCGCGGGATCGTGAAGTCGAGATGACCCGACAGGCCGCTGTGCTCTGGGAGTGTCGTGTCGGACAGGTTGCCACCATCCGGGCGACGCAGGAGCGTCTTCCCGTCGCGGGTGACGCGCAGCCGGAACTGGTCGACCCGCAGGGTGGAGCGGTGCGCGGAGGTGTTGTCGACCCGGAGCGTGGCCTGGACGGTCGCGTGAGCCCCGTCGACGTAGGACTTGACGCCGTGGTGTCGCGCCGGCCAGCGCCCCGTGTGTGACCCCGCCCAGGGTGCCGACGTCGGTGACCCGCACACTCCCGAAAGTGGCCGGCGCCGCGTCGCCGACGCGGTACTCACCGGGGTCCGACGGCTCTCCGGGCAGTTCGGGGCGGTTCGAGACCGCCGCTCCGAGCCCGATCGCGGCACTCAGCACGACCAGCACCACCAGCAGCCACGCGAGCGCGCGCGTACGCGAGTGCCTGAGCGCGGCGTCGGCCGTCCCCACTGGTGCACCAATGCGTTCCCCCCCACGGTCCACTTCGAACGCTAGGGAGTGGGTCTGGGGAAAAGGTTGGGGCCCGGGGTGCGACCGGGTACGAGCCGGGGTGGTTCCACGTCCTGACGGCTCAGCGGAACGCCGACTCCCCGGTCAGGGCCTGGCCGATGACGAGCTGGTGCACCTCCGCGGTGCCCTCGTAGGTCAGCACCGACTCGAGGTTGTTGGCGTGCCGCATGATCGGGTAGTCGAGGGTGATCCCGGCGCCGCCGAGGATGGTCCGGCACTCCCGGGCGATCTTGATCGCCTCACGCGTGTTGTTGAGCTTGCCGTAGGAGATCTGCTCGGGCCGCGCCCTGCCCTCGTCCTTGAGCCGGCCGATGTGCAGCGCCAGCAGCATCCCCTTGCCCAGCTCGAGCGACATGTCGGCGAGCTTGGCCTGGGTGAGCTGGTAGGCGGCAAGCTTCTTGTCGAAGATGTCGCGCTCCTGCGCGTAGGCGATCGCGGTCTCCAGGCAGTCACGGGCGGCACCGAGCGAGCCGAAGATGATCCCGAACCGCGCCTCGGTCAGGCAGGAGAGCGGACCGGACAGCCCCGACGCCTCGGGCAGCATCGCGTCGGCGGGCAGCCGGAGGTCGTCGAAGGTGAGCTCCGAGGTCACCGACGCGCGCAGCGACATCTTGCGCTTCACCGTCGGTCGCCGCGAAACCGTCGGCGTCGGTTGGCACGACGAACCCGCGGATCCGGTCGTCCTCCTCCGACCGGGCCCACACGATCGCGACGTCGGCCACGCTGCCGTTGGTGATCCACATCTTCGAGCCGTTGAGCACCCAGTCGTCGCCGTCCCTCCGAGCCCGGGTGCGCATGCCGCCGGGGTTGGACCCGAAGTCGGCCTCGGTCAGCCCGAAGCAGCCGATCGCGTCGCCCTGCGCCATCCGGGGCAGCCACTGCGTCCTTCTGCTCGTCGGAGCCGTGCTTCCAGATCGCGTACATCGCCAGCGACCCCTGCACCGAGACCAGGCTGCGCAGCCCCGAGTCACCGGCCTCGAGCTCCATGCAGGCCAGCCCGTACGCCGTGGCGCTGGTGCCCGGCGCACCCGTACCCCTCGAGGTGCATGCCCAGCAGCCCCAGCTTGCCGAGCTCGACGCTCAGCTCGCGGACCGGCACCTCGCCGCTCTCGTACCACTCCGCGAGGTCCGGCCGGATCCGCTCGTCGACGAAGCGGCGGACCGTGTCGCGCATCGCGCGGTCCTCCTCGCCGATCAGCGAGTCGGTGTCGAACAGGGCCAGCGGGTGCTCGGGTGCCATGGGGCCAGTCTGACGCCTCAGGCCACGACCAGCACCTCGCGGCCTGTTCGTCGCCTCAGGCCAGCGCCTTCGCCTTCAGGGCGTCGAACTCGGCCTGGCTGATCGCACCGGAGTCCAGCAGGGACTTGGCGTCGGCGATCTGCGATGCCGGGCTGGTCTTCGCCCCCGCGACCTCCTGGATGTAGGAATCCTGGGCGGCCTTCATCTCCGCCACCTCTGCCATCTGACGCTCGGTCATGCTCCTGCCCCGAGCGATCAGGTAGATCAGTGCGCCGACCCATGGCACGAAGATCAGCAAGACCGCCCAACCCGCCTTGCCCCACCCGCTCAGCGACTTGTCGCGGAACAGGTCGAAGAGGCAGCGGAACCACACCATGAGCGCGGCGATCCAGATGAAGAACCAGAAGCTCCACAGCAGAACTTCACCAAAATCGTTCGTTATCGAGTCCACGGTGCATCTCCTCGCTCGGGGTTTGAGTGGGCCAGCGACCGCGTAGGCACGGACGTGTTCCGGGCCGTCGCATCAGTGGGTCTCCGTCGGGCAGGCGCCGGCGTGCTGGACATGTGGACAGCCTGTTGCCACCGGGGGTGGGGTGACACCCCCCCAAGACGGGTGGGTAAGTGGTCCCGCGCACCGGTACCGCCGTCCGCGGGTGCCGGCGCTCAGTCGTCGACTCGGCCCGTTTCGCCAAGGTCGGCCTGTCCTCGCCGCCGGGCGACGCCCTGCCGCGCGGACGCGGTCAGCAGTCTGATCACCAGTCCCAGCAGCACCAGGTTGAGCAGCATCTGGAGCGTGACCAGCAGTCTCATGCTGTTCACCTGCGCCACGATGTCTCCGAATCCGACGGTGGAGAGGACGGTGACCGTGAAGTACAGCGCCGTGATCTTGTCCAGGGGCTGGTTGAAGGCGGCCGGATCGCCGATCGAGCTCGACAGGTAGATCCGGGCGAAGATCAGCAGGTACAGCGGTACGAGGATCGCCAGCGCCTCGATGGCACGAAGGATGGGGTACTTCGCCTTGACGATGGCCGGCACCTGGAACCCCGACCACCACCCCGAACACACAGAGCTCGAGCGTCAGCCACGGCCAGTCGGCGGACCTCCCCGCGCTCCTGGTCGGGATCAGGAAGTACGCCAGCAGCAACGCCGAGACCGACAGCGTCATCCGGAGCAGCAGGAACAGCCCCAGCGTCCAGACCTGCCGCCGGGATGACGGCATGGACGGGGTCACGGTCGTCATCGTCGGCACCCCCCCGAGGGCGGTGGCAGGCCTGCCGTGCGCTCCGCAGCCGCACGGGACGGAGTCACGTCGACCGCCTCGGCGAGTCCGGGACCACGCGCACCCACGGTCTTCCGCAACCTACTCGACGACACGGAGGCGGCGGGCGGCGTGTGACGTGCCGGGCTGCAGGTACTCAGGCACCGAAGATCTTCCCCCGTTGGCGCTCGAAGTCCTCCGGGGACACGAGGCCGCGGGCGACCAGGTCCGCCAGCTCGGTCACCTGCGCGACCGGGTCGATGAGGAGGGCCGTCCACCGATCCTCGGCCACCTCCGAGGGTTCTCTCGACAGCAGGTCGGGGTGCTCGCGGCGTGAGGTGGCCACTCTGCGCATGTTCAGTCACCGTCCCCCTGCTCCGCGTCCACCCCGGTCGCTCGGGACGTCGCTTCGAGCGCCGCCTCCACGAGCGGACGAGCGACACGGCCACCTCCGACGACCCGTCCTCCGGCCCGCCTCGCTGCCGATGACAGCGCTTGCGCCCACCTGTCCTCCACGACCAGGAGGATCGCGGACGAGCCCGCGGCGAGCTGCCGGGACGCCGTCTCGATGTCATGGGTGCTGAGCAGGCCCCCGATGTCCCCGTCCACGCCTCCAGCGCCGACATCCCCTCGGCCTCCTCGAACTCGACCACGGTCAGCTCACCGTCCTCGGCGCTCTTGGAGACGCAGACGAGGTCGAGGATGCGGATGGCCGCCGACGCGACCAGGTCGGCGAGTGCTGGGGTCACGGTCCTCAGGGAGCCGAGGTCCGGTACGACGACGACGAGGTACTCGACGAGGTCGGTGTCGGTGGCCGCATCCGAGACGCGCCGCTCGGATGGGTCAGCCATCGGATCGCGGAAGGACAAGCTCGGTGGGACGCACCCGGTCATCGTGGCCCCGCCTCGGGTGGTGTGACACCACCCTGCAGTGGGTGAGGTCGGCACCGACAACCGGTGCCCGGCGTGCGTACGGCGAGGACCCGTCAGCGTCTCGACACCACCGGGCCGGCCTGACTCCGGCCCGGGCTCGCCAGGCCTCGCGCCACCTCGGCGGCCTCGGCACGCGAGGAGACCCCCAGCTTGCGGTAGACCAGCTTCAGGTGGAACTTCAGCGTGTTCACGGAGATGAACAGCTCGTCGGCGATCTCGCGCAGCGTGAGCCGGCTCGGCAACATCTTCAGCACCTGGACCTCACGATCGGTCAGGTGCTCGCCCGGCGGGCTTGGATCCACGAACAACCCGCCGAGCGGCGGACCGGCCGCCCGCCGGATCCGGTCGAGCCACTCCTTGGGTGCGCTCCAGGCGTGGACCTCCAGCAGCGCGAGGACGTCGGCACCCTCGGAGGCAACCGTCTGGACGAGCCCGGCACCACAGGCACGTTCGACAGCCCTGATCGCATGGTCGACGGCAGCCGACTCCTCGTCCGCCGCCCGCGCCCGCAGCAGCTCGAGCACCACCTCATGGCGAAGGCAGCGTGGCACGACCTGCTCCAGCTGTGCGGCAGCGTCTGCGCGTCGGCCGTCGAAGAGCTGGACCCTGGCGAACCCCACCGCCGCCAGAACGGATCGGCGACCTGCTCGGACCAGCTCCGGGCCACCGCCGGCTCCCCGGCGGCCAGTGCGACCCGGGTTCCGGTGCGGGCCAGCCAGTCGAGCCCGCCGGCACCGGAGAAGTCGCTGCGCACGAACTCGTTGGCCCGCTCGAAGGCCGCCTCCGCCGCCTCGAGATCGCCTTCGTCGAGTCTCAGCTGGGTCAGCTCCAGCATGGCCAGGGCCTGGGCGTGGGTCACCGGTCCGGTCCTCGCCTCGGCCAGGGTGGCCAGCTCGGTGACGGCGCGAGGGCGATCGCCGAGCTCGCGGTGTGCGAGCGCCACGGCGATGTCCAGCTCGGCGCGCAGGATCGTCATGGAGTTGACGGCGGCGATCTCCCAGACGCCGGCGGCGATGCGCAGCGCATCCACCGGGCGCCCGGCGAGCACCTCACCCAGGGCGCGCGTTCCTTCGTAGGCGAGCCGTCGCTCCGGGTCCGGGCCCAGCTGGAGGCGCACCCACTCGAGCTGCGGCCGCGCATCGTCCCAGCACTCGGAGAGCGCCACGTCGCGCGCGACCAGGTTCCATCCGAACCGCCCCAGCGGATCCGTCGCGCTCGCCCCGCCGAGGGTGCTCACGGCCTCGGTGGCCAGCCGGCCGCCTGCGGCCCAGTCCCCGGTGATCGTCGCCGCAATCGCCTGCAGCATGCTGAGGCGCGCTGCAGGACGCCGGGGCCGGGTCATCGGATCGCTCCCGGATCGCACTGGCGTGGGACACGTTCTCCAGGAACCGGTGCTTGTCCACGTGCAGCTGGCACCAGGCGAACTCGATCTGGGCCTGGAGGTCGGCCGACGCGACGTTCTGCGGAATGCGGGAGATGGTTCGCGCGATCGTCGCCTCCCGGCCGGTGTCGTACAGAACTGCGACGTGCTCCGAGAGCAGTCGTAGAGCCTCTCGAGGTCGCGCCGCAAGCAGCCAGTGCTCCAGTGCAGGCGTCACCTCGCCGGCGTCCTCGAACCAACGCGCGGCGAGGGCGTGCTGGGTGGCCACGCGCCCGGGTGACCGTCTGGCCACCTCCGCCAGCAGCTCCTCGCGGACCACAGCGTGCACCTCGAGCCACCCCGACGGACCGAGCCTCGTGACGAAGAGGCCACGCGCCTGGGCCTCGAGGAGCAGCTCGCCGGCATCGGGACGACCGGTGAGAGCGGCTGCGAGTGCGGGGTTGATGCGCGTGACCACCGAGGTGTCCAGGAGCGCGTCGACGACGTCGGCGCTCTCGGCCGAGAGCACTTCGTTCCAGACGTAGTCGGAGAAGAGGAGGTCGCGTGCGCCGCTGTGCGGCGGGGTGCTTGGTTGTGCCTGCTCCGAGCGCGCGGCGAGCGCGGTGAGCTGGAGTCCTGCAGCCCAGCCGCCAGCCACGCCGACGACCTCCCTGAGCTCGTCCTGCGCGATGGACGGCACCAGTCTGACCAGCAGCTCCTCGGCCTCCTCGTCGGAGAACCGCAGCTCGGCGAAGGCGACCTCACCGAGCTGTCCACGGGCACGGAGTCGGTCGATGGGCAGCTTGGGTGTGCGACGCGAGAGCAGCACGACGTGCAACCATTCCGGCAACGACTTCAAGAAGTGCGCCAACGACGCGACGATGGCCTCGTCCTGGTCGATCAGGTGGACGTCGTCCACCACGAGCAGCGCTGATGCCGGATGCTCGCACTCCTCGAGCGCGGCCACGAGTGTCGCCACCTCCTCCAGGAGCGAGCCCGGACCCTTGGCCGGGGATGCACGGCCGCCGAGGCCCTCGACCAGCTCGGCAAGCGCGGCCGCCACCGCGGTCCAGAACTGCCCACCGTCCCGATCGGTCTCGTCCAGCGACAGCCACGCCGTCGGCGCGGTGGACGTGGAGCACCAGTCGACCAGCAGTGAGGTCTTGCCCGACCCCGCCGGCGCGACCACCGAGGTGATCGGCGCCCTTGCCGCCTCATCGAGCAGCTGGAGGAGACGTGGCCGGCGCAGGTAGTGCTCGGGTACCGCCGGGACCTTGAGTCTCGAACGGAAGAACGAGGACGCCACGTCTCCACCGGACTCGCGCCTGGGCGTGCGACGTACCGCCAACGTGCCCCTCCCACCTCAACGACATCCGGCCAGATCAGACCACCCAGGCGAGCCGGGGAACCTCCCCCGCGCCGGACACCTTCCGGGGAAGGGGAACGCCCACTGGCACGGGTGACATCGTGGCATGGACGCGCATCCAGCAACGCCATGAGTGCCGCAGACGCGCCGATCGGGACATCGACGGGCCATCAGCTGGATCGTCCGCCGCGAACTGTCGTTGTCCGCCGGTGAGATGCAGTCGTGGTCAGTGCCCGCCGTCGGACAGCTCGTCGGCCCGTTCCCGGACGACGTCGGCCAGAGCCCGGACGACCTCCTCGGGAAGAGCCGGCCAGACCTCGTCGGCAAGCGCGCCGTACGCGTCGGTCACGGCCGTGGTCACTTGCGCGGTGGTGATCCCCGGGACGCTGTCCTCGACGGCCCCCACCGTGGTCGGGTCGAGGTCGTAGCCCAGGGCGACGGAGGCGGGAACCAGCACCTCACGCAGCGCGGCCGACCCCGACACCTGGATGACGGTGCTGAACAGCCAGCCCTCGCGCGTCAGGCGTTGGGCGGAGCCCACGATCTTTCTCACGCCTCCCGCATTGACGCTGTACTTCCCGGGGCAGTACTCACCCGGCACCTCACCGATCCGGGCATCGAGTCCCAGTCTGCGCAGGATCTCCGCGTGCATCACCGCATAGTGCTCGAAGCGGTCGTGCATGCCTTCGGCCGAGCCGGTCTCGAGACATACGTGGTCCACGACGACGCTGCCTCGGTGGTAGACCGCGAACCGACCGCCTGGTCCCCGCACGACCGGCTCGAAGCCGCGCTCCCGGACCACGCGGAGCGCGGCCGGGAAGCCGGTCCGGAGCTGGTCACGGCGGCTGAACCCGGCAGTCGGCGCCGGGTTGAAGACCCGGATCACCTCGCGGGGTCCGCCCGTCCCCCGACGCAACAGGACCAGGCCGAGGGCCGCGTCGTACGACGGGCCGCCCGCGACGGCCTGGTCGCCGAGGAGCACGGTGCCCTTGGCGGGACCCTCACTATCCGGCGTCATGCGAGCAGTCTGGCAAGTGGACGAATGCGGTCCCGGCACCGCCGAGCTGCTGAGAGGCCGAAGGCCTCTCCGTCGACGGGGACGAGGAGGCCTTCGGTGTTCGCGTGGCAGGTGCAGGATTCGAACCTGCGAAGGAATACTCCGACGGATTTACAGTCCGCTCCCATTGGCCGCTCGGGCAACCTGCCGTGCTCGCCTGCCGCAGTAGTGTGGCCGACAGCGCAGCCGAGGATAGCGCAGCACCACCGTCAGGGATAAATCGTCACAGGAGGGCCGTCAGTGGCCGACTCGTCGTTCGACATCGTGAGCAAGATCGACCGCCAGGAGGTCGACAACGCGCTGAGCCAGGCGGCTCGCGAGATCACGCCAGCGCTACGACTTCAAGGGCACCGGCGCCGAGATCAAGTGGTCCGGCGAGAGGGATCGAGATCTCCGCCAACGCCGAGGACCGGGCGACGGCCGTGCTCGACGTGTTCAAGGAGAAGCTGATCAAGCGCCAGCAGTCGCTGAAGATCCTCGACGCCGGCGAGCCGCGGCCGTCCGGCCGCGAGTCGAAGATCAGCGTCGCGCTCAAGGAGGGGATCACCTCCGAGGACGCGAAGAAGGTCGGCAAGCTGATCCGCGACGAGGGCCCCAAGGGCGTCAAGGTGCAGGTCCAGGGCGACGAGCTCCGGGTGAGCAGCAAGAAGCGCGACGACCTGCAGGCCGTGCAGGCGCTGGTCAAGGCGCAGGACTACGACTTCGCGGTGCAGTTCACCAACTACCGCTGATTCACGCTCAGAAACCTGCCGGAGTCCGCACAGAGTCCGCAGGATCGGCCGTGGTCGCCATGAGATGGGCCGCTGCTGTCCGCGTCCGGTCCTCCGCCTTCGGCCATAGGTGGCTGTACACGTTCAACGTGATCGGCGCCGAGGAGTGGCCCAAGGCGTGCTGCGATCGCATGAAGTCTTGTTTGGCGGCGTTGTCGACACCCGTCACGTGAGCACCGAGTCGCTTGGCGAGCTGAATGGCGAAGGATCCCGACCCCCGCCAGCGCCGTTGATCAGCAACCGGCTACCCGACACTGCCCTGTGCCGTGCCCTGCAGGGCGATCGCGCCCGCTTGCGGGATGGTTGACGCCTCAGCGAACGTGAGCTGGGGCGGCTTGTGGGCAAGTGCGGATTCCGGGGCGAGCGCGTACTCCGCGAAGCCACCCTTCAGCGCGAGGTTGTCTCCATACACCTCGTCTCCGGGCCGGAACCCGGTCACCGCCTCGCCGACATCGTCGACAACGCCCGCGAAGTCTGACCCAAGCGTCCGGCGTGCCGGGTGACGCAGCCCGCCGATCCGCGCGTAGGCAGGCGATCCGCGTAGGCACTCCCAGTCGCTGAGGTTGACCGAAGTCGCAGCGACTTTGACCCGCACCTGGCCGGTGGCGGGGAAAGGTACCGGGACGTCCTCGACATGCAGCACGTCGGGAGACCCGTACCGCTCGTACAGGACCGCCTTCACGCCCGCCCTGCGGCACACCTGGTCATGGACGCAAGGTAGCAAGCCGGGCGGGTCGAACGCCCGACGAAGGGGTTGTCCTCTGGGGGTGGAATCGGGAAGGTTCAGTGGCATGAGCGGGCTGATGAAGACCTTGATGCGCAAGGGCAACGCGATGCACGTGGCGCTGTACCGTCGCACGGGAGGCCGTCACTTCAACCGGGTCAGGGGCCTTCCCGTCTGCCTGCTCACCGTGCCTGGCAGGAAGACGGGAACGCCCCGCACGACTCCGATGGCCTACTTCGAGCGCGCTGGGAGCTGGCTGGTCGTGGGTAGCGCCGGTGGCGCGAAGGCCGACCCACAATGGTTCCGGAACCTGCGGATGGTCGACCGGGCGACGCTCGAGATCGGTGACCGGACGCACGAGGTCTCCGTGCACGACACCGAGGGTGAGGAACGGGATGCGCTCTGGGCGTCGGTGGTCGAGCAGGCGCCGTTCTTCGAGGGCTACCGGAAGAAGTCAGGTCGTACCATCCCGATTGCCGTGCTCACACCGACGACGTGAGGGTAGTTGGAACCTGGAGGACGTTCAGACCAGCTCGCCGACAAGGTCGGCGAAGGCGGCGAGGTAGGCGTCTCCGTCCTCGTCGAAGGTCTCCCTCGCCTCCGTGGCCGTGCGCGGCATGGCCGGGCTGAACGACAGCCTGGCTTTGTCTGCTCCCGACGGACGTGGGGGAGGCGCCCTTCCACTCGGCTGCGTGAGTAAGTCTCGGGGCGCCTCCAAAGACGCCTAACTACTAGTCCAACCGCCGCAGAACCGCAACCTTGGTTCAACTCTCAACTCTCTCGGCTCCCTCTTCGCCATGAAGTCCCGACCGGTTGGGCTGGCCGCCGGATCACCCACTGCCGCGCGTGGCCGCCTACGCTTCGCGGGTGACCCTCGACGAGGTTGGTCGGTATGCGGAGTCGTTGCCGCAGGTCAAGCGCAAGGGAACCGAGTCGCGTCCGGCGTGGTACGTCCATGACCGCCTGGTCGTGCGCGCTGCATGACCAGGACACGGTGGTGATCCGGGTCCCTCTGGGCGAGCGAGAGCTCCTGCTCGAGACCTACCCGGACAGTTTCGGCGTGCCGCCTCGGATGGAGGCACATCACAAGGTCGAGGCCTATCTCGATCGGGCAGAGCCGCGTGCCGTGCGCGCGGCCATCGACCTTGCCTGGGAGATGCAGCGAGGCTGAGCCGGTGACCGCAAGGCTGTCGTCTTCGACCGGTGTCGTTCGTAGATCAAGTGAGAGGAGTTACCGAAGGAGCTCTCGGTGTTGGCGAAGCTCCGGCCCTCGACCATCCCGACCACGTCCCGGGACTCGCGACTGAGGTCAGTTCGCCTCTGGGTACTCCAGGATCGCCCCGTCAGTGTGCTGCTCAGGAGTCGACTCACGACTGCGCGGTACGGCCGGCGTCCCGGTCGCGACGGCCTCGAAGTACCGCAGCATCTCGACCGGGAACGGCAGCACGAGCGTCGAGTTCTTCTCGGCCGCCACCTCGACCATCGTCTGGAGAAGTCGCAGCTGGAGCGCCGCGGGTGTGTCGGCCATCGCGGCCGCTGCCTCGGAGAGCCGTTGGGACGCCTGGAACTCACCATCAGCGGTGATGATCCTGGATCGACGCTCGCGCTCAGCCTCCGCCTGGCGCGACATGGACCGCTTCATGGACTCCGGCAGCTCCACATCCTTGATCTCGACGCGGTCGATCTCGATTCCCCACGCAGCGGCCGGACTGTCGAGCATCACCTCGAGGCCTTCATTGAGATGCTCCCGGTTGGACAGCAGATCGTCGAGCTCACTCTTCCCGATGATCGAGCGCAGCGACGTCTGCGCAACCTGGGCGATCGCGAACCCGTAGTCCTGCACCTCGACCACAGCCCTCAGCGGGTTGATCACCTTGAAGTAGACGACGGCGTCGACCCGGACGGTCACGTTGTCGCGGGTGATGCCGTCCTGCGCGGGAACAGGCATGGTCACCACCTGAACGTTGACGCGCGTCATCCTGTCCACTGCAGGCACGAGCAGGGTCATGCCCGGACGTCTCAGCCGAGGCTGGGCACGGCCCAGCCTGAACACGACGCCTCGCTCGACCTGCTTGACGACGCGCACGGTCGCGAACCAGGCCGCGATGGCCAGGGCTGCTATCACCGCCAGCACGATCCAGATGACGTCCACGGCGACCTCCGTCCAGCAGAGAGCCTCACGTTCGAGAGTACGCCGGGCGAAAAGCGTCTATCCACCGGTGATCCGGGCCGTGAGGTAGTAGCAGCCCAGTTCAGCCAGGCCGCCGTCTGCCTTCGGGGGGCAGGGCGCTGGGCCGCTGATGTCGAGGGGCGTCCACACACCGTCCTTCGCCAGCAAGTTGATGGCCTCCGGCGCTGCCCCAGCACGCCGCAGCCTTACGAAGTGCCGACCCGGTCAATGTCGGATGCGCGTCGTGTGCCCGGGGACGCGTGCTGGCACGTCCCCGGGCACACGGGTCAGACGGCGATCTCGGCCGAGGTCTCGCTGAGGCTGCTCTCCATGGCCGGTACGACGGGCGCGCCGTGGGTCGGCGTGAGCCACACCTTGGTGCCCTCCTCGATCCCCAGGTTGCGGCTGTGCGCCCGGGTGACCGTGACCGCGACCTCGGGGTGCCCGGGCCGGTCGACGCTCGACCGTGAGCCGCACCTCGAAGCCGACGCGCACCACGCGGGAGACCGTGCCGCCGATCGCACCCGCGATCCGGCTGTGCGTCGACACCTCGATGTCGTGCGGACGGATCAGCTTGTTCTCGAGCGTCGTGACCGGGCCGAGGAAGCTCATCACGAAGTCGCTGGCGGGCTCGTCGTACAGCTGGTCCGGCGAGCCGATCTGCTCGATCCTGCCGTCGTTGATCACCACGATCTCGTCGGCGACCTCGAGCGCCTCCTCCTGGTCGTGCGTGACGAAGACGGTGGTGACGTGCACCTCGTCGTGCAGCCGGCGCAGCCAGTCGCGCAGCTCCTTGCGCACCTTGGCGTCGAGCGCACCGAACGGCTCGTCGAGGAGCAGCACGGACGGCTCCACCGCGAGGGCGCGCGCGAGCGCCATCCGCTGCCGCTGGCCGCCCGAGAGCTGCGACGGAAGCCGGTGCGCGAACTGGCTGAGGTGCACCAGCTCCAGCAGCTCGTCGACGCGTCGCTTCACCTCGTCCTTCGGGCGCTTGCGGATCTCCAGGCCGAACGCGACGTTCTTCGCCACGCTCATGTGCTTGAAGGCCGCGTAGTGCTGGAAGACGAAGCCCACGTTGCGCTTCTGCGGCGGCAGGTGCGTGGCCTCGTTGCCCTCGATCGTGACGGTGCCGTCGTCGGCGCTCTCGAGGCCGGCGATGATCCGCAGCAGCGTGGACTTGCCGCCACCGCTGGGCCCGAGCAGCGCGGTGAGCTGGCCGGTGGGCAGGTCGACGGAGACGTCGTCGAGCGCGACGAAGTCGCCGAACTTCTTGGTGACGCCGGAGACGTTGATGCTCATTCTTGTTGCTCCTTCGGGCGAAGGATCGCCACGATGACCAGGCAGGCCATCGCGGCGAAGGCGAGCAGGGCGGCGATGCTGTACGACGCCTGCTGCTGGAAGTTCTGGTAGGTCTCCTCGACGGAGAGGGTGGCGGTCTGGGACTGGCCGACTGATGTTGCCGGAGACG
This sequence comes from uncultured Actinomycetota bacterium, assembly GCA_963754145.1. Classification (GTDB taxonomy): domain Bacteria; phylum Actinomycetota; class Actinomycetes; order Propionibacteriales; family Nocardioidaceae; genus Marmoricola. The sequence goes on from CAVWFF010000007.1 coordinate 49,027, forward strand.
ATCTTGACCGCGCCGAACTCACCGAGCGAGCGGGCCAGGCTGAGCACGACGCCGTAGACGACGGCCCACTTGATGCCGGGCAGCGTGATCCGCCGGAACGTCTGCACCGCGTTGGCGCCGAGGCTCCGGGCGGCCTGCTCCTGGTCGTCGCCGATCTCCTCGAGCACCGGCACCACCTCGCGGATCATCAGCGGCAGCGCCACGAACACGGTCGCCATGATCATGCCGGGGGTGGAGAAGATGATCTGGAAGCCGGCGTCCTCCAGGCTCGGGCCGAACCATCCGTCCCGGCCGTTGTAGACCAGCACCAGGGCCAGGCCGACCACGACCGGCGAGACCGCGAGCGGTACGTCGAGCAACGCGGACAGCACCCGCTTGCCGGGGAAGTCGTAGCGCACCAGCAGGATCGAGATGGTCAGGCCGAACACCAGGTTGATCAGCACCGCCCAGACCGTGATCGTCAGGGTCAGCGAGATGCGCGTGCGCGATCTCCGGGTCGGAGAACGTGTCGAACATGGCGCCGAACCCGTCGGCGAGCGCGTTCTTGAACACCAGCGCGGTCGGCCACGCCACGAGCAGGAACACGTAGCCCACGGTCACGATGCGCAGGCCCCAGCGCACCGGGGCCGGGTCGGATGCATAGCTAGTCGCCACGGCGGGCGAGCCTCCTCTGCAGGACGTCGAGGGCCACGATCACGAGGAGCGCGACCAGCAGCAGGATCGCGGCGACCGCGGCCGCCGCCTCCTTGCTGCCGTTCTCGATGTAGGTCAGGACGCGCACGGACGCCACCTCGGTGCGACCGGGCAGGTTGCCGGAGAGCAGCACCAGCGAGCCGTACTCGCTGATCCCGCGCGCGAAGGACAGGGCCGCGCCGGCGGCGATCGCCGGCGTCAGGGACGGCAGGATCACCCGGCGGAACGTCGTGAACCGGCTCGCGCCGAGCGACGCGGCGGCCTCCTCGGTGTCGCGCTCGAGGGTCTCGAGCACCGGCTGCACGGTCCGGACGACGAAGGGCAGCGTCACGAACGCCAGGGCCAGGAACACGGCGACCCGGGTGTTGGCGACGTTGACGCCCAGCGGCGAGTTCGGCCCGTAGAGCGACAGGAGCACGAGGCCCGCGACGATCGTGGGGAGCGCGAACGGCACGTCGATCACGACGTCGAGGAGCCGCTTGCCCCAGAAGTGGTCGCGGACCAGCACCCACGCGAGCGCCGTGCCCATGACCACGTTGAGCAGCGTGACGCCGAGCGCCTGGACCACGGTGAGTCGCAGCGCCGCCGCGGTCTGCGGACTGGAGACGACGTCCCAGAAGCCGGCGAGACCGAGGTCGGCCGCGGCGATCAGCACCGCGACCAGCGGGATCAGGACCAGCAGGCTGAACCAGATCATGGTGATGCCGAGGCCGAGCGCGGACCCCATGCCGAGAGCCCGGCGGCTCCGGGTCGACGACGCCTGCGCGTCGTACCCGGAGCCGAGGCGAGTTCAGCTGTGCTCATGCGTCAGGCCTTGCCGGAGTCCGCCAGCAGCTTGGTGACGATGCCGGTCTTCTCGTCGAAGTACTTCGTGTTCGGCCTCGGCCCAGCCACCGAAGTCCTTGTCGATGGTCAGGAGCGTCTTCGGCGTCGGGAACGGGTCGCTCGGGTCGTTGGCGCCCTCGACGTCGACCTTCACGCTCTTGTCGAGCGGGCGGAAGCCCTGCTTGGCGTAGTCGGTCTGGCCCTGCTTGCTGAGCTGGAAGTCGAGGAAGTCCTTGGCGGCCTTGCTGGCGTCCTTGGTCACCGCGGCCGGTGTTCTGGATCAGCAGGGTCTGGTCCGGGATCAGGTAGTCGAAGTCGGCGCCGGCCTGGCGGGCCTCGATCGCCTCGTTCTCGTAGGACAGCAGCACGTCACCGGTGCCACCCTCGAACGCCGTGGTGGCGTCCTTGCCGGAGCCCGGGAGGGCGGCGACGTTGTCGAGGAACTTGGTCAGGTAGGCCTGCGCGTCCTTCTCGCTGCCACCCTGCGCGAGCACGTGGCCGTACGCCGCGAGGATGTTCCACTTCGCCGAGCCGGAGGAGCCCGGGTTGGGGGTGACGATCTTGACGCCCGGCTTGACCAGGTCGTCCCAGCCCTTGATGCCCTTGGGGTTGCCCTTGCGCACCACGATCGCCACGACCGACTGGGTCAGCGACGCCCTTGTTGGGGCCGGACTTCCAGTCGTCGGCGACGAGCTTCTCGTCCACCAGCTTGGTGACGTCCGGCTCGAGCGACAGGTGGACCTCGTCGGCCTTGAGGCCGGCGATGACGGCGCGGCTCTGGTCACCCGATGCGCCGTACGAGGTCTTGAACGTGACGCCCTTGCCGGCGTCGGTCTTCTGGAAGTCCTTGAGGAGCTGCTCGTTGGCGGTCTTCAGGATGGAGAAGCCGACGATGCTCACCTCGTCGGACTTGCTGCTGCCGCCTCCGGCGGTGGCACATCCGGTCAGGGCCACCAGTCCGGCAACCACACCCACGAGCGGGCGTACGGCGGCGGTCTTCCACGTGATCGACATGTGTCTGGATTTCCTTCGTGATCGAGGGGGCAGTACCCGAGTTACTGACTATTGACGAGTAATCTACTACATTTAAAAGCGAGACCTCCACACCATCTCGTCATCCGGCGCGTCGCCGGACGGTGCGGTGTGCCTGCCTGGCCGGGTTCCCACGCTCGGCGGACGCTCTGGACGTGGGCTGCGTCACGTCGTCCGCGCATCGGACGACCGCGGGAGGAGACGCGCTCCGCCACGCCTTGCCACGGGGATATCGTGGACAACTGTGCCCGTCCCGATCGGCGGGCGTGATCGCGTGAGGAAAGTAGGCGTCTCCACCGTGTCCAAGCAGGTCCAGCAGCTCGACCGGGTGATCATCCGGTTCGCGGGCGACTCCGGCGACGGCATGCAGCTGACCGGTGACCGGTTCACCCAGGAGTCGGCAGCGTTCGGCAACGACCTGTCGACCCTGCCGAACTTCCCGGCCGAGATCCGCGCACCCCAGGGCACGCTCCCGGGCGTCTCCTCGTTCCAGGTGCACTTCGCCGACCACGACATCCTGACCCCCGGCGACGCCCCCGACGTGCTGGTGGCGATGAACCCGGCCGCGCTCAAGGCCAACCTGGCCGACATGAAGCCGGGCACGGCGATCATCGTGGACAGCCACGACTTCTCCGCGCGCAACCTGACCAAGGCCGGCTACGTCGACAACCCCCTCGAGAACGACACCCTCGCCGACTACGCGCTGACGGCCCTCGACCTCACCGGGATGACGGTCGCGGCGGTGAAGGAGTTCGGGCTCTCACGCAAGGACGCCGCCCGCGCGAAGAACATGTTCGCCCTCGGCCTGCTGTCCTGGATGTACGGGCGCCCGACCGAGTCGACGATCAGCTTCCTCGAGCGCCGGTTCGCCAAGGCGCCGGACATCCGCGACGCCAACATCACGGCCTTCCGCGCGGGCTGGAACTTCGGCGAGACCACCGAGGCGTTCGCGGTCCAGTACGAGATCAAGCCGGCCCCGATGCCGGCGGGCACCTACCGCAACATCACCGGCAACCTGGCGCTGGCCTACGGCCTGATCGCGGCCGGCGTCCAGTCGGGCCTGCCGCTGTTCCTCGGCAGCTACCCGATCACGCCGGCCTCCGACATCCTCCACGAGCTCAGCAAGCACAAGCGCTTCGACGTCACCACCTTCCAGGCGGAGGACGAGATCGCCGGTGTCGGCGCGGCGCTGGGCGCGTCGTTCGGCGGTGCGCTCGGGATCACCACCACGTCCGGACCGGGTCTCGCGCTCAAGTCGGAGACCATCGGCCTCGGCGTGATGATCGAGCTCCCGCTGCTGGTCGTCGACGTGCAGCGCGGCGGCCCGTCCACCGGGCTGCCGACCAAGACCGAGCAGGCCGACCTGCTGCAGGCGATGTTCGGCCGCAACGGCGAGTCACCGGTGCCGATCGTGGCGCCGCAGTCCCCCGGCGACTGCTTCGACGCCGCGCTCGAGGCTGCGCGGATCGCGATCACCTACCGCACCCCGGTGCTGCTGCTCTCCGACGGCATGCTCGCCAACGGCTCCGAGCCGTGGCGGATCCCCGAGCTGGTCGACCTCCCGACGATCGACCCCGCGTTCGCGACCGGACCCAACCACACCACGGACGACGGGCGACCCGGACTTCTGGCCCTACCTGCGTGACCGCGAGACCCTGGCCCGCCCGTGGGCGATCCCCGGCACCCCCGGCCTCGAGCACCGGATCGGTGGCCTGGAGAAGGGCGACGGCCACGGCAACATCTCCTACGACCCCGCCAACCACGACTTCATGGTGCGCACCCGGCAGGCCAAGATCGACCGGATCGCCGACAGCCTGCCGCCGCTCGAGGTCGACGACCCCGACGGCGAGGCGCGGGTGCTGGTGCTCGGCTGGGGCTCGACGTACGGGCCGATCGGCGCCGCCTGCCGACGGGTCCGCAAGGCCGGGCTCTCGGTCGCCCAGACCCACGTGCGCCACCTCAACCCGTTCCCCAAGGATCTCGGCGAGGTGCTCAAGAGGTACGACGCCGTGCTGGTGCCCGAGATGAACCTCGGCCAGCTGTCCCTGCTGCTGCGCGCCAAGTACCTCGTCGACGTCGTCGGCTACAACCACGTGCGCGGGCTGCCGCTCAAGGCGGCCGAGCTCGCCGAGGCGATCACGGACCTGATCGAGACCACGGGTGACGACGTGCAGACGGTGGTCGATCCCGTCGAGACCACCGAGAAGGAGAGTCGTTCCGATGAGCACCACCGAGCTGCCGTTCCCGGGGCTGCGCGGTGTCCCGACCAACGACGAGCCGCAGACCCGCAAGGAGTACACCTCCGACCAGGAGGTGCGCTGGTGCCCCGGCTGCGGCGACTACGCGGTCCTCGCGGCCGTGCAGGGCTTCATGCCCGAGCTGGGGCTGCGCCGCGAGAACGTCGTCTTCGTCTCCGGCATCGGCTGCTCCTCGCGCTTCCCGTACTACCTCGACACCTACGGCATGCACTCGATCCACGGCCGGGCGCCCGCGATCGCGACCGGCCTGGCCACCGCCCGCGAGGACCTGTCGGTGTGGGTCGTCACCGGTGACGGCGACGCGCTCTCCATCGGCGGCAACCACCTGATCCACGCGATGCGCCGCAACGTCAACATGAAGATCCTGCTGTTCAACAACCGGATCTACGGGCTGACCAAGGGCCAGTACTCCCCCACCTCCGAGCCGGGCAAGGTCACCAAGTCGACGCCGGTGGGCTCGGTCGACTACCCGTTCAACCCGGTGTCGCTGGCTCTCGGCGCCGAGGCGACCTTCGTGGCGCGCACGATCGACTCCGACCGCAGGCACCTCACCTCGGTGCTGTCCGCGGCCGCCGCCCACCGTGGCACGGCGCTGGTCGAGATCTACCAGAACTGCCCGATCTTCAACGACGGCGCGTTCGACGCGATCAAGAACAAGGACACCAAGGCCGACGCGATCATCCCGCTCGAGCACGGGCAGCCGATCCGGTTCGGCAGCGACGGCCAGTACGGCGTCGTCCGCGACAAGGACAGCGGCCAGGTGTTCTCCGTCGAGGTGGCCGACGTGCACGAGTCCGACCTGATGGTCCACGACGCCCACGCCACCGACCCGACCACGGCGTTCGCGCTGTCCCGGCTCACCGACGCGGGCGTGCTCCACCGGGCGCCGATCGGGATCTTCCGCCAGGTGGAGCGCCCGACGTACGACGACCAGGCGCGGGCGCAGATCGCCACCGCTGCGCAGGGTCAGGACGACGCGACCGCGGCCCTCGGCTCGCTGATCAGCGGCTCGCGACACCTGGACCGTCGTCTAGGAGTCCGCCTCGATCGCTGGCGGAGCGGGCGTCAGCTCGGCGACCTCGGCCACCAGCCTTCGCAGCCGGGCGAGGCCCTTCTCGAAGTCCTTGCCGACCCAGCGGTCGAACATCCCGAACCGCGCGAACGCCTTCGTCACGCCGTTGGCGTCGCCGGTGAGGCGCCACGTGACGCGGGTGCCGTCACCCTCCGGCCGCAGGTCGAAGTCGATCCGGTTCTCGGCCTTGAACGGCTTGAGGAACGACAGCCGGATGACCCAGCGCGGTCGGCGTGGCCAGGTCGGTGATCTCCATCGACCCGGCGCCGGCCTTGCGGTTGCCGGACCAGGCGTACGTCGCGCCGACGCCGGACTCTGCGCCGCCGTAGGTGCGTTGCATGTCGGGGTCGATGTCCTCCCACGGCGACCAGCGCGGCCACTCGTGGAAGTCGACCAGCAGCGGGAAGATCTGGTCGGCGGGTGCCGCGACGACGGTCGACCGCTCGACGGTGTAGGGAGTCGGGGCCATGGCCCAAACCTACTGCCGGGAGACGCGGACCAGCTCAGGTGCGCCGGATCGCCTCCGGGCCCAGGTCCGCGAGCGTCGGGTAGCCGTCGACCGCCATCAGCAGGTCGGCCTCCGCGAGGATCGTGCGGAGCACGTGCACGATGCCGTCCGTGCCGGCCAGCGCGGCGGCGTACGCGTACGGCCGGCCGATCCCCACCGCCGTCGCGCCCAGGGCGAGCGCCTTGACCACGTCGGACCCCGACCGCACGCCCGAGTCGAACAGCACCGGGACGTCGGGCACGGCCGCCGCCACGTCGGGCAGGCAGTCGATCGCGGCCAGGCCGCCGTTGGCCTGCCGGCCACCGTGCGTGGAGACGAAGACGCCGTCGGCGCCGGCGTCGACGGCACGCCGGGCGTCGTCGGGGTGGCAGATGCCCTTGAGCACGAGCGGCAGGTCGGTCAGCGACCGCAGCCAGGCCAGGTCGTCCCAGGCCAGCGGCTTGCCGAACATCATCGCCCAGGCCAGGATCGCCGACCCCGGGTCGTCCTCAGGGGTGCTCTCCAGGCGGCTGCGGAACACCGGGTCGGCGAAGTAGTTGGCCAGGCAGTGCCCGCGGAGCTGCGGGAAGTTGGACGTGGCCAGGTCACGCGGACGCCAGCCGGTCACCCAGGTGTCCAGGGTGACCACGATGCCGCGATAGCCGGCCTGCTCGGCCCGGGGGACGAGGCTCGCGGCCACCTCCGGGTCGGTGGGGCAGTAGAGCTGGAAGAAGCCCGGCGTCTCGCCGTACTCCGCCGCGACCTCCTCCATCGGGTCCTCGCTGAGCGTCGAGGCGACCATCGGCACCCCGGTGGCTGCCGCGGCCCGCGCCGTGGCCAGGTCGCCGTGGCCGTCCTGGGTGCAGATGCCGATCACGCCGATCGGCGACAGGAACACCGGAGTCGGCAGTGCGATCCCGAACAGGTCCACCGACAGGTCGCGCTCGGTCTGGGCGCGGAGCATCCGGGGCACCAGGCCCCAGTGGTCGAACGCCGTCCGGTTGCTGCGCTGCGTGTGCTCGTCGCCCGCGCCACCGGCGACGTAGGACCAGGTGCCGGGAGGCATGGCGAGCTCGGCACGCCGCTCGAGCTCGGCGAACGACATCGGCAGTGACGGCACGACGCCGGAGAGGCCGGCGAGGTAGATCTCGTTCTGCAGGTCTCCGTAGTTGGGCACACGCCGATCCTAGGGCTCGGCGACGGGCTCGGGTCGTGGCCGGAGATAGGCTCCGCTGGTGACGGACAGCCTCGAACGCACGCGCCGCGAGGGCGCCGCGCCGGCCCGTGACGAGCAGGCCCGCGGGTTCCTGCTGGGGGTCGCGGCCTACGGCATGTGGGGCCTCTTTCCGCTGTACTGGTCGCTGCTCGAGCCCTCGACCGCCTTCGAGGTGCTGGCGCACCGGATCTGCTGGTCGCTGCTCGCGATGCTGGCGCTGCTCGTCGCCCTGCGTCGTACGCCGCAGCTGGTCGCGATCGTCCGCGACCGCCGCAAGCGCAGCCTGCTGCTCCTGGCCTCGGTCGTGATCACGCTCAACTGGGGCGGCTACATCTGGGGGGTCACGCACGGCAAGGTCGTCGAGACGTCGCTCGGCTACTTCATCAACCCGCTGGTGACCGTGCTGATGGGCGTGCTGATCCTGGGCGAGCGGCTGCGCCCGGCCCAGTGGGTGGCGATCGCGATCGCCTTCGCGGCGGTCGTCGGCCTCACGGTGGAGTACGGGCGGCCGCCGTGGATCGCGCTGCTGCTGGCGTTCTCGTTCGGCACCTACGGGCTGGCCAAGAAGCAGGCCAACGTCGAAGCGGTGGAGAGCCTGACCTTCGAGACGATCGTGCTGGCGCCGTTCGCGTTCGGCTTCCTGGTCTGGCTCGGTGCCACCGGTCGTGCGCACTTCCTCGGTGAAGGTGTCGGTCACGTGCTGCTGCTGGCCTCGACCGGCGTGGTCACCGCCGTCCCGTTGCTGTGCTTCGGGGCAGCCGCCATCCGGGTGCCGATGACCACCCTCGGCCTGCTGCAGTACCTCGCCCCGGTGCTGCAGTTCGCGCTGGGGGTGACCGTCCTGCACGAGGCGATGACCCCGATGCGCTGGGCGGGGTTCGCCCTGGTCTGGGTGGCGCTGGTGATCTTCACGTTCGAGGCGGTGCGGCACCACCGCCGCCGCCAGCTGCGTCTGACCGCCGAGGCGTGCGCGATCTAGCCACGCCGGCCGGTCAGGCCGGGGAGAGCCAGGACCAGCCGGGCAGGTTGCGCAGGACGCCGAAGGCGAGGACGACGACCAGCACGCCCCAGAGCACCGGCGCGGGCACGGAGGTCAGTGCTCGGTGGGCGGCGACCGAGGGCGCGGGCCCAGGCCGCCCCCAGCGCGTAGAGCAGGAACGGGACGGCGACCACGGCGAGCGGGTTGCGCGCCAGGGCATCGGCGATGTCGGCGTGCAGCAGGTCGTGGACCGCACGCAGCGACCCGCATCCGGGGCAGTAGAGACCGGAGACGAGCAGGAACGGGCACCCCGGGTAGTGGCCGGCCTGGTTCGGGTCGACGGTGGCCAGCACGGTCGCGGCGCCGGCCGCCGCCGCCGTCACCGCCGCCGTGGGCAGCACCTCGCGGCGTCGCGGCCGGAGCCGTGACGCCGGGAGGTGCTGCACCAGGCTCATGCGGTGCTGTTGCTGGCGAGGCCGCCGATGAGGACGACGACGAGGTAGAGCCCGATCACCACGATGCCGACGATGGCACTCACCATCGCCCATCGCCGCGCCTTCTGCGAGGCCTCGTGGGCGCCGGCGACGTCGCCGGCCGCCCACTTGCTGTTGACCTGCGCGGCGAAGACGATCGACACGATGCCGAGGGGAGACAGCAGAAGAGCGTGGTCAGGATCGCCCAGACGAGGTGGTTGGGCGGCGGCGCGCCCTGCCGGAGCGCCGTAGCCACCACCGGGCGGAGGTGGACCGTAGCCGCCGCCGGGCGGCGGTGCTCCGTAGCCGCCGCCTCCCGAGGGCGGGGGCGGCGGGGGCGGCGGGGGCATCGAGCCTTGATCGGACATGCCGAGCTTCCCTTCGTCGCGACGGACGCGTCTGCGTGCGCGGCCTGGCGCGAACACTAACGAGGCTGCGGAGCCGCGGGACAGTCCGCGGGCCGAGCCGGCTCAGGTCGAGCGGTCCGCGATCACGTCCGCGAACGTGTCCAGCGCCTCGCGGACGGGACCCTCCGGCAGCACCTTGAGCAGGTCCTTGGCCTCGGCGGCGAGCCCGGCGACATAGGCACGGGCCTCGTCCATCGCCGGATGGGCACGGAGCAGGGCGAGCGCCTCGGCGTGGTCGGGCGTCGTCGGTGAGCGGCGCGGCCGAGCAGCTCGAGGAGCCGGGCGTCGCCCGGGTCGGCGGACCGCTGGGCGAACAGCACGGGCAGCGTCGGCACCCCCTCGCGCAGGTCCGTGCCGGGTGTCTTGCCGGACTCCTCGGACTCGGACGCGACGTCGAGGATGTCGTCGGAGAGCTGGAACGCGACGCCCACCTTGTCGCCGTACGCCGTGAGCGCCTCCTCGACCTCGAGCGGTACGCCGCCGAACCGGGCGCCGTAGCGCGCCGAGGTCGCGATCAGGGCACCGGTCTTGCCCGCGACCACCCGCAGGTAGTGCTCGAGCGGGTCCTCGCCGGCACTCGGGCCGAGCGTCTCCAGGATCTGGCCCTCGACCAGCGCGGTGAACGTGCGGGCCTGGATGCGGAGCGCGTCGGGACCGAGCTCGGCGGTGAGCTCCGAGGACTTCGAGAACAGGAAGTCGCCGGTCAGGATCGCGACGTGGTTGTCCCAGCGCGCGTTGGCGGACTCGGCGCCGCGGCGCAGGTCGGCCTCGTCCATCACGTCGTCGTGGTAGAGCGACGCGAGGTGGGTGAGCTCGACGACGCAGGCCGCCATCAGCAGCCGCTCGTCGTCCTCCGCCGTCGCGGGCTGCTCGGCCGCCTCGGCCGCGAGCAGCACCAGCAGCGGGCGCACCCGCTTGCCGCCGGCGTCCAGCAGGTGCCGCGCCGCCTCGGTGACGAAGGCCGCGTCACTGACGGTGTGGCGCAGCAGCTCCTGCTCGACCTCGTCCATCCGGGCGCGCAGCCGCTCGGCCAGGTCCTCGTCGAGGACCGGGAGGGCCAGGGTGTCGGTCACGATGCGCTCACCTGATGAATTGTGCAACGTTGCCGAGACCGTCGAGCAGCGGGCCCGGTACGACGCCCAGCACCAGCGTCATCGCCGTACCGACGGCGATCACCAGCATCGTCATCACCGACGGCACCGCGACCGTCGGGCCCTCCCCGACGGGCTCGGAGAAGAACATCAGCACGATCACGCGCACGTAGAAGTACGCCGCCACCGCCGAGAGCAGGACCGCCGATCACGACGACGGGCCACGCTCCGACGCTGAGCGCCGCGGCGAACACCGCCCACTTGCCGGTGAAGCCGCTCGTGAGCGGGATGCCGGCCATGCCGAGCAGCAGGAACGCGAACATGCCGGCGAGGATCGGGCGAGGTGCTTGCCCAGCCCTGCCCAGCGGGACAGGTGGGTCGCCTCGCCGCCGGCGTCGCGGACCACGGTGACGAGCGCGAACGCCGCCAGCGTCATGAAGCCGTAGGTCATCAGGTAGAACAGCACGGCCTGGACGCCGCTGATGTCGTCCTCGCCGATCAGGTTCAGCGACCGGATGCCGAGGAAGCCGGTGAGCAGGAAGCCCGCGTGCGCGATCGAGGAGTAGGCCAGCAGCCGCTTGATGTCGGTCTGCGCGAGCGCCAGCACCGAGCCGACCGCCATGGTCAGGATCGCGACCACGCAGATCATCGGCGTCCAGTCCCAGCGCGCGCCGCCGAAGGCGACGTAGAACAGCCGGAGCATGCGCGCCGAACGCGGCCACCTTCGTGCACGCGGCCATGAACGCCGGTCACCGCGGTGGGAGCGCCCTGGTAGACGTCGGGGGTCCAGGCGTGGAACGGCGCCGCGCTCGACCTTGAACAGCAGGCCGACCGCCAGCAGGCCCATGCCGCCGAGGAGCAGGACGTGGCCGCCGGTGCGGCTGGACGACCGCGTCGGCGATCTCGGCGAAGCCCATCGAGCCGGCGTAGCCGTAGACGAGCGCGATGCCGTAGACGAAGAAGCCGGAGCTGAACGCGCCGAGGAGGAAGTACTTCATCGCCGCTTCCTGGCTCAGCAGCCGGCGCCGGCGCGCCAGGCCGCAGAGCAGGTACAGCGGGAGCGAGAGCACCTCGAGCGCCACGAACATGGTGAGCAGGTCGTTGGCGGCCGGGAACATCAGCATCCCGGCGACCGCGAACATCATCAGCGGGAAGACCTCGGTGTGCTCGAGCCCCTTGGTCGAGGCCTCGCGCTCGGCCTCGGTGCCGGGCAGCGCGGCGGCCTGGCCGGCGAAGGCGGTCACGCCGCCCTCGAGCTGGCGCTCGGCGAAGAGCAGCACGCTGAGCAGCGACAGCACGAGCACCAGCAGCCAGCAGAACAGGGCGGGCCCGTCGACCGCGAGTGCGCCCTCGCCACCACCTTGCCGGTCTTGCTGGTCCCGCCCAGGATGCCGAGGTCGCGGGCGACCAGCACCGTGTCGACGCCGGCGGCCAGCAGGCCGAGCAGCGCGAGCACGATCTGGATCAGGTAGCGGCGCTGCCGCGGCGCGAACGCCTCGACGAGCACGCCGAGCGTGGCCGCGCCGAGCACGATCAGGATCGGGGCGATCGAGCGAGTACTCGATGTGCGGGGTGTCGATGGTCACGACGAACGGGACGCTCACTTGCTGCTCCCTTCACCGGCGCCGGCGTCGACCGCCGGGGCAGGGTCGCTCTTGCCGACCTGGCTGAGCGTGTCGCGGACCGTCGGGTTGAGCACCGACAGCAGCGGCTTCGGGTAGAACCCGAGCACCACGATCAGCACCAGGAGCGGCGCCAGGGCGGCGATCTCCCGCGGCACCAGGTCGGTGATGTGCGCCGTGTGCGGCCGCACCGGTCCGGTCATCGTGCGCTGGTACATGAGCAGGATGTAGATCGCCGCGAGCACGATGCCGAGCACCGCGAACGACGCCGCGACCGGCGAGTGGACCCAGGTCCCGACCAGCACCAGCAGCTCGGAGACGAACGGCGCCAGGCCCGGCAGCGACAGCGACGAGAGTCCGGCCAGCAGGAAGAACCCGGCGAGCACGGGCGCCACCTTCTCCACGCCGCCGTAGTCGCTGATCAGGGCCGAGCCCTGCCGCTTGATCAGGAAGCCGGTGACCAGGAACAGCGCGGCCGTCGACAGCCCGTGGTTGAACATGTAGAGGTTCGCGCCGTTCTGGCCCTGGCTGTTGAGCACGAAGATGCCGAGCACGATGAAGCCGAAGTGCGACACGGAGGTGAACGCGATCAGCCGGGGGATGTTGTTCTGCCCGATCGCCACGAGCGCGCCGTACAGGATGCTGACGACGGCGAGCACGACGACGACCGGGGTCGCCCACGCGCGAGGCCTCCGGGAAGATCCCGAGGCAGAACCGCACCATCCCGAACGTGCCGATCTTGTCCAGGATGCTGACCAGCAGCACCGAGGTGCCGGGCGTTGCCTGCTGCGTGGTGTCGGGCAGCCAGGTGTGCACGGGGAACATCGGCGCCTTGATCGCGAACGCGACGAAGAAGCCGACGAACAGCCAGCGCCCGGTCGAGGTCGAGATGTCGAGGCTGGCCAGGTCCGAGATCAGGTACGACGGGGTGCCGGCCTTCGGCGCTCTCCACGTAGAGCCCGACCACCGAGGCGAGCATGACCAGGCCGCCGGCCAGCGAGTAGACCAGGAACTTGACCGCGGCGCGCGTCGCGCTGCGGTCCGCCCCACCCCCCGACCAGGAAGTAGATCGGGATCAGCGTCGCCTCGAAGAGGACGTAGAAGAGGAACACGTCGGTCGCCGCGAAGACGCCGATCGCGAGCCCCTCGAGGGCGAGCATCCAGCCGAAGAAGGCGCTGGCGCCCCAGCGGCCGTCGTCGCCGTCGTGCCAGCTCGCGAGCATCACGACCGGGGTCAGGATCGCGGTGAGCACCACCAGCGAGAGGCCGAGGCCGTCGAGCCCGAGCGCGTAGTGGGCACCGAAGAACTTGATCCAGACGACGTCCTCGGTGAACTGCGGGCCACCGCCGGCGTCGTACTGGACGGCGACCACGATCGTGAGCACCAGGGTGAGCAGGGAGATACCGAGCGCGATCTGCTTGGACAGCGTCGTGTTGGCGCGGGTGGGCACCAGCCCGACGAGGACGCCGCCGACCAGCGGCACGGCGATCAGGATGGTCAACCAGGGCACTAGATGTTCACCACCAGGAGGGCGAGCACCACGAGCGCGGCACCACCGAGCAGGGACAGGGCGTAGGAGCGGACGTAGCCGTTCTGCAGCCGGCGCAGGCCGCCGGCGATGCCGGCGAACCCGGCGGCGGTGCCCTCGGCGGCGCCGTCGACGCCGTACTCGTCGAAGCCGACCAGCCCGGTGACGAACCGGTCACCGGGCCGCATCAGGAACTCCTCGTTGAACGCGTCGCCGTAGAGGTCGGCGCGCGCGGCCCGGGTGAACACCGAGACCTGTCGTCGGTGCCTCGCGCGGCACCTCGCGCTTGCCGACCAGGAACCAGGCGGCGGCGACGCCGATCGCGACCACCACGACCACCAGCAGGCTGAACACAGATCGCGGGCACCGGCAGGTTCTCCGGGCCGGGCTCGCCGACCACCGGCGCGAGCCAGTCGACGATCCAGTCGCCGAGGAGCAGCAGGCCACCGAGCACGGACAGCGCGGCGAGCACGATCAGCGGGACCGTCATCACCTTGGGCGACTCGTGCGGGTGGACGTCCTTCTCCCAGCGCTTGTCGGTGAAGAACGTGAGCAGCATCAGCCGGGTCATGTAGAAGCCGGTGATGGCGGCACCGACGAGGGCGCAGGTGCCGGCCAGGCCGTTCTGGGCGAACGCGGCCTCGATGATCTTGTCCTTGGACCAGAAGCCGGAGAAGCCGGGGAAGCCGATGATCGCGAGGTAGCCCATCGCGAACGTCAGGAAGGTGACCGGCATCGCCTTCTGCAGGGCGCCGTAGTGGCGCATGTTCACGTCGTCGTCCATGCCGTGCATCACCGAGCCGGCGCCGAGGAACAGGTTCGCCTTGAAGAAACCGTGCGCGAGCAGGTGGAGGATCGCGAACGCGTACCCGGCCGGCCCGAGCCCGGCGGCGAGGATCATGTAGCCGATCTGGCTCATCGTCGAACCGGCGAGGGCCTTCTTGATGTCGTCCTTCGCGCAGCCGATGACCGCACCCATCAGCAGCGTGATGACGCCGACCACGACCACGCCGGTCTGCGCGTCGGGCGCGTAGTCGAAGATGAAGTTGGAGCGGACGATCAGGTAGACGCCCGCGGTCACCATGGTCGCGGCGTGGATCAGCGCCGACACCGGGGTCGGGCCCTCCATCGCGTCGAGGAGCCAGGACTGCAGCGGGAACTGGGCCGACTTGCCGCACGCGGCCAGCAGCAGCAGGAAGCCGATGCCGGTGACGGCGGCCTCCGACGCCTCGCCGCTGACCGCCGAGATGCCCGCGAACGACGTGGTGCCGAACGTCGCGAACATCAGGCCGACGCCGAGCGCCATGCCGATGTCGCCGACCCGGTTGACCACGAACGCCTTCTTCGCGGCCACCGCGGCACTGGTCTTCTGCTGCCAGAAGCCGATCAGGAGGTACGACGCGAGGCCGACGCCCTCCCAGCCGAGGAACACCCCGACGTAGTCGGACGCGAGCACCAGGGTCAGCATCGCGGCCACGAACAGGTTCAGGTAGCCGAAGAAGCGGCGGCGCCGGTCGTCGTGCGCCATGTAGCCGATCGAGTAGACGTGGATCAGCCCACCGACGCCGGTGATCAGCAGCAGGAACAGCGCCGACAGGGGGTCGTAGAGCAGGTCGAGCTGCACCGTGTAGTTGCCGGCCGTGAACCAGGTCCACAGGTGCTGGCCGATGCTGCGGTCGGCCTCGTCGCGGAGCACCAGCGAGAAGAACAGGACCAGGCTGAGCAGGAACGAGACTCCGACGGTGGCGCAGCCGAGCAGGTGCCCCCACCTGTCGGTGCGGCGGCCGCCGAGCAGCAGCACCACGGCACCGAGCGCCGGCAGCGCGATCACCAGCCAGAGCAGGCTCGAACGACGCCGCCCGCACTGGTCGGGTGCACGACCGGGACGGCTTCCTCGGCGAGGCGCGCCAGCGGCGCGGACAGGAGTGGGGTCACGGGGAGAACCTCAGTACTTCAGGAGGCTGGCGTCGTCGACCGAGGCCGAGCGGCGGGTGCGGAAGATGGTCATGATGATCGCGAGCCCGACGACGACCTCGGCCGCGGCCACGACCATCACGAAGAAGGCCGCGATCTGGCCGTCGAGGTTGCCGTTGACGCGCGCGAAGGTGATCAGCGCCAGGTTGCTGGCGTTGAGCATCAGCTCCACGCACATGAAGACCACGATCGCGTTGCGCCGGACCAGCACGCCGACGGCGCCGATCGAGAACAGCAGGGTCGACAGGATGATGAAGGGGGTGGCGCTCATCGGACGCTCCCCTCGTCGTCGCGACGCTCGTCGTCCATCGAGCTCGTCAGCTCCTCGACGTCGCTGGCCGGGGCCGCCCGCACCGTGCCGCGGGCGGCGAGCACCCGCGAGACCGAGGTCGGAGCCGGCGAGCCGTCCGGGAGGAGCGCGGGAGTGTCGACCGCGTTGTGCCGGGCGAACGTGCCGGGAGGAGGCAGCGGACCCAGGTGCGTGCCCTTCTCGGCGTAGTCGCGCATCCGCTGGGCCGCGTGGTCGGCCTGGCTGAGCTTGGGCGTGAGCCGCTCGCGGTGGGCGAGCACCATCGCCCCCAGGGCGGCGGTGATCAGCAGCGCGGAGGTGACCTCGAACGCGAACACGTAGCGGGTGAAGAGGATCTGGGCGATCCCCTGCACGTTGCCCTCGGCGTTGGCCTTGTCGAGCCCGGCGATCGCGCCGATCGAGACCTGCGCGATGCCGATCGTCATCGTGGCGGCGAACACCAGCCCGACGATCACCGCGAAGACCCGCTGGCCGCGGATCGTCTCCACGAGGGAGTCGGACGCGTCGACGCCGACGAGCATCACCACGAACAGGAACAGCATCAGGATCGCCCCGGTGTAGACGATGATCTGCACCGCGAACAGGAACGGTGCGTCCTGCACGGCGTACAGCACCGCGAGCGAGATCATCACGACCGCCAGCAACAACGCGCAGTGGACCGCCTTGCGCGCGACCAGGATGCCGAGCGCGCAGACCACCATGATCGGGGCAAGGATCCAGAACGCGATCACGCGTGGTCACCTCCGTCGCGACGCGTCGACGACAGCGTGCCGCGGTAGTAGTCGCCCTCGTCGTCGCCTAGCCGCATCGGGTGCGGCGGCTGCTCCATGCCGGGCAGCAGCGGCGCGAGGAGGTCGGACTTCTCGTAGATCAGGTCGGCGCGGTTGTCGTCGGCCAGCTCGTACTCGTTGGTCATCGTGAGCGCCCGCGTGGGGCACGCCTCGATGCACAGCCCGCACAGGATGCAGCGCAGGTAGTTGATCTGGTAGACGCGGCCGTAGCGCTCGCCCGGCGAGAACCGCTCGTCCTCGGTGTTGGACGCGCCCTCGACGTAGATCGCGTCGGCCGGGCAGGCCCAGGCGCAGAGCTCGCAGCCGATGCACTTCTCCAGCCCGTCGGGCCAGCGGTTGAGCTGGTGCCGGCCGTGGAAGCGCGGAGCCGTCTTCTCCTTGACGAAGGGGTACTGCTCGGTGACCACCTTGCGGAAGATGGTGCGGAAGGTGACCCCGAACCCGGCGACCGGGTCCCAGTAGGTCTCCTTGATGGACGCCATCAGTACTCCTTACCTGCGGGGCCCCGCACCGGGATGCCCTCGAGCATCGGCGGCACCGGGTAGCCACCCGCGAACGCGTCGAACGGCTCGTCGTCGGCCGCGGCCCCGGCCACGTCCTTCTCCGGGATGAAGAAGGTCGCGACCAGCAGGACCGCGAGGATCACCGCGGCCACGATCAGCCACGTGCGGTTGAACCCGCCGGTGTTGTCGATGGCGCGGATCGCGGCGACCAGCACCGTCCAGAGCAGCGCGACCGGGATCAGCCGCTTCCAGCCGAAGTGCATGAACTGGTCGTAGCGCAGCCGCGGGAGCGTGCCGCGAAGCCAGATGAAGACGAAGATGAAGATCAGCACCTTCGCGAAGAACCAGAGCACGGGCCAGTAGCCGGTGTTGGCGTCCTCCCACAGCGACAGCGGCCACGGGGCGCGCCAGCCGCCCAGGAACATCGTGGTCGCGAGCGCCGCGACGGTCGCCATGTTGATGTACTCGGCCAGGAAGAACAGCGCGAACTTCAGCGACGAGTACTCCGTGTGGAAGCCGCCGACGAGCTCGCCCTCGGCCTCCGGGAGGTCGAACGGCGCGCGGTTGGTCTCCCCGACCATCGCGATCGTGTAGATCACGAAGCTCGGCAGCAGCGACAGCCCGAACCAGAGCTTCTCCTGGGCATCGACGATCTCGCTGGTCGACATCGAACCGGCGTACAGGAAGACCGCGACGAGGGCCAGGCCCATCGCGACCTCGTAGGAGATCATCTGCGCGCTCGAGCGCAGCCCGCCGAGCAGGGAGTACGTCGACCCGGAGGACCAGCCGCCGAGCACGATGCCGTAGATGCCGATCGAGGCGACCGCCATCACGAACAGCACCGCGACCGGCATGTCGGTGAGCTGGAGCGGCGTCGTGATGTCGGTCCACGGGATCTCCACGGTGGGGCCGAACGGGATCACCGAGAAGGTGATGAACGCCGGGATCACCGCGATCACGGGCGCCAGGATGAAGACCACCCGGTCGGCCGCCTTCGGGATGATGTCCTCCTTCAGCGCCAGCTTCACGCCGTCGGCCAGGCTCTGCAGCAGGCCGAACGGGCCGTTCACGTTCGGCCCGATCCGGTGCTGCATCCGGGCCACGACCCGGCGCTCCCACCAGATGTTGAACAGCGTCAGCAGCACGAGGACCACGAAGATCAGCACGGCCTTGAGGATCACGACCCACGTCGGGTCGTGGCCGAAGGCGTCGAGCGCCAGCGGGATCATGCGGCACCTCCCGTGATCGTCACGCGGCAGCCGGCCGGTCCGACCCGGTGTCGCACGGACCCGCCGGGCGCACTCGCCGGGGCCCAGACCGTGCCGTCGGCGAGGTCGGCCTCGCCGACGAGGAGCTCCAGGGAACCGAGCGGTCCGGTGACCGTGACCGTGGCGCCCGGGACGACGCCGATCTCGGCGAGCGTGGCGGGGCTGGCGAGCAGCACCGGCCGGCGCGCGGTCGCGCGCAGGTGGTCGTCGCCGTCCTGCATGCGGCCGTCGTCGAGCAGCTGCTTCCACGAGGCCAGCAGGTAGCCGTCGCCGGGCTCGGCCGCCCGGGGACGCAGCGCGGACAGCGGGTCGCGGTCACCGTTCCAGGCGTCGAGCTCGCGGAGCTCGGCCTGGACCTGGGCCACGGTGCGGAAGCCGAGCTCGATCCCCATCTCGTCGGCGATGCCGGCGAGCACCCGGAGGTCGGGCAGTGACGACGGCGCCTGCAGCACCTGGTCGAAGGCCCGCACGCGGCCCTCCCAGTTCACGAACACCCCGGACTTGTCGGTGACCGGCGCGACCGGGAACACCACGTCGGCGGCCTCGGTCACCTCGGACGAGCGGAGCTCCAGCGAGACCACGAACGACGCGGCGGCGATCGCGGCCCGGGCGGCCTCGGGGTTGGCCAGGTCACCCGGGTCGACACCGCCGACCACCAGGCCGCCGATCTTGCCGGCGGTGGCGGCGGCCAGGATCGCGTCGCCGTCGCGGCCCTCACCGTCGGGCAGGGTGACGACGCCCCAGTGACCGGCCAGGTCGGCCCGTGCCGCGGAGTCGAACACCGGGCGGCCGCCGGGCAGCAGGTTGGGCAGTGCGCCCGCCTCGACCGCCCCACGGTCGCCCGCGCGGCGCGGCACCCAGGCCAGCCGGGCACCCGAGGTGCGGGCCAGGTCGGCGGCGGCGCCGAGCGCTCCCGGGACCGCGGCGAGGCGCTCGCCGACGAGGATCACACCGCCGGCGTCGAGCATCACCTCACCGTCGTGGGCGAGCGCGGCCAGTGCCTCGGGCTCGTCGCCGGGGGCGGTGCGGATCAGGGTGCCGCGCATCTTGCGCAGCCCCGCAGAGGTGTACGGCGCGATCGACACGACGCGCGTGCGCCGCTTCGACGCCTTG
This sequence comes from uncultured Actinomycetota bacterium, assembly GCA_963754145.1. GTDB lineage: Bacteria > Actinomycetota > Actinomycetes > Propionibacteriales > Nocardioidaceae > Marmoricola. The sequence continues at coordinate 68,670 of CAVWFF010000007.1, forward strand.
CGCAGCCGCAGGAACAGCGAGCCGGCCTCGTCCTCGGGCTCCAGGCCGGCGAGCAGCACGACGGACGCGGACTCGAGGTCGGCGTACGTCACGTCGCGGCGGCCGACCACCTCGGCGGCCAGGAACGCCGCCTCCTCCGCGGAGTGCGGGCGCGCCCGGAAGTCGATGTCGTTGGTGCCGAGCGCGAGCCGGGCGAACTTGGAGTAGGCGTAGGCGTCCTCGACGGTCAGCCGGCCACCGGTCAGCACACCGACCGCGCCGGCCGCCTGCAGCCCGCGGGCGGCGACGGCGAACGCCTCGGGCCAGGAGGCCACGCGGTGCTCGCCGGTCTCCTCGTCGCGGACCAGCGGCGTGGTCAGCCGGTCGGCCTGGCGTGCGTAGTGGAACGCGAACCGGTCCTTGTCGGTGATCCACTCCTCGTTGACCTCGGGGTCGTCGCCGGCCAGGCGGCGCATCACCTTGCCGCGCCGGTGGTCGACCCGGACCGCGGCGCCGCAGGCGTCGATCTCGGCGATCGACGGGGTGGAGACGAGGTCGAAGGGCCGCGAGCGGAAGCGGTACGCCGCCGAGGTGAGCGCCCCGACCGGGCAGATCTGGATCGTGTTGCCGGAGAAGTAGCTCTCGAACGGCTGCTTCTCGTAGATCCCCACCTGCTGCAGCGCACCGCGTTCGATCAGGGCGATGAACGGGTCACCGGCGATCTGCTCGGAGAACCGCGTGCAGCGCGCGCACAGCACGCACCGCTCACGGTCGAGCAGCACCTGGGCGGAGATGTTGATCGGCTTGGGGTAGGTGCGCTTCTTGACGTCGAAGCGGGTCTCGCCGCGGCCGTTGCTCATCGCCTGGTTCTGCAGCGGGCACTCGCCGCCCTTGTCGCAGACCGGGCAGTCGAGCGGGTGGTTGATCAGCAGGAACTCCATGATCCCCTGCTGCGCCTTGTCGGCGACCTTCGAGGTGGCCTGCGTGTTGACCACCATGCCGGGCGCGACGGTGATCGTGCATGACGCCTGCGGCTTCGGCATCGCCCGTCCGTTGCCGGCGTCGGGGATGTCGACCAGGCACTGGCGGCAGGCGCCGACCGGGTCGAGCAGCGGGTGGTCGCAGAAGCGCGGGATCTGGACGCCGACCTCCTCGGCGGCCCGGATCACCAGGGTGTCCTTGGGGACGCTGACCTCGATGCCGTCGATGGTCAGCGTGACCAGGTCGCTCTTCTCGACCTCGCCACCGGCGGTCGAGCCTGATCGTGTCGAGACCGCCCCACCGGTGGTCGAGCCTGTCGAGACCGTCATGCGGAGGCCCCCTCGGGCTCGAAGACCGTCGACCGCACCGGGTCGAAGGGGCACCCACCCTGCTCCAGGTGCGCGAGGTACTCCTCGCGGAAGTACTTGATCGACGACGTGATCGGGCTGACCGCGCCGTCGGCCAGCGCACAGAACGAGCGGCCCATGATGTTGTCGCACTGGTCGAGCAGCAGCTCCAGGTCGGCCTCGCTGCCCTGGCCCTGCTCCAGCCTGGCGAGCACCTGCACCAGCCACCACGTGCCCTCGCGGCAGGGGGTGCACTTTCCGCAGGACTCGTGCTTGTAGAACTCCGTCCAGCGCAGCACCGCGCGCACCACGCAGGTGGTGTCGTCGAAGATCTGCAGCGCGCGGGTGCCGAGCATGGAACCGGCCGCGCCGATCGCCTCGAAGTCCAGCGGGACGTCGAGGTGCTCACCGGTGAGGATCGGGGTGCTGGAGCCGCCCGGCGTCCAGAACTTCAGCTGGTGGCCCTCGCGCATGCCACCCGCGAGGTCGATCAGCGTGCGCAGCGTGATCCCCAGCGGGGCTTCGTACTGGCCGGGCTTCTTCACGTGCCCGGACAGCGAGAAGATCCCGTAGCCCTTGGACTTCTCGGTGCCCATGGAGGCGAACCAGTCGGCGCCGTTGGCGACGATGCTGGGCACCGACGCGATCGACTCGACGTTGTTGATCACGGTCGGGCTGGCGTAGAGGCCGGCGACCGCGGGGAACGGCGGGCGCAGCCGCGGTTGCCCGCGCCGTCCCTCGAGCGAGTCGAGGAGGGCGGTCTCCTCGCCGCAGATGTAGGCGCCGGCGCCGGCGTGCACGATCACGTCGAGGTCGTAGCCGGACCCGTTGATGTCGGTGCCGAGATAGCCGGACTCGTAGGCCTCACGGACCGCGTTCTGCAGCCGGCGTACGACGTGGAGCACCTCGCCGCGCACGTAGATGAACGCGTGGCGCGCCTTGATCGCGTAGGAGCTGATGATCACGCCCTCGACCAGGGTGTGCGGGCTGGCCATCATCAGCGGGACGTCCTTGCAGGTGCCCGGCTCGGACTCGTCGGCGTTGACCACGAGGTAGCGGTCGCGGGCCGGCTTGCCCTCCTCGTCGGGCGGCAGGAAGCCCCACTTCATGCCGGTCGGGAAGCCCGCGCCGCCGCGGCCGCGCAGCCCGGAGGCCTTGACCGCCTCGACCACGTCGTCCTGGGCCATGCCGAGCGCGGTCTTGAGCGCGCCGTAGCCGCCGCCGTCCTCGTAGGCGGCCAGCGTCCACGCGTGCGGTGCGTCCCAGTTGTCGGTGAGCACCGGCGTCAGGGTGCCCATCTCGGCGTCCGTCACGCGTCACCCTCCCCGTGCTTGGAGCCGTCGGCATCCTTGGCCTCGGGCGCGTCCTCGTGCTTGCTCGCCGGCCGGCGAGGTCTCGACCTCGGTCTCCGACTCGGCACGCGAGGTGTCGGCCGCCTGGGCCGCGCCGCGGCCGGCCGTCGGCACCCGCCGTGGCGCCGTCGGCGTCGGAGGGGGGAGCCGTCCAGTCGTTCTCGCGGGCGATCTCGAGCCCGACCAGCGACGCGGGACCGGCGGTCGGGCCCATGTCGGCGAGCCCGTCGTTGAAGCCGGCCAGCACCCGCTCGGCCTCGCGCCACGTGCAGATCGCGGGGCCGCGGGTCGAGCGCACCTTCTTGCCCGAGCGCAGGTCGTCGACGAGCGTGACGGCCGACTCGGGCGTCATGTTGTCCATGAACTCCCAGTTGACCGTCATCATCGGCGCGTAGTCGCAGGCCGCGTTGCACTCGATGTGCTCCAGCGTGATCGCGCCGTCCTCGGTGGTCTCGTCGTTGCCGACGTCGAGGTGGTCCTTGAGCCGCTCGAAGATCGCGTCGCCGCCCATGATCGCGCAGAGCGTGTTGGTGCAGACCCCGACGTGGTAGTCGCCGACCGGGCGGCGCTTGTACATCGTGTAGAAGGTCGCGACGCCGCTGACGTCGGCCGCGCTGATCTCGAGGATCTGGGCGCAGGCCTCGATGCCGGCGGCGGTGACCCGGCCCTCGGCGGACTGCACGAGGTGGAGCATCGGGAGCAGGCCGGAGCGCTTCTGCGGGTAGCGCGCCGCGATCTCCTCGAGCTCGGCGTACGTCTTCGGGTCGAGAGCCTCACCGGCGCGTCGGAGCCTCGGTCGGTGCGATCGTCGGACCGAGGCGTCGAGTCGGTCATCGGTCCACTCCTCCCATGACGGGGTCGATCGAGGCGATCGCGACGATCACGTCGGCGACCATGCCGCCCTCGCTCATCACGGAGGTCGCCTGCAGGTTGGTGAACGACGGGTCGCGGAAGTGGGCGCGGAAGGGCCGGGTGCCGCCGTCGGAGACGACGTGGGCGCCGAGCTCGCCGCGCGGCGACTCGATCGGCACGTAGGCCTGGCCGGCCGGGACCCGGAAGCCCTCGGTGACCAGCTTGAAGTGGTGGATCAGGGCCTCCATCGACTCACCCATGATGTGCCGGATGTGGTCGAGGCTGTTGCCCATGCCGTCCTGCCGATCGCGAGCTGGCTGGGCCAGGCGATCTTCTTGTCGGCGACCATCACCGGCGCGCCCTCGAGCGCCGGCGAGCCGCTCGACGCACTGCTCGACGATGCGCAGCGACTCCCACATCTCGTCGAGCCGGATGCGGAACCGGCCGTAGGCGTCGGCGGTGTCCCAGGTGCAGACGTCGAACTCGTAGTCCTCGTAGCCGCAGTAGGGCTGGGTCTTGCGCAGGTCCCACGGGTAGCCGGTCGCGCGCAGCGGCGGGCCGGTCAGCCCGAGCGCCAGGCAGCCGGCGAGGTCGAGGTGGCCGACGCCCTCGAGGCGGGCCTTGAAGATCGGGTTGGCGTTGCAGAGGGCGGCGTACTCGGGGAGCCGCTTCTTCATCAGCGCGATGAAGTCGCGGATCTCGTCGAGCGCGCCCGGCGGGCAGGTCCTGGGCGACGCCGCCGGGGCGGATGAACGCGTGGTTCATCCGCAGGCCGGTGATCAGCTCGAACAGGTCGAGCACCAGCTCGCGCTCGCGGAAGCCGATCGTCATCACGGTCAGCGCGCCGATCTCCATGCCGCCGGTGGCGATGCACGACCAGGTGGGAGGAGATCCGGTTGAGCTCCATCAGCAGGACCCGCATGACCTGGGCCTTCTCCGGGATGTCGTCCTCGATGTCGAGCAGCCGCTCGACGCCGAGGCAGTAGGTCATCTCGTTGTAGAACGGGCTCAGGTAGTCCATCCGGGTGCAGAACGTGACGCCCTGCACCCAGGAGCGGTACTCCATGTTCTTCTCGATGCCGGTGTGCAGGTAGCCGATGCCGCAGCGGGCCTCGGTCACGTCTCGCCCTCGAGCTCGAGGATCAGCCGGAGCACGCCGTGGGTCGACGGGTGCTGCGGGCCCATGTTGACGACGACCTTGTCGTCGCCCTCCTCGGCGATCCCGGAGACGAGCGAGTCCCAGTCCTGGCCGGTGACCGTGAAGACCCGGCCCTCGGTGGTGCTCGGACTCGGTGGCCGGCGTACGGGTCCGTGGCTGCGTGCGATGTCGCTCATCAGTGTAGGACCTCCGCTGGTCGGGCGGCGGGATCGTCGCCGCCCTTGTACTCCACGGGGATGCCGCCCAGCGGGTAGTCCTTGCGCTGCGGGTGGCCGGGCCAGTCGTCGGGCATCTGGATGCGGGTGAGCGCCGGGGTGGCCGTCGAAGACGATGCCGAAGAAGTCGAACGTCTCGCGCTCGTGCCAGTCGTTCGGTCGGGTACGTCGCGACGATGCTGGGGATGTGCGGGTCGGCGTCGGGGCAGGTGACCTCGAGCCGGATCCGGCGGTTGTGGGTCATCGAGAGCAGGTGGTAGACCGCGTGCAGCTCGCGCCCGGTCGTCGTCGGGGTAGTGCACGCCGCTGACGCCGGAGCAGAACTCGAAGCGGAGCTGCTCGTCGTCGCGCAGCAGCCGCGCCACGGTCGGCAGGTCCTCGCGGCGGACGAAGAAGGTGATCTCGCCGCGGTGCACGACGACCTTCTCGACGCCGCGTCCAGGCCGGCGTCGCGGGAGCCGGTCTCGCAGCGCGGCGGCGACCTCGTCGAACCAGCCGCCGAACGGCGCCTCGCTGGCGCCGGGCATCTCGACCGTGCGGGTCAGGCCGCCGTAGCCGGAGGTGTCGCCGGTGCCGCGCGACGCCGAACATGCCCGCGCGGGTGCCGACCACCTCGCTCGGAGGTCGCGGCGGACCGTGTCGAGGGTCGGGTCCTGGCTCCCGGCCCGCTCGACGTCCTTGGGCGCCGTGCCGTCGGTCGTCGCGTCACCGCAGCAGGCCCTTCATGTCGGACGGTCGGCAGCGCGTTGAGGGCGACGTCCTCGAGCTCCTCGATCTCGGCGAGCCGGTTGCTGCCGAGCTTGCCGTGCTGCACCTGGTCGTGGAGCTTGAGGATCGCGTCGATCAGCATCTCGGGCCGCGGCGGGCAGCCGGGGAGGTACATGTCGACGGGCACGACGTGGTCGACGCCCTGGACGATCGCGTAGTTGTTGAACATGCCGCCGGAGCTGGCGCACACGCCCATCGCGAGCACCCACTTGGGCTCGGCCATCTGGTCGTAGATCTGGCGCAGCACCGGGCGCCATCTTCTGGCTGACCCGGCCGGCGACGATCATCAGGTCGGCCTGGCGCGGGCTGGCGCGGAAGACCTCCATGCCGAAGCGGGCGAGGTCGTACTTCGGGCCGCCGGTGGTCATCATCTCGATCGCGCAGCAGGCGAGGCCGAACGTGGCCGGCCAGAACGAGGCCTTGCGCATGTAGCCGGCGACGCCCTCGACGGTGGTCAGGAGGACGCCGCTCGGGAGCTTCTCCTCGATACCCATGTCAGTCGAACTCCTGCTGAGAGTCGTGAGGTGCGTGCAGTGCCAAGGCGGAGGAGGGAAGGCGGCCTTTGTGCGGAGCGAGCGCGAGCGGCCGTCGACCGACGATCAACGCGGGCAATGTGCGTGCATCACGGCTCTCAGTCCCAGTCCAGCCCGCCGCGACGCCAGACGTAGACGTAGGCGACGAAGACGGTGACGATGAAGAGCACCATCTCGACCAGCCCGAAGAGCTTCAGCGCGTCGAAGGCGACGGCGAACGGGTAGAGGAAGACGATCTCGATGTCGAAGACGATGAACATCATCGCGGTGATGTAGTAGTTCACCGGGAACCGGCCGCCGCCGACCGGCTGCGGCGTGGGCTCGATGCCGCACTCGTAGGAGTCGAGCTTGGCCCGGTTGTAGCGCTTCGGGCCGGTGAGCGCTGCTGATCACGACCGAGAAGATCGCGAACCCGGCCGCGAGGATCGGCCAGCGCCAGGACCGGCGTGTAGAGCTCCATCGCACTCCTTCCTGAACGTCGCGCCACGTCCGGCGTCGGTGACCGTGTCTGTCGCGATTGTGACTTTGTGAACTGCTTCACGAAAGGCGTGGTCAGCAGGCGCACAGTCCTACGCCGGCCCGCGGCCGCCGGGCTCGCACCTGCGGCCTGCTACGACGCGCCGGTTGCTCGCGGGTCAGCGCGGTGGCGCGGTGCAGGGCGACGATGCCGCCGGAGAGGTTGCGCCACTTCGACGTCCCGCCAGCCGGCGCCGCCGATCCGGGCGGCGAGGCCGGGCTGGTCGGGCCAGGCGCGGATCGACTCGGCGAGGTAGACGTAGGCGTCCGGGCTCGAGGAGACGGCCCGGGCGATGCGGCGGCAGCGCCTTCATCAGGTACTCGAGGTAGACCGTGCGGAACGGCGCCCAGGTCGGGTGGCTGAACTCGCAGACGACCAGCCGGCCGCCGGGCCGGGTGACCCGGCAGCATCTCGCGCAGCCCGGCGTCCGGGTCGACGATGTTGCGCAGCCCGAACGAGATCGTCACCGCGTCGAAGGTGTCGTCGCGCGAACGGCAGCCGGGTGCCGTCGCCGGCGGTGAACGGCAGGTGCGGGCGGTGCTGCTTGCCGACCCGGAGCATGCCGAGGGAGAAGTCGCACGGGCACCACGGCGGCGCCCGCGGTCGAGCGAACGGCTGGCTCGACGTACCGGTGCCGGCCGCGAGGTCGAGCACGCGCTCGCCGGGCTGCGGGTCGACCGCGTCGATCACCGTCGTGCCGCCAGCGCCGGTCCTGGCCCAGCGAGAGCACGTCGTTGGTGAGGTCGTAGCGCCGGGCGACGGCGTCGAACATCGCCCGCACGTCGGCGGGCTGCTTGTCGAGGTCGGCGCGGGTCACGGGCATGAGCGTAGGTGCAGGCCGGCTCCCGGCGGGAACCCGTCACAACCGAACCGGCTCCCGGCGCGTCACAACGGGTGACGGCATCGACGAACAGGGAACCATGTGACGCGGTGGGACGAACAGATGAAGAAGTCAACGATCGGCGCGATGGTCCTCGCGCTGCTGCTGGGCTCGTTCGCGCTGCGCGTACGGCGTCGGCGAGGCGAGCGCCCAGCTCTCCGTCGCGGGAACCACGCGCCGCGCTCGGCCCACGAGGACCAGCCGACGACCTCCGCCCACGCCCGACCCGACGCTCGAGCCGAGCGCCACCCCGACCGTCAAGCCGCCGCCGACGGCGCACGCCGCGCCCGGCCCAGCGCAGCCCAGCCCGAGCCGCAGCCCGAAGCCCGACGCCGGCGCTGCACGCCGGGCCGGACCCTGCTCGGGCCGCGGCGACCACCGGTGACCGAGGTGCGCGACCTGCAGGCCCGGCTCAGCAGATCGCGTGGTACTTCGGCGACGTCACCGGCACGCTACGGCCCGGCACCGCCAGGCGGTCAAGGGCTTCCAGGCCAAGCGCGAGATCCCGGTCACCGGCGAGGTCGACCAGCGCACGCTCGACCGGCTGCACGCGATGACCCGCACGCCCGACCGCACGACGAGCTGCACAACATCGCGACCGGCAGCGCGTCGACGCGCGCCGCTCGACGCGCGCTGCCGCACCGGCCGGGCGCTGTGCATCGACAAGACCAGCCAGCACCCTGCGCTGGGTGGTCGACGGCAAGGTGCCGCGCGACGCTCGCCGTGCGGTTCGGGGCGTCGTACACCCCGACCCGCGAGGGCCTGTTCCACGTCTGCTGGAAGTCGCGCGACCACGTCTCGAAGCTCTACGGCTCGGCGATGCCGTTCGCGATGTTCTTCTCCGGCGGCCAGGCGGTGCACTACTCCTCGGACTTCGCGGCCCGCGGCTACTACGGCGCCTCGCACGGCTGCGTGAACGTGCGCGACTACGACGGCATCCAGTGGCTGTTCGACCAGGTGCACGTCGGCGACAAGGTCGTCGTCTACTGGTCCTGACGCGGTGACCCTCGGCGCGGTCGACCCGTCCGGGTCGCCGGCGTACGCTCATCCCTCGTGACGAGCGTCTCCACCGCCGACGCGCGCCGACGCCCGGTCGAGCGCCTGGTGGTCCGCACGGTCGAGCTCCCGGACCCGGCGAGCTCGCTGCTCGACCTGCTGCCCGAGCCCGACGCCGTCCGGTCCATGCCTGGCTGCGCCGCGGCGAGGGCCTGGTCGGCTGGGGCGTCGCCGCCGGTCGTCGCACGCGGGGCCGACCGCTTCGCCGACGCCGACAAGTGGTGGCGCGACGATCTGCGACGCCGCCGTCGTGCGCGACGAGGTCGACGAGCCCGGCACCGGCCTGGTCTGCTTCGGCAGCTTCGCCTTCGCCGACGAGCCCGGCGACTCCGTGCTGGTCGTGCCGCGGGTCGTGGTCGGCCGCCGCGGCGGCACGCGCCTGGCTGACCGACCATCGGCCCGACGACGAGCCGCTCGCCGAGGTGCCGGAGCCGAGCCGCAGCCGGCCCCGCCCGCACCGGGCGACGGTCACGCTTCGCCGACGGCGCCCTCGACGGCGAGCGCTGGAGGCGCGTCGTCGCCGACGCGGTCGCGCGGATCAACGCCGGCGACCTGGAGAAGGTCGTGCTCGCGCGCGACCTGGTCGCCACCGCCGACGCCGGCCGATCGACGTCCGCTGGCCGCTGCGCCGGCTCGGCCGCGACCTACCCGATGTGCTGGACCTTCCACGTCGACGGCCTGTTCGGCGCGACGCCCGAGATGCTGGTGCGCCGCGAGCGCGGCCTGGTCACCTCGCGGGTGCTGGCCGGCACCATCCGTCGTACCGGCGACGACGAGCGCGACCTCGCCCTGGCCGCGACGCTGGCCCGCTCGTCGAAGGACCTCGAGGAGCACGAGTACGCCGTCCGCTCGGTCGCCGACGCGCTGGAGCCGCACTGCTCCTCGATGAACGTGCCCGAGGCGCCGTTCGTGCTGCACCTGCCCAACGTCATGCACCTGGCCACCGACGTGGCCGGCGTCGTGCACGACGCCGACGACCGTCTCCGTCGCTCGAGCTGGCCGCGGCGCTGCACCCCTCCGCGGCCGTCGGCGGCACCCCGACCAAGGTCGCGGTCGCGCTGATCGCCGAGATCGAGGGCATGGACCGCGGCCGCTACGCCGGCGCCGGTCGGCTGGATGGACGCCGACGGCGACGGCGAGTTGGGCATCGCGCTGCGCTCGCGCCGAGATCGACGGCGACACCGGTCCGGCTCTTCGCCGGCTGCGGCATCGTCGCCGACTCCGACCCCGAGGCCGAGCTGGCCGAGGCGCAGGCGAAGTTCGTGCCCGTGCGGGACGCCCTCAGCGAGTAGGCCGCACACCCGGCAGGATGCGGACATGGAGCGCTTCGACCTGTCCGACCCGACGTTCGACGTGACGTCGGAGCGCGTGCACGCCGCCCGCGAGGAGAGCTGGTACGTCGAGACCAACTGGGGCTGGGCGGTGCTGCGCTACGCCGAGGTGAGCGCGCTGCTGCGGGACCGCCGGTTCCGGCAGGGCAACGCCCGCTGGCCGGCGCAGAACGGCATCCACTCCGGGCATGTTCTCGCGACTGGTGGCAGGAGACGCTGCTCAGCCTCGAGGGCGACGACCACGCCCGGATCCGGCGGCTGCTGATGCCGGCGTTCCGCAACCAGGCGATCGCCGCGATGCGGCCGACGCTTCCAGGCGCTCGCCGAACGAGCTGATCGACGGCTTCGCGCCGCGAGGGCGGGTCGAGTTCGTCGCACGAGTTCGCCGAGCCGTACGCCGCCCGGATCATCTGCGTGCTGCTCGGGCTGCCGGAGGACGCACTGGCCGCAGGTCGCGCGCTGGGCCGACGACCTCGGCAAGTCGTTCGCGCATCGACGTCGGCCGACGACCTGCCGGAGATCGAGGCGGCGCTCGACGGGCTGCGCGGCTACGTCGACGAGCGTCGTCGCCGACCGGCGGCGCACACCCGCAGCGACGACCTGGTCACGACGCTGGTGCAGGCGGTCGACGAGGAGGGGGCGGCCGGCTGACCGGCACGAGCTCGGCGGTCGCGCTGGTGTTCCTCGCCTTCGCCGGGCATGGAGACCACCCGCAACCAGCTCGGGCTCGCGCTGCAGACGCTGCTCGCGCACCCGGACCAGTGGCGGCTGCTGGGCGAGCGGCCCGAGCTCGGCGGCCAAGGCCGTCGAGGAGGTGATGCGGGTCAACCCGACGGTCACCTGGGTGACCCGCGAGGCGCGTCGAGGACGTCGACTTCCAGGGGCTGCACATCCCGCAGGGCGGCATCGTGCAGATGCTGTCCCACGCGGCCGGCACCGACCCGTCGGCGATGCCGGACCCGTCGTTCGACATCACCGCGCTGCGGCCGCCGCACCTCGGCTTCGGCGCCGGGTGTCCACCACTGCCTCGGGCCACTTCGTCGCCCGCACGGACATGGCCGTTGCGCTGCCCCTGCTGGCGAGCGGATGCCGGACGCGGTGCCCGACGGCCCCGGTCGCTGGCTGCCGGTCTCGGGCAACACGGGTCCGGTGTCGTTCCCCTCCGGTTCACACCGGGCCACTGACGGTCCCGGGCGTAGGCCGGCGGGAATCCGCGCGGGCGGTCGCGGGTTGCCCCCGCATGACCCTTGCCCTCACCGGTTCCACCGGCCAGCTCGGCGGCCGCGTCGCCGCGCAGCTCAGCGACCTCGCCCCGATCCTGCTCGTGCGCGACGCCTCGCGCGCCCCGGACATCGCCCGACTCGGAGGTGCGCGTCGCGACCGTACGGCCCCGACGCCGGGGACGCGCTCGAAGGGGTCGACACGCTGTTCATGGTGTCGGCCGCCGAGGCGTTCGACCGGCGCGACCAGCACCGCGCCTTCATCGACGCCGCCGCCCGCGCAGGGGTGGGGCACATCGTCTACACGTCGTTCTCCGGCGCCGCCCCCGACGCCGACTTCACGCTCGGCCGCGACCACGCCGACGCGGAGCAGGCGATCAAGCGACAGCGGGATGGCCTACACGCTGCTGCGCGACAACTTCTACGCCGACCTGCTGCCCTACTTCGCCGACGAGCAGGGCGTGATCCGCGGCCCGGCCGGCGACGGCCGGGTCGCCGCGGTCGCCCGGGCCGACGTCGCCGACGTCGCCGCCGCGGTCCTGCGCGATCCCAGCCACGCACGCCGGCGCGACGTACGAGCTCACCGGCCCGGAGGCGCTGACCATGGCGGAGGTCGCCGCCCGCGCCGGCGCGGTGCTCGGTCGCGAGCTGAGCTTCCACGACGAGACGGTCGACGAGGCGTACGCCTCGCGCTCGTCGTACGGCGCCGAGCAGTGGCAGCTGGACGCGTGGGTGAGCACCTACACCGCGATCCGGAACGGCTGAGGTCGCGCGGGTCACCGACGACGTGGAACGTCTGACGCGGTCACCCGGCCCGCACGCTGGAGCAGTCGCTGACCGGCACCAGCTGAGTCAGCCCTTGGCCTCCGGGTCGAGGTCGTGCGGCCACACCCCGTGGTGGAGCGCGCGCCGCCGGAGCCGCTGGTCCTGCGCGGTCTCGTGGTCGCCGGGCTCCATGGACGACACCGGTGATGCGTTCGTGGCTGTCGGCGTCACCGGCCGCCTGACGAGCCTTCAGGGCGTCGCTCTCGCCGGCCAGGAACGCCACCAGCTCGTGCTCGTGGTCGAACGCCGCGACCACGACGTCGCGACGCTCATGGCGCGCCGGGTCGTAGCGGTAGTGCAGCGCCACGAACCGCCTGATGCTGTCGTCGTCGGGATCAACCCTCGCCACGGGGTCGAGCGTAGAGCCGACCGGCCGCGAGCAGGAAGTCGTGGTCGGTGTGGACCGCCGCCGTCACCTCCGTGGTGGGCGCGGCGAGCGTGGTGCTGCCGTAGACGTGCTGGATGCCGGACGACTGCGCGGCCGCGGTGTCCTCGGTCGCCCACATGGTGCGAGGTGCGCACGGCCTCTGGCGGTTCACGTCGCCGCCGAAGACGGTCGTGCCGGCCGCGTCGTACCGCGCCAGGACACCACGCAGCTCGCGGCACTCGGCGTCGTTGGCCCGTCGCGCGTCTGCCGTGCCACGGGTGCTCAGGTGCGCGGTGCATGCGGTCACGGCGCGCGTGGTCGTGGCGCACACCCAGCGCCGTTCCTCGAAGTCCGCCTGCACTGGAGAACGCCCGGTCACGCGAGGAGACGATCGGGGCCTTGGTCAGCACCGCGATCCCGAAGACACCCCGGCCGCCGGGCTTCACGCAGGGCAGCGCCCCCGCTCCGTAGCGGACGGCGGCGAAACGCAGGTGGTAGCCGGTCCGGTCGCGCCATCGCCCGGGCGTCGCCGCTGCATGCCTCGTTGAGGGTGACCGCCTGCGGCTCGTGGTCGACGACCTGAGCCGCGGCCTCGTCGAGGACGTCCGGGTAGGCGGTGCGGGGATAGCAGCCGGAGATGCCCGACAGGCACAGGTTCATCTGGAGGACGGTGTACGACGTGCCGGGCCGACGTGCCGGCGCATCCGTCGGGAGCGCGACCACCACGGCGCACGCAGCCACGGCCACGGCGACGAGGGACACGAACTTGCGCACGGAGACTCCAGTTGGTGGGACGACGGGGGTGGTTCGTCACCCTGCCGCGTCCGGATGGATAACAGGCAATCACATCGGCCGTTAGCCTGCCTGCGTGGCCACCTTCATCCTCACGGTCGTCGGCGACGACCGACCGGGGCTCGTCTCAGCACTCTCGGCCCCGATCAAGGCCCACGGCGCGAGCTGGGAGCCCAGTCAGATGTCACGACTGGCGGGCAAGTTCGCCGGCATCGTGCTGGTGACGGTCGCGGACGAGAGGTTCGACGCGCTGGCCGCTGACCTCGAGGCGCTGGACGCCGAGGGTCTGCAGGTCACCCTCGAGCGCACGGACGAGCCCGTGGAGCGCGAGTCGCAGCGGCTCCAGCCTCGAGCTGCTCGGGGACGACCACCCCGGCATCGTGGCCGAGATCTCGGCTTCGCTGGCCACCCACGGGTCAGCATCGAAGAGCTCAGCACCAACGTGCGCGAGGCCCCGATGGCCGGGGGCATGCTCTTCGAGGCCAAGGCGGTGCTCGACGCGCCTTCGACGACGAGCACCGACTCGCTCCGATCGATGCTCGAGGGGCTCGCCCACGAGCTGATGGTCGAGATCCGGCTGTCGGACGACTGAGGCCTCGTGGCTGAGTTGGCCACCCGGCAAAGCGGGGTCTGGTGGTCGCCTGTGTGGTGGGCCCGAGCTCGCGGGGCTGCGGCGTGCGGTTTCCACACACTTGTCCCGGAACTGCACCGGATCGCGCGAATCTCGTGCAGTTCCGGGACAAGTGTTGGGAAACGACACCCAGGGGTGCGTGCGCTTGCCGCGGAAGCTCGCAAATGCGGAGTTGTCGGGGACGACGACGCGGTCCGGACCCCGGAAACCACGCATTTGCTGGCTTGCCGGCCGCCCGGCTCGACCACCGACCTACAGGTCGTCCCCGTCGGCAACCCGCTGGTACGTCCCGACGCCCTCGAGGAACGCCGGCATCCGCTGGTCGAACATGCCGAGCCCCACGTCGCTCAGGAGCCGATCATGGATCGCCATCGTTCGGGCCGCTCCCACGGCCTTGCTGAAGTCGAGGACCTCGGCCATCTTCAGCCACGGGCCGCTGACAGGTGCGCACAGGACGTCGACGGCGCGACCGGGGAGCTCGAACGAGTCGCCCGGGTGGTAGAGCGTCGTGTCGCCCGCGGTCACCAGGTAGCCACTGTTGTGGAATCGCGGGAACGACGGGTGGATCACCGCGTGCATCTCCCCCACCGACGTGACCGGCAACCCGGCGTCGAAGGACGAGCCGGGCTGTACGACGGTCGCGCGCTCGGCGAGGTCGGGCGGCAGCTGGTCGACCACGGCCTGGATCGTGTAGATCGGGGCGTCGGTGGCGCGCAGGTTGCCCTCGTCGAGGTGGTCGAAGTGCTCATGGGTGACGAGGACGGCGGTGGCGCCGTCGACGGCCTCCTGGTCGGTGAAGCCGCCGGGGTCGATGACGACCTGCTGGCCGTCGTGCTCGATCCGGACGCAGGCGTGGCCGAACTTCGTGATCCTCATGCGGTCCAGCCTAGGAGGCCTCCTCGAGCGCTCCCCGTGGCAGCCGGCGCACCGCCGGGATCGCGGCGACGGCCACCGAGATGGCGACCCCGATCACCGTCATCCCCACCAGGGTCTGGTGGACGCCGAACGCGACCGTCGCCAGCCCGGCCAGCAGGTTGCCGAGCGGGATCAGGCCGGCGCTGGTCAGGTAGTCGTAGCTGGAGACGCGCGACAGCGAGCGTTCGGGGATGTGCTCGCCCAGCGAGGTCTCCCAGAGCGTGAACGTGCAGGTCACACAGACTCCCGCGAGCAGCTCGAACACCCCGATCGTCCAGACCCCGAAGCCGCTGCCGATGAACGCCGCCTGCAGGGACGAGCCGATCAGCATCAGCGCCGCGACCCGCAGCGCGAACCGGGGTCGCCAGACCAGCAGGAGCAGGTCACCGAGGATGCTGCCGACCCCGAAGAACACCGTGATCAGCGCCCACGACTGCGCACCGTCGTACTCGCGCTGCATCAGCACCGGGCCGATCACGAAGATCGAGGGGAGTACGACGACGTGGTACGCGCTCATGCCGACCAGGAAGCCGACCACCCAGCTGCGGCCGACCACCTCGCCCCACCCTTCGCGCAGGCTGGTCCAGAAGTGGTTCGTCGTCGCCGTCGGGTCCTCCTCCGCCAACGCCTGCTCGACCACCCGTGGTCGCAGCGGCAGCAGCAGCACCAGCGACACGGCGAACGTCACCGCGTCGAAGACCAGCGCCCCGCCGGGGCCGCCGGCGAAGGCGATCAGCACACCGGCGATCGCGGGCCCGATCACGTTGCCGAGCGAGAACGTCAAGCCCCGCAGGGCGTTCGCGGGCTGCACGTTGACCGGGCTGACCGTGGTCGGGAGGAGTCCGCTGAACGCCGGCGCGAAGAAGGCGTCGGCGGCCCCGAACACCGCGGCGAGCACCACCAGGTGCACCGTGTCGGCCGAGTCCGTGAGGAGCAGCGTGGCGGCGAGCGCCTGGGTGACCAGGCGGACGGCGTCGGAGGCGATCAGGATCCGCTTGCGGTCCAGCCGGTCGGCCCAGACCCCGGCCGGCACGGCGAGCAGCACGAACGGCAGGAACTGCGCGGTCGAGACCAGTGCGACGTCCTTGACCCCGCCCCCGATGGAGAGCACGGCGAACGGCAGCGCGATCTGGGTGACCCTGTCGCCGAGGATCGAGAGCACCTGGCTGCCGAAGAGGAGCCGGTACTGCGGCTCGTCGCGCAGTACGGCGGGCATCCGCACTCGCTTGGTCAGCACCGGCCAAGGATGACAGCGCAGGAGCGGCGGGGCGACACGGTTAATCGTGTCGCCCGAGACCCGCCTCCACCACCAGAATCCGGGCGTGCGCGAAGCGATCCTGTCCGGCCTCGTCACCGGCCTCGCGATCGCGATGCCGGTCGGGGCCGTCGCTGCCCTGATCGTGGCGCTGACGGTGCGCACGTCGTTCCGGGTCGGACTCGGCGCCGCGCTGGGTGTCGCCACCGTCGACGGGGCGTACGCCGCCGTGGCCGTCGTCGCCGGCGGTGTGGTGGCCCAGGTGCTGGCGCCGATCGCGCAGCCGCTGCGGATCGGCTCCACGGTGGTCCTGCTGGCGATCGCGCTCTGGCTGGTCGTGTCCGCTCTGCGCCCGCGTCCCGAGCGCGACGCGGGCAACGGCTGGGTGACCACCCCGCTGCGCGCCTGGATGACGTACGTCGCGATCACGGCGGTGAACCCGGCGACGGTGATCTACTTCGCCGCGATCGTGCTCGCCAACCGCGACCTGGTCGAGGGCGCGGGCGAGGGCACCGCGTTCGTGCTGGCCGCGTTCCTGGCCAGTGCCTCGTGGCAGGTGCTCGTGGCCGGCACCGGCGCCCTGCTCGGTCGTGCCATGACCGGTCCCCGGGCGCACGTGGTCACCGGCCTGGTGTCCGGTGTGGCGATCGCGGTGCTGGCCCTGCGTGGGCTGGGGTGAGTCTCAGCCCCGCGGTCGCGGGCGCGCGCACCATCGGCGACGGGTCGGGCGGCGTGTGCGGCGGCACGTCCTCGTTCTGCCGCTCGCGCACC
Organism: uncultured Actinomycetota bacterium; assembly: GCA_963754145.1. Classification (GTDB taxonomy): domain Bacteria; phylum Actinomycetota; class Actinomycetes; order Propionibacteriales; family Nocardioidaceae; genus Marmoricola. The sequence continues at coordinate 85,416 of CAVWFF010000007.1, forward strand.
GCGCTCTTGATCTGCTCGAGGTTGTTGCGCAGCAGGTCGGAGACCAGCTCGTCCATGCGCGGGTCGCCCAGCATCTCGATCAGCACCCGCAGGGTCGTCTCGCTCACCTGGCCGACGACGGCGTCGTAGCCGGGGAGCCGGCCCACGATCCCGAGGGCCGGGTCCTCGCGCACCTTCTCGGCCACCAGCCGCTTCAGCTCGTCGTGGTTCTCGACCAGCGCCGCGGAGATGTTCCTGGTGTAGTGGCCGGTCTGGATCACGCCGGCGACCTCGTCGAGCACGGCGATCGTGATCGGCCGCTTGATCAGGTCGACCAGCGACTGGCTCAGCTGGTTGAGGTGCCGGATCGCGAACGGCGTGTGGAGGCCGCGTCGTACCAGCACCCGTGTGAGCAGGGCGGCGCCGATCGCCAGCACCACGAACACGAGGAGGGCAAGCAGCACCAGCTCGACGACGCTGCGCTCCCCCAGCCAGTCGATCACCCGGTCAGCCCGCGACCTCGTCGACGAAGCACCAGCGCCAGTCCTCACCGGGCTCGGCGGAGCGCATCACCGGGTGTCCGGTCTCGCGGTGGTGGGCGCTGGCGTGGCGACCGGGCGAGGAGTCGCAGCAGCCGATGTTTCCGCAGCCGACGCACATCCGCAGGTGCACCCAGACCAGGCCCTCGGCGAGGCAGGTCGCGCACTCGCCGGGCGTGTTCGGCTCGACCGGCTTCTGGACCGCGCGCAGGTGCTCGCAGTCACCTTCAAGGGACACCGGGGTGGCGGCTCGCACCGCGGCCCGTTCCCGATCGCTGTACTCCAACATGGACTCCTCGACGTCGAGCAACGCCAGCACCTCGTCGCACCACGTCGTGGGCGACGGTGCCGGTGCTGCGTACCTCCAGCACGTGCTTGCGTTCCGCGTCGATCATCTCGCGCCGGAGCCGGGCGTAGGCCTCGCTCGGCGTCTCGTCGTCGCTGGCGCCCAGCGACTCCCAGGCGGAGAAGTTGCGACGCTCGAGCCGGTCCTCGATCTGCGCGCGCACGCCGTAGCGGGTCCGTCGTCGTCGATCTCCTCGAGCGCGGCGAAGCCGGCCTGCGACGCCTGCTGCAGCAGGTTCGCGCGGGCCAGGGCGTCCGCGAGCGGGTCGGGCGACGGCACCCGCAGCCGGCGGGCCAGCCACGGCAGGCTGCAGTCCCTGCAGGAACAGCGTGCCCGCGGTGACGGTGAAGGCGACCAGCAGGAGCAGCTCGCGGTGCGGCGTGCCCGCGGGGATCACGAACGCCGCGGCGAGCGTGACGACGCCCCGCATGCCCGCCCAGCCGATCAGGAAGGTGTAGGTCCACGGTGGCCGGCGCCCGGTCGCCGGGTCGGGCCCCGGCCGGATCAGCAGGTAGCGCGCGGCGAAGACCCACACCAGCCGGATCACGATCACGGCCAGCAGCACCGCGGCGCAGACCACGACGACCCGCTGCAGGGTCACGTCCTCGCTGCCGACGTTGGTGATGATCGAGCTCGCCTGCAGGCCGATCAGCAGGAAGACGCCGCCCTCCAGCAGGAAGGCGATGGTGTGCCAGTTCATCCGCTCCGGCGATCCGCGACTGCGCGGTCTGCAGGATCGGGGCCTTGTGGCCGAGCAGGAGGCCGGCGACCACGACCGCGATCACGCCGCTGGCGTGGATCTCCTCCGCCGCGACGTACGCCGCGAACGGGGTGATGAACGACAGGCCGCTGTCCAGCAGCGGGTCGGTCAGCCGGCGGCGCACCTTGCCGACGACCACGAACACCACCAAGCCCGACCAGCACGCCGCCTCCGGCCGCGACCACGAAGTCGCGGGCGAGGACCTGGTACGCCACGGTGCTGGCGCAGGGCGGTGCGCAGCGCCACCAGCGCGGTGGCGTCGTTGAGCAGCGACTCGCCCTCGAGGATCGTGACGATCCGGCGCGGCAGGCCGATCCGGCGCCCGATCGCGGTCGCCGCGACGGCGTCCGGCGGGGCGACGACGGCGCCGATCGCGAAGCGAGAGCCCCCAGGACAGGTCCGGCACCAGCCAGTGCGCGACCACGCCGACCCCCAGGGTGGTGGCCACGACCAGGCCCACCGACAGCAGCAGGATCGGGCGCCGGTTGGCGTTGAAGTCGACGAGCGAGGTGTTCAGCGACGCCGCGTAGAGCAGCGGCGGCAGCAGCCCGACCAGCACGACCTCGGGCTCGGAGCGTCACCTCCGGCACGAACGGGAGGTACGACGCGACGATGCCGACGACGATCAGGACCAGCGGGGACGACAGGTCGTAGCGCTTGCAGACCGCGGTGACCGCGATGACCGTGGCGACCAGGACGACCAGGCCCAAGGCGATGTGCACCGGGCCATCTTCCCAGTCCTCAGGTCAGGAGTCGTCCTCGATCAGCCCGACCTCGCGCATCACCTGCTCGAGCATGCCCTCCACGTGCAGCTCGACGGTCGACTCCTCGGCCGGCCGGGTCACCTGCTGGACCTCGCCGTCGCGCCAGAACCACACGTGCGGGCTGATCGAGCCGGGCACGTCGTACTCCCCTTGCGCGACGCGGATCAGCGTCGTCGTCGCGTGCACCATGCCGATGCCGGAGATCGGGTGGACGGCGACCAGGTGCCGGTTGGGTACGACGAACAGCACGCCGTGTGCGGGCGACTCGATCAGGAAGTCCTCGCGGAGCAGCTGGTTCATGGTGAACACCCGGCTGGCGTTGAAGAAGCCGCCGACGCTCAGGTGCACCTGCGACTGGGTGTCGTCGCCCAGCGGGACGACGTCGTCGGCGCGCAGCCGGGCCAGGTTGGCCAGCGCCGCCTCGCGGATGCCGGACCAGCCGCCGAGCAGCGCGATGTCGTGGGAACCGGCCAGGGTCTCGACGTGCTCGGGGTGGTCGATCGACGCCAGCCCGACCAGCCCGTCGCCCAGCGCCTCCGCGGAGTCGGGCCGCATCGGCAGGTCGTCGGTCGCCCAGAGCCGGAGGTAGAGGCGGTCCCGGACGGTCTCGAGGTCGCGTTCCTTGGGCGTCAGGTGCGCGGCGACGATGCCGTCCACGTGCTGCGACAGCAGGGCCGGCCAGTTGCGCTCGGACTCCTGCACCGCGAGGAGGGCGACGTTGGTCAGCCCGTAGCTCCGGCCGTCGGTGCCGCGCAGGTAGCCGTCGTCGTACGTGCACTCGATGCCGTGCTCGGCGAACACCTGCCGGGCCAGCGCGGCGAACCGCGCCGCCTGCAGGCCCGAAGCGAACATCGGGAGTCCGGGGTCCGGCTCGCGAGCACGGTCAGGGACCGTGGCGCGTCGGCGGCGGCGGAACATCCCCATCCCCTGAACCTAGCCGCTGCCGCGGCTGAGCGGTCAAGGCTCAGGCGGGGCTCTCGGCCACCCAGCGCATCGGGTCGCCCCAGCCGAGATCGGTCACGCCGTACTTGTCCAGGGCCAGGACCGCGAGCGTCCGGCGGTGCGCCGCGAACGTGAGCACGTGCGCGACCATGCCGCCGTACGTGAACACCTCGGCGGGCTCGCAGAGCGCGTCCACGAACGTGTCGTCGAGCCGACCGGTCTCGACCACCTCGCGGACGTGCGTGAGGTACGTCGGCCCCTCGCTCGCGAGCCGCTCCCGCATCGAGCTCAGCGACTCGTGCTCCTCGACCGACCAGTCGTAGGGACGGTCGGCCATCGCGGCGTTCCACATGCCCATCTGGCCGATCAGCCGGGACAGGATCCGGCGCAGCGTGCTCGGGTCGGGGTCGTCGTCGACGTTGATCACGATCGGCTCGTCGAGCTGGGCGTCGGAGACGCGCGCGGCGCACCGGAGGATCTCGCCGGTCAGCCAGACGTGGTGCTCGACCATGCGGGTCAGGAGGTCCATGGAGCTCACCTTGTCTCGTGCGGGCAGCCGGATGCTGCCGGGTGGATGGAAGTGCACGCCGCTGGGGGCCTCGATCCGGATCGCGCGCGGGCTCCTGCGCCACTGGGCCGGCGGGTCGCCGTACGCCCGGGCGAAGGCACGCGTGAACGCCTCCTGCGAGCCGTAGCCCGCCTCGACCGCGATGTCGAGGACCGGGCGGGCGGTTGACAGGAGCCGGTACGCCGCGCGCTCGAGCAGGATCCGGCGCCGGAACCGGCGCGGCGGCTCGCCGGCCACCGAGGAGACCACGCCGGTCGAGGTGGAAGCGGGACAGGTACAGCCGTCCCGCCAGCTCCTCGCCCGAGGCGTCGTGGTCGTCCAGCGCTGCCGCGAGCACGTCCACGAAGGCCGTGAACGTGTCGTGCGCGGTGGACGTTGCTGCGGTCATGGCCCGATCGTCCCCCCGGCTCCGGCCCTGTCGCTTGATCGGCCTTGCTGCCATCCTCGGGTCATGTGCGCAGACCGCCTGCGGGTCGGCTCCGGCTCGCCGTACGAGCCACAGATCGGCTTCTCCCGCGCGTTCCGGGTCGGCAACGTGGTGGCCGTGTCGGGGACGGCGCCGGTGGCCGACGACGGGTCGGTGTTCGCACCGGGCGACGTGCACGCGCAGACCCGGCGGTGCCTCGACATCGCGATCCGGGCCCTCGTGGAGCTCGGCGCGGCTGCGTCCGACGTGGTGCGCACCCGCACCTACCTGGTGGACGCGGCCGACTGGGAGGAGGCGGGACGCGCGCACGGCGAGGTGTTCGCGCAGGTGCGCCCGGCCTCGACGATGGTGGTGGTGGCCGGTCTGCTCGACCCCGGGTGGCGGGTCGAGGTGGAGATGGACGCGATCATCGGCTGAGCACGCCCAGCAGGGCACGCGCGTAGGCGTTGTCGGCGCTGACGTCGACGTACCGCTCGCCGGAGGCGGTGACCGCGAAGCCGCCGCCGGGCTCGGGCAGCGGCTCGAGGGACTCGAAGGTCTCGCCGAGCAGCACCCGCAGCTGGTCCTCGCGCGGCACCCAGACCGCCTCGGACGCCTCGAGCGCGTCGAGTGCCCACTCGGTGGTGCCGTTGAACGCGAGCACCGGCGTGCCGTCGGGCAGCCGGACCTCCTCGATCACCATGTCGCTGAGCACGAACACCTCGTCGTCGAGGTCGCGGTCGGGCACCAGGAAGCGGTCGCCGTTCACCGGCGTCCAGTGCAGACCGGCGTCGCGCAGGGCGATCGCCAGGTCACGGCTCAGCATTTGGGGTCCCCGCGGAATCGTGAGCTTGCGAGCGATTCAGTGGGGTCCTTCAGCATGCTGCCCAGTGTGCGCCAGCGCGCGGACGGCCTCGTCGAGCGCCCGCCGGTTGTCGCGCCGGCAGCGCACCTCGACCACCTCGATGCCGCCGTTGGGGCTGTCCAGCGCCTGTCGCAGCTCGGGCACCGACTCCGACCCGCCAGTGCGGCGTGCGGGTCGCGGCGCACAGGGCGGCCAGGTCGACGCCGTGCGGCGTGCCGAAGAGCCGCTCGTAGCGGTCGGCGTACGCCGGGTCGCCCTGCTCGAGGATGGCGAAGATCGAGCCGCCGTCGTCGTTGACGACCACGATCGGTCAGGTCCGGGCGCGGCTCGTCGGGGCCGATCACCAGCGCCGTCGTGTCGTGCAGGAAGGTCACGTCGCCGACCAGCAGCAGGTTGCGGCGCGCCGCGGCCGGGCGAGCGCCGCGCCGATCGCGCGTCGAGACGGTGCCGTCGATGCCGGACAGGCCCCGGTTGGCCAGCACCTTGCGCCGCCGGCCGACCTCGTAGCGCGGCGGCCATCAGGTCGAGGTCGCGGATCGGGTTCGAGGCGCCGACGACGAGCAGGCCGCCGGGCGGCAGCGCGCGCGCTCACCGCGCCGCGCGACGGCGACGGCGTGAGGCCGAGCCCGTCGGCCTCGACCAGGTCGTCGAGGCGCGCGGGACACCTCGGCGTCGCGCGCCTGCCACTCCTCGAACCAGCCGGTCTCGTCCGGGTCGGCGGTGACCGCGCGGGCGTGCCGCGTGACCGGGTGCGGCCGCTCGGTCCAGCGCCCGCGCGGCGGCACGCGAGACCACCTCGACGTCGCGCGTGCCGAGGAGCCGGGTCACCGGGCGGGAGAGCGTCGGGTGCCCGAAGACGACGACCCGCTCGATCCGGCGCGCCGAGGTCGGCCGCCGAGCAGGAGCCGGTAGGTGCGGATCGCGCTGTCCCCCGTGCGCGACCCGCTGGACGGCTCGGCGAGCAGCGGCCAGCCGGCCTTCTCGGCCAGCGGCCGCGCCGGCGGGCCCGCGTCGTCGCCGGCGACCACGACGGTGCGGGGGCCGAGCGGGGAGGTGCGGTGGCGTCGCCGCCGGTACCGCCGCCACGGGTAGCCGGCCGCTTCCCTAGCGTCTCCGAGGGCAGCGGCTGCGATCCACGGCCGTGGTACCGGCCGCTCCGGCACCAGCGGCTCGTCGAACTGCACGTTGAGGTGCACCGGGCCCGTCGCCGCACGACCACGCGCGGCCAGGTCGTCGGCCGACGGCCGACGTCGAGCGTCGGCGAGCTGCGCGTCGCCGAAGAGGCCGACCTGGTCGGTGGTCTGGTTGGCGCCGGTGCCGCGCAGTCGGGCCGGCCGGTCGGCGGTGACGACGACCAGCGGCACGCCGGCGTGGGCGGCCTCGAGCACGGCCGGGTGCAGGTTGGCGGCAGCGGTGCCCGACGTGCAGACGACGACGGCGGGCCGGCGGCTGCCCTTGGCCAGGCCGAGCGCGAGGAAGCCGGCGGTGCGCTCGTCGATGCGGGTGTGCAGCGTGATCCGGCCCGCCTCCGCGGCGTCGTACGACGCGAACGCGAGCGGTGCGTTCCGCGACCCGGGGCACAGCACCAGCGTCGCTCGACCCCCGCGGCGACCAGCGCGGTCGACCAGGTCGCGGGCCAGCTCGGTGGAGCGTCACGGACGCGAGCCTGCCTCGACCGACCCGCCAGCCGGGCCTCCCAGTGCGCCACCCGGTCGGGCGCCGCCGCGAGCCGGTCGAGCGCCTCGGGCGACGGCATCGGCCGGCGCCACCGGCAGCACGCCGTCGACCGGCAGCAGCGGCATGTCGACCACGTCGTCGGTGAGCAGCTGGACCGGTCGCCAGCCCGCACGCGTAGGGCAGCTCGGGCAGCGCGGCGGCCAGCGCGACGCCGGCGGCGATCCCGACCGAGGTCTCCAGCGCGCTCGACACCACCACGGGCAGCCCGATGTCCTCGGCGATCCGCAGGCAGGCACGCACCCCGCCCAGCGGCTGCACCTTCAGCACCGCGATGTCGGCGGCCTCGAGGTCGCGCACCCGGTAGGGGTCCTCGGCCCGGCGGATCGACTCGTCCGCCGCGATCGGCACGTCGACCTCGCGTCGTACGGCGGCGAGGTCCTCGACCGCGGCACACGGCTGCTCGACGTACTCCAGCCCACCGGCGGCCCGGTCGAGCAGCCGGATCGCGGTCACCGCCTCGTCGACGTCCCAGGCGCCGTTGGCGTCCACGCGGATCGCGCCGTCCGGCCCGAGCGCGTCGCGCACCGCCTCGACGCCGCGCCTCGTCGTCGCCGAGCGTCTGTCCGGGCTCGGCCACCTTGACCTTCGCGGTCGCGGCAGCCGCCGCTCGGTCACGATCGTGTGCGCCTGCTCGGCCGGGACCGCCGGCACCGTCACGTTCACGGGCACCGACGTCGCGCACCGGCGCCGGCCAGCCGTCGACGGCGGCCTCGATCGGCGCAGCGCAGCCACGGCGCCGCCTCGGGGTCGTCGTACTCCAGGAACGGGCTGAACTCGCCCCACCCCGCCGGGCCGTCGAGCAGCACGCCCTCGCGCACGGTCGATGCCGCGGAAGCGGGTGCGCAGCGGGATCGAGTAGACCTTCACCGCGAGCTCCCTCAGGGCGAGTCGGTCGACCTTGCCGTTGTCCAGCAGCGGAATCGTCGTCCAGCACGACCACCTCGCGTGGCGCCCAGGTGCGCGGCTGCTCCGCCGCCACCCAGTCCCGCGCCTCGTCGAGACCGAGCGCTCCGACGACGACGGCGACGACGCGCTCGCCCCACTCCGGGTCGGGCACGCCGACCACCTCGGCCGCGGTCACCGACGGATGCGCGCGCAGCCGGCGCGCCACGGCCGACGCGGGCACCTTCACCCCGCCGCTGATGACCACGTCGTCGGACCGGCCCAGCACCCGCAGCCGTCCGTCGTCGTCGATCTCGCCCAGGTCGGACGTCACGAACCAGCCGTCCTCCATCACGCTCGCGGTCAGCTCCGGGTCGCCGTCGTACCCGTCGAAGAGCACCGGCCCGGCCAGCCGCACCAGCCCGTCGGCGCCGATCTGCACCGCCACCCCGTCCAGCGGCATGCCGTCGTACACGCAGCCGCCGGCAGGTCTCGCTCATCCCGTAGGTCGACACCACGCGGACGCCGGCCTCGCGCCGCGCGCGCCCGCAGCGCCGGGTCGAACGGACGCGCCGCCGACCAGCACGGTGTCGTAGCTGCGCAGCAGGTCGACGTCCGCCGGCTGGTCGAGCATCCGCGCGAGCTGGGTCGGCACCAGCGAGACGTAGGACCGCGTCCTCGCGGGCGGTCAGCGCGTGGTCCGGCGCGGTGCCCGGCCAGCAGCGCGCGCACGATCACCTGCACGCCGGCGACGTACGACGGGGGCAGCAGCAGCATCCAGCGCCCGGTCCACCGAGCCGGTCGTGCGTGGCCCGCGCGGACGCGACGACGGCGTCCCGGGAGAGCACCACCCGCTTCGGCCGGCCGGTCGACCCGGAGGTCTCGATCAGCAGCGGCTCCGCGGCCGGAGCGGCGAGCCAGTCCGCCAGCAGGCCGGTGATCCTCGCGTGCGACGGGCCGGCTGCACCGGCGACGCAGCGCGGTGCACGTGAGGGCGCTCCCGCACGTCCGGACTGCACGCGGCGAATCCGTGCAGCCGCGTGAGATCGACCCACAGCCCCGCTGCATCCGGCCGCGCTGACAGACTCCCGCACCATGGCGACCCCAGCGCAGTGGCTCGCAGGCGCCCGCCCGCGCACGCTGCCCGCCGCGGTCTCCCCCGTGCTCGCCGGGCACCGGCGTCGCGGCGTCACGCACGACGCGGTGTGGTGGAAGGCGCTGCTCGCGCTGGTGCGTGGCGCTGGCGCTGCAGGTCGGCGTCAACTACGCCAACGACTACTCCGACGGCATCCGCGGCACCGACGACGACCGGGTCGGCCCGATGCGGCTGGTCGGCTCCGGCGCGGCCACGCCCGGCGCGGTGAAGCGCGCGGCGTTCGCGGCGTTCGGCGTCGGCGGCGGCGCTCGGCCTGGTGCTGGCGGCGACCACCGCCTGGTGGCTGGTGGCGGTCGGCGCGCTCGTGCATCGCTGGCCGCCTGGTTCTACACCGGCGGCTCGCAGCCCTACGGCTACCTCGGCCTCGGCGAGGTGATGGTCTTCGTCTTCTTCGGCCTGGTCGCCGTGGTCGGCACGACGTACGTCCAGACCGAGACGTTCGACGCTGGCCGGCCCTGTACGCCGCGGTCGGGATCGGCGCGCTGGCCTGCGCGATCCTGGTCGCCAACAACCTGCGCGACATCCCGACCGACCGCGAGGTCGGCAAGCGCACGCTGGCCGTGCGTGCTCGGCGACGAGCGCACCCGCGGCCTCTACGCCCTGCTGGTCGGACTCGCCCTGGTCGCGCTGGTCGCGCTGGTGCTCGACCACCACCCTGGGCCGCGCTCGGCGCGCTGGGGCTGCTGGTCGCGGCCCGGGCCGCCCGCGTGGTGCTGGGCGGCGCGCAGGGACGCGAGCTGGTGCCGGTGCTCCAGCAGACCGGCCTCGCGGAGCTGGCGTACGGCGCCGGGATCCTGGTCGGCCTGCTGGTCGCGGCCGGCTGAGGCCAGACTGGTCCCATGCCCGGAGCCGACCTCGTCCGTACGACGTACACCGACCTGCGCGACCTCCTCGCAGCCGTCGACGAGACCGACTCCTGGTCGCCCACCGGCGCCCGGGGCTGGTGCGTCCGCGACCTGACCTACCACTGCACGATGGACGCCCAGCGGGCGCTGGTCGCCCTGCACACGCCCACCACCCGGCGTCCCGACCGTGACGCGGTCAGCTACTGGCGGGGCTGGGGCGCCGACCCGGTCGGCGCCGCCAACGGCAGGCGCTGGACCCGGGTCAGCGCCAGCATGTTCCTGGACTGGGACCAGCTGCGCGGGCTGCACGCGGAGACCGCCGCCGCGGTCGTGCACGCGAGCGTCACGGACCCCACGACGGTGGTCGAGACCCAGGGCCACGCGCTGCTGGTCGACGACCTGCTGCGCACGCTCGCGGTCGAGGCGGCGATCCACCACCTCGACGTGGTCGCGCACCTGCCCGAGCTGCGCGGCCCGTCCGAGCCGGGTCTCGGCGAGGCCCGGCGGGTGCTCGACGGGCTTGCCGGCACGCCGTTCCCCGCCGAGTGGGACGACGTCCGCGTCGTGCTGCTCGGCACCGGCCGGGCGACGCCCGACGCCAAGGAGATCCTGCGGCTGGGTCCGGTCGCGCAGCAGCTCCCGCTGTTCTCCTGACGCGCGCCCAGGCTACCTCCGCTGGGAGGGCGTGCGACCCGAGCACCGGCGCTTCGGCAGGACCTGGGGCCGCGTCAGTCGGTGTCCTCGCGCGCCTTCATCTCCTCGAAGCGCGCGCTGGCCCGGGCGGCCCGCGCCTCGACCGAGGCGGCGAACCGGTTGCGCGGCCCGGCCAGCAGCTTCCAGGACAGCACGGAGGAGATCACCGCGGCCACGAGCACGACCACCAGCAGGTTGATCGTGTCGGCCACCAGCGCGTAGACGCCCCACACCACCGCGGTGGTGCCGACGAACAGCACGATCCGCAGCAGGGTGTAGGTCCAGAACTCCTTCACACCGACCAGCCTACGAGTCGCGTGCCGGACTGTTGCACCCGACGCCTACGCTGGGTGTGTGCTCCGGGTCTTCATCTACGTGATGCTTCTCGCGATGGTGATCTACGCGGTCTTCTGGGCGATCGGGCGACGCAACAACCCGCCGCCCACCACGGCGCCCCGGGGTCCGGTGGGTCCGGACGACGACGACGACTTCCTGCGCGAGCTCGACCGCAAGCGGCGCCGCAAGAAGAAGGACGACGAGGGCTAGGTTTCCGCAGCCAGTCAGCGTCTGGTGGTCGTGACGCGGCAAGACGCCCGTCGACTTCGCGTCAGCATCAGGCGTCGTCGCACGCGGGGGCGTCAGCTCATCGGTCGAGCGGCGTTCGGGCCGTTCGACGGAACTGGGCGTGAGACGGTACCGGGACCGCAGCCCGCCGCTCGACCCTCCGAGACACGCGCGCTGGACGCGCGCTCCTCAACCACCGACCGCGGTCACGACGAGCTCCACGGCGTAGGAGTGCTGGCTGCGGAGCCGAAGAAGTAGTTGATCCCGACGAAGTTGAACCACAGCGTCGCCAGCCCGACCAGCGCCAGGATCGCGGCGTTGCGGCCCTTCCAGCCGGCCGTCGCGCGGGCGTGCAGGTAGGCGGCGTAGACGACCCAGGTGATGAACGCCCAGACCTCCTTGGGGTCCCAGCCCCAGTAGCGACGCCCAGGCCTGGTGCGCCCAGATCGGGCCGGTGATCAGCACCGCGAAGGTCCAGACCGGGAAGGCGAAGGCGTGCATCCGGTAGGCGAGCCGGTCGAGCGCCGGCCAGCGACGGGCACCCGGGCGAGGTAGCCGGTCTGGCCGCGGCCGCGGGCCAGGGCGCGCTCCTTGACCAGGTACAGCGCCGAGACCATCCCGCCGAGGGTGAACGCGCCGGTGGCGATGATCGCGGCGACGACGTGGATCACCAGCCAGTGGCGACTGCAGCGCCTCGGCAGCGGGGCGACCGGGTCGTAGAGCCACGAGCACGGCGACCATCAGGAGCGCGAGCACGAAGCGCGATGACGACCGGCGCCATCCAGGCGAGCCCGAACCGGCGGTGCAGCAGCAGGTAGAGCGCGACCACGACGAACGTCGCCGGTGAGCGTGAACTCGTACATGTTGCCCCACGGCACCCGGGCCGGGTCGGCGGCGAGGCCGCGGCGCGACCAGCGCCACGAAGTGCACCAGCGCCGCGAACGCGGTGAGCAGCAGCGCCGAGCCGGCCGAACATCTCCGTGCGCTGGGACGTCCGGCGGCTCGGCCGGAGGCGCCTGCGACGGCGACGCCGCCGCTCGCGCCGCACCGCGGACCGCGCGGCCGGTCGCGACGGCGGCGGCGGCCCTGCGGCCGACGCCCACGTACGCCGCGAGGTGCGCCAGGAAGGCCAGGAAGTAGACGCACCGCGCAGGCCGCGACGGCCTGGTTGCTGAGGATCTCGCACTGCTCGTGCGTCACGTGCGGGTCTCCTTCGCGGCTCCAGTGCAGCCGCCAGGATCTGGTCCAGCTCGCCGGTGAGGTCACCGCCGCTGGACCGGTCGAGGCCGGCCACCTCGACGAGCGTACGGTCCACCCTCGCGCCGGGCCCGCACCCAGACCCGCCGCGGCCGGATGAACAGCGAGCCAGCAGCCCGATCAGCGCGAGCACGACGCCGGCGAGCGCGATCTTGCTGCCGGGCGTCTGGCTGATCTGGAGCTGCTCCAGCGGCTGACGCCGTCGAAGGTCACCGTGCCGAGCCCGTCGGGCAGGGTCTGCGCGTCTTGCCCAGGCGCGAGGTCGACCCGGAGCGGCTTGCCGTCGGCCTTCGTGATCGGCTTGAGGCCCTTCTTGTCCAGCGCGTAGACCGACTGCGGCGTCGCCGTTGTCCAGGCCGAGGTCGCCGGTGTAGGCGAGCATCGAGATCGCCGGGTTCTTGGCGTCGGCGAACGCCGAGAACGGTCCGGTCGCCGTTGGTGAACGCGTACGTCGGGTAGAACTCGCCCTCAGCCCGATCTGCGTCGGCTCGGCGTCGGGCGCCTTGACCACGCCGAAGGACGTGAACGCCTGCGTCCTCGGGCAGGAAGACCGTCGGCCCGGAGTAGGCCACGTCGCCCTTGCCGTCGCGGACCGTGATGCGGCGCGTAGCCGTGCCCGATCAGGAAGACCTCGGTGCCGCCGATGGTGAGCGGGTGGTTGACCGAGGTCCGTTGCCTGCGCGGCGCGGACGTCGGCGTCGGCGGTAGGTCGAGGTCGGCGAAGAACTCGCGCGCCATCCCGGCCGCGCGGCCCTTGCGGATGAACAGTGACGTCGAAGTCGTCGACCTTGAAGCTGAACGGCTCCAGGTCGTCGGGGTCGAAGAGGCCGGCCCGGCGCGAAGTCGTCGTACTGGCGTGAGGGTGTTGGAGAAGCCGTTGCCGGCCACCAGGATCACGCCGCCCTTGTAGCCGAACAGCGCGCCGATCGCGAAGCCCGACCAGCACGACCAGCACCGAGAGGTGGAAGAGCAGGTTGCCGGCCTCGCGCAGGTAGCCGCGCTCGGCCGCAGACCGCGTCACGCCGTCGGCCGTCGCGGAGTCGCGGACCCGGTAGCGCCGCGCGCGCAGCAGCGCGCGCGCGCCGGCTCGAGCACGTCGTCGGGCGCGTCGTCGGTCGTCGTACGACGCGGTGGTCCGGCAGCCGGGACAGGTTGCGCGGCGCGCGCGGCGGCTGGGCGCGCAGCGCCCGCCAGTAGACGCAGCGTGCGCGGGCACGATGCAGCCGACCAGCGAGACCATCAGCAGCAGGTAGATCGCGGCGAACCACGGCGAGTCGTAGACGGCGAACAGGCCGAGCCGCTCGTAGACCGGGGTCAGGCTGCGGGTGCGTCGGCCTGCCAGCGCGAGGCTGCAGCGAGTCGACCGCCTCCTGCGGGATCACCGAGCCGGGGATCGCGGCCAGCGCGAGCAGGAGCAGCAGGACCAGCGCGGTGCGCATCGAGGTGAGCTGGCGCCAGGCCCAGCGAGCGAGCTCGACCGGGCTCATCGCCGGCGGCCCGGCGGGCGGCGGCGGCACGGGCGCGCTCGCGGCCACCTCGGGCTGGACGTCGGTGAGCGACCGGCCTTCCGGCGGCATCAGACGCCCGTGGTGAAGTCGGGGAAGAACCAGCCGCGGATGTCGGCGACCAGCAGGTCCCACCAGCCGGTGACCAGCAGCAGCCCGACCACGACCAGCATCAGGCCGCCGGCGCGGGTGACCCAGGCCTGGTGCCGGCGTACCCAGCCGACGGTGCCGAGCATGCGGCGGTAGGCGAGCGCCGGCGAGGATGAACGGGAGGCCGAGCCCCAGGCAGTAGGCGAAGCCCAGCAGCGCGCCCCGGCCGGCGGTCGCCTCGTTGAGCGCGAGGCCGAGGACGGCGGTCAGCGTCGGGCCGATGCACGGCGTCCAGCCGAGCCCGAAGAGGACGCCGAGCAGCGGCGCGGCGGCGAGCCCGACGGCGGGCACCTGGTGCACGCGGAAGTCGCGCTGGAACCACGGCACCACGCCCATGAACGCCAGGCCGAGCAGGATCGTGAGCACGCCGAGGCACGATCGTGATCTGCCGCTGGTACGTCGAACAGCCACTCCCCGACCGCGCCCGACGAACGCGCCGAAGGAGACGAAGACGAACGAGAAGCCGAGCACGAAGAGCAGGCCGCCGAGCGCCATCCGGCCGCGGCGCGCGGACTCGAGGTCGGCGCCGGACAGGCCGGTGGCGTAGGAGAGGTAGCCCGGCAGCAGCGGGACCACGCAGGGCGAGAAGAAGGAGACCAGCCCGGCCACCAGCGCGACCGGGACCGCGAGCAGCAGCGACCCCGACGCCGCGGCGTCCGAGAAGCTGGACCCGAGGTCGAGCGGACTCATGTCGCGCGGTCCCGCCTTCTCGACGTCGGCGACCAGGTCCTCGAGCGTCCGGGCGGTGGGCACCGGGCCGAGGATGCTGGCCGCCACCCGGCCCTTGCTGTCGAGCACGACCGTGGAGGGGATCGAGGCGAGCGGGACGCTGCCGCGGAACGCGAGGAGCGTGCGGCCGGCGGGGTCGTAGATGCTGGGGTAGGTCACCCCGAGCCGGCGCTCGAACGCCAGCGGCTTGTCCGTGCTCCGGGGTCGCGGACGTTGATCCCGAGGAAGGCGACCCGGCGACCCGAGGTTCTTCGCGGCCGCGGTCAGCTTGCCGCTCTCGGCCCGGCACGGGCCGCACCACGACCCCCAGACGTTGACCACGACCGGCTTGCCGGCGAAGTCCTGCAGCGAGACCTGCTTGCCCTGCAGCGTGGCGCCGCTGACCTCGTCGGGGACCTTGCGGCTCTCGACGGGGACCAGGGACACGGACCCGTCGCCGGCGACGTACCCCTTGTCGCCCGTGGCCGCGTCGCTGCCGCAGCCGGCCAGCGCCGCCCCCGCGAGGAGGGCGGCGACAGGCAGCAGGAGGCGCAGCGGACGGGGCATCGGGTCAGGCGGGCGGCGCGTTGTCGGCGACGTCGCCGCCGGAGGAGAAGTTGGCCTTGCGGTCGGCGAGCGGGATCAGGTCGCCGGCGGGCTCGGAGAAGCCGATCGCGACCAGGTGCTCGTCGTCGAACGTGAACGAGGTCAGGCTGCACAGCGTGCACTGGCGCTTGCGCGGGTCGTGGAGGTAGGACGACGCCGCTCGGCGCGCAGCCGCGCGATCCAGATCGGCAGCTGGTGGGAGACCAGCACGGCCTCGTGGCCCTCGGCCGCCGTCGCGGGCGTCGAGCACCGCCGACCACATCCGCTCGGCGACCTCCTTGTAGGGCTCGCCCCACGAGGGCCGGAACGGGTTCCACAGGTACTTCCACGCCGACGGCACCTTGATCACGCCGTCGCCGACGGAGAACGGCTTGCCCTCGAACACGTTCGTCGACTCGATGATCCGGTCGTCGGTCGTGACCGTGAGGCCGCGGGCCTTCGCCAGCGGCGTGCGCCGTCTGCTGGGCGCGCTCGAGCGGCGAGGCGACGAGGTGGGTGATGTCGCGGTCGCCGATGCGCTCCGCGACCCGCTCCGCCATCTGCTGGCCACGCGTCGAGAGGTGGTAGCCGGGCGCGCGGCCGTAGAGGATGCCCTGCGGGTTGTGCACCTCCCCGTGCCGGAGCAGGTGGACCAGGGTCTTCATGCGGTGTCCTTCCGTGCGGCGGCTGCCGCGCTGGCCGCGGCCGGGAGCGCGGTCGCGATCCGGTCGAGGTCGTCGTCGGTGTGCGCGGACGAGAGGAACCAGGCCTCGTACGCGCTCGGGGGCAGGTAGACGCCCTGGTCGAGCATGCTGTGGAAGAAGGCGGCGTACGCCGCGGTGTCCTGCGTCGACGCGCCGTCGAAGTCGCGCACCTCCGTGGTGCCCTCCGGGGTGAAGAAGACGCTGAACATGTTGCCGTTGGCCTGCATCACGTGGGGCACCCCGGCCGCGCGTGAGCGCCGACGTCGCGGCCGCCGGACACGATCGCGGCGGCGCGGTCGACGTGCGTCGTACACCTCGTCGGTCGCGAGCCGCAGCGTGGTCAGTCCGGCAGCGGTCGCGACCGGGTTCCCCGACAGCGTGCCGGCCTGGTAGACCGGCCCGTCCGGCGACAGCATCGCCATCACGTCGGCGCGGCCGCCGAACGCCGCGGCCGGGAAGCCGCCGCCCATCACCTTGCCGAACGTCACCAGGTCGGGTCGCCAGCCCTCGACCGCACCGTCGCGGCCCCACTGTCCGCTGCGCGAGACCCGGAAGCCGGTCATCACCTCGTCGGAGACGAACAGCGCGCCGTGCCGGGCGCAGGTCTCGGCGAGGAACGCGTTGAACCCGGGCTCGGGCGGGACCACGCCCATGTTGCCGGGCGACGCCTCGGTGATCAGGCAGGCGATCTCGGCGCCGTGCGTCGGCGAACACCTTCTCCACCGCGGCCCGGTCGTTGTAGGGCAGCACGAGCGTGGCGGCGGTGGCGCCCTCGGGCACGCCGGGGGTGCCGGGGATGCCGAACGTCGCCAGCCCGGAGCCGGCCGCGGCCAGCAGCGAGTCGACGTGCCCGTGGTAGCAGCCGGCGAACTTCACGACCAGCTCACGGCCGGTGAACCCGCGGGCCAGCCGGATCGCGGACATCGTCGCCTCGGTGCCCGAGGACACCAGCCGTACCTGCTCGGCCGGCGTGCGGGCGACGATCTCCTCGGCGAGCTCCACCTCGGTGCGGCTCGGGGTGCCGTACGACGTGCCGCGGGCGACGGCGGCCGTCGCGGCGGCGACCACCTCGGGATGCGCGTGGCCGAGCAGCATCGGTCCCCACGACGCCACCAGGTCGACGTACTCGTGGCCGTCGACGTCGGTCATCCGCGCCCCCGACGCGGAGGCCATGAAGCGGGGCGTGCCGCCCACCGCGTGGAACGCGCGCACCGGCGAGTTCACGCCGCCCGGCGTCACCGCGCGGGCGCGACGCATCAGGGCAGCGGAGACGGGGGCGGGATCGGCGTCGGGCACCCCGGCATTCTCTCCCGTGCCCCCCAAAGCGGCGAAACCGGGAGTGTCCGGGCGTGACCTCGGGCGAGGTTGTTCGTTGACGTACCAAGGGACAGTGCACGGTCGTACGCTGAGCGTGACGCACCTCGCACCGCACGGTCCCGGAAGACCAGGCTCGCCGGTTCCCTTGTTTAGCCCAAGGCCGACGACGGGATACTTCCGGTACCGGTGCACCGGGTGGGGGAGTCCCACGCACCACGGCCAGACCCAGGGAGGGGTCCTCACCACATGGCGCAGAGCACCGCCCGCAAGCAGCTGTCCCGCAGGCAGAAGGCGATCATGATCGTCCCGCTGGCGCTGCTCTCCGGTGCGTGGACGTTGAGCCTCGCGGGCTTCGGCTCCGCGACCGCCGCCGGCACCGACCACGACAAGCGCAAGCTGCCCGACGGCACCCAGGTGCCCAGCCAGGCGATCGAGGCCCCGGCCAGCGTGCCGCAGGCCGGCGTCATCGCCCCGGGCGTCCCCCGCGGCACCGCCGACGCCGTCGTCGACGGCGCGTCGACCAGCGGCATCCCCTCCGCGGCCCTGTCCGCCTACCAGCGCGCGGCGCAGATCATCAACGCCGCCGACAAGGGCTGCCACGTCCCGTGGGAGCTGATCGCCGCGATCGGCCGCGTCGAGTCCGACCACGGCCGCTACGGCGGCAACGTGCTGTCCGACGAGGGCGTCAGCCAGCCCGGCATCTACGGCATCGCGCTCAACGGCAAGAACGGCACCCAGGCGATCCAGGACACCGACGGCGGCGTGCTCGACAAGGACACCGGTCTACGACCGCGCGGTCGGTGCCATGCAGTTCATCCCCGGCACCTGGTCGGTGGTGAAGGTCGACGCCGACGGCGACGGCAAGCGCAACCCGCAGGACATCGACGACTCGTCGCTGGCGACGGCCGTCTACCTCTGCTCCGGCAACGACGACCTCGGCACCCGCAAGGGCCAGGAGGCCGGTGTCTTCCGCTACAACCACTCCAAGTCGTACGTCGACCTGGTGCTCCGGATCATGGCCGCCTACCAGTCCGGCGACTACACCGCCGTCCCGACCGGCACCTCCGGGGGCTCGGTGTTCTCGCCGAGCAGCTCGACCACGATGCGGTTCGCGAAGGCCAAGGCGAAGGCCAAGAAGAAGCTGCAGCAGCAACAGCAGCAGGCATCCGCGGACGGCGGCTCCAGCAGCAGCTCGGGCACGGGTGCCACCGGCGGCACCGGAGGGAGCGTTCCCAAGCCCGCGTCGGGCGGCGGTGAGGACCGGCTCCAAGTCCGCTCCCGCCGCTGCCGCAAGGCCTCGGTGCCGAGCGCCCCCGCCCCGTCCACCAAGCCCCCGTCCGTGCCCAAGGTGCTGAGCAAGTCCGAGGCAGTCGCCGCGTGCCTCGGCCAAGGGCCTGGTCAACAACCCGCTCGCCTCGAACGACCCGTTCGACAAGTGCGTGTTCGACCTGACTCACTGACCAGCACGCCGCCCGCGACGGCGGCCTAGGCTCGGGGCCATGTACGTCCCGCACTTCAACGCCCTCGACGACGAGGCGGAGATCCGCGCCCTGGTCGCCGCTGTCGGCACCGCCGACCTGGTGACGGTCGCCGCCGACGGCTTCCCGGTCGCCACGCTGCTGCCGGTGCTCTGGGAGGACGCCCGGCTGGTGATGCACCTGGCCAGGGCCAACCCGCAGTGGCGCGCATTGGCCGACGGGGCGCCAGCGCTCGCCGTGGTCACCGGTCCGGACGCCTACGTGTCACCGGCCTGGTACCCCAGCAAGGACGAGCACGGCCGGGTGGTCCCGACCTGGAACTACTCCCAGGTCCACCTCACCGGCCGGCTCACGCTGCACCACGACCCGGCGTGGCTGCTCGACGCCGTCACCCGGCTGACCAACCGGCACGAGGAGCACGCGGACCGACCGCTGGTCGGTCGACGACGCCCCGGCGCCGTACGTCGAGAAGCAGCTGAAGGCGATCGTCGGACTGGAGCTGGCCGTCGAGCGGGTGGAGGCGAAGGCCAAGCTCAGCCAGAACCGTTCCGAGGCCGACCGGGTCGGCGTGGTCGCCGGGCTCCGCAGCGAGGGCGGCCCGGCTGAGGCGGCCGTCGCCGCGCAGATGGACTCGGCACGCTAGGGGGCGACGACGCGACGAGTCAGTCGGGCTCGTCCGCTGCCGGCCAGGTCTTGGCGACCAGCGTGAGCACGTCGTACGTCGCCACCGGCTCGCCGTCGGCGTTGGTGACCACGGCGTCCCAGCGCACCTCGCCGTAGTCGGCGCTGGTGCGCGGGGTGATCTGCTTGACCGTCAGCGTCACCGCGATCGAGTCGCCGGCCTTGACCGGGGTGAGGAAGCGCAGGTTGTCGACGCCGAAGTTCGCGAGCACCGGGCCGGGGTCGGGGTCGACGAACAGGCCGGCCGCGAGCGACACCACGAGGTAGCCGTGGGCGACGATGCCGCCGAACAGCGGGTTCCTGCGCGCCGCCTCCTCGTCGGTGTGCGCGTAGAACGTGTCGCCGGTGAACTCGGCGAAGTGCTCGATGTCGGCGAGCGTGACCGTCGCGCGACGCGGAGGCGATCGTGTCGCCGATCGCGCAGCTCGGCCAGGCTCTTGCGGAACGGGTGCACGTCGGTCGACGGCTGCGCGCGAGCCCGTCGTCCAGCGGCCGGTGATCGCGGTGAGCATGTCGGGCGAGGCCTGGATCGCGGTGCGCTGCATGTGGTGCAGGACGCCGCGGATGCCGCCGAGCTCCTCGCCGCCGCCGGCGCGGCCGGGGCCGCCGTGCACGAGCATCGGCAGCGGCGAGCCGTGGCCGGTGGACTCCGTCGGCGTCGTCGCGGTCGAGCACCAGGATCCGGCCGTGCCACGGCGCCAGGCCGAGCGTCACGGTGCGCGCGACGTCGGGGTCGTGGGTGACGACGCGAGCCGACCAGGCTGCCGCTGCCGCGGGCGGCCAGCGCGACCGCCTCGTCGAGGCCGTCGTAGGTGAGCACGGTGCTGACCGGGCCGAACGGCTCGACGTCGTGCGGCTCGCCGGCGCCCGTCGGCGGCGCGCAGCAGCACGGGCGACATGAACGCGCCGCGCTCGGCGTCGCCGTCGACGACGTCGACGTGGTCGGGGTCGCCGTAGACGATCTCGGCGGAGCCGCGCAGCGCCTGGACGGCCTTGCGCACCTCCTCGCGCTGGCCGAGGCTGCGCCAGCGCGCCCATCCGGACGCCGTCGTCGGCGGGGTTGCCGACGGTGACCTTCGCCAGC
This sequence comes from uncultured Actinomycetota bacterium, assembly GCA_963754145.1. Lineage (GTDB taxonomy): Bacteria > Actinomycetota > Actinomycetes > Propionibacteriales > Nocardioidaceae > Marmoricola. The sequence goes on from CAVWFF010000007.1 coordinate 105,931, forward strand.
CGCGCCGCGATCGCCTCGGTGACCTCGTCGGCGATGCGCGGCGGGCACGATCACGCGGCGGATCGCGGTGCACTTCTGGCCGGCCTTGACCGTCATCTCGGTGACGACGCCCTTGACGAACAGGTCGAACTCCGGGTCGCTCGGCGGTGACGTCGGGGCCGAGGATCGAGCAGTTCAGCGAGTCGGCCTCGACGCCGAGCTGGACGCCGCCGTGCAGCACCGACGGGTGCTGCGCGCAGGTGCGCGCCGGTGTGCGCGGAGCCGGTGAACGCGACCGAGTCCTGCGCGCCGGAGCTCGTCGAGCAGGCCGGCCGGCGCTGCCGCACAGCAGCTGCAGCGAGCCCTCGGGGAGGATGCCGGACTCGATGATCCGGCGTACGACGAGCTCGGTGAGGTACGCCGTCTGGCTGGCCGGCTTCACGATCGTCGGCAGGCCGGCGAGGAAGGCGGGCGCGAGCTTCTCGAGCATCCCCCAGACCGGGAAGTTGAACGCGTTGATCTGCACCGCGACGCCGGGCCGCGAGGTGTAGACGTGCTGGCCGACGAAGGTGCCGCTCGCGGCCGAGCCGCTCGAGGCCGCCGTCGAGGTACGACGGTGTCGTTGGGCAGCTCGCGGGTGCCCTTGCTGGCGATAGCTGAACACCGTGCCGATGCCGCCGTCGATGTCGACCATCGAGTCGCGCTTGGTGGCGCCGGTGCGGCAGCGACAGCGCGTAGAGCTCGTCCTTGACCTCGGTCAGGTGCTTGGCCAGCGCCTTGAGCAGGCCGGCGCGCTCGTGGAAGGTCAGCGCCCGGATCGCCGGGCCGCCGACGTCGCGGGCGTGGTCGGTCATCGCGCCGAGGTCGAGCCCCGGTCGCCGAGATCCGGGCGACCTCCTCGCCGGTCGCCGCGTCGAGCAGCGGCTCGCCCTCGTCGTCGGCGCGTGAACCAGCCGCCGGCGGCGTAGCTCTCGAGGAGTGCACTCATGGCGTGGACCTTCCGTTGCGCGAAGCCGTGGACGCGTGCCAGACTATTACTGACCGATCGGTCAGTAAATCGTCCGGAACCCGTCCTGGAGGACCCCCATGACGCTAGCCGACGCCGAGCCGGAGCTGCTCGCCGCGTTCGAGCGCACGATCGCGGCCAACGACCGGATCGAGCCGCGCGACTGGATGCCGGAGGAGTACCGCAGGACGCTGGTCCGCCAGATCGCCCAGCACGCGCACTCCGAGATCATCGGCATGCAGCCCGAGGGCAACTGGATCACCCGCGCGCCGTCGCTGCGCCGCAAGGCGATCCTGCTGGCCAAGGTGCAGGACGAGGCCGGCCACGGGCTCTACCTCTACTCCGCCTGCGAGACGCTCGGCGTCTCCCGCCGCGAGCTCACCGAGAAGCTGATCGACGGGCCGGCAGAAGTACTCCTCGATCTTCAACTACCCGACGCTGTCGTACGCCGACGTCGGCACCATCGGCTGGCTGGTCGACGGCGCCGCGATCTGCAACCAGGTGCCGCTGTGCCGCACGTCGTACGGGCCCTACGGCCGGTCGATGATCCGGATCTGCAAGGAGGAGTCCTTCCACCAGCGGCAGGGCTTCGAGCTGCTGGCGACGATGATGCGCGGCACCGACGAGCAGCGCGCGATGGTGCAGGAGTCGGTCGACCGGTTCTGGTGGCCGGCGCTGATGATGTTCGGCCCGCCCGACGCCGACTCGCCCAACACCGAGCAGTCGATGGCGTGGGGCATCAAGCGCAACACCAACGACGAGCTGCGCCAGCAGTTCGTCGACATGACCGTGCCGCAGGCCGAGGCGCTCGGCGTGACCCTGCCCGACCCCGACCTGGTCTGGAACGAGGAGCGCGGCCACCACGACTTCGGCCAGCCCGACTGGGACGAGTTCTACGCCGTGGTCAAGGGCGACGGCCCCTGCAACGCCCAGCGCATCGCCCACCGGCGCAAGGCCCACGAGGACGGCGCCTGGGTGCGCGAGGCCGCGATGGCGTTCGCCGGCACGACCGCCGGTCGAGCCTGTCGAGACACCGCGGAGCGCTCATGACCGAGATCCAGGACGAGTGGCCGCTCTACGAGGTCTTCGTGCGCGGCAAGCGCGGCCTCAACCACGTGCACGTCGGCTCGCTGCACGCCGCCGACGACGAGATGGCGCTGCGCCACGCCCGCGACGTCTACACCCGCCGCAACGAGGGCGTGAGCATCTGGGTGGTGCGCTCCGACGCGATCGCCGCGTCGAGCCCGGACGAGAAGGACCCGCTGTTCGCCCCGAGCGGCGACAAGGTCTACCGGCACCCGACGTTCTACGACATCCCCGACGACGTCCCCCACATGTGATGACCGACCACGACGACCACGAGCCGCACGACGAGCACTTCCACGACGAGCACGACGACGCGTCTACGACGGCCTACCACGCGCCCGGCGACGACTCGCAGTGGGCCTTCGGCACCGACTTCGAGGACCCGCTCGCCGGCGTCGACACGACCGTCCCCGACGGCGTCGACCCCGCGACGCTGGCGGCGTACTGCCTGATGCTCGGCGACGACGCCCTCGTCTACTCCCACCGGCTCTCCGAGTGGTGCAGCCGCGCGCCCGACCTCGAGGAGGACATCGCGCTGGCCAACATCGCGCTCGACCTGCTCGGCCAGGCCCGGCTGCTGCTGGCCCGCGCGGCCGCGGCCGACCCGGCGTCGTGCCGGCGCTGCCGGAGGGCTCGCCGGTGCCGCCGGAGGACGCGCTGGCGTTCTTCCGCGACGACCGGCGACTTCCGCAACGTGCGGCTGGTCGAGCCCGACAACGGCGACTTCGCGCGTGACGATCGTGCGGCTGCTGCTGTTCTCGACCTGGCGGCTCGCGCTGCTGCAGCGGCTGGCGGCGCAGCCGCGACCACGGTGCTCGCGGCGATCGCGGCCAAGGGCGTCAAGGAGGTCGACCTACCACCGCGACTACGCCGGCCGCTGGTTCCTCACGCTCGCCCAGGGCACCGAGGAGTCGCGCCGCCGGCTGCGTGGCCGCGCTCGACGCTGGTCTGGCCGCTGCACGACGAGCTGTTCGCCGCCCACCCGGTCGAGCCGGCCGTCGCCGCGAGCGGGCGTCGGCGTCGACCCGGCGACGGTGGCCGACGAGGTCGACGTGGTGCTCGAGCAGGTGTTCTCGGTCAGCGGCGTCGAGCGTCCCGACGTCGCCGCCGGTCGGCCCGGTCAACCGGCGGCACCGGCCGCGACGGCCGGCACACCGAGGCGCTCGGCACGGCTGCTCGCCGAGATGCAGGTCGGTCGCCCGCGCGCACCCGAGGGGGCAGTGGTGACGCATGCCGACGCCGTCGACGCGAGCGCGCGCGACGCGGTCGCGGCCGCGCGTCACCGACCCGGAGATGCCGATGCTGACCCTGGAGGACCTCGGCGTGCTGCGCGACGTCGAGGAGGACGGACGGCAAGGTCGTGGTCACGATCACGCCGACGTACTCCGGCTGCCCGGCGATGGCCACGATGCGCGACGACCTGGTGCACCGCCTGCAGCGACGACGGGTTCGCGCGACGTCGAGGTGCGGGTCAGCCTGTCGCCCGGCCTGGTCGAGCGACTGGATCACCGAGCGCGGCCGGCGCGGCCCTGGCGCGAGCACGGGCTCTCCGCCCCCGGGCCGGCGCCGCGGCACGACGGGCCCGGTCGCGCTCACGCTGCTGCCGACGCGCCGCGACGCTCGACCTGCCCGCGCTGCGGGTCGGCGCGACGTCGAGCTGACCTCGGAGTTCGGGCCGACCGCGTGCAAGGCGATCTACCGCTGCACGTCCTGCCTCGAGCCGTTCGAGCACGTGAAGGAGATCTGATGACCGTCTCGGAGGCCGTCGAGCGCGAGGAGCTGCGCCGGTCGACCCGCGCCCGGTTCCACACGCTGACCGTGGCCGCGGTCGAGCGGCTCAGCGACGACGCGGTCGCGGTGACCTTCGACGTGCCCGAGGACCTGCGCGACGCCTACGACTTCGACGCCGGGCAGTCGCTGACGCTGCGCCGGATCGATCGACGGGCGAGGAGCACCGCCGCACCTACTCGATCTGCGCGCCGGTCGGGGCGAGCGCCGCGGGTCGGCGTGCGCGAGATCCCGGACGGGATGTTCTCGCACTGGCTGGTGCACGAGGTGCGGCCCGGCGACGCGGTCGAGGTGCAGACGCCGACCGGCAGCTTCCGGGCCGACCCGGCCGAGGGCGGCCGGCACCTGTGCATCGCCGCCGGCTCCGGGCATCACGCCGATGCTGTCGATCGCGTCGACGCGTGCTGGCGAACCCGGACTCCGCGGCTGACGCTGCTCTACGGCAACCGCACCAGCGGGTCGGTGATGTTCGCCGAGGAGCTCGCCGACCTGAAGAACCGCTACGGCTCCGCGGCTTCGAGCTCGTGCACGTGCTCTCGCCGCGAGCCCCGCGACGTCGAGCTGTTCTCCGGCCGGCTCGACGCCGACCGGCTGCGCCGGCTGCTCGACGGCGCTGGTGCCGGTGCGCGCCGTCGACCACGTGTGGCTGTGCGGGCCGTTCGGCGATGATCGCCGACGCCCGCGCGGTGCTCGAGGAGCTCGGCGTCGCCGAAGGACCGCGTGCACTTCGAGCTGTTCTACGTCGACGAGCCGCCGCCGGAGCTGCACCGCGCCGACGCCGTCGTCGAGGGCGAGACGAGCGAGGTCACCGTCGTGCTCGACGGCCGCACGCACCACCGCGCCGATGCCGCAAGGACCAGACCATCCTCGACGCCGCCCAGGCGACCCGCGCCGACCTGCCGTTCGCCTGCAAGGGCGGCGTCTGCGGCACCTGCCGCGCGCACGTCACCGCCGGCGAGGTCGACATGCGCCGCAACTACGCGCTCGACGACGACGAGGTCGAGCGCGGCTTCGTGCTGACCTGCCAGAGCCACCCGGTCGAGCGACGCCGTCACCGTGGACTTCGACGCATGAGGGTTGGTCGTGGGGACTGCTGGTTCACCACGGTATGCAGGAACAACTACGACATGTCGGACCGCTCCGGGCGCCTCCCACGATGAACACGCGCTTCCCACGAAGTGCTCATCGTGGGATGCGCGGGTTGGTCTGCATACCGTGGTGAAACCTCATCCCCAGCCACCCCACAGCCACAGCCACGGCTCAACCCCCAGCACCCAGCCCCTCGAACGCCAGGTCCGCGACCGACCGCTTCAGTACGACGGGGTCCACCTTGCCGTCGGGGCGGTACCACTCGACCAGCGAGTTCACCATCCCGAACAGCAGCCGGCTGATCAGGTCCGGCGGGATGTCGGCGCGCAGGGCGCCCTCGTCGGCGGCGGCCTGCACCAGGCCGGCGAGCTTGTCGTCGAGGGCGCGGCGGCGGCGGAGCGCGGCGAGCTCGACCTCGCTGTTGCCGTGCACCCGCAGCAGCAGGGTCACGGCGGGCAGGTGGTCGACCAGGACCTCGACCGACTGCTCGACCGCGCGTCCGGAGCCGGTCCGCGGCGCTCGCGCCGGGCTCGGCACCGTCCACGGCACCGTCGATGGCCGAGCGCGAGCCCGTCCAGCGCCTCGTCCAGGGCCGCCGCGAGCAGGTGCTCCTTGCTCGGCACGTGGTGGTAGATCGCGGACTTGGTCAGTCCCAGCTCGCGGGCCAGGTCGCCCATGCTGGTGCCCTCGTAGCCCTGCCGGTTGAACACCTCGATCGCCCGACGCAGCACCGTCTCCTGGTCGTAGCCCGGCCGGCCGCGACGAGGAGCCACGGGGTCGGTGACCGCGTCGTCCATGCCGTTCATCGTGTCACGCCTCAGGAGGCCGCCGGAGAACCCGCACGCGACAGCCGATTCTCCGGCAACCCCTACTCTGGCCCGATGGCGAAGTCCTTCACCCACCGGCTCCGGGTCCGCTACGTCGAGTGCGACATGCAGGGCATCGTCTTCAACGCCCACTACTACACGTGGATCGACGACGCCTACACCGAGCTCTGGCGCGACGCGTTCGGCCCGCTCTCGAGCCTGCGCGACCAGGGCTGCGACTTCGTGGTGGCCGAGTCGTCGGCGCGGTACCGGGCGTCCGCGCGCTTCGACCAGGAGCTCGACGTCGCCGTCGAGGTCGAGTCGATGACCACGACGTCGATGACCACCACGCACAGCTTCTTCCACCAGGACCAGCTCCTCGTCGAGGGCCGGATCCGCCACGTCTGCATCGGCGCGGAGACGATGGCCAAGGCGCCGTGGCCGGACGACGTGCGCGAGGCGTTCGCGTCGTACGTCGCGGCGAACGCCTAGCAGCACGCCTAGCGCTTGATCACCAGCTTGGCCCGGATCAGGTTGTGGTCCGAGGGGATCACGCCCTCGAGCTTCTTGCCCCCCGGCGCCAGGTCGGCCACCAGCGACCATCCCCGCACCTCCAGCCGGTTGCTCGCGAAGATGTAGTCGACGTCCTGGCCCACGTACTTCCTGTTCCACGAGTGGCCGAGCCTGCGCTGGTAGAAGTTCACCGAGTTGAAGTTCGCCCGGGTCAGCCGGTGCGGTCGGGCGTGCGCGACCTTGAGGTGCCGCCGCGGTACTGCCCGAGCGTGTCCCCGAAGCCCGCCTTCCTCATCTTCGGCAGGAACTTCTCGGCCGCGTTGCCCTTCTGGTTGCGCGTCGAGTTGAAGTCGCCGGCGACCACGACCGGGCGACCGTGCGCGAGCTTGGGTACGACCCTGCAGCAGCTGCTTCCACTGCTTCTTCCGGACACTCTTGCTCGCGGTCTCCAGGTGCACGCTCGCGAAGAGGAACCTCCTGCCCGTCGACCGGTGCTTGAACCTGGCCCAGGCCATCAGCCGCGGCCCGTCGGCCTTGCTCTCCTGCGCGCGCCAGCGCACCACGCCGGCCTTGAGCAGGCGCACGGTGTGGGCGTTGTAGGCGATCCGGGTCGCCTTCGAGTGCAGGGTCTTGCTGAGCGCCCGGTAAGTGGTCACGCCCGGTGGCACGCACGTTGAGCAGATGCACGAGATCGGTGTACTGCGTGCGCCCGCTGGGCAGCTTCCTCTCCGAGTTCGCCTCCTGCAGCGCGATCACGTCGGCCGCCCGACCGCGCTGCCCCACGGGAGCCTGCGCCAGCAGCTGGCGGACGACGACGGTCCGCCGCGCCTTCCAGCGCGCGTGCGGCGCGCCGCCCTTGCCGTCGGTGAGGATGCCGCCGACGTTCCAGGTCGCCACCCGGAGGTAGTGGGGTGATGCGGCAACCGGGCACGCGCGTCCGGGGCAGCGCCCGGCGCCGAGGCCGCGGCCACGACGGGCACGGTCGTCGCCAGCAGCACCGCGGACACGGCTCCGCAGAGCAGGCGCGCGGTCGGTCGGTGCAGGCTCCTGGACGTCATGGCCACAGCACGGTAGTCGTCATCCGTCCCATTGGCCACACTGAGTGAACTCTTCTGTCCCACCCGTCACAGGTTGAGGGCTCAACGGTTTGGCCGGTGCAGCCGCGGGTAATCCCTGTCCACGGATCACCTTCGAGGCGAGGACGGCTGGCAATGGACACGGATGGCACGCACCGGACGCAGGAACGCGTCAAGGTGGCGGAGGTCGACGGCGAGTTCCAGGGGATGCTCCTGCTGATGGCCATCATCCTTCTGATGGCGCCGCTCATCGCGCTGTTCACGAGCTGACCGGGCACGCCCGACCACTCCCCCTCAGCGGCGCTTGACGGCTGCGACGCCCTCAGCGGTCGAGCAGCCCCGTGGCGGCCTCGAGCGCCCAGTAGGTCAGCACGACGTCGGCGCCGGCCCGGCGGATCGCGGTCAGCGACTCCACGATCGCGGCGTCGCGGTCGATCCAGCCGTTGGCGGCGGCGGCCTCGACCATGGAGTACTCGCCGGAGACGTTGTACGCCGCAACCGGCACGTCGACGGCCCGGCGGACCGCCGAGACCACGTCGAGGTAGCCGAGCGCGGGCTTCACCATCACGATGTCGGCGCCCTCGTCGACGTCGAGCAGCGCCTCGCGCACGCCCTCGCGCGCGTTGGCGTTGTCCTGCTGGTAGGTGCGCCGGTCGCCCTGGAGGGAGGAGTCCACGGCCTCCCGGAAGGGGCCGTAGAACGCCGAGGCGTACTTGGCCGAGTAGGCGAGGATCGCCGACCTGCTCGTGGCCCTCGCCGTCGAGCGCCCGGCGTACGGCGCGCGACCTGGCCGTCCATCATCCCGCTCGGCCCGACCAGGTCGACCCCCGCCGACGGCCTGGGCCAGCGCCATCTGCGCGTAGATCTCGAGCGTGCGGTCGTTGTCGACGCGTGCCGTCGGGTGCGAGCACGCCGCAGTGGCCGTGGTCGGTGAACTCGTCGAGGCAGAGGTCGCTCATCACGGTGAGCCCGTCGCCGACCTCGCCGACCACGTCGGTGATCGCGGTGTTGAGGATGCCGTCGGGGTCGAGCGCACCCGAGCCCTCGGCGTCCTTGGCGGCGGGGATGCCGAAGAGCATGACCCCGCCGAGGCCGGCCGCGGCCGCCTCGGCGGCCGCCTTGCGCAGCGAGTCGCGCGTGTGCTGGACGACGCCCGGCATCGACGCGATCGGCACCGGCTCGGTGGCGTCCTCGCGCACGAACATCGGCAGCACCAGCTGGCCGGGCGCACCGCGGTCTCGGCCACGAGCCGGCGCAGCGACGGCGTGCGCCGCAGCCGCCGCGGCCGGATCTCGGGGACCGATCCCGGCTCATCGTCAGCTGCTCGCCTTGCGACGCGTCGCCGGCCGCCGCTCGGACGGGCGGGTGACCGGCTGGCCGGACTCGAGCATCGCCGCGCGGCGGGCCGCACCGAAGTCGGCGAGCGCGTCGACCAGCGACTCCACGGACGGGTTCGGCGCGAGCACGTCGACCCGGAGGCCGTGCTCCTCGGCGGTCTTGGCGGTGGCGGGACCGATCACGGCGATCACCGTCGACGGGTGCGGCTTGCCGGCGATGCCGACCAGGTTGCGCACCGTCGAGGACGACGTGAACACGACCGCGTCGAACTTGCCGGACTTGATCGCCTCGCGCACCGGGGCCGGCGGCGGGGCGGCGCGCACGGTCCGGTAGGCGGTCACGTCGTCGCACTCCCAGCCCAGGTCGACCAGGCCGGCGACGAGGTTCTCGGTGGCGATGTCGGCGCGCGGGAGGAAGACCCGGTTGATCGGGTCGAGCACGTCGTCGTACGGCGGCCAGTCCTCGAGCAGGCCGCGCGCGCTGACTGCTCGCCGGACGGGACCAGGTCGGCGCGGAGGCCCCAGGCGGCGATCGCCTCGGCGGTCTTGTCGCCGACCGCGGCGATCTTGAGCCCGGAGAAGGCGCGGGCGTCGAGCCCGTACTCCTCGAACTTCTCGCGCACCGCCTTGACCGCGTTGACCGAGGTGAACGCGATCCACTCGTAGCGGCCCTCGACCAGGCCGCGGACGGCCTTGTCCATCTGCTGCGGGTTGCGGGGCGGCTCGACGGAGATCGTCGGCACCTCCTCGGGCACCGCGCCGAAGCCGCGGAGCCGTGCGGACAGCGTGCCCGCCTGCTCCTTGGTGCGCGGCACCAGCGACCCGCCAGCCGAAGAGCGGCTTGGTCTCGAACCAGGACAGCTTCTCGCGCAGGTCGACCACGTCGCCGACGACGGTCACGACCGGCTGCGCCAGCCGCGCGGCCTTGGCGTCGGCGGCGATGTCGGCCAGCGTCGAGACGACGGTCTCCTGCGTGGTCGTGGTGCCGGCGCGGGTCATCGCGACCGGGGTCTCCGGCGACCGTCCGGCGGCGACCAGCGCCTCGGCGATCTCGGCGATGTGCGGGAGCGCGGAGAGCAGGACCAGCGTGTCGTGGTCGGCGTACGACGCCCAGTCGACCTTCGGTCGCGGACGCGGCGACGACCGCGAACTCGCGGTGGTCCTTGCTGGTCAGCGGGATGCCGGCGTACGCCGGGACCGCGGTGGCCGACGGAGACGCCCGGGCACGACCTCGAAGCCGACGCCGGCCTTGGCGCACCGCCTGCGCCTCCTCGGGGCCGGAGGCGTAGACGAACGGGTCGCCGGTCACCAGGCGTACGACGCGGCGGCCGCGCCTTGGCCTGGCGGACCACCATCTTCGCGCGGGCCGCGTGGGTCAGCGGCTGGCCGTCCTCGCCGAAGCCGCCGTCGACGAGCTCGGGGCACTCGGGCCCTGCGGTCACCCGACCAGGGCGCGCACCAGGTCGGCGTGCTCGGGGACCTCGGTCACCACCACGTCGGCGGCGCGGATCAGGTCGACCGCACGCACGGTCAGCAGGTCGGGGTCACCCGGCCCGCTGCCGACGAAGGAGACCCAACCCAGCGGCTTGGCGGCCTTGCGGGGCGCGCCGGAGCCGGAGGTGCGGGCGGAAGTAGCTGCAGTCTTGGTCACAGTCGCTCACTTGCTGTTGCGGTTGCTGGTGCTTCGTTCGGGTCGATCAGCTGTGCGGCGCCCTCGTCCAGCATCTCGGCGGCGAGGGCACGGCCAACGGCAACGGGGTCACCGGTGGAGCCGCTGGCGGAACGTCGTACGGACAGGGAGCCGTCGGGGGACAGCGCCACCGCGCGCACCCAGAGCTCGTCACCGTCGTCACCCTCGACCACCTCGGCCAGGGCGCCCACGGGGGCGGAGCAGCCGGCCTCGAGCTCGGCGAGGACGGCGCGTTCGCAGGTGACGGCCGCGTGCGTGCGCGGGTCGTCGAGCGCGGCGCGGAGCTCGCCGGCCAGCGTCGTCGCCGGCCCGGCACTCGACCGCCAGCGCACCCTGGCCGGGGGCCGGGAGCATCTGCAGCGGGTCGAGGACCTCGGTGACCTCGTCGAGCGCGGCCGAGCCGGGCGAGTCCGGCGCGGGCGAGGACGACGGCGTCGAGGTCGCCGGAGCGCGACCTTGCGCGATCCGGGTGTCGACGTTGCCGCGGATCCCGACCAGCTCCAGGCCGAGGCCGAGCGCTGCGAGCTGGGCGACGCGGCGGGGCGAGCCGGTGCCGACCGTGCTGCCGGCCGGGAGCTCGCCGAGGGTCAGGCCGTCGCGGGCCACGACGACGTCGCGCGGGTCCTCGCGCGGCGGGTACGGCGGCCAGCGCGATGCCCGTCGCGGGCGGCGGTGGGCAGGTCCTTGAGCGAGTGGACGGCGACGTCGACGTCACCGCGGAGCAGCGCGTCGCGGAGCGCGCTGACGAAGACGCCGGTGCCGCCCATCTGCGCGAGCGGGGCGGCGGAGCGGTCGCCGTCGGTCCTGACCTCGACCAGCTCGACCTCACGGCCGGTGGCCGCGCGGAAGGCGTCGGCGACGTGGCCGGACTGGGTGCGGGCGAGCGCGGAGGCGCGGGTGCCGAGCGCGGATCACGGTGCTCATCGGGTCCCCGCCGGGGCGTGCCGCGACCTGGCGTGCCACTCCGGACGGGTGACGGCCTCGACGGCGTCGGGGTCGAGCGCGAACAGCTCGGCCAGGGCGGCGGCGTACGACACCGCGCCCTTCTGGTCGGCCAGCTCCTTGACCCGCACGGTCGGCTGGTGGAGCAGCTTGTCGGCGACCCGTCGCAGCGGTCTGCAGGACCTCGGCGCGCGTCGCCTCGTCGAGGTCGGGCAGCCGGCGGTCGAGCCGCTGCCATCTCCGCCTCGACCACGCCGGTGGCCATGCTGCGCAGGGCGACCACGGTCGGGGTCACGCTGGCGGCGCGGCGGGCGGCGAGGAACGCGGCGAGCTCCTGGGCGACGATCGCGCGGACGCCGGCGACCTCGGCCACCTCGCCGTCGGTGTCGCGGAGCTCCTCGGCAGGTCGGCCAGGTTGATCAGGCTCACGCCGGGCAGGTCGCCGACGGCGGGCTCGACGTCGTGCGGGAGCGCGAGGTCGACGATCATCAGCGGTCGCCGGCTGCCGTCGCGGGCCGCGGCGACCCGGTCGGCGGTGAGGATGACGCCGGTGGCGCCGGTGCAGGCGATCAGCACGTCGGCGGCCGCGAGCTCGGCGGGGATCGCGGTCAGGTCGACCGAGCGCGCGCCGTACTCCGTCGGCGAGGCGGTCGGCGTCGGGGTCGTGCGGTTGACGACGACGACCAGGTCGGCGCCGCGCGCGGGCGGCGGTGGCGACGGCCAGCGAGGCCAGCGACGCCGGCGCCGACGACGAGCGACGCGCTTGCCGGCGACGTCGCCGATGTGGTCGGTGGCGCGGGCCATCGACGCGGTGACGAGCGAGGGCGCGACGCGGTCGATGTCGGTCTCGGCGTGGGAGCGCTTGCCGACCCGCAGCGCCTGCTGGAACAGCAGGTTGAGCGCCGGGCCGACGGTGCCGTGCTCCTGGCCGACGCGCAGCGCCTCGCGGGTCTGGCCGAGGATCTGGCTCTCGCCGACGACCATCGAGTCGAGGCCGGACGGCGACGTGGAAGAGGTGCGAGACCGCGCCGTCGTCGTAGTGGACGTAGAGGTGCGGCAGGAACTCCTCGCGGGTCCTCACCGGCGTGCTCGCACAGCAGCCGCGAGACCTCCTCGACGCTGCCGTGGAAGCGGTCGACGTCGGCGTAGATCTCCAGCCGGTTGCAGGTGGCGAGCACGGTCGCCTCGGACGACGTGCTCGCTGGTCGACCACGTCGCGGGCGAGCTTGGTCGCCGCCTCGGGGTCGAGCGCGAGCCGCTCGAGGAGCGCCACCGGGGCGGACTTGTGGGAGATGCCCACGACCAGGACGCTCATGCCGGGGCCCCCGCGTCATGCCGACCGCCCGTTCCGGGCCTCGCGCGGCGCCGCCTTGCGCTGCTCGTGGTAGGCGAGGATCTGGAGCTCGATGGAGAGGTCGACCTTGCGCACGTCGACCTCGTCGGGGACGGCGAGCACGGTCGGGGCGAAGTTGAGGATGCTGCTGATGCCGGCCTCGACCATCCGGTCGCAGACGTCCTGCGCGGCGGCGGCGGGGGTGGCGATCACGCCGATCGCGACCCCGTGCTCGCGCACGATCGCGTCGAGCTCGTCGAAGCGGCGGATCGTCGACGCCGGCGACGACCTCGCCGGTGCGCACCGGGTCGGCGTCGAGCAGGGCGACGGTGCGGAAGCCGCGGCGAGCGGAAGCCGGAGTAGTTGGCGAGCGCGTGGCCGAGGTTGCCGATCCCGACGATGACGACGGGCCAGTCCTGGGTCAGGCCGATCTCGCGGGCGATCTGGTAGCGCAGGTACTCCACGTCGTACCCGACGCCGCGGGTGCCGTAGGAGCCGAGGTGCGAGAGGTCCTTGCGGAGCTTGGCGCTGTTGACGCCCGGCGGCCGCGGCGAGCTCCTCGCTGGAGCAGGTGGTGGTGCCGCCGTCCGCGAGGGTGTTGAGCGCCCGCAGGTAGACCGGAAGGCGCGCCACGGTCGCCTCGGGAATGCGGGAAGTCGTCACTGCTCGGTCTCCACCAGCGTCGCCCCGGGAACGTTGGCGATCCCGTGTCAGAGCGGCGGTTCGTCAGTCACTGTAGGAGTTTGTGAACTCGGGAACAAACCGAGCCCGATCGGGCGGCTAGCACATGTGAGATGGGTCACGCTCCCCGGGTCATCTCGGCGAGCGGTCGGAGACGTAGCCGGGATGGCCGACCGGTCGGAGACGTACGACGCAGGCAGGTCGGGCTGGTGCGACGCCCGCGAAGCCCGCATTTGCGTGGTTATCGGGGTCCGGAACGTCCGCAGGGCCCCGACAACTCCGCATTTGCGAGGCCCGGCGGGCGGGCGGCTGCTGTTTCTACACACTTGCTGGGAAACGACACCGGAATCGGCGAATCGCGTGCAGTTCCGGGACAAGTGTTGGGAAACAGCAGCGCCGACCGAGGCCAACCAGCGCGGCCGCACCCCAGCCCGCGCCGGGCCTCACACCGGTCGCCGACGCCGGCAGGGTCCGGACCGTCACGCGAGGGCGCGGCGGAGGCGGGTCTCGTCGACCCGCCAGAAGTCGTGCTGCCGGCCGTCGACGAAGGTCACCGGGATCTGCTCGCCGTAGGCGTCCATCAGCTCCGGGGAGGTCGTGATGTCGACCTCGTCGTACGACTTGCCGAGGTCGGCGCAGACCCGCTCGACCACCGCGCGGGCGTCGTCGCAGAGGTGGCAGCCCGGCTTGGAGTAGAGCGTGACCCGGGCGTCGCTCATCGGGGTGTTCACTCCAGCAGCCCCAGGGCGCGGCGGCGCTCGGTCGCCGCGCAGCCGGCCCTTCTGCACCTTGCCGGTGACCGTGTAGGGCAGCTCGTCGACGACCTGGATCCGCGTCGGCTGCTTGAACCGGGCCAGCCGGCGCGGCGCAGTGCTCGCCGCACCAGCGTCGGCACCAGCGTCGCGGTCGGCGCCCGGCGCGCGCCTTCACGTAGGCGACGACGGCCTCGCCGGTGCGCTCGTCGGCGACGCCGATCACGGCCGCCTCGGCCACCTCGGGCACCTCGCGCGATCACCTCCTCGACCTCGCTCGGGTAGACGTTGAAGCCGGAGACGATCACCAGCTCCTTGAGCCGGTCGACCAGGAACAGGTCGCCGCTGGCGTCGAGGAAGCCGACGTCGCCGGTGGCCCACCAGCCCTCGTCGTCGGGGCCGTCGGCGCCGTCGGGCCAGTAGCCGGAGAACAGGTTGTCGCCGCGGATCTGGATCTCGCCGGGGTCGTCGCCCTCGGGCTCGCGCCCGTGCTCGTCGACCAGCCGGATCTCGATGCCGGGCAGCGCGGCGCCGACCGAGCCCGGCTGCAGTCTGCTTGCTGCACAGGGTGGAGGTGACCACCGGCGAGGCCTCGGTGAGGCCGTAGCCCTGGTGGACCGGCGATGCCGGTGGCGCCGGTGAACTCCTCGATCAGCTCGGCCGAGAGCGGCGCCGAGCCGCGACAGCATCAGCCGGACCGGGCCGAGCCGCTCCTCGAGGTGCTCGACGGCTGCAGCCAGTAGGCGAAGACCGGCGGCGCGACCGGCACGCACGGTGAACGCCTCGTCCTCGATGAGGTCGAGCGCGCCCTCGGGGTCGAAGCCGCTCGACCAGCACCAGCCGCGCCTGGTGGCGCAGCACGCTGCCGAGCACCGCGTTGAGCCCGTAGACGTGGAACAGCGGCAGCACGCCGAGCACGACGTCGTCGCCGTGGATCATCGGCGGCTCGACCTGCGGCGACCTGCTCGATGTTGGCCAGCAGCGCCCGGTGGGTGAGCATCGCGGCGCGCGGGCGGCCCGACGTGCCGCTCGTGTAGAGCAGCACGGCGAGCGTCTCCGGGTCGGGCAGCGGCGGGACCGGGCCGGCCGGTCTCGCGCGACCAGGTCGGTCGCAGGCGCTGCTCGCCGGCCTCGCGCGGCGGCGTCGACCGCGACCACGTGCGGCCGGGCGCGCACGGGCCGGCGTCCAGCTCGTCGGCACCCTCGAGCGCCTCGCGTGAGCCCGCCGACGGCCTCGCGCACCGTCGCGACGGTGTCGGCGTCGGCGACCACCAGCCGGGCGCCCGAGTCGGCGATCATCCGGGCCAGCTCGCCGGTGGCGCTGCGCGGGTTGACCGGTACGGCGACGAGCCGGGCGCGCAGCACGCCGAGGTAGGTCGTGACGAACTCGATCCGGTTGCCGACCGCGATCATCACCCGGTGGCCGGCCACCATGCCGGCGTCGCCGAGAGCCCGTGCGCGATCCGGCGTCCACGATCGTCGTCGAGCTCGCGCCCAGGTGACGCTGCGTCCGGAGGCCGCCTCCGACGAGGGCGATGCGTCTCCGGCTCGCTGCGTCGGCCGCGTCGACGCCGAGCGAGCTCGGCGACGTTGGACTCCATCCGGCGGAGTCTGTCACAGTCGCGGACGCTCGACGCCGTCTGCGGGCATGACGCTGCACCGTGTGACGCCACCCCGATCGCAGCGCCGCAGACGCCGCCGCCCTGAACCTGCAGCGGCGCTCGACGCTGGCCGGCGAGGCCGCGGCCGCGGCCGCCGAGGTCGAGACCGCGCTGGCGTCGCCGGCCGACCCGACGGCGGCGGCGTTCTTCGACGTCGACAACACGGTGATGCAGGGCGCCTAGCATCTTCCACCTCGCCCGCGGCCTGCACCGCCGCAAGTTCTTCACCACCCGCGACATCCTCGGCGCCGCCTGGAAGCAGGCCTACTTCCGGGTCGTCGGCGTCGAGGACCCCGAGCACGTCGCCGAGGCCCGCGCCTCCGCGCTCTGCCTTCATCGCCGGCCACACCGTCGCGGAGCTCGAGGAGCTCGGCGAGGAGATCTTCGACGAGGCGATGGCGCACCGGATCTGGCCGGGCACCCGCGCGCTGGCCCAGCTGCACCTCGACCAGGGCCAGCGGGTCTGGCTGGTCACCGCGGCGCCGATCGAGATCGCCCGGATCATCGCCCGCCGGCTCGGGCTGACCGGCGCCATGGGCACCGTCGCCGAGCACGTGGACGGCGTCTACACCGGCCGGCTGGTCGGCGAGCATGCTGCACGGCCCGGCCAAGGCCGAGGCGGTCAAGGCGCTCGCCGAGCGCGAGGGGCTCGACCTGGCCCGCTGCTCGGCGTACTCCGACTCCTTCAACGACCTGCCGATGCTCTCCCTGGTCGGCGACCCCTGCGCGATCAACCCCGACGCCCGGCTGCGCGCCCACGCCCGGCAGCAGGGCTGGCGGGTCCGCGACTACCGCACCGGCCGCAAGGCGGCCCGGGCCGGGCGTGTTCGCCGCCGGCGTCGCCGGCGCGGTGGCCGGCGCGGTCGCGGCGGGGCTGGCGATCCGCCGCACGGTGATCTGAGCCGCTGGCAGGTCCGACGTCCGCGCCGCTCCGGTGCAGCCGTGGCGTGGTTCACGACGGTGTCGCAGTCCGCACCTGGGCACCGATCACCCTGCGCCGGAGCGTCGCCGGCGGTGCTCGGGAGGGATGCGCCATGACGTGGCGGACCGCGAGCGCGGCTTCGACGCGCTGCGACGTGCCCTCGCGCAGCCGTGCTCGCGCCCCGGCGCCCTCGCCGGCCCGACCGGCGCAGCCGCGCCGCGGCGTCTCCGGCCTGCGCTGCTGCTGAGCGAGGCCGCCGTCACGCGGCGACCCGTCCGGCGCGCGGCGGCTGCGGACCGACCGGCGACGACCGCGACCTGCGCCGCCTCCACCGAGGACTCCGAGGCCGAGCGCAGCCGGCTGATCGCCCTGGTCGAGCTGGCCCGCGGCGGCGACACCGAGGCGTTCGGGCATGCTCTACGACCACTACCAGCGTCGGTCTACCGCTTCCTCTTCTACCGCACCCGCTCGAGTACCGCTGGCCGAGGACCTCACCTCGGAGACCTTCTTCCGCGCGCTGCGCAGCATGAACGGCTTCCGCTGGCAGGGCAAGGACTTCGGCGCCTGGCTGATGACCATCGCCCGCAACCTCACCACCGACCACTTCAAGGCCGGCCGCACCCGCCTCGAGCTGACCACCGAGGACATGGGCCACGCACGACGACGCCACCGAGGGCCCGGAGAACGCGGTGCTCGCCGGCCTGACCAACGAGGTGCTGCTCGGCGCGCTCGCGCGAGCTGCCCGACGAGCAGCGCGACTGCCTGGTCATGCGCTTCCTCCAGGGCATGTAGCATCGCCGAGACCGCCGAGGTGCTCGGCCGCAGCGACGGGCGCGGTCAAGCAGCTCCAGCTGCGCGGCGTACGCAACCTCGCCGAAGCTGCTGCCCGGAGGGGATGCGCTGATGCGGACGAACACGACACAGATCACCCCTGTCACCCCCGTAACCTCCGCCGGTCACCGCGTCGTTGAGCGGTGCAGCAGGGAGCCACCGACGCTGACAGGACGAGCGCGATGAGCACGTTGCTCCCGGCCAAGCGCCGGGCCGAGAGGTTCGCCGCCCTGGTCGACGCGCACCGTCGACCACGGGCGGCCGACGAGCCGCTACGCCGACCTGCTCGAGGTCGTGGGCGCCCTGCGCGCCGCGGCCGACGAGGGGCCGGCTCCCCGCGCCGAGTTCGTCGCCGACCTGCGCGCGCGGCTGATGGCCGAGGCCGAGACCGCGCCTGGTCGCCGACCGACGCCCGCCTGGTGCTGCCGCAGCGGCACCCCGACCGACCCGCCGGCAGCAGCCGGCTCACCGCCGCCGTGGCCGGTCTGGTGCTGGTCGGGGCGAGCGCCGGCATGGCGGTCGCGGCCCAGAGCAGCCCTGCCGGGCGACGGCCTCTACCCGCTCAAGCGCGGCCTCGAGAGCACGTCGGCGAGAGGCTCAGCCTCGCCGACGCCGGCCGCGGCCGCGACCTGCTCGGCCAGGCCACCACCCGGCTCGACGAGGTCGACACGCTGCTCGAGCCGCGACGCGCTCCGACGCCCAGGTGGCCGCGACGCTGCGCAGCTTCACCAGCAGGCCGGTGACGGCGCCGACCTGCTGTTCCGCACCTACCAGCGCGACGGCGACGACGGCGACATCGCGAGCCGTCCGCGACTTCGCGGGCACCGAGATGGGCGAGCTCACGGACCTGTCCGCCACGCGCACCGAGCTCGCTCCAGTCCGACTTCGCCGAGGCCGCCCAGCTGCTGTCCGACCTCGACCAGCAGGCCACGGCGCTCTGCGGCGACTGCGGTCCGCGTGGCCCGCTCGAGCTGCCCGCCCGGCTGCGGCCGGTCTCGGCCGAGTCCGCGCTCGTGGACCTGCTCGGCGCGACCCCGCCTGACACCGGCTCGACGCCGGCGACCGGTGCAGCGCTCCGACGCGGGCTCCGCGCACGACGGCCGGCCGCCGGTCGAGCGCCGACCGGCGACGCCACGTCCGGCGTCCCGGTCAGCACCGTCCGACACCGAGCGCGATCACCCCGCCGCGGCTGGAGCGACCTCCTGGGCGCCGCCACGCGCACCCGGCTCGACGGGCGGCACGGCCACCTCGAACGGCACCGGGTCGCGACCCGTCGTCCGGGCCCCTGGGTGGGACCCTGCCGACGCCCAGCGCGCCGGCCTCCGGCCTGCCGACACGTCGACGACGTGACGGGCCAGGTGAAGACGGACCTCGGGTCGGTCACCGACCCGCTCACGCCCTGATCAGCGGCCGAAGACCGACGACCGCTGCATGAGCAGCGTGTAGAGCGTCTGCTGGATCGTCTCGCGCACCTGGTCGGTCACGTTGAAGACCAGCATCGGGTCGTCGGCGGCGCCCGCGTCGTAGGCGTCGGTGCGGATCGGCTCGCCGAACTCGATCAGCCACTTCGACGGCAGCGGCACCAGGCCGAGCGGACCGAGCAGCGGGAACAGCGGCGTGATCGGGATGTAGGGCACGCCGAGCAGCCGCGCCAGCGACGGGATGTTGCCGACCAGCGGGTAGATCTCCTCGGCGCCGACGACCGAGGTCGGGATGATCGGTACGCCGGTGCGCATCGCCGCCGCGACGAAGCCACCGCGGCCGAAGCGCTGCAGCTTGTAGCGCTCGGCGAACGGCTTGCCGATGCCCTTGAAGCCCTCGGGCCAGACGCCCACGAGCTCGCCGCCGCGCAGCATCCGCTCGGCGTCCTCGTTGCAGGCCAGGGTGGCGCCGCCCTTGCGGGCCAGCTCGCCGACCACCGGCAGCTTGAAGACCAGGTCGGCGCCGAGCGGGCGCAGGAAGCGACCGGTGTGGTCGTGGATGGTGACCACCGGTCATCAGCCCGTCGAGCGGGCACCGTGCCCGAGTGGTTGGAGACGACCAGCGCGCCGCCGTCGGCCGGGATGTTCTCGATGCCGCGGACCTCGATCCGGAACCACTTCTGCGCGATCGGCCGGAGCGCGGTCAGGAAGAAGCGCTGGGTGATCTCCGGGTCGAAGCCGAACTCGTCGACCGTCGTAGTCGCCGGTGAGGCGCCGACGCAGGAACGCCAGGAACTGCGGCCAGCCGCGGCTCCCAGCTCTCGCCGAACAGCTCCTGGGCGGCGCTGGTGAACGCGGCCAGCCAGTCCACGACCGGGATGCCCTGGCGCGGCGTGGCGTGCGCGACCAGCGGGCTGGGCTCGGCCGCCGGCGGCTCGGGGGCAGTCTCGGCCGGGCGTCTCGGGCCGGTCGTCTGGGCAGCGGGCTCGGACTCGCGCGGCGACTCGCGCTGCGGCTGCTCGGGGCGGCGCGCTGCGCTGCTTGGGGGCGCGCGCCGAGGTGCCGTTGCCGGCCAGGCCGCGTGAGGACGACGACGGCTTGGCACTGCCGGAGCCACGGCCGGGCCGGCCCCGGGTGCCGAGCGGGCGATCGGGGTCGCCCAGCGGGATGATGTCGGCGTCAGCCACGGTCGCCTCCGATCGTGGTCGTGTGCCGGGCCGGACGGCCCGACGGGCTGAGCGCACCCGTGAGCGCGTCCTCGGCGGCGGCGACCCGCTCGGCGGACAGCAGCCCGGGAGCGAGGGCGGTGCCGAAGTCGGCGAAGGCCTCGTGCGTCGTGTAGCGCGGGTGGTAGCCGAGCACCGTACGCATCCGGGTGGTGTCCACGCCCCGGCCGTAGGTCAGGAACTGGACCTGCTCCGGCGAGAAGTCGGCGAGCCGCACCTGCCGGATCGCGGACCCGAACGACGCCACCGCGAACGTCGGCAGCTTGAGGCTGGGCCGGCCGATGCGGCGGATCGCCTGCGAGAGCATGATCAGCCCGTCACCGGCGACGTTGAAGGTGCCGTGCACGCCGCTCAGGGTCGCGTGCTGGATCGCGCCGAGCAGGTCGTGCTCGTGGAGGAACTGGAGCCGGGGGTCGAAGCCGAGCACGGTGGGGATCACCGGCAGCCGGAAGTAGGACACGATCGGCGAGTTGACCAGCGGCCCGATCACGTTGGCCGCGCGCAGCATGGTCACCGGTCACGTCGGGGCGGCGCCGGGCGAAGCCCCGCACGTAGGACTCGACCTCCGCGACGTCCTTGGCGTAGCCGGCGCGCGCCTGCCGCTTCGGCCCCATGTCCTCGGTGAACATCGCCGGGTCGCGGTTGGTGGCGCCGTAGAACGCGGTGCTCGACTTCACGACCAGGTGCCGCAGCGACGGCGCCTGCTGGCAGGCAGCGAGGAGCTGCATGGTGCCGATGACGTTCTGCTCCTTCATCGACGTCCGGCCGCCGGCGTTGCCGGGGCTGGCGATCACGCTCATGTGGACGACGGTGTCGACGTTCTCGCGGGCGATCACCTTGGCGATCACCGGGTTGCGGATGTCGGCCCGGACGAAGGAGACGGTGCCGATGTCGCCACGCGGGGGCAGTACGTCGACCCCCACCACGTGGTCGACGTCGGGCAGCGCGGTGAGCTGGCGCGCCATCCGTCGCCCGAGGTCCATGGAGACCCCGGTGACCAGGACGACGCGGCCCATCGGCTTGCCCGTCAGCGGGTCACTTGCCGAGACGACGACGCTGGACGCGCGTCTTCTTGAGCAGCTTGCGGTGCTTCTTCTTGGCCATGCGCTTGCGACGCTTCTTGATGACAGAACCCACGCTGGAGCCTTTCGGGACGTTGTACGACGATGGAGCGGGCACGACGGCGGCAGCCGCGGCCACACCAGTCGAAGACAGCAGCCTAACCGCCGTCGCACGGGCACACGAACCGGGCGATCCACGCGGACAAGCGAAACGGGCGTGACTCGTGTCACGCCCGTCGCGGTGCGGCTGTGCTGTGCCCGTGATGGTGCCGGTCTCAGGTCCGGCCGAGCCCGGAGGCCGGACGACCGACGGGGCTCAGCCGGTCTGGTAGAAGCTGTTCTTCAGGTAGTCGTTGACGTCCTTCTCGCTCACGCGGAAGGAGCGTCCGACCCGGACGGCCGGAAGCTCGCCCGAGTGCACGAGCCGGTAGACCGTCATCTTCGAAACACGCATGACCGCGGCCACCTCGGCCACTGTCAGGAACTTCACCTCCGAGATGTCTCCATTGAGGTTCGAGCTCATGTCCGCACCACTTTCCCAGGCACGTCCCCGGCTTCCCCACCGGAGATCCCACGTGCAACGCTGAGGTGAGAATAGGGCCTTGTGTGACTGGTGTGGAAGCAAAGTCTCAAACCCGAACCACAGCCGACCAAAGAAACGTTCGGTCCAGCACCACCAATCGCGCCGATTCGGGACATTACGGGACGGGATCGAGGCCATTCGGAGGGAAAGCGGCCACCCGGGTGGCCTGGATCGACCTGTCTAGCCAGGTCTCCGGGTTGAAGCCCTCGCTCCAGTCCCGGAAATCGGGAGTCGCGGCCGTCGGTCATCCGGGTCGGGGCGTCCTGGTGGAGCACCTCGGCGACGTGCCCGCGCCAGTCCGCCGGGGTCTCCGACGTCCGGGTCGACCGGGCTGCCCGGAGACCACACCGAGCAGGTGCGTCCACGCCCGCGGCACCACGTCGACGATCGCGTAGCCACCGCCACCGGTGACCACCCACTTGCCGCCGGTGACCTCGTGGGCGAGGTCGTGCAGCGCCTGGTACGCCGCCCGCTGGCCGTCGACGCTGAGCATCAGGTGCGCCAGCGGGTCGCTCATGTGCGAGTCGCAGCCGTGCTGGGTCACCAGCACGTCGGGCGCGAACTCCCGCACCAGCGGCGGCACGACGGCGTGGAACGCCCGCAGCCACCCCGCGTCGCCGGTGCCGGGCGGCAGCGCGACGTTGACCGCGCTGCCCTCGGCGTCGGGCCCGCCGAGGTCGTCGGGCGAAGCCGGTGCCCGGGAACAGCATCTGGCCGGTCTCGTGCAGGCGAGATCGTCAGCACCCGGGGGTCGTCCCAGAACACCTGCTCGACGCCGTCGCCGTGGTGCACGTCGACGTCGACGTACGCGACCCGCTTCGGCGCCCTGGGCGAGCAGCCACCGGATCGCCACCGCCGACGTCGTTGTAGACGCAGAAGCCGCTGGCCCGGCCGGGCATCGCGTGGTGCAGCCCGCCGGCGATGTTGGCGGCGTGGCTGACCTCGCCCTCCCAGACCAGCCGGGCGGCCTCGAGGGAGGCGCCGACGACGTGGCGCGCCGCCTCGTGCATGCCGGCGAACGTCGGGTTGTCGTCGGTGCCGAGCCCGCAGCGTCCGGCTGGATGTCGGCCGGGTCGACGCTCGTGCGGCGCACGGCCTCGATCAGGTCGGCGGTGTGCACGGTGAGCAGGTCGGCGTCGGTCGCATGCGGCGCGGCGACCAGGGGCATCGCGCCGTCTCCCACCACGCGCAGCTGCTCGGCGAGACGCACCGTGAGGTCGACCCGGATCGGGTTCATCGGGTGGGTGGGGCCGAAGTCGTACGTCGTCAGCGTGGGGTCGAACACCACGCACGAGGAACAGGCCGCCATGTGACGGACGTTACCGTCCGGTCGCCGGACCGTAGGGTCAGGTCCATGCCCGACTCCACCGACGCCCGCGTCGCCGTCTACATCGACTTCGACAACGTGGTGATCTCCCGTTACGACAACGTGTTCGGCGACAGCGCCTGGCGCAAGGACAACGCGCGCCAACACGCCGGTGACCCGGAGGCCGAGGATCCGATCGACCTCAAGCTCGCCGATGCCGCCGTCGACATCGGCGCGATCATCGACTACGCCTCGTCGTTCGGGACCGTGGCGTTCACCCGTGCCTACGCCGACTGGTCGGTGCCGGCCAACGCGGCGTACCGGAAGCAGCTCGTCGACCGGGCGGTCGACCTGACCCAGCTGTTCTCCACGTCGGGGACCAAGAACGGTGCCGACATCCGGCTCTCCATCGACGCCGTCGACGACCTGTTCCGGCACGCCGATCTCACGCACGTCGTGGTGGTCGCGGGCGACTCCGACTACATCTCGCTGGCCCAGCGCTGCAAGAGCCTGGGGCGCTTCGTGGTCGGGATCGGCGTCACCGGCTCGACCAGCTCCGCACTCGTGGCCGCGTGCGACGAGTTCAGCGACTACGACGACCTGCCGGACGTGGTGCGCACCCCCGCGCCCCGCAAGCAGGCCGCGAAGAAGTCGGCCGCCACCAAGAAGGCGTCCGCCAAGAAGGCGGACCAGGCCGAGTCCGGCCCGCAGGCCGACGCCACGGCGCTGCTCGTGCGCGCGCTCCGGATCGGGCTGGAGAAGAGCGAGGACGAGTGGCTCTACAGCGGTGGCGTGAAGAGCCAGATGCAGCGGATGAACTCGCGGTTCAAGGAGAAGTCGCTCGGCTACGCCTCGTTCCGCGACTTCGTGGAGTCGCGCGACAAGGTCGTCGACACCCAGCTCGCCGGCAACGGCCAGCTCCAGGTGCGGCTCAAGGCCTGACCGCGGGCAGCCTCGCCGGGTTCGACGGGGTCGCGTGCCCACCGGCGTCGGTGGCCTTGAGGCGTCAGGTGGCAGACGCGGATGGGCCAGGTGGATTCGACCCCGCCGACCGGGCCAGCGCCGACTGACTCCCGCAGCCTCGAGCGCGCTCAGGACTCGCCGGCGAGGTCGCGCGACCGGTTGCGCGCGGCCTCCATGGCGGTCATGAACGCCGCCCGCACCCGGTGCGACTCCAGCTCGCGGATCGCCGCGGCCGTGGTACCGCCCGGGGAGGTGACCTGCTCGCGCAGCACGGTCGGGTGCTCGCCGGTCTCGCGCAGCAGCTTGGCGGACCCGACCACGGTCTGCACGACGAGCTCGGTGGCGGTGGAGCGGGGCAGGCCGAGGTGCACGCCGGCCTCGATCATCGCCTCGACCACGAAGAAGAGGTACGCCGGGCCGGAGCCGCTGATCGCCGTCACCGCGTCCTGCTGCTTCTCCGGCACCCGCACCACGCGACCCGTCGTCCGGAGCAGCGACTCGGCGATCGCCAGGTGGTCGTCGTCGCAGTGGGTGCCCGGGGAGATCGCGGCCATGCCCTCGTCGACCAGGGCGGGCGTGTTCGGCATGACGCGCACCACCGCGATGCCGTCGGGCACCCGGGACTCGATGAACTCGGTCGTGATGCCGGCCGCCAGCGACACGAGCAGCGTGCCCGGGGTCAGCGACGAGGCGATCTCCGCGAGCACGTCGGCCATGTCCTGCGGCTTGACCACCAGCGCCACGGTGTCGGCCTGGGCCACGGCCTCGACGTTGGAGACGACGCGCACGCCGTACTTCTCGGTCGAGCTGGGCGGCGCGCTCGGCGCGCTTCTCGCCGACCAGCAGCTCGTCGACGGGGCGACCGCCGCGGATCAGGCCGGAGAGCAGGGTCTCCCCCATCACGCCCACGCCCAGGATGGCGACGGTCATGGGTCCTCCTACGACTTGGAGATCAGCGACCGAGCGAAGAATGTCAGGTTGGACGGACGCTCCGCGAGACGTCTCATCAGGTAGCCGTACCACTCCTGGCCGTAGGGCACGTAGACGCGCACCTTCTCGCCGTCGCCGGCCAGCCGCTTCTGCTCCTCGGGGCGGATGCCGTAGAGCATCTGGAACTCGTAGCTGCCGTGGGCGCGGTCGTTGCGGGTCGCCAGCGCCGACGCGATCGCGATCATCCGCGGGTCGTGGGTGGCGACCATCGGGTAGCCCTGGCCGGCCATCAGCACCTTGAGGCAGCGCACGTAGGACTTGTCGACCTCGAGCCGGTCCTGGAACGCGACGGTCTCCGGCTCCTTGTAGGCGCCCTTGCACAGCCGCACGCGCGAGCCCTCGAACGCCAGCGCGCGCGCGTCGGCCTCGGTGCGGTGCAGGTAGGCCTGGATCACGGCGCCGGTCTCCGGGTAGTCCTTGCGGAGCTCGCGGAGCGTGGCCAGCGTCTGGTCGGTGGTGGTGTGGTCCTCCATGTCGAGGGTCACCGTGGTGCCGACGTTGCGCGCGGCCTGGCAGATGGTGCGGGCGTTCTCCAGCGACAGCTTGGCGCCGATCTCGGGCAGCGCCTGGCCGACGGCCGAGAGCTTGACCGACACCTCGGCGTTGCGGGCCAGGCCGGAGGCGCCGAGGGCCGCCAGCAGGTCGAGGTAGGCGTTGACCGTCGCCTCGGCCTGCTCCGGGTCGAGAGTGTCCTCGCCGAGGTAGTCGAGCGTCACGTGGAGGCCGGACGCGATCAGCTCCTCGGTCGCGCGCACGGCGGACGCCGTGTCCTCGCCGGGGACGTGATGGCCCACGATGCCGCTGCTCACGGGCATGGTGCTGATCAGCTTCTTGATGCGCTCGCTGCGCGCGAGCCACAGGATCGTCTGCCGAAGCACGTGACGTTTCCTCCACTGCCGTGGACCCGGTCCGGGTCCCGCCGTACTGCCGCCGCCACGGTACGCCGCGAGCACCCCCTGTGACGAAACGAGGCCCCTCGTGAGGCCGGAGCGACGTCAAACGCGGTGTCACACGGCGCCGCCGTTGGCTTGCTTCCACAGGCCGCGGCACCGAGCCGGGCCCCCACCGCAGGAGAACCAGATGCCACTGTTCATGGACGTCCACACCGTCGAGGGCGGAGTCGCCCTCGACGACGTCGCCGCCGCCCACGCGGCCGACCTCGCGACCCAGGGCGACTTCGGGGTGAACTACCTCCGGTACTGGGTCGACGGCGCGGCGGGCAAGATCTTCTGCCTGGTCGACGCCCCCGACGCGGAGACCGCGAGCGAGGTGCACCGCAAGGCGCACGGGCTCGTCGCCGACGAGGTCTTCCCGGTCAGCGAGCACGTCTGAGACCGGCGGCGCCGCCGGTCCCGGGACACTGCCCCGACCGGCGGCGCCGCATGAGACGTTGGGACGCAGATGAGCCTCACCCTCCACCTGCTGGGCCGGCCACGGATCCGCAGCGGGTCGGACCGACCACACGGTCCGCAGCCGCAAGAGCTGGGCCGTGCTGGCCTACCTGCTCCTCGGCGACCGGGCGCCCACCCGCGCCGAGCTGGCGGCCCTGCTCTTCGACGAGGCCGACGACCCGCTCCGCGCGCTGCGCTGGAGCCTCTCGGAGCTGCGGCGTGCCCTGGCCGGGCATGCCGTGCTCGAGGGTGACCCGGTCGTGCTCGAGCTGGCCCGGGACGTGGTGGTCGACGTCGCTGTCGTCTCCCGCGGCAGCTGGGCGGACGCGATGGAGCTTCCCGACGTCGGGGCGGAGCTGCTCGCGGGTGTGGAGGTTGCCGGTGCCGCCGGCTTCGAGTCCTGGTTGCTCGCGGAACGTCGCCGGGTCGCCGCCGCGTCGGAGGCGATCCTGCACGAGGCCGCCCTCGGCGCGATGTCGCAGGGGCGCCTCGACCGGGCGCTGGGCTACGCCACCCGGGTCGCGGCGATGAGCCCGCTCGACGAGAACCACCATGCGCTGCTGATCCGTCTGTACCGGATGACCGGGGACGAGGCCGCGGCGCAGCGCCAGCTCGCCATCTGCACCGAGCTGCTGGCGCGCGAGCTCGGCACCACCCCGGGGCCGGCGGTCGCGGCCGCTCTGCGCGAGCGCCGCGTCGACGACCGGGAGGCCGCGACCCGCGCGTCGATCGAGGCGCTGGCCGAGGCCGGCGCTGCCGCGGTCGCCGCCGGGGCCACCGAGACCGGCGCCGACTCGCTCCGGGCCGCGGTCCGGATGGCCGACCGGGGTGACCACGCCCGGCTTCGGGTCAGCACCCGGCTGGCGCTCGCCGGCACGCTCGTCCACTCGTTGCGCGGCCTCGACGAGGAGGGGATGGCGACGCTGCTGGCCGCCGACGACATCGCCGCGGGACTCGACGACGCTGCCGCGATGGCGGAGGCCCGTGCCGAGCTGGGCTACGTGGACTTCCTGCGGGCGCGGTACGAGCGGGCCGAGGTGTGGCTCTCGCAGGCCCGCGACCTCGGCGCCGACGATCCCGCGGTCGCGGCGAAGGCCACGACGTACCTGGGGTCGGTCGAGAGCGACCGCGCCGACTACGTCAGCGCCCTGCTCCACCTCGCCGAGGCCGGCGGCTGGCCGGGCTGGCCGGCGACGGGCGGCGGGCCGCCTACGCCGCTGCGATGCTCGGCCGCGTCCACCTGCTGCGGGGTGACCTGGCCGAGGCCGAGACGGAGCTCGACACCGCCGTCGACCTGAGCCGTCCGCGAGCACTGGCTCGCCTTCCTGCCGTGGCCCCAGGCGCTGCGGGGCGAGCTCGAGCTCGCACGCGGGGACGCCTCCCGGTCCGCGGAGGTGCTCGACCAGGCGTTCGCGCGCGCCTGCCAGCTCGGTGACCCCTGCTGGGAGGGCATCTCCGGCCGGGGCCTGGCGCTCGCCGCGGAGGCCCGCGGCGAGACGGACCTCGCCTTCGAGCTGCTGGCCGACGCGCGGCTGCGGAGCAACCGGTTGTCCGACCCCTACGTGTGGCTCGACGGCTACATCCTCGACGCCCAGTGCACGCTCGGGCTCCGCCACGGCCACCCCGAGACCGCGGACTGGGTGGACGCGCTCCGGCTGCTGGCCTCCCGGACCGGCATGCGTGAGCTGAACGTCCGGTCGATGCTCCACGGTGCCGCCCTCGGCCGCGAAGGTGAGGCCGCGGCCGCGGCGCGCCTGGCTCGCTCGATCGCCAACCCGGTGCTGCTGCGCCTGGCGAGGGACTGAAGGCCGAGCGGTCAGGCCGACTGCCGGCGCAGCGTGACGCGCGCCCAGCGCCAGCCCGGCCACGGCGAACGCGACCACGATCCCGAGGTCGCGCGCGATCTCGCTCAGCGCGATGTCCTCGGCGACACCCTGCATCGCGTCGACGGCGTACGACAGCGGGAGCAGGTCCGAGATGAACCCGAGCACGGCCGGCATCTCGTCGCGGGCCACGAACAGGCCGCACAGCAGGATCTGCGGGATCACCACCAGCGGCATGAACTGCACGGCCTGGAACTCGGTGCGGGCGAACGCGGAGACGAAGAGCCCGAGCGCGGTGCCGAGGACGGCGTCGGCGATCGCGACCAGGGTCAGCATCCAGACCGGCCCCTGCACGTCGAGGTCGAGCACCAGGACGAGAGAGCCCCACCGCGAGCGCCGACTGGACGGCCGCGACCAGCCCGAACGCGAGGGCGTAGCCGCCGAGGAAGTCGAGCTTGCCCATCGGCATCGCCAGCAGCCGCTCGAGCGTGCCGGACGTCCGCTCCCGCAGCGTGGTCACGCTGGTCACCAGGAACATGATGATGAACGGGAACAGCGCCAGCAGGGCGGGGCCGAGCGCCCGGAACGTCAGGTCGTCGAACATCCACCACAGCAGCGTCATCAGCGCGCACGGGAGCACCAGGAGCATGGCCAGGGTGCGGTGGTCGCGCCGGATCTGGTTGAGCACGCGGCCGGCGACGGCGAGCAGGATCCGCGGGGTCATGGTTTTTGGGGTCCCCGGGCGAGCGCGAGCGCAGCGAGTGGTCGGTTGGGGTTCATGGTCAGTGGACCTCCTCGCCCTTGACGATGGACAGGAACGCGCTCTCGATGTCGGTGGTGCCGGTGCGCCGGCGGAGCCCGTCGGGTGTGTCGTCGGCGATGATCGCGCCCTCGCGCATCAGCAGCAGCCGGTCGCAGCGCTCGGCCTCGTCCATCACGTGGCTGGACACGAAGACCGCCGCGCCGGCCGCGGCCAGCTCGTGGAACGTGCCCCAGAGCTGCTGGCGGAGCACGGGGTCGAGGCCGACGGTCGGCTCGTCGAGGACGACCAGGTCGGGCTCGCCGAGGAGCGCGACCGCCAGCGAGACCCGGGACCGCTGGCCGCCGGAGAGCCGGCCCACCACCTGGTCGGACTGCTGGACCAGGTCGACCTGCTCCAGGCAGGTGCGGATCCGCTCCGCGCGCACACCGAGCACCTGGCCGAAGAAGCGCAGGTTCTCGCGCACGGTGAGGTCGTCGTACACGCTCGCGGACTGCGTGACGTAGCCGATCCGGTGCCGCAGGTCGGCCGAGCCCGCGGGCCGGCCGAGCACGGACACCGAGCCCGAGGCGATCGCCTGCACGCCCACGATCGCGCGCATCAGGGTGGACTTGCCGCAGCCCGAGGGGCCGAGCAGCCCGGTCACCGACCCGGCCGGCACGGCCAGGTCGAGGTCGCGCAGCACGACGTTGCCGCCGCGCACGACGCGGAGGGCCTGCGTCTCGACCGCGTTATTCACCATGTGATGAATTTAAGACTCGGGCGCGGATCCTCGTCAAGGTCGGTCGGGAAGTGGACCAGTCAGGTAGCGCTGGATCGTGGGGGCGTACGACGCGACCAGCTCGTCGTCCGTCATCGCCACCATGCGGCGGCGCCTCGACGACGTAGCGGAGCAGGATGATGCCGGCCAGCTGGCTGGCGACCAGCGCCATCCGGCGCTCCGGCTGGTCGATCCCGAGCCCGTGCCCGACCGGTCCCAGCACCAGCCCGAACACCGCGTCGCGCACCAGCGTGGCGCCGGCGGGTTCGAGGATCCCGCGCACCAGGCCGAGGAGCGGCGTGCGCGACTCCTCGTCGCCCCAGACCGTGAGCAGCACCCGCAGGAGCCGCTCCCCCGCGCCGTCGGGCCCGGCCTCGATGACCGGGCAGCAGTGCCTGGCGCGGGTCCACGCGCACCTGCAGCGCCGACACGAACAGGTCGGCCTTGCTGTCGAAGTAGTGGTGGACGAGCGACGGGTCGACGCCCGCCCGCGCCGCGATCGCGCGCATCGAGGTGGCCGCGAAGCCGGAGGCCGCGAACAGGTCGCGCGCCGCCCTCAGGATCTCCTCGCGGGTGTCGGGCGTGCCCGGACGGCGGCCGCGCGCGGCCTGCTTCGGGGTGCTCACGCGGGACCTCACGGGACACTCACGGGACACTCACGGGGCCACCCGGGCGAAGTTCAGCCGCGCGAACGCCAGCGCCTCCGCCAGGTCGGCCTCGCGCTGCTCGCGGCCACCGGCCTTGCGGGTGTTGACCTCGACCACGATGTGGCCGGTGAACCCGGTCGTGGCCAGGTGCTCGAGCAGCGCGCCGGCAGGCTGGTTGCCGCGGCCCGGGATCAGGTGCTCGTCCTTGGGCGATCCGCTGCCGTCGGCGAGGTGGAGGTGGCGCATCCGGGGGCCGAGCCGGCGCACCATGGCGAGCGGGTCGGACTGCGCCGTCGAGGAGTGCGAGAGGTCGACGGTGGCGTTGGCGTAGTTCTCCTCCGAGGGGTCCCAGCCCGGCAGGTAGACCTGCATCTCGCGCTTCGGCGTGGCCCGCCACGGGTACATGTTCTCGACCGCGAACGCGACGCCCGTACGACGCTCCAGGTCGGCGATGCCCTCGACGAACCCGGCCGCGTAGTCGCGCTGCCAGCGGAACGGCGGGTGCACGACCACCACGTCGGCCCCGAGGGCGGTGGCCATCTCGCGCCGACCTCTCGAGCTTGCCCCAGGGATCGGTGCCCCAGACCCGTTGCGTGATCAGCAGGCACGGTGCATGCACCGCGCACACGGGCAGCTGGTGGTAGTCGACCAGGTGCTGGACGCTCTCGACGGACTGGCTCAGCTCGTCGATGCCGACCATCACCTCCAGGGCGTCGTACCCGAGCCTGCCGGCGTAGCCGAACGCGTGGGCGGTCGACTCGGGGTAGACCGAGGCGGTGGACAGCGCGAACAGGGGTGCGGTCATCGACGGCTCAACGACCGAGGAAGCTGATCTGGTCGAGCCGTTCGAGGATCACGCCCTCGCGCATCGCCCACGGGCAGATCTCCAGCTGGGGCAGGTCGAAGATGTCGAGCACCGCGTCGGCGACGAGGGCGCCGGCGACCATCTGGTGCGAGCGGCTGGACGAGACCCCCGGCAGGTCGGAGATCTCGTCGTCGTCCATCTCGAGGAGCTTGGGGATCCACTTGGCGAGGTCGTCGGCGGTGAGCGTCCGGCTGACGAAGTCACCGTCGCTGGACGGCGCGGCGCCGCAGATGCGCGCCAGCGAGCGGAACGTCTTGGAGGTGGCGACCGCGACGGTCGGGCGCACCCGCGCGCAGCAGCATGCCCGCGTCGTGGGCGACCGAGGTGCGGATGTGCTTGCGCAGCGTGCGGATCGCCTTGTCGCCGCGCCCGTCGGCGAGGTGCTCGCGGGTCAGCCGCGCGGCGCCCAGCGGCAACGACCAGGCGACGTCGGGCGACTCGTCGCCCCCGGCCGCGATCTCGAGCGAGCCGCCGCCGATGTCGAAGACCGCGAGCCGGCCGGCCGACCAGCCGAACCAGCGGCGTACGGCGAGGAACGTCAGCCGGGCCTCGTCCTCGCCGGGCAGCACCTGGATGTCGACGCCGCTGGCGTCCTTGACGTGGCCGAGCACGTCGTCGGAGTTCGTGGCGTCGCGCACCGCGGACGTCGCGAACCCGATCACCTCCTCGCAGCCCTTGTCCTCGGCCACGACGAGCGCGTCGGCGACGAACCCGGCGAGGGCGTCGATCCCCTTCTGCTTCACGGCTCCCGTCGCCGTCGAGGTGCTCGGCGAGCCGCAGCGGCTCCTTGTGCGAGAAGGCCGGCGTCGGCGCGGCACCCGCGTGGGCGTCGACCACGAGCAGGTGCCCCGTGTTGGAGCCGATGTCGAGAACGCCCAGGCGCATGTCCCCACGCTACCGGCCGGTCGGGGGCGACGGAGCCGGTCGTAGGGTTGCGTGCATGCCCGAGGTCGACCTGGTGTTCCCGCGTGCCTTCGTCGAGTTCCAGGACCCGGCCGACGAGAGCCAGGTGTTCCGCTGCGACCTCACCTGGCTGACCTCGCGCTGGACCTGCATCTTCGGCAACGGGTGCCCGGGCATCTACGCCGAGTCGCCGGACGTCGGCTGCTGCACGCTCGGCGCGCACTTCTCCGACGGCGAGAAGAAGGACGGCGAGGACGAGACCCGCGTCGCGAAGTGGGTCGACCGGCTCGACGACGAGCGTCTGGGAGAAGCGGTCGCAGGCGCTCGACGCCAAGGGCCGGGTCAAGAGGTCCGGCTGGGTCGAGAAGGAGGACGGCGAGCGCAAGACCCGGGTCGTCGGGGGCGCCTGCATCTTCCACAACTCCGCCGGGTTCGAGGGCGGCTACGGCTGCGCCCTGCACCACCTCGCGATCCGCGAGGACGTGCACTTCGTGGAGACCAAGCCCGACGTGTGCTGGCAGCTGCCGATCCGGCGTACGTTCCGGGAGGTGACCCGCCAGGACGACACGGCGTACACGGAGGTCACGATCGCCGAGTACGACCGCCGCGGCTGGGGGCCGGGCGGGCACGACCTCGACTGGTACTGCAGCGGCAACACCGAGGCCCACGTGGCCGTCGAGCCCGTGTTCGTCTCCAACGCGACCGAGCTGATCGAGCTCATGGGGCAGCCGGCGTACGACGTGCTCGCGGCGAATTGCGAAGCCCACTTGGCCTCTCGGTCCCGGCTGGCGGTGCATCCGGCCGATCCGCGCGCGGTCCTGACCGACCCCGGTGTCACGCCGCGAAGGCGGCAAGGCCACAATCTTGGACATGCGACTGGACCACCTCTCGTTCGCCGCCGGCCCCGACGGCCTGGCCGCGACTGTGCAGCGCATCTCGGATCTTCTGGGGGAACCGTTCCAGGACGGAGGTGTCCACCCGCGCTTCGGAACCCGCAACCGGATCCTTCCGCTGCGCGACGGCACCTACCTCGAAGTGGTGGAGGTGCTCGACCACCCGGCGTCCGACAAGGCGCCCTTCGGCCAGGCGGTGCGCGCGCGCTCGCTGCTCGGAGGCGGCTGGCTCGGCTGGGTCGTCGCCGTCGACGACATCCACCCGCACGAGTCGCGCTTGGCCGCGAGGCCGTCAACGGCAACCGGCACCGCCCCGACGGCACCGAGCTCCGCTGGAAGCAGCTCGGCGTGAAGGGCCTCCAGTCCGACCCGCAGCTCCCGTTCTTCATCGAGTGGCTGGGCGAGTCCGGCACGTCGCAGCACCCCAGCCACGGCGCCAGCGGCGAGGTGTCGATGGCGTCGATCGAGATCGCCGGCGACCCGAAGCGCGTCAGCGACTGGCTCGGCCAGTCCGTCGAGCAGCCGCTCGAGGACGTCAAGGTCGACTGGGTCGCCCCGCACGGCACGCCGGGCATCCAGGCGGTGCAGTTCCAGACCCGTGACGGGCTCGTCCGCCTCTAGGGTTCCCGGGCTCTCGCCCGGGGCGGTGCGCAGCCCGAACATCTGGGAGCACCCGGCCGTCTACGAGGTCGAGAACCACGCGTTCGACCGCTCCTGCCTGGTCGAGGCGGCGATGCGGTCCGTGGCGTCCTGGGACGGCCGCGACCTGCTCGACGTCGGCTGCGGCACCGGGTTCCACCTGCCCCGCTGGGCCTCGTCGTCGTTCGGCACGGCGCGCAGCGTCGTCGGTGTGGAGCCGCACCCCGGGCTGGTGACCCTCGCCCGGCGCCGGTGCCGCGCGCTCCCGACCGTCTCGGTGCTGGCAGGGCAGCGCGACCGCCCTCCCGCTGCCGGACGCCTCGGTCGACGTGGTGCAGGCCCGCTGGGCGTACTTCTTCGGCCCCGGCTGCGAGCCCGGCCTGCGCGAGCTCGACCGCGTGGTCCGGCGCGGCGGCACCGCGTTCGTGGTCGACAACGACGGCACCCGATCGACGTTCGGCGGCTGGTTCCGCCGGGGCTACCCGGACATCGACCCCGAGACCGTGCAGCGGTTCTGGACCTCCCGCGGGTGGACCCGGCACCCGGTGCTCACGTCCTGGCAGTTCGACACCCGCGCCGACCTCGAGGCCGTGGTCCGGATCGAGTTCACCCGTCGTACCGCCGACGAGGTGCTGTCCGAGCACACCGGCACCACCGTCGACTACGCCGTGGACGTCTGGTCGAAGGACTTCTGAGGGCGGGGCCGGATAGTCCCGAACGCCTGACAGGTTTGAGCGCACCAAAACAGGTGCTCCGTTCGGGACTATCCGCCGGCGTCGGCCGGCTCCTGGCCGATCAGGTCGTGGTCAACCGGGCCGCGAGTCCCCGCGCTCGAGGTGGTCGTCGAGCGACTCGGGGGCAGGTCGCCAGGGCGGTCGGGCGAGGGTCCACGCGCAGGACTCGGGAGGCAGGAACTTGGCGCGGCTCCGGGCGTTGAGCATCCGGTCCGCTGCGCGGCGACGGTCGTGGAGATCGCCGCGGACGATCTCGAAGTACTCGAGGCCGTGGTCCCGGAACCGTTCCTCGCGGGCGACGTCGGCCCGGTGCCGCTCGCCGTCCTTGTGGTCGGCTCCGTCGTACTCCCCGACGAGGCCGGCCACCGGGTCGAACAGGTCCGGTACGCCGAGCAGACGGCCGTCGAGGTCGAACAGCGCGCGGTTGCAGAGCGGCGGCGGCAGTCCGGCGTCGAACACCCAGCACAGTCGCATCAGCGTCTCCTGCGGGGACCGGCTGTGGTCGATGGCAGCAGGAGGGCCTTGCGCACAAAGCGGGACGCCGGTCCAGGCCGTGCGCCTCACGACATAGCCGGCGAACAGCACGGACCGAGGTCAGGCGGGCCGCCGACAGCCATCTCGATCACGACGACGGCCGCTCGGATCGACCGGGTCCTCCGCACCTCGTCGAAGAGCGCACGCTCGACGGTGGTGACCCAGACGCCGTCCACGCGACCCGTTCCGTCGGGGCCAGCTGTTCCTCGGAGACGGCTGCACGCGCGGATCGGGTCGCAGCCGGTAGCGCCCCACCACGAGCGGCACCGGCAGCTCCGAGCCGCCCGCCGTGCGTCGTACCGTCGAAGAAGTTCGCCCCCTGCCAGCGGAGCGACTGCCCATCCGGTGACCGCGCCGTACGTCCGGATCCGCGCCGCCTGCTCGAGGATCCGCTGCTCGACCACTGGGCATCCACCGCTGCCGGCACGTAGAGCCCGGCGGAGGTCTGCCGGTATCTCGGCCCCCGCGCCTGACCTCGCGTGGGCCCGTCAACCCCCGCGGGATCGATGCGGACCGGGCGCACCAGGCCGCTCGGGCGGCGACACGTCGGGCTCCAGCGGTGTTCTCCCATCCGGCCAACCAACGCCGGGCCGAAGTCCCTCGCACGCTCCCTGTCAGCGACCTGTGGACGGGAGCTGACGTCCGCTCGGTGTGGACCGGAACCGGCGGGTAGTCCCGGCCAGAAAGCACGTCGACGGGCCGTCAGGGGGCGCCGAATGGCCGGGACTATCCGGAATTCCCGCTGCCCGCTCAGCCGCCCGCAACGACGAGGTGCGTACGACGAGGGTGGGGGTGAGCACGGTGCCGGAGGCGGGGGTCGGCACGCCGTCGAGGGCGGCGCGGAGCAGGCCGACCAGCTCGACGGCGACCTGCTCGAGGGGCTGGCGCACGGAGGACAGGCCGGTGACCTGGGCGGCGGCGGAGTCGTCGAAGCCGACCACGCCGACGTCGCTGCCGGCGTGCATCGAGCGCTCGTCGAAAGCCCGGAGCACGCCCATCGCCATCGTGTCGCTGGCGCACACGAAGCCGGTCGCGCCGGCGTCGATCTGCTCGTGCGCGGCCATCCGGGCGGCGTCGACGTTGTCCGTGATCCGCTCCGCCAGGCCGTCGGTGTCGAGCTCGGCGTCGAGCATGGCGCGCGGTCCACCCGGCGCGGCGGTCCTCGCCGATCCGCGACGACTTCTCCCAGCCCAGCCAGGCGATCCGGCGATGGCCCTGCTCCTGCAGGTGCTCGGTGGCGAGGCGTGCGCCGGCGGCGCCGTCGACGTCGACCCACGGCGTAGTTGGCCGCCGGGTCGTCCCACGGGCGGCCGAACGCCACGAACGGCGCCTCGCGCTGCTGCAGCCACGCGGCCTGCGGGGTGCCGGTGTAGGTGTCGGTGATCACGAACGCGTCGACCGCGGTCGAGCGCAGCAGGTCGTCGTAGCCGTCGAGCGGGTCCTCGGGGTCACCCGAGAACAGCAGGATGTGCTGCCCGTTCTCGCGCGTGGTCTCGACCAGGCGTGTGCAGGAAGCGGTCCATCAGCGCGTTGGTGGTGCCCTCCTGGGCGGGCTCGAAGCGCAGCCCGACCAGGTGCGAGGTGCCGCTGCGCAGCTGCCGCGCGGCCCGGTTGGGCGTGTAGCCGAGCTCCGCGATCACCGTGCAGCACGCGCTCGAGGGTGTCGGGGCGCAGCAGGTCGGGGTTGTTCAGCGCGTTGGAGACCGTCTGCCGGGAGACACCCGCGCGGTCGGCGACGGTGGTCAGGGTCGGAGGTACGCCGACCCGACCGACGTGGCGGTTCGATGGTCCATTCCCCCTTCCCGTGTGGATCGATCCAATGCTATCGGCCACAGGTCCTCCACCACCCCGGGGTGGCGTTCTCCCGGGAACTGTCGGCGCCCTCGCCTAGGTTCGACGCCATGGCGAAGACGACGACCCGCACCCGCGCCAGCTACCGCTGCGCCGAGTGCGGCTGGGAGACGGCGAAGTGGGTCGGCCGCTGCGGCGAGTGCCAGGCCTGGGGCAGCGTCGCCGAGGCGCAGGCGCCCCGGAGCCGGGTGCAGGCCGGGCCGGTGACCACGCCGGCTGTGCCGATCGGCGAGGTGCCCGCCGAGGACTCCCACGCGCGCACCAGCGGCGTGCCCGAGCTCGACCGGGTGCTCGGCGGCGGCCTGGTGCCCGGGGCCGCGATCCTGCTCGCCGGTGAGCCGGGCGTCGGCAAGTCCACGCTGCTGCTCGAGGTGGCCTCCCAGACCGCGCGGGTCCGCCACCGCACGCTCTACATCACCGGCGAGGAGTCCGCGGCCCAGGTGCGGCTGCGCGCCGACCGCACCGGCGGCATCCACGACGAGCTCTACCTCGCGGCCGAGACCGACCTCGGGGCCGTGCTCGGCCACGTCGAGGCGGTGCGCCCGACGCTGCTGGTGATCGACTCGGTCCAGACCATCAGCGCGGCCGACGTCGACGGCGTCCCGGGCGGGGTCACCCAGGTCAAGGAGGTCGCGGCCGCGCTGATCCGGATGGCCAAGCTGCGCAACATCACCACGGTGCTGGTCGGCCACGTGACCAAGGACGGCACGCATCGCCGGCCCCCGGGTGCTCGAGCACCTCGTCGACGTGGTCCTCCACTTCGAGGGCGACCGCAACTCGCGGCTCCGCATGGTGCGCGCGGTGAAGAACCGCTACGGACCGGTCGACGAGGTCGGCTGCTTCGACCTCTCCGCCGCCGGGATCGAGGCGATCACCGACCCGACCGGGCTGTTCCTCGACGCCCACCACGGCACCACGCCCGGCACCGCGTGTCGGTGGCCATGGAGGGCCGCCGGCCGCTCCTGGCCGAGGTCCAGGCGCTGGTGGCGCTCTCGCCCGCGGAGCGGCCGCGCCGTACGACGTCCGGGGTGGAGGGGTCCCGGGTCGCGATGATCCTGGCCGTCCTCCAGCAGCACGCCCGGATCCGGCTGCACGGCCACGACGTGTTCGTCTCCACCGTCGGCGGCGCCCGGCTGTCCGGCAGCGCCAGCGACACCGCGGTCGCGCTCGCGATCGCCTCGGCCCACGCCGGCCGGCCGCTCGGCCGCGACGTGGCCGCGATCGGTGAGCTCGGGCTGTCCGGCGAGCTCCGGCGCGTGCCCGACCTGCCGCAGCGGCTGGCCGAGGCGGCGCGTCTCGGCTTCAAGGCGGCGATCGTGCCCGCCGCCTCGCCCGCCTCCGCGGGCAGCAGCCGCATCGTCGACGGCATGCGCGTGATGGAGATCGACCACATCCACGCGGCGCTGCGGCTGGTCAGGCTGGTGGAGCAACCCGAGGCGACGGGACCGCGCGCGGTGCCGGACGCGCCGCGCTGGTGAGACCGGGGGCGGGTCCACGCGTCGGAAATCGGTCGTGGGCGATCGGGCTCTCCTCCCCTACACTGACGTGCGACTCACCCGTGCCGATCAGGTGAGCCGCGAGTCGACGGGGAGTGGGCAAACGGTGGCGGACGACCGGTCGCATGACCTCGCCCGACTGCGAGCGACGCTCGCGGCCGTGGCGCCCGGGCACCGCCATGCACGACGGCCTCGAGCGCATCCTGCGCGGGCGCACCGGCGCGCTGCTGGTGCTGGGCCACGACCGCACCGTCGAGGCGATGAGCACCGGCGGCTTCACGCTCGACGTGCCGTTCACCGCGACCGGGCTGCGCGAGCTGGCCAAGATGGACGGCGCGATCGTGCTCGACCGCGACGCCAGCCGCATCCACCGGGCCGCGGTGCACCTGATGCCCGACCCCGGCATCCCGAGCGAGGAGACCGGCACCCGGCACCGCACCGCCGACCGGGTCGCGCGGCAGACCGGGCTCTCGGTGATCTCGGTGTCGCAGTCGATGCAGATCATCGCCGTGTACGTCGGGCACATCCGCTACGTGCTCGAGGACTCCGCCCAGATCCTGTCCCGCGCCAACCAGGCGCTGGCCACGCTCGAGCGCTACAAGACCCGGCTCGACGAGGTCTCCAGCACGCTCTCCGCGCTGGAGATCGAGGACCTGGTGACCGTGCGCGACGTCGCCGTGGTCGCGCAGCGGCTGGAGATGGTGACCCGGATCGCGCGCGAGATCGAGGGCTACGTGCTCGAGCTCGGCACCGACGGCCGGCTGCTGTCGCTGCAGCTCGAGGAGCTGGTCACCGGGGTCGAGAGCGAGCGGCTGCTCGTCGTGCGCGACTACCTCCAGGGGCGCCGGCGTCGTACGACGGAGGAGGTGCTCTACAACCTGGCCCTCCTGTCGCAGACCGAGCTGGTCGACGTCGCCGCCGTCGCGGCCGCCCTGGGACTCCCGGCCGCCGAGCCGCTGGACACGACCGTGGCCCCGCGCGGGCACCGGCTGCTGGCCAAGGTGCCCCGCCTTCCCGGCCTGGTCGCCGACCGGCTGGTCGAGCACTTCGGCTCGCTGCAGAAGCTGCTCTCCGCGACCGCCGAGGACCTGCAGATGGTCGACGGCGTCGGCGAGCTCCGGGCCCGGAGCGTGCGCGAGGGTCTCTCCCGGCTCGCCGAGTCCAGCTTCCTCGAGCGCTACGTGTAGCGTCGCGCTCCTCAGCCCTTCGGCGTCGCCGTCGCGCTCGGCTGCTTCTTCGGCTTCGGGTGCGTGGTCTTGGTGACCGTCGGCCGCGGCGGCCCGACCACCTGGAACTGGACGTCCGTCGGCTCGCCGCCCAGCGTCGCCGCGATCGCGTGGTAGTAGCCGACGTCGGCCCACTCGGTGCCCGTCGGGCAGCCCTCGCGCGAGCGCCGACCGGTCCAGGTCACGTCGACGACGGTCGCCTTCTCGCCCTCGGGACGCACGACGACGTCCTGCGTGGGCACCGAGGAGCGGCAGTCCTGGCTGGTCCAGATCCGGTCCTTGCCGGAGACCACCTTGACCACGAGCGCCTCCGGTGAGGCCTGCCAGGTGCACGAGCCGTCGGTCGAGACCAGCTTGAGCGGCAGCGTGATCGTGCTGCCACCGTCGACCTTGCGCACGGCCGGGACCACGTCGATGTTCGGCCGGGTCGCAGGTGCCGGTCGGCACGGAGAGCGGCTGGGCGGTCTTCTTGCCCTTCTGCGCCTTCGTCGGCTGCGCCGCCGGCACCGTGGCGCTCGCGCTCGCGGTCGGCTGCGACGAGTGGGCCGTCCTCGACGGCACGGCGGCCGCGGTCGTCGCCTTCGGGTCGCCGCCGAACCCGGTCAGGAGCTTGCCGATGCCGAACACCAGGGCCAGGGCGACGACGAGCACGAGGGTGCGCCGGACCCAGTAGACCCGGGCCGGGAGCGGTCCCCGGGGAGCCATGGACGACATGGGCTCACGCTATGCAGCGGCCCGCCCCGGATCGCGGAGGCACGCCCGGATAGCGTCCGCTGCGATGAGCGACCTGCACGAACCAGTGCTCCGCTGGTACGACGAGCACGCCCGCGACCTGCCGTGGCGCGCCCCCGGGGCGACCCCGTGGGCGGTCCTGGTCAGCGAGTTCATGCTCCAGCAGACGCCGGTCGCCCGCGTGCTGCCCGTCTGGACGAGCCTGGCTGGCGGCGCTGGCCGACCCCGGCCGCCCTCGCCGCCGAGCCGGCCGGCGAGGCGGTCCGGGCCTGGGGCCGGCTCGGCTACCCGCGACGGGCGCTGCGCCTGCACGCCGCCGCTCAGGCGATCGTGGAACGGCACGACGGCCAGGTGCCGGCGTCGTACGACGCGCTGCGGGCGCTGCCCGGCGTCGGCGACTACACCGCGGCGGCCGTCGCGTCGTTCGCCTACCGGCAGCGGCACGCCGTGCTCGACACCAACGTGCGCCGGGTGCTGGCGCGCGCCGTGTCCGGCATCGAGTTCCCGCCGCCCGCGGTGACCAGGGCGGAGCGCGAGCTGGCCGACCCGGCTGCTCCCGGACGAGCCGACCGCGCCGCCGGCTGGGCCGTCGCGGTGATGGAGCTCGGCGCGCTGGTCTGCACGGCCGCGCAACCCCGCGGTGCGACCGCGTGCCCGATCGCCGACCGGTGCGCGTGGGTCGCCGCCGGACGCCCGGCGCACGACGGGCCGCCGCGCACGGTGCAGGCGTACGCCGGCACCGACCGGCAGGTGCCGCGGCCGGCTGCTGGCCGTGCTGCGCGACACGCGAGGCCAGCGTCGCCCAGGCCGCGCTCGACGCCGCGTGGCCCGACGAGCCGTGCAGCGCGAGCGCGCGCTCGCCTCGCTGCTCGACCGACGGCCTGGTCGTCGGCGCTCCCCGACGGCCGGTTCGCCCTGCCCTGACGCGACACGTCCGCGACGGCACGAAGCGCCGGACCCCGACGGCAGATCCGGCCCTCTCGACGTCAGGCTGGGTGCTACTCGCTGCCCTCGCACGGGGCAGGTCGACCGGGCCCTCGGAGTCGTCGGGACCGCCAGTGGCGGGACCGACCGTGGCCTCCACCGGCACGGTGTCGGGCAGCTCGCCCTCGGCGTGCCCTTGAACGTGAACGACTGCGTCGGACCCTCCTCGCCCTCGACGTCGACCAGCACGATCTGGCCGGGGCCGACCTCGCCGTAGAGCATCTTCTCGGCGAGCACGTCCTCGATCTCGCGCTGGATGGTGCGCCGCAGCGGCCGCGCACCGAGCACCGGGTCGAAGCCGCGCGTGGCGAGCAGGTCCTTGGCGGCCTGGGTCAGCTCGAGCGCCATGTCGCGGTCCTTCATGCGCAGCTCGACCGAGGCGATCATGTTGTCGACCATGCTGGATGATCTGCGTCCTGCGTCAGCGGCGGGAACACGATGATCTCGTCGACGCGGTTGAGGAACTCGGGCCGGAAGTGCTGCTTGAGCTCCTCCGTGACCTTCGCCTTCATCCGCTCGTAGGACCCCGCGGCGTCGCCGGACTGGCTGAACCCGAGGTTGACGCCCTTGGCGATGTCACGGGTGCCGAGGTTGGTGGTCATGATGATGACGGTGTTCTTGAAGTCGACCACCCGGCCCTGGGAGTCGGTCAGGCGACCTTCCTCCAGGATCTGCAGCAGCGAGTTGAAGATGTCCGGGTGGGCCTTCTCGACCTCGTCGAACAGCACCACGGAGAACGGCTTGCGGCGCACCTTCTCGGTGAGCTGGCCGCCCTCTTCGTAGCCGACGTAGCCCGGAGGCGAGCCGAACAGCCGCGAGACGGTGTGCTTCTCGCGAGAACTCGCTCATGTCGAGCTGGATCAGCGCGTCCTCGTCGCCGAACAGGAACTCGGCCAGCGTCTTGGACAGCCAGGTCTTGCCGACGCCCGAGGGGCCGGCGAAGATGAACGACCCACCGGGACGCTTCGGGTCCTTCAGGCCGGCGCGGGTACGACGGATCGCCCGGCGACAGCGCCTTGACGGCCTCGTCCTGGCCGATGACCCGCTTGTGGAGCTCGTCCTCCATCTTGAGCAGCCGGGTGGACTCCTCCTCGGACAGCTTCACGATCGGGATGCCGGTCGCCACGGCGAGCACCTCGGCGATCAGCTCCTCGTCGACCTCGGCGACGACGTCCATGTCGCCGGCCCTCCACTGCTTCTCGCGCTCGGCCTTGGCCAGGATCAGCTGCTTCTCCTCGTCGCGCAGGCGCGCGGCGGCCTCGAAGTCCTGCCCGTCGATCGCGCCCTCCTTGCGGCGGCGCACGTCGGCGATCTTCTCGTCGAACTCGCGCAGGTCCGGCGGCGCGGTCATCCGGCGGATGCGCAGCCGGGAGCCGGCCTCGTCGATCAGGTCGATCGCCTTGTCGGGCAGGAACCGGTCGGAGATGTAGCGGTCGGCCAGCGTCGCCGCGGCCACCAGCGCCTCGTCGGTGATCGTCACCCGGTGGTGCGCCTCGTAGCGGTCGCGCAGGCCCTTGAGCATCTCGATCGTGTGCGCGATCGACGGCTCGTGCGACCTGGATCGGCTGGAACCGGCGCTCGAGCGCGGCGTCCTTCTCGAGGTGCTTGCGGTACTCGTCGAGCGTGGTGGCGCCGATCGTCTGCAGCTCGCCGCGGGCCAGCATCGGCTTGAGGATGCTGGCGGCGTCGATCGCGCCCTCGGCCGCACCGGCACCGACGAGGGTGTGGATCTCGTCGATGAACAGCACGATGTCGCCGCGGGTGCGGATCTCCTTGAGCACCTTCTTCAGGCGCTCCTCGAAGTCACCGCGGTAGCGCGAGCCGGCGACCAGGGCACCGAGGTCGAGCGTGTAGATCTGCTTGTCCTTGAGCGTCTCGGGCACGTCGCCGCGGACGATGTCCTGGGCGAGGCCCTCGACGATCGTGGTCTTGCCGACGCCGGGCTCCCCGATCAGGACCGGGTTGTTCTTCGTGCGCCGCGAGAGGATCTGCATGACCCGCTCGATCTCCTTCTCGCGCCCGATGACCGGGTCGAGCTTGCCCTCCCTGGCGGCCTGCGTGAGGTTGCGGCCGAACTGGTCGAGCACCAGC
Organism: uncultured Actinomycetota bacterium; assembly: GCA_963754145.1. Classification (GTDB taxonomy): domain Bacteria; phylum Actinomycetota; class Actinomycetes; order Propionibacteriales; family Nocardioidaceae; genus Marmoricola. The sequence continues at coordinate 149,302 of CAVWFF010000007.1, forward strand.
GAGGACGACGGCGCGGGCTCGGCGGCCGTGCCCGCGGACTGCGGTCTCCTTGCCCTGGTAGCCGCTGAGGCAGCTGGATGACCTGCTGGCGGACGCGGTTGAGGTCGGCGCCGAGCTTCTGCAGCACCTGGGCGGCGACGCCCTCGCCCTCGCGGATCAGGCCGAGCAGGATGTGCTCGGTGCCGATGTAGTTGTGGCCGAGCTGGAGCGCCTCGCGCAGCGACAGCTCGAGGACCTTCTTGGCGCGCGGGGTGAACGGGATGTGCCCGCTCGGCGCCTGCTGGCCCTGGCCGATGATCTCCTCGACCTGGGCGCGCACGGCCTCCAGGGAGATGTCCAGGCTCTCGAGGGCCTTGGCGGCGACGCCGTCGCCCTCGTGGATGAGGCCGAGCAGGATGTGCTCGGTGCCGATGTAGTTGTGGGTGAGCATGCGGGCCTCTTCCTGGGCCAGCACGACCACCCGACGTGCGCGGTCGGTGAACCGCTCGAACATGGGCGTATCTCCTCGCAAAGTCTTGTGGTGCGACCGCGGAGCGCGTACGGCGCTGCCACGAGTCGTACAACTCCGGTTTCCACCCTACGTGTTCCCCGGGCGGGACCGGCATCCTTCGCCGACAGCGAACAACGACGCTCGGCGGGTGCGAGGAGGCTGCAGGTGGGGTCAGTGCGCGGCGGCGTACGCCTCGCGGACCTCGCTGGAGATCCGGCCGCGCTCGGAGACCTCGAAGCCGTTGGCCTTCGCCCACTCGCGGATGTCGCCGGCCGACGAGCGCGACGAGCCGCCCCGGGACGACGAGCGGCGAGCGCTGCCGCCCGCCCGGCGGGCGTGGCCGACGTAGGGTGCGAGCGCCTCGCGAAGGGCATTGGCGTTCTTGGTGTTCAGGTCGATCTCGTAATTCTTGCCGTCGAGACCGAAGGTCACGGTTTCGTCGGCATCCGTCTGGTCGATGTCATCGACCAGAACGATGTTGACCTTCTGCGCCATCGGGGCCTCACAGATCTTCGCCAGGAATGGTGTGGAAATGACGTGATCCACCGTAGCCCACCACCCCGGAATCAATGCAAGCGACGCGACGAATGTCTATTCATTCCGGACGGAGCAGCGGAAACAGGATGGTTTCCCGGATTCCGGCGCCGGTCAGCAGCATCACCAGGCGGTCGACGCCCATGCCCATGCCTCCGGCGGGCGGCATGCCGAACTCCATCGCCTGCAGGAAGCCTCGTCGAGGTCCATCGCCTCGGGATCGCCCTGCGCCGCAAGCAGGGACTGCTCCACGAGCCGCTCGCGCTGGATGACCGGGTCGTTGAGCTCGGAGTACGCCGGCGCCAGCTCGACGCCGTTGATGATCAGGTCGAAGGCCTCGTTCAGGCCCGGCGATGCTGCGGTGCGGCTTGGCCAGCGGGCGCACCGATTCCGGATAGTCGCGTGACGAACGTCGGCTGGATCAGCGTGTGCTCGACCAGCTTCTCGTAGAGCTCGAGCACGATTTCGCCCGCATTCCAACCCGGCTGCAGCTCGACGTCGTGATTGGCGGCGTGCTTCTTGCAGCGTCTCGGTGGACGTTTCCGCGGTCACTTCCTCGCCGACCGCCTCGGAGACCAGGTCGAGGACCGTGGCCTCGCGCCAGCGCTGCCTCAGGTCGATCTCCGAGCCGTCGCGGGCGGTCACGACGGTGCGCCCGATCGCCTCGGCGGCGTCCAGCACCAGGTCGCGCAGCAGCTCCTTCATCGTGTCGTAGTCGCCGTAGGCCTGGTACGCCTCGAGCATCGAGAACTCGGCGGCGTGGGTGGAGTCGAGGCCCTCGTTGCGGAAGGTGCGGCCGATCTCGTAGACCCGGTCGACGCCGCCGATCATCGCCTTCTTCAGGTCGAGCTCGAGCGCGATCCGGAGCAGCATCTCCTGGTCGAAGGCGTTGAGGTGGGTGCGGAACGGGCGGGCGGCAGCGCCGCCGTTGGTGAGCTGGAGGGTCGGCGTCTCGACCTCGACGTAGCCCTGGCCGTCGAGCGTGGCCCGCAGCGAGCGCAGCACCGCGGCCTTGGTGCGCACCATGTCGCGGGCCTCGGGGCGCACGATCATGTCGACGTAGCGCAGCCGCACCCGGGCCTCGTCGGACAGCGGCGTGTGCTCGTTGGGCAGCGGCCGCAGCGCCTTGGCCGCCATCTTCCACGCGGTGGCCTGCACGGAGAGCTCGCCGCGTCGGCTGGTGACCACCTCGCCGGTGACCCCGACCAGGTCGCCGATGTCGACCAGCGCCTTGAACTCCGCGAGCCGCTCCTCGCCGACGTCGGCCAGGGACAGCATCACCTGGAGCTCGGTGCCGTCCCCCTCGCGCAGCCGGGCGAAGCAGAGCTTGCCGGTGTTGCGCAGGAAGATCACCCGGCCGGTGACCGAGACGACCGTCGCCGGTGTGGGTGTCGGGCTCGAGCTCCTGGCCGTCGTAGGTCTCCCGGATCTCGCGCAGCGTGTGGGTGCGCGGCACCGCGAGCGGGTAGGCCGCCTCGCCGTCGTCGAGCAGCCGCTGGCGCTTCTCCCGGCGCACCCGCATCTGCTCGGGCAGGTCGTCGTCGGGGTGCTCGCTCATGGTCGCCAGCCTATTGACCGCCGGCGCCCGGCGGCGAACGGGTGCCGCGGACCGGGCGTCAGACGTTGCGCTCGAAGACGAGCTCCAGCCCGAGCAGGGTCAGCCAGGGCTGGTGGTCGGTGAAGCAGCGGCACTCGTCGACCACGAGCGGCGCCAGGCCGCCGGTCGCGATCACGTTGACCTCGGCCGGCGCCACGCCCGAGCTCCTCGATCATCCGGGCGACGATGCCGTCGACCTGGCTGGCGAAGCCGAAGACCATGCCGGACTGGAGCGCCTCGACGGTGTTCTTGGCGATCACCGTGCGCGGGCGGAGCAGCTCGACCTTGCGCAGCTGGGCGCCGCGCCGGCCGAGCGCCTCGAGCGAGATCTCGATGCCGGGGGCGATCGCGCCGCCGACGTACTCGCCGCGCGGCGCTGACCACGTCGAAGGTGGTGGCGGTGCCGAAGTCGACGACGATCGCCGGGCCCGTCGTACAGGCTGGCCGCGGCGAGCGCGTTGATGATCCGGTCGGCGCCGACCTCGCGCGGGTTGTCCATCAGCACCGGCACGCCGGTGCGCACGCCGGGCTCGACGACGACGTTGGGCACGTCGCCGAAGTGGCGCGCGCAGCATGTCGCGCCACTCGTGCAGCACCGCCGGCACCGTGGCGCACACCGCGATCCCGGCCAGGTCGTCGGCCACGGTCGAGTCCGCGAGCAGGCCGCGGAGCAGCACCGCCCACTCGTCGGCGGTGCGGCGCTCGTCGGTGGCCACCCGCCAGTGGTCGAGCACGTCGCCGTCGCGCGAGCAGCCCGAGGACGGTGTGGCTGTTGCCGATGTCGGCGGCGAGCAGGGTCACGCGCTCCTCGCAGGTCCATGCCGAGGTCGAAGACCTTGACCGAGTGGGTGAGCGCGCCCGACCGAGATGAAGTCGACGCCGGTCTCGGCGACCTCGCGGGCGCGCTCGAGGGTGAGCCCGCCGGACGCCTCCAGCGTGGCCCGGCCGTCGGTGATCCGGACCGCCTCGGCCATCGTCGTCGGTGTCCATGTTGTCGAGCAGGATCCGGTCGCAGCCCGCGTCGAGCAGCTCGCGGAGCTGGTCGAGGTCGGTCACCTCGACCTCGACCGGCAGGTCGGGGTAGCGCCGCGCGGACGGCCTCGTAGGCCGGCACCACGCCGCCGGCGGCGAGCACGTGGTTGTCCTTGACCATCGCCATGTCGGACGAGGCTGAACCGGTGGTTGACGCCGCCGCCGCAGCGCACGGCGTACTTCTGCAGCGCGCGGTAGCGTCGGCAGCGTCTTGCGGGTGTCGAGGACCCGGGCGCGGGTGCCCGCGAGCGCGTCGACCCAGCGCGGCGGTGGCGGTGGCGACGCCGGAGAGGTGGCAGGCGAAGTTGAGCGCGGTGCGCTCGGCGGTGAGCAGGCCCGCGGATCGGCCCGGACACCCGCATCACGACGTCGCCGCGCCGCGACGCGGGTGCCGTCGGGGACCCGGTCGCTGACCTCGACGTCGTCGCCCATCACGTAGTGGAAGACCAGCGCGGCGACGCCGAGCCCGGCGACGACGCCGGGCTCGCGGGCCGCGAAGTCGGCGACGCCGCGGGCGTCGGCGGGGATGGTGGCGTCGCTGGTGACGTCGGTCGCGCCGCCGGGCAGGTCCTCCTCGAGGGCCAGCACGACCGCGTCGTACGACGGGCCGCGCCGGTCGAGCCCGGCCGCGGCCAGCTCGTCGAGGAGCGACGGCGGGCAGGGCGTCGTACGGCGTGCGTGCGATGGCCATCAGGCGCCCGTCCGCACGGCCGTCGGGGTGGTACGACGGGCGCAGCACGCCGTCGGCCAGCACCGCGTCGAAGTGCCCGCGCCAGTGCTCGTCGTCGCGCTCGGGGAAGTCCTCGCGCCAGTGCGAGCCGCGGGTCTCCTCGCGCAGCAGCGCGGCTCGGCCAGCGCGCGTGCTGATCGTGACCAGGTTGGTGGTCTCCCACGACGTCCTGGTCGACCGGTCGTCGCTCGGCCTCGTCCGCGAGCGCGTCGAGCGTCGTCGACGCGCCTCGGCCAGCCCGTCGGCCGTGCGGAGCACGCCGACCTGGTCGGTCATCACGCTCCTGCAGGTCGCGGCGCAGCACGGCCGCGGCGACCAGGCCCGGCGGTGCGCGCGTCGGCGGCCGGGCTCGGCGCACGGCGCGCAGCTCGCCGGGCAGCACGCTCGGCGATCCGGCGCGAGAAGACCAGCCCCTCGAGCAGCGAGTTGGAGGCGAGCCGGTTGGCGCCGTGCACGCCGGAGCAGGCGACCTCGCCGGTGGCGTAGAGGCCCGGGCAGCGTCGGACTGGCCCCAGAGGTCGGTGGCGACGCCGCCGGAGGCGTAGTGGCAGGCGGGGGCGACCGGGATCAGCTCGGTGACCGGGTCGACGCCGTGCGAGCGGCAGGTGGCCAGGATGGTCGGGAACCGGCGCTCCCAGAACTCGCGCGCCCGAGGTGGCGGGCGTCGAGCCACATGTGCGGGCTGCCCGGTCTCGTGCATCCGCCGGGTGATCGCCTTGGCGACCACGTCGCGCGGCGCGAGGTCGGCGAGCTCGTGCACGCCCTGCATGAAGCGGTTGCCCTCGCAGTCGACGAGGAAGGCGCCCTCGCCGCGCACCGCCTCGGAGATCAGCGGCTGCTGGCCGCGGGAGTCGGGGCCGAGCCACATCACGGTCGGGTGGAACTGCACGAACTCCAGGTCGCGCAGCACCGCGCCGGCCCGCAGCGCCAGCGCCATGCCGTCGCCGGTCGACACCGCGGGGTTCGTGGTCTGGGAGAACACCTGGCCGAGGCCGCCGGACGGCGAGCACGACCGCCCGGCACATGCACGGCGCCGACGCCGTCGCGCTGGCCCTCGCCCATCACGTGCAGGGTCACCCCGGCGACGCCGCCGTCGTCGCCCGAGGAGCAGGTCGACGGCGAGCGCGTGCTCGATGACCTCGATCTCCGGCGCGGCTGGACCGCGGCGACCAGCGCCCGCTGGATCTCCGCGCCGGTCGCGTCACCGCCGGCGTGCGCGATCCGGTCGCGGTGGTGGCCGCCCTCGCGGGTCAGCGACAGCTCGCCGTCGGACGTGTGGTCGAAGTTGGTGCCGAGCGCGATCAGCTCGCGGACCGCCTCGGGGCCCTCGGTGACCAGCACCCGGACCGCCTCCTCGTCGCAGGCGCCGGCGCCGGCCACGAGGGTGTCCTGCTCGTGCTGCTCGGGGGTGTCGCCGGCGCCGAGCGCGGCCGCGATGCCGCCCTGCGCCCACTGGGTCGAGCCCGCGGACGAGGACGTCCTTGGTGACCACCAGGACCGTGCCGCACCTGGGGACACCTCGCGGATCCGGAGCGCGGCGGTGAGGCCGGCGATGCCGGAGCCGATCACGACGACGTCGGCGTACGTCGTCCCAGCCGGGCGGGCCGCGGCGAGCCGCTCGGGGAGCCCGTCGTTCGGGGTCCCCGGCGAGCGCGAGCGCATCGAGTGGTCGCGGGTGTCCGTCAGGTCGACCGCGTCGCCGCGCCCGGCCGCCGCCGGACGCCTCGGCCGGGTCGATGCCGGTGCCGACGATCCGGTTGTCGGCGTCGACGAACACCACGTGCGGCTGGAGCTCGCTGGCCTCGGCGGTCTCCATCTGGCCGTAGCCGATCAGGATCACCACGTCGCCCGGGTGCACCAGGCGGGCGGCGGCGCCGTTGATGCCGAGCACGCCGCTGCCGCGCTCGCCGGCGATCGTGTAGGTCTCGAGCCGGGCACCGTTGGTGACGTCGACGATGTGCACCAGCTCGCCGGGCAGCAGGTCGGCGGCGTCGAGGAGGTCCTCGTCGACGGTCACGGAGCCCACGTAGTGCAGGTCGGCCTGGGTCACGGTGGCGCGGTGGATCTTGCTCTTCATCATGGTGCGCAGCATCAGGAGTCCCCTCCTCCGAGGTTCAGTGCGACGTTGTCGATCAGGCGGGTGCTGCCGACCCGGGCGGCGACCAGCAGCCGGGCCTCGCCGGTGGACGGGGGCCGGGCCGAGGTCGGGTGCGGTGAGCTCCAGGTAGTCGAGGTCGACACCCGGGTGCAGCGCCCAGCACCGCACGGGCCGCCGCCAGGGCCGGCGTCCGCGCCGCGGCCGGCGGCGTCGCGGGCCGCGAAGCAGCGCGCGCGGACAGCGCCAGCGCCGAGCGCCGGGCGGCGGGGTCGAGGTAGCGGTTGCGGCAGGAGAGGGCGAGCCCGTCGGGCTCGCGCACGGTCGGGGCGCCGACCACGTCGACGCCCAGGCACAGGTCGGAGACCATCCGGCGGATCAGCGCGAGCTGCTGGTAGTCCTTCTCGCCGAAGACCGCCACGTCGGGCCGCACCAGGCCGAGGAGCTTCGCCACCACCGTCAGCACGCCGTGGAAGTGCGTCGGCCGCGACGCCCCCTCGAGCACCCGGGCCAGCGGCCCGGGGTCGACGGTCACCTGCGGTTCGCCACCGGGGTAGACCTCGTCCACCGCCGGCGCGAAGACCAGGTCGACACCCTGCGGCGGCGCACACCTCGAGGTCCTGCTCCAGGGTGCGGGGGTAGCGGTCGAGGTCCTCGCCGGGGCCGAACTGCATCGGGTTCACGAAGATCGACGCCACGACGGGCGCGTCCGGACCCGACGGCCTCGCGCGCCGTGCGCAGCAGCGCGGCGTGGCCGGCGTGCAGCGCGCCCATGGTCGGCACGAAGCCGACCCGCCCGCCGGCGGCGGACAGGGCGTCGGCGAGCTCCTCGCGGGTGTGCGCGAGGGTCAGCGTCCCCACCATCAGCGCGTCATCCCCGGTCGCCGGAGACCACCGCTGCGGCCTCGGCGCCGTCCAGCAGCGCGATGATCTTCGCGCGCACGGATCGGCAGCAGCCGGCCGTCGAGCACCGCGCGGTCGGCGGTGGCCCGGGCCAGCGCGACGTACGACGGGAGCGTCGCGGGCGCGTTGGCGGCGATGTCCGCGAGGTGGCCGCGCACGGTGTTGACGTCGCCGCGGACGATCGGGCCGGTCAGGGCGGCGTCGCCGTCGGCGAGCGCGTTGTCGAGCGCCGCGGTGAGCAGCGGGCGGAGCGTGGCGGCCGGGTCCTCGGCGCCGGAGGCGGAGAGCAGCTCCATCGCCTGGGCGACGAGCGTGACCAGGTGGTTCGCGCCGTGGGCCAGGCCCGCGTGGTAGAGCGTGCGCTTCTCCTCGGGCACGCACATCGCGACGCCGCCGAGGTCGCCGACCAGGGCCTCGGCGACCGCACGGTCCTCGCCCTCGGCGGTGACGCCGAAGACGCAGCCGCGCAGCCGGGGCAGGTCGACGTCGGTGCCGGTGAACGTCATCGCCGGGTGCATCGCCACCACGTGCGCACCGAGCCGGCGGGCGGGCTCGAGGACGGCCAGGCCGTGCCGGCCCGAGGTGTGCACGACGTACTGGCCGGGACGGATCGCGCCGGCACCGGCGAGCGTGGTGACGACGTTGCCGAGCATGTCGTCGGGCACGGTCAGCAGCAGCAGGTCGGAGGACCGCGCGACGTCGGTCGGCTTGCGGCGCGGTACGCCCGGCAGCAGCGTCTCCATGCGTGTGCGCGATGCGGTCGACTCGCCCGCGGCGGCCACGATCTCGTGGCCGGCGGAGCGCAGGGCCGACGCGAGGACGGCGCCGACGCGACCAGCGCCGATCACCCCGATACGGGTCATGTCACATGCCTTCCGTTCCAGTCCCGAGGGCGGGTACCAGACGTCCTGAACAGTGTTCCACGAGCCTAACGCCGCACCCGCTGGCCGCGATACCGCCCGGACCGGTGGCGCGCGTCACAGGTCAGAGGGCAGCCCGGGGCATCCGCGCCTCCCGGGCGCGCTCCACGCCCTCCTGGACCAGCCGCCTCGCCTCGGCCGGCTCGCGGTGCAGGCCTTGGGCGTTGACCAGCCCGACCGGGCTGTCGGCGTGCACCGACGCCAGCCGCAGCCAGCGCTGGAACGGCCCCTGGGTCAGCCGCAGTGACTGCACCCGGGCCAGCGGCACCAGGTCGGTACGACGGGCGAACAGGCCGGCGCGGGAGACCACGAGCCGGTCGTCCATCCCGAACGCCAGCCACGGGCGGCCGAAGGGCCGGAGCCACGACGCGCGCCGGGGCGGCCCGGTGGTCGGCACCGCGGACGGGTCGGCGCCGATCAGGTCGGCGGCGAGCCGCCACACCAGGTCACGCGGGGCGACCGGCAGGGCGATCCCGCTGCCCTCGTCGCCGGACCCGCTGTCCTTCATCCCGCCGGCCACCGAGAGCTCCAGCCGGGCCAGGCCGAACGGCCGCTGGAGCAGGGGTTCGGTGATCCGCACCCCCTGGAGCCGCTCGACGTTGAAGGTGCGCGTGGTCAGGCTGAACATGCCGTGCCGGACCTGGATCCCGGTGGGCACCACGGCCACCCGCCAGTCCCACCACCCGACCAGCTTCCGCACGAGGGAGAACGCCGCGCCACCGAACGTCGCCAGCCCGATCCCGAACGCGCCGAGGGAGAGCCCCGCCGCGAGCACGCCGCCGATCGCGACGCCGAGGACCAGCAGGCCGATGGTCTCGCCGCTCGCGAGCAGGCCCTTGACCTGCCAGGAGAGCGGCACCCGCACCAGCGGCACCGGTTCCGCCGACGGCGCGGGAGATCCCGGGAGCGCCCTCCTCACCGGCTTCCCGTGCCCGGACGGTGTCGCGCTGCTCGAGCAGCACCTGCCGCACCTCGTGGGCCTCGCCGAGCGGGAGGTAGGAGAGCGACACCTCCGCCTCGGTGGTGGCGGTCTCGATCTTCAGCTCCGCCAGCCCGAGCAGGCGGGCCACGAAGGGCTGGTTGACCCCGATCTCGAGGATCCGGTCCAGTCGCACCCGGCGCGAACGGCGGTTGAACACGCCCGTGTCGATGCGCAGCTCGGTGGCGGTGATCCGGAACTTCGTGCGGTACCAGGAGGCGAAGCCGAAGACGGCCCCCGCCACCAGGACGGCGGCCGCGGCGATCGCGGCGCCGGTGAACTCACGCTCCTCGATCACCTGCCGCCCGCCGGTGTACACGGCGGCCGCGAGGAAGATCGCGGAGCGGGCGATCGGTGTGAGCGGGGAGAGCCGCCGGAACTCGTCCTCCGGTGCGGCGACGCCGTCCGGGAGACGGGTCGCTCACAGACCCGACTTCCCGGCCTCGCCCAGCTCGGTGAGCCGGTCGCGCAGCCGGGCCGCCTCCTGCGGCGCCAGGCCCGGGATCCGGGCGTCGGTCGCCGGGGACGCCGTGTGCAGCTGGACCGCGGCCAGCCCGAACGCACGTTCCAGCGGTCCGGCGGTGACGTCGACCAGCTGCATGCGGCCGTACGGCACCACGACCAGCCGCATCACGAACGCCCCGTGGCGGATCCACAGGTCCTCGGCACGCTCGGCGTACCCCCAGTTCCGGACGTTGCGGCCGATCAGCCACCACATCCAGCCGCCGAACAGCAGGCCGACACCACCGAGCGGCCAGGCCAGGAGCCGCGCCTCGGAGACGACGACCCCGGCGAGCACCAGCACCAGCACCACCAGGCCGAGGACGACGACGAGCACCAGCCGGCGCAGCCGGGCCAGGGAGGGGCGGATCCGGAGCCACTCCCCCTCGGGCAGTGCGAAGAGGTCGTCCACGCCGTGCAGCCTAGGGCGTCCCCGGATGCCGTCCGCCGTCTGGCTCAGCGACCGGTGACCCGCCGGACGCGTGCCGGCAGACCGGACAGGGCACGGCTCAGCGGCGGGCGGGATTCGGCGGCCTCCGCGGCCCGGAGCCGTCGGCGGGTGCGGCGCAGCTCCAGGCGCAGCCGCTCGTTCTCCCGGGACATGTCCCCGATCCGCTCGAAGACCTCGGCGTGGAAGCCGACCGCACGGATCGCGTCGTCCGACCACCCCGGCGAAACCTTGACCGCCGAGCGGTCCCAGCGGTCACCGAAGCGCGCGAAGTCGGCCTCGTAGAGCTCCTCGACCCGCTCGGCGACGCCACCGGCGAGCACCGCGTCGGTGAGCGCGAGCGGCGTCTCGTTCGCGCGCGGCAGGTAGAGATCCTGGTCGAGGCCGAGGCCGTCGAGGTGCGCGTGGATGTCGGAGAAGAGCTCGGGAAGCGCCGCGAGGTCATGGACCCGGCTGTAGTCGAGCCCGTCCGGGCGCACCGCTCGCACCTGCGGCCGGAAGTGCGGAGTCACGCATCAGGTCTGGGTGGTCGGTCCAGGGATGCGCCTGCACGAAGGCCCGGAAGTCCTCGACCACGTCGTCCGGACTCCGCGGGATCCGGGGGAACCACGGCTCGTCGCCGTAGCGCATCGCGAACGTCGGCTGGCGGACCAGGAACTTCGACTGCCAGGCGGACCACAGCCGGCTCCACGGGTCGCGGACCACCGCGAAGACGAACCAGCCGTTGGCCGGCGAGATCTGCGCCACCTCCGCGGGATCCATGTCGCTGAGCCGCCCGACGTGGCTCCACTTCGAGCGGTGTCCGTGCACGGTCATCAGCCGGGTCAGGTGCGGTCCGGTGCCGTTGTAGAAGCGCTCGGGATCCTCCCCGCCGAGCCGCGCCATCATCCAGCGCAGGCTCGTGCAGGCCACCTTGGTGACCGAGATGTAGACCATCTTGTGCTCGCGGGAGCACGAAGGAGTTGGACGGCGGGAGCCCGCCGTCCGTGACCAGCCCGCACGGCACGTCCACCGGGACCGGGCCGTCTGTCTGACGGCCCTCACTCCGGCGCAGCCACCTTGGGTGCGTTGAGCCGGGTGCCCTTCGGGCGCGGGTGGGCGGACAGGTCGCCGATCCGGTTCGCACGCTGGAGCGTGAAGTAGCGGTTGACCGCGCGGCGCGGCGAGGGCCGCCACTTCGGCTTGCGGAACACCGCGCCGGTGTCACCCCAGTAGTGGTCGGCCAGGTCGATCTGGTGGAAGTCGTGCCGCTGCGGCGACTCGAGCTGGCGCGGCGGCCAGTCGGTCTTCACGCGCACCAGCGTCAGGTCGGCCTGCGCCGCCAGCGCACGCATGCTGTCGGGGTAGTAGCGCCAGCAGTCGTACGTCGAGTGATGGTGGCCGCGCGACGGCACGGTCATCATGAACACGCCGCCGGTGCGCAGCACGCGCGCGATCTCGAGGATCGAGGCCCACGGGAACGGGATGTGCTCGAAGACCTGGCCGGAGAGCACCACGTCCTGGCTGTTGCTCGGGCACGGGGATCTTGTACGGCTGCGTCATCTGGATGTCGACGTTGCGGCCGGCCTGGATGTCGACGCCGGTGTAGGTGACGTCGTACTCCTCGAGGAGCTGACGGTGGTTGAGGGTCTGGCCCTTGTTGATGAAGGACCCGAAGTCGAGGAGGTCGTAGTGCTTCTTCTTGTCGAGGTTGTTGGCGATGAAGCCGCCCATGAGGTTCATGGCAGAGGGATGCACGGGAGTTCTCCGGGTCGTCGGGTCGGGCGGGGGTCTAGGAGGGGCGCACCTTGCCGGTGACCTTGCGGATCGGGGCGGTGACCTTCCAGGAGCGGCTGCCCTCGATCTCGGCGAGCCGCTGCTCGAGCTCGGCGATCCGCGCGTCCTTGCGCTGGATCCGCTTCTTCAGGATCGCCGCCGTCGGCGCGGCCGCGACGCTCTTGTCCTTGCCGGAGAAGATCGAGAGCCAGCGGTTGGGCATCGGGGACGGCACGACCTGGTGCTTGGTGAAGACCCGCACGGTGTCGAGGAAGTAGCGCTCGAGGCCCGGCGGGCGTGAACACGAAGGTCTGGTCCTCGGCGCGGGTGCTGACCCCGAGCAGCGGCAGCGAGTCGTCGAGGCCGGGTGTGCCGTCCGGCAGGGTGCGCCGGTACTTCTCGTCCACCAGGCCCGGGTACTCCAGCACCAGGTGCGAGCGGGTCAGCGACGCGGCCTGGTCGAGGAACGCGAACGGGTTCGGCACGTGGTGGACCACGTTGAGCGCGAGCACCACGTCGAACGAGCCGGCGACGGCGACTCCAGGTCGTCGAGGAACACCTTGCGGAACTCGACGTCGAGACCCATCCCCTCGGCCGCCCGGCGGGCCTTGGTCAGGCGCCCCTGGCGGGGCTCGAGACCGGTCACCCGGGCGCCCATCCGGGCGGCGCTCAGGGCGACGGCGCCCTCGGCGCAGCCGATGTCGAGGACCTTCTTGTTCTCCAGCGGCATCACCAGCGCGTGGCTCAGCGTCGCCGACACCCCGCCGATGCGGTGGTCGGTCTGGTACGAGCGCTTCTGCTCGGCCTGCTCCGGGAGCCGGTGCCCCTTGCGGCACAGCTCCTGGGCGTCGTCGCGGGCGAGCTGGGGGAAGTCCCAGCGCGCGATCGGCGTGATCTCGCCGTGCACGTCGGCGTTGGTGCAGAAGTACTCGTGGGAGGCCTTCGCCTCGTCGAGGAGCAGGCCGAGGTGCTCGTAGACCTGGGCGAGGTCGGGCGAGCGGAGCGCCTTCTCCCACACCTCCTGGTCGTAGCGACGCTTGGCGTGGCCGGGGTGGTCAGGCTCGGCCAGCACCCGGCTGCCGCTGCGCTCCAGCAGCACCGACCGCGGGGCGCTCAGCACCACCACGTCGCTGGCGGCGTCGATCAGGTTGTGCAGGAGCTCGGACTCGCCGAGCCGGGCCGCCTCGCGCCGCCCCTTGACCCCGTGCAGCAGGTTGTAGTGCACGACGTCGTTGTCACCGGTCGGGATGTTGCCCGACTTCTGGACCTGGTGGGCGAAGTAGACCTTGGGCTTCGCGGCGCCCTCGTCCGTGAGTCCCTGGATGTAGCTGGACTTCCCGGCGGACGTGGGGCCGATGATCAGACGCATGCGCCAGACAGTACCGGCAGGAGCGGCGTCGGAGAGCACCCGGGACGGCGGGTCGCGAGCGTGGTTTCGCGCGGTCGTAGTCGAGGCGCCGCGGGTCAGTATCCGAAGCGCGCGAAGTCCTCGGCGTACTCCATGCGCAGCCGCCCCTCGAGACCCGGCGTGAGCCGCACCTCGCTGCTCGCGATGCCGCTCTGCTCCTTGCGGTCGAGCACCCGCGGCACCTCCGAGAGCGGCAGCAGTCCGAGGCCCCAGCGCGTGTTGAGGTCGCGGACCACGGCCTCGAGCCCGTCCTCCAGCCGGTAGACGTGCGCGCCGGGCAGGTGGAACTCCCACTGCGGGCGCAGGTGGTTGTCGAAGACGAACGGGTCGTGCCGGTACTGCCGGAACGCCTCGTCGTACCAGGCCTCGACCTCGGCCGGCGGTGGCCGAGACGCGGTTGGCGTTGCGGTAGGCGAACTCGGAGCGGAAGCGGGCGAGCGGCTCGCGGACGGTCATGAAGACCGCGTCGAACCGGTCGAGGCGGAAGACCTGCTCGAGCATCGGGCGGTGCATGTGCTGCGGCGAGCACCGGCGCACGGAGTTCATCGAGCCGACGCCGCCCTTGGGGTCGCGGTAGCCGGTGGTCCAGCCGCTCTTGGCGAACAGCCGCTCCAGGGACGAGCCGCCGGCCTTGGGGACGTGCACGAAGAGGACGGCGCGGCCGTCCTGCCGAAACACCGGCATGCGGCCTCCTCCGATGGTCACTCGAGCCTGCTGGGACGTCCTCGGACCTTAGCGGCCGCATCGGGAGGCGCACCCAAGTACGGTTCTGTCCATGCCGGTGAAAGTCAGCGTCGTCGTCGCGACGTACAACTCGCCGCCCGAGCTGGCCGGTCTCGTGGCAGTCGCTCGACGACCAGACCCTGCCCGCCGACGAGTACGAGATGGTCTTCGTCGACGACGGCTCCAGCGACGACACCCACGACCGGCTGACCGCGCTCGCCGCCGAGCGCAGCAACATGCAGGTGCACCGGATCCCCAACTCCGGCTGGCCCGGACGCCCTCGCAACGTCGGCACCAGGGCCGCCTCCGGCGAGTTCCTCTTCTTCGCCGACCACGACGACTACCTGTTCCCCGAGGCGCTGGAGCGGATGTACGCCTTCGCGGTCGAGAACGACCTCGACGTGGTGCACCCGAAGGAGGTCGTCAAGGGCTGGGGCCGGCCCGGCTGGTTCGCCTACCGCGAGCACCGACCGCGCGTCGACCGGCTCGACCAGGTGGTGCGTGCAGAACATCAGCCCGCACAAGCTCTACCGCCGCTCCTTCGTCCACGAGCAGGACGTCTGGTTCCCCGAGGGGAGGGTCCGGATGGAGGACTTCAGCTACAACGGGCTGGCCTGGGCACGCACCGACGCGATCGGGGTGCTCGCGGACTACCCCTGCTACCAGTGGAGCGTCCACCAGGACAACAGCCACAAGGCGTCGTACGACTACGACGTGTACTGGGCCTCGTTCGAGGAGTCGCTCGCCCCGATCCTCGAGCTCGAGGAGGGTGACAAGCGCGACCAGCTGCTGATCCGCTGGTACCGCAGCCGGATCCTCGAGCGGGTCAAGACGCTCCACAAGTTCCCGGTCGAGCACGTCGACCGGCTGCTCGCGACGTGGGAGCACCTGATGCCGCTGTTCCCGCCGCACCTCGACGCCCAGATGAACCCCGCCCACCGCGCGCGGTCCGCCCTGCTGCGGGCCGGTGACCGGGAGCGGATGCTGACCCTGGCCGAGCTCGACACCGGGCACCGGTTCGAGCGCGAGTCCGGCACCGTCCACTGGGAGGACGGCCGGCTGGTCGTCGATCTCCGGGCGATCATCGTCGACGGCAGCGGACAGCCGTTGCCGGTCGAGGTGGTCGACGGCCGGGTGCGCCGCGTCGTCCCCGCGGAGCTGGCCGCGGGCCTCGACCCCGCGCTCTGGGACTTCACCGAGGACGTCGAGAACGCGTTCGTCGAGCTGGTCGTCCGCTCCCGCGAGACCGCCGTCGACTGGATCGTGCCGGCCACCTCGCGGGTCTGGGTCGAACCCGGCCCCGACCGCCTGAGCCTGTCCATGACCGCCACCCTGGACCTCGCCACCGCCGCCGGCGGCGGGCCGCTCGAGGACGACGTCTGGGACGTGTTCTTCCGCCTGGTCGGGATCGGGTACGCCGCCACGCGCCGGGTGTTCCTGGACCCCGGCATCCCGGCCGCCGGCGCCCTCGTCGACGGGCGCGGGGCCGTGGCGTTCGCGACCCGCAGCGGCGACCTGGCCCTCGACCTGTCCGGTCAGCACCGCACGGTGGCGGGCGCCTCCACCGCGACCCCCGCCGACCTGACCGCGGAGCCCGGCCGCGCGCGGATCGCGCTGCCCGGCGTGCACGTCACCGGCGAGACCGACCTGCCGGCCACGGTCCGGCTCAGGCACACCGAGCACCCCGCGCGCCTGGTCGGCCGGGCGGGCGCGGCGGCCCTCGAGATCGACGGCGAGCTGGTCGGCAACGGCGAGGTGAAGGTGACCGTCGCAGGCAAGACCGGGGCCCGGTTGTTCCGGCTCGGCCCGCCGCCGAAGCTGGGCGTCGTGCAGCGGCTCCCCGCCGTCCGCAGGCGGCTCAGCAGGCTGGCCCACCGCCTTCGAGGCTGACCGCTGCACGGTATTCTTCCCACTGCCCGCCGGTCTGCGACCAGCGGCTTCGGCCTGCACTGCCCCCGCGACGACCTGTGTACGAGGAGTGATCCCACGACGTGATCGGCGACGAGGTCATCGGCGCGCTGCGGCGGAAGGCAGCGATCCGCACGCGTGCGCGGGCGCTGGGCGAGGAGATCCTGGCGGGCCGCTACGCGGGCTGGCGCCACGACCCCCTGCAGGAGCGCACGGTCCTGTACGAGTCCTTCTTCGGCAACGGGATGCTGGACAACCCGGAGGCGATCTTCCGGTACCTGCTCGACCAGCCGGACATGGCCGACCTCACCCACATCTGGGCGCTCGACGACCTGGAGGGGCACCCGTCGGTCGTCGCGGAGTTCGCCGGCGACCCGCGCGTGCGCTTCGTCGCCACGAGCTCGCCGGACTACTTCGAGGCGCTGGCCACCGCGAAGTACCTCGTCAACAACGCCACCTGGCAGCAGCGCTTCGCCAAGCGCGACGGGCAGGTCTACGTCAACACGTGGCACGGCGTCCCGCTCAAGCACATGGGCTACGACATGCCCGGCGGTGGCATCGAGTCGCGCAACATCCTGCGCAACTTCCTCAGCGCCGACTACCTGGTCTCCGGCAACGCGATGATGACCGAGGTCATGTACCGCTCGGCCTACCGGCTGCAGGGCATCTTCCGCGGCGCGGTGATCGAGGAGGGCCAGCCCCGGATCGACCGCCAGGTGCAGACCCTGAAGGACCCGGCCGCGGCGATCGAGCAGCTCAAGGCGCACGGAGTCGACCTCGGCGGCCGCAAGGTGGTGCTGTTCGCCCCGACCTGGCGCGGCAACACGTTCGCGGAGCCGCAGGTCAACGCGGCCGAGCTGGTGCGCACCGTGCGGCAGCTCCAGAAGCGGCTCGGCGACGAGTTCCTGGTGCTGCTCAAGACCCACCAGCTGGTGCACGACGCCGTGCGCCGCCGGCTCGGCGAGACGCCTTTCCTGGTGCCCAACGACGTGCCCGCCAACGTGGTGCTGGGTGTCACCGACCTGCTGGTCACCGACTACTCGAGCATCTTCTTCGACTTCCTGGGCACCGGCCGCCCGGTCGTCCACTACGTGCCGGACTTCGAGGACTACGAGGGCCACCGCGGGCTCTACCTGCAGCCGGACGAGCTGTTCGGGCCCTTCACGCGCAGCGTCCCCGAGCTCGCCGACGCGGTGCGCACCGCGCTGGAGGGCGGCGGCCAGTCCGAGCGCTCGCTGGAGGGCGCCGCCCGCTACTGCGCCAAGGACGACGGCAACGCCACCGCCCGGTTGGTCGACATCGTCTTCCGGGGCGCCGACGAGTCGGGCTACACGGTGCACCGCGACTTCGGCACCGACAAGGAGCGGATCTGCATCTACCTGGGCAGCATGGCGTCCAACGGGATCATGACCTCGGCGCTCAACCTGCTGCACAACCTCGACTACGACCGCTACGACGTGACGGCGTACTGGGCCTACAGCAAGGGCCGCGACCGCACCCGCAACGCCAAGCTGGTCGACTCGCGGGTGCGCGTCATCCCGCGCGCCACGCTGATGAACGCCGGGCCCGCGAAGTTCCGCCAGGTCCAGCGCCAGCTCCTGATCAAGGGTCTCCCCGACCGGCTGTCCGCCTCGCACCTGAAGTTCTGGCGCGGCGAGTACCAGCGCATGTTCGGTGACGCCGAGTTCGACCACCTGATCGACTTCAGCGGCTACGGGTGCCACGCGCCGTTCCTGTTCACCGCCGCCCACGGCAGCCCGCGCACCAGCATCTGGCTGCACAACGACATGGCGGCCGACCAGCAGCGCGAGACGGCGGGCACCAAGCACCTCGAGGCGCGGCTCGGTGCGGTGTTCTCGACGTACAGGTACTTCGACCACCTGGTCTCGGTCTCGCCGGAGCTGATGCGGCTGAACCGGAAGAACCTCGCGGCCTACGCCGCCCCGGACAAGTTCCGCTTCGCGCTGAACACGATCAACGGCGAGCGCGTGCTGCAGATGGCCGGCCTGCTCCGCGCGGACACCGAGGACGGCGAGTCGCCGGACTCGGCACCGGCCCACCTCGAGCAGTTCGACACCACCAACGTGGCGGCGGCGGTCAGCGCGCTGATGAAGTACTTCCCGGTCAGCGACATCGTCCGCGAGGCCCGCAGCCGGCAGCGGATCAACACGATGGACGTGCGCGGCAAGGTGACGACGTTCGTCACGGTCGGCCGGCTCTCGCAGGAGAAGAACCACCGGCGCCTGATCGACGCGTTCGCGCGGGTGCACAGCAGGCATCCCGACATCCGGCTGGTGATCCTGGGCGGCGGCCCGCTCGAGGGCGACCTCGCCGAGCAGATCTCCAACCTCGGGATGGAGCCGTTCATCTCGCTGGCCGGCCAGGTGGACAACCCGTTCGCGATCCTCGCCCAGTCGGACTGCTTCGTGCTGTCCAGCGACTACGAGGGCCAGCCGATGGTGATCCTCGAGGCCCGCACGCTCGGGCTGCCCGTGATCACCACGTCGTTCTCGTCGGTCGGCGACTCCGTGCCCCCGGACGCGGGGATCGTGGTGCCGAAGTCGGTGGAGGGCATGGTCGACGGTCTCCAGCGGTTCGTCGCGGGCAAGGTGCCCGTCGGGCAGGTTCGACTTCCACGCCTACAACGCCGAGGCCGTGGCGCAGTTCCGTCAGGCGATCGGGTCCGACCCGCTGGCGGCTGGGCGAGCTCACCAGAGCGACAGCAGGTGGTCGACCGCGCGGTCGGCCGCGTGGCCGTCGTCCCACGGGCAGAAGCGCTCGCGGAAGCCGGCGCGCGCCGCCGCGTGGGCGTCGTCGGCCAGCAGCGCCGCGACCACCTCGTCGGTCGTGGTCACCATCGGTCCCGGTGACGCGGCCTCGATGTCGAAGTAGAAGCCGCGCTCGACGTCGCGGTAGCGGTCGAGGTCGGGCGTCAGCAGCACGACCGGCTTGTCGGTCAGCGCGAAGTCGAACATCACCGAGGAGTAGTCGGTGACCAGCGCGTCGGCGGCCAGGTAGAGGTCGGCGATGTCGGGGTAGCGGGTGACGTCGACGACCTGGTCGTGCCCGGGGAGCACGTCGGCCTGCCGCGAGGCGTTGTAGTGGCCGCGCACCAGCACCACCGCGCCGGGCATCTCGGCGACCAGCCGGGTCGGGTCGAGGAACAGCGGCTTGCTGTCGCGGACGCCGAGGTACTCGCGCCAGGTCGGCGCGTAGAGGACCACGCGCTGGTCGTCGGCGACCCCCAGCCGGCGCCGGGTCTGCGCGCGCACGTCGGGGGCGCGGCCGGACAGCAGCAGGTCGTTGCGCGGGTAGCCGATCTCGAGCATCGGCCCGTCGTAGGAGAAGGCGGAGCGGAAGATCTCGCTGCAGAAGGGGCTCGGCGACACGAAGCCGTCCCAGCCGCGCTGCCTGCCGGGCCAGGCTGCGCCGGTGGCGCCAGGTGTTGAGGTCGCCGGGCCCGCGGTCCTCGCCGATCCTCTTCAGCGGGGTGCCGTGCCAGGTCTGCAGGTGGATCTGGCCCGGCTTCTTCGCGAACCAGGGCGGCGCCGCGGCGTTGCCGACGTAGGCGTGGGCGCCGGCGAGCGCCTCGAACCAGCCCGGGGTACGACGGGCGACCGCGCGCATCCCCTCCGGGACGTCGACGCTGGGGTCGTCGACCACCCACACCAGGTCGAGCCCGGGCTCACGGGCGGCGAGCGCCCGGGCGATCGCGGCCGGGTTGTCGGCCACCGCGCGCCCGTGGAAGGACTCCAGCAGCACCGTCCTCCCGGCGGCGGTCGAGCCGGTCGAGACCCCGGGCGCGGCGGCGTACGCGCTGACCAGTGCCTGCTGGCCGAACGCGCTGCGCTGGTGGTCGTCGAGCGGCGCGTCGACCACCACCTCGCCCCCCGGCCGCGAGCCGCAGCGCCGACCGCTCGTCGACGAGGTCGGGCGGGTCGGCGAGCAGCGCCGGCGACCAGTCCAGGTCGGCGGCCTCGCCGCGCGGACCCTGCACCTCGAGCGCGTAGCGCCCACCGGGCAGCCGGGTCTGGCCCCACGGGACGCTGGTGACCAGCGCCAGCACCGCCTCGAAGCGTCCGTCGGCGAGGGCTGGCTCGCACCACGGGGTCGTGCCGAGCGGACCCGCCAGGCGCAGCCGGACCGGGTCGCCGGCACCGGACAGGCGGAGTCCGGCCGGCTCCAGCGTCACCGTGTCGACGCCGCTCGCGGCCGGCAGGAGACGTGCCCGGTGCTCGGCCACCTGACCCCCGAGCTCGACCCGGACCCGCCACGTCGCGCCGCGAGTCGGCAGCACGATCGTGCCCTCGAAGCCGCTGTCACGGCGGTCCTCCCAGGCCCGTGCGGCCCAGAGGTTGGCGCGGTCGTCGTGCCAGCGGTCGACCGGCACCTCGCGTGGCCGGGCGCCCTCGGCGGCGATCGACACCGCTCGGCAGGTCGGTGTCGGACTCGGTGTGGACGAAGGCGTCGCCCCGCACCCGCACCCGCCCGGCGGGGAGCGACTCCAGGTCGAGGACCCGGCTGCGCAACGGACGGTCGGCGGCCCCGATCCGCCGGTAGTCCTCGAGCACGTCGATGGTGAGGCCCTCGGGTGCGGGGACCACGCCCTCGGCGACCGGGAGCCCGTGCGGGTTGGCGGCGAGGTGGTCCTCGGTCAGCGCGAGGTCGTCGTACGTGCCGTGGGCCGCGACCCAGGCGGCGATGCGCGCCTCGACCGGCACCGTGTCGTTGCGCACGCCGCCCGCGACCAGGTCGAGCGCGAAGGTCTGCACGACCGCGTGGAACGGCGGGCCACCGCCGACCGCGTCGCGGCACAGGACCGGGAGCAGGTGGACCAGCGCCTGCTCGCGCCACCCGGGGCGGTCGGCGGGATCCAGCAGGTCGAGCAGGACGTGGCGCAGGGCGTCGACGCGGGCCGTGACCAGGTCGGTGCGGAACCGGCGCTGCTCGTGGATCGGCAGCGCGACGTCGCGGTCGTGCTCGACCAGCACCACCTCGTCGACCACCGCCACCCCTCGCGCGGCCGCCACCAGGGTCGCCGCGGTCACCGCCTGCCGCTCCGCACCGTCGTACGGCGGGGCCACCTCGGCCAGGAACGCGCGCCGGACCAGCTTGCCGCCGAGCGCCAGGTCGACCGCAGAGCCGGGTGGCGGGGTGCGGAGGTCGCGACCGGCCCGCAGCACCCGCCGGCGGCCGGCGACCAGGTCGACCGCCTCGGTCAGCCCGGACACCAGCCGGGCGAGCCCGTCGGGCGGGAGCTCGTCGTCGGCCGACGCGAACGCGACCAGGTCGGTGGACACCCCGGCCAGCACGTCGGCCAGCGCGGCCCGCTGCGGCACCACGACCGCGTCGGCGACCACGTCGAGGGACGCGCGCACCGAGGCGATGCACGCGTCGGGCGGCCCGGACCCCTCGGGCGCGAGCACCAGCACCGTGACCTTGGGGTGGGTGCCGAGCCGGCCGCGCACCCGGCGGCGCAGGGCCTTTCCCACGCGGCGCGGCGTGAGCCGTGTGCTCACGAGCGGCCCCGGACCAGGCGGGGGCGTCGCGTCCCCATCCAGCGACTGCTCAGATCAGTCCCTTGTCCTTGAGGTACGCCGTGGCGACGTCGACCGGCACCTCGCGCTCCGTGTCGACCTTGCCGATCAGCGTCGCGAGGTCCTCGGTGGTGAGCGTGGCCGAGAGCTCGTTGAGCGCCTTGGCGGCCTTGTCGTTCTTCTTCAGCCACTCGCTGTTGACGACCGGCACGAGGTTCTCGGCGTTCTGCCAGTCCTTGTCGTCCTCGAGGAGCACCAGGCCGTTGCTCTCCAGCGTCGCGTCGGTGGTGCCGACCTCGCCGAGGTCGACCTCGCCCTTCTTCACGGCGTCCTTGGTCTCGGGCGAGCCGAAGCCGAGCGGCTCGACCTTGCTCACCGTCACGCCGTAGACGCTCTTGAGGCCGAGCGCGCACTCGGGACGGTCGGGGCAGTCGGACGCGGCGGCGAGCGTGATCGACGAGCCCAGCTTGGTGAGGTCGCTGAGCTTGGTGACGCCCTTCGCGTCGCTCACCTTCTGGGTGACCGCGAAGCCGTTGGCGTCCTCGGCCTTGGCCGGGTCGAGCGCCTCGAGGCCGACGTCCTTGCCGAGCTCGTCGAGCTTGGCGACGGTGGCGTCGGCGTCGGGGGACGCGACCGGCTCGGCGTCCTTGCCGTTGGCGCGACGGTTGAGCTCCTCGGTCATCGAGGAGAGGTAGTCGGCCGCGATCTGCACGTCGCCGCTCGACAGCGCCTTGATGTAGATGTCGCGGGTGGTGAAGTTCTTCGTGCTCACCTTGTAGCCGGCGTCCTCGAGGACCGCCTTGTAGAGCTCGGTCATCACCTCGGCCTCGGTGAACTTCTGGCTGACGACGGTGACCGAGCCGGCGCCGCTGTCAGCCGCTGTCACCTTCGAAGCTGTCGCTGCCGCACCCGGCGGTGAGCGCCAGGGGGAGAGCGAGTGCTGCGGTGACGATGAGACGTGCCGGGTTGCTGCGCATGGTGCTGCCTGCCTTCTGTGTCCCGCGGCGGGGATGCCGCGCGTGTCCGGTGACCCGTGGCCACGAACTCTACGGTGTGGGTCCGACCGGGAGGCGACTGTCCGAGCCGCGGCGAGCGTCCCGTTTCGCGGTGTCCCGCCTGGCCCGGGCCACCGGGTCGAGCAGGCGCTGCACACCGGCCAGTCCGACCTCGAGCAGCAGCGCGATCACCGCCACGATCAGGGCGCCGGCGATGATCTCGGCCGGGTCGTCCGCGTCGTACCCGTGGGTGATGATCCGGCCGAGGCCCGGGCCCGGCGACCAGGGCCGCGATGGTGGCCGTCGCCCACACCTGCACCACGGCCAGCCGGATGCCGGAGAAGATGATCGGGAGCGCCAGCGGCAGCTCCACCCGGCGCAGCACCTCGCCCTCGGACATGCCCATCCCGCGTGCCGCCTCGACGGTGTCGCGGTCGACCTCGCGCATGCCGACCTAGGTGTTGGTGATGATCGGCGGCAGCGCGAACAGCGCGAGCGTGACCAGCGTCGCCAGCCCGGCGCGCCCGAACGGCCCGAGGACGCTGGAGCCGAACAGGCCGAGCGAGAGCAGCGCAAGCAGGGCGACGATCGGGATCGCCCGGCCGATGTTGGAGACGTTGACCGCGAGCGTGCCGCCGCGGCCCCGGTGTCCGAGCCAGACCGCGAGCGGGAGGCCGACGACCATCGCCATCAGCGACCGAGACCACGGTGAGCAGCAGGTGCTCGTAGAGCCGGGTGAGCGCCTGGTCGCCGCCGTCGCCGACCCAGTTGGACCCGTCGGTGAGCCACGCGACCACGTCGTTGATCATCGCGACGCCGCCGTCCGCTGCCAGGGGGTGAGCGCCCGCTGCAGGCCGACCAGGAGCAGGTCGAGCGCCACCGCGAGCAGCGACGCACAGGACGCTGGTGAACAGCACCTGCGCCTTGAAGTTCGTGGAGCTGCCCTCGATCAGCAGGTAGCCCAGCCCGCCGTAGTCGAGGATCGCGCCGACCGTGGTCAGCGCGACCGCGCACACCGTCGCGACCCGGACCCCGCCCATGATCGTCGGGCAGGGCCAGCGGCAGCTCGACCCGCCACAGCAGCCGGGCGGGCGCGTAGCCCATGCCGAGGGCGGACTCGCGCACGTCGTCGGGCACGGCGCGCAGGCCGTCGATCATGCTGCGGACCAGGATCGTCAGGGAGTACAGGCCGAGCCCGATCACCACCGTCTCCACGCCGAGCCCGGTCACCGGCACCAGCAGCGAGAACAGCGCCAGCGACGGGATCGTGTAGATCGCCGTCGTGCGTGCCGACGACGACGCCTCGAGCTTTCGGTAACGTCGGCCGAGCAGGGCGAGCGGGAACGCGATCACGAAGCCCAGCACCACGGACGCGACCACGATCCCGATGTGCTGGAGCAGCGCGGTCTGCAGAGCGTCGACCCGCGATGCGGAGAAGTACGCGCCACAGATCCAGTCGTTGCGTGTCAGGCAGTTGTCCACCGCCGGTGCGTGCGACCGAGGACAGGGCGGGACCAGGGATGCGGGTCACAGGTGGACGGTAGCCCAATGATCAGGCTCGACGGGGTCGGCAAGACCTTCGCCGACGGCACGGTCGCGGTGGACGCGCTCGACCTCGACGTACCCCGCGGCGCGGTCGTCACGCTGGTCGGTCCGTCCGGCTGCGGCAAGTCGACGACGCTGAAGATGGTCAACCGGCTGATCGAGCCGACCAGCGGCCGGATCTTCCTCGACGGCACGGACGTCACCGACGCCGACCCGGTCGAGCTGCGGCGCGGGATCGGCTACGTGATCCAGCAGGTCGGGCTGTTCCCGCACCAGACGATCGCCACCAACGTGGCCACGGTGCCGAGCCTGCTCGGCTGGTCGAAGGCGGATGCGCGCGCCCGCGCGCTCGAGCTGATGGACCTCGTCGGGCTCGACCCCGACGTCTTCGCCGACCGCTACCCGCACCAGCTCTCCGGCGGCCAGCGGCAACGCGTCGGCGTCGCCCGTGCGCTCGCCGCCGACCCGCCGGTGCTGCTGATGGACGAGCCGTTCGGCGCGGTCGACCCGGTGGTCCGCGCCCGGCTGCAGGACGAGTTCCTCCGCCTCCAGCGCGAGCTGGGCAAGACGGTGCTGCTGGTCACGCACGACATCGACGAGGCCGTGAAGATGGGCGACCAGGTCGCGGTGTTCGCCGCCGGCGGCCGGCTGGCGCAGTACGACGTGCCGGCCGCGATCCTCGGCGCTCCCGCCGACGAGTTCGTCTCCGAGTTCGTCGGCGGCAGCCGTGGCCTGCGCCGGCTCGCGGTCACCCCGATCGACCCGTCGCACCTCGAGCCGATGGACGGCGTCACCGCCTCCGCGCTCGCCGGCACCGTCGACGCGTCCGCGACGCTCGAGGACGTGCTGGCGCTGCGATGCGCGAGGACAAGGCGATGGTCGGCGTGACGGACGGCCCGACGTTCCTGGGCGTCCTCACGCCCAACGGGGTGCACCGGATGCTGCGGGCGTCGGTGGCCGAGCAGGCGGGGACGGCGGAGTAGGGCTGGGTGTCGTTGGGGGTCGAGCGGGCGGTCGAATTCCCAAGGTATCAGGGAATTTGTCGGGCGTCGGTCGACGCGAACGGACATCGCACTTCCCAGTCTCTTCTGACTTCCCAATGGACCTGACGCTTCCAGCGGCGTACATCCGATGGGAAGCGTCGAGAAAGGCATTGGGAGGTGCAGCGACAGCATCGGGACGAGCGGTCAGAAAACCTCGATACCTTGGGAATTCGACGACCGGACGCCAGCCCCGAACCCCTCAAGCCCGCTTGGAATCCGGTCGTCCGCGGCGTGCTTGGCGCCCCGCGCATGGTGCTGCGCGTGCTCCTCCCAGGCCATCAACGCGGCCGTCGGGTCGGTCTCGAGGTCGGCCCACTCGGGGACGACGGTACGACGGCGACGCCGTCCTCGGCCTCCGCCGCCTCGAGCCGCGCGACCGCGGCTCGGTGCTCGGCCTGGCTGCGTGCGAGGTACTCCTCGAGCGTGATGATCCGGCCGCCCGCCTCGGCCAGCCGGCGCTGCACCCGCTTGACGGTCGTCTCGGCGACGATGGCTCGGCGCCGGGTGTCGACGACCGTGGTCTCGAGCTCGCGGATCAGACAGGTCGCGTTCGCGCATGCGAGCGGTCATGGCCTTCGTGTAGGCGTGCGTTCTCGACCGCACGCTCGGCGAAGAGCTGGCGGTAGGTCCGCGCCAGCTCGGCGCGGTCGGCGCTGTGCTCGTGGCGCGACTGGAGGACGACCGACCACATGATCCGCAGCCCGGCCCAGCCGCAGAGCAGCGCGACGACCGCCGACGCGGCGAGCAGCCGGCCGCCTCCGATCGGCAACGGCACCGGCGACGAGCGCGGTCGCGGCCGAGAGCACGATGACCGCCACCGTGATCCGCACGGAGCGCTGTCGACGGCGGGACGCGGGGTGACGGTCCATACCGGTCAGGGTACGGATCGGTCGCCGTCCCCGCGCACACGACACGCGCGCTCGAGCACCAGCCCGGCGACGAGCAGGAGCAGTCCGCCGAACGACGCCAGCCCCGACCGCACCAGCCGCTGACGTGACAGCTCGGTCGGGGTGATGCCGAGGTGGGCGATCGCGAACCCGGCGTACCCGCCGAGCACCATCGCGCCCGCCATCGCCGCGGCCTTGCCGAGCAGCAGCCGGTTGACGGCCTGGTAGGGCAACAGCGGCTCGACCCCCCGCGCGGTCGGGCGGCGCTGCAGGATCCGCCACGTCCGCCAGGCGACGAACCCGACCCCGGCGGCGAGCAGGAACACGACGACCACGGTCCAGGCCGCGATGACCGGCTCGGCCATGTCGAGCCGGATCGTGATCGGCCGCACCAGCCAGCCGAAGACGGCGGCCAGGGCACCGAGCACCACGAGCGGCCCGGGGCCGGTCGGCTGGATGTTGCCGCGCGGGTCGGGTGGCTTCGAGGGCGCGTCGGACGGGTCGAGCGACCCGTCAGGATCCCGCACTGCCGGTCCTCACTCGCCCGTCGAGCTCGATGTCGTCGCGACGGTTGACGCCCTCGCGGCCGGTCTTCTCGAGCAGCTCGGAGATCGGCGCCGACGCCCGGGATCTCGGCGTCGGGCTCGAGGTCGGACCACGGCACCAGCACGAACGCACGCTCCTGCGCCCGCGGGTGCGGCAGCGTGAGGTTCTCGTCGTCGGCACGGCGGTCGCCGACCACGATCAGGTCGATGTCGAGCGTGCGCGGCGCGTTGAGCTGCGCCCCGCTCGCGGCCGTAGGCGTCCTCGATGGCCAGGGCACGGTCGAGGAGCGTGTGCACGGAGAGCGTCGTGTCGAGCAGGACCACGGCGTTGAGGAAGTCCTTCGCATCGTCCGGCGAGTCCACCGGACGGGTCTCGTAGACGGGCGAGACGTCGGTGACCCAGACCTCGGGGGTGTCCTTGAGCGAGTCGAGCGCGCCCTGCAGGTGGATCGCGGCGGTCGCCCAGGTTGGAACCCAGCGACAGCACGGCCCGCCGGATCGGGTGCATCTCGCCGGTCAGGGTGTCGGTGTCGATGATGTTCGGGTTCGGGGACTCGGTCACGGACGGCTCCGGTTGATGGTCAGGGCGACGTCGTCGAACGTCGCCTGCGATGGGGGCGTTCGGCTTGTGCACGGTCACGTCGACCCACTCCACCCGGGCTCGCGGAGGACGACGTCCGCGATGCGCTGGGCAAGGGTCTCGATCAGGTCGACCGGGTCTCGGCGGTGGCCGCCTCGACCACCCGGGCCACGAGGTTCCGTAGTCGACGGTGTCTTTCAAGTCGTCGCTGGCGGCCGCGGGCCCGGTCGTCGACGCCGAGGACGAGGTCGATCACGAACTTCTGTCCCTCGCGGCGCTCGAAGTCGAACACCCCGTGGTGGGCGAAGACCTCGATGCCCGGATCGCCAGCCGGTCGACAGCGCTCGGCAGGTCGCTCACCGACGGC
This sequence comes from uncultured Actinomycetota bacterium, assembly GCA_963754145.1. Lineage (GTDB taxonomy): Bacteria > Actinomycetota > Actinomycetes > Propionibacteriales > Nocardioidaceae > Marmoricola. The sequence goes on from CAVWFF010000007.1 coordinate 176,824, forward strand.
TCCTCGGCCAGCCTTCGGTGACCACCTTGACCGCGTCGAGCGAGGCGTTGACCTCGTGCACGCGGACGCCCCAGACCCCCGGCCATCGCCGCGATCGTGGTCAGCGCCACGTTGGCGCCTCGCGGTCGAGCACCGGCCGCGGCGCTCCGTCGACGGTCGGCGAGCAGCGCACCGAGGAACGACTTGCGGCTCGAGCCCGACCAGCACCGGAGCGCCGAGCGGGTCGAGGGCGTCGAGCCGGCGCAGCAGCGCCCAGTTGTGGTCGTGCGGTCTTGGCGAAGCCGAGCCCCGGGTCGACGGCCACCCGATCGGCCGGGATGCCCGCCGCGACGGCCGCCTCGACCCGCTGGCCGAGCTCGGTCGACCACGTCGCTGACCACGTCGTCGTACGACGCGTGCTGCTGCATGCGTGTCGGCGTGGGCGCGCCAGTGCATCGCGACGTACGACGCACCGGCGTCGGCCACCACCGCGAGGATCCGCGGGTCGGCCAGGCCGCCGCGAGACGTCGTTGACCACGACCGCTCCCGCGTCGAGCGCCGCCTCGGCCACCTCGCCGCGCATCGTGTCGACGGAGACCGTGGCGCCCTCGGCGGCGAGCGCCGTGATCACGGGCAGCACCCGGTCGAGCTCCTCGGCGACCAGCGGCCGGGTGGCGCCGGGCCGGGTCGACTCACCGCCGATGTCGAGCAGGTCGGCGCCGTCCTCGAGCAGCTCGAGCCCGTGCTCGATCGCGGCCTCGGGGTCGAACCAGCGTCCGCCGTCGGAGAACGAGTCGGGGGTCACGTTGACCACGCCCATCACCAGCGGCCGGTCGAGGGCGGGCAGCCCGCCGAGGTGCCGGGTGGTCAGGCGCGTGCCCTGCCAGCTCATCGCGTCGTCACCGGTGCGCGTTGATCAGGGCCATCGCCTCGGCTCGCGTGGCGGTGCGGTGCATCAGCCCGCGGACGGCCGAGGTGATCGTGCGGGCCCCGGCCTTGCGCACGCCCCGCATCGTCATGCAGAGGTGCTCGGCCTCGATCACGACGATCACGCCGCGGGGCTCGAGGATCTCCATCAGCGAGTCGGCGACCTGGGTGGTCAGCCGCTCCTGCACCTGCGGGCGCTTGGCGTAGACGTCGACCAGCCGCGCCAGCTTGGACAGGCCGGTGATCTTGCCGGACTCGTTGGGGATGTAGCCGACGTGCGCGACGCCCGGTGAACGGCACCAGGTGGTGCTCGCACATCGACCACAGCTCGATGTCCTTGACCAGCACCATCTCGTCGTGGCCGAGGTCGAACGTCGTGGTGAGCACGTCGCTCGGGCGTCATCCGGCAGCCCGGCGGTGAGCTCGGCGTACGCGCGCGCGACGCGCTCCGGCGTGTCGCTTGAGACCCTCACGCTCGGGGTCCTCGCCGATCGCGATCAGCAGCTCGCGCACCGCTGCGGCGGCCCGGTCGTGGTCGAACACGGCACCCGGCACTGCCCAGCGCGGTGACCGGGTCGACGCTCACCGATGGCTCACTGCTGGCGGCTCCGGGGTGTCGGGTCCCGCGGTCGGCGTGCCACCGTGGATGTCACCGCCGGGCGACGGCGGCGTGAGCACCACGCCGGCGTCCTCCTCGTCGGGCCTCGAGGCGTCGGGCCTGGAGCCGTTGGACGCGGCCGCGAGGACCTTCTCGGGCACCTCCACCGGCGGGATCGTCGACGGCTCGCGGTCGGGCGACCCGGTCCATGCGGGACGGCGGTCGCGGCGGCGCAGCGGCGTGAAGATCTCGGCCACCTGCGCCTTGTCGAGCGTCTCCTTCTCCAGCAGCTCGAGCACCAGCGCGTCGAGGACGTCGCGGTTCTGCTCGAGGATGTCGAAGGCCTCCTGGTGCGCCTCCGCGAGGAACTTCTTGGTCTCCTCGTCGACGATCGCGGCGACGTCCTCGGAGTAGTCGCGGGTGTGGCCCATGTCGCGGCCCATGAACGGCTCCGCGTTGTTGGCACCCAGCTTGATCGCACCCAGCCGGTCGGTCATGCCGTACTGGGTGACCATCGCCCGGGCCACGCTGGTGGCCTTCTCGATGTCGTTGCCGGCGCCGGTGGTCGGGTCGTGGAAGACCATCTCCTCGGCCGCGCGGCCGCCCATCATGTAGGCGAGCTGGTCGAGCATCTCCGAGCGCGTGACGGAGTACTTGTCCTCGTCGGGCAGCACCATCGTGTAGCCGAGCGCCCGCCCGCGGGGCAGGATCGTGATCTTGTGCACGGGGTCGGTGCCGGGCAGCGCCGCGGCCACCAGGGCGTGGCCGCCCTCGTGGTAGGCCGTGATCAGCTTCTCCTTCTCGTTCATCAGCCGGGTGCGCTTCTGCGGGCCGGCGATGACCCGGTCGATCGCCTCGTCGAGGGCGAGGTTGTCGATCTGCTTGGCGTCCTGGCGGGCCGTGAGCAGCGCCGCCTCGTTGAGCACGTTGGCCAGGTCGGCACCGGTGAAGCCCGGCGTACGGCGGGCGACGCTCTGCAGGTCGACGTCGGGCGCCATCGGCTTGCCCCGCGAGTGGACCTGGAGGATCTTCTCGCGACCGGCCAGGTCGGGGGCGTCGACGCTGATCTGGCGGTCGAAGCGGCCCGGGCGCAGCAGCGCGGGGTCGAGGATGTCGGGACGGTTGGTGGCCGCGATCAGGATGACCCCGCCGCGCACGTCGAAGCCGTCCATCTCGACCAGCAGCTGGTTGAGGGTCTGCTCACGCTCGTCGTGGCCGCCGCCCATGCCGGCGCCGCGGTGGCGGCCGACGGCGTCGATCTCGTCGATGAACACGATCGCGGGCGCGTTCTCCTTGGCCTGCTCGAACAGGTCGCGCACGCGGGAGGCGCCGACGCCGACGAACATCTCGACGAAGTCCGAGCCGGAGATCGAGTAGAACGGCACGCCGGCCTCACCCGCGACGGCGCGCGCCAGCAGGGTCTTGCCGGTGCCGGGCTGGCCGTAGAGCAGAACGCCCTTGGGGATCTTGGCGCCGACCGCCTGGAACTTGGCCGGCTCCTGCAGGAACTCCTTGATCTCGCCGAGCTCCTCGATCGCCTCCTCGCATCCGGCGACGTCGGCGAACGTGGTCTTCGGCATGTCCTTGGTGATCAGCTTCGCCTTGGACTTGGCGAACTGCATCACCCGTCCGCCGCCGCCCTGCATGTTGTTCATCAGGAACAGGATCAGGAACAGCACGAGCACGATCGGCAGCAGCGAGAAGATCAGGTTGCCGATCAGGCTGGGCCGCGCGACGTGGCCGTTGTAGCTCGAGATCGTGCCCTGGTCGACCTGCTTCTCGACCAGGTCGACGAGGTCGACCTGGGTGCCGGAGACCCAGGTGGCGGTCACCTTGTTGCCGTTGTCGAGGGTCGCCCGGATCGCCTGGTCGCCGTCGACGAAGGTGATCTTGGAGACCTCGCCGGAGTTGATGTTCGAGACCATCTTCGAGGTCGTGATCTCGTCGTACCCACCGTCGGACGACGAGGAACTGCAGCGCGAGCAGCACGCCCACGACCGCCAGGACGATCCACAACCAGGGACCGCGGAAAATGCGCTTCACATCCACCTACTCAAACCATGGAGAGGGCTCGCTGGTCTCCGGTTTCGTGGGCCCTCTTGAGAGTCCGACGGTACACGTGAACGCCAATGTGCGAGGCGCAGGTTGTCCGACTGGTCTCGACGGGTGCGAGGCAGAACCGGTCAGGAGTAGACGTGGGGCGCGAGCGTGCCGATGTCGCGCAGGTTGCGGTAGCGCTCGTTGTAGTCGAGACCGTAGCCGACGACGAACTCGTTCGGGATGTCCCAGCCGACGTACGTCACGTCGACGTCCATCCGCACCGCCTCGGGCTTGCGGAGCAGGGTCGCGATCCGCACCGACGCCGGGTTGCGGGAGGCGAGGTTGGACACCAGCCAGCTCAGGGTCAGGCCGGTGTCGATGATCTCGTCGACGATCAGCACGTGGCGGCCGGAGATGTCGGTGTCGAGGTCCTTGAGGATCCGTACGACGCCGGACGACTTGGTGCCCGAGCCGTACGACGAGACCGCCATCCAGTCCATCTCGAGGTGCCGGTCGAGGTGCCGGGAGAGATCGGCCATCACCATCACCGCGCCACGAAGGACGCCGACCAGGAGCAGGTCCTTGCCGGCGTAGTCGTCGCGGATCGTGGCGGCCATCTCGGCGAGCCGGTCCTGGATCTGCTTCTCGGTGAAGAGGACGTTGATCAGGTCGTCGTCGACGTGAACCGCATCCATGGGCGCCAGCCTGCCACACTGGCCGAGTGCGACTCGCGGCAGTGAGTGCGCTCGCAGTCGCGCGCGGCCTTCGCCGTGAACCGGTCCAGAAGGAACACGAGTGCGGCGATGCACAGCGCGATCACGACCCCAAGGGCGAGAATGCCCAGGAGCAGGATGCGCGGCGCGGCGTCGTACCTCCGGCTCCATGCGGTGCAGTGTGCCGGAACGGACCACGCCGCTCGATGCGTTGGGGCCGGAGGAGAGAGGTGCGGGGATGAAGGCGATTGCCAAACGGATCGGGGTCGAGATTCTCGGCTGGACCCTGGTACTGCTCGGCCTCGCCGCGCTCGTGCTGCCCGGGCCGGGCCTGATCCTGCTCGCTCTGGGCCTCGTGGTGCTCGCCACCCAGTACGAGTGGGCCGAGCGCCGGCTCGAGCCGGTCAAGGAGCGCGCGATCAAGACCGCGAGCGACGGCGTCGAGACCTGGCCCCGGATCATCGTCTCCACCCTCGGCGCTCTGGGCATCACCGCCGTCGGTGTCTACTGGGTCCTCTCCCCCGCCGCGCCCGGCTGGTGGCCGCTCGACGACAAGTGGTGGCTCCCCGGCGGCTGGGGCACCGGCTCGTCGCTGATCATCTCCGGCCTGATCGCGCTGGGGCTGGTCGTCTACAGCTACCGGGAGTTCCGGGGCGAGAAGGTCGAGCAGTCCTAGCGGCCCTCAGGTGACGATCGGCGGTGCTGGAGGAGACGCGCCAGGCCGCGGGCCACGGTGGTGCAGGTCCGCCCACGACAAGCTCGACCAACGGAGTCGATCGAGGCACGATGCCGCCCATGGAGCAGGGGCGCGACGGCGTGCTCGTGGAGGTCGCCGACCACGACCAGGTGCTGGCCGGGCACGCCCGCGACGGCGAGCCCTGGGCCGCCGCGGCTCGGCGCCTGGTCGGTGAAGTGACCGCTCCGCCGGTGCCGCTCGACCTCTCCGGTCCGACGAAGCGGTTCGTCGTCGATCGCGACGTGCGCGTGACGGTGCGCGACATGACGCGTGGCGACCTCCGGGACGTGACCCGGTGGCGGGCGCAGCCGCACGTGGCGCGGTGGTGGGCGGGCGACGGGGAGCCGACGTACGACGCCGTCGAGCGCCGCTACGGACCGCGCATCGACGGCGAGACGCCCACTCGGATGTGGGTGCTGGAGGTCAACGGGCGCTCGGTCGGGTTCGGCCAGCACTACCGGATCGCCGACTACCCGGACTACGCGCTCCTGGTACCGGACCCCGCGGCGATCGGCGTCGACTACGCGATCGGCGAGCCCGAGTGGACCGGGCGCGGGCTGGGCAGCCGCATGATCTGGGCCTGGGTGCTGCGCGCCCGGGCGACCTACCCGGAGGCCCGGGTGTTCTTCGCGGCGCCCGACCACCGCAACGCCGCCTCGCGGAGGGTGCTGGCGAAGGCCGGGTTCGTCGAGGGCCTGTGGTTCGACGAGCCGGGCCACGACGGCGGCGTCGACACCGTCGTCGGGTGCACCTTCGACGTGGCCACGGTCATCGGTTGACCCCACGCTCGAACCCGAGCACATCGCCGGCGCGTACGGCGCGCACGTGACCGGGGAGGTCCACGCCCTTCTGCCCGTGCCAGTGCGTGACCAGCCGGTCGAGGGCGACCACGTGCTCGTGGAACAGCTCGCCGGGAGGCGAGCCGGCGGCCACGGCCGCGAGCCGGAGCACCCGGCCCCGCACGGCGACGTCCATCCGGGACAGCCGCTCGATCGCGAGCCCGCCGTCGGTGATCGCCTCCGCGAGGGCGGCGTCGGCGACCGCGTCGAGGTACGACGTGTCCGCCCGGAGCTGGTCGGCCGTGCGGGCGAGGGTGCGCGCGACTCCGGGACCGAGCTCGTCCTCGAGCATCGGCAGCACCGTCGTCCGCACGCGCACGCGCGCGAACTGCTCGTCGCTGTTGTGCGGGTCGGTCCAGAACTCGATGCCCTCGGTGACGCACGCGGTCTCGGTGTCGGCACGGGTCACGTCGAGGAGGGGGCGGCGGAACACCTCGAACGAGCGGCGCATGCCGGCCAGCGAGCGTCCGCCCGAGCCGCGAGCCAGCCCGAGGAGCACGGTCTCGGCCTGGTCGTCGAGCGTGTGCCCGAGCAGCACCTGGTCGGCATCGAGCCGGGTGGCCAGCTCCGCGAGCACGTCGTAGCGCGCCTGCCGGGCGGCAGCCTCCGGGCCCACTCCCTCTGCCGTCACCGAGACGGTCGCGGTGACCGACTCGTCGACGCCGAGGGCGCGCATCTGGTCGGCGACCCGGGCGGCGTGGTCTGCCGAGCCGTCCTGGAGCTGGTGGTCGACGGTCACCCCGACGACCCGGACGGCGTGCGCGCGCGCCTCGAAGACGGCGGCGGAGAGCAGGGCCAGCGAGTCGGCGCCGCCGGAACAGGCGACGAGGACCGTGCTGCCGGGCGTCAGCTCGCCGATCACCTGCCGCACGCCGAGGCGCACGGCAGCAACCGATGGGTGCAACGCCATCGGAGGCTCAGCCGTGGACCCGGGCGAGCCACGTCTCCGGCGCGAGGATCTCGGCCTTCGATGGCAGGTTGGCCGGCTCGACCCAGACCGCGTTGAAGCCGTCCATGCCGACCTTGTCGACGACGGCGCGCGTGAACACGGCGCCGTCGCGGTACTGCGCCATCTTCTGGTCCAGGCCCAGCAACCGGCGGATCAGCCGGTCGAGCACGCCCATGCCCTTGCGGCGCTCGGTGAACTTCGCGCGGATCGTGGCGACGCTCGGGATCACCTCCGGGCCGACGCCGTCCATCACCACGTCGGCGTGGCCCTCGAGCAGGCTCATCACGCCGGTGATCCGCTCGATGACCGCCTTCTGCTCCGGGGAGGAGACCAGGTCGAGAAGGCTGCCCTCGGCCCTCCCGCTGACGACGTCGCCGAGCTTCTTCATGACCTCGGACAGCATCTCGGACGGGTCCGTGCGGACCGCGTCGATGATCTTCTCCATCTCGCTCCGGAGGTGGTCGCGCATCCAGGGGACCGCGGTGAACTGCACCCGGTGGGTCTCCTCGTGCAGGCACACCCAGAGCCGGAAGTCGTGGGGGTCGACCTGGAGCTCGCGCTCGACCTGGACGATGTTCGGCGCGACGAGCAGCAGCCGCCCGGCGGCGCCCGGCGCCTCGTGGAACGGGTCGAACTGGCCGAGCACCTTGCCGCTCATGAACCCGAGCATCAGGCCGAGCTCGGCACCGGTCACCCGTGAGCCGACCGCGTGCGCGAACGGGGACGGGGCGCCCTTCTTGGCCTGGAGCCTGTCGATCAGCGGGCTGACGATCTCGGCGAAGCCGTCCACGTTCGCCTGGAGCCAGCCGCGCCGGTCCACGATGAGCACGGGTGCGGTGCGCTCCTCGGCGACGAGGCCGGTGAACCCGCGGACGAGCGGGGTCGACCGCTCGGCCCCGGCGCGCAGCTCGGCGACCACGTCGTCGGCCTCGACCCGGCTCACCGAGGGGCCCTCCCCGGAGAGGCGAGCGCCGACGCTGACCGCGGTGTCCCAGTCGATCATCGAGGATCGCTCGTTCGTCATCTCGGGGTCCCTGCGGAGGCAGGAGCGCAGCGAGTGCCTTCGTGGGGTGAAGTCATGGGCCCGACCCTACGTGCCGGTGCCGCACCGACAGGCGCCGAGCGCGGCCGCCACCTTGTCGATCGTGACCCGTGCGTAGAGCTGCTGGGCGTTCGGCACCCGGTCCGCGATCGCGACGAAGCCCATCACGTTGCCGTCGAGGTCGGTCGCGACGCCGGCCAGCCCGTGGACCCCCGTGAGCGTCCCGGTCTTGGCCTGCACCCGGCCGCGGCCGGCGGTCGCGCCGGTGTCGAACCGGAACTCCAGCGAGCCCGAGAAGCCCGCGACCGGCATCCCGGTCACCACCTCGCGCAGCGCCGGGTGGTCGGCGCTCGCTGCCAGTCGCAGCACCTCGGTCAGGGTGCGGGGCTGCAGCCGGTCGGCGCGGGAGAGGCCGCTGCCGTCGCGGATCACGGCGCCGTCGAGGGGCACGCCGAGCTTGCGCAGCACGGACCGTACACCGAGCGCACCGCCGGCGAACGAGGCGTCCGAGCGCACCGCCTCGCCCACGTGGTGCGCCACCACCTCGGCGGCGTTGTTGTCGCTGACCAGCACCAGCCTGGCCACGATCTGTCCCAGCGGCGGGCTCTGCACCAGCGCCAGGTCACGAGCGCCATCCGGTGCCTTCTGGTGCGCCAGGTCGCCGACGACCCTGATCCCCTGCTTCGCCAACGCGGCCCGGAACGCCTGCCCGGCCGCGCGCGACGGGTCGTCCACGTAGCCGAAGCCGGTCGGGCTCCGGCCCTCGTCCACCCACAGCGACGTGATCGGCGGCACCACGCCGTCCTCGGAGGTACGACGCCGGCCAGGACTTCGGCGTGCGGGGACCCGTGAACAGGCTGTCGTCGTACGCCAGCCGCACCTGCCGGGTGCCGTCTGCCCGCAGCGCCCTGGCCGTACGGCGGGCGAGCGACTGGATGTCGGCGCGGTGCGGGTAGACGTCCTGCGTGGTCGGTTTGGGCTGCAGGAACGGGTCGCCGCCCCCGACCAGCACGATCCGGTTCGTGCCCGGCACCCGGCGCACCGTCGTCTCGAAACGGTGGTCGGGGCCGATCGCCTCGAGCGCGGCCAGCGAGGTGAGCAGCTTCATCGTCGACGCAGGCGTGACGGTGCCGGATCCCTGGCGGTACAGGGGCTCCCCGGTCTCGAGGTCCGTGACCAGCACGTCGACGTGCGACCCGAGCCGACGGTCGGCGAGCAGCCTCTGCACGGTCCGTGCCACCGCGCTGGGCGAGGCCTGCGACGACACGAGCGGCTTCGCGACCTCGGCGGCCGCATGCTGCACCGGCAGCGCGAGCCCCTCCGGGGGCAGCACCAGCGCCGGCTCGGTGGCCGGGTCGGGTGCGGCCAGTCCCCAGCGGGTGCCGAGGTCGAAGTGCCAGGCGAGGAAGGCGAAGGCGACCGTCGCCACCACCAGGAGGTCGGGCACGAAGCCCACCGAGCGGCGCCACCGCGACCGCGGGGCGCGCCCTTCCTCACGTTCGGACACTGACGCCCCCTTCCGATGGCCGGCCGACTTGTGGCAACCGCACCATTGTGCGGGAGACTGTGCTCGCACCACCCAGAGGTCCGGCAGCGAAAGGCATCAGTCGTGGAGTTCGACGTACTCGTGGAGATCCCCAAGGGGCAGCGCAACAAGTACGAGGTGGACCACCACACCGGGCGGCTGCGCCTCGACCGGACCCTCTTCACCTCCACGCAGTACCCGGCCGACTACGGCTACATCGAGGACACGCTCGGCCAGGACGGCGACCCGCTCGACGCCCTGGTGCTGCTGCTGGAGCCGACCTTCCCCGGCTGCCTGATCCGCTGCCGCGCGATCGGCATGTTCCGGATGACCGACGAGAAGGGCCGCGACGACAAGGTCCTCTGCGTCCCGCTGACCGACCCGCGCCAGGAGCACCTGCGCGACATCAGCCACATCTCCAAGTTCGACCGGCTGGAGATCCAGCACTTCTTCGAGGTCTACAAGGACCTCGAGCCCGCGAAGTCCGTCGAGGGCGCCGACTGGGTCGGCCGGACCGAGGCCGAGGCCGAGGTTGCGGCGTCGTTCGAGCGCGAGGGCAACCAGCCCCCGCCGCCGCTGGACCACTGAGACCGGACCGGGGCTCAGGCCTCCCGCAGGGTGGCTCGAGCAGGTCTGCCGGTCCGGACGTCAGGGGCGACCGAAGAAGTTCGGCGGAATCCAGTAGTACATGCTGACGATCTGGACGTCCTGGCCGGTGCGCGGCGCGTGGATCATCATCCCGCCGCCGAGGTACATGGCCACGTGGTGGATCGAGCTGGAGCTGCTGGACGTCCCCCAGAACAGCAGGTCACCCGGGCGCAGCTGGCTCGAGGAGATGTGGCTGGTCGCCTGGTACTGGCCGACCGACCAGTGCGGCAGCGAGCGGCCGGCGGAGGCCCAGGCCTTCATCGTGAGGCCGGAGCAGTCCCAGGAGCCCGGACCCGCGGCACCCCAGCTGTAGGGCTCGCCGATCTGGGCCTTCGCGAACGCGATCGCCTGGTTCGCACCGCCGCTCGGGGCGGGCGGGGGGGACGGGGCCGGGCTGGGGGGCGGGCTGGGGGCTGGGCTGGGGCTGGGCTGGGGGCCGGGCTGGGGGACGGCGTCGGGCTGGAGGACGGGTCGGGGGAGGGCTTCGGGTTCGGCGACGAGCTGTGCTTGGCCTCGGGCTGGTTGGACTTGTCCCGCGCCTGCTGCTCGGCACGCTCGCGCGCCTCCTGCTCGGCCCGGGTACGGGCGGCGGCCGCGGCGCGTTCCCGGGCCTGCTCCTCCAGCGCGGACTGGCGCTCGGTCGCGAGGCGGACCGAGATCCCCTGGGCGGTGGCGAGCTCGTCGAGCAGCCTGGACTTCTCGGCGGCGATCGAGGATGCCGCGGCCTGGGCCTCGTTGGCGGCGCTGGTCGCCCGGTCGCGTGCGGCGCGGGCGCCGGCGGCCATCTGCTCGCGCCTTCGCGCGGGCGTCGGCGGCCTTCGCGACGGTGACCTTCGCCAGCGCGTTGGCCGCGCGGTAGCGGTCGAAGGCTGCCTGCATCGTGTCGCCGACGCTGTGCACGGCGCCGTACCCGTCCATCACGCCGGACGGACCGTCGGCGCTGAACAGCGCGTTGAGCTGGTCGAGCTGCGCGCCTCCGCGGTAGCGCTGGGTGACCAGGGCGGCGATGTCGTCGCGCTGGTCGGCCACGGCCTGCTTCGCGGCAGCGGCGCGGGCGTCGGCCTTCTTCACCTCGGCCCGGGCCTCGCTCAGGTGCCACATCGCCGCGTTGTACTTCTCGGCGGCGACCTCCGCGAGCATCGAGGCGTGCTCCAGGCGCTGGTTGGCCAGCAGCAGGGAGGTCTGGATCGCGGCCACGTCACGCGTCTTGTCCGCCACGGCCCCGGCGGCCCGGTCCACCTGCTCCTGCGTCGGGACCGGGTCGTGGTGGTCGGCGGTCGCAGCCGGGCCGAGGGTGACCGTGACAGCCACCGTGACTGCCGCTGCCAGCACCGCCCGGACACCCGTTCGAGGCGTGGAAAGCACGCGAGACTCCCTTTCGTCGGGGGCCTCGAGCCGCTTCCCCACGGCTCGAGACTTCCGCCACGTTAGGGCTCATCAGTCACATTGGGAACACCTTTCACGAAAATGTGCCCGATTTGCGGCGTGTCGACTTGACAAACTACAAGGTTGTAATTCGCGAGAGCGCCTGACGACGCGCTAGGAGTCGACCTCGATCGGCACCTCGCCGGTCGTGGTGGTGGGGTGCGAGCTGCGTCCACGGCGGTCGAACCTCTGGCCGGTCGCGAGTGCGCCGAGGTAGAACGAGATCACCGCGATGAACGCCCCGGCGAGGTCGTCGGCGATGTAGTGCCAGCCGAAGTACGTCGTGGAGACGGTGACCAGCACGGTGTAGACCCAGAGCGCGACCTTGATCAAGCGGTGGCGCACGGTGTACTGCGCGACCAGCGCCATCATCAGCGTGATCCCGACGTGCAGGGAGGCGAAGCCGGCGACGGACTGCACCCCGCGAGAAGAACGGGTCGTATCTGAGGTCACCGCGCCCGTAGAACAACGCCTGCTGCAGGTCGGACACCCCCGTGTGCGGCAGGTCGGCGTAGAGCCGGACGAAGGCGAAGTTCGGGCCCCAGGGTCGGGACCAGGTAGTAGCTGAGCGGTGCCCAGGCTCCAGGCCAGGCACTCGGCGGTCACGAACCAGTAGCCGAAGCTGACGTTGCGCGACCAGACCACCCAGGCGATGACCGAGATCGGCACCATCGGCAGGAAGATCAGGTAGACCCACGACAGCACGTGGGCGGAGACGCCGGTGCCGAGGATCTGGTGGGAGAGCGTCGCCGGGTCGTGGCCGAACAGCAGCGCACTGGTCGAGCTTGTGCAGCTCGTGGTCGTAGGTGAGCGGCTTGCCGTCGAAGCTGCGGACGAACGGCAGGAAGTTCTTCAGGTTCCGGTAGCTGACACGTAGGTCACGTAGAAGCAGACCAGGCCGAGGACCACCAGCACGATCCGGTCGCGGGTCCAGTGCTCGCGGACCAGCAGCCGTCGCCTGCGCCTTGAACTGCGCCGGCTGGAACCGCGAGCGCCACAGGGTGCGCGGCACGATGTCGAGCGCGAAGGCGCAGCAGCACGAGAAGCGGCAGCCGCACCCAGGCCGGGCCGAGGAAGCCGTCGGGGTCACGGAGCGGATAGCCGAGCGACGACCGAGGAGACGATCGCCAGCGAGCCCATGACCACGGCGTTGCCGACCATGAGTGCGTAGGCATGCCGTTTCACGAACTGGAGTCTAGGAGACGCCGCCGACTCGATATCCGCGCGTGACCCGCGCCGTCCGGGTGCTCAGCCGGTGGCGAGCACGGCCAGCCGACTGGTGTCCACGGCCAGCCGGACCTGCTGCCCGACCGCGAGGTCGGCGCCGGGGTCGGCGACCGCCTCGACGTCACCGACGCCCGTCGACGCTGACGGAGAGCCGGAGCTGGTCGGGGGTCACCCGCGCGGCGAGCACCGTCGCGGTGAGCGGGCCGGCCGGCGTCGACCCGCAGTGCCGAGCGTCGCAGCGCGACCGCCGGCCAGGCGCCGGAGGCGCCGGCTGCCGCGGCCAGCCGCGCCGCGGCGGCGCCGGTCAGCGACCGTGGGGTAGCCGAGGAACACCGCGGTCGCAGCCGTCGGCCGGGTGCCGCCAGACCTCGTCGAGGGTGCCCGACTGGACGACCCGCCCGGCCCGCATCACGGCCATCCGGTCGGCGACCGCGAACGCCTCCTCGTGGTCGTGCGTGACCAGCAGCGCCGTGGTGCGTGCCCGGCGCAGGATGTCGCGGAGCTCGCCGGCCAGGTGCTCGCGCAGCGTCGCGTCGAGCGCGCTGAGCGGCTCGTCGAGCAGCAGCAGCCGCGGCTCGACGGCCAGGGCCCGGGCGAGGGCGACGCGCTGCCGCTCGCCGCCGGAGAGGGTCGTCGGCATCCGGTCGCCGTGCGCGGGCAGTCCGACCAGGTCGAGCAGGCCGGCCACCTGCTCCTCGACCTGCTGCCGGCCGGCGTGCCGGAGCCGGAGCGGGTAGCCGACGTTGCGGGCGACGCTCTGGTGCGGGAACAGCTGGCCGTCCTGGAACATCAGCGCGAAGCCGCGCCGGTGGGTGGGGACCCCGGCGAGGTCCTGCCCGTCGTACGCGATCGTGCCGGTGTACGACGGCTCCAGCCCGGCCACGGCCCGCAGCAGGGTCGACTTGCCGCACCCGGACGGGCCGAGCACCGCGAGCACCTGACCGGCCTCGAGGTCGAGGCTCACGTCGTCGACCGCGACGGTGTCGCCGAAGCGCACGCTCAGGTCCTTGATCGACAGCATCGGTGACACCAGTCGCTCGCCCGTCAGAAGGCTCCCACTGCCCCGACCCGCAGCCGCTCGACGGCGAGCATCACCAGCGCCGTCGTGGCGGCCAGCAGCACCGAGGCGGCCATCGCCGTGCCGGCGTTAGCGCGCCCGGGTGCGAGACCAGCCGGTAGATCACGACCGGCAGCGTCGGCGTCTCGTCGCGGACCAGGAAGCTGGTGGCGCCGAACTCGCCCAGCGAGACCGCGAAGGCGAACCCGGCCGCGGCGAGCAACGACCGCCAGGCCGCCGGGAGGTCGACGCTGAGCAGCACCCGGAGCGGACCGGCGCCGAGCGAGGCCGCGGCCTGGCGCTGCCGGTCGTCGACGGCTCGGAGCACCGGCGCGACCGTGCGCACCACCAGCGGCAGCGCGACCATCGCCTGCGCGATCGGGACCAGCCACGGCGACGAGCGCAGGTCGAGCGGTGGCTGGTCGAGGGTGACCAGGTAGCCGAACCCGAGGGTCACGGCCGAGACGCCGAGCGGCAGCATGAAGACCCCGTCGAACACCGCGACCGCGCGGCGCCCGGAGGCTCGAGCCGGCCGCCGGGAGGCCAGCCCGGCCACGATCACGCCGAGCGCGAGCGCGAAGCCGGTCGCGACGAGGGCGATCTCGAGCGAGTTCGCGAGCGCCGGTCAGGGCGGAGACGGGCAGCGTGCCGCCCGCCGTACCCGCCAGGGCGCGGTAGTTGGCGACCGTCCACCGCCCGTCCTGGTCGGTCAGCGAGCGCGGTCAGCAGGGCCAGCATCGGCAGCGCCAGGGCGGCCAGCACCAGGGCCGACCAGCCGAGCAGCCACGCGTCGCCGCGGCGCGGGCGGCGCGCGGTCCCGGCGGCACGGTCGACGTGTCCTGCGTCCTTGCGCGTCACGTGCGTCAGCACCAGCAGGCCGGTGATCACGACGAGCTGGAGCACCGACAGCGCAGCCGCACCGGTGAGGTCGAGCTCCTGGGTGGTGAGCAGCCAGATCTCGGTCTCGACGTTGGCGTAGCGCAGCCCCCCGAGCGTGAGGACGATGCCGAACGCGGTGGAGCAGAAGAGGAACACGACGGTCGCCGCGCCCACGACCGCCGGCAGCAGGGCCGGCAGCGTGACCGTGCGGAAGACCTGCAACGGGCTCGCGCCCAGCGCGGCGGCCGCCTGCTCGCGTCGGGGGTCCAGGCTCTCCCAGAACGACCCGACCGTGCGCACCACGACCGAGACGTTGAAGAAGACCAGGGCGGCGACGATCGCCGCCGCCGTGCCCTCGAGGTGCAGCCCACCCAGCCAGCCGGACGGCGCGACGAGCTGGCCGAACGCGACCCCGACCACGACCGTCGGCAGCACGAACGGCACCACCACCAGCGCCCGCAGCAGGCCGCGGCCGGGGAACGACAGCCGGTGCAGGACGAAGGCGAGCGGGCAGCCCGGCCAGCAGCGTCACCAGCGTGGCCAGGCCGGCCGACCACAGCGTGAACCAGAGCACCCGCCCGGTGCGCGGGCGCCCCAGCACCTCGAGCACGGCGCCGGGTGCGAACCGGCCGTCGCTGACGAAGCCCTGCCCGACGATGCCGAGCACCGGGTAGACGAAGAAGACCGCGAGCACGACGAGCGGGATGGCGGCCAGCGCCAGCACCCCGGCCCGGCCGCCGCGCCGGCGCCGCGTCATCGCGAGGTCAGGTCCCGCCACTGCCGCAGCCACTCGGTGCGATGTGCGGTGATGTCCTCCGGGGAGACCGACCACGGGTTCGACGCGACCTTCGCGTACTTCGCCCACACCGGCGGCAGCATCGCTGCCTCGTCGACCGGGAAGACGTACATCTGGTCGGGCAGCTGCTCCTGGAACTCGGTGCCGAGCATGAAGTCGATGAACGCCCGGGCGCCCTTCGTGTTGTGCGCGCCGTTGAGGACCCCGGCGTACTCGACCTGCCGGAAGCAGGTGTCGAGCAGGGCGCTCGTGGTCGGCCGGGTCTTCCCCTCCGGGATCGTGAACGGCGGCGACGAGGCGTACGACAGCACGATCGGCCGGTCGCCGTTGCCGCCACCGCCGGTGAAGTCGACCTCGTAGGCGTTGGTCCAGCTGGCGTCGACCTTGACCCCGTTGGCGACCAGCCTGCGCCAGTAGTCCTGCCAGCCGTCCTCGCCCTTGGCGGCCACGGTCGTGAGCAGGAAGGCCAGGCCGGGCGACGAGGTGGTCGCGCCGGGCACGACGAACAGGTCGCGGTACGCCGGCTCGGTCAGGTCGTCGAGGGTCGTCGGCGGCGTCTTGCCGTGCTTCTTGAACCAGACGTCGTCGACGTTGACGCAGACGTCGCCGTAGTCGACCGGGGTGAGCTGGGCGGCGCCGCTCTCCTGCGTCAGGTCGTACGACGCCGCGCCGGCCGGGCGGTCGCGCGGGGTGTTGTCCTGCAGGACCCCGGACGACACCGCCCGGCTGGCGAACGTGTTGTCGATGCCGTAGACCACGTCGCCCAGCGGGTGGTCCTTGGTCAGCACGAGCTTGTTCGTGAGCTCGCCGGCGTCGGCCGTGGGCCGGACCTTCACGGTGTAGCCGCTCTTCTTCTCGAAGTCGGCGATCACCTTCTTGTCCATCGCCCACGAGTCGTGGGTGACCACGACCACGGTCTTCGGGTCGTCGTCGGGCTGGCCGCTGCTGCTCAGCGCGCAGCCGGCGAGGGCCGTGGTGGTGAGAGCGGCCACGAGTGCGGCCGCCACGCGGCGGGACGGGGTCCCGGGCATGATGCGTCTCCCTTGGTCAGCGGGAGGGAATCGCTTGCGCGATCGAGGTGCTCGACTCCCTTCGCCGGTGCTAACCGGTGCAGGTTCGAGGGTCTGCGCTTGCGCGCACTCTCAGCGCCTGTCGCCCCGAAGGACGTGGCGCTCCCCTGTCGTTCCCGGCCAGCGTACCTGCGCCGCGTGTGAGGATCACCCCGTGGTGCACCTCTTCCGGCCGACGCTCTTCCGGCCGTCCCTGCGGCACCGGCTCGCGGTCGAGGTGGTCCGGCGCACCCGACGTGGCGGCCCGGTCGGCGACCCGGCGACGTTCCGCGACGCGGTTCCTGGCGGCGAACGAGCGGTTCCCCGCCGGATCCCGTCGGACTTCACCGAGTCCGCCCACACGACGGCGGGCCTGCGCGTCCTGGAGCACGTGCCCGGCGGCGTACGACCCTCGCGGACGTTGCTCTACCTGCACGGCGGTGGCTACACGAAGCCCGCCGGCCTCGCAGCAGTTCGCGTTCGCCCGCCGGATCGCGGCCGACCTCGGGATGCGGGTGCTGTTCCCGCTCTACCCGCTGGCGCCCGAGCACACCTGGCGAGACTCCCGCGACGCGCTCGTCGCGCTGGTCTCCGCGGCCGCCGTCGACGCACCCGACGGCGTCGTGCTCGCCGGCGACTCGGCCGGCGGCGGCTACGCGCTGTCGGTGGCCCAGGGCGTGCGCGACGCCGGCGGTACGCCGCCCTCGCACCTGGTGCTGGTGTCGCCCTGGGTCGACCTGACGGCGTCCGCCCCGGGCCAGCCGGAGGCGGCGCTCACCGACCCGTGGCTGACCCTGTCGCGGGTCAACATCTACGCGACCTGGTGGGCGGGCTCGCAGGAGGACCGGGCACGCACCGAGCCCTCCCCCGGGCTCGGCGACCTCACCGGCCTGCCACCGACGCTGCGCTTCTGCGGCACCCGCGACCTGCTCTACCCGGAGAACGCGCTGCTCTCCGAGCAGGCCCGCGGGGCCGGCTGGGACGACACGTTCGTCACCGGCCCGGGCCTGATCCACGTCTACCCGCTGCTGCCGATCCCGGAGGCAAGGGTGGCGCACCGCCGGATCGTGGAGTTCCTGTCCTGAGCGGTCACCCGGCCCGGGCGTCGACCTGCGGCCGGTAGCCCTCGCGCAGCACCGCGACCGTCGACGGCGGCGTCAGCACCGTCGCCGGAACCCTGGCGTGGCCGGGCGCGGGGCTCGCCGTAGCCCGCGTGGGTCCACGGCACCACCGCGTCGTCGCGCACCAGCACCGGCCGGTCGTCGACCACCGCGAACACGCCCGGCGGCAGGCTCGCCCACGGGAGGTCGTGGAGCCGGCGCCGGTGGGTGCCCGGGTGCAGGCGCTCCCCGTGGAGCACCCGGTCCATCTCCGTCGCCAGCGGTGCGTCCTCACCCGTCGCCGTGGCCCAGGCGCCTCGGTAGGCGTTGTAGTCGGCGCGCCGGCAGAGCGCGCAGGGCCGGTGTCCGGCGGCCAGCGACACCGCCTCGTCGTGGAAGAACAGCACCGTGAAGTGGTGCGGCTGCCACTGCGGCAGCCGCCAGTCGCGGTGCTGGAGCGCGCAGGTGATCCAGAGCCGGTGCCGGTGGAACGCGACGATCTCCTCGCCCTCGTGGAGGATGCCGCGGTTGCCGAGCCAGGCGCCACGCAGGTCGATGGCCACGATGTCGCCGTACGGCGTGACGCGGTTGCGCTTCGGCATGGACCCGATCGTGGCACCGGCCGCCGACAGGCCGCGCGCCCGCGTCAACGGCTCAGTGGCACCGGGTCCGCGAGCCGGGACAGCTTCTCGGGGTTGCGCACGCCGTAGAGCTCGGTGACCACGCCACCGACGACGCGGGTCGCGAAGATGCCGTCGAGCTCGCCGGCGATGTGGATCACCAGGCAGGGTTCGCCGTTCAGCATCACCGCGTCGGCGGACAGCTCGGCAGGTCGCACCGCGGACAGGAACCGGAGCACCTTCTCGGCACCGACGATCGGGCGCAGCGCCGCCTTCTTGATCCCGCCGCCGTCGGTCACCAGCACCACGTCGGGCGCGAGCAGGCCGAGCAGGGCCTCGAGGTCGCCGGTCGCCGCTGCCGCGGCGAACCGCCGGGTGACCTCGGCGTGCTCGGCCCGGGACGTCGTCGACTCCGGGCGCCTGGCCTGCGACGTGCTCGCGGGCGCGGTGCGCGATCTGGCGTACGGCGGCGGGGCTCTTGTCGACGGCCGCGGCGATCTCGCCGTGCTCGAAGCCGAACACCTCGCGCAGCACGAACACGGCGCGCTCGGTCGGCGAGAGCGACTCCATCACCACGAGCATCGCCATCGACACCGACTCGGACAGCACCACGTCGTCGGCGACGTCCGGCTCGGTGAGCAGCGGCTCGGGCAGCCACGGTCCGACGTACGCCTCGCGACGCCGGCTGAGCGTGCGCATCTGGTTGAGCGCCAGCCGGGTCACGATCCGCACCGCGTAGGCGCGCGGGTTGTCGACCGTCTCGGGGTCCACCTCCCGCCAGCGGAGCCACGCCTCCTGCACCACGTCCTCGGCGTCGGCCGCGGAGCCGAGCATCTCGTAGGCCACGGTGAACAGCGAGGTCGCGGTGCTCCGCGAACGGGTCGGTCATCGCGGTGGCGCCAGCTCGCAACGGTCGGAGAAGCCCTGGCTGGTCAGCCCCAGCGCGCTGTTGAACCGCGAACGCTCGTTCTCCACGGCCACCATCTTCGTCAGCTCCACGACGGCCGGCACCCCGAGGCTCGGCGACGAGCCCGTCCACCATCTCGTCGGTCACCTCGGGTGGGGTGGCGGTCATCGCCTCGGCGTACGCGATCACGTCGCGCTCCAGCGGGGTGAACACGTCGGACTCGCGCCAGCGCGGGACCTCGGCGAACTTCTCGACCGACTGGCCCTTGCTGTGAGCGGCGAAGTAGCCGAAGTCCATGCACCAGCTGCAGCCGATGCTGGCCGCCGAGGCGAGCTGGGCGAGGTTCTTGAGGTCGGCGTCGAGCGCGTCCCACTTGGCCACCTTGCCCTCGTAGGACAGCGTGGCCTTGAGCACCCCGGGGTGGTGGGACATCACGTACGCGGGGTCGGGCACGTCGCCGAACGAACGGCGCGAGTACCACATGACGATCCGGCCGAAGATCCCGGACGGCGTCTTCAGGGGGACCCGGATCCGCGCGCGGCGGGCCGAGTCCCTGTCTTCTGGCGTCAGTGCTGGAGAGGTGTGTCGTCGTCATGCCCATCAGACACCGCCGGTGGCGCAGGTGTGACAGGACCGAACCGGACGGTCCCGTCGTCCTCGGTGCGGCTGAGCTGTCCCCGGGCCGCGAGCAGCTCGAGGTGGGCGAGCGTCTCGAACGCCGCCAGCACCGCGTCGAAGGGGTTGAGGTCGGAGGCCCTGCGGTGCCGCCGGGTCCACGGCAGCTCGCGGGCGACGGCCCAGGCGTCGGTGGCGCCCCCCTCGACCGCGGCCAGCGACTGCGCCAGGCGCACGTCGTGGAACTCGACCAGCTCGTCGATCCGTGCGTGCGACGACGGCGACACCGGCCCGTGCGCCGGGAGCAGCATCAGGTCGGGCATCGCGCGCACCTTGGCCAGGGACCCGAGGAAGTCGCGCAGCGGCTGCTGCACGTACGCCGGCTCGAACCCGATCGACGGCGTGATCGTCGGGAGCACGTGGTCCCCGGCGAAGAGCAGGCCGGCCGTCCGGTCGGCGAACACGAAGTGCCCTTGCGTGTGGCCGGGCGTCGAGACCGCGTCGAGCGTGCGGGCGCCGACCTCGATCACGCCGTCCCGCTCCAGCCACTCGTCCGGGTAGCCGAAGTCGTCGATCGGCGGACGGTTCTGCATCATCGCGCGCCAGCCCTCGGCGAGAACCTCCGCGCCGGCGGCCCTGAGCCGGGCAGCGTTCGGGTCCTCGTTGGTCGCGTCGTCGTGCATCAGGTCCAGCGTCGCCTTGTCGCCGATGCCGAGCGCGACGTGCGAGCCCACCTCGCGGCGTACCGCGACGGCCTGGGTGTAGTGGTCGCGGTGCATGTGGGTGACCAGGAAGCGCCGGATGTCGGCGACCGTGTAGCCGATGTCCTTCAGCGAGAGGTCGAACTGGGCGCGCGACTCCGGGATCGCCCAGCCGCCGTCGACGAGGACCAGGCCGTCGTCGGTCTCCAGCACGTAGACGTTGACCGCGCGCAAACCGTCCATCGGGAGCGGAAGCGGGATCCGGTGGACGCCGTCGGCGACCGGGTGGGCCCCGGGCTCGGTCCAGCTCTGGTCGCTCAACGCGCCTCCTTCCTCGTCGGGCTGGGGACGCTACCCGGTGGTCGAGCCTGTCGAGACCACCGCGCCGGGCCGACCTCACGTCGGGCACCGTTCCCAGCGTCTACTGTCCATGAGCACCATGACCGGCACCCGCACCCACACCGTCCTCGCCTCCCCGATCGGACCGCTGACCGTCGTCGCGGCCGACGGGGCGCTCTGCGGTCTCTACTTCCCGGGGCACAAGCGGCTCCCGGACCCGGAGACGTTCGGCCGGCGCTCGGACGACGGGTTCGACGCCGTCCGCGACCAGCTGGCGGCGTACTTCGCGGGCGAGCGCACGACGTTCGACCTGGACCTGCGTCCGGTCGGCGACCCGTTCAAGCAGAAGGTCTGGGCGCTGCTGCGCGAGATCCCGTACGGCGAGACGCGCAGCTACGGCGACCTCGCCCGGCTGCTCGGCGACCGCAACCTGGCCCAGGCGGTCGGGCACGCCAACGCGCTCAACCCGATCAGCATCGTCGTGCCCTGTCACCGGGTGGTCGCGGCGGACGGGAACCTCACCGGCTACGCGGGCGGCCTGGAGCGCAAGCGCTTCCTGCTCGACCTCGAGGCCCCGGCGGGCGAGCGACTGTAGAGCAACGAGCCCGGCCATCACGGAGCGTGGCCACCACCGCGTCCCGGCTCCCCCCGGAAGCCGGGACGCGTCATCTCTCCGTGCGCTACGGCGAGATGGGGCAGTCAGCCGGCGCGTTGGCCCGGGCGCGACCGGTGACCGGAGGTCGCGTGCGTGCAGACGTGGACAGCGAGTCGGGGTAGACGTGCGCTCTGCCGGCGTAGGGCCAGACCGTGAACCGCGGACGTTGCTCGGCATGAGTGCCGCACACTGGATCCGGAGCTGGGTGCCCTGACCCGCGCGGGACCTGCATGAAGGATCCCCGTCCCTGCGTGCTGATGAGGCGTCGCCGGGTCCGGGGCAACACGGTCATTGAACCACCGTCGCAGGAAGGCCGCCACTGCCGACGTGACCGGATGGGGCTACCGTCGGTGGCGGACCATGGGTCACGGGTGGCTCGAGAGAGGAGTCATCGATGAGCGGCGCCGACGGTGACCCGTGTCGCAGGCGCCGCGATCTGGTCCGGTCATCGATCCTCGCGCATCTGGACAGCGACGAACCGGGGCTGGTCGATCTGTTGGCGGCGCTGTGCGGTGGCGTGCGGCACACCTGGAGCTGCGGGGAGCTGCGGTCAACCTGATGTCGAGCAAGGGTTCCGAGGGCGTGGTGGCAGCCTCGGACGCGGCCTGCAAGGACCTTGTCGAGATGCAGTTCACGCCGGCGAGGGGCCGTGCCACGAGGCGTTCGCGTTGCGTCGTCCGGTGCTCGCCCCAGACCTCGCCTCGGCACGGGAGCAGCGGTGGCGGGGCTACGCCTCACTGGCCGTGGAGGCTGGGCGTGCGCTCGGTCTTCGCGCTCCCGCTCCAAGTCGGTGCTGCCGGCCTTGGGGTGCTTGACCTGTTCGGCGAGCGTCCCGGCGCGCTCGACGACGAGCAGGTGGCGATCGCCCTGACCTTCGCCCAGGTGGCCACCGAGATCCTGCTCGACGGTCGACTGACGACCGCGGACGGGAACCTCGACCCCGACCTCGAGTCAGCACTGGACTACCGCTCCGAGATCTTCCAGGCGCAGGGCATGCTGATGATCGTCCTGGGGATCGGGTTGGCGGAGTCGCTCTCGCGGATGCGGGCGCACGCGTTCGGTCACGGGCGTCCGCTCGTCGACCTGGCTCACGAGATCATCTCGGCCGGGTCTTCGAGGAGGGCGAGATCTGATGTCACGACAGGCTCAGTCCCTGGGTGAACCGAGCGCCTAGGCTGGTAATCGAAAAGGAAGTGGTGCCGATGATCGCCTCTGGCCCTCTGATGGACGCGTTTGTCGAGATGGCGGACACCTTGGTCGACGAGTTCGACCTGATCGACTTCTTGCATCACCTCGCTGAACACACCGCAGCGATCAGTGAGGCAAGCTCGGTGGGGCTGTTGCTCGGCGACCACGACGACCGACTGACCTTCATGGCCGCGACCTCCTCGAGCGCCGAACACCTCGAGCTGTACCAGATCCAGAACCTCGAGGGCCCCTGCCTGGACTGCTTCCGCATCCACCAGCCGGTGATCGTGACCGACCTGTCGAAGGCGGGAGGGCGGTGGCCAGCCTTCGCGCCGCTGGCCGTCTCCAAGGGGTTCCACTCGGTGCATGCGTTCCCGTTGCGGTTGCGGGACCAGGTGCTGGGCGCGCTCAACGTCTTCGGAGTGGAGCAGCTGCCCCTCGATGACGCGGAGGTTCGCGTGATCCAGGCCTTGGCCGACGTCGCCACCATTGCGCTCCTGCAGGAGCGCGCCCTGGCCGCCGCCGAGACGCTCACCCAACAGCTGCAGGGAGCACTGAACAGCCGGATCATGATCGAGCAGGCAAAGGGCGTCGTCGCCCAGAGCAACGGCGTGCCGGTGACGGAGGCGTTCGAGCAGATGCGGCGCTACGCGCGGCAGCACCACGCGCTGCTGTCCGAACTCGCCGTGGCGATGGTGACCGGGGAACTCGACCCGAAGGTCCTTCGCACGTAACGATTCGAGCCTTTGAACCGCTCTCAACGACGACCGAGGGGATCGCGCCGACGCTGCGGTGTTCGTGCAGGTGGGGCGCGGTGAGGGGCTGGAGCCGCCTGTCGGAATCGAACCGACGACCTTCTCATTACGAGTGAGACGCTCTACCGACTGAGCTAAGGCGGCGCAGGACCCGGCCGTGCGGCCGGGCACGCCGCACGAGTATAGGGGCGCAGGAACAGGCCCACCAATCCGGTGGCACCGCCCCGCACGCCGTAGCCTGCGCCCATGACGCGACTCGACGCAGAGACCGTCCTGGCAGCGGCGGCACAGTGGGTGTGGGTGCCCGACGAGGCGGTGAAGACGGAGACCGACGACTTCCTGCTGATCGCCTATCCGTCGTACTACTCCTCCCCGACCCAGGTGCCGCGCACCGACAGCGGCCGGTCGGGCGCGGAGCTGCTGGCGGAGGTGCGTGCCCGGACCGAGGAGCTCGGACGGGGACGCGTGGAGTGGCGTGTGGACGACCGGACCAGGCCGGCCGACCTCGAGCCGCGCTGCTGGCGGCAGGGGCTGTGGTCAACGAGGAGCTGCTGGTCCTGGCCCGTCCGCTGGCCGGCTGGGAGGCTCCTCCGACGGAGGTCGACGTGCGCCCGGTCGTCGACCGCGAGACGCTCGAGGACTGGCACCACGTGCAGACGAGCGTCTTCGGCGGCACCCGCCCCGACGACTCGGCGTTCGAGGTCGAGCTGGAGCGCGGGGCGGCACAGGTGCGGGCCGGGACCGGCATGAGCGTGGTCGGCTACCTCGACGGCAGCCCGGTGGGTGCGGCGGGCGTCTCGCTCGTCGACGGGTGGGCCCGGCTGTGGGGCGGGTCCACGTTGCCGGAGGCGCGGGGCCGCGGCGTCTACCGGGCGATGACCACCGCGCGGGCTGCGTGGGCCCGCGAGCACGGCGCGACCACCGCGCTGGTCAAGGGACGGGTCGACACGTCGGCTCCGATCCTGGGCCACGCGGGCTTCACGGCGTACGGCGAGGAGCGCTGGTACCTGCTCGACGTCTGACCGGCAGGCCCCCGTCAGGCGCTGGTGCGCAGCGCCATCATCATCGACTCCAGCGCGAGCAGCGGCGGCACGTTGAACTCGAGCATCTGCTCGCGGGCCGTGAAGACCGCCTCGATCCGGGCCAGGTTGTCCTCCGGCGTGGAGGCGTGGGCGAGCTTGAGCACGGCGGGGCGCTGCTCCTCGTTGACCAGGCCGTCGGCCCGGCCGAGCTGCACCGCGATCGCGTCGCGGTAGACGGAGACCAGGTCCATCAGGCCGCGGTCGACCACGTCGAGCACGCGCCGCTTGGCCCGGGTCTTCTGCTGTTTCTCGAGGTCGCGGAGCGCGGGCGCGTAGTCGCGCGGGCGCCGGCCGCGCTCGACCACGCCGTAGGTGCGGTCGAGATCCTCGCGCTCGCGGGCGTCGATCCGCGAGGTCATCTCGGCGGACTCCTCCGTGGCGGCGTCGTGGAGGTTGGCGGCGGCGATCACGCACCGGCCCAGGGACGTGAGCTCGGTCGGCAGGGACACCACGTCGCGACGCCGGGCGAGCGTGGCCTCGTCGGTCGCCAGCGCCCGGGCCCGGCCGATGTGGCCCTGGCTGGCGCGGGCGGCGTACGACGCGCGCTCGGGCGTGACGCCGTCACGCGCGACGAGGTGGGCGGCGATCTCCTCCGGCGCGGGCGTGGCCAGCACCACCAGGCGGGTGCGGGACCGGATCGTGGGCAGCACGTCCTCCACGGTCGGTGCGCACAGGATCCAGACCGTGCGGGCGGTCGGCTCCTCGATCGCCTTGAGCAGCGCGTTGCAGGCCTGCTCGGTGAGCCGGTCGGCGTCCTCGACGATCATCACCTGCCACCGGTCGCCCACCGGGGAGAGTGCGGCGCTGCGCACCAGCTCGCGCACCTCGTCGACACCGATCGAGAGCTTCTGGGTGCGGGTCACCGAGATCGCCTCGTGGGAGCCGATCATCGCGGTGTGGCACGAGTGGCACTCGCCGCAGCCGCCGCGCTCGCACTGGAGGGCCGCCGCGAACGCGATCGCCGCGTTGGAGCGGCCCGACCCGGGCGGTCCGGTGAACAGCCAGGCATGGGTCATGTCGCCCGCGACCGCCCGCTGCAGCGTCTCGACCACGCGGCGCCTGGCCGACCAGCGAGCTCCAGACGCGTCACGGCGGTGCAGCACGCCGGTGGATCCGGTCGACGTCGGCGGACGGCCTGGCCGAGCAGGGGTTCGAGCCGGCGCCGGATCAGGTCGGCGATCGTCGGCCGGCGGCTGGGTGGCGTCGACGACGAGGTAGCGCTCCGGCTTGGCGGACGCCATCCGCACGAACGCCTCGCGGACGCGCTCGTGGAACGCCAGCGACTCCTGCTCGATCCGGTCGCGGGTCTCGAACCGGGTCAGGCCGTCGCCGGGTGGCAGGTCGAGCAGCACGGTCAGGTGCGGGCGCAGGTCGCCGGTGGCCCAGCGCGCCACCCGCTCGAGCTCGTTGTCGGGGATCGCCCGGCCCGCGCCCTGGTAGGCGAGGGTCGAGTCGACGTAGCGGTCGGTCACCACCACGGCACCGCGGGCCAGTGCCGGCGCGACGACGCGCTCGACGTGCTCGGCCTTGTCGGCGGCGTAGAGCAGTGCCTCGGTGCGGTCGGCGAGCGCGCCGGTGGCCGGGTCGAGCACGATCTGGCGGACCTTCTGGCCGACCTCGGTGTCGCCCGGCTCGTGGGTGAGGAGCACGTCGTACCCCTCCTCGGTGAGCCAGTCGAGCAGCAGCCGCGGCCTGGGTCGACTTGCCGGCACCCTCCCCGCCCTCGAACGCGACGAAGAGCCCCGGGCCGTGTAGACCCCCGGGCTGCTGACCGCGGCGCGGCGCAGGTCGCTCACCAGCGAGATCCCCTTCCGGTCGTCCATCTGACGATAGGACGCCAGACCGACAACGGTCATCAGGACCCCGGCGCCCAGGAGGGTCCAGGCGGCGCCGTTGTAGGTGAGCTCGTGGTCCGAGTTGGGCACCGGAACCATGTGCGTGCCGATGAAGCCGGCGGCGAGCGGGCCCAGGGCGAGGACCAGCGCGAGCGCCAGCCGGATCAGCGACCCCACGAACGCGAACGTGCGCCCGCGCAGCTCGTCGGGCACCTCGAGTCCGAGCATCGTGTTGCCGGTGACCCAGGCGACGCCGGCGAAGAACCCGATCGCGATGGTGAGCCCGGTCGCGGTCTCCAGCGAGTTCAGCATCGCGAGCGGGACCAGCAGCAGCCCGGCCAGGGTGAGGCTCACCCCGAACAGCCGGCGCCGGGACAGGCCCTGGAGCAGGCGCGGCCCGCGCCACATGCCGAGGCCGAGGCCGAGGAACACGGTCGCGAACATGAGCCCGTAGCCGGGATCGCCGCCGCCGAGGTCCTGGACGAACGTGCGCGCGAGGCCGATCACGATGCCGCCGGCCGCGAACGCGCCGACGATCCCGACCACGAGGCCCCGGATGACCGGCGTCCCCATCGCGTACTTCCAGCCGTCGACGACCACCTTGACCGGGCTGCCGTCGTGGTCGCCGCCGGACGCCGCGGCCCCCTTCGGGATCGTCCTCAGCCGCTGGATGATGACGCCGGAGACGAGGAACGTGAGCGCGTTGAAGTAGAGCGCGAGCTGGATCGGGTTGCCGGAGAACATGCCCGTGGTCAGGTGCACGCCCTTGGTGAGCAGGGTCATCGCGACGAACGCGAACGCCGCGGGCAGCGCGGAGCCGTACGTCGTGACCAGGCTGAGCTGGTTCGCGGCCTCGAGCCGGTGCGGCGGCACCAGGTTGGGCACCGTCGCGTCCTTCGCGGGCCCCCACACCAGGCTGATCGCCTCGATCAGCACGGTCGCCGCGAACACCCAGTAGAGGGAGTTGACGATCGGCATCGACAAGAACAGCGCCGCGCGCAGGTAGTCGCCGACGATCAGCGTCCACCGCCGGTCGAGCCGGTCGGCGACCCAGCCGGCGATCGGCCCCATCACCAGGGCCGGCACGATCCGCAGGAAGAGCACGCCGGCGATCGCGAAGTTGCGCAGCTCGTAGGAGTCGGCGTTGCCCAGCAGCGAGCTGAGGTCCCCCGCCTGCTTGTTGGCCATCGCCGTGATCGCCAGCAGCCCGAGCCAGTCACCGAAGCTGGACAGGCCGAGACCGAGCCAGAGGTTGCGGAAGTCCCGGATCTTCAGGACCGCCCTCATCGAGTGCGTGGGCGCATGCTCGATGTCGTCGATCAGGGTCGCGGGGCACGCGGTCACCCTATGACCCACCGCTACGACTTCTTGGCGGTGGCCTTCTTCTTCGCAGCCGTCTTCTTGGTGGCCTTCTTCGCCGACGTCTTGGCGGTCTTCTTGGCGCCCCGCTTGGCGGTCTTCTTGGCCGGCCCGCGGGCGCGGCGCTCGGCGAGCAGCTCGGCGGCCCGCTCCAGCGTGAGCGCGTCGACCGAGTCGTCCTTGCGGAGCGTCGCGTTGTACTCGCCGTCGGTGACGTACTCGCCGAAGCGCCCGGCCTTGACCACGATCGGCTGCCCGGAGACCGGGTCGTTGCCGAGCTCCTTGAGCGGGGCGGCCGCGGCCGCCCGGCCGCGCTGCTTCGGCTGGGCGTAGACCGCGAGCGCCTGCTCGAGGGTGATCGTGAAGATCTGGTCCTCGCTCTCGATCGAGCGGGAGTCGGTGCCCTTCTTCAGGTACGGCCCGTAGCGGCCGTTCTGCACGGTGATCTCCTCGCCGGAGCCGGGGTCGGCGCCGACGCACGCGCGGCAGGCTCATCAGCTTGAGCGCGTCGGCCAGCGTGACCGTCTCGAGCGACATCGACTTGAACAGCGACCCGGTGCGCGGCTTCTGCTTGGCCGGGGCGTCCTCGGGGAGGACCTCGGTGACGTAGGGGCCGTAGCGACCGTTCTTGGCGACCACCCGGTTGCCGGTCGCGGGGTCCTCGCCGAGCTCGGTCTCCTCGCCGGCCGGGTTGGCCAGCAGCTCCTGCGCCTTCTCCAGCGTGAGCTCGTCGGGCGGCAGGTCATCGGGCACGTTGGCGCGCTTGCCGGCCGGTGCGCCGTCCTCGCCGGGGCCCTCGAGGTACGGGCCGTACTTGCCGACGCGCAGGTCGATGCCGGAGTCGGGCCCGCCCACGCGGAACGTGGCCAGCTCCTTGGCGTCGATCTCGCCGAGCTCGTTGACCAGCTTCTTCAGGCCGGCGACGTCGGCGGAGCCGAAGTAGAACTCACCGAGCTCGGTGTTGCGGTCCTTGCGGCCCCGGCGATCTCGTCGAGCACGTCCTCCATGCGGGCCGTGAACTCGTAGGAGATCTGCCGCGGGAAGTGCTCCTCGAGCAGCCGGACGACGCTGAACGCCAGCCAGGCCGGCACCAGGGCGGTGCCCTTCTTGTAGACGTAGCCGCGGTTGAGGATGGTGCCGATGATCGACGCGTACGTCGACGGGCGGCCGATCTCGCGCTCCTCGAGCTCCTTGATCAGCGTCGCCTCGGTGTAGCGGGCGGGCGGCTTGGTCTCGTGGCCGACGGCGTTGAGCGAGGCCGCCGACACCGAGTCGCCCTGCTCGACGTTGGGCAGCCGGGTCTCGCGGTCGTCGGCCTCGGCGGAGGGGTCGTCCGAGCCCTCGACGTAGGCCTTGAGGAAGCCGTGGAACGTGATCACCCGGCCGCTGGCGGCGAACACGACGTCCTCGCCGGTCGCCGCGGGGCCACCGATCCGGATCGAGACCGACTGGCCGACGGCGTCCTTCATCTGGGAGGCGACGGTGCGCATCCAGATCAGCTCGTAGAGCCGGAACTCGTCGCCGTTGAGGCCGGTCTGCGCCGGCGTGCGGAACGCGTCGCCGGACGGGCGGATCGCCTCGTGCGCCTCCTGGGCGTTCTTGACCTTGGAGGCGTAGGTGCGCGGGGCGTCGGGCAGGTACTCCGCGCCGTACAGCTCGCTGACCTGCTGCCGCGCCGCGTTGACCGCGGTGCCGGACAGCGTGGTCGAGTCGGTGCGCATGTAGGTGATGAAGCCGTTCTCGTACAGCCGCTGCGCCACCTGCATCGTCCGCGAGGCGCCGTAGCCCAGCTTGCGGGAGGCCTCCTGCTGCAGCGTCGTGGTGCGGAACGGGGCGTACGGCGAGCGGCGGTAGGGCTTGGCCTCGACCGAGCGGATCTCGAACGCCGTGTCGTGCAGCGCGGAGACCAGCGCCTCGGCGCGGGACCGGTCGAGGTGGACGACGCCCGGCTTCCCGTTGGTCGGCTGCTCGAGACCTTCAGCAGGCCGTCGGTGCCGAAGCTCGCCGCCGGTCGCGACGCGGGCGCCGTCGACGGAGTGCAGCCGCGCCGGGAACATCCGCTGGTCGTGCTTGGCGCCGGCGTCGAAGGTGCCCTCGATGTCCCAGTACGACGCGACGCGGAACGCCATCCGCTCGCGCTCGCGGTCCACCACGAGCCGGGTCGCCACGGACTGCACCCGGCCCGCGGACAGCCCGGACATCACCTTGCGCCAGAGCACCGGCGAGACCTCGTAGCCGTACAGCCGGTCGAGGATCCGGCGCGCCTCCTGCGCCTCGACCAGGTCCATGTCGAGGTCGCGCGGGTTGTCGGCGGCCTCGAGGATGGCGGCCTTGGTGATCTCGTGGAAGACCATCCGCTTGACCGGCACCTTCGGCTTCAGCTCGTCGAGGAGGTGCCACGCGATGGCCTCGCCCTCGCGGTCCTCGTCGGTGGCGAGGTAGAGCTCGTCGGCGTCCTTGAGCAGGCTCTTGAGCTTGGAGATGTGGGCCTTCTTGTCGCGGGGCACGACGTAGTACGGCTCGAAGCCGTTGTCGACGTCGACGGCCATCCGCCCCCACGGCTTGTCCTTGATCTTCGCCGGGGTGTCCGCGGCCCCCTGGGGCAGGTCGCGGATGTGGCCGATGGACGACTCCACGACGAAGTCCCGGCCCAGGTAGCCCGCGATGGTGCGGGCCTTGGCCGGTGACTCGACGATGACGAGCTTGCTCACGTTGGGTGCGTTTTCTTCCTGCTGGAGGGGGTCTGTGCCACGTCAAGGTAGCGCGCCCGGTCCAGCGGCCAAGGCCTGGTCCCTATTCCCGGACGCCGACCGGGCACGCTCAGAGCTCGAGGAACCCGTCGGCGACGAGGTCCCGGACGACGCCCGTCGACACCCCGTGCGCACCGAGGATCTGGTCGAGCGCGGCCAGGATCTGGGCCACCGTCAGCTCGCCGTCGCAGGCGCCGACGAGGGCCGCCTCGGCCGTGTCGACCTGCCGGGCGCGGCGCAGGCCGACCTGCTGGCGCAGCACGATCTGGCCCGGGTCCTCGGCACCCGGCGCACCCAGCGTCTCCTGCACGACGTCCGGGCGCGCCACCGGCCGGGTGGCGAGGAGCCGGGCGTCGGACAGCCCGCGCAGCTGCGTCGTACGACGGAAGTGGGCGGCGACCTCGTCACCGAGCGGCTGCGCGACGGCGTAGGGCCAGTCCTCGAGGCGGTGCACCTCCCCGGTGCCCGTCGAGACCCGGCGCAGGTGGATCCAGCCGAACCCGACCGCCTCCGCGCCCTGCTCCTCGAACCAGGCGAGCCAGGTGTCGTAGCGCCGGACGTAGTCCGCGGTGCTCCCCGAGCCGGTCGAGGGGTGCAGCCCGGCGTCCTTCAGCCACAGCTCGACGTAGGTGGGCAGGTCGACGGTCTCGCGCTGCACCACCCAGGCGTCGCAGCCCGCGACCCAGCCGGTCAGGCGCTCCTCCCAGGGCTGGTCGCGCAGCACCATCCAGTTGCCGAGCACCTGGCACAGCCCGCCCTC
Organism: uncultured Actinomycetota bacterium; assembly: GCA_963754145.1. GTDB lineage: Bacteria > Actinomycetota > Actinomycetes > Propionibacteriales > Nocardioidaceae > Marmoricola. The sequence continues at coordinate 207,919 of CAVWFF010000007.1, forward strand.
GGTGAGGTGGCCGGGCACGGCGCGCACGATGTGCTCGACGACCGCGTCGCCGGGCAGGCCGCTGTCGCGGTAGACGAGCCGGTCGCCGGTGGCCGGTGAGATCACGAACGGCGGGTTGGTCACGACCAGGTCGAACGTCTCCCCTCTCACGGGCTCGAAGAAGGAGCCCTCGCGGACGTCGATCCCCCGGCGGTCGAGCCTGTCGAGCCCGGCGGTCGAGCCTGTCGAGACCCCGTTCAGGCCCGCGTTGAGCCGGGTCAGCCAGAGCGCGCGCGGGTTGACGTCGGTGGCGACGACGTGGCGGGAGTGCGCGGCGAGGTGCAGGGACTGGACGCCGCACCCGGTGCCGAGGTCGAGCGCGCGGTCGACCCGGTCGCGCACGGTCATCTCGGCCAGCGACGTGGCGGCGGAGCTGATCCCGAGCACGTGGTCGCTGCCGACCGCGTTCGGGGCGCCGTCGAGGCCGGGCGTCAGGTCGCTGGCGACCCAGAGGTTGCCGCCGCCGGCCACCTGGTCGGTGCCGTAGGGACGGACGTCGACGCGTGCCGCGACCTCGCCGACCGAGCGCTCGAGGATGCCGGCCGCGCAGAGCCGGTCGACGAGCCCGGGGAGTGCCGCCTCGGCCGCGGGCGCGGGTACGGGCGCCTGCAGCAGCCAGAGCCGGGTCAGCGTCTCGACCGGTGTGCCGCCCCGGGTGGCGCGGACGCCGGGAGTGGTCTCGTTGCGGGAGAGCGCCGCGTGGGCGACCGGGCCGAGCACGTCGGCCACCTCGTCGTACGTGAAGCGGGCGGCGGTGAGCGCCTGTGCAGCCCGGAGGTCCCCGGGCAGGTCGCGGGCGAGCTCCGGGGTCGGCACCACGCCAGCGTAGGCGGAACGCAGGAGGCCCCCGGACCAGGTCCGGGGGCCTCCTGCGTGCGTTGCTCGGTCAGCCGTGCTGGGCCGGGAGCGGCCGCGTCTCCGACGGCTTCGCGTCGTCGTCGCCGCCGATGGCGACGGGACGGCGCTTGGAGATGTAGACCGCGGTCACGATGATCGCCGCCGCCACGATCGCGATCGATGATCCGGAGCGGGTCGTTCTGGTCCGCGCCCATGCTCATCCGGACGACGGCGCCGGCGATCAGCAGCGAGACCAGGTTCATCACCTTGATCAGCGGGTTGATCGCGGGGCCGGCGGTGTCCTTGAACGGGTCACCGACGGTGTCGCCGATGATCGTCGCCTCGTGGGCGAGCGACCCCTTGCCACCGTGGTTGCCGTCCTCGACCAGCTTCTTCGCGTTGTCCCACGCGCCACCGGAGTTGGCCAGGAACACCGCCATCAGCGTGCCGGTGCCGATCGCGCCGGCCAGGAAGCCGGCCAGCGGGCCGACGCCGAGGCCGAAGCCCACGGCGACCGGCGCGAGCACGGCCAGGATGCCCGGGCGTCACCAGCTCGCGCAGCGAGTCCTTGGTGACGATGTCGACGACCTTGCCGTACTCCGGACGACCGGTGCCCTCCATGATCCCGGGGATCTCCCGGAACTGGCGACGCACCTCGAACACGACCGCACCTGCAGCGCGGCCCACGGCGTTGATCGCCAGGCCGGAGAACAGGAAGACGACCGAGGCACCGAGGAGCACGCCGACCAGCACGTCGGGGCTGAAGACCACGAAGTCAGCGGGTCGAGCTTCGTCCTCGCCTCGACCACGGCCTCGCCGACGGACGTGGCGTAGGAGCCGAACAGCGCGGTCGCGGCGAGCACGGCCGTCGCGATCGCGATGCCCTTGGTGATCGCCTTGGTCGTGTTGCCCACGGCGTCGAGCTCGGTGAGGATCTGTGCGCCCTCGGGGCTCACGTCTCCCGACATCTCCGCGATGCCCTGCGCGTTGTCGGAGACCGGACCGAAGGTGTCCATCGCCACGATCACGCCGACCGTGGTGAGCAGGCCGCAGCCGGCCAGCGCCACCGCGAACAGCGAGACGGTGAGCGTCGCGCCACCGAGGAGGGACGCCCCGAACACCGCGGCGCCGATGACCAGCGTCGTGTAGACGGCGGACTCGAAGCCGACCGAGAGGCCGGACAGGATCACGGTGGCCGCACCGGTCAGCGACGTCTTGCCGACGTCCTTGACAGGGCGGTGCTCGGTGCCGGTGAAGTAGCCGGTCAGCGCGAGGATGCCCGCGGACATCACGATGCCGATCACGACCGCGGCGGCCGCGATGATGCGCGGGTTGCCGTCGACCCCGTCGAGCCGCGCGGCGAAGTCGCCGAACGTGGCGGGCAGGTAAGGCGAAGCTCAGGATGGTGCAGGCCACCGCGGAGACCCCGGCCGAGATGTAGAAGGCCCGGTTGATCGTGGTCAGGCCGTTCTCACCGGGACGCGGCTTGCACAGGTAGACACCGAGCACCGCGGTGAGCGCGCCGATCGCGGGGATCAGCAGCGGGAACACGAGGCCCTTCGCGTCGAAGGCGGCGTAGCCGAGGATCAGCGCCGCGACCAGGGTCACGGCGTAGGACTCGAAGAGGTCGGCCGCCATGCCCGCACAGTCGCCCACGTTGTCGCCCACGTTGTCGGCGATCGTGGCCGCGTTGCGCGGGTCGTCCTCGGGGATGTTGTTCTCGACCTTGCCGACCAGGTCGGCGCCGACGTCGGCGGCCTTGGTGAAGATGCCGCCGCCGACACGCATGAACATCGCCAGCAGCGCGGCACCGAAGCCGAAGCCCTCCAGCACGTGGGGCGCCTCGCTGCCGAACGCGATCACGACGACCGCGGCCCCGAACAGGCCGAGGCCGACGGTGAGCATGCCCACCATGGCGCCGGTGCGGAAGCCGATCGTCATCGCCGGGTCGCGGCCCTGGGTCTCGGCGGCTGCCGCGACGCGCAGGTTGGCCTTCACCGCCAGGGACATGCCGAGGTAGCCGACCGTGGCCGAGAATCCGGCCCCGGCCAGGAAGAAGAAGGAGCGGAAGATCCGCACCCAGATGTCGTCGGCGGGCAGCGCCAGCAGGACCACGAACGCGACGCCGGCGAAGACGAAGAGCGTGCGGAACTGGCGCTGGAGGTACGCGTTGGCGCCCTCCTGCACCGCCTGGGCGATGTTCTTCATGTTGTCGGTGCCTTCACCGGCGGCAAGGACCTCGTTGCGGAACATGGCAGCCATCGCGAGCGCGCCGAGCGCGATCAGGGCCACGATGATGATCAGGACGAGGTTGCCGCCAGAGAGGTGCACGACGTCGGGGTTGAGCCCGGTCATGGTTCTCCTCGGATATGTGATGCGGGTTGCAAGACGGACGGACCGCGGCGGAGTCTACGTGGAAGCGGTCCGCAGATCACGGGAGGGTCCGGCCGGGGAGACCGGGAGGACACCGGCGAGGGTCAGTGCGCAGAGAGCGCAGCGGCCTCGGAGTCGTGGATCGTGAAGACCTTGGCGAGGCCGGTGATCCGGAAGATCTTGAGGAGCCGGTCCTGGTTGCAGACGATCTCCATCGAGCCGTCGTGCGCGCGGACCTTCTTCAGGCCGCCGACCAGCACGCCGAGGCCGGTCGAGTCGAGGAACTCGACGTTCTCCATGTCGATGACGAGGTTGTAGTGGCCCTCGCCGACGAGCTCGGTGACCTTGTCGCGGAGCTTGGGTGCCGTGTAGACGTCGATCTCGCCACCGACCGCAACGATCGTGACATCGTCGGTGTGCCGAGTCTCGAGCGAAAGATCCACGACGTCCCCCTCCTCCCTTTGGCCACGGTAGGACAGCCAAGCCGTATTCAACCACGAAGCCAGCGCCTGCGACTCACCCATCGGTACAGACCTGCCCATGCTGGGAGACTTCCCGCGTGAGCAGCCCGGACCGGTCGACCGACCCTCGTGCGCTGCTCGACCGGCTGACCGCCGCGCCCGGACGCGCGGAACGCCTGACCCACCTCGAGGTCCTCCCACCACGCTCACCGACCTACGCCGACTGGCCCTCCTGGGTCGATCCGGAGGTGCTCGCCGCCCTGGCGCGCCGCGGGGTCGAGCGCCCGTGGCGGCACCAGGTCGAGGCCGCCCAGGCGGCGTACGACGGGCGCCACGTCGTCGTGTCGACGGGCACCGCGTCCGGCAAGTCGCTGGGCTACCTGCTCCCCGGGCTGACCGCGATCCGGGCGCAGCGCGGCACCCGGGGCCAGCGCGGGGCGAGTGTGCTCTACCTCTCCCCCACCAAGGCGCTGGCCCAGGACCAGCTCGCCGCGATCCGCTCGCTCGAGGTCGACGTCCGGGTGTCGACGCACGACGGCGACTCCGGACCTGAGGAACGGGAGTGGACCCGCGACCACGCGGAGTACGTGCTCACCAACCCCGACATGCTGCACCGGTCCCTGCTCCCCGGCCACGCGCGCTGGTCGAAGTTCTTCGGCTCGCTGGAGTACGTCGTGATCGACGAGTGCCACCACTACCGCGGCGTCTTCGGCGCCCACGTCGCCCAGGTGGTGCGACGGCTGCGCCGGATCTGTGCGCTCCACGGCGCGGACCCGACGTTCGTGCTGGCCTCCGCCACCGTCGCCGAACCCGAGGTCGCGGCCCAGCGGCTCACGGGGCTGCCGACCGTCGCGGTCACCGACGACACCTCGCCGCGTGGACAGGTCGCGCTCGCCCTCTGGGAGCCGCCGTTCACCTCGATGTCCGGGGAGAACGGCGCCCCGGTGCGCCGGTCGTCGGGGGCCGAGGTGGCCGACCTGCTCACCGACCTCGTGCTCGAGGGCGTGCGGACCCTCGCGTTCGTGCGCTCGCGGCGGGGCGCGGAGACGGTCGCGCTGACCACCCGGCGGCTGCTGGCCGAGGTCGAGCCCGAGCTGGCCGACCGGGTGGCGGCCTACCGCGGCGGGTACCTGCCGGAGGAACGGCGGGCGCTCGAGCAGGCGCTCCGCAGCGGCCGGCTGGTCGGACTGTCCGCGACCAACGCGCTCGAGCTCGGCATCGACATCTCCGGGCTCGACGCCGTGCTGCTGGCCGGTTTCCCGGGCACTCGCGCCGCGCTGTGGCAGCAGGTCGGGCGCGCCGGCCGCGGCCACGGCGACGCGCTCGGGGTGTTCGTGGCGCGCGACGACCCCCTGGACACCTACCTCGTCAGCCACCCCGAGGCCCTGCTCGGGGCACCGGTCGAGGCGTCCGTCTTCGACCCGGACAACCCCTACGTGCTCGGCCCCCACCTGTGTGCCGCCGCGGCGGAGTCGCCCCTGACACCGGAGGGACTCTCCTTGTTCGGGGCCGAGGCGCCGGCCGCCGTCGACGCCCTCACCGCCGCCGGCCTGCTCCGGAAGCGGCCCGGCGGGTGGTACTGGACCGACCGCCGCCGCGCCAGCGACCTCGCCGACATCCGGTCGTCGGGAGGGCGGCCGGTGCGGCTGGTCGAGGACGTCACGGGACGGGTGCTCGGCACCGTCGACGCCTCGTCCGCCCACGGAACCGCCCACACGGGTGCGGTGTACCTCCACCAGGGCGAGACCTGGCTGGTCCTGGAGCTCGACCTCGACCAGCACGTCGCGGTGGTGGTGCGCGACGACCCCGACTACTCGACGTCGGCGCGCGAGATCACCGACATCGAGATCACGCGCGAGCACCGGCACCAGACCTGGGGCGACGCCCGGGTGAGCTTCGGCGACGTGCGCGTCACCCACCAGGTCGTGTCGTTCCTCAAGCGGCGTCTGCGCTCCGGCGAGGTGATCGGCGAGGAACCCCTCGACCTCCCCGAACGCACCCTCGACACCCGCGCCGTCTGGTGGACGATCCCGGCCGACGCGCTCGAGGGCCGTGCTCGAGGCGGCCGACCTGCCGGGCTCGGCGCACGCGGCGGAGCACGCGTCGATCGGCCTGCTGCCGCTGTTCGCGACCTGCGACCGCTGGGACATCGGCGGGGTCTCGACCGCGCTGCACGCGGACACCGGCCGGCTCACCGTCTTCGTGTACGACGGGCACCCGGGCGGCGCCGGGTTCGCCGAGCGGGGCTTCGGCACCGCGGCCGACTGGTTGCGGGCGACCCGCGAGGCGATCGCGACCTGTCGCTGCGACGACGGCTGCCCGTCGTGCGTGCAGTCGCCCAAGTGCGGCAACGGCAACGAGCCGCTCGACAAGGCCGGCGCGATCCGGCTCCTGGACGTGCTCCTCCGGGCGGCGGTCTGACCCGTCGGGTCATCGCGGCACCAGCCCGCCCGACCAGACCGGACCCGCCCGCGCGGATGCCCGCGTGTGGCGCACCGCGCCCAGCAGCGGCGGTGTCGCGGCCTCCACCCTGACCGTCACCACCTCGCCCCGCACGGTGCACCCGACGAGGCGCCCGCCGTTGCGACGGGCCACGTCGGCCGCGGCCGGGCACGGGGCATGCCCATGCTGGATCGCGGTCGCGCCCGCCAACGACCCGAGGTCGGCGGCCGCCTGGGCCCGGCGGTGCGCCACGACGATGCCCGCGACGCCCGCACACGCGAAGGAGAACGTCAGGAGCAGCCCGGTCATCGCGATGCCGAGCACGGTCACGCTCCCGCGTTCTCCTCGGCGGGGTCGGCGTCCGGTCCGCCGGCTCACTGCTGCGGCTCCCGCACCGCGACCGCCTGGGCGTGCACGTCGAAGGACGGCAGGAACCCGAGGAGCCCGCCCGGACCCCGGACCGGCGACCGGACGGTGACCACCACCAGCCGGCTGCCGCGCTCGACGTGGACGGCCGAGCCCGCGGTCGCGACCCGCCGCCCGACCGCACTCCCCACGCCGACCGACTCCCCGCGCGCCACGGTGCGCGCCGTCTCACGGGCGGCGTCGACCGCCCGCACGTGGGTCACCCCGAGGCTCACCAGCCAGGCCATGCCGATCGTGAACAGCAGCACGACCGGCATCACCACCGCTGCCTCCGCGGTCACCGTGCCGGACTCGTCGGTGTCACGCATCTGCGCCTTCCTTCCCCGCAGGTGGTCGCCGGCACGTCGTGGATGCCGGCGACCACCCGCGTCTGGTGGGTCTAGAAGCCGATCAGCTTGAGGACGGCCTTGAACGCGGTCTCGATCAGCCGCTGTCCCCACTCGCTGGTCAGCAGCTTGTAGAGGAGGGCGCCGAAGCCGCAGGCGGCGCCCGTGACGACGGTGTACTCCGCGGTCGTGGTGCCCGCCTCGTCCCGGAACCGGGTGAGGGTCGCGTTGCTCATGTTGACTCCTTGTTGTCTCCTGCCCGGAGGACGGCCCCCCGAGGTTTCTCCTTGCAGGACTGACCTTTCTCGTCGACGCGACCCGCTGCCACGAGGTCGTGGGCCGTGGTGGAGAACCGTCGGCGAGCGGGTGGCTGTGGACAGGTGCTGTCCGGCCGGGTGCTCACCGGAGGAGCCCCAGCGAGCCGACGAGCCCGGCGACGAGGGGCACGATCCCGAGCAGCACGAACGCCGGGAGGAAGCACACGCCGAGCGGTGCCGCCGCCCGCGTGGAAACGCTGCGAGCACGAGACTCGACCTCGGCGTGGGCGCGCTCCCGGAGCTCCCGGGCGAGCCGCGCACCGGCGGTGGTGACCGATGCGCCCGTGTCGTGGGCGCGCGCGAGCGCACGCCCGAGCGGCGCCAGCTGGGGGTGCGCCGCCAGCTCGGCCCACACGCTGGCGGGGTCGGCCCCCAGGTCGAGCCGCCGGTGGAGGGCCCCGAGCTCGGCGGAGACCGGCCCGTCGAGCGCGTCGGCCACCAGCCCCAGGGCGGGCCCGGGCGCGACACCCGCGGCGAACGCCGCGACCAGCAGGTCGACCGCCCCCGGCAGGTCGCGTGCCAGGGCCTCCCGTCGGCGGACCGCGGCGGGACTCTCGACCCGGCCGAGGACCCGCCAGGCGAGCACGCCCGCCAGCAGCCCGGCGGCGACCCCGGCGGCGCCACCGAGGAAGACGCCGACGCCGGCACCGGTCAGGACCGCCAGCGGCAGCCGCCACCGGTCCAGCGGTGCCCGGTCGGTCGCGCCGGACGGTCGGTCCGGACGGATCGCGGCAGCCGCGGCACCGGGGGAAGCGCGACCGCGACCGCTGCCGGCGGCGAGCACGGCGACCAGCACGGTCATCCGCGGAGCACCGCGTCGGCGATCCGCTGCAGCCACGCGAGCCCGGCGTAGGAGAGTGCGAGGCCGGCGGACAGGCAGGCCAGCCCGGGCGTGGTGCCGGTCAGGAAGGCCACCGGGTCACCACCCAGGCCGGACCCGGCCAGCACGAACACCAGCGGCAGGCACGCCATCATCCGCGCCGTCGCGTGGGCAGGCGCGAGCTCGGCGGCGACCAGCCGGGCGGTGCGGCGGCGCGCCCGGACGCCCCGGCCGACCTGCTCGAGCGCGTCGGCCAGCCCCGCGCCGGACCGGTGCGCGACCTGCCACGCGGCGGCGACCAGCCTCAGCTCGCCCGCGCCGGGCGCCCGCGCCAGCCGGCGCAGGGCGTCGGGCACGTCGGCGCCGAGCTCGGCCGCGGCGGCAGCCGCGGTGAACTCCGGGAACTCGGCGACCGACCGCGCCAGCACCCGGTGCGGTGGCTGGCCGGCGGCGAGGTCGGCCGCCACCGACTCGCAGTAGGCCTGCACCCGTGCCGCCCGATCAGCGGCCCCGGCCGCGGCACGCCGGCGCGCGAGCAACCGCTGCCCGGCGGCCACCACCAGCACGCCGACCAGGCCGAGGACCAGCTGTCGCCCCTGGAGCAGGAGCACCGGCAGCACCGCCAGCGGGACGACCAGGAGGGTCGGCGGCGGCCGGCGGCGCGCGAGGCGCTCCGGGCCGCGGCGGGGTGCCCGGGCGGGGAACGCGAGGACCGCAGCCGACCCGGCCAGGAGGGCGGCGAGCACGACCATCAGGTGAGCCGTTCGAGCAGCGCGTCGGCAGCCGGATGCGTGTGGACCTCGCCGTCGTCGAACGTCACCGCGGGGGCCACCCGGGCGATCCCGTCGACCTCCACCACGATGCCGATCTCGCGGACCTGGCGGCGGCCGTCGCGCCCCCGGCCGAGGTGGACCACCACGTCGAGGGCCGAGACCAGCTGGCTGTGCACGGCGGCCAGCGGAAGGCCGGCGGCGAGCGCGAGGCCCTCGATCCGGCTGGGCACGTCGGCGGCCGAGTTGGCGTGGAGCGTGGTGCAGCCGCCCTCGTGGCCGGTGTTCATCGCGGCGAGCAGGTCGGTCACCTCGTCACCGCGGACCTCGCCGACGCACGAGCCGGTCGGGCCGCATGCGGAGCGCCTGGCGCACCAGCGTGCGCAGCGTGATCTCGCCGGCGCCCTCGATGTTGGCGGGGCGCGCCTCCAGCCCGACGACGTGCGGGATGGTCGGGCCGGAGCTCGCTGGCGTCCTCGACCAGCACCAGCCGCTCGGTCGGGTCGACCAGCGAGAGCAGCGCGTTGAGCAGCGTGGTCTTGCCCGAGCCGGTGCCGCCGCTGACCAGGAAGGCCAGCCGGCTCTCGACGATCCGCCGGAGCAGCCAGGCGCCCTCCTCGGGCGAGCGCGCGGGCCTCGACCAGCTCGGCCAGCGTGAACACCCGCGCCCGCGGCACCCGCAGCGACAGCACGGTGCCGGGCCGGGAGACCGGCGCGAGCACGGCGTGGAAGCGGCGTGCCGTCGGGCAGCCGCAGGTCGACGTACGGCGTCGCGTCGTCGAGCCGCCGGCCGCCCGACGCCGCGAGCCGCTGTGCGAGACGGCGCACGGACTCCTCGTCGGGCAGCCGGACGCCGGTGGGCTCGAGCCCGCGACCGCGGTCGAGGTAGACCCGGTCGGGCCCGTTGACCAGCACGTCGGTGACGCCGTCGGTGCGGAGCAGGGGCTCGAGCGGCCCGGCACCGACGACGTCGCGTCGCAGCGCGTCGTGGACGGCGAGCACGGTGGCGTCACCCACGGGCCGGCCGCGGTCGCGCAGCGCCTGCGCGACGTGCTCGGGGGTCAGCTCGGCGCCGCTCGCGTGCGAGCTGGTCGCGCACCTGCTCCAGCATCGCGGCCGGGACCGCCGGGCCGCTCATGCCGCCAGTCCGTCCGCCGAGCACCACGCGCCCGGCCACCTGGCGTGCGGCCCGGGCGAGCGCGCCCCGACGCGAGCGCACCGGCCCGGCGCCGAGGTCGATCGCCTCGTCGAGCCCCCGCTGGTCGGGCATCGCGGCCGCCACGGGCAGGCCGAGCAGCCGGCCGATCGCGGCGGCGTCGACGCCGCCGCTGCCGCGGACCACGAGGTGGGACGTCGCGGAGAGACCGACCAGCCGCGCGGTGACACGTGAGGTCGCGGTGACGGCCGGCACGGTGACACCGCTGACCACGACCACGTGGTCGAGCCGGGCGAGCACCTCCTCGATCACGGGATCGGGATGGCGTGGCAGGTCGAGCACCAGCGCCCCGTGGCCGCGCTGCCCGGCGGAGAGCACCTCGCGCATCGCGAAGGCCTGCAGCGCCGGTCGGTCGGTCGGCCGCCCAGGTCAGGACGGAGACCCCGCCGCGGCGCGGCAGCGCCTCCCGCAACGACCGCGCGCTGAGCCGGCCGGTCGTGTGGTGCAGCGCGTCCCAGCGGATGCCGTCGAGCGACTCCATGCCGAGCACCCGGTCGATGCCGGCTCCCAGCGGGTCGGCGTCGACGAGGAGGGTGGCCCGGTCGGCGCCGAGCGTCAGGGCCAGCGCGCTCGCGAACACCGTGGCGCCGGCACCGCCCGACCCGCCGACGACTCCGATCGCGACACCCCGGCTGGCCGCCCCGTCACCGGCGTCCGTGAGCACCTCCACCAGCCAGGCCTCCGACAGCGGCAGCTCGGCGACGTGCTCCGCGCCGAGCGCCAGCGCGGACCGGAACAGCCCGTCGGGCACCGGCCCGCGCGCCACCACGTGCACCTGCGGGCGGCGGGGCGGCTCGATGCGGGCGAGCGCGGCGGCCTGGTCCGCCCCGACCAGGACCAGGGCCGCCGCCGACCATCCCCGCTGCGCCGCCGCGACGTCGTGGGCGACGTCGAGCACGACCCCGGCCGCGGCCGACAGCCGGAGCAGGTCATCGAGGAGCGGCTCGTCGCCGGTCACCAGCAGGGGCGGCTGCCCGGAAGTGCTCATGGCGAGAACGTTGCCGGGGCCGGCGTCGTAGCGGGAGCCACGCCCGGGCGCCGGTGGACGGGACACCGACAGCGCGGGCCTGTGGACGCGAAACGGCGCGGGATGGTCTGGTGAGGCGTGGACCGGGCGAGCGAGGACGACTTCGCGGCGTACGTCGGCCTGCGCTGGCAGCCCCTCGTCCGCACGCTGGTGCTCCTCGGCTGCCCGACGGGCCGTGCGGAGCAGGTCACGCGCACCGCCCTGAGCCGGGTCCACCGGTCCTGGGCGCGGGTCCGCCGGGCGGACGACGTCGACGTGCAGGTCTTCCGCCGGCTGTTGCACACCTGGCCGGAGACCCGCCGCCGGCACACCCGCCGCACGGCGCTCGTGCTGCACACCGTGGGCGGCCTGACCGAGGCGCAGGTCGGCGCGGTCCTGGGGAGCGGCGCGGTCGCCGTCGGCGACCACCTCGACGAGGACGACCCGCTCGGGCTGCTCGGCCGCGCGCCGGACGACGTCGAGGTCGGTCCGCCGCCGCTCGACGCGATCGTGGCCGGCAGCGGTCGCTCCCGCGGCGCCCGAGGCCGCGTGCTCGCTGGCGTCGCCACGGTCGTGGCCCTGGTGGCCGCCGGGACGTGGTCGTCCTGCTCCACGACCCGGCAGCCCCGCCCGCCACCGCAGCCGCCCAGGCCTCCCGGGCGACGACCGCGACCGCTCCCCTACCTCGCCGACGGCCGGCTGCACGTCGGCGCCCTCACGCTGCCGGTGCGGGGGGTGACCGACCTGATCGACCCGGGCGTGGGCGCCGTCTACCGCACCCAGGAGGCCGACATCGTGCTGGTCGACGAGGAGGGCGGCACCGCCGAGATCGGGCACAACGCGGCTCCCGGGCTGGTCGCGGATCCCGCAGCGGGGCTGGGTGTTCTGGCTGACCTACACCCAGCAGCTCGTCGTGTTCGACGCGCGCGAGGGCCACTCGGTCGCGATCCGCACCGCCCTCGACCCGCTGGACTTCTTCCGCTTCGCGCGGCCGCTCGCCCTGACCGACGGCACCGCCTACTACGCTTCACCGGGGGCGTCGCGCGCCTGGGACGTCGGCGCCGACCGGGTCACCCGCACCGGCCCGGATCACCCGGCGTTCCTCGCCCGTGTGGGCGACCTCGTCGTCGCCCCGACCCGCCACGGCATCGAGCATCGTCGCGACGCGGGCGGGCAGGCGGCTGTGGCGACGCGAGCGCGCTCTGTTCCCGCGCGCGGTCCTGTCCGCGGACGGGGGCCGGGTGCTCGTGCTCACTGCGTCCGCGTCCCCGGTCCTCCTCGACGCCCGGACCGGGGTCGAGAGCTGCCGACCGGGCTCCCGTCCCGCTCGCGGGTGACCACCGTCGCCTTCACCCGCGACGGCGCGGCGGCGTACGTGGTGCGTCGGGCGCGGGAACACCTCCGCGCTCGTCGAGTGCCGCGGTACGCCGCCCCGGTGCACGACCGTCACCACCGTCTCCGGGCGGCTGACCGTGGCCGCGCTGAGGCGTCGGATCCCCTCCCTAGACTGGCCGCATGTCCCCGATGGCCCGCCCGACGGCCGCGTTCTTCGACCTCGACAAGACCATCATCGCCAAGTCGAGCACGCTGGCGTTCTCGCGGCCGTTCCAGGCCGGGGGCCTGATCACCCGGGGCGCGATGCTGCGCAGCGCCTACGCCCAGTTCGTCTACCTGGTCGGCGGCGCCGACCACGACCAGATGGAGAAGATGCGGCAGTTCATGTCGAACCTCTGCGCCGGCTGGGACGTGCAGACGGTGCGCGAGATCGTCGCCGACACGCTGCACAACATCGTCGACCCGCTCGTGTACGACGAGGCGGTGAGCCTGATCGAGGAGCACCACGCTGCCGGGCGTGACGTGATCATCGTGTCGACGTCGGGCTCGGAGGTGGTCGAGCCGATCGGCGAGATGCTCGGCGCCGACCACGTCGTGGCCACCCGGATGGCGGTCGAGGACGGCCGCTACACCGGCGGCATCAAGTTCTACGCCTACGCGGAGAACAAGGCCAAGGCGATCCAGGACCTGGCGCGCAAGCGCGGCTACGACCTGGCCCGCAGCTACGCCTACAGCGACTCGGTGACCGACGTCACGCATGCTCGAGGCGGTCGGGCACCCGCACGCGGTCAACCCCGACAAGGACCTGCGCCGGGTGGCGAAGGACCGGGGGTGGCCGGTGCTGGTCTTCGACAAGCCCGTCGCGCTGCAGAGCCGGGTCCGGCTGCCCCCGGCCAAACCCACGCTGGCCGCGCTCGCGGTGGGCGGCGCGGTCGCCGTCGGTGGCGCCATCTGGATCAACCTGCGACGCCGCAACAGCTCCGCCTGAGCCAGGTGTGACGCGCCCGGATGGCCATCTGGCAAGGCCGGATTGGACCACTCCCATGGGCCGATGGCAACCCTTGAACTCATTACCGACCCGGCGTACAAAGGACCACAGGACAACTCAAAAGCGTCACACGGATCCAGGTACCCACGCGGCGATCTACCCTTCCTACAGGGCGCTTGTCATCTGGGATCTGCCCAGGGCAACACTTAGAAAAAGCACGCCTGGTAGCCAGGTATTCGTGTGCCATGAACGGCATCGACGTCTTCGTACGTCGGTGCCGTTCGGCGGTTCAGCCCACCAGCGGGCTCGACTCCGCACCCCGGGCCTGAGCCTCGGCGGCGTAGAGCAGCCAGGCGTGCAGGCCCGAGCGACCACCGCCGGCGTAGGCGCGCAGGTTGGACTCGTACTCCGCACGCAGCGCCAGGTGCCCCGCCTCCGGTACGACGAGCGACGCCGGGTCCACACCCCGCGCGACGAGCACCAGCCGTTCGGCGGCCCGCGCCACCAGCCCGTCGTACGAGCCGAAGGGTGCGACCGTCGCCACCTCGGCATGGGCCACCGCCGCGACCAGCAGCGCCGGCGCCTCGGTGACGGCGCCGAGCGCGGACCCGAGTGCGGTCATCCGGTCGGCGGCCTCCGGGGTCGCGGGCCGGCCGGCCGTGTCGGTGCCCGCCGCCAGCACGTGCAGGCGTGACAGCGCCTGCAGCGGCGAGTGCCCGACGACCGGCACCAGGGAGAGCAGGGCCGTGCTCATCCGCGCGGCGGCCCGCGCGACCTCGTCGCCCTCGCCCGCGCGCACCTCGTCGAGCGTCGAGCCGGATCCGGAGAGCACGGCAGAGGCGTGCGCGCCACGCAGCAGCGACTCGACGGTCTGCGCCGGGTCGGTGCGGCGCAGGCCGCGGTCGCGCAGCAGCGCGTCGATGCCGTCGCGGGTGGCCGCGAACGCGGACGGCACACCCTCGAGGGAGACCAACCAGGCAAGGGGATCCGCCCCTTCGCGTTGCTGCGGCACGGCGCCGACGCTATCGGGTAGCGTCGAACGCACGGCGAGCGGAAGGACTTCACGGTGGCAGGCGAGCGGTTGAGCTTCGGCGACGCCGCCGACGCGCTACGACCGGGCCCGCCCGTCGTACCCGCCCGAGGGCGTCGCCTGGCTGGTCGGCACCAGGCCGGCCCGCGTGCTCGAGCTGGGCGCCGGCACCGGCAAGCTCACCGAGCAGGTCGTCGCCCTCGGTCACGAGGTGGTCGCCACCGATCCCGACGACCGGATGCTGCGTCTGCTCAACGCACGTGTCCCCGGCGCCCATGCCTGCAGCGGTGCCGCCGAGCGCATCCCGGTGGCCTCGCGGTCGGTCGACGTGGTGGTCGCGGCCCAGTCGTTCCACTGGTTCGACCGGGCACGCGCGCTGCCCGAGATCGCCCGCGTGCTGCGCCCCGGAGGGGTGCTGGCGATGGTCTGGAACGTGCGCGACGAGGGCATCCCGTGGGTGCGCCGGCTGGGACGGCTGATCGGCACCCAGGAGCAGGAGCGCGACCCGGTGCGGCTGCTCGGCGACGACCGGCACTTCGGCTGGGTCGACAGCGCGAGCTACCGGCACTGGCAGGACCTCGACCGTGCCGGGCTGCTCGACCTGGTCGCCTCCCGCTCCAACGTCGCGGTCATGACGCCCGACGAGCGCGAGCAGACGCTGCGCGAGGTCGGCGAGATGTACGACGGCTTCGGCCGCGGGCACGACGGCATGCGGCTGCCCTACGTCACGCGCTGCTACCGCACCGTGGTGCAGCGTCAGGACCCGGAGGACGAGGCGCAGCCCGACGCGGACGCCGAGGCCCCACCACCGGCCGAGCCCGAGGATCCCGGCACGCTGCTCATCGACTTCCGCTGACCCCCGGCAACTCGTCCGGCAGCGCGTTGCGCGCAGCCACGTCGGCGTACCAGCGCGCGGAGTCCTTGAGGGTCCGCGCCTGGTCGTCGAAGTCCACGTGCACGAGGCCGAAGCGCTTGTCGTAGCCCCACGCCCACTCGAAGTTGTCGAGCAGCGTCCACACGAAGTAGCCGCGGACGTCGGCGCCGGCGGCCACCGCGTCGAGCACCGCGCCGAGGTGGCCGTGGAGGTAGTCGATCCGGGCGTCGTCGTGGACCCGCCCGTCGACGGCGACGTCGTGGTCCGCCATGCCGTTCTCGGTGACCATGGTCGGGATCCCGTAGTCGCGGTGCACCCGCAGCAGCAGGTCGCGGAGCCCGGACGGCTCGATCGGCCACCCCATGATCGTGCGGCGGCTCCGCGATCTCGATGCCGAAGGCACGGTCGGTGCCGGGCAGCCGGCCTTCCCGCGGGGTCCGGCGCCGACCACGCTCGGGATGTAGTAGTTCACGCCGAGGAAGTCGAGCGGTGCCCGGATCTCGCCTCGAGGTCACCGTCGTGCACGAAGGACCAGTCGGTGAGGTGCGCCGTGCCGGCCAGCAGGTCGTCGGGGTAGCTGCCCCGCAGCATCGGGTCGAGGAAGATCCGGTTGGCGATCGGCGTCGACGTGCCGGGCGGCGGCCAGGTCGGCCTCGCGTGTCCGACGCCGGCTCCACCTGCTGCAGGTTCAGGGTCACCGAGAGTCTGCGCGGCGGCGGGCAGCACCGCCGCGCAGCGCGGTGACCGCGCGGCCGTGGGCGAGGTTGAGGTGGTGCGCCGCGGCGAGTACGCGAGCCGGTCGTCGGTGAGGCCCGGGGCGTGCTCGCCCGACGCGTAGCCCAGGAACGCCGAGCACCAGGGCTCGTTGAGCGTCGTGATCGCGGGCACCCGGTCGCCGAGCTCCTTGCCCAGCACCAGTCGGCGTAGTCGGCGAAGCGGTCCGACGCGTCTCGCGGCTGAGCCAGCCGCCCTCGTCCTCGAGCGCCTGCGGCAGGTCCCAGTGGTAGAGCGTCATCAGCGGCGTGATGCCGCGCTGCGAGCAGGCCGTCGACGAGCTCGCTGGTAGAAGTCGAGCCCGGCCTGGTTGACCGTTGCGGCCGTCGGGCATGACCCGCGGCCAGGCGACCGAGAAGCGGTACGACGGGATGCCGAGCGTCGGCCATCAGGTCCAGGTCCTCGCGGCCACCGGTGGTAGTGGTCGCAGGCGACGTCGCCGGTGTCGCCGTCGACGACCTTGCCCGGGCGTGTGGCAGAACGTGTCCCAGATGCTGGGCGCGCCGGCCGTCCTCGGCGACGGCGCCCTCGATCTGGTACGCCGCGGTGGCCGACGCCCCAGACGAAGTCCGGCGGGAAACCTAGTCGTGCTGGTCATCCCTTGACTGCTCCTTGCATGATGCCGCCGACGATCTGCCTGCCGAGCAGGGCGAAGACGATGAGCACCGGGAGCGGTGCCGTAGAGCGTGCCGGCCATGATGATCGACTGCTGCGGGGCGTAGCCGGTGGCCAGGCTCTGGAAGGCGACCTGGACCGTGGGGTTCTGCGAGCTGAGCGCGATGATCGGCCAGAAGAAGTCGTTCCACGTCGTCAGGAACGTCAGCATCGCCGAGCACCGCCATCGCCGGCCGCACGGCCGGCACGACGATCGACCAGAAGATCCGGAGCGTGCTCGGCGCCGTCGATGTAGCCGGCCTCGATCAGCTCGTCGGGCACGCGCTGGACGATGTACTGGCGCATGAAGAAGACACCGAACGCCGTGCACCAGCGTCGGCAGGATCACCGCACTGCAGGTGTCCGGCCAGGCCGAGCCGCGCCATCATCATGTAGAGCGGGATGATGCCCATCTGCATCGGCACCATCATGGTCGCGATGCAGAAGCCCAGCAGCAGGTTGCGGCCCGCGGAAGCGCAGCTTGGCGAAGGCGAACCCGGCCAGCGTGCAGAACGCCACCGTGCCGAGCGGTGATCGCCCCGGAGACGATCAGCGAGTTGACCAGCCCGTGGTTGAGCGGCGCCAGCTCGCAGCGCCTTCTTCACGTTGTCGAAGAAGCGACGTGCTCGGCAGCAGC
The DNA here is from genome assembly GCA_963754145.1 of uncultured Actinomycetota bacterium. Classification (GTDB taxonomy): domain Bacteria; phylum Actinomycetota; class Actinomycetes; order Propionibacteriales; family Nocardioidaceae; genus Marmoricola. Next base: position 225,244 of record CAVWFF010000007.1, read on the forward strand.
GGCGGCGTCGCCGGCGGCCATCTCGGCGTTCGTGTGCGAGGCCATCACGACCGTGTAGTAGAGCGGGAAGACCGACGACCAGCGTGACCACCGCGACCAGCAGCGTAGGTGACCCGGCTAGCCGTGCGCTGCTTCCGGCTCCGTCGCGCGCGGCGCTCGCGCGGACCTGCGGGACGGCGTCGGTCACGAGCGTCATCGCAGTGCTCCCCGGGTGCGGCAGCGGGCGAAGAGCAGGTTGACCGCGACCGCGACCACGATGATCACGAACATCGTCCAGGCCGTGGCCGAGGCCAGGCCGAGCCGGTCGTTGGTCCAGCCCTGCTGGTACATCAGCAGCCCGAGCGTCTGGTACTGGTTCGACGTGCCGCCGTCGGCCTGGCCGTTGTGGTAGAGCAGCGGCTCGCCGAACAGCTGGGTCGCGCCGATGGTCGAGACCACGATCGTGAACAGGATCGTCGGGCCGCAGGCCGGGCAGGGTCACGTGCAGGAACTGGCGCCAGCGGACGGCGCCGTCGATCGCCGCGGCCTCGTACAGCGACGAGTCGATCGCCTGCATGCCGGCCAGGTAGATCAGCGCGTTGTAGCCGGTCCAGCGCCAGGTGACGATCGTCGAGACCGCGATCTGGCTCGGCCACTTCGAGCCCTGCCAGTCGACGGCGGGCAGGTGCACGGACGTGCAGGACCCAGTTGATGAGCCCGAGCTTGGTGTCGAAGAGCTCGAGCGAAGATCACGGTCGCCGCGGCCAGGCTGGTCGCGTAGGGCATCAGCATCGCGACCCGGAAGAACGTGCGGCCCCGCAGCCGGTAGTTGAGCAGGTGCGCGATCCCGAGCGCCATGCACAGCTGCGGGACGGTCGAGATGATGCCGATGGTGACCGTGTTGCGGAACGCGTTCCAGAAGAACTGGTTGGTGAACAGGTTGCGGTAGTTGTCCAGGCCGACCCAGGTCTGCTGGTCGTACGTCGACAGCCGCACGTCGTGCAGCGAGACCCACGCCGTGTCGAGCCACGGGTAGAGGCTGAACGCCAGCGAACACGAGGAAGAACGGCAGCGACGTAGACGTAGCCGATCCGCGCTGCCCGGGCAGCCGGCTGCGCGCGCTTGCGGCCGGCGTCGGCGGCGCGGGCGAGCCTCGGCGACGAGGCTGCGCTGGTCGACGGTCATGGCATCTTCGCGGGCCGTCGTTCCGTGCCGGTGATCGGAGCCTGCCGGTCGCGCGATCCCGGCGAGCGTACCGGGCCGCCGACTCGCGTGGCGGTCGGCGGCCCGGCGGTCACCGGTCAGCCGGTGACCTGCTTGATCGCGTCCAGCGCGTCGTTGAACGCCTCGTCCGGCGAGGTGCCCTTGGTCTCGACGTTGGTCAGCTGCGTGGTGAGCGCCTGCTGGATCTGCGTGTCGTAGAGGCCGATCGGCGGGATCTTCATCTGCGCTGGCGATGTCGCCGAAGATCTGGCCCACCGGCGCGTTGCTGAAGTACGCGCTCTTGGCGCCGTTGACCGCCGGGTCGGCGGCCGCCTGCGGAGTTGGACGGGAAGTGCCCGCCCTGCTTCTTCGAGGTCCACATCGTGACCTGCTGCGTCCTTGGCCGACAGCCACTCGACGAGCGCGATCGCCGGCCGCCTTGTTCTTGGCCTCGGTCGGGCACACCGAGCCACGAGCCGCCCCAGTTGGTCGCGCCACCGGGCAGCACCGGGGCGACGTCCCACTTGCCGGCGTAGGCGTCGCCGGCCTGGCCCTGGATGTAGCCCATCATCCAGGTCGGGCAGGCGAGGGCGGCGAACGCGCCGCTGGAGAACGCCTTGTTCCAGGTCGGCGAGAACTGCTGCGAGCCCGGCGGTGATGCCGCCTGCGCCGCCTGGGTGGCGTAGTCCCAGGCCGTCTGCACGCCGTCGCTGTTCTCGACGTCCGGCCTCGCCGTCGTCGTTGGCGTAGGCCTCGTCGCCCTGGTAGACGGCGGTGGAGAAGATGCTGGCGGCGCTGTCGACGAAGTGCGACCCGGCCTGCTTGGTCGAGGACGCCTCGTACTGCTTGCCGAAGTCGATGAAGTCGTCCCAGGTCGCCCACTTCGTCGGCCAGCGTCGCCGGGTCGGAGGTGCAGCCCGGCCTGCTCGAGCAGGTCCTTGCGGTAGCAGATCGCCTCCGGGCCGATGTCGGTGCCGAGCCCGACCGTGGTCTTGCCGTCGGTGCTGCTGGCCTGCTGCCACTTCCAGTCGAAGAACTCGGCCTTGCAGCTTCGCCGCGTTCGGGCACGTCGTTCCAGTTCACGAACTGGTCGGCGTGGTTCTGCACGACGTCGGCGACGAAGCCGATCTCGATCGCCTGCACGTCGTCGAGGCCGCTGCCGGAGGCGAGCCGGGTCTTCAGCCGGGTCCAGTAGTCGGCCGACTGCTCGACCACGTCCTCCTTGATCGTGATGTTCGGGCAGACGCTTCTTGTACGCGTCCCAGAGACCGTTCTCCTTGAAGCCGAAGGTGCCGAACAGCCCGACCGTCAGCGTGGTCTTGTCCGTGGTGCCGCAGGGGCCGGCTGCCGGCGCCGCCGTTGGCCTCCTGTCGTGCCGGACCCGCAGCCGGCCAGCACGAGGGACGCCACCGCGAGCAGCGCCGTCAGGGTTGCCGCCGTACGGCGACGGGGTGTCTCGAGACGCATGGGTCCTCCTGACCTCATCGCTCCACCGGCGGTCTCGGCGCCGCCTGTGAGAGCGCTCTCACGATGCCTTGAGAATGAGCGCGACGGGGTCACAAAGTCAAGGCTCCTGGCGCGAAGTCGCGAAGAACTCGATGCCGAGCGCGGTTCCTCACGCTCGCCGGACGGCCCGCCAGCCGGCTCGACGCCGGTCAGGCGGTCTCGCGCAGCACCAGCTCGACCGGCAGCACCGGTGGCTCGCGGGGGTGCGTCCCCGCTGAGCCGCTCGCAGCAGTCGCATCGTCATCGTGGTGCCCATCTCGGCGATCGGCTGCCGCACGGTGGTCAGCGGCGGCCGGTGCCCGGCCGCGTCGCGGATGTCGTCGAAACCGATCACGGCCACCTCGCCGGGTCCCCTGCCGACCCGGCGGCCGCTCTGCTCGATCGCCCGGATCGCGCCGATCGCGGCCAGGTCGGACGCCGCGAACACCCCGTCCACGTCGGGCCGGCGATCGAGCAGCTGCGCCATGGCGGCGTTGCCCCCGTTGGCGGTGAACTCCCCCTCGACGACGAGCCGCTCGTCGTACGCCGTGCCGGTCTCGTCGAGCGCGCCGCCGGTAGCCGAGCCAGCCGGTCCTGCCCGGCGCACATGTCCTGCGGCCCCGTCACCGTCGCGACCACCCGGCGGCCGGACGCGAGCAGGTGCCGGGTGGCGATCCGCGCCCCGTCGACGTTGTCGGCGTCGACGTAGTAGAGGCTGCGGCTGCCGCTCAGGGGACGACCGCTCAGCACGGTCGGGACGCCGAGCTTCTCCAGCGCCTGCGGCAGCCGGTCCTCGCCGTGCAGCGACATCAGCAGGACCCCGTCGACGTGGCCGCCGGCGGCGTAGGCGAGGAACCGCTCCTGGTCCTCCCGGCGCGAGGTCATCGTGAACACCAGCTGGAGGCCCGCCTCGGCCACCGCGACCTGCGCGCTGCGGAGCATGCCGAGGAAGAACGGGTCGCTGAACATCCGCTCCTCGGTCTCGTCGACGAGGAACGCGACCGAGTCGCTGCGACCGGTGACCAGCGACCGCGCCGCCTGGTTCGGCGTGTAGGAGATCTCGCGGGCGGCCGCGTGCACGGCGTCGCGAGCCGAGTCGCTGACGTTGCTGGCGCCGCGCAGCACCCGGCTTGCGGTCGCCCGGGACACCCCGGCGCGGGCCGCGACCTCCTCCAGCGTCGGGACGGCGCCCGGCCCCTTGCGGGACCGCGCGCGCACCCGTGACGGGGGTGGTCGGCAGGCTCACCTCGCGAAGTGTGCCACGCAGGCCGGACGGACGCGGTTCGCCGCGGCTCCCGCGGCCGGGTGAGGGCTACCCTCCGGCTCGTGGGCACGTTCGGGCGACTGGGCAGCCTCCTCGGCCGAGGGCATCTCGGCACGGAGGCCGACCGGACCACGTTCCGGACCCTCCACACCGCCTCGCTGGCCGGGCCCGCGCTCCGGCTCGGGCTCACGGAGAGCTCCGCCGAGCGGGCGGTCAAGCACATCCACGCCCTGCTCGGGGCACCCGCCGTCGCGCTCACCGACACCGCCGGCGTGCTCGCCTGGGACGGCCGCGGCGTCCACCACACCGACCAGTGCAGCGCGATCGCCAAGCGCGTGGTCGAGGACGGCGGCACCGTCGTCGTCCAGCCCGCCGACCTGGTCTGCCCCTCCCCGTCGTGCGAGGTGCGCCGGGGCGATCGTGGCGCCGCTGGTGGTGGAGGACCGGGTCGTCGGCACGCTGCAGGTGTTCGGCACCTCGACCTCGGCCGGGCTGCTCCGCGCGACCGAGGAGGTCGCGCAGTGGGTGTCGGGCCAGCTCGCGCTGGCCGAGCTCGACGCCAGCCGCACCCGGCTGATGGAGGCGGAGGTGCGCGCGCTCCGGGCCCAGATCAGCCCGCACTTCATCTACAACTCCCTTGTCGGCGATCGCGTCGTTCGTGCGCACCGACCCCGACCGGGCGCGCGAGCTGCTGCTGGAGTTCGCCGACTTCACCCGCTACTCGTTCCGGCAGCACGGCGAGTTCACGACGCTCGCCGAGGAGCTGCGCTCGATCGAGCGCTACCTGATGCTCGAACAGCGCCCGCTTCGGCGACCGGCTCAGCGTGCGGCTCCAGGTCGCGCCGGAGGTGCTGCCGGTGACGATCCCGTTCCTGTGCCTGCAGCCGCTGGTGGAGAACGCCGTCCGCCACGGGCTCGAGGGCAAGGCCGGCGGCGGCACGATCACGATCATGGCCCGCGACCTCGACCGCGAGTGCGAGATCACGATCGAGGACGACGGTGCCGGCGAGGACCCGGAGCGGGTACGACGCGCGCTCGCCGGCCACCCCGACATCGACTCGGTCGGCCTCGGCAACGTCGACGAGCGGCTGCGCTCCGCGTTCGGCGACGACCACGGCCTGGTCGTCGAGACCGCCCCCGACGCAGGCACCAAGGTCACCGTGCGGGTGCCCAAGTACGCGCCGGGGGTCCAGCACATGACGCACGCCCGACGCACCGATGAACGGCGCATGCCCCTGCGCCTGCTCGTGATCGACGACGAGCAGCCGGCGCTCGACGAGCTGGAGTTCCTGCTCGGGCGCGACGACCGGGTCGGCTCCGTCCGCACCTGCGACTCCGCGACGGAGGCGCTGCGGCTGCTGCGCGAGACCGAGGTCGACGGCGGTGTTCCTCGACATCCGGATGCCCGGGCTCTCGGGCCTCGAGCTGGCCGGCGTGCTCGCGAACTTCAGGTCCCCGCCCCCCGTCGTGTTCGTGACCGCGCACGACGAGCACGCGGTCGACGCGTTCGAGCTCGACGCCGCTCGACTACGTGCTCAAGCCGGTGCGCGAGGAGCGTCTCGCCGACGCCGTACGACGCGTGTCCGAGCACCACACCGGACGCACGCCCCGCGACGACGAGCAGGTGGCCGTCGAGCTCGGCGGCGTGACCCGGTTCGTCAGCCGCGGCGACATCGGGTGGGTCGAGGCGCAGGGCGACTACGCCCGGCTGCACGTCGGCGGCCAGAGCCACCTGCTGCGGGCGCCGCTCACGACGCTGGAGGAGGGCTGGGCCGAGGCCGGGTTCGTGCGCATCCACCGCTCGCTGCTGGTCAACCTCGCGCACATCGACGAGGTGCGGATGGACGCCGGACGCTGCACGGTCCTCGTCGGCGACGAGGAGCTCGCGGTCAGCCGGCGCCACACGCGCGAGCTGCGCGACCTGCTGGTGCGGCGCGCGAAGCCGGGCGCGCGATGACTGACCCCGTCCCGGATCGGGTCCGGGTCACCAGCCCGCGCCAGGTCGGCAGCCGGCGTCGCCCGCACCGGCGCCTCCGAGATCGACGCCCAGACGCAGCTCGGCGAGCTCTACATGAGCTCGCTGCTCCGCAGCCAGGGACGACTGGCGGTCACCGTGCTGGTCGCCCTCGGCCGTCCTGGTCGGCGGGCTGCCGCTGCTCTTCACGCTGGGCGCCGTCGCTCGCGGACGTCGAGCTCCTCGGGATGCCGCTGCCGTGGGTGCTGCTCGGGTTCGCCGTCTACCCGGTGATGTTCGGTCTCGGCTGGTTCTACGTGCGCGCCTCCGAGCGCACCGAGCGCGACTTCACCGACGTCGTGGAGCGGTGACGCGATGAGCGCCGCCTGGGGCGTCGCCGCGATCGCCCTGGTCTCCGTCGCCACGCTGGTCCTCGGCATCTTCGGGCTCCGGGTGTCGCGCACGACCAGCGACTTCTTCGTCGCCTCGCGCAGTGTCGGCCCGCGGCTCAACGCGTCGGCGATCGGCGGCGAGTACCTCTCGGCCGCGTCGTTCCTCGGCGTCGCCGGGCTGGTGCTCGCGTTCGGCGCCGACATGCTCTGGTACCCGGTCGGCTGGACCGCCGGCTACCTCGTCCTGCTCGTGCTGGTCGCCGCCCAGCTGCGCCGCTCGGGCGCCTACACGCTGCCGGACTTCGCGGAGGCCCGGCTCGGTTCGCGGCGGGTGCGCACGGTCTCGTCGCTGCTGGTGGTCGCGATCGGCTGGCTGTACCTGATGCCGCAGTTCCAGGGTGCCGGGCTGTCGCTCGGCACGGTCACCGGCGCGCCGCCCTGGGTGGGCGGGCTGGTGGTCGCCGTCGTCGTGCTCGTCAGCGTGCTCTCCGGTGGCATGCGCAGCATCACGCTCGTGCAGGCGTTCCAGTACTGGCTCAAGCTCACGGCCCTGCTGGTGCCGGTCTTCTTCCTGCTGCAGGTCTGGCTCGGCGACGGCGGCGTCTCGCCGGCCACCGCGAGCGTGACCGCGGGCGGGACGCCGGGCGACGTGTGGGCGGCACCGCTCGCGTCGACGAGCGCGCACCCGCTCTACACGCACGTACTCCCTGATCGTGGCCACGTTCCTCGGCACGATGGGGCTGCCGCACGTGGTCGTGCGCTTCTACACCAACCCCGACGGCCGGGCCGCGCGTCGGACCACCCTGGCGGTGCTGGCGCTGCTCGGCGTCTTCTACCTGCTGCCGCCGGTGTACGGCGCCCTCGGCCGGCTCTACGCGCCGGACCTGGTCGCCAGCGGGCGCGCCGACACCGTGGTGCTCGAGCTGCCGGCACGGATGATCGGCGGGCTCGGCGGCGAGCTGCTGTCGGCGCTCACGACGGCCGGCGCGTTCGCGGCGTTCCTGTCGACCTCGTCCGGGCTGACGATCGCGGTGGCGGGCGTGGTCAGCCAGGACGTCGTGAGCCGCCGGCTCCGGCCGATCACGGCGTTCCGGGTCTCGGCCGTGATCGCGGTCGTCGTGCCGCTCGTGCTGGCCCTGGCCGCCCCGGCGTCAGCATCGCCCGCTCCGTCGGGCTCGTGTTCGCGGTCGCGGCGTCGACGTTCTGCCCGCTGCTGGTGCTCGGCATCTGGTGGCGGCGGCTCACCGACGTCGGCGCGATCGCCGGCCTCGCCGTCGGCGGCACCTGCTCGGTCGCGGCCGTCGCCGACGCGTTCGTCGGCACCGCACGACCCGGGCTGGGTCGCCGACCTGCTCGGCCAGCCCGCCGCGTGGACCGTCCCGCTCGCGTTCCCACGATGATCGGCGTCTCCCTGCTCACCCCGCACCGCGTGCCCAGCCACGTCGCCCGCTTCATGGTCCGCCTGCACACCCCCGAGGCCGTCGTCCTCGACCGCGGCCGCCCCGCCCGCAACTGAGCTCGGCGCAGCGTCGACCGCTCGTCGTGGGCAAGCGACCGTTCGTCGAGGTCGCGACGCGCCGCTGGCCGCACGGTGCGGCCGGGACCTGCCCGTCCGTGCGCACCGATTCCTAGCGTGAGCACGTCACACCACCCGTGGAGGTTACCCATGCCTGACACCGAGCCCCAGCGGTCGGTCCACCGCCGGTCCGAGAACCCCGTCTACGCCGAGCTGGCCGCGAGCAAGGAGTTCGCGCGAGCTGCGGCGGCGCTACCGCGGCTTCGTCGTTCCCGTGGACCGTCGCGTTCCTGGTCTGGTACCTGCTGTACGTCGTGATGTCGATGTGGGCCCACGACTTCATGAGCATCAAGCTCGTCGGCAACATCAACGTCGCGCTCGTCTTCGGGCTCTCGCAGTTCGTCACGACGTTCGTGATCGCCTGGCTGTACGCGACCACGCGCAGAAGTCCCTCGACCCGCTCGGCCGAGGAGCTCGAGGCAGCGCTCACCGGAAGGCCGTGAAGTGAACACCCAGGTCCTCACCGCCACCCTGTTCATCCTGGTCGTCCTCGTCACGATCGCGATCACCGTCTGGGCCAGCCGCCAGAACACCGGCACCACCGACTTCTACGCCGGCGGCCGCTCGTTCAGCGGCTTCCAGAACGGCATGGCCGTCGTCCGGCGACTACATGTCCGCCGCGTCGTTCCTCGGCATCTCCGGCGCGATCGCGCTGTCCGGGTACGACGGCTTCCTGTACTCGATCGGCTTCCTCGTCGCCTGGCTGGTCGCGCTGCTGCTCGTCGCCGAGCTGCTGCGCAACTCCGGCCGCTACACGATGGCCGACCAGCTCGCGTACCGGATGAGGCAGCGCCCGGTGCGCACGGCCGCGGCCACCTCGACCGTGGTGGTCTCGATCTTCTACCTGCTGGCCCAGATGGTCGGCGCCGGTGCGCTGGTCGCGCTGCTGCTCGGCGTCGAGAGCCAGGGGCTGAAGAACCTGACCATCGTCGGCGTCGGCGCCCTGATGATCTTCTACGTCACCGTCGGCGGCATGAAGGGCACGACCTGGGTGCAGATCGTCAAGGCCGTGCTGCTGATGGCCGGCACCGTGCTGATCACCGTGCTGGTGCTCGCGAAGTTCGGCTTCAACCTCTCCGAGCTGCTCGGGGCCGCGGCCGACAAGACCGGCAAGGGCGAGGCGTTCCTCCAGCCCGGCCTCAAGTACGGCGTCAACACCACCACGAAGATCGACTTCGTCTCGCTGGGCATCGCCCTGGTGCTGGGCACGGCGGGACTGCCGCACATCCTGATCCGCTTCTACACGGTGCCGACCGCACGCGACGCGCGGAAGTCGGTGTTCTGGGCGATCGGCCTGATCGGCGTCGTTCTACCTGATGACGCTGGTGCTCGGCTTCGGTGCCGCCGCGATGCTGGACACCGGCCCCGAGAGCGAGGTCGCGCCTGAGCGGCGGCAACCTGGCGTCACCCCTGCTCGCCGAAGCCGTCGGCGGTGGTGAGGGATCCACCGGCGGCGCGATCCTGCTCGCACTGATCTCGGCGGTGGCGTTCGCGACGATCCTCGCGGTGGTCGCCGGGCTCACGCTCACCTCGGCGTCGTCGGTGGCGCACGACCTCTACGCCAACGTGTTCAAGAAGGGCACCGCGTCCGAGGTCAGCGAGGTCAAGGTCGCCAGGATCGCGGCGTTCGTGATCGGCGGCATCGCGATCCTGCTGGCGATCCCGGCACAGAAGCTCAACATCGCGTTCCTGGTGGCCCTCGCCTTCGCGGTCGCGGCGTCGGCGAACCTGCCCTCGCTCCTCTACAACCTGTTCTGGCGGCGGTTCAACACCCGCGGCGCGACGTGGAGCATCTACGGCGGTCTCGTGTCCTGCGTGGTCCTGGTGGCGTTCTCGCCGGTCGTGTCCGGCAAGGTGCTGCCGGACGGCAAGACCGGCTCCCTGTTCCCGCTCGGCGTCGACTTCCACTGGTTCCCGCTGGAGAACCCGGGCATCATCTCGATCCCGCTCGGCTTCCTGTTCGGCTGGCTGGGCACGATCACGTCGAAGGACCCCGAGGCGGAGGCGGCGTACGACGAGCTCGAGGTGCGGTCCCTGACCGGCGCAGGCTCGGAGAAGGCGGTCGTTCACTAGACCTCGAGGACGCGGTGCTCGCAACCTCTCGGAGCGTTCGAGCGCATCACTCCGGCGACAGGGTGCCAGCACACCCTCGTCGCCGGAGTGCTTGCGCACTAGCCTGCAGAGGAAGACGTCCCCGACGGAGATGAGAGTCGTGAGCAGCGAGAACGCGTCCAGCGAGACCCTGGCCAACCTCAGCCACGAGGAGCGCCGCTTCGAGCCCCCGGAGGACCTGGCGAAGCACGCCAACGTCACCGCGGACTGGTACGACGAGGCCGCCGACGACCGGCTGGCCTTCTGGGAGAAGCAGGCCGAGCGCCTCTCCTGGGACCAGAAGTGGGACCGGGTCCTGGACTGGGACGACCCGCCGTTCGCCAAGTGGTTCGTCGGCGGCACCCTCAACGCGGCGTACAACTGCGTCGACCGGCACGTCGAGGACGGCAAGGGCGACAAGGTCGCGCTGCACTGGGTCGGCGAGCCCGAGGACGACACCCGCGACATCACCTACGCCGAGCTCAAGGACGAGGTCTGCCGGGCCGCCAACGCGCTCACGGACCTCGGCGTCGAGAAGGGCGACCGGGTCGCGATCTACATGCCGATGATCCCGGAGACGGTGGTGGCGATGCTGGCCTGCGCCCGGATCGGCGCCCCGCACACCGTGGTCTTCGGTGGCTTCTCCTCCGACGCGCTCGCCAGCCGGGTCGTCGACTGCGAGGCGAAGGTGATCATCACCGCCGACGGCGGCTACCGCCGCGGCGCCCCCTCCGCGCTCAAGCCGGCCGTCGACGAGGCGGTCGCCAAGGTGGCCAGCGAGAAGACCGGCGTCGTCTCCCACGTGCTGGTGGTCCGTCGTACCGGGCAGGACGTGGACTGGAACGACGAGGTCGACGTCTGGTGGCACGACGTGGTCGACGGCGCCTCCTCCGACCACACCGCCGAGGCGCACGACGCCGAGCACCCGCTCTACGTCATGTACACCTCGGGCACGACGGGCAAGCCGAAGGGCATCCTGCACACGACCGGCGGCTACCTGGTCGGCTGCTCCTACACGCACTGGGCGGTCTTCGACCTCAAGGCCGAGACCGACGTGTACTGGTGCAGCGCCGACGTCGGCTGGGTCACCGGCCACAGCTACCTGGTCTACGGACCGCTGGCCAACGGCGCGACCCAGGTGATGTACGAGGGCACACCCGACAGCCCGCACAAGGGCCGCTGGTGGGAGATCATCGAGAAGTACGGCGTCACGATCTTCTACACCGCGCCGACCGCGATCCGGACCTGCATGAAGTGGGGCGCGGAGATCCCGGAGAAGTTCGACCTCTCCTCGATCCGCGTGCTCGGGTCGGTCGGTGAGCCGATCAACCCCGAGGCCTACATCTGGTACCGCGACACGATCGGCGCCGGCAAGACCCCGGTCGTCGACACCTGGTGGCAGACCGAGACCGGCTCGATCATGATCAGCCCGCTGCCGGGCGTGACCGCCGGCAAGCCCGGTTCCGCGATGACCGCGATCCCCGGCGTCTCCGCCGACGTGGTCGACGACGAGGGCGAGTCCGTGCCCAACGGGTCCGGCGGCTTCCTCGTGCTCACCGAGCCGTGGCCCGCGATGCTGCGCACGCTGTGGGGCGACGACGAGCGGTTCAAGGAAACGTACTGGTCGCGCTTCAAGAAGCAGGGCTTCTACTTCGCCGGTGACGGCGCCAAGAAGGACGACGACGGCGACCTGTGGCTGCTCGGCCGCGTCGACGACGTGATGAACGTGTCCGGCCACCGGCTCTCGACCACCGAGATCGAGTCCGCCCTGGTCTCGCACCCGAAGGTCGCCGAGGCCGCGGTCGTCGGCGCGAACGACGAGACCACCGGCCAGGCCGTGTGCGCGTTCGTGATCCTGCGCGAGTCGGCGCTCGAGGACGGCGAGGAGGCACCCGACGCGCTGATCGAGGAGCTGCGCAAGCACGTGCAGAAGGAGATCGGCGCGATCGCCAAGCCCCGCCAGATCATGATCGTGCCCGAGCTGCCGAAGACCCGCTCCGGCAAGATCATGCGCCGGCTGCTCAAGGACGTCGCCGAGCACCGCGAGGTGGGCGACGTGACCACGCTCGCCGACTCCACGGTGATGGACCTGATCAGCGAGGGCGTGGACAGCGGGAAGTCGACGGAGGAGTAGCCGAGCGGCGCGGGACGCGCCGGCCCTCGCCCGCACCCACTGCACCCGAAGAGGAACCCGTGAACGTCGTACGCCGGCCGCAGTGGCTCCCCGACCCGGAGGCCGGCGAGAGCACCTTCGTCGGCTCCGTGCTGCGCCAGGAGACGGTCGGCGGCGCGATCGCGCTGCTGGCCGCGGTCGTCGCCGTGGTGTGGGCCAACGTCGACTACGCCAGCTACCAGGACCTGCGGCACCTGCAGCTGGGACCGCTGGACGTCGAGCACTGGGCCGCCGACGGGGCGCTGAGCCTGTTCTTCTTCGTCGCCGGGCTCGAGCTCAAGCGCGAGCTGCTGGTCGGGTCGCTGCGCCGGCCCGCCGACGCGGTGGTGCCGGTGGTGGCCGCGGTCTGCGGTGTCGCGGTGCCCGCCCTCGTCTACGTCTCGGTCGACCTGGCCAGCGGCGGCGACGACCTCGCGGCTGGGCGATCCCGAGCGCCACCGACATCGCGTTCGCGCTGGCCGTGCTCGCCGTCGTCGGGTCCGCGCTGCCGACGCCGCTGCGGGCGTTCCTGCTGACACTCGCGGTCGTCGACGACCTGCTCGTGATCGTGATCATCGCGGTCTTCTACACCGACGAGCTCTCCTTCGCCTGGCTCGGCGGCGCGCTGGTGCTGCTGGCGGCGTACGCCGTGCTCCAGCGGCGGCGGGTCGCCAGCACCCTGGTCTACGTCCCGCTGGTGGCAGCCACCTGGTGGTGCGTGCACGAGAGCGGCGTCCACGCCACCGTGGCCGGCATCGCGCTCGGGCTGCTCACGCGGGTGATCCCCGACCCGACGAGGCCCGCTCCCCCGCCGAACGTCTCGAGCACCGGCTGGTGCCGCTGAGCGCGGGCGTCGCCGTGCCGTTCTTCGCGCTCCTGAGCGCGGGGGTGGTGTTCAGCGGCGACGCCCTGGGCACGCCCGTCGCGCTGGGCGTCGATGCTCGGGCTGGTGGTCGGCAAGCCCGCTCGGGGTGCTGGGCGGTGCGTGGCTGGTCACCCGGTTCACCCGCGCGGAGATCGGGCCCGGCTTCGGCTGGCGCGACCTGGTCGGCGTGGCCCTGCTGGCGGGTGTCGGGTTCACGGTCTCGTTGCTGGTCTCCGACCTGTCGTTCGACGACGTACGCCGTGAGGAGGCGAAGACCGCGGTGCTCGTGGGGTCGCTGGTCTCCGCCCTGCTGGCGGCGCTGGTCCTGGGTCGCCGCAACCGCGTGCACCGGAGGGGTGAACCGACCTCGGCGGGTTTCCCCTAGGCTCGACCCCGACTCGACGGAAGGAAGCCCATGGCTGAGCGGGTGCCCGCTAACGATGACCCGACGATCGGCAAGCTGGTCGGTGACGTCAGCAACGACGTCTCGTCACTGATCCGCAGCGAGATCGCGCTGGCGAAGACCGAGCTCAAGTTCTCCGCGAAGGCCGGCGGCGTGGGCATCGGCCTCTTCGCCGCCGCGGCCTTCCTGCTCGTGCTCGCGGTGATCATGCTGTCGGTCGCGATCGCGTACTTCATCAACTTCACGGGCCTCGACCTCGCCTGGTGCTTCCTGATCGTGTTCGGCTTCTACGCCCTGATCGCCGCGGTGCTCGGCCTCATCGGCTACCGGAGCGTCCGCAAGGTGCGCGGGCCGGAGGCCTCGATCGAGCAGCTCAAGGAGACCAAGGCGGTCCTCAAGCGCGGGTGAGCGCCCCCGCCGAGATCCCGGGCCCCTGGGAGCACGCGTACGTCGCGGCCAACGGGGCCCGGTTCCATGTCGCCACGTGTGGCGAGCCCACCGGCCGGCCGGTGGTGCTGCTGCACGGCTTCCCGCAGTTCTGGTGGGCCTGGCGGCACCAGATGCCGGTCCTCGCCGCGGCCGGGCACCGGGTGGTGGCCATGGACCTGCGCGGCTACGGCGGGTCGGACAAGACCCCGCGCGGGTACGACCCGTTCACCCTCGCCGGTGACGTCGCCGGCGTCGTGCAGGCGCTCGGCCTGGGCCGGGCGGCGCTGGTCGGCCACGGTTGGGGCGGGTACGTCGCCTGGGCGGCCGCCGTCCTGCACCGGGAGCAGGTCACGTCGGTCGCGACCGTCTCCGCACCGCACCCGCTGTGGATGCTGCGCCAGCTGCGCCCCGGCGTGAAGGCGCTCGGCCACGTGCTGTCGGTGCAGGTGCCGTGGGTGCCCGAGCGGCGGCTGCGCGACGCCGGCAGCGGCTACCTCGAGGGTCATCTCCGGGCCTGGGCCGGGCCGGGCTCGGCGTTCCCGTCCGGCGAGGAGCTCACGACCTACCAGTCGGCGCTGGCCCAGTGGCCGTCGCCGCACTGCGCGCTGGAGTACCACCGGTGGCTGTTCCGGTCGCGGATCCGCGACGACGGCCGGCGGTTCACCCGGGCGATGCACGAGCCCGTCGCGGTGCCGTCGTACACGATCTTCGGCGGCGCCGACCCCGCACTGCCCGACCCGGCCCGTGACCGGTCACAGCGGTACGTCGCCGCGGCGTACCGCAGCAGCGTGCTGGCGGACGTCGGCCACTTCGCACCCGAGGAGGCGCCGGACCAGGTCGGTGACCTGCTCGTGGACTGGCTGGGACCCTAGGCGCAGCCGCGGGTGCTGACCGGCTTGGTCGCGCTGATCCCGAGCGTGGCGGCGCGGCTGACCTGGCTGGCGGTGAGCGCGTAGCCGGTGTCCTTGTCGGAGACCGACGCCGCGAACACCACGCCGTACACCTGGCCGGAGGTCGCCACGAGCGGGCCACCGGAGTTGCCCGGGCGGATCACGCCGCGCAGCGAGAACACCTCGCGCGTGACGTTGTCGCGGCCGTAGATGTCGGCGGACTTCAGCCGCTGCTCGGCCCGGATCCGCATCGGCTGGGCGTTGAACGGCCCGTCCTGCGGGTAGCCGAGGGCGGCCGCGGCGTCCTTGCTCCTGCCGCCGGTGTCGAACCTGAGCCGCGCCGCGTCGAGATCGGGCACCGCGAGCACCGCGACGTCGATGTCGGGGTTGTAGTAGACGACCGTGGCCGGCTGGAGCCTGTCGCCGACCACGACCTTCGGCTGGTGGACACCCGCCACCACGTGGGCGTTGGTCATCAGCCGGTGGGGGGCGTAGACGAACCCGCTGCCCTCGACCCCACGCCCGCACTTGTTGTTGCCGCGGAGCTTGAACACGCTGTCGCGGGCGCGCTCGATGTCGGGGTCGCGCAGCAGGCGCGACGGCGCCGCGGAGACGTTGACGATGCGCTCGGGGGCGAACGGCTCGAGGTAGGTCGGGAAGAAGCTCGACCCCACCACGTCGTTGAACGTCCCGCAGCGCGGTCTTCGCCGTCGCCGGCATCACCGTGTCGACCTCGCGCAGCACCGCGGAGGTGCGCACCATCGGACCGACACCCGGGATGCGCGACCCGCTGATCGCGACGCCGAGCATCCAGGTCACGACCAGCACCGCGACCACGCTCAGGGCGGCCCCGCCGACCGCGTCGACCGCCCGGGCCGGCTGCCACGTGATCGTCTCGCGCGCCCGCCCGCCGACGTACTGCAGGATCGCCTGGCCGAACGACGCACAGATCAGCACCACGAACACCGCCAGCATGGACACCAGCAGCGACGGGTCACGGTTGCCGAGCAGGATCGGCGCCAGCCAGATGCCGAGCAGGCCACCGAGGATCAGGCCCACGGTCGAGAACGCGCCGCTGATGAAGCCCTGCCAGTAGCCCGAGACCGCGTAGGCGACGACGAGCAGGACCAGGATCCAGTCGAGCAGGTTCATGCGCTCACGCGTCCTCGGTGTCGTTCTGCGGTCGGGTGCGGGTCCCCTGGTCGACGCCGCCCGAGGCAAGCATGTAGTCCGGCAGCTCGCGGATGACGGAGGCGTCCCACGGGCGCGTCCACCCCACGAAGTCGAAGAGCCGCGTGATGATGCCGGCGGTGAAGCCCCACAGGATCAGGTCCTTGTCGTCACCGATCAGGAAACCGGGACTGCGGTAGCCACTGGGGTGCGTGACCGTGACCCGGTGGGTCGCGTCGAGCAGCTCCTCGACCGGCACCCGGTGGACCGACTCCACCTCGGCCGGGTCGACCACGCCGACCGGTGACTCCTCGCGCCACCAGGCGAGCACCGGCGTCACCGCGAAGTTGCTCGGCGGCAGCCACAGCTCGGGGAGCTCGGCGAACACCTCGACCCCGGCCGGGTCGAGCCCGGTCTCCTCCTCCGCCTCGCGCAGCGCCGCCGCGGCCGGCGAGGCGTCCGTCGGGTCGAGGGAGCCGCCCGGGAAGGAGATCTGGCCCGGGTGGGAGCGCATGCCGTGGGCGCGCTCGGTCAGCAGCAGGTCGGGCCCGGCCGGGCCCTCCCCGAAGAGCATCAGGACCGCCCCGCGGCGGGCGTCGGTGTCGGGCGGCGGCACGAACCGGGTCAGCTCGTCGGCGGTGATCGCCCGGGCGCCCTCGGCGATCGGCCGGAGCCAGCCGGGCAGGTCGCTCACAGCGCCGCCTCGAGGTGGGTGCGGACCAGCTTCTCCAGCTGGCCCAGGCTCTTGATCTCGAGGTTCTCGGAGTAGACGACCGTGCCGGACGCGTCGACCAGGATCAGGCGCGGCAGCACCTTGTTGCGCACCACCTCCCCGCTGGTGTCGACCACGAGCGGGTAGGTCACCCCGGTCTCGTGCGCGAACGCGACCGCCCGGTCGTGCGCGGGGTCGCGCCAGTCGATGCCGAGCACGTCGACGTCGGGGTGCTTCTCGTGGAACTGCTGGTAGATCGGCATCTCGCGGCGGCATGGTCCGCACCAGTTCGCCCAGAGGTTGATCACGGCAGGGCCGCGCAGCGCGCCGAGGTCGACCGGCTCGCCGGCGGCGAGCAGCGGCTTCAAGGTGGCGTCGGGCAGCTGTGGGGGCTCGTCGGACCCCGCCGACGTCGTACCGCATCCGGCGAGCAGCGCGAGCGCAAGCACTGCGACGAGCGTGCGTCTCACGCGCGGCCCTCGGTCTTCACGAGCTTCGCCGCCGTGACCGGGTCGGTCGGCCCCTCGCCGTACGACGGGCAGAGCCGTGCCAGCGGGACACGCGCCGCAGGCCGGGTTGCGTGCGTGGCAGCGACGGCGTCCGTGCCAGATCAGGTGATGGGACAGCAGCGTCCAGTCCTTCTTCGGGAACAGCGCGCCGACCTGCGTGCTCGACCTTGACCGGGTCGGTCTCCTCGGTCCAGCCGAAGCGGCGGGCGAGCCGGCCGAAGTGGGTGTCGACCGTGATCCCGGGGATGCCGAACGCGTTGCCCAGCACCACGTTGGCGGTCTTGCGGCCGACGCCGGGGAGCCCGACCAGGTCCGTCAGGCGCGGCGGCACCTCGCCGCCGTGGCGCTCGACCAGGGCCGCGGACAGCTTCAGCAGCGACTCGGTCTTGGCCCGGAAGAAGCCGAGCGGACCGATCAGCTGCTCGAGATGCGCCCGGTCGGCTGCCGCCATCGCCTTCGCGTCGGGGTAGGCGGCGAACAGCGCCGGGCTGGCCGCGTTGACCCGCTTGTCCGTGGTCTGGGCGGACAGCACCGTGACCACGAGGAGCTGGAACGGGTCGGCGAAGTCGAGCTCGCAGCGGGCGTCGGGATAGGTCTCGGCAAGCACCCGGTTGACCTTCCGGGCCCGCCGGACCAGGGAGGTGTCGGGCACGGAGGGAAGCCTAACCGGGCGTCCCGACGGCCCGGCCGCCCGTCACCGCGCCGTCCACGGGGGCCTCCCCGCGTGGCAAATCACAGCCTCGTGGTCCAGACTGTGACCTGCGACACCGCTGCCAGTCTTGCCCGCGCTCGTCCCGACAAGGAGTGACCGGTGGAGAACGACGTCCTGCGCCAGGGCCCGCTGTTCAACGCCCTCGACGACGAGGCGGCGAACGCGCTGCGCGCGTCGATGACCGAGTCCCGGCTGCGCCGCGGGGAGACGCTGTTCCACGAGGGCGACTCCGGCGACAAGCTCTACATCGTCACCGACGGCAAGGTGAAGCTCGGCCGGTCCTCCTCCGACGGCCGCGAGAACCTGCTCGCGATCCTGGGGCCCGGCCAGATGTTCGGCGAGCTGTCGCTGTTCGACCCCGGCCCCCGCTCGGCCACGGTGACGGCCGTCACCGACACCACGTTCCTCTCGCTGTCCCACGAGGACCTGCTCCGCTGGCTCGAGGGCCGGCCGGCCGTCGCCCGCGGCCTGCTGCTCCAGCTCGCCAGCCGGCTGCGCAAGGCCAACGACGTCGCGGCCGACCTGGTGTTCTCCGACGTACCCGGCCGCGTCGCCAAGGCGCTGCTCGACCTCGCCGACCGCTTCGGCCGCACGGCGGACGACGGCGTGCACGTGCACCACGACCTGACCCAGGAGGAGCTCGCCCAGCTGGTCGGCGCCTCCCGCGAGACCGTCAACAAGGCGCTCGCCGACTTCGCCTCCCGTGGCTGGCTCCGCCTCGAGCCGCGTTCGGTCGTGATCATGGACATCGAGCGGATGCGTCGCCGAGCTCGTTGAGTTGTGCTCGCGGCTCCGTTGAGTTGTGCTCGCGGCTCCGTTGAGTTGTGCTCGCGGCTCCGTCGCGTTGAGTCGTGCTCCGTTGAGTCGTGCGCATCACCTACGCCGGTAGGTGCGCGACCTGAGCGCCTCTCGCAGCTCACGAATCCAGGCGTCGACCGCAGATTCCGTGAAGGAGTCCCGATCGACGACGATCACGATCCAGCCGTGCTGCCGTAGCCAGGTGCGCCGCCGCCGGTCGTGCTGACGATCCGCGTCGCGGCTGTGGAACTCCTGCCCGTCGTACTCGACCACGATCCGGTGCCGCGGGTAGGCAAAGGTCGAGCCGAAACGTCGGGACCCCGTCGATCTCGATCCAGTGTTGTGGCTCGGGCGCCGGGAGGCCGTGGGTCAGGATCTCGTAGCGCGTCCACGACTCACCGGACGACTCGGACCGTGGATCGGCCATCGCCACCAGCGGGCGCGCCTGCCGTACGCCGCGCCGCCGAAAGTAGCGGACGAGCAGCCGACGCATGTCCCTGCGAGTGATCCCGAACTCACGCATGAAGGCGTCGAGCGCAGCCAGGCCATCACGCGCCGACAGCTTGCAGGCGAGATCGAGGGCTGTTCGCACGGGCGTGGTGACCCGGACGCCACCCACCTCCATCACGTCGCACTCGAGCAGGTCGCGGCTGCCGCCCGCCACGCCGTCTCGACGCGGCGAGGGGTGGTGACGCAACACGTAGCTCTCGATGGGCGGAAGCACCTCGGTCTCGTGCCACGCGAACACGTCGATGCCATGGATCCACGCCGCCGTCCGATCACAGATGACGGAGTGCTCGCTGGTCACGAGTCGTGCCGCGGCGACGCGACTCTCGATCGTGTCGGGGGCATCAGAGCGCACGTAGACACCGCGCAGGACACGGCGCACGTCGCGGTTGTGGACGGCGACCTCGAGCGCCTTCCGGGAGATGCCGATGCCGCGCAGCATGGCCGGGGTGAACGGGGTCTCGGGGAAATCCGGAGCGGTGAGCATGGCCGTACCGTCACGCGCTGCCGTCGTACGGGCCACGGCTCCGCGCGGCCCTGTGGACGACGCGTCAGATCACGACGGCTGTGGACGTACGACGCGCCTCAACAGGTGCGGGACACGCCACTCGACGGGGCCGCAGGCACAACTCAACGGAGCGGGAGGCACAACTCAACGAGCGTTGCAGGTAGGCGAGCTGGGCCCGGACGCTCAGCTCGGCCGCGCCCCAGAGCACCGGGTCGACGTCGGCGTACACCTTCTCCACGATCCGGCGCGGGAGGTCCGCCTCGGCGGGGCCCTCGGTGTCCGGCTCCGCCCCGAGCTCTCCGAGCGCGGCCTCGACCTGCTGCAGGCGCTCCTGGCGGTGTGCGACGTAGTACTCGATCGCGGGCAGCGCGTCGTCGATCACCGGTCCGTGGCCGGGCCAGATCGAGGCGATTCCGTGCTCGGCGGTCAGGGCGTGCAGCCGGTCGAGGGACGCGAGGTAGGCGCCGAGCTGGCCGTCGGGGTGCGCGACCACCGTCGTGCCGCGGCCGAGCACGGTGTCGCCGGTCAGGACCGTGCTCTCCTGCGGCACCCAGAACGACAGCGAGTCGGCCGTGTGGCCCGGTGTGGCCACCACCCGCACCTCGAGGTCGCCGACCCCGACCACGTCGCCCTCACCGAGGCCCTCGTCACCGAGCCGGTACGCCGGGTCGAGCGCGCGGACGCCGCAGCCGACCCGCTCCGCGAACTGCCTGGCCGCCTCGCTGTGGTCGAGGTGGTGGTGGGTGAGCAGGACGACGGCGACGTCGCCTGCCGCCTCCGCGACGGCGTCGAGGTGCCCCTCGTCCGGTGGTCCCGGGTCGACCACGATCGACCGGTCGCCGTCGCGCAGCACCCAGGTGTTGGTGCCGTCGAGCGTCATCATGTTCGCGTTGGGCGCGAGCACGCAGCGGCCGTGGGCGCCGAACGTGCCCCCGGCCCAGCTCACATCTCCTCCAGCAGCGGGCGGAGGTGCTCCGGGAACGACAGCAGCATCTCCCCGTCCTCCTCCTGCGCGGTGGGCGTGAACATCGCGAGGTCGCGCCCCGTCGAGGCGGCGATCACGTCGGCCGCCGTCGGGTGCCGGCCGACCTCGAGGCAGGTGAGGTACGTCGGGGGCATCAGCGCGATCTCGCCCGCGTCGGCGGCGGCCATCGCGCCCGCCACCGGCAGCCAGGCCACCCGGTCGGACTCGGAAGACACGTCGCGGGTGCGCTGCCCGGCCGGCAGCTCGGCCACGAAGAACCAGGTGCGGAAGCGGCGCGGCTCGAACACCGGCGTCGTCCACGCCGACCACGCGCCGAGCAGGTCGCTGCGCAGCACCAGCCCGCGGCGCGCGAGGAACTCGGTCAGCGGCAGCTCGCGCGCCTCCAGCGCGACCCGGTCGGCCTCCAGGTCGTCGGGGGTCGTGTCCGCGACCACCTCGTCGGCCGACGGCCCGGCCAGCAGCACCCCGGACTCCTCGAACGTCTCGCGTACGGCGGCGCACACGAGCGCGCGGGCGGTGGGTTCGTCGGTGTGCAGGCGCGTCGGCCCACTCGGCCGGGGTCGGGCCGGCCCAGGCGACAGAGGCGTCGAAGTCGCGCTGGTCCACGCCCCCGCCCGGGAACACGCACATGCCACCGGCGAACGCCATCGACGTCTGCCGGCGGAGCAGGTACACCGACAGCCCCTGCGAGCCGTCCCGCAGCAGCACGACGGTGGCCGCGTTGCGCGGCTCGGCCGGCGTACGGGTGCCGTCGGCGAACTCGCGCGCGTGCGCGACGAGGTGCTCCGGGAGGACGACCCGCCTCACCTACACCTCCACGAGGAGCTCGACCTCGACCGGTGCGTCGAGAGGCAGCACCGCCACCCCGACCGCCGAGCGCGCGTGACGCCCGGCGTCGCCGAAGACCTCGCCGAGCAGCTCGGACACGCCGTTGGCGACCTGCGGCTGGCCGGTGAAGTCGGGCGTCGACGCGACGAACACGACCACCTTGACGATCTGCTTCACCTCGGCGAGCTCGCCGACCTCGGCCTTGATCGCCGCGAGCGCGTTGAGCGCGCACTGCCGCGCACACTCGACCGCCTCCTTCTGGGTCACCACGCTGCCGACCTTGCCGGAGTGCAGCAGCGGCGCCGTCGCGCATCGGCAGCTGGCCGGAGGTGTAGACGTAGTTGCCGCTGCGGATCGCGGGGATGTACGCCGCCACCGGCTTGGCCACGCCGGGCACGGCCAGCCCGAGCTCCTCGAGCCGCTGCTCCGGGGTGCTCACTGGACCGGCCGCTTGAAGTAGGCGACCAGGTTCTCCGGGTTCATGCCCGGCACCACCTGCACGAGCTCCCAGCCGTCCTGGCCGAAGTTGTCGAGGATCTGCTTGGTCGCGTGCACCAGCACCGGCGCCGTCATGTACTCCCACTTGGTCATGTGGGCACTCTGGCCCGCTCCGGTGGTCGAGCAGCGAGCGCCAGCGAGCGGATCGAGACCATCGCGTGCCGGGTCTCGACAAGCTCGACCGCCGGACCTGGCACTACCGTCGGCAACGTGAGCATCCTCGACGCCTCCGGTCCGCTGCCCGACGCCGTGCTGCGGTACGACGAGCGGCCGGACGCCGTGGTCGACGTGTTCCTGCCCGACGGCCCGGCCGACACCGTCGTCACGTTCGTGCACGGCGGGTTCTGGCGGGCGGCCTACGACCGGACCCACGTGCGTCCGCTGGCCCGGGCGCTGGCGGACGACGGCTTCGCGGTGACCCTGCCCGAGTACCGCCGGGTCGGCGCCGGCGGCGGCTGGCCGACCACCTGTGACGACGTGCGGGCGGCCGTCACCGCGACGCCGGCGCTGCTCGAGGGCATCGGTGTGACGCCCCGGCGGACCGTGCTGACCGGCCACTCGGCCGGCGGGCACCTCGTGCTCTGGCTGGCCGCGACGGGCGCGTCCTGCGACGCGGTCGTGCCGATCGCGCCCGTCGGCGACCTGCGCGCCGCCGCCGCGATCGGCATGGGCGACGGCGCCGTCCGCGACTTCCTCGGCGGCGACGAGCCGGTGGACGCGGCCGACCCGGCGGTGCTCCTCGACGCGCACCGCCCGTCGTACCCGGTCCGGATCCTGCACGGCACCGACGACGACGTGGTGACGATCGAGAACAGCCGCGGCCTGGTGCGCCGGCACCCGTGGATCGAGCTGGTCGAGCTGCCCGGCGTCGACCACTTCGCGCCGATCGACCCGGCGTCGCCCGTCTACCCGACGCTCCTCGGCCTCTTGGCCGACTGACCGGCCGGGTGGTCCTGATCGGGCGGTGCCGCTGTTTGCGCATTTGCGACGTTGTGGGGGTGCGCGAGCGCGCCGGGAGCCCGACAACCTCGTGGGCGCAGCGACTGACCGACCCGCGTCCGCGGACCAGCCGGCGCCTGGGCCGGCTCAGTCAGACCAGGTCGGGCTCGGTCTTCTCCCGGATCTCGTCCTCGGTGACGTCGGGAGCGAGCTCGACCAGCGTGAGTCCCTCGGGCGTCACGTCGATCACGCCGAGGTCGGTGATGATCCGCTGGACGACGCCGAGCCCGGTGTAGGGGAGCGAGCACTCGTTGACGATCTTGTACGAGCCGTCGCGCGCGACGTGCTCCATCAGCACGATCACGCGCTTCGCGCCGTGGACCAGGTCCATCGCGCCGCCCATGCCCTTGACCATCTTGCCGGGGATCATCCAGTTCGCGATGTCGCCCTTGGCGCTGACCTGCATCGCGCCCAGGATGGCGGCGTCGATCTTGCCGCCGCGGATCATCCCGAACGAGGTCGCGGAGTCGAAGAACGAGGCGCCGCGGCGGACGGTCACGGTCTCCTTGCCGGCGTTGATCAGGTCGGGGTCCTCGTCGCCCTCGAGCGGGTAGGCCCCGACCCCGAGGATGCCGTTCTCCGACTGCAGCACCAGCTCGACGTCGTCGTCGACGTAGTTCGGCACCAGCGTCGGCAGCCCGATCCCGAGGTTCACGTAGGAGCCGTCGGTCAGCTCCGAGGCGGCACGCGCCGCCATCTCCTCACGGCTCCACATCAGGCGTCTCCCTCGGCGATGCCGGCGGCCGCGCCGCCGGCCGGTGTGTCCTCGGCGGCCGGCTCGGTGCCCTGTTCTGGGCGCGGCCGGACGGTGCGCTTCTCGATCCGCTTGTCCGCGACCTGCTCCGGGGTCAGCGCGACCACGCGCTGCACGAAGACGCCCGGGGTGTGCACGTCGTTGGGGTTCAGCTCGCCGGGCTCGACCAGCTCCTCGACCTCGGCGATCGTCACCCGGCCGCACATCGCGGCGAGCGGGTTGAAGTTGCGCGCGGAGTCGCGGTAGACGAGGTTGCCGTGCCGGTCGCCCTTCCAGGCCCGCACCAGGCCGAAGTCGGCCACGATCGCCGCCTCGAGCACGAAGTCCTTGTCGCCGTCGGCGGTCGTGAACGTGCGGACCTCCTTCGGCGGCGACGCGACGACGACGTTGCCGTCGGCGTCGTACCGCCACGGCAGGCCGCCGTCGGCCACCTGCGTGCCGACCCCGGTGGCCGTGTAGAACGCCGGGATACCGGTGCCGCCGGCCCGCATCCGCTCGGCCAGCGTGCCCTGCGGCGTCAGCTCCACCTCGAGCTCGCCGGAGAGGTACTGGCGCGCGAACTCCTTGTTCTCCCCGACGTACGACGAGACCATCCGGCGCAGCCGCTTGGCCATCAGCAGCCGGCCCAGGCCCCACTCGTCGACCCCGCAGTTGTTCGAGACCGCCTGCAGGTCCTCGGCGCCGTTCTCCAGCACCGCGTCGATCAGCACCGACGGAACCCCGCACAGCCCGAACCCGCCCACGGCCAGCGTGGCGCCCGACTCGATGTCGGCCACCGCCTCTGCCGCACTCGTGACCACCTTGTCCACGTGTCCTCCTCGCTCGGTGGCCAGCCTAGGGGGCCCTCTAGGCTTCGTGCATGCCGCCGGCCCCGACCTCCGACTGGCCCGCCGTCCAGCTCCACATCGTGACCGGCAAGGGCGGCACCGGGAAGTCCACGGTCGCCGCTGCCCTGGCCCTCGCGCTCGCGTCCCGCGGCAAGACGGTGCTGCTCTGCGAGGTCGAGGGGCGACAGGGCATCGCCCAGCTGTTCGACGTGCCACCGCTGCCGTACGAGGAGCGCCGGATCGCGCACGGCTCCGGCCGCGCCGGCGGCGACGTCTACGCGCTCGCGATCGACCCGGAGTCGGCGATGATGGAGTACCTCGCGATGTACTACCGCCTCGGCCGCGCAGGCAAGGCGCTCGACCGGTTCGGCGTGATCGAGTTCGCGACCACGATCGCGCCCGGCGTCCGCGACGTGCTGCTGACCGGCAAGCTCTACGAGACCGCCAACCGCAACTCGCGCAACAAGGGCGCCCGGCAGTACGACGCCGTCGTCCTCGACGCGCCCCCGACCGGCCGGATCGCCCAGTTCCTCAACGTCAACGACGAGCTGGCAGGGCTGGCGAAGATGGGCCCGATCAAGTCGCAGGCCGACACGGTGACCACGCTGCTGCGATCGCGCCGTACCGCCGTGCACCTGGTGACCGTGCTCGAGGAGATGCCCGTCCAGGAGACGGCCGACGGCGTCCAGCAGCTGCACGACGCCGGACTGCCGGTCGGCGGGGTCGTGGTCAACCTGGTCCGGCCGCAGGACCTCGACACCGAGGCGCGCACCGCGCTCCTCCGGCGCACCGTCGACCCGGCCGGGGTCGCCGCGGAGCTCGGGGTGGCCAGGATCGACGACGGCGCCACCCTCGTCGACTCGCTTGCTGGAGGAGGGCCACGACCACGCCCAGCGGCGCGCGCTCGAGGACGAGCAGCGCGAGCTCGTGGCCGGGATCGGGGCGCCGACGTACGAGCTTCCGAAGCTGGCCGCCGGGATCGACCTCACCGGGCTCTACGAGCTCGCCGCCGAGCTGTGCGAGCAGGGGCTGGCGTGACCCGGGCCACGCGCTCCGCCCGCACCCACCCCCGGATCGGGCCGCTGGTCGCCGTCACCGGCACCGAGCCGGCGCTCGACGTCGACGCGCTCCTCGACGACCCGGACCAGCGGATCATCGTGTGCTGCGGCGCAGGCGGGGTCGGCAAGACCACCACCTCGGCCGCGCTCGCGCTGCGGGCCGCCGAACGCGGACGCAAGGTGGTCGTGCTCACGATCGACCCGGCCCGTCGGCTGGCCCAGGCGATGGGGATCGAGGCGCTCGACAACGTCCCGCGGCCGGTGCCGGGGTGTCGACGCTCGACACGGCTCGACCACCGGGAAGCCGAGCGGGGCAGCCTCGACGCGATGATGCTGGACATGAAGCGCACCTTCGACGAGGTGGTCGAGAGCCAGGCCAGCCCGGAGAAGGCGGCGCAGATCCTGGCCAACCCGTTCTACGTCGCGGTCTCGAGCTCGTTCGCGGGCACCCAGGAGTACATGGCCATGGAGAAGCTCGGCCAGCTCGACCAGGACGCCCGCCGCACCGGCCGCTGGGACCTGATCGTCGTCGACACCCCGCCCTCACGCAGCGCGCTGGACTTCCTCGACGCACCGGAGCGCCTCGCCGGCTTCCTCGACGGCCGGTTCATGCGGCTGCTGCTGGCGCCGGCCAAGGGGCCGGCCCGGCTGATGACCGCCGGGTTCGGGCTGGTCACCAACGCGCTGACCCGGATCATCGGGGCGCAGGTGCTGCGCGACATGCAGACGTTCGTGACCGCGTTCGACACGCTGTTCGGCGGGTTCCGGCAGCGGGCACAGCGCACGTTCGAGCTGCTCCAGGCCGACGGGACGGCGTTCCTCGTGGTCGCGGCGCCGGAACCCGACGCGCTGCGCGAGGCGGCGTACTTCGTGGAGAGGCTGAAGGAGGAGCGGATGCCGCTCGCCGGGCTGGTGGTCAACCGGGCCAGCCGGCCACCCGAGGGCGACCTGTCGGCGGACCGGGCGATGGCCGGTGTCGAGCGGCTGCGCGCGGCGGGCGAGACGTCACCGGCGGCCGAGATGACGGCCGGGCTGCTCCGGCTGCACGCCGACCGGGTGCGCATCGTCGAGCGCGAGACCCGGCTGCGCCGGAGCTTCGCGACGAGTCACCCCGACGTCGCCACGGCCGTCCTGCCGGCGCTGGCCACCGACGTGCACGACCTCGACGGGCTCCGCACGATCGGGGACCTGCTCGCAAGCCAGCGCTGAGCGCTGCGGCGAACGGCCGCTGCAGCGAGCCCGGCTGCCGACTCGCCGGTCACCGGTCAGCCGTCCGGTGCTCAGGCCTCGACGGCCTCGGCGATGCCGGCGTGCTCGCTCATCGCGGTCTCGAGCAGCGTGCGCCACGAGGTGACGTTCGGACGCTTGCGGAGGATGGCCCGGCGCTCGCGCTCGGTCATCCCGCCCCACACGCCCCACTCGATCTGGTTGTCGAGCGCCTCGGCCAGGCACTCGGTGCGGACGGGGCACCCCCCACACACGAGCTTGGCGCGGTGCTGCTGGGCCCCGCGGACGAACAGCTCGTCCGGCGCGGACTGCTTGCACACGGCCTGTGATGCCCAGTCGTCGTTCCACATGACATGTCTCCCTTACGCTTCAACAACCCCACGGAGATTCTTGAATATTTTCGAGACTCCGGACAGACACGTTGGGAGCAAACCCGTCTAGTCAGTTGTGACTAGGCAACCGGGGCCATCCGGTTCGGTCGAGACGACCCCCGCGGCTCCCGTATCCTTGTGCCATGCCTTCCCGCCCCCCGACCTCGGCCGACGACGAACGCCTCGGCCCCGTATCGGTGATGTCGCACCTCGGTGTGATGATCGCGATCTCCGCAGTCCTCGGCCTCCTGGTCGGTGGTCTGGCGATCCCGTTCGCCGGTGCGCTCGGTGTCGCCAGCAAGTCCGCGGCCGGTGGGCTCAAGGACCTCCCGCAGGAGCTGCGGGCCCAGCCGTTGTCCGAGCGCACCCGGTTGCTGAGCTCGGGCGGCAAGACGATCGCCACGTTCTACGACGAGAACCGCCGATCGGTGCCGCTCGAGGATGTCGCCCCGATCATGCGCACCGCGATCGTCGCGATCGAGGACTACCGCTTCTACCAGCACGGCGCCCTCGACCTGAAGGGCACGCTGCGGGCCTTCCTCACCAACCAGGCCGGCGGCGGCGTCGTCCAGGGTGGCTCCTCGATCACCCAGCAGATGTCGAAGATGACGCTGCTGGCCCAGGCCAAGACCTCCGCAGAGCGCAAGGCAGCCACCGAGGACACCTACCAGCGCAAGATCCAGGAGCTGCGGCACGCGATCGCGTTCGAGCAGAACTACTCCAAGGACTGGATCCTCGAGCGCTACCTGAACATCGCCTACTTCGGTGACGGCGCCTACGGCATCCAGGCCGCCGCCCGCCACTACTTCAGCAAGGACGCCAAGGACCTCGACCTGCGGGAGGCGTCGCTGCTCGCCGGGCTGGTCAAGAACCCGGTCGGGTTCGACCCGACGACCTACCCGGAGATCGCGAAGGCGCGCCGCAAGGTGGTCCTCGACCGGATGGCCGAGCTCGGCAAGATCACCGAGCACGCAGGCCACGAGGGTCGAGCAGAAGGGCCTCGGGCTCGCGGTCAGCCGCACCCGCAACGGCTGCGTCTCGTCCGTCGCGCCGTTCTTCTGCGACTACGCCTACCGCTACCTGCTGCGCGACCCCGCTCTCGGCAAGACCGTCGACGAGCGCAAGACGCTGCTCAAGAGCGGCGGCCTGACCATCAAGACCACGATCGACCTGCGCTTCCAGGAGGAGGCGCGCAACGCGGTCACCGCCCACGTGAACCCGACCGACCAGGCGATCGGCGCCCTGGCCATGGTCGAGCCGGGCTCCGGCAACGTCCGCGCGATCTCGCAGTCCCGGCCGATGGGTCGCCAGAGGAAGCTCGGCCAGACCTACCTGAACTACGTCGTCCCCAAGTCCCTCGGTGACTCCGGTGGGTTCCAGGCGGGGTCGACGTTCAAGGTGTTCGTGCTCGCCAGCGCGCTGGAGCAGGGCATCCCGCCGACGACCGCGATCCGGGCGCCCAGCCAGATCGTGCTCAACCAGGGGAGCTTCCCCGACTGCGACGGCAACTACCCCTCCACCCAGCCCTACCCGGTCGGCAACTCGACGAGTGCCCCGCCGGCGCCCACGCTGTACACCGGCACGCAGGACTCGGTGAACACCTTCTACGTGCAGCTCGAGCAGCGCACCGGGCTGTGCAAGCCCTACCGGCTGGCCCGGTCCATGGGCGTGGAGCTGACCGACCCGGACCACGAGCGGGTGCCGTCGTTCACGCTCGGCGTGCCGAGCGTCAGCCCGCTGGAGATGGCCGGCGCCTACGCGACCTTCGCCAACCGCGGCGTGCACTGCGACTCCAAGCCCGTGACCGAGATCCTCAACAGCGAGGGCAAGGTCTTCAAGAAGTACGAGCCGGCCTGCAAGCGGGTGATGTCGAAGTACACCGCCGACACCGTCAACGACATCCTGCGCGGCGTGATGGAGGGTGGCTTCGGCTCGGCGCTCCAGATCGGCAAGCCGTCCGCCGGCAAGACCGGCACCATCCAGGACAACAAGGCGGTCTGGTTCGACGGCTACACGCCGTCGTTGGCCACGGTCGCGATGGTGGCCGGCGCCAACAGTCAGCGGCACGCCGATCACGCTGAACTTCCAGACCGTCGGCGGCGTCAACGCCGGCCGGGCCTTCGGCTCGACCGTCGCGGGTCCCCTCTGGGGCGACTCGATGAAGGCGATCGCACGCTGGCTGCCCGACGAGGACTTCGTGCGGCCCGGTGCCGCCCCGGTCCCGGAGGGGTCGCAGGTGGTGCCGAGCACGATCGACATGACCATCGGGCAGGCGGTGTCGACCCTGTCGGCCGCCGGGTTCACGCCCGGTGGTCGGCTCCGTGATCGACTCCCGGCGGGCGCCGGGCGTGATCGCCGGGCAGAGCCCTGACGGTGGCACCGCCGCGGCCCCGGGCACGGCGATCACCATCTATCCGTCGAACGGCGCGAACTTCTCCGGCTCGAACGGCGGCGACAACAACCAGCAGCCACGCGAGCGCAACAACCCGCGCGGGCGGCGGCAACGGCGGCGGCGGCAACGGCGGCGGCAACGGCGGCGGCAACGGCGGCGGCGGGAACGGGCGGAACGGCGGCCGCGGGCCGGGCTGAGCCGTCCGGCTCAGCCGAGCTGGCGACGTACCTCCGCGGCGACGGCACCACCGTCGGCACGACCCTTGGTCTGGCCCTGGACCGCGCCCATGACCTTGCCCATCGCGCGCATGCCCTCGTCCTGCACGCCGAGCGTCGCGATCGTCGAGGTGACCAGGTCGGAGATCTCCTGGGCCGTGAGCTGCTCCGGGAGGTAGTCGGCGATCACGGCGGCCTCCGAGCGCTCCTTGGCGGCCATCTCCGCGCGGCCGGCGTCGTCGAAAGCCTCCGACGCCTCGCGACGCTTCTTGGACTCGCTGGTGAGCACGCCGAGCACGTCGTCGTCGGTGAGCTCGCGGGCCTGCTTGCCGGAGACCTCGGCGTTGGTGATCGCGGTCAGCACCATCCGCAGGGTGGACGACCGCACCTCGTCACGAGCCTTGATGGCGGTGGTGAGGTCGGCGCGGAGGCGGTCCTTGAGGTCGCTCATGGGGGCCAGTGTGACAGCCTTGCCGCGTGGCAGACACGCGGACGTCCCCCCTCCTGAAGGTGGCCGCAGCCGGAGCCGCGGTGGGCGTGTGCCGGCCTCGCGTACGCCGCCGGCATCGAGGTCCGCAGCTTCACGCTCCGCGAGGTGGAGATCCCGTGCCTGCCCCCGGGAGCCCGGCCGATCCGGGTCCTCCACGTCAGCGACCTGCACCTGACGCCGAGCCAGGGCAGGAAGCGGGCCTGGCTGCGCTCGCTCGCGCGGCTCGAGCCCGACCTGGTCGTCAACACCGGCGACAACCTCGCCCACCTCGACGCGGTGCCGCCGACGCTGGCCGGGTTCGGCCCGCTGCTCGACGTGCCGGGCGTGTTCGTGTTCGGCTCGAACGACTACTACGCGCCGACGCCGCGCAACCCGGCTCTGGTACCTGCATGGCCGACGACGGCGGGCGGATCACCCACACACCGAAGCTTCCGGTCGAGGACCTGCGCGCGGCGTTCACCGCCCACGGCTGGCTGGACCTGAACAACGCCAGCGGCCGGCTCGAGGTGCTCGGGTCGCGGCTGGCGTTCGCGGGTGTCGACGACCCGCACCTGCGGCTCGACGACCTGTCCTCGGTGGCCGGACCGGCGCCGGCCGACGCGGACCTCCGGATCGGCGTCGCGCACGCGCCGTACCTCCGGGTGCTGGACCAGTTCGCGGACGACGGGTACGACGTGACCTTCGCCGGCCACACCCACGGCGGCCAGCTGTGCCTGCCGTTCTACGGCGCGCTGGTCACCAACTGCGACCTCGACACCCGCAGGGCGAAGGGGCTGCACCGGCACCCGGCCGACTCCCGACCCGGCGACCCGCGATCGTCGTGGCTCCACGTGTCCGCCGGCGCGGGGACCTCGCCGTACGCCCAGGTGCGCTTCTGCTGCCGCCCCGAGGCGACGCTCGCCACGCTCACGCCGGTGGGCTGAGGGTGGCGCGGGCCCTGGTCAAACCACTCGACCGGCTCCGGTAGACTCCCGAACGCATTCGGGCTGTGGCGCAGCTTGGTAGCGCGCCTCGTTCGGGACGAGGAGGCCGCAGGTTCAAATCCTGTCAGCCCGACCCACCACACGAGCTTCCGGTCAGCATCCTGCTGGCCGGGAGCTCTGTCGTTTCTCCCGGCCCCGCCGTGGCCGGGAAAGCCGGTCGGGCGGTTCCGGCCCCGTGGCAGACTCGCGGCATGGCTGAGGAACCCGACAGCACGAAGCCGGGCGACGGCGACGAGTCCAAGCTGGAGCTGCCGAAGCTGAGCCTCCGGCGACGCAGGAAGCAGGACGAGGCGGCCGAGGAGCCGCCCGCGGAGACCGATCGCGGAGACGCCGGTCGAGGCGGAGGCACCGCCGCCACCGGAGAAGCCCGAGCCGGCAACCGAGGCGAGCCCAGAGCTGCACCGGAGCCGGAGCGACCCGCGAAGCCGGCCAGGGCCGCAAGGAGCGCAAGGCACTGACGCTGCCGCCGCTGTCGGCGCCGATCGCCTCGGTGGTGACGGGCGTGGTGATCGGGCTGGTCATCGTCGCGCTCACGTTCCTCTCCTCGCGCGGCTGCGAGCTGGTGCGCGGCAGCGGCAGCTGCGGCGCCGTCGGCCTGCCCCTGCTGATCGCGATCATGGCGCTGGGCGTGCTGCTCGGCGCCGTGCTGCTCAAGGCCTGGCAGGTCAGCGACCCGATGAGCTCGTCGTTCCTCGCCGTCGGGCTGGTCGCGGTGGTCGCCATGCTCTTCCTCCTCCCCTCCATCGACGAGTGGTGGATGGTGATCGTGATCCCGGCGCTGGGCGCGCTGACGTACCTGCTGGCGTGGTGGGTCACCCGCACCTTCATCGACACCGAGGACGACGAGGCCGAGGAGCCGGAGGACGCCGGCATCCGCGGGCTCTAGCCGGGGTCAGCCGACCAGGATGCAGAACGGGTGGCCCGCCGGGTCGGCCAGCACGTACAGCGCCTCGTCCGGGTCGTCGGTCCGGTCGAGGAGCAACGTCGCCCCGAGCTGTTCCGCCCGCTCACGGTGTCGCTGCAGCTCGGCGACCGTGGGCACCCGGAAGTCCAGGTGCATCTGCTTCGGTACGTCGTGCGTGGGCCAGGTGGGCCGGTCCAGGGTCGGCACCTCCTGGAAGGCCAGCACGCGGCTGCCGTCGGCGTCGACGAGCACGAGCCAGTCCTCGTCGTCGGCGCTGCCGTCGGTCGGTGGCTCGTCGCCCGGGCGGTAGCGCACGCCCAGCAGCTCGCGGTAGAACTCGGCGAGCCCCCGGACGTCGGTGGCGTCCAGGGCGGTGTGCATCAGCTCGGGAAAGCCGGACACGCCTGCCTCCTGTCGGTCGGTCAGAGCCGCGCGGCGACCAGCTCCGCGATCTGCACGGTGTTGAGCGCGGCACCCTTGCGCAGGTTGTCGTTGCTGACGAACAGCGCCAGCCCGCGCTCGTCGTCGACCCCGGGGTCGTGCCGCAGCCGGCCGACGTACGACGGGTCGCGGCCCGCCGCCTGGAGCGGGTTCGGCACGTCGGACAGCTCGACGCCGGGCGCGCCGGCCAGGATCTCGCGCGCCCGGGCCACGGTCAGCGGCCGCTCGAACTCGGCGTTGATCGCCAGCGAGTGGCCCGTGAACACCGGCACCCGCACGCAGATCCCACTGACCCGGAGGTCGGGGATGCCGAGGATCTTGCGCGTCTCGTTGCGCAGCTTCT
Organism: uncultured Actinomycetota bacterium; assembly: GCA_963754145.1. Lineage (GTDB taxonomy): Bacteria > Actinomycetota > Actinomycetes > Propionibacteriales > Nocardioidaceae > Marmoricola. Next base: position 258,158 of record CAVWFF010000007.1, read on the forward strand.
TCTCCTCGTCGGTCTCGTCGAGGCCGTCGTCGACGATCGAGCCCGCGAGCGGGACCACGTTGTAGGCGATGGTGCGCTGGTACTTCACCGGCGCCGGGAAGTCGATCGCCTCGCCGTCGTAGGCCAGCTCGCGCGCCTTGTCACCGGCGGCGGCGACCTGGTCGGCGAGCTCGTCGACGCCGGCGACACCGCTGCCGCTGACCGCCTGGTACGTCGACGCGACCAGCCGGACCAGCCCCGCCTCGTCGTGCAGCGGCTTCAGCACGGGCATCGCTGCCATCGTCGTGCAGTTCGGGTTGGCGATGATCCGGCGGCCGGAGAGCGCGAGGTCGATGGTGTCGGGGTTGACCTCGCTCACCACCAGCGGCACCTCGTCGTCCATGCGCCACGCGGAGCTGTTGTCGACCACGACCACCCCGGCGTCGGCGAACCGGGGCGCCAGCGCCCGCGAGGCGGTGGCGCCGGCGGAGAAGACCGCGATGTCGAGTCCGCTCGGGTCGGCGGTCTCGGAGTCCTCGACCGTGACCTGGCGGTCGCCGAACGGCAGCACCGTGCCGGCCGAGCGTGAGGATGCGAAGAACCGCACCTCCTCGACCGGGAAGCCGCGCTCCAGCAGGATCTGCCGCATCGCGACGCCGACCTGGCCGGTCGCGCCGACCACGCCGAGGCGTACGGCCTTGCTCTTGGGGTGGTCATCGTCCGGTCCCGCCGTAGACCACGGCCTCGACCTCGTCGGCGTCGAGCTCGAACGCCGAGTGGGTGGCGGCGACGGCGGCGTCGACGTCCGCCTCGTCGACGACCACCGAGATCCGGATCTCGGACGTCGAGATCATCTCGATGTTGACGCCGGCCGCGGCGAGAGCGGTGAAGAACTTCGCGGTGACGCCCGGGTGGGAGCGCATGCCGGCGCCGATCAGCGACACCTTGCCGATCTGGTCGTCG
>CAVWFF010000008.1:0-150376 GCA_963754145.1 uncultured Actinomycetota bacterium
TCGTCCGGCACCAGCGACAACGAGGCCCCGGCCACGCAGACCCCGACGACGGACCCCACCGGCAGCGTCAGCGTGGCGCCGACCACCGACCCGTCAGCGACCCGTCCACCGCACCGCTGAGCGATCCGACCGACGAGCCCGACCGTGGCCGAGGCCACCCCGACCCCCACCGGCGTGCCCTCGACGCACCACTCCGAGCCCGAGGGGGAGCTAGAACCCGAGCGCCACGACGACGCCCTAAGGCGTCGAGATCCGTTCGAGGTACGACGCCACCGCCGCCTCGTCCCAGTCGCGGGACTCGCGCAGCCCCTCGGCCATCGTCGCGAGGTACGCCGGCGCGGGCCTGGTGTGCTCGACCGCTCGGGCGCCGTGCGGGGAGGTGAACGTCAGCAGCGGATGGCCGTCGAGCTCGCCGACCTGGACCAGCGTCTCGTAGCGGCCGCGCCGAACACGTGCCTTCCGACGGGCCCGCTACCAGCTCCTCGAGCGGGTCGCCGTCCGCGGGCAGGCGGTACATCTCCTGCGCCACGACGTCGGCCAGCTGGCCCGCGGTGACCAGGTAGCCACGCGCCGCCGTCGACCGGGCACCGTCGTGGTCGTAGAAGGCCACGCCGCCGCCCCACTGCGGCGACTCCCCGGCGAAGTAGACGGTGCCGGGCAGGTCGACCGCGATGTCGCGCTCGGCAGGGTCGGTCGCGCGCGCCCGGGTTGACCCGGCTCCGCCGGGCGGCCGGCCGCCCTCGAGGTAGCAGGCGAGCCGGCGCCGCCATGTTGGAGCCGTAGCTGACGTACCAGACCTTCGCGGCCTGCCTCATCGTGCGAGGGCCTGCCGCAGGGCCGCCACGTCGGTGACCGGCCGCTGGCAGACCAGGTGGCGGCAGACGTACGCCGCGGCGCGGCCGTCGACCAGGTCGCGTCCCATCAGCGGGATGCGCGTGCGCCCGGCTGCGGCCGCCACCACACCGACCCCGGCGGCTCGCCTCGCGGGCGCGCGCGCGAGCTCGGCACGCGCCGGCTCGTCGTCGGGGCCGACGACCGCCACCTCGACCGGACCGTCGAGCGCGGTCTCGGCCGCGGCGAGCGACCAGCCGGCGAAGCGCGGCGAGGAGTCGGCGATCCGGCCGACCGAGATCAGCGCCTCGCTCCGGCGGCGTCGCGGTGCGGGCCCGAGCCGGTGAGGGCGGCGTACGCGAGCAGCGCGTGCACCACCGCCGAGTGGCCGGACGGGCTGGCGTTGTCGGACGGGTCGCGCGGGCGGGCCACCAGCGCCTCGGCGTCGTCGGCGGTGTCGTGGAACCCGCCGTCGTCGGCCGCGAAGTGCGCGAGCGCGACGTCGAGCAGCTGCGCCGGCGCGCTCGAGCCAGACCCCGTCGCCGGTCGCGGCCGCCAGCGCGAGGAACGCCGTCGCGACGCAGCCGTAGTCCTCCAGCACGCCGGCGTGCGCGCCGGCGACGCCGTCGCGGGAGACCCGCGCAGGCAGCCGGCCGTCTGCCCGAGGTGCGACGCGACCAGGAACGTCCCGCCGCAGCGGACCGCCGCCTCGACGTACGTCGGGCGCGTCGAGGCGCAGCCCGCGTCGACCAGGCCGCTGATCGCGAGCCCGTTCCAGGCCGCCACCACCTTGTCGTCGCGGGCCGGCCGCACCCGCGGCGCGCGCGCGTCGAGCAGCCGCTGCCGCACGGACGCCCAGCGCGCCGGTCGTCCGGGTCGGCGCGGAGCTGCAGCGTCGACGCGCCGTCCTCGAACGTGCCGGCTCGGTGACGGTCAGCAGCCGCGCCGCCCAGGCGCCGTCGTCGTGGCCGAGCACCTCGACGAGCTGCGGCCGGGGTCCAGACGTAGTAAGGCTTGCCCTCGCCGCCCGTCGTGTCGGCGTCCAGCGCGGAGGCGAACGCCGCCCTCGGCGGTGCCGCAGCTCGGCGAGCATGAAGTCGCGCGATCTCGCGGGCGACCCGGCGCGCCTGCGCGTCGTCGACCGCCAGCGGGCGTAGACCGCCGAGCAGCTGGGCGTTGTCGTAGAGCATCTTCTCGAAGTGCGGCACCACCCAGGCGCGGTCGACGCCGTAGCGCGCGAACCCGCCGGCGAGCTGGTCGTGGATGCCGCCGCGCGCCATCGCGTCGAGCGTGCGGTCGAGCATCCCGGCCAGCGCGCATCGCCGGCTCGCCGCCGGCGGCCGCGGCTACCGGCAGCAGGAACTCGAGCACCATCGACGGCGGGAACTTCGGCGCGGTGCCGAACCCGCCGTTCCGGCGTCGAACTCCGCGCCGCAGCGTCGCCACCGCCGCGTCGAGCACCTCCGCGTCGACGGCGCCTGCCCCCGCGGGCTCGACGGCGCCGCGCAGGTGCTCGCGGATGCGGCCGGCGACCCGCCGCACCTCGTCGGGCGGTCGGTCCACGCCTCGGCGAGCGCCTGCCAGCACCTGGCGGAAGCCGGGCTGCCCGTGCCGCGGCTGGTCGGGGAAGTAGGTGCCGGCGAAGAACGGGCTGCCCTCGTGGTCGAGCACGCAGGTCATCGGCCAGCCGCCCTGGCCGGTCATCGCGACGTGGCCTGCATGTAGACCGCGTCGACGTCGGGCCGCTCCTCGCGGTCGACCTTGACGCTGACGAAGTGCTCGTTCAGGTACGCCGCGGTGGCCTCGTCCTCGAACGACTCGTGCGCCATCACGTGGCACCAGTGGCAGGCGGCGTACCCGACGCTCAGCAGCACCGGCACGTTGCGCTCCCGCGCCTCGGCGAACGCCTCGGCGACCCCACTCCCACCAGTCGACGGGGTTGTCGGCGTGCTGGAGCAGGTACGGCGACGTCGCGTCGGCCAGTCGGTTCACGGGTCCAGCCTGCCACTGGGCCCACCAACGGTGGGGCCGGGTGCAGGTCGCTCGTCGATCCCCCCGGTCGAAGAACGCGTTCCTGCACCCGGCTGCCCACTGCTGGACAACCCTAGGGACCGGCACACTCCAACCGTCGAGCGAACGCCGCAAACGGACGTATCTGACTAGACCGGACCGCTGGAGGGCCGCCCTCGTCCCGCTCTCCGTGGAATGTTCCGTGGCGCGTGCGTGCTACACCGGCGACACCGACCGGAGGGATCCATGAGCACCATCGACATCACCACCGAGGCGTTCGAGAAGACGGTCCTCGACAACGACATCGTGCTGGTCGACTTCTGGGCGTCCTGGTGCGGCCCGTGCCGCCAGTTCGCCCCGACGTACGACGCCGCCAGCACGACGCACCCCGACGTGGTCTTCGGCAAGGTCGACACCGAGGCCGAGCAGCAGCTCGCCGGCGCCGCCAACATCACCTCGATCCCGACGCTGATGGCGTTCCGCGACGGCATCCTCGTGTTCTCCCAGCCCGGCGCACTGCCGCCGCAGGCACTCGAGCAGGTGATCCAGGGCGTCAAGGGACTGGACATGGACGAGGTCCGCAGCCAGATCGCCGCCCAGCAGGACGACAGCGCCCAGGCCTGAGCGTGGACGCCACGGAGTGGGACGCCCGCTACGCCGAGAGCGAGCGGGTGTGGTCGCTCGGGCCGAACCAGTTCGTGGAGGCGGCGCTCGCCGACCTGCCGCCCGGGCGCGCGGTCGACCTGGCCGCCGGCGAGGGGCGCAACGCGGTCTGGCTGGCCTCCCGGGGCTGGGACGTGACCGCGGTGGACTTCTCCCGGGTGGCACTCGAGCGCGGCCGCGAGACCGCGCCGGACGCCGGCGTCACCTGGGTGTGCGCCGACGTGCTCACCTGGCAGTCCGGCGCCGAGCCCTACGACCTGGCGGTCCTGGCCTACCTCCAGCTCGAGGAGTCCGGGCGGCGGCAGGCGGCGCGGACCGCGTTCGGCTGCCTGCGCCCGGGCGGCACCTTCTTCCTCGTGGCGCACGACAGCAGCAACCTCACCGAAGGCACCGGCGGGCCGCAGGACCCCTCGGTCCTGATGACCGCCGACGACGTCCTGGCCGACCTGGGCGACGCGTCGTACGACGTGGTCGAGGCGGCCCGGGTCGAGCGCCGGGTGGCGGGGCCGGACGGCACCGAGCGCACGGCGTACGACGCCCTGGTGCGCGTGGTGCGGACCGGCTGACCGAACCGCAGGCGCGGCGACCACGGGCTTTGTAGAGTCCACAGCGTGACACCCACGCAGCTGCGGGCGTTCGCCTGCGTGGTCCGGCTGGGATCAGTGAAGGCAGCGGCCAAGGAGCTCGCCGTCAGCGAGGCGGCCGTCTCCATGCACGTCGCCCAGCTGCGCAAGGAGTTCGACGACCTGCTGTTCACGCGCGCGTCGTCCGGCCTGGCCTTCACCCCCGGCGGGCTGCGGCTGGCGAGCCGGGCGGTCGAGATCCTCGGCCTCCAGGACCGCACCGTGCGCGAGGTCAGCCAGGCCGGCCACGGCCGCCGGGTGCTGCGCCTGGCCTGCACCAGCCTCTTCGCCGAGCACGCCGCACCGGGCCTGATCGACCTGTTCGCGGCGCGTGCCGACGACCTCGAGGTGGAGCTCAGCGTGCGACCGGTCGAGCAGCTGCCGAGCCTGTTGCTGGCGCGCTCGGCCGACGTGGCGGTGGGACCCGTCGGGCCGCCCCGCGACGATCGTCGCCGCGATCTCGTTCCTGCGCTACGAGGTGGTGGTCGCCGCGCGGCCCGGCCACCCCCTGGCCGGTCACCCGGTGGGCGGCGCCGAGGTACGGCGGGCGATGTGGGCCCTCGGCCCGGCGGCGGTGGGCACGACCGGGGTGATGCCGACCGTGCTGCGGCGACTCGGGGTCCCCGAGAAGCACCAGCGCATCTTCCAGAGCCAGGCGGCCGCGATCGAGGAGACGAAGGGGTCCGACGCCGTGACCCTCGCCGTGCGGTTCGCGATCGGTGCGGACGTCGCCGCCCGGCGACTGTCGATCCTCGACGGCCCGGGACTGCGTGCCCAGGGCTCGTGGTCGGCGATGGCGCTGCCGGGGCACAGCCAGATCCCGGTCGCCGCGGAGCTGATGCGCTTCATCACCACCCCGCGCGCCACGCAGGCGATGGTGAAGGGCGCCGGGGTGGACCTGGGCCGGTTCAGGCCGACCATCCACGTCACGCTCTGGAGCTGAGCCCTCCGGAGATCGCGGCGAGCACGTCGTCCAGCGCCCGGAGCGTGTGGGCGGGCAGGAAGGCGTCGCAGTACGGCAGCGCCGCCGCCATCGAGCCGACCAGCGGCTCGAACCCCGGCACCGCGGCGCGCGGGTTGAGCCAGACCACCCGGCGCGCCCGGCGGGACGCGCGGGCCATCGTGGCCGCGAGCAGCTCGGGCGGGTCGCTGTCCCAGCCGTCCGAGGCGATCACCAGCACGCCGCCGCGGATGCCGTGGGCGTGCCGGGACGCGAGGAGCTCCTTGAGGCAGCCGGCCAGGTGCGTGCCGCCGTACCGGTCGACGACCTGCGCGCTGGCCAGGGCGATGGCGGCCGAGGGCGAGGCCTGCCGGAGCGCCGGGGTGAGCCGGGTCAGCGAGGTCGAGAACGCGAACGTCTCGGCCTGCCGGCTCCGCGCGAACGCGCGCATCAGGTGCAGGTAGGCCGTCGAGTGGCTCTGCATCGACTGGCTCACGTCGCACAGCAGCGTCACCGGGAGCGGGCGCCGCACGGCCTCGAGGCGGCGCAGCGCGAACGCCTCACCGCCGGTGCGGCGCGACGCCGCCATCGTCGCCCGCAGCGCGATCCGCGAACCGGTCGCGCCCACGCCCAGCCGACGGGAGCGGCGGGTCGGCCACTCGTGCGCCGAGCGTTCCAGCCAGCGGCCGAGCACCGCCAGCTCGCGCCCGTCGAGCTCGTCCAGCGGGGTGTCGGCGATCCGGGCGACCGCGCTCGGGAGCAGCTCCGGCAGCACCACCGGGTTGTCGTCGTCTCGGTCCCGTCGACGTGCCGCGGCAGCGTGTGCCAGGGCAGCGTGCTGCCGGTGCCCTCCTCGTCGCGGTCGCCGGTCACCGGCGCGAGCGCGTCGGACGGCCGTTCCGGCAGCTCGGTCGTCCCGGTGCGACGGGCGTGCGGGTCGACCGCGAGCACGGCGTCGGCGAACGCCGCGTCGAAGACCCGGTCGAACGGCGCGAGGTCCTCCTGCCGGCTGACCAGCGTGATCCGCGCGGACCAGTACAGGTCGCGCACCCGCACCGGCGGCACCACCGCCAGCGCCTCGGTGAACGCGGCGGCGGAGGTCATCCCGACGTCCACGCCCCGCGTGCGGAGCCGGTGCACCAGGGCGGCCACGAAGGCCGCCCGGTCCACGCCGGCCAGCAGCGTCGGCACCGGTCAGCCGAACGCGTAGTCGTCGAGCGAGGCGACCACGAGGTCGCGGTCGTCGGGGGTCTTCGCCACGCGCGCCGAGGGTGGGGACCACGACCTCGCGCACCAGCTCGGTCACGCCGAGCGCCGAGAGCGCGGCCACCCAGTTGATCGCCTCCGCGACACCGGGGGGCTTGTCGACGTCGAGCGCGCGCACGTGGCCGACGAACCGCGAGGCCGACTCGACCAGGGGCACGCTCGCCTCGGGCGCGGTACGACGCAGGATCGCGACCACGCGCTGCGGCTCGGGGTACTCCAGCCAGTGGTAGAGGCACCGGCGGCGCAGCGCGTCGTGCAGCTCGCGGCTGCGGTTGCGACGTGAGCACGACGATCGGCGGCTGCTTGGCGGTGAACGTGCCGAGCTCGGGCACGGTCACCGAGCCCTCGCCGAGCGACCTCGAGCAGCAGCGCCTCGAACTCGTCGTCGGCCCGGTCGACCTCGTCGATCAGCAGCACCGGCGGCGTCGGCCCGTCGTACCGCACGCAGCGGAGGATCGGTCGCTCGACCAGGTACTCCTCGCTGAACAGGTCGGCCTCGCGCGAGCGGCTGGTGCTGCGACTCGGCGATCCGGATCGCCAGCAGCTGGCGCTGGTAGTTCCAGTCGTAGAGGGCCTCGCCCGCGGTCAGCCCCTCGTAGCACTGCAGCCGGACCAGGGGTGCGCCGAGCACCTCGGCCAGCACCTGCGCGGCCGCGGTCTTGCCGACGCCCGGCTCGCCCTCGAGCAGCAGCGGCAGCCCCAGCCGCAGCGACAGGAAGACGGCCGTCGAGATGCCCTCGTCGGCGAGGTAGTCGTGCTCGTCGAAGCGGCGGCGCACGTCGTCGGCGCGACGCCAGGTCGACGGTTCATCCGGCCGACTCCCGAGCAGCGCCTGGTAGTCGTCCCAGGTGTCGACGTCGCGGGGCACCGGGCCCGCGCACCGGGACCCGGACCACGTCCGTCGCCGGCGTCGACCAGCTTCCACACGGCCTTGTCGCCGTGCAGGCCGCGGAGGGTCTCGAACATGCTGCCGATCGAACCACAACGGGTGACCGGGCCCGTCGTCGTACGCGCACACGCCGACGGCGTGGCCGCGGGCGCCGGCCACCAGCGCGTGGATGGTCGTCGACGGTGACACCCGGCTGGTCGCCGAGCAGCAGCACGATCCCCTCCGCGTCGTCGCGGCACGTGCGCCAGCGCCGACCGGATCGAGGTGGCGCAGCCGTCGCCGAAGTCGGGGTTGAGCACCGGCTCGGTGCCGGTCAGGTCGACCCGGCGCCTGCACCTGCGTCGGCGGCCCCGCCGAGCGCGACGACCACCTGGTCGAGCGCCGGCTGCCCGGGCCGTGGCCAGGGTGACGTCGAGCAGCGTCGTGCCACGGAAGGCGAGCAGCTGCTTGGGCGAGCCCGAGCCGTCGCGAGCCGCCGGCGGCCAGGACCAGCGACGGCCGACGCTCACGACGCGTGCGTCTCCAGGAAGCTGGTCCGGCAGCCCGGGTGGCAGAACCAGTAGTCGGTGCCGTCCACCACCGCGTGCGGGGTGTCGGCGCCGATGGTCACGGTCATCCCGCAGACCGGGTCGACGGCCTGCGCCGGCCGGGTCGCCGGCGCCGCGCCGGGCGGGACGGCGGCGAGTCCCTCGACCCGGATGCCGCGGACGACGGCGGCCAGGATCGACAGCGCCAGCTCGGGCGCGGTCCGCGCGCCGATGTCGACGCCCGACGTGGGTGTGCACGCGGGCCGCCTCCTCGGGTGACAGGTCGAGCTCGGCGAGCAGGGACGCTCGCCCGGGTGTGGCTGCACACGACGCCGACGAACCCGACCCCGGCGTCGAGCGCGGCCCGGACGGCGCCGGCCTCGTCGCCGTGCGTGGCGACGATCGCGACCGTGGCGCCGGCCGGGTCGGCTCCCTCGGCGGCGCGCTCCACGACGAAGCCGAGTGCGGGCGCGAGGTCCGCGACCGCCTCGGCGGTCGGCGAGGTGCCGACGAGGTGCAGCACGGGCGAGGGCAGCAGCGGCTCGAGGTAGATCTCCATCGCGCCTCCGGACAGGCACGGGTTGACCACGATGCTCGCACCCGGCGCCTCGGGGAAGACGTCGTCGCCGTCGGGGAGCACCCGGAGCAGCAGGCTCTCGCCCGAGTCGAGCGCGCCGAGCGCGGCCGTCCGCACCGAGCCGGCGGCGCAGTGCCCGCCGACGAAGCCCTCGATGGTGCCGTCGGCGAGGATGATCGCGCGGTCGCCGGGCCGGGCCGAGCTCGGCTCCTGGGCGCGCACCACCGTCGCCTGCACGAACGGCACGCGCGGACCGGGTCAGCTCGTCGACCCGCGCTGTCAGGGCTGGTGGTCACGTCTCCTCCTCAGATCGGCGGGGTCGGCTTGCCCTGCATCGCGTCCCAGACCCGCGACGGGCGTGAGCGGCATGTCGGCGTGCCGGATCCCGTACGGCTTGAGCGCGTCGACGACCGCGTTGACGACGGCCGGCGGCGACCCGACGGTCGCGGACTCCCCGACGCCCTTGGCGCCGATCGGGTGGTGCGGCGACGGGGTGACCGTGTGGCCGGTCTCCCAGTGCGGCACCTCGAGCGCGGTCGGGATCAGGTAGTCCATCAGCGAGCCGCCGAGGCAGTTGCCGTCCTCGTCGAACGCGATGATCTCCATCAGCGCCATGCCGACACCGTCGGTGAGGCCGCCGTGCACCTGGCCCTCGATGATCATCGGGTTGATCCGGGTGCCGCAGTCGTCGACCGCGACGAACCGGCGTACCTTCACCGCGGCCGTGCCCGGGTCGACGTCGACGACGCAGATGTAGGCGCCGAACGGGTAGGTGAGGTTCGACGGGTTGTAGCAGATCTGCGCCTCGAGGCCGCCCTCGATGCCGTCGGGCAGGTCGCCCGCGCCGTGCGCACGCATCGCGATGTCCTGGATGGTCACCGAGCGGCTCGGGTCGCCCTTGACCGCGAACGAGCCCTTCTGCCACTCGAGGTCGGCGACGGAGACCTCGAGCATCCCGGAGGCGATGATCTGGGCCTTGTCGCGCACCTTGCGCGCGACCAGCGCCGCGGCGGCGCCGGACACCGGCGTGGACCGGCTGCCGTAGGTGCCCGAGGCCGAACGGCGTCTGGTCGGTGTCGCCGTTGACCACCTGGATGTCGGCGGGCGGGATGCCGATCTCCTCGGCCACGATCTGCGCGAACGTCGTCTCGTGTCCCTGCCCCTGGCTCATGCAGGAGACGCGTACGACGGCCTTGCCGGTCGGGTGGACGCGCAGCTCGGCGCCGTCGGCCATGCCCAGGCCGAGGATGTCCATGTCCTTGCGTGGACCGGCGCCGACGGCCTCGGTGAAGAACGCGACCCCGATGCCCATCAGCTCGCCGCGCGCCCGCTTCTCCTCCTGCTCCCGGCGCAGCTCGTCGTACCCGGCCATCTCGAGGGCGAGGTCGAGCGCCCGCTCGTACTCACCCGAGTCGTAGACCCAGCCGGTCTTCGTCGTGTAGGGGAACTGGTCGGGCTGGATGAAGTTCTTGCGCCGCAGCTCGACCGGGTCCATCTCCAGGTCGTAGGCCAGGCAGTCCACGATCCGTTCCACGAGGTAGACCGCCTCGGTGATCCGGAACGAGCAGGCGTAGGCGACGCCGCCGGGTGCCTTGTTCGTGTAGACGGCGGTCATCGAGCAGTAGGCCGCCTCGAGGTCGTAGCTGCCGGTGAAGACGCCGAAGAACCCGGCCGGGTACTTGATCGGCGCGGCCGTGCCGTTGAACGCGCCGTGGTCGGCGAGGACGTGGGTGCGGATCGCGAGGATCTTGCCCTCCTTCGTCGCCGCGATCTCGCCGCGCATCACGTAGTCGCGGGCGAAGCCGGTGCTGACCAGGTTCTCGGTGCGGTCCTCCATCCACTTGACCGGCTTGCCGATCACGAGGGAGGCCACGATCGCGCACACGTAGCCGGGGTAGATCGGCACCTTGTTGCCGAAGCCGCCACCGATGTCCGGGGCGATCACCCGGATCTTGTGCTCGGGCAGGCCCGAGACCAGCGCGTAGACGGTGCGGTGCGCGTGCGGCGCCTGGCTGGTGGTCCACAGCGTGAGCTGGCCGCCGACCCGCTCGTAGTCCGCGACGCAGCCGCAGGTCTCCATCGGCGCGGGGTGCACGCGCGGGTAGACGATGTCCTGGCTGACCACGACGTCCGCCTTCGCGAACACCGCCTCGGTCGCCGCCGCGTCACCGGTCTCCCAGTCGAAGCAGTGGTTGTCGGTCTTGCCGTCCAGGTCGTCGCGGATCACCGGGGCGTCCGGCGCCAGCGCCTTCCGTACGTCGATCACCGGCGGGAGCATGTCGTACTCGACGTCGATCAGCTCCAGCGCGTCGCGCGCGGAGTAGCGGTCCTCCGCGACCACGAAGGCGACCTCCTGGCCCTGGAAGCGCACCTTGTCGGTGGCGAGCACGGCCTGGACGTCGTTGGACAGGGTCGGCATCCAGGCCAGGCCCTGCTCGGCGAGGTCGGCGCCGGTGATCACGGCCTTCACCTTCGGGTGCGCCTGCGCGGCGCTGACGTCGATGCTGACGATCCTGCGCGTGGGCGACCGGCGAGCGCAGGATCGCCAGGTGCAGCATGCCCTTGAGCTGGATGTCGTCGACGTAGTTGCCCATGCCGCGCACGAAGCGCGGGTCCTCCTTGCGCAGCATCCGGCCGTGGCCGACGGGGTGCTGGTCGTTGTCGGCGTGCTCGAGGTCCTCGGGGCCTGCGGCCACGCCCTCGTCGAGAGTGGTCACGACTCGCTCCCCACGGTCTCGGCGGAGTGCTCGGCGGCCCACTGCACGGAACGGACGATGGTCGTGTAGCCCGTGCACCGACAGATCTGGCCCGAGATCGCCTCCCGGATCGTCTGCTCGTCCGGATCGGGGTCGCGGTCGAGGAGCGCACGGGCGGTCATCAGCATGCCCGGCGTGCAGAAGCCGCACTGCAGGCCGTGGCACCGCATGAACCCCTCCTGGACCGGGTCGAGCACGCCGTCCTGCTCCAGTCCCTCGACGGTGCGGACCTCGTGGCCGTCGGCCATCGCGGCGAGCACCGTGCAGGTCTTGACCGGCTCACCGTCCAGCCAGGCCACGCAGGTGCCGCAGTTGCTGGTGTCGCACCCCCAGTGCGTGCCGGTGAGCCCGAGCGTGTCGCGCAGGAAGTGCACGAGCAGCAACCGGCCCTCGATGTCGCGCGTCACGCTCTCGCCGTTGACGCTCATCGTCACCTGCATGGTCAGCCCTTCCTCTGCTGGTCGCCGGCGGCGCCGGCCCGGATGCGTTCGACGGCGAGCCGCAGCGAACGCCGCGTGAGCTCGCCGGCCAGATGGCGCTTGTACTCGCGCCGTCCCGCGGTTGTCGGTGGTCGGCGAGCAGCTCTCCGAGGCGATCTCCGCGGCCCGCGTGTACAGCTCCTCCGACGGCGCCTGGCCCCGCATCGCCTCCGAGATCGCCGGGATCCCGGCGGTGTTCGGGCCGACCGCGGCCAGCCCGACGCGGGCGTCGGCGATCAGGTCGCCGTCCATCCACACCGCGGCCCCCGCCGAGGTCACCGCCCAGTCGCCGGCTCGACGTTCGACCTTGGTGTAGGCACTGGACCCGTTGGCGCGCACCGGGATCCGGATCTCGGTGAGCATCTCGCTCTGCTCGACGGCGGTCTCGTAGGGGCCGCGGTGGAAGTCCTCCATGGAGACCACCCGCTCGCCCTCGGCGTTCCGGATCACGCAGCTGGCGTCGAGCGTGGTGCACACGGCGGTCAGGTCCTCGGACGGGTCGGCCTGGCACAGGGAGCCGCCGATGGTCCCGCGGTTGCGGACGATCGGGTCGGCGATCACGCGTTCCGCGTCGGCGAAGATCGGGAACAGCGCCGCCAGCTCCGGTGACTCCAGCAGCTCCCGGTGACGGGTCATCGCCCCGATCCGCACCTCGTCGGTGCCGACCCTGACGTAGCCGAGCTCGTCGTGCAGGTCGTTGATGTCGATGACGTACTCGAGGTTGGCCAGCCGCAGCTTCATCATCGGGATCAGGCTGTGGCCGCCGGCGATCAGCCGGGCCTCGCTGCCCAGCCGCCCGAGCAGGCTGATCGCGTGCTCGACGCTGGTGGCGCGTTCGTACTCCAAGGGGGCAGGAACCTGCATGCATCCTCCAGATGACGTCGTTCGGACGACTCTCCTGCCGCGGACGCCGCTCGGTCAACGCCCACCTAAGCGGATCGTTGAAACGGACATCAGTTCGGGCCGGCGAGCAGCATCCAGCCCATCGCGAGCGTCATCAGGGCCTCGCAGACCGCGTCGGCGCGCGTCGCGCCGGGCGTCGTACGACGCAGCAGCCGGGCCAGCGAGGCCGCCAGCACCAGCCCGAGCGCGACCACCAGCAGGAGCGTTGCGACGGCCGGGAGCGAGGCCGCCGCGTGGGCGGTGTGACCGGGCATTCCCGTCATCGCCGAGTGTCCGGCGGGTGCGGCGGCCTCGGCCGCGCCGAGCGGCACCAGCATCGCCACCATCGCCGTGGCGGCCACGGCAAACCTGAGGTGGGCGGCCCGCAGGTGCCGTAGCCCGGCCTCCAACGCCGACCAGCCGACCCCGATGGCGAAGAGGGAACCGAGGTAGAGCGCGACCAGGGCGTGCTCGTGGAGCGAGGGGACGAGCAGCATGCCCGCCATGGTGGCGACCATCAGGAGGTGCCAACCCTCGATCGCCCGGCCGTGCCCGGCCACCTGGAGCATCGGACGGAAGAACCTGACGCAGCAGTAGAGCGCGACGCCGATCATGCACGCGCCCAGGAGTCCGCTCACCCCCCGAGCATCGGGGCGACCCGGTCATCGGGTCAACGACGACCTCAGTCTTAGCGGTTTGCTGAGCCGTCAGGTGCGGTGCTCGGACTCCGCGTCCGGCTCGTCACCGAACATGCCGGCGTCCTTGTTGGCCTGCGCCTTGCGCAGGTGCCGGACCAGGCTGACCCCGAGCAGCGCGACGGCGACCGCGAGAGCCACGAAGATCGCGAACGCGGTCCATCCGGCCTTCACGTCGTCGTCCTTGGGCACCCTGTCGACCAGCGGCAGGACGAAGGTGAGGACGACGTGCGGGTTCATGACCCCATTGTCGCAAGTGCCGCTCAGGACTCCGCGGCCGGTGTGCCCCTGATCCCGGCGAACAGGTCGTCCTCCGGGAGCGGTGGTCTCGACGTGGCTCTCGACCAGCTCGAAGTCCTCCGTCGGCCAGACCGCACGCTGGATGTCGAGCGGGATGTGGAAGAACGGCCCGTCGGGGTCGATCTGCGTCGCGTGCGCCATCAGCGCCTGGTCGCGCACCCCGAAGTAGTCGGCGCACGGCACCCGGGTCGTGATCCGGGCGTCGTGCTTCGGGTCGGGCTTCCACTCCTTGAGCCGCTCGCCCCACGGCGACTCCAGCCCGTGCTCGACCATCGCGTCGTGCAGCGCCTGCGTGCGGGGCCGGTTGAACCCGTGCTGGTAGTAGAGCTTGAGCGGCTGCCACGGCTCGCCGGCGTCCGGGTACCTGCTCCGGGTCGTTGGCCGCGGCCCAGGCCGCCATCGACACGTTGTGGCACATGATGTGGTCGGGGTGCGGGTAGCCGCCGTTCTCGTCGTACGTCGTCAGCACGTGGGGGCGGAAGGAACGGATCAGCCGCACCAGCGGCGCCGCGGCGTCCTCGACCGGCACCAGCCCGAAGCAGCCTTCGGGCAGCGGCGGCTTCGGGTCGCCCTCCGGCCAGCCGGAGTCGACGAAGCCCAGCCAGTCCTGGCGGACGCCGAGGATGTCGCGGGCGGCCTCCATCTCACGGCGCCGGATCTCGGTCATGTTCTCGAGGACGTCGGGACGCTCCATCTTGGGGTTCAGGATCGAGCCGCGTTCGCCGCCGGTGCAGGTCACGACGTGCACGTCGACGCCTTGCGCGACGTACATCGCGGTGCTCGCGGCGCCCTTGCTCGACTCGTCGTCGGGGTGGGCGTGCACGTGCATCAGGCGAAGGCCGGTGGCGGGCCGGGTCTCAGGCATGCGGACCATGCTATTTGTCGGGCCTTCGTCGCCGCGCCGTAGCCTCGCCCTCGTGGAGGACCCGGACGCGGCGCGGACCGCGATGCTCGAGCGTCGCTACGGCACCCGGAGACCGGGGCGCCGGCTCGCCGTCATCGTGGTCACCGTCCTGGTCGCGGGCGCCGGCCTGGGGTGGCTGGTCTGGGCCGCGATCGTCCACGCCAACCCGGCCGTCGACGCCGACGTCGCCTCCTTCGACGTGAAGTCCGTGCACCGGATCGACGCCACCGTCGAGGTCCGGGTGCGCGACCGCGACAGCGCCGGCACCTGCCTGCTGCGGGCCAGCGCGCAGGACCACTCCGTGGTCGGGGAGAACCGGTTCCGCGTGGACGCCTCGACCGGCCGGGAGACGACGGTGACGGTCCGCACGGAGCGGCGTGCGGTCACGGTCGAGGTCGTCGACTGCACCCCAGCCGACGGCTGAGACCAGGTGGACGAATCGCGTCCCGACGGGGTCCGGTTGGTAAAGTCGATCACTTGCGCGCGCCGCTGACGACGACGCGGCGCCGCACCACGCACTGTCACACCCGCACACCATCAGGAGTGTTCCCATGACGCAGTCCGACGAGCGCCAGACGATCTGGCTCACCCAGGAGGCCTTCGACAAGAAGACCGCCGAGCTCGAGGAGCTCCGCGGCCCCGTCCGCGCGGACATCGTGTCCCGGATCAGCGCCGCCCGCGACGAGGGCGACCTCAAGGAGAACGGCGGCTACCACGCCGCCCGCGAGGAGCTGGCCAAGCTCGAGGGCCGCGTCGCCCAGCTCGAGCAGATGCTGGAGAAGGCCGAGGTCGGCCAGGCCGCCGACGACGGCACGATCAGCCCCGGCTTCAAGGTCAGCTACCGCTTCGAGGGCGACGACGACGTCGAGACGTTCCTGCTCGGCGCCCGCGAGATGGCCGACGACGACATCCAGGTCTTCAGCCCGCAGTCCCCCCTCGGCTCCGCGCTGATCGGCGCCCGCGTCGGCGACACCGTGAGCTACCAGGCCCCCAACGGCAAGCACCTCAAGGTGGTCATCGTCGAGGCCGGCCCCTACACCGCCTGACGCCTCGCCTGCGCGAGAGGTCAGTTCTGGTTGCTCTCAGGACGCCGAGGCGTCGTACGAGTGACGTCTCGGCGCCCTGGGAGCAACCACAAGTGACGCCTCGCGGAGCTCAGTCGACGACCGAGTAGCCGCACTCGCGGAGGCGGGTGACGACGTCGTCGGCGTGGGACAGGCCGCGGGTCTCCAGCTGGAGGCGGACCTCGACCTCGTCGACGTGCAGGTCGGCGGAGATGCGCTCGTGGGACGACCTCGAGCACGTTGGCGCCGAGGCTCGGCGAGCTCGCCGAGCAGCTTGGCGAGGCCGCCGGGTACGTCGGGGATGCGCACGCGCAGCTGAGGTAGCGCCCGGCCGCGGCCATGCCGTGCCGGATCACCTTGCCCAGCAGCAGCGGGTCGATGTTGCCGCCGGAGAGCACGGCGACGATCGGCGTCCCGAACTCTGCGGGTC
This sequence comes from uncultured Actinomycetota bacterium, assembly GCA_963754145.1. GTDB lineage: Bacteria > Actinomycetota > Actinomycetes > Propionibacteriales > Nocardioidaceae > Marmoricola. Next base: position 15,837 of record CAVWFF010000008.1, read on the forward strand.
GGTCGAGCATGGCGGCGACGGCCGCGGCGCCGGCCGGCTCGACGACCATCTTCGCCCGCTCCAGCGAGCGCCAGCAGCGCGCGGGACAGCGACTCCTCGGAGACGGTGATCGATCTCGTCGACGTAGTCGCGCGACCGCGGCGAACGTGCACGTCGCCCGGGCAGCCCGACCGCGATGCCGTCGGCCATCGTCTTCATCGGCGGTCAGCGGCGACCGGGTGGCCCGTCGCCAGCGAGGTCGGGTACGCCGCCGCGCCCTCGGCCTGGACCCCGATCACCCGGACGTCGGGCGCTGCTAGCGCCTTGATCGCGATGGCGATGCCGGCCAGCAGGCCGCCGCCGCCGGTCGGGCACCAGCACCGTCTCGACGTCGGGCGCCTGCTCGAGGATCTCGAGCCCGCAGGTGCCCTGCCCGGCCACGATGTCGACGTGGTCGAAGGGGTGGATCAGCACCGCGCCGGTCTCGTCGGCGAACCGCATCGCCGCCTCCAGCGACGTGGTCGAGGTAGCGCGCCGTGGAAGACCACCTCGGCGCCGTACCCCCGGGTCGCGTTCACCTTGGGGATCGGCGCGCCCTCGGGCATGAACACCGTGGCCTTGATGCCGAGCAGCTGGGCGGCGAGCGCGACGCCCTGCGCGTGGTTGCCGGCGGACGCCGCGACCACGCCGCGGGCGCGCTCCTCCTCGGAGAGCCGGAGATCCGCACGTAGGCGCCGCGGATCTTGAACGAGCCGGTGCGCTGGAGGTTCTCGCACTTGAGCAGCACCGGGCCGCCGACGAGCGCGGACAGCCAGCGCGACTCCTCCATCGGCGGTCGCGACCGCCACGCCCTCGAGGAGCTCGGCGGGCCTCCCGGATGTCGGCGAGGGAGACGTGCGGCACGGTCGTACTCATGGCCGCCACACTCGGGGTCGCTCGGCGTCGGACGGCTCCGGCGGCGGCCGGTGGCGCCGGGTCGTCCTCGGCCGCCTCACGGGCCGACTCGCCCGACGTCGGTGTCCTCCGCGAGGTGCTGGACGACCGCGTTGAGCACGGCCGCGAGCGGCACGGCGACCAGGGCGCCCGGGATGCCGGCGACGAGCACGCCGAGCGCGATCGCGACGATCACGCCGAGCGGGTGCACGGACACGAAGCGGCCCATCAGGAACGGCTGCAGGACGTGCGCCCTCGATCTGCTGGACCACGATCACGCACGGCCAGCATGAGCAGCGCCGTGATCGGGCCCTGGTCGACCAGCGCGACCAGGACCGCGACGGTGCCGGCGACGAACGCGCCGACCATCGGCACGAAGGCGCCGAGGAAGACCAGCACGCCGATCGCCAGCACGAACGGCACGCCGAGGATCGCGGCGCCGATCATGATGCCGATGGCGTCGGTGGCGGCCACGATCACCGTGGCCCGCACGAACTGGGTCAGCGAGACGCCAGCGCGACCCGGCCCGAGGAGTCGACGCGCAGCCGCGCGGCGCGCGGGAACGAGCCGGACGACCCAGGCCCAGATCGCGGTCGCCGTCGGCGAGGAAGAAGTAGGTGCGCGAACAGCACGATGAAGAAGCCCGGCCACGACGTGGCCGACCGCCGCGCCGACCTCGGTGGCGCGGCTCAGGATGCCGATCCGCTGTCGCCGCGCGATCGAGTCCTGCAGGTCCTTGATGGGTGTTCTGAGATCTGGGAGTCGCTGAGCGTGGAGCGGACCGGTGCGCAGCCAGTCGCTTGATCTGCTCGAGGCCGTCGACGACCTGGTCGGAGAGGTCGTCTAGCGCCGTTGGCGACCTGCTGGCCGACGAAGGTGAGCAGCAGCGCGACCGCGGCGATGCCGAGAAGATCACGACGACCAGGGACGCGATCCGCGCGGCCGGCACCGATCCGCTTCAGCCAGTGGACGACCGGGGTCGACCAGCGCGCTCGATCAACAGCGCGACCAGCAGCGGCAGCACGACGACCGCGAAGAAGCCGAGCAGCCAGAGCGATGCCGTAGCACCGCCGCCGCCATGACCAGGAACCGCCAGGCCCAGGCGGCGGCGAGGTCGAACGCCCACGGCACCTGGGCGCGGGAGAAGTTCGAGGCGCCGCCCTCGATCACCGGCTCGGCTCGACCCGGCGCGCCGTCGCGGATCTCGTGCCACTGCGCCGCGAAGCGCTCGGCGAGCCGCTCCTCGCGCGCCGCGGTCTCGGCCTCCTCGTCGATGTCCTGCCTGCGGGTACGGGCGCGCTCGACCGCGCGGTCGGCCGCCTCGTCGGCGCGCGAGCGTCGCGCGTCGCGCATCCGTCCGAACAGGTTCGTGGCCACCCGTCGAGCCTAGGCGGTCGGCGTCCCGGAGCCTCGCGCCCGTCCGGGTGGAAGTGTCGCCGCGCCAGCGTGCACGCCGCCTCGGGGTGCGGACCGGCGAGCAGGCCGACCGCGGCGAGGACGTAGTCGTGGTCGACGACCAGCGCGGGCCGCTCGGGCAGCTGCCAGCCCTCTCGAGGTCGGCGCCGACCACCGGCGCAGGATCCGCTCGGCCACGCCGGGCGCCCGTGGCGCAGCACCCCGCCCGAGCCGACCAGCAGGTCGACCTCGCGCAGGTCCTTGCCGGTGCGCTCGACGACCCGGCCCGGTCGGGGCTGAGCACGACGCGCGACCGCCCGGCGTGCCGGCGCAGCGGCGAGCACCGTCGGCCGCGGCGCGATGCGCCTCGTCGTCGCGCGTCGGCCGTCGGTCGGCGGGCAGGTAGCGCCGGGTCGTCGTGCCGCAGCCGGGCCGCGCGGTCCAGCGCCGGGTCGGCCTCGAGCACGCCGGCCGCCACGCCGGCTCGACGGTGGTGACGGCGGACCAGCGCATGCCCGAGGTCGCCCTCGACGGTGCGGGTGACCGGGGTGGTCGCGACGACCTCGCGGCGCCAGCGTCGGCGTCCTCGGGGTCGAGCTCGACGACGGAGTGGACGTCGGTGGTGGCGCCGCCGACGTCGACGACGACCACGTCGCCGGCCGGGCCAGCGTCGCGGCGAGCAGCTCGACGCCGGTGAGCACGACGTCGGGCGTCGCGCCGCGCACCATCGCCGCGAAGTCGGCGCGGGCGCTCAGGTGCTTGCCGCCGATCACGTGGGCCAGGAACATCTCGCGGATCGCGGCCCGCGCGGAGTCCGGGGGCGAGCACGCCGATCCGGGGCACCACGTTGTCGGCGAGCACGTACGGCGTGGCCGACCCGGCCAGGAGCCCCGCGACGTCCTCGCGGGCGTCGACGTTGCCGGCCACCACGACCGGCGCCGCCCAGCGCGCCGCCGGCCAGCATCCGCGCGCCGGCGAGCAGCGCCTCGGTGTTGCCGCCGTCGGTGCCGCCGGTCAGCAGCACCACGTCGGGCCGCGCTCGCGAGCAGTCCCGGCAGCGGGTCGGCGTCGCGCGGCCGAGGGCGACGCACGTGCGACCACCTTGCCGCCGCTGGACAGCGCGACCCGGCGGCCGGCCTCGGCGGTGACCAGCTCCTCGTTGCCGACGACCGCGATCCGCAGCCCGCCGCCGGCCGACGAGCAGGCCAGCACCTCCGCGCCGTCGACCTCGGGATGGTCCGCGCGCAGCGCGGCCAGGCACGCGTCGTACCCGTCGAGGACGTCGGTGTCGATCGTGGTCGCGGTGCGCGGCGGTGCCGAGCAGGGTGCCCGACGCCGAGGTCGACGAGCGGCGCCTTGGTGAACGTCGAGCCGAAGTCGACGCACAGCACGCGTCGTCGGACGGCTGCGCACCGCCTCAGCCGAGAGGACGCTCGAGGTCGGCGACCAGGTCGTCGGCGGTCTCGATGCCGACGCTGAGCCGGATCAGGTCGGCCGGCACCTCGAGGTCGGTGCCGGCGACGCGAGGCGTGGGTCATCCGGCCCGGGTGCTCGATCAGCGACTCGACGCCGCCGAGCGACTCCCCGAGCGTGAACACCTCGGTCCGGTCGCACACCGCCGAGCGCCTGCTCCTCGCCGCCGGTGACCCGGAACGACACCATCCCGCCGAAGCGCTTCATCTGCCGCGCCGCGACCTCGTGGCCGGGGTGCTCGGGCAGGCCCGGGTAGATAGACCTGCGAGACCTGCGGGTGGCCGGTCAGGAACTCGACGACCCGCTCGGCGTTGTCGCAGTGCCGGTCCATCCGCACGCGCGAGGGTCTTGCAGCCCGCGCAGGGTCAGCCAGGCGTCGAACGGGCCCGGCCACCGCGCCCATGGCGTTCTGGTGGAAGCCGATCTTCTCGGCGAGCTCGAGGTCGCGCACCACGAGGGCGCCGCCGACGACGTCGGAGTGGCCGCCGCAGTACTTCGTGGTCGAGTGCACGACGACGTCGGCGCCGAGGGTCAGCGGCTGCTGGAGGTACGGCGAGGCGAAGGTGTTGTCGACGACCAGCAGCGCGCCCGGCGTCGTGCGCGACCGCCGGCCAGCGCCTCGATGTCGCCGATGTTGAGCAGCGGGTTGGTCGGCGTCTCGACCCAGACCAGCTTGGTCTCGCCGGGCCGGATCGCGGCGCGCACGGCGTCGACGTCGGCGACCGGCGCCGGGCGTGTGCGCGAGCCCCCAGGGCCGGCTCGACCTTGTCGAACAGCCGGAACGTGCCGCCGTACGCGTCGTCGGGGATCACCACGTGGTCGCCGGGCCGGGCACAGCGCGCGCAGCAGCGTGTCCTCGGCGGCGAGGCCGGAGGCGAACGCGAAGCCGCGCTCGCCCTCCTCCAGCGCCGCGATGTTGCCCTCGAGCGCGGTGCGGGTCGGGTTGGCGGAGCGGCTGTACTCGTAGCCGCCGCGCAGCCCGCCGACGCCGTCCTGCTTGTAGGTGCTGGTCGCGTAGATCGGCGGGATCACCGCGCCGGTCGTCGGGTCGGGCTCGTAGCCGGCGTGGATCGCACGCGTCTCGAAGCCGGACTTGTTCCGGTGTTCCTGGGTCACCGGTCGAGCGTAGTGCTCGGGGCGTGCCGCGGCGACCTCACGCCGGGTCAGCGTCGTAGTCGAGGATGCACCCGGTGGGTCGCCGTCGTGCGTCGATGCGCATCGAGCCGGTGCCGGTGATCCCCGCGAGGTCGCGCCGAGCCACTGCCCGGCGCGATCACGAGCAGCTCGGACAGTCGCTCGGCGCTCCGGCCGTCGGTGGTCGCCGAGTGCGCGAACGCGAACGCTCCGGACCGGCCGCCGAGCGTGCCCTCGAACGCCTCCATCGCGACGTACGTGCCGACCTCGGTGGCGGCGTCGTACGCGTAGCTGAACTGCGTGGTCGAGCGGCCCTCGAGCTCGCCCGCGAACTGCTTGACCATGTGGGCGTGGCCCACGGGGGTGCCCGTGGTGACCGGGGAGACGTAGTCGGAGGGCGTGAACTCGGTGACCTCGAAGGTCGCGTCGGCGTGCATGGCAGCGAACCTAACGCCGTCGGCGCGACGGTCTTGAACGAATCCGTCACTCTCGCCGGGAACGAATCACCCTGCGCCGTGTTGCAATGGAACGAGACCGACGAAGGAGTGCCCGTGCTGTTCAACCGCGCCAAGTCCACGATGCCCGCCCCCGAGGAGGCCCTGCCCGGCCGCCCCGAGCGCCCGTCGCGCTCGCCGAGCGGCACCGGGCGCTCGACGCGCCGCTGGTCACCGACGAGGTGCCCGAGGGCTACGAGGTCGCGCTCTTCGGGCTCGGCTGCTTCTGGGGCGCCGAGGAGATCTTCTGGCAGGTGCCGGGCGTCTGGTCGACGTCGGTCGGGTACGCCGGCGGCACCACGCCGAACCCGTCGTACGAGGAGGTCTGCTCCGGCCGCACCGGGCACACCGAGGCCGTGCGCGTGGTCTACGACCCGGCGAAGGTGTCGTACGCCGACCTGGTCGCGACGTTCTACGAGGTGCACGACCCGACCCAGGGCATGCGCCAGGGCAACGACGTCGGCACCCAGTACCGCTCCGCGATCTACTCGACGACGCCCGAGCAGGAGAAGGTCGCCCGCGAGCTCACCGAGGCGCTACCAGCCCGAGCTGACCGAGCGCGGCTACGGCCCGATCACCACCGAGATCAAGCCGGCCGCCGAGACGCCGTACTACTACGCCGAGGACCAGCACCAGCAGTACCTCGCTGAAGAACCCGTACGGCTACCGCTGCCACTCGGCCACCGGGATCCCGGTCCCGCGGGCCTGAGCCGGGCGCTCAGCGTCGACCTCCACGAGGTCCTCGCGGTGGTGCGACTCGGCGAGCGTGCGGAGCTTGTCCGAGGTCGATGTCGTCGAGGGCGGCGACCGCGACGCGAAGCGGTGACAGGGCGGTGACGCGTGGAGGTACGTCGGCCGCCCTCGAGCAGCGCCCGCTCCCCCACGACCGCGCCGGGGCCGAGCTCGGCGAGCGGCGTGCCGTCGACGTCGACCGAGACGACGCCGTCGAGGACCAGGTAGAGCTCGTCGCCGAGGTCGCCCTGCTTCGCGAGCACGGCGCCCTCCTTGAGCCGGCGGACCTCGGGGCTTCGTGCCACCGCGCATGATGTCGTGCGAGAGCTGGCGCTCGAGCTCGGACTCCACCGCGACGACCAGCGCCTGCCGGTCGTGGTCGCGCCACGGGGTGCGCTCGCCGAAGGAGTGGCGCATCCACCGTCGCCTGGTCGGCCAGCCCGCTCTTGAGCACGACCTTGCCGGTCGGCGTCGTACACCCAGTGCCGCGGGAACGCGCTCGCACCGGTCGAGCTCGACGTCGCTGGCTGCCGTCGGGCCGGAGGGTCAGCGCCAGGGTGGTCCACACGAGCGGCGCCTGCCAGCGGACGAACGGCGGGTGCGGCACCGGTCGCGGGAACGGAACGCCGGTGCGACCGCCGACCGTCTGCACGAACCGGCACGGCGCCGTCGACGTGCTCCGGCTCCGGCCGCAGCACCGGGGAGCGAGGCCGCGCGGAAGGTGGCGCCGATCTTGCCGACCCGCACCGTGGTCGCGCCCATCACCAGGCCCGAGTCCGTCGTGGTGGCCGCACTCGACGACCCGGCCGTCCTCGACCTCGGCCCACACCGAGAGCAGGTTGGCGAACCGGAACTTGTCGTGGCGGCACAGCTCGTGCACCTCCTCGGCGCCGCACACCGTGGTCCGGCGGCGGGTCGTCCCAGTGCGAGAGGCGCAGGTCCATGCCCGTCGCGCAGCGGCTCCCGCAGCGAGTCGGACGGGATCCAGGACATGGCACGTGACGGTTGCCTCGAGGCGCATTGCGGCTCCCCACCCCCGGCTCGGACGGATCGCGTGCAGGTGACGACCGTAAGCCACCGACGACCGCGGGCCGACAATGCCTGCCCCGGGGCCACCTCGTCCGCCTAACGTGTCGCGCATGCAGCGGAGCGATCCGGGGAGGCATCGACCGACTCGACCGCCGACGAGATCGCCGCCGTCGAGCGGGCGATCGCCGCCCTCGAGGCGCAGCGCAGCGTGCTCGGCGACGCCGTCGTCGACGACCGCGCTGGCCCCGCTGCGCGCGCGTCGGCGCCGAGCTGCAGGTCGCCGCGCGGCCGAGCAGCGCCGGCTCGTCACCGTGCGTGTTCTCCGACCTCGTCGACTTCACGGTGCTGTCGCAGCCAGCTCGACGCCGAGGACATCCGCGAGGTCGTCAACGCCTACTTCGCGCGCTGGCAGCGCGCGATCGAGGACAAGGGCGGGCGTGGTCGAGAAGTTCATCGGCGACGCCGTGATGGCCGTGTTCGGCCTGCGCCAGCTCCTGCGAGGACGACGCCCACCGGGCGATCCGCGCGGCCCTGGCGATGCGTGGCCGACGCTCGACGAGCTCAACGTCGAGATCGCGCACGCCGGTACGGCGTCACGCTCGCACATGCGCGTCGGCATCGACACCGGCGAGGTCGTCGTGAGCACGCTCGGCGACCGCGCCGGCCAGGAGTTCGTGGCGGTCGGCCAGACGGTCAACCGGGCCAGCCGGCTGCAGGCCGCCGCGCCGCTCGGACGGCGATGCTGATCTCCGCGGACACCCAGCGCCAGGTCCGCGGCTGCGTTCGGCATTCGAGCGCGCTGACCGGGCTGCAGCTGAAGGGCATCGACGAGCCGGTCGACGCCTACGTGGTCGTCAACGAGCGGCCGCACGGGCTTCCGGCTCGACCGGTCCGGCGGCGTCGAGGGCGTCGAGACGACGCACCGTCGGGCGGGACCTCGAGCTGCGCTTCCTGCAGGACCGGCTTCTGGGACGTCGCCGACGAGCAGCCGTGGCGGGTGGTCACCGTCATGGGCGACGCCGGGCGTCGGCAAGTCCCGGCTGCTCTACGACTTCGACGCCTGGCTGGCCGAGCGCCCGGAGCCGGTGTGGTGGTTCCGCGGCCGCGCGTCGCACGTCCGGCCAGAACCGCGCGAACGCGCTGCTGCGCGACGTGCTCGACCTCCGGCTCGACATCGCGAGATCGACGACCCGCGACCGTCCGTCGGCAAGTGCGAGCGACGGCTTCGTCTCCGCCTGTTCGGGCCGACGACGACCCGGCGACCGCCGCAGGCGGCGCAGCTGGTCGGCGCCTGGCTCGGCTTCGACATCGGCGACGGCTGCCGACGAGCCTGCCCACCGGACCCGCCAGAGCGCTGCGCGACCAGGGCACCGAGCTGCTGGCCGAGCTACTTCCGCGAGCTCGGCCGCACGCGCACCGGTGGTGATCCTGCTCGAGGACCTGCACTGGGCCGACGAGGCACGCTGCGCTGGCTCGACGCCGCCGACCCGGCTCCTGCGGGACTGCCAGGTGCTCGTGGTCGCGCACGACGCGCCCCTCGCTGCTCGAGGACCACCCGCGCTGGGGCGAGGGACTCGACCACCACGTGCGGCTCCCGCTCCACCCGCTCTCGCGCCGCGAGAGCCGGGCTGCTGCTGCACCAGATCCTGCAGCACGTGTCGGACCTGCCCGCCGACGCTGGTCGACCTGGTCGTCGACGCGGCCGAGGGCAACCCGTTCTACATCGAGGAGCTGGTCACCTGGCTGCCTCGACGCCGGGTCGTCGTCCGCGGCGAGCCGCACTGGCACGTGGTCGACGAGCTGGTCGCGCTCGGTCGCCGGTACCCTCCACGCTCAGGGGCGTCCTCCAGTCCCGGCTCGACGCGCTCAGCGACGAGGAGCGCGGCCTGCTGCAGCGGGCGTCGGTCGTCGGCCGGGTGTTCTGGGACGACGCCGTCGCCCACCTCGACCGACGGCGCGCGATGCCCGGCGACGCCGCGCGTCCTCCGACATCCTCGACCGGCTCCGCGCCGCGAGGTCGTCTACCAGCGGAGCTCTCGGCGTTCGACTCCGCCCGCGAGTTCCTGTTCAAGCACGCCCTGCTGCGCGACGTCGCCTACGACAGCGTGCTGCGCAGCCCACCGCGCAGCGCTACCACCCGCGCGCCGCCACCTGGCTGGCCGAGGTCAGCGGCCGCGTCGGCCGCGCAGGACGAGTACGCCGCGCTGATCGCCGAGCACTACGAGCGGGCCCGCGACCCGGCCGCCGGCGCGCTGGTACCTCCGCGCCGGCCAGCAGCGCCGACGTCGGTCTACGCCCTGGCGGAGGCCGACCCGGCTGCTCCGCAGCGCCCTCGACCTCGTCCCCGACGACCCGCGTACGCTGCGCTTCGACGTGCACCTGGAGCGGGAACGGCTCTACGACCGCATCGGCGACCGCGCCCGGCAGCACGAGGAGCTCGACGCGATGGCGGCGCTCGCCGAGGTCGTCGACGAGGAACGCGCCATCGACCTGCTGGTGGCGCAGTCGGCGTGGGCGTTCCAGCACAGCGACTACTCCGAGGCGGTCACCCTGGCCTCGACCGCCTCCGCCCGGGCGACCGAGCTCGGGCGCGACGAGCTGGTCGCCTGGGCCGAGCTGTGGGCTGGGCAAGGCCTGCACCTGGTCCGACGACGAGGAGGGCGCCGCGCGGGCTCTCGAGCAAGCGCGCGCAATCTCGGAGAGGACCGGCCAGCAGAGCCTGTTCGCCGAGGCACTGCGCTACCTGGGCATGCTCGCCAGCAACGCCGGGCGCTACGACGATGCAGTCCGGCTCGGCGAGGAGGCGGTGGCGGCGTTCGCGCGAGGCGGCAACCCGGAGGGCGAGGCCACGGCCATCGCTCAGCTCGCGACGGCGTACTTCCACATGAGCCAGTTCGACGAGGCGCACTCCGCCCTCGAACGCACGCTTCCGATCTTCCGTCGCTCCGGGCACCGCTACCGGGAGGGCATCGCTCTCGGCAACCTGGCCTCGGTCAGCCTGACCCAGGGACGGCTGGCCGAGGCCGAGCGGTGGGCGCACGAGTCCGTCGAGGTCTCGGCCGACCTCGACGACCGCGAGGGCCAGGCCACGAACCTCACCGTGGTGGCGATGGTCGAGAGCATCACCGCTCGCTACGACCAGTCGGTGGACCACCTCGAACAGGCACTCGCCCTCGCGCGTGTTGTCGGCGCCGTCACCCAGGAGACGAGCGCGCTGCAGCGGATGGCCATCGCCGAGCTCGGCCGTGGGGACGTCGACGCGGCGCTGCGCCGCGCGCGCCAGGCGGCCGACGTCTCCACCCGCTCGCTGTCGGCCCTGGAGACCGCTCAGGCCCAGCTCGCGCTCGGCTACGCCGCCGCGGCGGCGGGGCTGTGGCAGGAGGCCCGTCCGGCGTTCGCCGCCGCCGCCGAGGTGACCGACACGCTCGAGCTGCCCACGCTCGCGCGCGAGGCACGGGCCGGCCTGGCCGGCGTCGAGCGGTCCGAGGGTGACCTCGAGGCCGCCGTCGCCCTCGTCCGCGCGGTGGTTCCGCACCTCGACGTGAAGGGGCTCGAGGGCAGCGTCTCGCCGGGACGGGTCCTGCTCGACGTGCTGGCAGGTGCTCGACGCCGCCGGCGACCCCGGGGCCCGCGACGTCGTCGGGCGTGCCCACACCTACCTGCGCGCTCGTGCGGCAGCCGTGGGGGACGACGAGCTCGCTCGCCAGTACCTCGAGGTCCCGGTCCACGCCGCGCTGCTGGCGACCGCGCTCTGACCGTTCGGGGCAGGATGGCTGCATGAGCGACCCGGACCCCTCCGCCCGCCGGCCCGTCGTCGACCTGACCGAGGAGGAGGCACGCCGCGCCCTCGTCCTCAAGTGGGGCACGATGCCGCCGGGCGTGCTGCCGGCCTGGGTCGCGGAGATGGACTACGCGCTCGACCCCGTGGTGCGCGACGCGCTGATCCGGGCCGTGCACGACGGCGTGACCGGCTACCCGACCGACCCCGAGGACTCGGCGCTCGGCAAGGCGTATGCGGGCTTCGCCGACCGTCACTTCGGGTGGCCGGTCGACCCGGGGTGGGTGCTCCCCGTCGTCGACGTCACGGCCGGGGTCCGGGTGGCGATCGACGTGCTCTCGGAGCGGGCGCCGGTCGTGTTCCCGACGCCCGGCTACAGCCCGCAGTTCGCGGTGCCGGCGCTGACCGGTCGGCAGCGCGTGGACCTGCCGGTCGAGCCGGACGCCGACCGCGCGGAGATCGACCTCGACCGCCTCGACGCGCTGTTCGCCGCGGGCGCCCGGACGCTGATGCTCACCCAGCCGCACAACCCGTGGGGACGCGCGTTCACCCGCGCGGAGCTCGAGGGCGTCCGCGACGTGGTGCTGCGCCACGGTGCACGCGTGGTCAGCGACGAGATCCACGCGCCGCTCGTGCTCCCGGGGGCCGAGCACGTGCCCTACCTGTCGCTCGAGGGCACGGCCGACCACGCGGTCGCCGTCGTCGCGGCGTCGAAGGCGTTCAACACCGCCGGTCTCCGCTGTGCGCAGGTGGTCGCGCCCGACCCGGTGGCGCGGGCCGCGCTCCGCCACGAGCCGATGGCCCGCAACGACTCGTGGTCACCGCTCGGCGTGGTCGCCGCCGTCGCGGCGTACGACGAGGGCGACCCGTGGCTCGCGTCGCTGGTGGAGCGGCTGACGGACCTGCGCGCCCTGCTCGGCGACCTGCTCGCCACCCACCTGCCCGAGGTGCGGATGCGTCCGCTGGAGGCGACGTACCTGGCCTGGCTGGACGCGCGTGCCTACGGGCATGCCGACCCCGCCGCGGTCGCCCTGGACCGCGGACGTGTGAAGCTCGGGCCGGGGCACGACTACCACCCCGGCGTCGAGGGTCACGTCAGGCTCAACCTCGCCACCAGTCCCGAGCGGCTGACCGAGATCGTGCGAGCGGCTGGCCACCGCCTGGACCTGAGCGTCAGCCGCGGTTCTCCGGACCGGCGATGTTGACCAGCCAGTCGATGCCGTACTTGTCCGTGAGCATGCCGAACGTGTCACCCCACGGCGCCTTCTCCAGCGGGACGTTGACCTTGCCGTCGGCGCTGAGGCCGTCCCACCAGCCCTGCAACGTGTCGTCGTCGTCGCCGCTGAGCGAGACCGAGATGCCGGCCGGCTCGCGCGTACTCCATGTGGCTCGGGGTGTCGGCGCCCATCAGGGTCAGCACGCCCGGCACCTCGAGCATCGCGTGCATGACGTTGCACTGCTCGTCGTCGGGCACGCCCATGCCACCGGCTTCGGCGAACGTGCTCACGTCGAGGTTGCCCCCGAAGACGGAGTGGTAGAACTCCATCGCCTCGCGGGCGTTGCCGCGGAAGTTCAGGTAGGGGTTGAGGCGTACGGTCATGGTTCCTCCTCGGGTCGTTGTGCCGATCGTGGCACCGGGCACCGACACTGACCAGCCCGGTCGCGAGGAGTCATCGACTCGTCACGCGTCAGTCACCCGTGGAGCCGTCGATCGACTCCCGGAGCAGGTCGGCGTGCCCGTTGTGGCGGGCGTACTCCTCGACCATGTGGAGCACGATCCAGCGCAGCGTGAACGGCTCGCCCGAGTGGGTCCTGGTCGCCGCGACCGCGTCGAGGTCCATGCCGGCCACCCGCTCGCGGCTGCGCGCCACGGCGGCGGCGAGCATGCCGCGCAGCTCGTCGGGCGAGCGGTCGACGGCGGTGTGCCAGTCCCAGTCCCAGTCGGCCTCCCAGTCGACGCCGGCGAACGGTGGCTCGGGCTCGTTGCCGTGGAGCCGCACCGAGAACCACCAGTCCTCGACGAACGCCATGTGCGAGAGCATCCCGCCGAGGGTCATCGTCGACGGCGGCAGCCGGGTGTCGAGCTGGGCGGCGTCGAGTCCGTCGGTCTTGAGCACCAGGGTGTCGCGACAGTAGTCGAGGAACGCCCACAGCAGCTCGTCCTCGTTCCCGACGTACGGCGGGTCGGTGCGTGGCATCGCTACTCCCCTGTCTGGCCGTCGATCGCCTCGCGGATCAGGTCGGCGTGCCCGTTGTGCCGCGCGTACTCCTCGATCATGTGCAGCACCACCCAGCGGACGTTGAACCGGGTGCGGCCCAGGTGCAGCCGAGCAGCCGGAGCGTCGAGGTCCCTGCCGGCGAGCGCCGCCCGGCTCCGCTCCACCGAGGCCTCCCACAGGTCCCGCAGCTCCTCGGCCGTGTCGGAGGTGGCCGAGTGCCAGTCCCAGTCGGGGTCCTCGCCGAACGGCGCGCTCGCCCACGGCTCCGGCTCGTCGACCCCGCCCACCACGGCGCCGAACCAGTGGTCCTCGTTGCTTGCGGCGTGCTTGAGCATTCCGCGCAGGGTCATCTCCGAGGCAGCGACCCGGGTGTCGAGCTGGGCGGAGTCGAGCCCAGCGATCTTCATCGCGAACGTCGCCCGGTGGTAGTCGAGGAACGCCAGCAGCTGCTCGCGCTCGCTGCCCTGCTCGGGCGGGACGGTGCGCGCCACCGGGATCCCGGGGCGGGTGCCTCTTCCCGGGTCGCGGTCGGTGATGCAGTACTCGAGGCCGGCGGGGTCGCGGAGCACCGTCCAGCCCTCGTGGCGGCGTACGACGACGGCGCCCAGCGCGACGGTGCCGCTCCGTCTCGGCCGCCCGGTCGTCGCAGGCCAGGTCGAGGTGGGCCGAGGCCGGGGTGTCGTCGGCTCGTCGCTGCAGCAGGATGCGCACCGCGACGTCGTCGGGTCGCGCGAGCGAGTGGAACTCCGGGTACGTCGAGGGCCGCAGCGGCAGCCCGAGCAGCGCGCTCCAGAAACCGCACTCCGCGACGTAGTCGGCGGGCGGGATGTCCAGGCACACCTGGTCGACGATGCTGGAGTGCGTGTGCCAGCGGGCCGGAGGCGCGGGCACCCGCTCATGCTCGCCCACCAGGCAGAACACCAGGCCGGCCGGTGACTCCATCACGACCAGGTCGTCCCACGCGCTCGCGCACCCGCGCCCCGAGGTCCGCCGCCCGGTCCGCCGCGTCGGCGATGTCCGGGACGTGCACGTCGAGGTGGATCCCGCGATGGCCCCGCGCCCAGCCGCTGCACGCGCAGGTGGGCGTCACCGACGGGCGGCAGCAGGGTCACGAACTGGCCGTGCCCACCCCGCGGCGGTGACACCTCGTAGCCCGTGACCGCGCGCCAGAACGCAAGCGTGCGCTCGTGGTCCTCGGGGCTCAGGTCGAGGAACGCGGTCAGCCAGCCACCCATGACGCGAGGTTAGTCGGTGACGAAACCTTCCTTCTTGAGCCACTGGAACGCGACGTCGGCCGGCTCGTCGCCGTTGACGTCGATCTGCGCGTTGAGCTTGAGCAGCACCTCGTTGGTCAGCTTCTTGGTGACCGGTGCCATCAGGTCCTCGATCTGCGGGTACTTCTTCTTGGTGTCGTCGGTGAGCACGAGGGCCACGTTGTACTTCGGGAAGAACTCCCGGTCGTCCGCGAGCACCTTCAGGTCCAGCGCGACGATGCGCCCGTCGGTGGTGAACACCTCACCGAAGTTGCAGGCGCCCTTCGCGGTCGCGTCGTAGATCGCGCCGGTCTGGTAGGTCTTCAGGTTGCTGCGCGGGACCTCCGAGCCCAGCGGCACGTCGTACTTCTCCAGCATGCCCTTGAGCCCGTCGGGACGGTTGATCAGCTCGGACTCGACACAGAAGGTGCGCTGCGCCTTCGGCACCTTCTTCAGCTCCGAGAGCTTGGTGATGCCGAGCTTCTTCGAGGTCTTCTGCGTGATCGCGAAGCCGTAGGTGTTGTTCATCGGCGCCGGCGGCAGCCAGGCGAGCCCGTTCTTCTTCGCGTCCTCGTCGCGGACGGCGACGTACTGCTTCTGCTCGTCGGGGATCGACTTGGTGTGGCCGAGGTAGACGATCCAGCCGGTGCCGGTGTACTCCCACATGCTCTGGATCTGGTCGTCCAGCATCGCCTGGCGCGCCGAGGCGCTGCCCGGGATGTTGGTCAGGTCCTTGACGCTCGCGCCGGCCGACTGCATCAGGATGATCGCCATCTTGCCGAGCAGGATGTTCTCGGAGAAGTTCTTCGACCCCACCGAGATGCTGGCACCGTCGAGACGCTTGACGTCCTTGAGCGGCCCGGCCAGCGTGCCGGTCGGCACGTAGCCGCCGGCGGTGCCCAGGCCCAGGCACCCGGAGGTCAGCACCGCGGTCGCGCCGACGGCGACCGCGGCCAGCAGCCGGCGACGCAGGGTTCGGGCGGACATCAGATTCCCTTCGGTTTGGCGATCAGCTCGAGCACACGCCCGAGCCACTCGATCAGCAGCGCGAGCAGGGCGACGAGCACGGCCCCGGCGACCATCACCGGGTAGCGGTAGAGCGTGATGCCGGCGGTCAGGATGCCGCCCAGCCCGCCGGCGTTGATGAACGTGGCCAGCGCGGCGGTGCCCACCAGCAGCACCAGCGCGGTGCGGATGCCGGCCATGATCACCGGGATCGCGAGCGGCAGCTCGACCCGGCGGAGCACCGCGAAGTTGGACATGCCGACCCCGCGACCGGCCTCGACCAGCGTCGGGTCGATCCCCTGGAGACCGGTGATCGTGTTGCGGAGCACCGGCAGGATCGCGTAGAGGCTGAGCGCGATCACCGCCACGTTGAAGCCGACAGTGTCGGGCAGGAAGGGGATCTTGCCGGTGGCGGTGCGAGAACGAGAGGAACCAGCCCTGGCCGGACAGCCAGATGAAGAGCAGCACGATCAGGCCGATCGCCGGCGCCGCCTGTCCGGCGTTCGCGATGCCGACGACCGCGGGTGCGGCGGCCCGGTACCGGGGCCGGGTGAGCAGGATCCCCAGCGGCACGCCGACGAACACCACGATCACGGCGGACACCAGGGTCAGCTTGACGTGCTCGCCGAGCGCGAGCCAGACCGCTGCCCACTCCAGCGAGCTCTGCTCCACCGAGTCGAGCGAGGCGGTGTTGCGCCACCAGGCGTAGAGCGCGAACCCGACGGCCACGATGACCGGGATCGCGAAGATCTCGATCGCCTGCTCGGTGCTCATCCGGCGGCGCTGGCGCGTCGGGGCCTCCGTCGCGGTGGCCGCGCCTTCGGCGGTGTCGCTCATTCGGGGTCCCCGCGGAAAGGGGAGCGAAGCGAGGCTTTTCGTGGGGTGTTCATGAGCTGCTGCTCCCGGTCGGGCTCGGGACGCTCGTCGGTCTGCTCGCCGACGGCGGTGACGCGTTGCGCGGGGTCGTCGGTCCTCCTGCTCCGCGGCGCTCTTCTCCGCTTCGCGTTGGCCTTCTCCTGCATCGCCCGCATGTGGTCGGTGACCGCGACGAAGTCGACGACCCCGAGGTACTGGTCACGGTCGCCGGTGACCACGGCGCCGCCGTGGCTGTTGGTCAGCATCGTGTCGAGCGCGTCGTTGAGCGTGGCGCGGTGGTCGAGGCTGACCAGGTCCTCGGTCGGCTCCACGATCGACTCGCCCTTGAGCTGGCGCAGCCACGGCCAGCCGCGCGGCCGGTTGCGGTCGTCGAGCACCACGACGGCCGTGTCGCCGTTGGACTCCGCCCGGCTCCTCACCTCGGAGGCCGCCTCGCCGATGGTGGCGGTGGTCGGGGTGCGCAGCTCGAGCTCGGAGATGCGGGCCAGGCTCAGCTGCTTCAGGGACGAGCCGGCACCCACGAAGTCGGCCACGAAGTCGTTGGCCGGGCTGGCCAGGATCACCTCCGGCACGTCGTACTGCGCGATCCTGCGCGCCCTCCTGGAGGATCAGGATCCGGTCGCCGAGCTTGATCGCCTCGTCGATGTCGTGCGTGACGCAGACGATCGTCTTGCGCAGCTCGCGCTGGATGCTCAGCAGCTCGTCCTGCAGCCGCTGGCGGGTGATCGGGTCGACGGCACCGAACGGCTCGTCCATCAGGATCACCGGCGGGTCGGCGGCCAGGCCGCGGGCGACGCCCACGCGCTGCTGCTGTCCGCCGGACAGCTCGCGTGGGTAGCGGTCGCGGTAGCGGCCGGGGTCGAGGCTGACCAGGTCGAGCAGCTCGTCGACGCGCTTGTCGATCCGGTCCTGCTCCCAGCCGAGCAGCTTGGGCACGAGCGCGATGTTCTTCGCGACCGTCATGTGCGGGAACAGGCTGCCGCCCTGGATCACGTAGCCGACGTGCCGGCGCAGCTCGTCGGCGTTCTGCTGCCGGACGTCGTTGTCGCCGATCAGGATCGTGCCGGAGGTCGGCTCGATCAGCCGGTTGATCATCTTCAGCGACGTGGTCTTGCCGCAGCCGGAGGGGCCGACGAACATCACGATCTCGCCGGCCGGGATGGTCAGGCTGAGGTTGTCGACCGCGGCGGCCTTCTGGCCGGGGTAGCGCTTGGTCACGCCGTCGAGGCGGATCTCGGCTCCGCTGACGTCGGAACCGCGCCCCTCGTCGTCGCGGTCCGCGCTCTGTGTGGGCGGGGTGCTCTCGGTGGTGGTCATCTCAGACACGGATTCCCTTCGAGGTGGTCAGGCGGCCGGCAAGGAGGAGGAGCGCGTCGAGCAGGAGCGCGACGATCACGATGCCGACGGTGCCGACAGCGGCGTAGGAGACGGCGTTCTTGCCGCCGATCTGGGCGAGGCCGGTGAAGATCGAGACGCCCGAGCCCGGGGCCGAGGACGTAGGCGGCGATGGCGGCGATGCCCATCGACATCTGCAGGGAGATCCGGATGCCGGCCAGGATCACCGGCCACGCCAGCGGGATCCGCACCCGCAGCAGCGACGCGACCTCGCTCATCCCCATGCCACGGGCGGACTCGAGCAGGTTGGCGTCGACGCCCTGCAGGCCGACGACCGCGTTGCGCAGGATGGGAAGGACGGCGTAGAAGGTCACCGCGGCGAGCGCGGTGCCGTCACCGAGCCCGGTGACCGGGAGCAGCAGCCCGACCAGCGCGAACGACGGGATGGTGAGCCCGATCGCGCTGACGGCGTTGGCGACCGGCTCCAGCTTGGGCATCCGGGTCACCAGCACCGCGAGCGCGAGGGCGATGAAGGTGGCGAAGATGACGCACAGGATCACGAGATACGCATGGTTCAGCGCGTTGATCAGGATCTGTGCTTTGCGGTCGACGATGAAGTCCCACACGTGGAACTGCCCCGATCTGTCGTGGACTTGTTCTCGACCCGGCCCTCACCATAAGC
Organism: uncultured Actinomycetota bacterium; assembly: GCA_963754145.1. Lineage (GTDB taxonomy): Bacteria > Actinomycetota > Actinomycetes > Propionibacteriales > Nocardioidaceae > Marmoricola. Next base: position 34,154 of record CAVWFF010000008.1, read on the forward strand.
GATCGTGGCCAGAGGTGCGAGGATCGACCAGTGAGGATCGTGTCGCTTCTGCCGTCGACCACGGAGATCCTCTTCGACCTCGGGGTGGGTGACCAGGTCGTCGGGGTGACCTTCGAGTGCGACCACCCGGAGGAGGCACGCACCCGCACCATCGTCTCCACCAGCGCGATGCCGGAAGGCTTGTCCAGCAAGGAGATCGACGACTTCGTCACCGCCGCGATGCACCGTGGCGACGACCTCTACCACCTCGACGAGGGTGCGCTGTCCGGGCTCGACGCGGACCTGGTGGTGACCCAGGACCTCTGTGCGGTCTGCGCCGTGGACGTGTCCGTCGTGGACGACGCCCTCGCCCACCTCGGGTGCACCGCCGACGTGCTGACGATCGACCCGCACACGCTCGACGAGGTGCTGGCGTCGGTGCTGACGCTCGGTCGTGCGACCGGTGCCGTCGACGCCGGCGAGGCGCTGGTGCGCGACCTGCGCGCCCGCATCGACGCCGTACGACGGGCCGTGGCGGACCGGGTGCGACCACGCGTGCTGCTGCTGGAGTGGACCGACCCGCCGTTCGCGCCGGGCCACTGGGTGCCGGAGATGGTCACCGTGGCCGGTGGCGTCCCGACGCTGGGCCGGGCGGGCGAGAAGTCGTGGCGCGTCGACTGGGACGAGGTGCGCGCCAGCGACCCGGACGTGGTCGTGTGCGCGCCGTGCGGCTACGACCTGGCCGGCGCCGTCGGGCTGGCCGAGGACCTGAAGCGCTCCGGGGTCCTGCCCGGGCTGCCGATCTGGGCGGTCGACGCCAACGCGTCGTTCGCGCGTCCGGGGCCGCGTCTCGTGGACGGGATCGAGGCGCTCGCCGGGATCCTGCACGGCGTCCCGGTGAACCCCCGCGTCACCGGGCTCGCCCACAAGCTGACCTGAGGAGTGGCCGGTGGTGGAGCAGTTGGGGCCTCCCCCACCACCTGACCGTATCCGTGACTGCCGCGACACGTGAGGGACCCGCTGGGCGGTCATCCCGATGCCTCGGTCGCGGTCAGCCGTCAAGGTACGGGTACGCACGGGTTCGTGGCACGGTCAAGCGGTCCAGAGCCCAGGCGGACTACGATTTCTGGCATCGGTCGGTGGCGTTCGCTCAGGCCTGGGCGAGGAAGGCGAGCAGGTCCTGCCGCGTGAGGACACCGACCGGTCGGCCGTCCTCCTGCACGAGCAGGGCGTCGGCGTGCTCCAGCGCCGCCACGGCCTCCCCGACGGGGACCGTCGCGCCGACCGTCGGGAGCGGCTCGCTCATGTGGGCCTCGACCGGGTCGGCGAGCCTGGCCTTGCCGGCGTAGAGGGCGTCGAGCAGCACCCGCTCGGACACGGAACCGGCCACCTCGGCGGCCATCACCGGCGGCTCGGCGCGCACGACGGGCATCTGCGAGACGCCGTACTCCTGGAGGATGTGGACCGCCTCGGCGATCGTCTCGTTGGGGTGGGTGTGGACGAGGGCGGGGATGTCGCCGCGCTTGGCGCGCAGCACCTCGCCGATGGACTGTCCGCCGCCGGTCGCGGTGAGGAAGCCGTACTGGGCCAGCCAGTCGTCGTTGAAGACCTTGGTGAGGTAGCCGCGGCCGGAGTCGGGCAGCAGCACCACGATCACGGCATCGGCACCCGCCGGCTGAGCGTCGAGCTCGTGCGCCAGCTGGATCGCGGCCTTGGCCGCCATGCCGGACGAGCCGCCGACGAGGAGCCCCTCCTCGCGCGCCAGCCGTCGGGTCATCTCGAAGGAGTCCGCGTCGCTGACCTCGATGATCCGGTCGGCGACGTCGCGGTCGTAGGTCTCGGGCCAGAAGTCCTCGCCGACGCCCTCGACCAGGTAGGGGCGGCCGCTGCCGCCGGAGTACACCGAGCCGACCGGGTCGGCGCCGACGATCTGGATGTCGGGGTTCTGCTCCTTGAGGTAGCGGCCGACGCCGCTGATCGTGCCGCCGGTGCCGACACCGGCCACGAAGTGGGTGATCCTGCCGTCGGTCTGCTCCCAGAGCTCGGGGCCGGTCTCCTCGTAGTGGGAGCGCGGGTTGTTCGGGTTGGAGTACTGGTCGGGCTTCCAGGCACCCGGCTCCTTCGAGAGCCGGTCGGAGACGTTGTAGTAGCGAGTCCGGGTGGTCCGGTGCGACCGCGGTCGGGCAGACGACCACCTCGGCGCCGTACGCCTTGAGCACGTTGCGCTTGTCCTCGCTGACCTTGTCGGGGCAGACGAAGACGCACCTGTAGCCGCGCTGCTGGGCGACGAGCGCGAGCCCGACACCGGTGTTGCCCGAGGTGGGCTCGACGATCGTCCCGCCCGGCTTGAGCTCGCCGGACTTCTCGGCCGCGTCGATCATCCGGACCGCGATCCGGTCCTTCACGGAACCGCCCGGGTTCATGTACTCCACCTTCGCGAGCACCAGGGGTGTGGCGCCGTCGGTGGTGCGGTTGAGCCGGACCAGCGGGGTGTTGCCGATCAGGTCCAGGAGCGTGTTCGCGTACTGCATGACGCCAACGTATCGGGGTGTTCGTACCCTTGGCGCATGGGGAAGGCCGGGGCAGCACGCAAGCTCGCCGCTGCTGCCGCGTACGGCGGGGGCGGCCTGTCGGTGCTGGGCGCCTCGCTCTACGGCATCCTCCGGCTCGAAGCGGGGGTGGCGCGGCGACTGATCGGGAAGATCGACGAGCCCGGTGCCGGACTCCACCGGCTGGTACGGGCGGCGGCTCCCGGGCCCGGCCCTGCGGATCGCCCTTCTCGGCGACTCGACCGCGGCCGGCTACGGGGTCGACCTCGTCGAGGAGACGCCCGGCGCGGTGCTCGGGTCGGGTGTCGCGCACCAGGCGGGGCGCCGCGTCTACGTGCGCGAGCTGTGCCGGGTCGGCGCCCAGTCCAGCGAGCTGCACGACCAGGTCGAGCGCACCCTTCCGATGCACCCGAACGTCGCGGTGGTCCTGATCGGCGCCAACGACGTCACCCACACGCAGCGCCCGTCGCAGGCGGTGCGCCACCTGTCCGAGGCGGTGCGCACCCTGCGTGACGCAGGCGTGGAGGTCGTGGTCGGCACCTGTCCCGATCTGGGCACGGTGCGGCCGATCCCGCCGCCGCTGCGTCAGGTCGCGCGCGCCTGGTCACGGAGGATGGCGGCCGCGCAGACGATCGCGGTGGTCGAGCAGGGTGGGCGCACGGTGTCGCTGGCGTCGATCCTGGGTCCGGAGTTCGACGCAGCTCCCGCGCTGTTCTTCGGGCCGGACCGGTTTCATCCCTCCGCGAAGGGCTACGCGTCGCTCGCCGAGGCTCTCATCCCGTCGGTGCTGTCCGCGATCGGGCTCGGCCCGCAGGACGAGACGCACCCGACCGCGCTGCGGGGCGAGGGCATCCTGCCGGTCGCTCGCGCCGCCGTACGCGCCGCGAAGCAGCCGGGCACCGAGCTCGAGGGCACCGAGGTCGCGGGCGCCGAGCTCGGCGGCGGTGGCCGCTGGGTGACGCTGATGCGGAGGCGCCGGCAGAACACCACGGTCGAGGCGCCCGGCAGCGCACCGGCCGCCGAGGTCGACGGGTCTCAGGTCGGCGGCAGGTAGCGCCCACGCCGGTGCAGCAACGGGTCGGTGTCGTCGCCGATCTCGACGTGCTCGACCACGCAGGTCAGCAGCAGCGACCAGCCGAGCTCGTGAGCATCCTCGAGTCGGATGCCTGCCCACGTGGTGGCCGACGCGGGACGCGGCCCCCACAGGGTGTCCTCGAAGGCATCCTGGGCGAAGACACCGCCGGGCGCGGGCATCGTGCCCGCGAACATCTCCGCGAGGTCGCGCTGCGGCCAGCGCAGCAACGTGACCGCTGCGCTGCCCTCCTCGCGGACCCGGTCGGCGAGATCGGAGTCCGGGTCGACCAGGGCCAGCAGCCGGGACGGCTCGCCGACCGCGACCATCACCGACGAGACGGTCAGGCCGGCGCGCGAAGCGCCCGAGCCCGAGGTCCAGAGCGTGACCACACCGCCGAGCCGGCCGCGCAGCCGGCGCCCCGGGTCGCGGTCACCCTCGGGATCCAGGAATGGATGGTCGGTGTGGATCGTCACGCGTGCGAGCGTACGGCGGGCACGGACGTGCGAAGGCCCCGGACGTCGTGGGGGACGGGCCGGGGCCTTCGGGTTGACTGAGCTGGAGATCAGTCGCCCCTGAGGATCGCCATGATCCGCAGGAGCTCGATGTAGATCCAGACGATGGTCACGGTCAGGCCGAACGCGGCCCGCCACGACTCGCTCTCGGGCAGCCCGGCGGCGACGCCCTGCTCCACGTAGTCGAAGTCCAGGATCAGCATCAGGATGCCGAGGCCGAGGCCCACGATGCTCATGATCAGGCCGAGGCCACCGAACCCGTTGAAGCCGATCTGGGCCCCGAAGAAGCTCAGCACGAAATCGAGGAGCACGAGGCCGACGAAGCCGAACATCGCGGCGATCACGAACCGGCGGAACTTGTCGGTGACCCGGATGTTGAGCACCTTGTAGGCGGCCAGCGTGCCGGCGAACGCGGCGATCGTGCCGATCACCGCACCGGGGACCACGCCGTTGCCGAAGGCGGCCTGGAACACCTTGCTCATCGCACCGACGAACACGCCCTCGAGCGCGGCGTACGCGAGCACCAGCGGCGGGCTCACGACCCGCTTGAACGAGTTCACCATCGCGAGGGCGAAACCACCCAGGGCGCCGACCAGCGAGATCGCGTAGAGCGACTGCCATGGTGCTGTCGTCGGTGGCGGGGTCGCCCGTGAACACCCAGGTCGCGGCGGCGGCGACGATCAGCACGGCGAGCGTGAAGGCGGTCTTCTGGACGGTCGAGTCGATGGTCATCCGCTCGCCGGCGACCTGGTGCGTCGGCGGCTGGGCCGTATTCGTAGCCCTGCTGGCCGCCGGCGGTGGCCGTGGCCGAGCCGGTGCTCCACGAGGACGGGTCACCGTAGCCGGTGTAGGTCTGGCCGTTGCCCGGGTAGGTCGTGTTGCCCTCGGCGTTGCGGCCGTTGAAGCCCTCTGCCCGACGGAAGACGGGATTGTTGCTTTGCATGGTCTCCTCCTTGGAGGCCTGTGACCCACCGCGCTGGCGGTCACTCGACATCCCGAGTCTATCGGGGTGCACGTATGGTCAAACGTCCGACGTGGGGCGGGTGTTCCCGCGTGCCCCTCCTGCTCCGACGTGGTAAGCCTGACGGGCCGCCGGGACACGGTGCGACCACCGGTGGGCATCGGGTCGAGCAAACCCGTCATCCGGAGGGTGGCACGAGCAAGGGAGGGACTCTCGTGAAGATGCTCCGGTGGTTCGCCGCGGGACTGGTCTGGATCCTGGCGGGACTGGTCGGGCTGGTCGGTGCCCTGCTGTGCGTCACGATCATCCTGCTGCCGTTGGGGATCCCGGCCTTGATGCTCGCCAAGACGCCTCTTCTCGCTTGCCGCGCGGCTGGTGCTCCCCCGGGTGGTGACGAAGCCCACGTCGATGGTGAAGGAACCCGCCGGAAAGCTCGGGCGACAGGCTCGCAAGGCCGAGGAACGAGCCGCCGCGAGCGGTGCCTCGGCGCTCGACGCGGGCAAGGGAGCGGTCAAGAAGGGTCGCAAGCAGGGCCGCAAGGCGCGCAAGGCCCTGGAGAAGAAGACCGGCCGGCGCAAGCGGCTCGGTTTCATCTGACGCCAGCGGCGGTCGGGACCCGCGGCAGGCCCTGGTGCCGCGATACCGCAGGGTCGAACGCGACACTGAGGTTGTGCGGTCGTTCCGGTTCAGCGACCCGTGGTGCCGTCGATCAGCTCGCGCAGGATGTCCGCGTGTCCGGCGTGCCGGGCGGTCTCGCTGGTCATGTGCGCCAGCACCCAGCGCAGGCTCAGGTGCTGGCCGTCCACCGGCAGCGCCACAGGAGTGTCGGGGTCGCCGGCGGCGACGACGATCCGGTCGCTCTCCTCGCACGCGCCCCGGTAGTCCGCCAGCACCTGCGCGGTCGCCGCGCCAGCTGGCGGATCCTCGTCGAAGTCCCACTCCTGGTCCGGCCAGCCCCCGGCCACGTGGTGGCCGAACCAGTAGCGCTCGCCGGTGGTCAGGTGGTGCACCAGCCCGAGCAGCGTCGTACCGGTCGGGACGAGGACGCGGCGCACCTGCTCCTCGTCGAGGTCGTCGAGCTTCTTCGCGACCGAGGCACGCGCGAACCGCAGGAACGCGAGCGCGGTGTCGAGCTCGCCGGTGTCGGTCCGGGGCACGGGCTGTCGTTGGGTCTCGGCCATGTGCCCCGGGTGGGGGTCGAACCCACACTGGGAGGTTTTTAAGACCTCTTCCTCTGCCATTGGGATACCGGGGCCGAACCGACGGTACCGAGCCACGGCTCAGGCTCGCGATCGGCTGACTGTCAGGAGCTGGTGAGGATGACCAGCCGCTGGGTGGCTCGGGTCATCGCGACGTAGCGGTCGACCGCGCCTTCGACGCCCGTGCCGAACGCCTCGGGGTCGATGAGGACGACCAGGTCGAACTCGAGCCCCTTCGACAGCTCCGGGCGTCAGCGACCGGACACGGGACGTCGCCTGGAATGTGTCCTCCTCGCGGCCATCGGTGCCGATGACGCAGGCGATCCCTTCGGGGTTGGCGGCGAGCCAGGTGTCCAGGATCGAGCCCAGGTCCGACGTGGATCCGTGGACGACGGGGACGCCGCTGCTGCGGATGGAGGTCGGCACGTTGGCGTCCGGGAACACGGCCCGGATGACCGGCTCGGCCTCCGCCATGACCTCCTCCGGCGTCCGGTAGTTGATGCTCAGGGACGCCAGGTCGACGTGGGTCAGTCCGACTCGCTCGAGCCGTTCCTGCCACGACTCGGTGAACCCGTGCCGGGCCTGGGCACGGTCACCGACGATGGTGAAGCTCCGGGACGGGCAGCGGAGCAGCAGCATCTGCCACTCCGCGTCGTTCAGCTCCTGGGCCTCGTCCACGACGATGTGCGCGAACGGGCCGGCGAGCAGGTCCGGGTCGGTGACGGGGAGGGCGCCCTCGTCGACGAGAGCGTCGCGGATGCCCTCCTGGCGCAGCTGGGCGATCATGCCCTCGTCGTCGTCGGCCTGGAGGAGCTCGTCGACGACCCGGTCCATCCGCTCACGTTCGGCGGCGACGGCGGCGGCGTGACGACGCTTGCGCCGCGATGCCTCGGGATCGCCGAGGCGTTGCCGGGCGGCGTCCAGGAGCGGCAGGTCGGACACCGTCCAGGCCTGCGGGTCGGCGCGCTGCAGCTTCCGGACCTCCTCCGGGGAGAGCCAGGGCGCGCACATGCGCAGGTACGCCGGGACCGACCACAGGTCGCCGACGAGGTCCCCCGCCTCGAGCAGCGTCCACGCCTTGTTGAAGGCCGTGGCCAGCTCCCTGCTCTGGGCCAGCGACCGGCGGAGCAGGTCGCTCGGACACGTCCTCGTCGTCCACCTTGTCGACCAGGATGGTGAGCAGCTCCTCCCAGATCTCGTCGCGTGCCTCGTTGTGTGGAGTGCCGGGATCGGGCGCGTCGAACGCCTCGGCCCAGTCGTCGGCGCTCAGCCAGATGTCGGCGTACGGGGTCTCGACCTCCATGCCGTCGGTGGGCGGCTCCTCGTACAGCCGGACCGCCGGCTCGATCGCCGTGCACCATCTCGGGCGGAGGCCTTGAGCGCGGGCCACCTCCGGGTCGCTCTCGACCGTGGCGGTGGCCCCCTCGGGGACGAGGTCCCGAAGGGTGCAGGTCTGCACGCCCTCCTCCCCGAGGCTGGGGAGGACGTCGGAGACGTAGGCCAGGTAGGGCTGGTGCGGTCCGACGAACAGCACACCGCCCCTGCGATGACCGAGGCGGGGGTCGGAGTAGAGGAGGTAGGCGGTGCGGTGCAGGGCGACGACGGTCTTCCCCGTGCCCGGACCGCCGTCGACGACGAGGGCCCCGCGGGACCCGGCACGGATGATCGCGTCCTGGTCGGCCTGGATGGTGCCGAGCACGTCGCGCATCCGGGACGAGCGGCTGCTGCCCAGGCTCGCGATGAACGCTGACTGGTCGTCGAGGGCGGCGTGCCCTTCGAACCCGTCCGGGGCGAACACCTCGTCCCAGTAGTCGCTGATCCGGCCACGGGTCCAGCGATACCTGCGCCGGCTCGCCAGGCCCATCGGGTTCGCATGGGTCGCCCCGAAGAACGGCTCGGCCGCGGGAGAGCGCCAGTCGAGCAGCAGACGACGGCCGGCGCTGTCCGTCAGCCCGGCGCGTCCGACGTACACGGGCTCGGAGCCGTCGGCGGGGACGATGCGTCCCAGGCACAGGTCCAGGCCGAAGCGCCGCAGGGTCCGGAGGCGAGAGGACAGCCGGTGGACCTCCAGGTCCCTGTCCATCGCCTCCTGGCCGATGCCGCCGGGCGCCTTCCGTGCGGCATCGAGACGGTCGGACAGGTCGGCGATCGACTGCTCGAGGCTCTCCGCGATGGCGGCGAAGTGCTGCTCGTCGGTGGCGATCAGGGCCGGGTCGGCCTTGGGGGTGAGGTGGTCGCGCAGGTCGAACGCGCTGGTCGTCAGGGGGTTCACGTCATCGGCTCCGATCGAGCAGCAGCGTTGGGGGGTTGCCCGGTGCGGTGGCCTCCGGCCTTCGGGCGGCGATTCTGCGGCACGACCGGGGCCTTGCCGCAAGCCCCCCGGTCCGCTATAAGTTGAGAGTGGAGAGGCGTTGACCTCTCCTTTTGTGTGCCACATCAGCCTCGTGTTCGCGTCGTTCGTCTGCCTGCCGCGGCCAGGCCGGCACCACGCCGGGCCCCGAGCGGCGGAAGGAAGCCGAGATGCCCGCAAAGAAGGTCAGGAACGAGTCCGACGGCTTCAGCGCCGAGGAACGCGCTGCGATGAAGGAGCGCGCGGCCGAGCTCCGCGCCGAGGGCAAGAAGGGCGCCAAGAAGGCCGACGGTCTGCAGGCGGTCCTGGACCGGATCGCGGAGATGGCACCGGACGATCGTGCGCTCGCCGAGCGGGTGCACGTGGCGGTGACCGCGACCGCCCCCGAGCTGTCCCCAAGACCTGGTACGGAATGCCCGCCTACGCGAACGCGGACGGGAAGATCGTCGTCTTCTTCCAGGACTCGGGCAAGTTCAGCTACCGGTACTCGACCCTCGGCTTCCAGGACACGGCGAATCTCGACGACGGCGACCTGTGGCCCGTCTCGTACGCGCTCATGGCGTGGAGCCCCGCGGTGGAGAAGACGGTTGTCGAGCTGGTGAAGGCGGCCATTTCCTGACGGGTGCGGTTTCCCCACACTTGTCCCGGAACTGCACCGGATCGCGCGAATCTCGTGCAGTTCCGGGACAAGTGTTGGGATACGACACGCGCGGTGAGGGTGCTCGCCGCGGAAGCTCGCACATGCGGAGTTGTCGGGGTCGACGACGCGGTGCGGACCCCGGAAACCCGCATTTGCTGGCTAGCGGGCTCGCGGGTCGACCACCCACGGGCGAACCACCGCCACAGCCGCACCGAGCGACGAGTCAGGGTCGCTCGCCGCGGAAGCTCCGCACATGCGGAGTTGTCGGGGTCGACGACGTGATGCGGACCCCGGGAACCACGCATTTGCGGACTTGAGGCGCTCGCGGCTCGACCCACCCGGCGGGCGAGCCCCAGCCGCCGGGAACAAACCGCCACCCGAGCCTTCAACCACCAGCCAGGGACGCGGCACGGGTGAGTACGGCGTCGAGCATGTCCTCGGTGAGCCGCCGGTGAACGTGTTGTGCGGCGAGGGGTGGTAGCAGCCGAGCACGGCCAGGTCGCCGACGGCCACCTCGGCGCCGTGACCGAAGCGGGGCCGGGGTCGCGGCACCTCCAGGCCGACGTCGGCGAGCGCGGTCCAGCGTGGCGTTCCAGCCGATCGCGCCGAGGCAGACGATCGCCCGCACGGTCGGGAGCAGCAGGGTCAGCTCGCGGTGCAGCCACGGTGCGCAGGTCGCGCGCTCCGCGGGCGTCGGCTTGTTCGCCGGCGGCGCGCAGCGCACGGTGGCGACCATCCGGGTGTGCGGCAGGCGCTGCCCGTCACCGGCGTGGGTCGACGACGCCTGGGTGGCCAGGCCGGTGCGGTGCAGTGCCGCGTGGATCCAGTCGCCGGAGCGGTCGCCGGTGAAGTTGCGTCCGGTGCGGTTGCCGCCGTTGGCGGCCGGCGCGAGACCGACGATGAGCACACCGGGCGTCGGCGAGCCCCAGCCGGGGACCGGGCGGCCCCAGTACGGCTCCCCGTCGTACGACGCGCGCTTCTGCGATGCGGCCGCCTCACGCCAGCCCACCAGCCGCGGGCAGGCCCGGCACACCGAGATCCGGGCCGAGAGCTCGTCCAGCGTCGGCCGGGCAGCGAGCCGCGCGACCCCGGCCGCCGAGCGGGCGACCGGAGTGTCCGCGTCGGCCGGGTCGCCGGGCCAGCCCGTGCCCGGCGGTACCGGGGTCGGGAACAGCTCGCCGGTGACCGGGTGCGGCAGGGGCACGCGCCGGGTCACTTGAAGGGACGGTCTCCCACGTCACCCTTGTGCGTGAAGCGTTCGCGGAGCTTGCGGGCCTTGGTCACCGCCTTCTCCTGGCGCTCCTCGGTCTTGATCACGCCGCGGTCGTCGCGCATCGGCAGCTGGAGCGTCTCCTCCGCGGCCATGCCGGACTGGAGCTGCCGGCTGCGCTCGAGCTCGGAGTCGAGCTCCGCGCCGTAGAGCAGCGCGAGGTTCGTCAGCCAGATCCAGAGCAGCAGCACGATCGCGCCGGCCACCGTGCCGTAGGTCTTGTTGTAGGAGCTGAAGTTGGCGACGTAGAACGCGAACCCGACCGAGGCGAGGATCCAGATCATGATCGCCACGAACGCGCCCACCGAGATCCACCGGAAGCTCGGCTGCCGCACGTTGGGGGTCGCGTAGTAGAGCAGGGCGACGATCATCACCACGAACAGGATCAGCACCGGCCACTTCGCGATGTTCCAGACCTGCAGCGCCGGTGTCGCCCACCCCGAGCTGCTTGCCGATCGAGTCGGCCACGGGGCCGCTGACGATCAGCATCAGCAGCACCAGGGCGCACATCACGACGGTGACCACGGTGACCAGGAGCTGCAGCGGGCGGAGCTTCCAGATCGGGCGCCCCTCCTCGACCTCGTAGATCGTGTTGAGGGCCCGCCCGAAGGCGCCGACGTAGCTCGACGCGGAGAACAGCGCAAGCGCGACACCGATCACCAGCGCGAGGCCCGCGGCCTGGCTGTCGGCCAGTCCATCAGGGGCCCCTCGATGGTCGTTGAGTGTGTCCGAGGACGACCAGCGGTTGCAGGACGTCGAGCACCGCGTTCGCGGCGTTCTGCCCCTGCCCGACGACCCCGAGCAACGACAGCAGGGCGAGGGCGGCCGGGAAGATGGCCAGCACGGAGTAGTAGGTGAGCGCCGCCGCCAGGTCGGTGCAGCCGTCGTCGAGGAACTCACGCACGCTGCGGCGTACGGCGAGGAGCACGGAGGGCCGCTTCAGGTCGGTCGGCTTCTCCACCTTGCCCGGGTGGTCCGGGCCGGGGCGCTCGTCACTCGCCTCGTAGTCCGCGACGGAGCGGTCCGAGTCGTCCGTGGGGACCTCCGGCTGGTGCTCCGGGTCGGCCGTGCGGACCGGACGTGTCTCGTCCGCGTCGTGTGTTTCTGGCATGCCGGGGTCCCTTTCCGAGCGGGCGGCCCGCGGGGTTCCTCAGACCTGACTCCACGCTAACCCGCGCAGGCGCTCAGACCTGTGACCACGCGATGCCGTCGAGGATGTCGGACTCGGAGACCAGCATCGAGTCCACGTGCGTACGGCGCAGGACCCGGTCGAGGATCAGCGCACCGGCACCGATCACGTCGGCGCGTCCCGGGTGCATGAACGGCAGCTCCCGGCGCTCCCCCACCGTCATCGTGAGCAGCCGGCTGGTCACGCCCTGCACGCGGTCGCAGCCGATCACCGCGTGGTGCAGGATCGCGCGGTCGTACGCCGGGAGGTCGAGCACCATCGCCGCGGTCGTGGTCACCGTGCCGGCGACGCCGATCACCGCGGCCGCCTCACCCGGATCGACGTCGCAGCCGTCCAGGGCGCGGTCGATGTCCGCGGTCGCCTCCTCGACCTCCTCCGCCGTCGGCGGGTCACTGGCGAGATGGCGCTCGGTCATCCGCACCGAGCCGACGTCGAGCGACTGCGCGGCGAGCACCTGGCCGTCGTCGGTGCCGAGGATCAGCTCGGTGGAGCCGCCGCCGATGTCGATCACGAGGTACGGCGCGGCCAGCCCGGCGGCCAGCAACCGGGTCGCCCCGTCGTACGACAGCCGGGCCTCCTCGTCGCCGTCCACCACCTCCGGTGCGACACCGAGCCGTTCCTCGACGCCGGACCGGAACACGTCGGCGTTGTCGGCGTCACGAGCGGCGGACGTGGCGCAGAAGCGCGTCGTCTCCACGTCGTGCTTCGCGATGATCGCGGCGTACTCGTCGACCGCGGCGAACACCCGCTCCAGCGCGGCCTCCGCGAGCCGTCCGGTGCGGTCGACGCCCTGGCCGAGCCGGACCATGCGCATCTCGCGGACGTGCTCGACCATCCGGCCCTCGTCCGGGTCGAGGTCGGCGACGAGGAGCTTGATCGTGTTGGTGCCGCAGTCGATGGCGGCGACCCGGGTCATGCCTGCCCGTCCGTCGGGCCGGTCGGGACGCACGGGCCGCTCGACCACCACGCCCCCAGCCGGTCGAGCACCTCGTCACCGAGCGGGTTCACGCCGCGGCCCTGGGCCAGCGACTGGCCGGCGAGCACGTGCAGGCACTTCACCCGGTCGGGCATGCCCCCGGCCGAGACGCCGGCGATCTCCGGCACCTCGCCGATCTCCGCACGCGCGCCGAGGTACGCCCGGTGCGCCGCGGCGTACGCCGCCGCGAGGTCGGGGTCGCTGGCCAGCCGCTCGCTCATCTCGCGCATCAGACCCTCGGCCTCGAGGGTGCCGATCAGCGACGCGGCGCGGGGGCAGGTCAGGTAGTACGTCGTGGGGAACGGCGTGCCGTCGTCGAGCCGGGGCTCGGTCGTGACCACGTCGGGGTTGCCGCACGGGCAGCGGTGCCCGACCGCGTGGATCGAGCGCGGCGCCCGGCCGAGCTGGGCCTCGACCACCGCCTCGTCGCGGGAGGTGATGATGTTCCTTCGGGGTCCCGGGTGAACGGGAGCGAGCGAGCGTTCGCCGGGGTGCTCATTCGTCGTTCGGGGTGATGTGCGTCGCGGGCGGGGACGCCTTCGGCGGATGGTCGGCCTGCTGCAGCGAGTCGTACTGCTTGGACCACCACGACCGCGGCGCGACGTGCACGACCTGGTTCGGGTCGGAGAGCCGGTCGGTGCTGCCCATCGGCTTCCCGTCCTTGTCGATCACCTGGTAGGCGATCTCGCCCGGCAGCACCCAGCCGAACCGCTCCCGCGCCTGCGTCGCGACGTACGCCTTGTCGCCCCAGCGCTGCTTCTCGCGCTCCAGCGCGCCGATGTCCTTCTTCGACTGGACGATCTGGCCGCGGAGGTCGTTGATCTGGTTTCGCTGCTCGAGGTAGGCCTGCATGCTCGAGGCGTAGGAGACCACCAGCACCGCCAGCACGACCAGGATCACCGCCATCCGGCTGGTGAACCGGGAGCGCGGCCGGCCGCGGCCGGCGGCCTGGGCGCGCGCCGACGTGCCGCGGTCCCTCCTGAGCCTGTCGAGGGCTGGGCCGGCCGGGTGTTGCCCGGCGACCGGCGCGTGCGCGCGCTCCGGGACGGTCGCACGCTCCTCAGCCCTGGTACCGCGGGAACGCGCCGGCCCCGGCGTAGCGGGCGGCGTCGGCGAGCTCCTCCTCGATCCGGAGCAGCTGGTTGTACTTCGCGACCCGCTCGGAGCGAGCCGGAGCACCGGTCTTGATCTGGCCGCAGTTGGTGGCGACCGCGAGGTCGGCGATGGTGGTGTCCTCGGTCTCACCGGAGCGGTGGCTCATCATGCAGCGGAAGCCGTTGCGGTGCGCGAGCTCGACGGAGTCGAGGGTCTCGGTGAGCGAGCCGATCTGGTTGACCTTCACCAGCAGCGCGTTGGCCTGACCGCCGGCGATGCCCCGCTGGAGCCGCTCGACGTTGGTGACGAACAGGTCGTCGCCGACGATCTGGACCGTGTCGCCGAGCTGGTCGGTCATCGTCTTCCAGCCGTCCCAGTCGTCCTCGTCGAGGGGGTCCTCGATGCGCGACGATCGGGTACGACGCGACGAGGTCGGCGTAGTAGGCCGTCATCTCTGTCGAGTCCTTCTTCTTGCCCTCGAAGGTGTACTTGCCCTTCTCGCAGAACTCGCTGGCGGCGACGTCCATCGCCAGCGCGATGTCCTTGCCGAGCTTGAAGCCCGCGCTCTTGACCGCCTCGGCGATCAGGTCGAGCGCGGCGCGGTTGCTCTGGAGGTCGGGCGCGAAGCCGCCCTCGTCGCCGAGCCCGGTGGCCAGGCCCTTCTTCTTCAGCACGGACTTGAGCGCGTGGTAGACCTCCGCGCCCTGCTGGAGCGCCTCGCGGAACGTCGGCGCGCCGATCGGCGCGATCATGAACTCCTGGATGTCGACGTTGGTGTCGGCGTGCGACCCGCCGTTGAGGATGTTCATCATCGGCACCGGCAGCAGGTGGGCGTTGGGCCCGCCGACGTAGCGGTAGAGCGGCAGCTCGGCCGACTCCGCGGCGGCGTGGGCGACCGCCAGCGAGACGCCGAGGATCGCGTTGGCGCCGAGCTTGGCCTTGTTGGGCGTCCCGTCGAGGTCGAGCATGATCTGGTCGATCGCGCGCTGGTCGGCGGCGTCCTCGTCCTCGATCGCCGGGGCGATGCTGTCGAGCACGCCGCGAACGGCCTGCTCGGTGCCCTTGCCGAGGTAGCGCTTGCCGCCGTCGCGCAGCTCCACCGCCTCGAACGCTCCGGTGGTGGCACCGCTGGGCACGGCCGCCCGGCCGTGCGCGCCGTCCTCGAGGAGCACCTCGACCTCGACCGTGGGGTTGCCGCGCGAGTCGAGGATCTCGCGGGCGTGGACGTCTTCGATGAGGGCCACGGTGGTTGCTCCTGGAGGCAGTGTCGGGTACGGACTCCGTCAGCCTAACGGCGTACGGCGGGGTAACCCGGCATCTCGCCCCGTGGGCGGTCGGGCGAACCGTCGCGGCGCCGGGACTCACGCTGCCGGGCGGCGCGGTCGTCGAGGCGCCGGCGGACCGCGTCGCGGAGCGCCTGCTCCGGGTCGACGCCGGCGGCGTGCGCCTCGACCACCAGCGCGAGCAGCCGGGAGCCGAGGTCGTCGCCGGGTGCCACGACCGGCGTGCCCGCGCGCTCCAGCCGGTCGACCACCTTGTCCGCGTGGAGCAGGGCCGGCAGCGTCGGCGGGAGGCCGTCGGTGACGCTGGCCCGCTGCTTCTCCGCCGCCTTGATCCGCTGCCACTCCTCGTTGACCTCGTGCGGCTCCAGCGGACGGCCGCCCGTTTCGCCATCCGCGTCGCCGAACACGTGCGGGTTGCGCCGGTGCAGCTTCGCGATCAGGTCGGCCGCGACGTCCTCGATGTCGAACGCGCCGGACTCCGCGGCGATCGCGGCGTGGAAGTAGACCTGGAGCAGCAGGTCGCCGAGCTCCTCGCGGAGGTGGTCCCAGCTGCCGGTGCGGTCGCCGGAGTCGATGGCCTCCAGCGTCTCGTGCGTCTCCTCGAGCAGGTAGCGGCTCAGGCTGCGATGGGTCTGCTCGGCCTTCCAGGGGCACTCCGCGGCGAAGCCGGGCCATGGTCTCGACGAGCTCGACCACCGGGAGCGGGCTGCCTCGACCACCGGGAGCGTCACGAGGTCAGCCGCAGCGCAGCTCGGTCGGGAGCGCGGAGACGAAGTCCGGCTTCGCGTCGCCGGACGCGGACTTCGCGTAGGGCGAGACCGGCCGCGAGATCGAGCCGTCGCCGCCACCGGCCTTGCCGGACGTGCCGGGGTTGTAGCGCGGGTCGATCTCGACGTCGATGTTCTTCTTGGCCCACGCGGCGGAGAGCCTGCTGCCCTCGTTGACGGACTCGTCGACACCGGGCTTCGCGGTGCCCTTCTGCTTGAGACTCTTGGCGCCGACGTCGGCGAGCAACAGCTGCGAGCGCAGGAAGTCGCTGACCACCTGCACGTAGGTGTCGCGGTCGCTGTCGGAGAGCTTGGTGAGCGAGTCCTCCAGCTGCTGGACCCGCTGCTGCAGCTGGCTCTTGTCGTACGTCGCGCCGACCGACTCGGCGTACTGCGTGTCGACCCGGGTGGTGACCATCGCGTTGACGATGTCGCGCATGACCGCCGAGCGGGCCTGCGGCGGCGCTGCCGCCGAGGTCGCAGCTGATCCGGGTCACGTCGTCGACCTCGCTGCTCGGGATCGACTCGTCGCCGACCGTGGCCGCGGTGCCCGGGTGCAGCCCGGCGCAGCCCGAGAGCGTGAGCAGCGCCAGCGCGCCGACGAGCAGGGACGTGATGCGGCGGATCGCGTTTTGTGGGGTGACTCTTCACGAGGTCTCCTGTTGCGCCCCGGCGGGGTCGATCACGGTGTCGATCACCTTCCTGGCCCACGCAAGCAGCTCCTCGTCGCGCGGAGGTCCACCGTGCGACCCGGAGAGCGGGCGCGGCACCAGCATCGTACGCAACCCGGCCTTGACGACGCTCTTCGGGTGAAGCCGGTTGAGCCGGACGACGCGCGAGTCGGGCAGGTCGACCGGCGCGAACCGGACGAACTTGCCCTGCGACCGTGCACCTCGGCGAGCCCCGCCTGGCGGGCGCGGGCGCGGAACCGCGCCACCCGAGCAGCCGGGCCACCTCCGGCGGCGGCTCGCCGTAGCGGTCGAGCAGCTCCTCGCGGAGCAGGTCGACGTCGTCGTCGGAGCGCACCTCGGCCAGCCGCTTGTACATCTCCAGCCGGAGCCGCTCGCTGGGGATGTAGTCGTGCGGCAGGTGGGCGTCGACCGGCAGCTCGATGCGGACCTCCTGCAGCGCCTCGGGCTGGCTGCCGTCCTGCCGGAACTCGCTGGACCGCCTCGCCGACCAGCCGGACGTAGAGGTCGAAGCCGACGTCGGCGATGTGGCCGGACTGCTCGCCGCCGAGCAGGTTGCCGGCGCCGCGGATCTCGAGGTCCTTCATCGCGATCGCCATGCCGCCGCCGAGGTCGGAGTGCTGGGCCAGCGTGGCCAGCCGCTCGTGGGCGGTCTCGGTGAGCGGCTTCTCCGGCGGGTAGAGGAAGTAGGCGTAGGCGCGCTCGCGGGAGCGGCCGACCCGGCCGCGCAGCTGGTGCAGCTGGGAGAGGCCGAGGGTGTCGGAGCGCTCGATGATCATCGTGTTGGCGTTGGAGACGTCGAGGCCCGGACTCGACGATCGTGGTGCAGACGAGCACGTCGAAGCGCTTCTCCCAGAAGTCGAGCATCACCTGCTCGAGCTGGTGCTCGCCCATCTGGCCGTGGGCGGTGGCGACCCGCGCCTCGGGCACCAGCTCGCTGGATCTGGGCGGCGGCCTTCTCGATCGAGCTGCACCCGGTTGTGGATGTAGAAGACCTGGCCCTCGCGCAGCAGCTCGCGGCGGACGGCGGCGGTGACCTGGCGGTCCTCGTAGGCGCCGACGTAGGTCAGCACCGGGTGCCGCTCCTCGGGCGGGGTGGTGATCGTGGACATCTCGCGGATGCCGGTGATCGCCATCTCCAGCGTGCGCGGGATCGGCGTCGCGCTCATCGACAGCACGTCGACGCTGGTGCGCAGCCGCTTCATCTGCTCCTTGTGCTCGACGCCGAAGCGCTGCTCCTCGTCGACGATGATCAGGCCGAGGTCCTTGACCCGGATGTCGGGGTTGAGCAGCCGGTGGGTGCCGATCACGATGTCGACCGTGCCGTCGGCGAGGCCGTCGATGACCTCGCTGGCCTCCTTGTCGGTCTGGAACCGGCTCAGCGCCCGGAGGTTCACCGGGAAGCCGCCCATCCGCTCGGCGAACGTCGAGAAGTGCTGGGTGCACCAGCAGCGTGGTCGGCACCAGCACGGCGACCTGCTTGCCGTCCTGGACCGCCTTGAACGCCGCCCGCACCGCGATCTCGGTCTTGCCGTAGCCGACGTCGCCGCAGACCAGCCGGTCCATCGGCACGGTGCGCTCGCATGTCGGCCTTGACCTCGTCGACCGTGCTCAGCTGGTCGGGGGTCTCGTGGAACGGGAACGCGTCCTCGAGCTCGCGCTGCCACGGGGTGTCGGGCCCGAAGGCGTGGCCCTGGGTGGCCTGCCGGGCGGCGTACAGCTTGATCAGCTCGGCCGCGATCTCGCGGACCGCCTTGCGGGCGCGGCCCTTGCGCTTGGCCCAGTCGGCGCCGCCGAGCCGGTCGAGGCTGGGCTGCTCGCCGCCGACGTAGCGGGTGACCTGGTCGAGCGCGTCGGCCGGGCACGTAGAGCCGGTCGGGCGGGCCGCCGCGCTTGGAGGCGCCGTACTCGAGGACGAGGTACTCGCGCATCGCGCCCTGGACCTCGCGCTGCTTCATCTCCACGAACCGGCCGACGCCGTGCTGCTCGTGGACGACGTAGTCGCCGGCCTTGAGCTCGAGCGGGTCGATCTGCTTCTTGCGCCGGGCCGGCATCTTGCGCATGTCGCGGGTGGAGGCCCGCTGGCCGAGAGGTCCTCGCCGGTGAGCAGCGCGAGCCGCTCGGTCGGGTCGACGAAGCCGTGGTCGAGGGAGCCGCAGGTGACGGTGACGACGTCGGGCTCGTCGCGGCGTCGAGCCCGTCGAGCCAGCGTCGTCGACCAGCCGGGCCGGGACGTCGTGCTCGCCGAGCACCTCGACCATCCGCTGCGCCGGGCCGTGGCCCTCGCTGAGCACGCACGACCCGGGTGCCGTCGGCGACCCAGCCCCGGATGTCGGCGATCGCGCGCTCGACGTCGCCGCGGTAGCTCCTCGGCCGGGCGGACGTCGACCGACCCGGCTGGCAGCCTCGTCGGTCGCTCGTCGTCGAGGCCGAACGGGCTGACGTCCACCAGGCCTTGCCCTGCGCGAGCGCGTGCCTGCGCGGACGTCGCCGAGCTCGCGGAGCGACGCGGCGCCGAGGTCGATCGGGGCCTGTGCCGCCACCGGCGGCGGCCGCCCAGCTCGCGCCGAGGAACTCCTCGCTGGTCGCGACCAGGTCGTGGGCGCGGCGTGCGCACCCGCTCGGGGTCGAGCACGAGCACGTGGGTGTCCGCGGGCAGCAGGTCGACCAGCAGCTCCATCTCGTCGACCAGCACCGGGGCGAGCGACTCCATGCCCTCGACGGCGATGCCGTCGGCGATCTTGTCGGTGAGCTCGGCCAGCTGCGGGTGCTCGGCGCCGAGCGCCGCGGCCCGGCGGCGTACGTCGTCGGTGAGCAGCAGCTCGCGGCACGGCGGCGCCCAGAGCCGCTCGACCGGCTCGAGGGTGCGCTGGTCGGCGACCGCGAACGAGCGGATCTCCTCGACGTCGTCGCCCCAGAACTCCACCCGCAGCGGGTGCTCCTCGGTCGGCGGGAAGACGTCGACGATGCCGCCGCGGACCGCGAACTCGCCGCGCTTCTCGACCAGGTCGACGCGGGAGTACGCCGCGTCGGCGAGCCGGCGTACGACGTCGTCGAGGTCGGCGCTGTCGCCGCGGCGAGCTCGACCGGCTCGAGGTCGCCGAGCCCCTTGACCTGCGGCTGCAGCACCGAGCGGACCGGCGCGACCACCACGTCGAGCGGGCCGTTGCCCTCGTCGGTGCCCGGGTGGCGCAGCCGGCGCAGCACGGCCAGCCGGCGCCCGACGGTGTCGCTGCGGGGGCTGAGCCGCTCGTGCGGCAGCGTCTCCCAGCCGGGTAGTAGCCGACCCGGGCGGGGTCGAGCAGGTCGCCGAGCACCTCGACCAGGTCCTCGGCCTCGCGCGCGGTCGCGGTGACCACCAGCACGGTGCGCCCGGCGTCGACCAGGCCCTCGACCACGAACGGCCGCAGCGCCGCCGGACCGGTCAGGTCGAGCGTCGAGAGCCGGCCGCTGTCGGCCATCGCCTCGGCGAGGGCGGGGTTGCGCAGGACGAGGTCGGCCAGACCGGCGATGCTCAACGGGTGCTCCTCGAAACGGGGTGGGGGCACACCACGAACGCCCCCAGCCGGCGCGGGCAGGGGGTGTGGTGGAACCGCGGCCAGTCTACGAGGCGGGTCCGACACGCTCGACCGGGCCGTCGTACTTCCCACGACGGCACTGGCACCGAGATGATGGACCAGTGGTCGGGGTGATGCGCGCACTTGTCTCCGGGGCGCTGCTGGGTGCCGTCATCGGGGTGGTGGCCCGGCTGCTGATGCGGCTGGTCGCGCTCCTGGCCGGGGACGAGCCGGCGTTCACGTGGGGTGCCTCGCTGGCGATCGTCGGACTGTTCGTGGTCTCCGCCGCCGGTGCGCGGCCGCGGCGACACTCGCGTCCCGCCGGTGGCTCGCGGCGCTCGTGGTGGTGGCGACCTCGTTCCCCGTGGTGCTGATGGGGACCGCGATCGGCGTCAGCGAGGTGGTCTCGGCGCTCGACGAGGGTGTCGCTGGTCTCCGCCGGCTGGCCCTGCTCGTGGTGGCCGCGCTGATCCTCGTGCTCGCGTTGGCGACGCCGTACCTGGGCTGGCGGCTGGCAGGTCGCCGGCTGTCCCGCGCTCAGCCCTCCGTCGTGGCCTGAATCTCCGCCTCGCTGCGCAGCACGCAGAACTCGTTGCCCTCCGGGTCGGCCATGGTCACCCAGCCGATGCCGGGGCCGTGGATGTCGCTGCGGTCGGCGACGACGGTGGCGCCCAGCGCGACGAGCCGCTCGACCTCCTGGGCGCGGGTGCCGGCGTTCGGGCGCAGGTCGAAGTGGATCCGGTTCTTCACCTGCTTGCCCTCCGGCACCTCGATGAACAGCAGCGGGTGACCGCCGTCCGGCCGCTGGATCCAGCACTCCACGTGACCCCGCTCGTTCGGGTCGTCCGGCTTGTCGACGTACTCGAGCACCTGCTTCCACCACTCCGAGAGCTCGTAGGCGTTGCCGCAGTCGACCGCGGTGTGGGAGATGAAGGACGTCATGGCGCCCAGCCTCCCGCGCCCGTCCTCCTGCGGCGACCCGATTTCGGTTACATGCCTTGACAGACATATGCCTGTGATGGCATGTTCAGGGTCATGGACGACCGGACCTGGACCGCTCTCGTCGACCCGCACCGCCGGGCCGTGCTCGACCTGCTGCTGCAGGGCGAGTGCTCCGTCGGCGACCTGGTCGAACGGCTCGGCCTGACCCAGCCGCAGACCTCCAAGCACCTCAGGGTGCTGCGCGAGGCGGGGCTGGTACGGGTCGAGCGGGTGGCCCAGCGCCGGATCTACGCGGTCGACCCGGCCCCGATGACCGAGCTCGACCGCTGGCTGGCGCCGTACCGCCGGCTCTGGAACGAACGCCTCGACCGGCTCGGGGCCCACCTGGAGGAGAACCCATGACCGACACCACAACGGGCACCACCCACCCCACTCCCGACCGCGGCAGCTACGTCGAGCACGAGCGGGGACCCGCGGTGCGCTTCGAGCGGCACTACCCCTTCCCCGTCGAGCGGGTGTGGCGCGCGGTGACCGACCCCGCCGAGCTCAAGGCGTGGTTCCCCTCGCCCGACGTGACCTACGAGGCCCGCGTGGGCGGCACCATCACCCTCGCCGGCGACCCGTACCAGCCCGAGGCGATGACCGGCCGGGTGCTGGCCTGGGAGCCGCCGCACGTGTTCGGCTTCGAGTGGGGCGGCGACCAGCTCTTCCTCACGGTCACGGCGGACGGCGAGGGCAGCCGGCTCGAGCTGCTCGACGTGCTGGACGAGAAGACCCGGGCCGCCCTGCACGCCGCCGGCTGGACCATGTGCCTGGCCGGGCTGGACCGTGCCCTCACCGGCGCGGGCGAAGCCGCGCCGGAGTTCCGGCCGCTGCTCGAGGAGTACCGCGCCGCCGGCTTCCCCGACGACGGCTGGGTGCCGGACGGCGTCTGAGCGAGGCAAAGGACTTGGCCTGCCCGACCGCACTCGGGCAGGCTCGCGCCATGGCAGAGCGACAGTTCCCCGACATGTGGGTCGACCCCGAGGACGACCCGCGCACCGACAGCGGGGCCACGGACGAGCGCGGGGTGCTCCTCGACTACCTCGGCAACTACCGGAAGACCTTCGCGATGAAGCTCGACGGGCTCGACGCCGCGCAGCTGGCCACGCGGTCGGTCCCGCCGTCGACGATGTCGCTGCTCGGGCTGCTCCGCCACCTCGCCGACGTGGAGCTGCACTGGTTCCGCAAGGTGATGGGCGGGCAGCCGGACGCGGCCCGGCACTTCCGCACCGCGGACGACCGCGACGCCGACTTCAACGGCGCGGTCGCGGACGACGCGGTGGTGGAGGAGGCCTGGCGCGTGTGGCGCGCCGAGGTGGCCAACGCCGAGACCTTCATGGACGGTGTCGCCGACGTCGGCACCATGGTCCCGCTCGACGGCGGCGAGGTGCCGGTCCGCGACCTGCTGGTGCACATGATCGAGGAGTACGCGCGCCATGTCGGCCACGCTGACCTGCTCCGGGAGTGCATCGACGGGCGGACGGGGCAGTAGTCGGGCGAGCGGTGGCTGGGCTCTGCGGCCGTCGCTCCGCGTGCTCTGGGAAGCGGCTCAGCACCGTACTCGCATCACACCGCCCACGGACCCTCCGGCGCCTGCACCCGCGCCTCGTCGGCCTCCTGGTCGGTGGGCTTCTGCTGGCTCTGCCGCTCGGCCTCGACCCGGCGCAGGTAGTGGTCGACCTCCTCGTCGACGCGCGCCGCGTCCCAGCCCAGGACGCCGGCCATCAGGGCCGCGGCCGGGCGCGCCGAGGCGGTGCCGCGGTCGAAGGTCTCGATCGAGATCCGGGTACGCCGGGTGAGCACGTCGTCGAGGTGACGTGCGCCCTCGTGGGTCACCGCGTAGACGACCTCGCCGGCGAGGTAGTCCTCGGTGCCGTCGAGCGGCTCTCCCAGCGCCGGGTCGCGGGCCACGATCGCGCAGGACCTCGTCGACCAGCCCGCCGTACCTTCCGAGCAGGTGGTCGATGCGGGCGACGGGCGAGTCCCGACGACCGGGCCAGCGCCACCCGCTGGTTGGTGCGTGCCTCGAACCCGGCGGCGCCCAGCAGCGGCACCCGGTCGGTGATGCTCGGGCCCACGTGCTGGCCGGACCGCTCGAGGGACTGCGCCGCGGCGTCGACCGCGTCCTGTGCCATCACCCGGTAGGTCGTCAGCTTGCCGCCGGCGACCAGGACCAGGCCGGGCACGGGCGCGACCACGGTGTGCTCGCGCGAGATCCGCGAGGTGGGCTCGTCCTTGCCGCGGGCCAGCGGCCGCAGGCCGGCGTAGACGCCCTCGACGTCCTCGTGGTCCAGCGGGGTGCGCAGCAGCTTGTTCACGTGCCCGAGCACGTAGTCGATGTCGGCGCGCGACGCGGCCGGGTGCGCGAGGTCGAGGTCCCACGGGGTGTCGGTGGTGCCGATGATCCAGTGCCGGCCCCAGGGGATCACGAACAGCACCGACTTCTCGGTCTTGGTGATGAAGCCGGTCTCGGAGCGGATCCGGTCGCGGGGGACGACGAGGTGGATGCCCTTGCTGGCCTCGACGTCGCAGCGCACCGCGTCCGCCGACCATCTCCTGGATCTCGTCGGTCCAGACACCGGCCGCGTTGATCACGACCTCGCGCGCGCACCTCGAGCTCGCGGTCGTTCTCGAGGTCGCGCGCCCGGACGCCGACCACGCGGTCGCCGCTCGCGCAGGAAGCCGGTGACCCGGGTGCGTGAGGCGACGTGGGCGCCGTACGCCGCGGCCGTCCGGGCGATGGTCATCACCAGCCGGGCGTCGTCGACCTGGCAGTCGTAGTAGCGGATCGCGCCGGTGAGCTCGTCGGTGCGGAGGTCGGGTGCCATCCGCGCGACCTGGCGGCGGAACAGGTGCTTGTGCCGGGGCACGCCCATGTCGTACTTGCCGCGCCATCGCCATCGCGTCGTACAGCAGCAGGCCGGCGCCGACGTAGGGGCGCTCCCAGTGGTGGTGCAGCGGGTAGAGGAACGGCACCGGTCGCACCAGGTGGGGCGCGAGCCGGGTCAGCAGCAGGCCGCGCTCCTCGAGCGCCTCGTGCACCAGCCCGAAGTCGAACATCTCCAGGTAGCGCAGGCCGCCGTGCACGAGCTTCGACGAGCGCGACGACGTGCCGCTGGCGAAGTCGCGCTGCTCGAGCAGCGCGGTCGAGAGCCCGCGGGAGACGGCGTCGAGCGCCGCGCCGGCTCCGATCACCCCGCCTCCGACGACGAGCACGTCGAGCTCGCCCGCCTCCATCGCGTCGAGCGCGGTGGCCCGGGAGCCCGGTCCGAGGTCCGCCGAGATGCTCATGCGCTCGAGTGTGTCAGGCAGATGTCAGGGGGTGGCGCCCACGGCGTTCGCTGCGTCGCCCGGCTTGCCGGTCACCTTCACCTTCGCCACCACGATCGGGTGGTCGGAGGTGGCGCGCACGAAGCCGCTGCGGTCGCGCAGGTAGCCCGAGAACGCGACGTCCTTGGTGCCGAGGATCCAGTCGATCCAGGCATGGCCGGCCATCCGGCAGCCGCCGTCGTACGTGCTTCCGTCGGCGGAGTGCATCGGCGCCCGGCTGGCCATGCGGCAGAAGTACGTCGACCGGTCGTTCATGTCGCCGGCGACGATCAGCGGGGTCTTGGTCCGCGCGACCAGGGCGTTGGCGTCGCGGGCCTGCTCGCTGACCGCGCGCGTCCGGTAGCCGGCCGCGTCGCCGTAGCCGCAGCAGGTCGCGGGGTTGTGGTAGCTGGTCACCCAGAACTCGGCGCCGGTCTGCTTGTGCCGCAGCAGCACCCGGGGCATGTTGCGGATCGCGCCCCTGAAGTACGGGTAGGGCCGGGTCTCCCCCTTGACCAGGTCGAAGGTGTCGGTGCGCCAGACGATGGAGTTCTCGGCGTCGAGCGACCGGCCGAGGGTGCCCGGGTATGCCGCGTAGGTGCCGCCCGCGAGCCGGTCGAAGGCCACCCGCTGCGTGCGCGCGAACTCCTGGAACGCGGCCACGCCCACGTCGTACCGGATCAGCAGGTCGCGGGCGTTGCGGGTGCGCTGCTCGACGTTGCCGCGGTGGGAGGCGCCCTGGACGTTGAAGTTCGCGATCGTGAACGACGCCACGGGGCGCTCGGGGCGCTCGGGGCGCTCGGGGCGATGGGTGCGCTCGGGGCGCTGGTCGGTGAACGCACGCGCCTTCGCCGCCAGCCGCTCGAGCTCCTTCTGCCGGTCGCCGACCAGGGCGACGGGTCGGGGGTCGGGCTCGCTGACCTCGTGGGGGCGGCGCGGCGTCGGCGTCGCGCTGGGCGTCGCGGACGGGGTCGTGGAGGACGACTCCGTCGGGTCGGCCGCCGCGGAGGCGCTCGGGGAAGGCTCGCCGTGCGCGGCCAGGGCGTCGAGCGGCGCCACCAGGGACGGCTGGGCGAGGTACGCCGCCGCGGTCAGCAGCAGGCCGATGCTGAGCGTCAGCACCAGCACGCGCAGGGACCTGCTTGGCCGGGACACGGCCACAGGCTAGTCGGCCTCGCCCGAGCGGCGCAGGGCTACCGACGAGCTACTGGACCACGACCTCGACCCGCTGGAACTCCTTGAGCTCGGTGTAGCCGGTGGTGGCCATCGACCGGCGCAGGGCGCCGACGAAGTTCATGGTGCCGTCGGCCACCCGCGACGGGCCGAACAGGATCTCCTGGAGCGACCCGACGCGGTCCATCTCGACCCGCTCACCTCGTGGCAGCTCGGCGTGGACCGCCTCGCCGCCCCAGTGGAAGCCCTGACCGGGGGCGTCGATCGCGCGTGCCAGCGGCGAACCGATCATCACCGCGTCGGCCCCGCAGGCCACGGCCTTGGCCACGTCGCCGCTACGGCCGATCGAGCCGTCCGCGATCACGTGCACGTAGCGCCCGCCGGACTCGTCGAGGTAGTCGCGCCGGGCGGCGGCCACGTCGGCCACGGCGCTGGCCATCGGCACCGCGATACCGAGCACGGTGCGCGTCGTGTGCGCGGCGCCGCCGCCGAAGCCGACCAGCACGCCGGCCGCGCCGGTGCGCATCAGGTGCAGCGCGGCCTGGTGGGTCGCGCAGCCGCCGACGATCACCGGGACGTCGAGCTCGTAGATGAACTCCTTGAGGTTCAGCGGCTCCGACTGCGAGGACACGTGCTCGGCGCTGACCGTGGTCCCGCGGATCACGAACATGTCCACGCCGGCGTCGACCACGGTCTTCGCGAACTCCTTGGTGCGCTGCGGCGACAGCGACCCGGCGACGGTCACGCCGGACTCGCGGATCTGCTTGCACGCGCTCGGTGATCAGCTCCGCCTTGACCGGCTCGGAGTAGATCTCCTGCATCCGCTGGACCGCGGCGTCGCCGTTGAGGGAGGCCACCTCCGCGAGCAGGTCGCTCGGGTCGTCGTACCGGGTCCAGAGGCCCTCGAGGTTGAGCACCCCGAGCCCGCCGTACTGCCCGAAGGCGATCGCGGTCTCCGGCGACATCACCGAGTCCATCGGCGCGGCCAGGATCGGCAGCTCGAACCGGTAGGCGTCGATCTGCCAGGCGATCGACACCTCCTCCGGGTCGCGCGTGCGCCGGCTCGGGACGATGGCGATGTCGTCGAAGGAGTACGCGCGCCGGCCCCGCTTGGCGGCCCCGATCTCGAAGTCGTTCACCGGAGAACCTTCATCGGCCGGACCGGACGCTCGGTGCTCGACGGACTACCGTGCAGGGCAGGTGCATGACGTGGAGGCCGACGTACTCCCCCGACGGGCGGCGGAAGGCCTCGGGGACGGTGCCGATGACGGTGAAGCCGAGCGACTCCCACAGGCGTACGGCGGCGGTGTTGGTCTCGACCACGGCGTTGAACTGGATCGCACGGAAGCCGCTGCGCCGGTGCCAGTCGACGACGTACTCCGCCAGCGCGCGGCCGACGCCCTTGCCCCGGGCCTCGGCGCCGACCATGAACGACGCGGTGCCGACGTGGGCGCCCTGGGCCGGACGGTTGGCACCCATCTTCGCGCTGCCGAGGAGGGTGCCTCCCTGGCGTGCGGTGACCAGGTGGTCGCCCGCCCAGAACTCCCGGGCCTCCGCCTCGGCGATGTCGCTCGGCATCGCGTAGGTCTCGCCCGCGCGCGCCACCTCCTGGAGGATCGGCAGGAACTCGGGCCAGTCGTCGTCCTCGAAGGTGCGGATCTCGATCCGCTCGGTCACCGGGGGCTCAACGGCCGGAGTAGTTCGGTGCCTCGACCGTCATCTGCACGTCGTGCGGGTGCGACTCCTTGAGGCTGGCCGAGGTGATCCGGATGAACTGGCCCTTGTCCTGGAGCTCGGGGATGGTGCGGGCGCCGACGTAGAACATCGACTGGTGCAGCCCGCCCACGAGCTGGTGGGCGACCGCGGCCAGCGGTCCGCGGTAGGCGACCTGGCCCTCGACGCCCTCGGGCACCAGCTTGTCGTCGCTGGTGACCTCGGCCTGGAAGTAGCGGTCCCTGGAGTAGGACTTCTTGCCGCGGCTGGACATCGCACCGAGGGACCCCATGCCGCGGTAGGACTTGAACTGCTTGCCGTTGACGAAGACCAGCTCGCCGGGGCTCTCCTCGCAGCCCGCCAGCAGCGAGCCGACCATGACCGAGCTCGCGCCGGCCACGATCGCCTTGGCGATGTCGCCGGAGTGCTGGAGTCCGCCGTCGGCGATCACGGGTACGCCGGCCGGGGTGGCTGCGGCCGCCGCCTCGTAGACCGCGGTGACCTGCGGCGCGCCGACGCCGGTGACGACCCGCGTCGTGCAGATCGAGCCGGGCCCGACGCCGACCTTGACCGCGTCGGAGCCGGCGTCGACGAACGCCTGGGCGCCGGCGCGGGTGGCGACGTTGCCGCCGATCACCTGCACGTGGCGGGTGGCCGGGTCGGTCTTGAGCCGGCGCACCATGTCGAGCAGCATCCGCACGTGGCCGTGGGCGGTGTCGGCGACGAGCACGTCGACGCCGGCCTCGATCAGGGTGGTGGCCCGCTCCCAGGCGTCGCCGAAGTAGCCGATCGCGGCACCCACCATCAGCCGGCCGTCGCCGTCCTTGGACGCCTTGGGGAACTGCTCGGACTTCACGAAGTCCTTGACCGTGATCAGCCCGGCGAGCCGGCCCTCGGGGTCGACGATCGGGAGCCGCTCGCGCTTGTGCTTGCGGAGCAGGGCGGTCGCGTCGTCGCGGGAGATGCCGACCGGTGCCGTGATCAGCGGCATCGGGGTCATCACCTCGTCGACCTTGGTGGTCGCCCACTCGGCGACCGGGGTGAACCGCAGGTCGCGGTTGGTGATGATGCCGAGCAGCCGGTCGTCGAGGTCGACCACGGGCAGGCCGGAGACGCGGTACTCGCCGCACTTGGTGTCGAGGTCCTCGAGCGTCGCGTCGGGACCGATCGTCACCGGGTTGGAGATCATGCCGGTCTGGGTGCGCTTGACCAGGTCGACCTGGTAGGCCTGGTCGGCCGTGGACAGGTTGCGGTGGAGCACGCCGAGGCCGCCCTGCCGGGCCATCGCGATCGCCATCCGGGACTCGGTGACGGTGTCCATCGCGGCGCTCACCAGCGGCACCCGCAGCGAGATCTCGCGCGTCAGCCGGGTCGTGGTGTCGATCTCGTCGGGCGCCAGGTCGGACTCACCCGGCAGCAGCAGGACGTCGTCGTAGGTGAGCCCCAGGGGCAGGAACTTCGCGGGTACCTCGTCGTTCATGGCGCCTTCCGGTCGAACGGAGGCTCATTCTATTCGGTCTCGACCGGGGTTTCCCGCGGCGGTGCCGTGTCCGGCGACAGCCGGTTGCTCGGCGCCACCGGACGGATCGTGCGCAGCCCGATCCGCAGCTGCAGCAGGCCGTCGTGGAGCCGGATCATCGGGTGCAGCCCGATCGAGGCCACCATCGGCAGCGTGCCCTGGTCGTCGCCCGGGCGCGAGCAGCAGGATCTCGTCGCGCCCCGCGTGCCGTGCCACCCCGGCCACCATCACCAGCAGCGCCCGGCCGATGCCCTTGCGGCGCCACGCGGGGCTGACCACGACCGTGGTGTCGCCGTTCGGCTCCAGGCTGGCCGTGGCCACGACGGTGGCGCCGGTGCGGGCGACCACGGCGTCGGTGTACACGTCGTACACGACCACGTCGGGACGGATCGGCTCGGTCTCGAGCTGGTCCGCGCCGCGGACCACGTCGAGCAGTGCCGCGACCCGGGCGTTCTCGGCGAACGACCAGTCGGCATCGTCCTCGCCGACCAGCCCGGCCAGCACCCGTTCGGCCTGGCTGCGGTCGGCCATGATCTGCTCGGCTGCGCGCAGCCAGCGGACCGGCTCGTCGACCAGGTGCCGCGGCCCGCAGGGGGTCACCCCGACCGTGTCGCCCCCCGCGGCCGCCACGATCGAGGCGATCTCCTGCCCGGTCCAGTCGTCCGCTGCCTCGAGCACCAGCTCGTCGACCACGGAGCCGACATCGGGGAAGATCTGCAGGGCCAGGATGTTGAGCCCGTTCTCCCCGCAGGTGCTCGTGATCCGGGCCAGCGACCCGGGTCGGTCCGCCAGGGACGTCCGCACTCTCCACAACATGTCCCGATGGTGGCCCGCGCATGTTGCGGGAGGTCGTCCGTTGTGTTGCGGCCGTGAAAACAGCGGCGCACGCTGGGGGGATGGACGCGGTGGCGGAGGCGTTCCGGGCGGTGCCCCGGCACGGGTTCCTGCCGCGCAGCGAGCGCGGCCGCGCGTCGTACGACGGGCCGATCGCGATCGGGGACGGGCAGACGAACTCCCAGCCGCGCACGGTCGACGCGATGCTCCGGCTGCTCGAGGTGGACCGCGGCATGCGGGTGCTCGACGTGGGTGCGGGCTCGGGCTGGACCACGGCCCTGCTGGCCGAGCTGGTCGGCCCGACCGGGTCGGTGCTCGGTGTCGAGATCGCGCCCCGGCTGGTGGCCTGGGGGTCGGCGAACCTGGCCGCCGCGCAGTTCCCCTGGGCGTCGATCGTGGAGGCGTCACCGGGCGTGCTCGGCCGGCCGGAGCGGGCGCCGTACGACCGGATCCTGGTGTCCGCCGACGCCTCCGCCATGCCCGGTCCGCTGCTCGACCAGCTCGCCGACCCGGGCCGGCTGGTGGCGCCGGTGCGCTCGCGGATGACGCTGGTCGTGCAGCGGGACGGGGAGCGGGAGGTCAGCCGCCACGGGTCCTACCGGTTCGTGCCCTTGCTGTGACCTGGTGGGCCTAGCGTTTCGGCACATGGCGCACTGGATCTACTTCGTCCGTCCCCCACGGGAGAACTTCGTCGCGACCATCTCCGAGGAGGAGGCCGGCGATCATGGGCGGTGCCCACAGCGCCCACCTGGCCCGGCTGCTCGAGGAGGGCACCTGGTCCTGGCCGGCCCGACGTTCGGCCCCGGCCTGAACGACGGGATCGCGATCATCGAGGCCGAGACCGAGGACGACGCGCGGGCGGTGATGGAGTCCGACCCGGCGATCACGTCCGGGCTGATGACCGGCGAGCTCCGCCCGATGCGGGTGTCCTTCCTGCGCGGCGCGTGACCGGAACTTCCCTAGCGAAGTGGCCGCTTCCCTAGCGGTATTCCGCTAGGGAAGCGGCCGGTTACCACGGGACCGTGGTATTCGGCCCCGCGCCCGATCAGCCGACCGCGGCTGCCGCGTCCACCATCCCGGCGCCGTAGGCGTCGGAGAAGGGGATCGGGCTGTCGAAGTCCAGGTGGCACCAGCCGGTCGGGCAGGGGCCACCGATCGTCGAGTCGGCGGTGTTCGTCGGATCGTTCGGACCGGTCAGGTTGACCATGTTCGTGCGAGCGGACCCGCGCAGCTTCGTGAGCAGGCCGTCAGGGTCTCCCTGCAGCGCCGGGTGGGCGGCCAGGGTCAGAGCGGCCACCCCGGTCGCGTTCGGAGAGGACATGGACGTGCCCTGGAGCCACCCGAAAGCGCTGCCGAGGACCTTGAAGCAGGCGAACGTCTGCAGGTTCCCCAGCGACGGATCCTGGCAGATCTCCCCGTTGGCCGTGAGCGCTCCGAGCGTGCCCCAACCGCCGTACAGGATGTCGCCGGCTCCACCGTCAGTGCGCGGAATGTTGAACTTCCGGGCGCCTCCGGGGGCGGCGATGTCCACGCGTGACCCGTAGCTGGAGTAGTACGTCAGCTGGTCGCGCGCACCCACCGCCGACGCGGGCCACTTGACTGCGGCGCTGGCCTCGGCGGGCTGCGGGGCGATGGCGTTGTTGGTCGCGGAGACCATCACGACGCCTGGCACACCGGCCGGGGTCTCGAGGAGGCCGCGCAGGTCGCTGGCGGCCACGGTGCCGCCCGGAGCGATCGACGCGATGCCCTCGGGGCCTTCATCGACGCGGCCGACCCCGGTCAGGCCGTTCCACGCCACGCGGTTGACCCGGACGTGCTCGTTGCCGGCCGAGGCGAAGATCGCGGTGCCCTTCGAGCGGCAGTAGTTCGTCGCCGCCACCCACAGCATGTAGTCGTCGACGTCCCCCGCCACCGCCGGGTTGTCGTAGCCGCCGAGTGACATGTTGATCAGGTCGGCGTCGGCGTCGCAGGCACGAATCATGCCGTCGACGATCCAGCGTGGTCAGACCACCGCCGAGCGTCGTGGACAACGCCTTGAACCCCATCACCTGGACGTTGGGCGCCACCCCGTTGGAGGCGAACCCGTTGACGGCACCGGCGATCCGGCTGCCGACCCAGGTGCCGTGGCCCTCGGTGTCGGTCGAGGAGCAGTCCTTCTGGCCGAGACCCGGGCCGAACTGCAGGGTCAGGACGTTGCACGGGATCGTGTTCGCGGAGCTCTGCTTGTCGTAGTTGGGAGCCAGCTCCTTGTGCGAGCCGTCCAGCCCGGAGTCGATCACGGCGACGCGGACGGTGCGGTCGCCGAGCGTCTTCGCCCAGGCGGCGGGGACGTCCATCCGGTTGTCGTCCCACTGCAGGATGCCCTCGGGGTTCGTCTCCCCCAGGAACGACGTCGCGTCGTGGAACGGGTCCGGGACCGGGTCGGTGCCGGGGTGCCCGATCTGGGGCGTGTTGTTGCCGACCATCGGCCAGCGCCGGCCTCCGGCGGCGCGGATCGGACCACCTTGTCCAGCCACACGCCCGGACCCGGGAGCTGGCCTTGACGTCCGTGCGGAAGGCCTTGTTGGTGGAGACCACCGCCAGCGCGTTGATCTGGCTCAGGTCCGTCGCGACGACACCGCCGCTGTTCCTCACCGTCGTGTACATCTGGGCACGCGTCGTGCCGGGGGCAAAGCGAACGACCGTGACGTTCCACGGGTTGCTCGACGTCGTCGTCTGGGCCTCCGCCACCGATCCGGTGGCCGTGGGGACCGCTATCGACGCAGCGGCCAGGGCCGTTGCCAACAGGATTCTTCGCACGTTCGGTTCCTCCTTCTCGCGGGCCTTGTGGGCCCTCGGTGACCGGTCGGCGCCCGGCGGCGGCTCGGCGCCGGCGACCATCTTCGGCACGTCTGCCGCGTCTGTCCATAGGTAGTTTCCGGTGGTTTCGGCAAGAGGAGGCAAGCGAAAACGGGCACCCGCGGCGATGTCCGCCGCGAGTGCCCGTTCGTGTGATCCTGTCGAGCCTCAGTGCCCGTGACCGTGGCCGTGGCCGCGGCGGGCTCCTCGTCCTCGGGCTTGTCGACGATCAGGGTCTCGGTCGTGAGCAGCATGCCCGCGATCGAGGACGCGTTGATCAGCGCCGACTTGGTGACCTTGACCGGGTCGAGCACGCCCTGGGCGACCAGGTCGCCGTACTCGCCGGTGGCGGCGTTGTAGCCCTCGCCGATCTTGCCCTCGCGGACCTTGGCGACGACGACGTAGCCCTCGTCGCCACCGTTCTCGGCGATCCAGCGCAGCGGCTGGTCGGCGGCGCGGCGGACGACGCGGACGCCGATCGCCTCGTCACCGGTGAGGCCGAGGTCGCCGTCGAGCACCGCGACGGCGTGGATCAGCGCGGAACCGCCGCCGGCCACGATGCCCTCCTCGATCGCGGCGCGCGTCGCGGAGACAGCGTCCTCGATCCGGTGCTTCTTCTCCTTGAGCTCGACCTCGGTGGCCGCGCCGACCTTGACCACGCAGACGCCGCCGCCCAGCTTGGCGAGCCGCTCCTGGAGCTTCTCGCGGTCCCAGTCGGAGTCGGTGTTCTCGATCTCGGCCTTGAT
This sequence comes from uncultured Actinomycetota bacterium, assembly GCA_963754145.1. GTDB lineage: Bacteria > Actinomycetota > Actinomycetes > Propionibacteriales > Nocardioidaceae > Marmoricola. The sequence continues at coordinate 67,361 of CAVWFF010000008.1, forward strand.
CTGGTTGACCCGGCCCTCGACCTCGGCGGGGTCGCCGCCACCCTCGACGATCGTGGTGTTGTCCTTCGTCACCACGACGCGACGGGCGGTGCCGAGCACCTCGAGGCCGACCTGGTCGAGCTTGAGCCCGATCTCGGGTGCCACGACCTGGCCACCGGTGAGGGTCGCGATGTCCTGCATCATCGCCTTGCGCCGGTCACCGAACGCCGGGGACTTCACCGCGACCGCGTTGAAGGTGCCGCGGATCTTGTTCACGACCAGGGTCGAGAGCGCCTCGCCGTCGACGTCCTCGGCCAGGATGAACAGCGGCTTGCCTGCGGCGATGACCTTCTCCAGCAGCGGCAGCAGGTCGGCGACCGCGGAGATCTTGCCCTGGTGCAGCAGCACGTAGGCGTCCTCGAGGACCGCCTCCATCGACTCCTGGTCGGTCACGAAGTACGGCGACAGGTAGCCCTTGTCGAACTGCATGCCCTCGGTGAACTCGAGCTCGGTGCCCATGGTGTTGGACTCCTCGACGGTGATCACGCCGTCCTTGCCGACCTTGTCGAACGCCTCGGCCAGGAGCGCGCCGATCGTCTCGTCGCGGCTGGACACGGTCGCGACCGCGGCCATGTCCTCCTTGGACTCGACGTCGCGGGCCGCGTCGGAGAGCGCCTTGGTGACCGCCTCGGACGCGAGGTCCATGCCCCGCTTGAGGCTCATCGGGTTGGCGCCGGCGGCCACCGCGCGGAGGCCCTCGTGGACCATCGCCTGGGCCAGCACCGTCGCCGTCGTCGTGCCGTCACCGGCGACGTCGTTGGTCTTGGTGGCGACCTCCTTGGTCAGCTGGGCGCCCAGGTTCTCGAACGGGTCGTCCAGCTCGATCTCGCGCGCCACGGTGACACCGTCGTTGGTGATCGTGGGGGCGCCCCACTTCTTGTCGAGGACCACGTAGCGGCCCTTGGGGCCGAGCGTCACCTTGACCGCGTTCGCGAGCTTGTCGACACCCCGCTCCAGGGAACGACGGGCGTTCTCGTCGAACGAAAGAATCTTCGGCATCTCTGCCTACCTTTCAAAGACAAACGGTCGCGTGCTCGGGTGGTTGCCGGAGCAGCCACCCGAGCACACGACGCGTGGATGGTGTGTCAGGAGACGACCGCGAGCACGTCGCGCGCGGAGAGGATCAGGAACTCGTCTCCGGCGTACTTGACCTCGGTGCCGCCGTACTTGGAGTAGATGACCTTGTCGCCGACGGAGACGTCGAGCGGGACGCGGTTGCCGTTGTCGTCGATGCGGCCCGGGCCGATCGCGACGACCTCGCCCTCCTGGGGCTTCTCCTTGGCGGTGTCCGGGATGACCAGGCCCGAGGCCGTGGTCTGCTCGGCCTCGAGCGCCTTGACGACGATCCGGTCCTCGAGCGGCTTGATGTTGACCGACACGATGTCGACCTCCACTTTCTGGTTCTCATGGCGGGGCGCTGTCGCCCCGGTCTGCGGCTCTGTCGAAACGTTCAGCTGGCAACTCGGCGGTACGCCGTCGCGGGGGTCGTACGTCGGCACCAGCGCTGGCACTTTCGCAAGGAGAGTGCCAGAACTGAAACTAGCACTCACCCCAAGTGAGTGCCAGCGGGGGTCCACCGGCGGGCGCTGACAGGATGAGGGCGTGGACCTCGACGACTTCCGGTGGCTGCTCGGCCCCGACGGGCAGGACCTGCTGTTCCGGTCGCAGGCCATGGTCGAGTCGGGGGTGCCGCCGCTCAAGGCGGGCGAGCGCCTCCGCGCCTCGTACGACGCGAGCCGGGTCGCGGCGGCGCTGTCCCAGGTCGACCTGCGCACCCGTGCCGTCGCCAAGTTCGGCGACCTGGCCGCGCTCATGTACTTCACCCGCGACGGCCTCGAGCAGGCCACCCGGCTGCCGGTCGCCGACCACCGTGCCGGCCGCATGGCGGCGGCCTCCCCCGCGTCGCTGGTCGACCTCGGCTGCGGCATCGGCGGCGACCTGATCGCCTTCTGCCGGGCCGGGATCACCGCGGCCGGTGTCGACCTCGACCCGCTGCGGGTTGCGGTCGCGCAGGCCAACCTCGACGCGCTCGGGCTCGGGGGCGCGGTGAAGGAGGCCGACGCGACGACGCTCGACACGACCGCGTTCGCGGCGGTCTTCGCCGACCCGGCCCGTCGTACCGGCGCCGGCCGCACCTTCGACGTCGACGCGTGGACGCCTCCGTGGACCTTCGTCGAGCAGGTGCTCCGCGGCGACGCCTGCGTCAAGGTCGCGCCCGGCATCCCGCACGCGCTGGTGCCGCCCGGCGTCGAGGCCGAGTGGGTCAGCGACCACGGCGAGGTCAAGGAGGCGGCGCTCTGGTCGGGCCGGCTGGCCACCACCGCCCGGCGGGCGACGGTGCTCGGCGACGGCGGCCTGGCCACGCTCACCGACGAGGACGACCCCGGCGCGGAGGTACGACGGGTGGGGCAGTACCTCTACGAGCCCGACGGCGCGGTGATCCGGGCCGGCCTGGTGACCGCCCTCGCGGCCGGCGTCGAGGGCGGGCTGGTCGACGAGCGGATCGCCTACGTGACGTCGCGACCGCTCGTTCCGCACGCCGTTCGGCCGCGGCTACGAGGTGGTCGAGGAGCTTCCGTTCCGCGAGAAGCAGCTCAAGGCGGCCCTGCGCGAGCGCGGGATCGGCCGGCTCACGATCAAGAAGCGCGGCGTCGACGTGGTGCCCGACGAGCTGCGCAAGCGGCTCGCCCCGCAGGGCGCCAACGAGGGCACGGTCGTGCTCACCCGCGTGCAGGACAAGGCGACGGCACTGCTGGTGCGTCCGCTCTGATGGCGGAGCCGGCACAGCCCGCCGACGACCCGCGCCGCTGGGTCGCGCTGGTGGTCTGCTGCAGCGCCCTGTTCATGACGCTGCTCGACGTCAGCGTCACCAACGTGGCGCTGCCCTCGATCGGCAGCGCCACCGGCGCGGGCCCCTCCGAGCTGCAGTGGGTGGTCAGCGGCTACACGCTCGCCTTCGGCCTGGTGCCGGTGCTCGCCGGCCGGCTGGGCGACGACCACGGGCGGCGGCTGATGTTCCAGGTCGGCGTCGCCGGCTTCGCGGTGACCAGCGTGCTCTCCGGGCTCGCCCCAGGCCCGGCGATGCTGATCGTGGCCCGCGTGCTCCAGGGACTCTCCGGCGGCCTGATCAACCCGCAGGTGTCCGGGCTCGTGCAGCAGATGTTCCGCGGGCCCGAGCGCGGCCGCGCGTTCGGCTTCCTCGGCACGACGGTCGGGCTCGGCACCGCGCTCGGCCCGCTGGTCGGCGGTGCCCTGATCGTCCTCGGCGGCCCCGAGCTCGGCTGGCGGCTGGTGTTCTTCATCAACGTGCCGGTCGGGGTCGTGGTGATCGCCCTGGCCCGCCGGTTCCTGCCCGAGACACCCCCGACCGGCCGGCACCGGCTCGACGTGGTCGGGTCGCTCGTGCTCGGGCTGGCCACGTTCTGCGTGCTGTTCGGCGCCGTGCAGACGGAGGCGGCGGGGCCGGTCGGTGCTGTGGCTCGGGGTGCCGGCGCTCGGGCTGCTGGCGCTGTTCTACCGCCGCGAGCGACGGCTCACCGAGCGAGGGGCACGACCCGCTGGTGGACCTCCGGCTGTTCCGCCGCCCGTCGTACACCTCCGGCGTGGTGCTGGCGCTGCTCTTCTTCCCGGCGATGGCCGGCCTGCCGCTGGTGATGGCGCTCTACTTCCAGCGCGGCCTGGGCTACTCCGCGCTCGCCTCGGCGCTCGGGGTCACGGCGTACGCCGTCGGCAACGCGGTCGCGGCTCCGCTCGCGGGACGCGTGGTCGACCGGCTCGGCCGCGCCCTGGTCGTCGGCGCTGCACTGACCTTCGGCGCCGGCGCCGTCGGCCTCGCGCTCGTCGCCAGGTCCGTGCCGACGGCGCACGCGACGCTCGCGATGGCCGGGCCGCTGTTCGTCATGGGCCTGGGCGCCGGCGCCCTGATCACGCCCAACCAGGCGTTGACGCTGATGGACGTCGACCCGGTCGTGGGCAGCACCGCGGGTGGCGTGCTCCAGACCGCGCAGCGGATCGGGCTCGCCGTCGGCCAGGCCGTGATCGGGGCGGTCTTCTTCGCCTCGATCGACGGACCCGGCCCGGCGTCGTACGCTCGCGCGCTGGTAGCCGCCGTGCTGGTCGCGCTCTGCTTCGTCACCGCCTCGGTCGCCGTCGGCGTCCGCGACCTGATGCGCGGGCGTCGGGCGCGGCACTAGCCGTGCGCGCGCCAGCCGTCCTCGAGGAGCTCGGCGACAACGGACGCATCCGCGTCGGGCAGGTGGATCTCGACCGCGGCCAGGCGCTTGCCCCACATCATCTCGGCGGCCCAGGGCCACTCGGCCGCGGCGGCGACGATGTCGCCCTCCTCGAGCATCACGCGCAGCGTCTCGTCGTCTGGCAGCGTGGCGAAGATCGTCCGGCGGCGGAACGACGGGAAGCCGTGGTGGTCGCGCTCGGAGGCGCCCTCGAAGCCGAGCGCGATCCGGCGTACGGCGTCGGCGTCCATGGCACGCAGGCTAACCCGGCGCCCGGGCGATGAGTTGCAGCGTCGCGGAGGGTCGTAGTTCCGAGAGGAGATCGCATGCCCCAGGAGAGATTCGACGCACGGTTCAGCCATCCGGACGCCGCGGCAACGCCGTGGGCCGACACCGAGAAGGTGCTGGTCGAGGCCGAGCTGTACTGGCTCACCACGGTCCGCGCCGACGGCCGCCCCCACGTCACGCCCCTGATCGGCGCCTGGCACGAGGGCGCCGCCTGGTTCATCACCGGCCACGACGAGCAGAAGACGCGCAACCTCGCCCACTCGCCGCTGGTGGCGCTCACGACCGGCGGCAACTCCTGGAACCGGGGGCACGACGTGGTGGTCGAGGGCACCGCCGCGCGGGTGACCGACCGCGACACCCTGCAGGCGCTGGCGGACGCGATCCACGCCAAGTACGGCGACGACTGGCGCTTCCACGTCGACGGGGACTCCCTCAGCGAGGGAGACCACCCCAGCGGGCTCTACCGGGTCGCACCGCACAAGGTGCTCTCCTACGCCAAGGACCCGCACGCGCAGACCAGCTACACCTTCTGACGGCGTACGACGAGCGCCGCCGCGCCAGCCCGGCCGCGACACCGAGCAGGTCGGCCAGCGCGTCGAACACGTTGCCGTCACGGTCGATCGGCAGCACGGCCTGGAGCACCTCGGACACCCCGGCGTAGAGCACCAGGCCGAACGCGAGCGCCCGCAGCGGGAGCCCGGCCACGACGCCGGTGACGGCGAGGACGAGGAACAGGGCCGCGTGCACCACCTTGTCGTTGAGCTCGATGCCGCTCGGCACCCGTGGAGGCGGGCGAGAACAGCATGACCAGGCTCAGCAGGACGGCGCACGCGAAGGGCACCCGGCGGAGCGGACGATCAACGGTCGAGGCCGGCCTGCTCCGCACCGATCGTGGTGTCGTCGCCGTGCCCCGTGTGCACGACGGTCCCCTCCGGCAGCGCGAACAGGCGCGCCCGGATCGAGTCCACGATCAGCTCGGCGTCGCTGAACGACCGCCCGGTGGCCCCGGGGCCGCCCTGGAAGAGGGTGTCGCCGGTGAACACGGCACCCAGCGCCTCGGCGTACAGGCAGACCGCGCCGGGCGCGTGACCCGGCGTGTGCAGCACGGTCAGCGTGGTGTCGCCGGCGGCGATCTCCTGGCCGTCGGCGAGGTCGGCGTCCCAGGAGAGGTCGCCGTGGGTGAGCTCCCACAGCGGCCGGTCGGCCGGGTGCAGCAGGATCGGCGCCCCGGTCGCCTCGCGCAGGTCGGGAGCGACCCGCACGTGGTCGTCGTGCGCGTGGGTGCACACGATCGCGCTGACCGTGCGGTCGCCGACCAGGGCCAGGATCTCGTCGACGCTGTGCGGGGCGTCGACGACCACGCACGAGGTGTCGTCGCCGATCACCCAGATGTTGTTGTCGACGTCGAACGTCTCGCCGTCGAGGCTGAAGGTGCCGCTGGAGACGGCGTGGTCGACCCGCGTCATCAGAGGATCACCACGGACCGGAGCACGTCGCCCCCGTGCATCCGGTCGAACGCGGCCTCGACGTCGCCGATGCCGATCTCCTCGGTCACGAACGCGTCGAGGTCGAGCCGGCCCTGCCGGTAGAGGTCGACCAGCATCGGGAAGTCGCGGCTGGGCAGGCAGTCGCCGTACCAGCTGGACTTGAGGGCGCCACCGCGGCCGAAGACGTCGATCAGCGGGATGTCGGGCAGCTTCATGTCCGGCGTGGGCACGCCGACCAGCACGACCGTGCCGGCCAGGTCACGGGCGTAGAAGGCCTGCTTCCAGGTCTCGGGCCGGCCGACGGCGTCGATCACGACGTCGGCGCCGTTGCCGTCGGTGAGCGCCTGGATCGCCTCGACCGGGTCGGTCTCCTTGCTGTTCACGGTGTCGGTGGCGCCGAGCCTGCGCGCCGTCGCGAGCTTCCGCTCGTCGATGTCCACCGCGATGATCCGCGACGCGCCGGCGAGGGCCGAGCCCGCGATCGCGGCGGAGCCGACCCCACCGCAGCCGATGACGGCGACCGACTTCCCGCGGCTCACGTTGCCGGTGTTGATCGCGGCACCGAGCCCGGCCATGACGCCGCAGCCGAGCAGCCCGACCGCCGCCGCGCGCGCCTCGGGGTCGACCTTCGTGCACTGGCCGGCCGCCACGAGTGTCTTCTCCGCGAAGGCGCCGATGCCGAGCGCCGGCGAGAGCTCGGTGCCGTCCTCCAGGGTCATCCTCTGGGTGGCGTTGTGGGTGGCGAAGCAGTACCAGGGCTCGCCGCGCGTGCAGGCCCGACAGCTGCCGCAGACGGCGCGCCAGTTGAGGATCACGAAGTCGCCCGGCGCGACGTCGGTGACGCCCTCGCCCACGGACTCCACGACCCCGGCCGCCTCGTGCCCGAGCAGGAACGGGAAGTCGTCGTTGATCCCGCCCTCCCGGTAGTGCAGGTCGGTGTGGCAGACGCCGCACGCCTGCACCCGCACCACGGCCTCGCCCGGGCCGGGGTCGGGCACGTTGATCGTGACCTGCTGCACCGGCTCGCCCTTGGCCATGGCGACGACTCCCTGCACCTGCTGCATGTGTGTACTCCTCGGCTGCCCGCGTGTGAACCTGCAGGTTACGGGGGGTCAGGCGTCGGGGGCTCGAGGGTCTGGCGTCCCGGTCGGCCGCCGGCGACCACCACCGGCGGTCGCTGGGGGATGCCGTGTCGGCGGCGGCCGCCGCTGGGGTTGGGCACGCCGTCGCCGCCACGCCACCCTTTTACGCTCCCTGCCGGCGGCGGTCCGCCGGCGCCGTCCGGCCACACCGACTCTCGTGCTCGCGGGCTGGGTGGGGAGGTGGTGCCGGGCGGCTCGATCCGCCCGGAGACATGCCGGTGGCCCCGCGCGGGTGTGCTGGCGCGGGGTGTGGGGCGGGGTCGCTACTGGTCGGGCGGGTGCGATGGCTCGGTCGCGGGTGACGTCGGTGGTGCCGCGGTGGTCGCGCAGGAACTGGTAGCCGTGCGGTGAGGACCACAGGTAGCAGCCGGGTTCCAGCACGGTGTAGCCCCAGCCGGAGTGGTGGGTCTTGAGCCGGTGGTGGCGACGGCACAGCGGAGGCGATGTTGTCACTCGCCGTCTGCCGCCCTCGGTGTAGGGGATCACGTGGTCCAGTGTCGCAGGCCTCGGCGGGGCGGGTGCACCACGGGAACACACAGGTCAGGTCCCGTTCGGCGGCCTGGTGCGGCGAGCCGGTCGGGGACCTGGTACTGGTCGACGTGGAGGTGCTCGGTCAGGTCGACCACCGGCTTCACCGTCACCGTGGTGCCCGGGACGGCCGCACCAGGCGCGGACCTGGTCGGCGTCGACGAAGCGAGCGGGTGTTCGCCACCCGGGCCAGATGCAACTTCGGCCGTCCGGGTGCCGTGATCGCGTCCTCGGAGAGGTGGACATGCAGCACCACCTGCCGGCCGGAGTCCGGTGCCGGTGTCGGTCTCGGTGTCGGTGGTGGTGTCGAGGTCCAACGACAGCTGGTGCCGGGCCATCTCCCCGAGCGCTTCGGAGCGGCGCACGTCCAGCGACGCGGCCGAGCCGAGGTCGGCGAGCCGGGCGGCGCCGACCGAGAGCGCGGTGTCCAGGTCCAGGGCGTCGGCGAGGTCGACCTCGGCCTCGCACCCACACGGTGCCCTCGAAGGACACCTGATGGGTGTGCACGTGCGACGTGCCGGCCATCCGCGGCGGCCTCCCGGCGGCGCCGGGCCTCCTCGGGCATGAACCGCACGATCGCCTCCTCGACCAGCCGGTCCACCCCGCTGGGCCGGATCCGGTGCGCGAACCCCGCGACCTGCGCGTCCACGAACCCCGCCGCCGCCGGACTGAGAGCGCGATGGTGGCGCGGGCGATCCGCCGGGCCCGCCACGCCGGCAGGTCACCGGCCCGGACCCGGGCCCAGGTCCGCGGGAGCCGGTGCCGCAGCTCGAGGGCCTCACCGAGGTAGGCCTTGCCGGTCTCGGTGGGCAGCCCGACCGCGGCCGCGAACTCGGCCACAGCAGAACTCCGCGACCAGCGGCGCACCCGGTCCGGCGACCGGGACCGGGGTGTCGCCGAACCGGACCGCGTCACCGATCGACTCCGCCGGGTGCAGGTCCGCCCAGGCGCAGGCCGCGCCGGAGCAGGTCGGCCTCGGCGGCGTCCGCGGCGGCACGGCGGTCCCGGGCGAACGCGAGCACCCCGGCAGCGGTGTCCGCTGCGGTGTCGAGGTCGGCTGCCGCGTGGTCATGGCTCCATTCTAGTCGAACAGGTGTTCGAATCAAGGGTGGAATCAGTCGACATTCGGCTAGGGAACATAGGCGATCCGAAGGTGGGCCGAGGCAAGTGTGGCGGGGGTTTCGAACGGGCCTGGCGGCCCTCCCCAACCACCGCAAAGCTCGCCCGCCCGGCGGCCCGACCCACGCCGCCTCTCTCCGTCGCTGCGCTTTCCACCCATGTCCTCCCGCAGCCGCGAGGAGTGGGCGCCGACGCGCTCACGGCTCGCGGCCCAGGATCAGACCAGCACCGTCGTCACGGGCAGGGACGAGTCCGCAGGCAGGTCCAGGGACGAAGCCGGCCGCCCGCGGGCAACCATCTCCGCACCCAGGGCGGCGACCATCGCACCGTTGTCGGTGCACAGCCCCGGCCGTGGCACGCGCACCCGGATCCCGCGGGCCGCGGCCCGCTCCTCGGTGAGCACCCGCAGCCGCGAGTTCGCCGCGACCCCTCCCCCGACCAGGATGTCCTCGATGCCCTCGGCGGCCGCGGCGTCGACGGCCTTGCGGGTGAGCACGTCGCAGACGGCCTCCTGGAACGAGGCCGCCACGTCGGCGACCGGCACCGGCTCACCGGCGCGTTCGCGCGCCTCGACCCAGCGTGCCACCGCGGTCTTGAGCCCGGAGAACGAGAAGTCGAAGCGGTGCCGCTCGAGGTCGCGCCGGGAGGTGAGTCCGCGGGGGAAGTCGATCGCGACGCTGCTCCCGGACGCGGCCGCCCGGTCGATGTGCGGGCCGCCCGGGAACGGCAGGCCGAGCAGCCGGGCCACCTTGTCGAAGGCCTCCCCCGCCGCGTCGTCGATGGTCGCGCCCAGCGGCTCGACGGACGACGTCACGTCGGAGACCCGCAGCAGCGACGAGTGGCCGCCCGAGACCAGCATCGCCAGGCACGGCTCCGGCAGCGGCCCGTGCTCCAGCTGGTCGACCGCGACGTGGGACGCGAGGTGGTTCACGCCGTACAGCGGCTTGCCCAGGGCCAGCGCCAGCGACTTCGCCGCCGCCACGCCGACCAGGAGCGCGCCGGCCAGCCCGGGACCCGAGGTCACCGCGATCGCGTCCACGTCGGTGAGCACGATCCCGGCGTCGTCGCAGGCCCGCTCCAGCGTCGGCACCATCGCCTCCAGGTGGGCCCGCGACGCGACCTCCGGTACGACGCCGCCGAAGCGGGCGTGCTCCTCGACGGAGGAGGCGACCGCGTCCGCGAGCAGGGTGTGGCCGCGGACCACGCCGACGCCGGTCTCGTCGCAGGAGGTCTCGATGCCGAGCACCAGCGGGCCGTCGGAAGGTTGCACGGTCGTCATGGTTCCACCGCTCCGGTGGTCGGTGACGCAGGTCCAGCTCCAGGACGATCGCATCGGTGCCGTCGCGGTAGTAGCGGCGGCGCCGGTCGATCTCCGCGAACCCGGCCCGGGCGTAGAAGGCCAGGGCGGGCCCGTTGTCGGCGCGCACCTCGAGCAGCACCCGGTCCGGGCCCGGCGTCGCGGAGCGCCGCATCGAGGAGCGCCGAGGCGAGACCGGCGCGCTGGTGGTCGCGCCGGACGCCGATGCGCTCCAGGTCGGCCACGTCGCCGGCATCGGCCAGCACCACGTAGCCGAGGAGCACGCTCGTCCTCCGCGACCAGCACCCGTGCCCCGGGCCAGGGTGGCGAGCACGGTCTGCTCCGACCACGCGTCCGCCCCGAACAGCTCGACCTCGAGCGCCACGACGCCGGCGACGTCATCGCCCGTCGCCGGCGCGGATCGTCACGAGACCCGCTTGGGCGCGCGCGGCTCCATCACGTCGGGACGGCGGAGGTAGAGCGGCTCGGGATCGAGCAGCTCGTGGCGCTCGCGCACCACGACGTCGCAGAGGACGACCGCGCTCGGGTGCTCGGGACGCGGCGGCGTTGGGGAACGCCTCGGGGTAGAGCGTCGCCCCGCGGCCGACCACGATCCGGTCGGTGGCCACGTCGGCCGGGCGCACCACCGGGGGTCGCCGTCCCGCTGCCCGCCGACGTACGACGCGAGGTAGACCTCCTTGCGACGGGCGTCCGTGGCCACCAGGAAGTCGTCCAGCCCGGCGTCGACGGCCTCGGCCGCCAGGATGTCGAGCGTGCAGACGCCGTGGACCGGGATGCCGAGCGCCAGCGCCATCGTGCGCGCCGTGACCAGGCCCACCCGCAGCCCGGTGAACGGACCCGGACCGACGCCGACCGCGATCGCGCTCACGTCCTGCGGGATCGCGTCGGCGTCGCGGAGCACCTGCTGGATCGCCGGTGCCAGCAGCTCGCCGTGGCGCAGGCCCTCGTCGGAGTCGAGCGAGGCGACCACGCGCTCGCCGTCGTGCAGGGCGACGGTGACCCGGGTGGTGGCGGTGTCGAACGCGAGCAGCACGGGCCGAGGCTATGCCAGCCGGCCGGACAGCCGCGCCGGCAGTCCGGGGTCGAGCCAGCGCGAGCCGACCGGAGTGACCGTCGCCAGCCGCTCCTCGCTCTCGCCGGTGTGGTCGCGGCGGAGCGCGACCTCGAGCCGGTCGGCGGCCAGCGACTCGGCCAGGCCCTCGCCCCACTCGACCACGGTCACGGCGAGGTCGAGGTCGGTGTCGAGGTCGAGGTCGTCGAGCTCGGCGGCGCCGCCGAGCCGGTAGGCGTCCACGTGCACGAGCTCCGGCCCGTCGCCGAGCGAGGGGTGCACCCGGGCGATCACGAACGTCGGTGACGTGACGTCGCCCCGCACGCCCAGCCCGTCGCCGAGCCCCTGGGTGAGCGTGGTCTTGCCGGCACCGAGGTCACCGGTGAGGATCACCAGGTCGCCGGCGGCCAGCTCCGCGGCGAGCCGCCGGCCCAGCGCCCGGGTGGCCGCGGCGTCGGGCAGGACCAGGTCGAAGGGCAGCAGCCGGCGCAGCTGGATCTGGGGACCCACCCGCCCTGCCTCGGCGTACCCCAGCCGGGTCCAGAACCGCACCGTCGACGGCAGCTCCTCGCGGGCGACGAGCCGGGTGCCGACCAGACCACGTGCGCGGGTCTCCGCCTCCGCGGCGGCGACCATCTCCTGCGCGACACCGGTCCGGCGGGCGCGGGCGAGCACGCCGACCCGACGCAGGCCGAGCCAGCCGCCCTCGGGCTGGAACAGCAGGGCAGCCGCTGGTGCGCCGTCCACCTCGGCGAGCAGGCCGCCGTGCGCGGCGAGCGCCGCGGCCACGCTCTCGACTGGTCTCGTCGGTGGCGGTGGCCGGGGGGTCGAGGGGCGGCCGGTCGCCGAACGACCCGAGGATCACGGAGAGGACGTCGCCGGCCCGGTCGGGGCCGACGAGCAGCACACGGTTCACCGGGCGCGGGCGGAGGGCGCGGACCGCTGGGCGGCCGTGACGAGCTGCTCGAGCGCCGCGTTGACCAGGTCGCGGGACTCGAAGATCACCATGTGGCCGGCGCCGGGAGCCTCGACCAGCCGGGCGCCGTCGATCATCCCGGCCATCTTGCGGCTGTGGCCGACCGAGGTCAGCTTGTCCTTGGTGCCGCAGATGATCGTGGTCGGCACGTCGGCGAACGCGCTGAGCGCCGCGAACTTGTCCAGCGAGCCGAGGCTGGGGAAGAACTCCGCGAGCACCTCGATCGACGTCCCGGCCAGCATCTCGTCGAGGAACTCGACCTGCGCCGCCGGCGCCTCCTTGCCGAACGCGAACGTGTCGGCGACCAGGAACCCGATGTTGGAGCCCCGCGCGCGCGCCGAGTCGACCAGCTCGGGGGCGTTGGCCAGCGCCGTGATCAGGCGCGGCGCCACCATCTCACCCAGCCGGTCGGGGATCAGCGGGCTCAGCACGCGGTGCGGGCGCATCCTGCCCGCGGTGGTGGCGATCAGGGCCGACGCCGGCCACCCGGTCGGCGAACGTCTCGGGGTGGCGCTCGGCGAACGCCATGATCGCTCATGCCGCCCATCGAGTGGCCGACGAGGACGACGTCGCCGGTCGGCACCAGCGCGTCGAGGACCGTGCGGAGGTCGTCGCCGAGCTGGTCGATGTTGGCGTGCTTGCGCGGCGAGCGGCCGGAGCGCCCGTGGGAGCGCTGGTCGTAGAAGACCATCCGGTGCTTGCCGCGCAGCGCCTCCCGCTGGAAGTGCCAGCAGTCGAGGTTGAGCGCGTAGCCGTGCACGAACACCACGGTCGGCTGGCCGGGGCTGGGCTTCGCACCGTGGGCGTAGGGCGCGATCTCGTCGACCTCGGCGTGCAGCGTGGTGCCGTCCTCGGTGTCGACCTCGATCGCCGGTGACCGCAGCGCGCCGTACGACGCGGCGTCGTCGGCGCCCGCCCGGCGGGTCTTGACCACGCGCCGCTCGACGACCACGGCAGCCGCAGCCGTCGCCAGAACCCCCGCCCCGATGCCGGCGGCACGCTTCGCCCAGACGTTCACGGGGTCGATCCTCCCATTCAGCGCAGGAGGTCGCGCACCGCCGTCGGGATCGCGGCCGCCACCGCGGGCGCGGAGAGCGGGCCGCCGCGTCCGGCCTCGGTGGCCGCGGCGCCGTGCAGCCACGAGCCGACCGAGCCGGCGTCGAAGGGATCCAGGCCCGGCCGCCAGGAGGGCGCCGCAGAGCCCGGCCAGCACGTCACCCGCACCCGCTGTCGCCAGCCACGGCACGCCGGTCGTGGTCACCCGCACCCGGCCGTCGGGGGCGGCGACGAGCGTGTGCCGGCCCTTGAGCATGACCACCACGTCGTGCTGGCGCGCGGCACGGAGGGCGTGCGCGAGCTGGTCGGACTCGACCTCCGCGCGCTCGACGCCGAGCAGCCGGGCGAGCTCGCCGGCGTGCGGGGTGATCAGCATCGGGGGTCTGCCGGTCAGAGCCCTTCCCGGTGGTCGAGCCCGTCGAGACCAGGTGCTGGATCGCGTCGGCGTCGGCGACGACCGGCACCCCGTCCTCGAGCGCGTCGGCCAGCGCCTGCTCGGCGTCGCCGGACCCGCCGGACCCGACCACCCAGGCCTGGACCCGCCCGGTCCCGACCACGACATCCGGGTGGGCGGCGCGCACCGGGTCTGCCGCCGCCCCCACGTAGCGCACCATCCCGGCAAGACCCGAGGCGGCGCCCGCCGTACACAGGACGGCGGCGCCGGGGTAGTCCTCCGAGCCGGCGCGCACACCGACGACGCCGCGCGTGTACTTGTGGTCGTCGGCCCGCGGCACCGGCAGGAGGGCCGCGACGTCGGCCGCCTGGAGCGCGGTCAGGTCGGCCTCGGGGAGGTCGAGCCCGATGTCGACGAGGTGGACGACGCCGCAGGCCTCGGCGGCCGGGTCGACGAGGTGGGCGACCTTGTGGGTGCCGAACGTGACGGTGACGTCGGCGCGGACGTGCGGCCCCTCGAGACGGCCGGTGTCCACATCGACCCCGGACGGTACGTCGACCGCGACCACGGGCGTGCCCGCGAACCTCGCGACCACCCGTTCGGCGTCGGGGCGCAGGCCGGGCCGGCCGCCGATCCCGACGATCCCGTCCAGCACGACGTCAGGCGGCGCGGCCTCGTCCGCCGGTCACCACCCGGCCTCCGGCGGCGCGCAGCGCGGCCACGCCCTCGTCGTGGGCCTTGTCGGAGAGCAGCACCGCCTCGACGCCGGCCCCGCGCCGCGCCAGCAGCGCCCCGGCGTACAGCGCGTCGCCGCCGTTGTCCCCCGCACCCACGAGCAGCAGCACCCGGGCGCCGTACACACCGCCGAGCAGGTCCGCCACCGCGACCGCCAGCCCCGTCGCCGCCCGCTGCATCAGCGTGCCCTCCGGCACCCGCGCCATCAGCCCGGCCTCCGCCGCCCGCACCTGCTCCACCGTGTGTGCCTGCCTCACCCCCCGGACGCTATCTCCCGCGAGAGGTCGCTCGTGGTTGGTGCATCCGCGGCGAGAGGTCATCTGTGGTTGGCAGGAACCGCCAGAACTGACCTCTCGCCGCCCCTGAGGCAACCAGAACTGACCTCTCGCGGGACGGGATCAGGACTCGAGGACGACGATCGCGGAGGCGATGCCGGCGTCGTGGGAGAGGGAGAGGTGGACGTGCTGGGCGCCGAGCTCGGTGGCGCGGGCGGCGACGGTGCCGGAGAGGGTGAAGACCGGGCGGCCGGCCTGGGCGCGGCGCACCTCGGCGTGGTGCCACTCGAGGTTGCCGGGGGCGCCGAGCGCCTTCGCGAGCGCCTCCTTGGCGGCGAAGCGCGCGGCCAGCGACTGCAGCGGCAGGTCGACCTCGAGCGGGGTGAACAGCCGCTCGCGCAGCCCGGACGTGCGCTCCAGCGAGGCCGCGAAGCGGTCGATGTCGACCACGTCGATGCCGATCCCGATGATCACCGCGGCGCGGTCACTCGACGGTGACCGACTTGGCCAGGTTGCGCGGCTGGTCCACGTCGTGGCCCTTGGCGGTGGCGAGCTCGCACGCGAAGAGCTGGAGCGGGATCGCGGCGACCATCGGCTGCAGCAGCGTGGGTACGGCGGGCAGCGACAGCAACGTGTCGGCGTACTGGACGACCTCGTCGTCGCCCTCCTCCGCGAGCACGATCGTGCGTGCGCCGCGGGCCCGCACCTCCTGGATCGCGCTCACCATCTTGTCGTGCAGCTGGTCCCGGCCCCGGGGCGGCACCACGCAGAAGACCGGCAGCCCGGGCTCGATCAGCGCGATCGGACCGTGCTTCAGCTCGCCGGCCGCGAAGCCCTCGGCGTGGATGTAGGCCAGCTCCTTGAGCTTGAGCGCGCCCTCGAGCGCGATCGGGAAGCCGGCGTGGCGACCGAGGAACAGCACCGAGCGCGCCGACGCGAGCTCGCGGGCGAGCTCGTAGACGCTCTCCGCGCCGTCGAGCTGCCGGGCGAGGTGGTCCGGCACCTTCTCCAGCTCGGTGACCACGGCCGAGATCTCGTCGCCGAACTTGGTGCCGCGGACCTGCGCGAGGTAGAGCGCGAGCAGGTAGCAGGCGACCATCTGGGTCATGAAGCCCTTGGTCGAGGCGACCCCGATCTCCGGGCCGGCGTGCGTGTAGATCACCGCGTCGGACTCGCGCGGGATCGTGGAGCCGTTGGTGTTGCAGATCGCCAGCACCTTCGACTTCTGCTCGCGGGCGTGCCGGATCGCCATCAGCGTGTCGGCGGTCTCGCCGGACTGGCTGATCGCGACCACCAGCGTGTTGCGGGTCAGGATCGGGTCGCGGTAGCGGAACTCGTGCGCGAGCTCGACCTCGCAGGGGATCCGGGTCCAGTGCTCGATCGCGTACTTGGCGACCATCCCCGCGTAGTTGGCGGTGCCGCAGCCGACGATGATGATCCGGTCGATGTCGCGGAGCTCCTCCTCGGAGATCCGCACCTCGTCGAGCTGGAGCCGGCCGTCCTCGGTGTGCCGGCCGAGGAGCGCGTCGCCGACGGCCCGCGGCTGCTCGAAGATCTCCTTGCGCATGAACCAGTCGAAGCCGTCCTTCTCGGCGGCCGAGAGGTCCCAGTCGACGTGGTAGCGCCTGCCCTCCGCCGGGTTGCCGTCGAAGTCGCTGACCTCGACCCCGTCGCGGGTGATCGTGACCACCTGGTCCTGCGCCAGCTCCAGCGCCTCGCGGGTGTGCTCGATGAACGCGGCCACGTCGGAGCCGAGGAAGTTCTCGCCCTCGCCGAGCCCGACCACGAGCGGCGAGTTGCGGCGCGCGGCCACCACCCGTGACGGGTCCTGGGCGTCGACCGCGACCAGCGTGAACGCACCTTCGAGCCGGCGGCAGACGCGCTGCATGGCCGTGGTCAGGTCGGCACCCGCGGCCACCTCGCGCTCCAGCAGCTGGGCAGCGATCTCGGTGTCGGTCTCCGAGCGCTGCTCCACCCCGGCGGCCTGCAGCTCGGCGCGCAGCCGGGCGAAGTTCTCGATGATCCCGTTGTGCACGAGCGCGACCCGGTCGTCCGGGCCGAGGTGCGGGTGCGCGTTGGTGTCGTTGGGGGCGCCGTGGGTGGCCCAGCGGGTGTGCCCGATCCCGGTGGTGGACTCCGGCAGCGGACTCTCGACGATCGCCTTCTCGAGGTTGGCGAGCTTGCCGGCCCGCTTGTCCGAGGAGATCGACCCGTCCGCGATCACGGCGATGCCGGCCGAGTCGTAGCCGCGGTACTCCAGCCTGCGGAGTCCCTCGATCACGACGTCGCTCGCCTGCTTCTCGCCGACGTAACCCACGATTCCGCACATGGGCCGGAGTCTACGGGGACGGGTAGTCCAGACTGGTGCGCATGGGCAACGGCCAGCACGCGGGTGCCGCGCGCGAGGCCTCCCCCTACGTGGAGCTCGACCGGGCCGACTGGGCCGGGCTGGCGCAGACCGCCAACGACGCCACCGAGCAGCCGCTGACGGCCGAGGAGATCGACCGCGTCCGCGGCCTCGGCGACCAGCTCAACCTGCACGAGGTGCAGCAGGTCTACCTGCCGCTCTCCCGCCTGCTCAGCCTGTACGTCGGCTCCAGCGGCTCGCTGCACCGCGCCCAGGAGGACTTCCTGCGCCGCCCGCAACCGCCACGCACCCCGTTCGTCATCGGCCTCGCCGGCTCGGTCGCGGTCGGCAAGTCCACGACCGCGCGCGTGCTGCAGCAGATGCTGGCGCACTGGCCCGAGCACCCCTCGGTCGCGCTGGTCACGACCGACGGCTTCCTGCACCCCAACGCCGAGCTCCAGCGCCGCGGGATCCTGCACCGCAAGGGCTTCCCGGAGTCCTACGACCGCAAGGCGCTGCTGCGCTTCGTGATCGACATCAAGTCCGGCAAGGACGAGGTCGAGGCCCCGATCTACTCCCACCTCGTGTACGACGTGGTGCCCGACCAGAAGGTCGTGGTGCGCCACCCCGACATCGTGATCGTCGAGGGGCTCAACGTGCTCCAGCCGGCGCGGGGCCGCGAGGACGGCCGCACCGGCCTGGCCGTGAGCGACTTCTTCGACTTCTCCGTGTACGTCGACGCGGCCGAGGCCGACATCCGGCGCTGGTACACCGAGCGGTTCCTCCGGCTGCGCGAGACCGCGTTCCGCGACCCGGCGTCGTACTTCGCGCGCTACGCGGCGCTGAGCCGGGACGAGGCGGTCAGCGAGGCGGGCCGGCTGTGGGACACCATCAACGGCCCCAACCTGGAGCAGAACATCCAGCCGACCCGGTCACGCGCGACGCTCGTGCTGCGCAAGGACCGCGACCACTCGGTCCGCTACGTGCGGCTGCGGAAGCTGTAGTCGCCGTCCGTGGCGGTCGTTCCACCGTGGTGCGGGTCAGATGCGCTTCTGGAACTCCCCGAGGCGCTCGACCGCGACGAACCCGAGGGCGTCGTTGATCGCCACCATGTGCGCGTTGACCTCCGCGTTGTAGGTGAACAGCTCGCGCACGGGCGGGTCGTGCTGCTGCAGGGCGCGCAGGTTGGCCACCTTGACCGCGATCCCGAGCCGGTGGCCGCGGTGCGCCCGGTCGACGACGGTGCCCCACTGGTAGCCGCGGCCCGGCTCGTGCACCGTGGTCATCACGGTCGTGAACGCGACCACGGTGCCGGCGCGGTCGACGGCGACCGCGACGTACGGCACGCGTCCCTGCTGCTCTCGAAGTGCCTCCTCCTCGCGCAGCACGGCGACGTCGGCGACCTCCGGCTCGCGCTCGACCTCGCCTGCCGGCGCCTCGGTCATCAGGCTGGCGTTGATCGTCGCGAACGACTCGACCAGCTCGTCGGGCACCCGTCCACGCCAGGTGCGGATCTGGTACGCCGCGTGGTGCGGCGCAGCCTCGCCGGCCAGCCGGTCGAGCAGCGCGGGTTCGGCCGGCAGCTCCAGCCGGCGGTGCACGTCACCGAGGCCGAACACGTAGCCGCGGTGGGTGAGGAAGTCGGCGTTGTCGTGGCCGGCACCGTCGGCCGGCGCGTCGCCGGGGTAGAAGGTCTCGGTGTCGAGCAGCGTGCGGCCCTCGGCGACGGCCCGCTGCTCGAGGTGCGCCAGCATCGCGGCGCCGTACCCACGGCGGCGGAGGGCCGGCTCGGTGTCGACAGCCAGGGCGGCACTCGCGAGGTTGTCGAGCTGCGGCATCCGGATCGCCCCGGAGCAGACCACGGCGCCGTCCACGGTCCCGCTGAAGGCGACGAGCCGACGCCGGCGGCCGGGGTCGCGCAGGGCGGCCTCCGCCTCGGGCAGCCGCCAGGGGCTGGGGAACGCGCGGTCATGGCTCTGCGACCGCTCGTAGACGGCGTGCCAGGCCGCGACCTGGCCGTCGTCGAACGGGTCGACCTCGCTTATCTCCACGGGCGACGACGCTAGGGGACGCAGCTCGGCCCGGCCACCGGATATCGGGAGCCGGGCCGGCCGATCGGGTCGTGCGGGACGCTCAGGCAGCGAGGCCGGTCACGGTCACCGGCACGTTGCCGCGGGTCGCCCTGGAGTACGGGCAGACCTCGTGCGCCGCCTCGACCAGGCGCTGCGCGGTCGCGTCGTCGACGCCCGGGATCCGCGCCGTGATGTCTGCGGTGATGGCGAACGAGTCACCCTCGGGACCCAGGCCGACCACGATCTCCAGCTCGGAGCCGTCGGCGAGCACGCCCTCCTTCTTCGCGACCATGCCGAGCGCGCTCTGGAAGCAGGCGCCGTAGCCGGCAGCGAAGAGCTGCTCGGGGTTGGTTCCGGTGCCCGGGCCGCCGGTCTCCTTCGGCGCGGTCAGCAGCACGTCGAGGACGCCGTCGTCGGTGACGACGTGACCCTGCTTGCGGCCTCCGGTGACGGTGGCACGGGCGGTGTACACGATCTTCTCAGGTGTGTTGGTCATGAGGGACCCAACAGGGCACCACGGCCAGGTGTTCCAGACGGGCTGCCGGACGGGTCAGGGAGCGAGCGCCAGCCGGATCGCGTACGACGTCGGCGAGCCGGCCGGCGATCGCCTCGGCCTGGTCGGCGGTGCCGGCCTCGACCATCACCCGCACCAGGGCCTCGGTGCCGGACGGCCGCAGCAGCACCCGTCCGGTGTCACCCAGCTCGGCCTCGGCCTCCGAGACCGCCGCCGCGACCACGGCGTCGTCGTCGGTGCGCGCCTTGTCGACGTCGGAGACGTTGACCAGCACCTGCGGCAGCCGGGTCATCACCCCGGCCAGGTCGGCGAGCGTGCGCCCGGTGCCCGCCATCCGCGCCAGCACCTGCAGGGCCGCGAGCAGCCCGTCGCCGGTGGTGGCGTGGTCGCTCATGATCACGTGGCCGGACTGCTCGCCGCCCAGGTTGTAGCCCGAGACCTTCATCGCCTCGAGCACGTAGCGGTCGCCCACCTTGGTCTGCCGGACACCGACCCCGTGGGAGCGCATCGCGTGCACGAAGCCCAGGTTGCTCATCACCGTCGCGACCACGGTGTCGGCGTTGAGGGCGCCCTGCTCGCGCATCGCGAGCGCGAGGATCGCCAGGATCTGGTCGCCGTCGACGATCGTGCCGTGCGCGTCGACCGCGAGCACCCGGTCGGCGTCGCCGTCGACCGCGAAGCCGACGTCGGCGCCGTGCTCGAGAACGGCGGCGCGCACCGGTCCGAGGTGCGTGGAGCCGCACCCCTGGTTGATGTTGAGCCCGTCGGGCTCCGCGCAGATCGCGACCACCTCGGCGCCGGCGTCGCGCAGCGCGCGGGGACCGACCACGGAGGCGGCGCCGTGGGCGCAGTCGAGCACGACCTTCAGCCCGGCCAGCGACTGGTCGATGGTGCCGACCAGGTGCGCGACGTACTCGTCGACGGCGGTGGCGTGGGTCGAGACCCGACCGACCTTGCCGCCGGTCGGGCGCTGCCAGGTCTCGCCCATCCGCTTCTCGATCGCGTCCTCGATCAGCGTCGTCGAGCTTGCGACCGCCGCGGGCCAGGAACTTGACCCCGTTGTCGGGCATCGGGTTGTGCGAGGCCGAGAGCATGACCCCGAGGTCGGCTCCCAGGGATCCGGTGAGGTGGGCGACGGCCGGCGTCGGCAGCTCACCGAGGAGGTGGACGTCGACCCCCGCGGAGAGCAGCCCGGCCACGACCGCGGCCTCGAGGAACTGCCCGGAGATCCGGGTGTCGCGGCCGACGACGGCGAAGGGCCGGTGTCCCTCGAAGACACCGGCCTCACCCAGCACGTGGGCAGCGGCGACCGACAGGTCGAGCGTGAGCTCGGCTGTGAGCTGGCCGTTGGCCAGACCGCGTACCCCGTCGGTGCCGAACAGGCGACCCACAGGAGCGCTCAGCGCTTGGAGAACTGGGGCGCCTTGCGGGCCTTCTTGAGTCCGGCCTTCTTGCGCTCGATGACGCGGGCGTCACGCGTGAGCAGCCCGGCCTTCTTGAGCAGGGCGCGGTTGGCGTCGAGGTCGATCGCGTTGAGCGCGCGCGCCACGCCGAGGCGCAGAGCGCCGGCCTGGCCGGTGATGCCGCCGCCGTGGATCCGGGCGATCACGTCGAAGCGCCCGACCAGGTCGGTGGTCACGAAGGGCTCGTTGACGACCTGCTGGTGGAGCTTGTTCGGGAAGTAGGAGTCCAGGGCGCGACCGTTGACGGTCCACTCGCCGGTGCCGGGCACCAGGCGCACCCGCGCCACGGCCTCCTTGCGGCGGCCGGTGGCGGCCGCGGGGGCGATCGTCGCCGGGCGGGGCGGCGCGTCGGCGCCGGGGGCGCTCTCGGAGGAGTAGGCGACGCCCGCCTCGTTGACCTCGTAGGTCTCCTCGGCGGTCCCCGGGTTGTCGTCTGTCACGTCGGTGGTGTCAGCCACGAAAGTTCCTTCGTCTCGTCTGCATGAGTTACTGGGAGATCTGCTTGATCTCGAACGGCTTGGCCTTCTGGGCGGCGTGCGGGTGCTCGGGGCCGGAGTAGACCTTGAGCTTCTTCAGCATCTGCCGACCCAGACGGTTCTTGGGGAGCATGCCCCACACCGCGTTCTCGATGGCCCTGCGGGCGTCCTTCTCCAGCAGCACACCGATCGGCGTGGCGCTGAGGCCGCCCGGGTAGCCGGAGTGGCGGTAGGCCATCTTGGTGGTCTTCTTGGTGCCGGAGAGGGAGACCTTCTCGGCGTTGACGATGATCACGAAGTCGCCGGTGTCGACATGCGGGGCGAAGATCGTCTTGTGCTTGCCACGCAGGAGGTTGGCCGTCTGGACCGCGAGGCGGCCGAGCACCACGTCGGTGGCGTCGATGACGTGCCAGTCGCGCTGGATGTCGCCCGGCTTCGGGCTGTACGTACGCACAGGTGTTGCCTAACTCGTTCGTCGGGCCCGGTCAGGCGGAGTCCACGACCGGGTGGTGGTGTTGCCGCGGCTTCTGACGAACACTGCCCGGTTTCTGTTCACCCGGGTCTGCGCCGTGGTCCGTGCAGGACCGCCGACGCGGCAGGAGTCGCGACCGCCCAGAGTACCGGCGTGTCCGGCTGGTGGTCAAAACGGCGCAGGGGGATTAACGGCCCCTCTGAGCAGGGAATAGGTTGAGCAGACGGTCGACCCCCCGCGAAGGAGCCCACGTGAGCGACGAGCAGACCTCTGGCAACGGCAAGGGTGACACCCTCACCGTCCGGGACAACCGCACCGGCCAGGAGTACGAGATCCCCATCACCGACGACACGATCAGGGCCGGCGACCTCGGCCAGATCAAGGTGTCGGACGAGGCCCCCGGGCTGGCGACGTACGACCCCGGGTTCACCAACACGGCCTCGTGTCGCAGCGCTGTCACGTTCATCGACGGCGAGAAGGGGATCCTCGAGTACCGCGGCTACCCGATCGAGCAGCTGGCCGAGAAGAGCTCGTTCCTCGAGGTGTCCTACCTGCTGCTGACCGGCGAGCTGCCGTCGCAGAACGCGTACGAGCAGTGGGTGCACGACATCACCTACCACACGTTCGTGCACGAGAACGTGAAGTCGTTCATGCAGGGCTTCCGGTACGACGCCCACCCGATGGGCATGCTGATGGCCTCGGTCGGCGCGCTGTCGACGTTCTACCCGGAGTCCGCGAACATCTCCGACCCGGACAACCGGCGGATGCAGATCGTGCGGATGATCGCCAAGATGCCGACGCTCGGCGCCTGGGCCTTCCGCCACGCGCAGGGCAAGCCCTACGTCTACCCGGACAACGAGCTCAGCTACACCGCGAACTTCCTCTCGATGCTCTTCAAGATGAGCGAGCAGAGGTACAACGGTGACGAGCGGCTGGTGAAGGCGCTCGACGTGCTGTTCATCCTGCACGCCGACCACGAGCAGAACTGCTCCACCAACGCGGTGCGCTCCGTCGGGTCCTCCCAGGTCGACCCGTACTCCGCCGTCGCCGCCGGTGTCGGTGCGCTCTACGGCCCGCTGCACGGCGGCGCCAACGAGGCCGTGCTGCGGATGCTCAAGCGGATCGGCACCAAGGAGAACATCCCCGACTTCATCAAGGGCGTGAAGGAGGGCGAGGAGCGGCTGATGGGCTTCGGCCACCGGGTCTACAAGAACTACGACCCGCGGGCGAAGATCATCAAGAAGGCCTGCGACGACGTCTTCGAGGTGACCGGGGTCAACCCGCTGCTCGAGATCGCCCAGGAGCTGGAGAAGATCGCGCTCGAGGACGAGTACTTCGTCAAGCGCAAGCTCTACCCCAACGTGGACTTCTACTCGGGCCTGATCTACGAGGCCTTCCAGTTCCCGCCGGAGATGTTCACCGTGCTGTTCGCGATCGGCCGCACCCCCGGCTGGCTCGCGCAGTGGCTGGAGCTGGTGCAGGACAAGGACCAGAAGATCGCCCGTCCGAAGCAGATCTACACCGGCGACCGCGAGCTCACGTTCACCCCCGCCGCCGAACGCTGGAAGTGACCTCCTTCGGGGGCTGCGGTTTCCCAACACTTGTCCCGGAACTGCACAGGATCCGGCATTGTGCAGTTCCGGGACAATGTTGGGAAACGACGCACCCCCGCACGACGCCCACCCGCCTACGCGTCCACCCGCTCCGGCACCTCGACGTTCCGCTCGAGGCGGCGTACGTCGCGGGAGGTCAGCGCGACCAGGACACTCACCACGATCACCGCACCCACCACCAGGAGCCAGGTGCGGAAGCCGACCAGCTCGGCGACCGGGCCGGTGAGCGCCAGCCCGACCGGCCGCGCGATGAACGAGCCGATCATGTCGAAGGAGTAGACCCGCGCCAGCTTGTCCGGCGCCACCTGCTCCTGGATCGACAGGTCCCAGCCGACGCTGAAGATCTCCAGCCCGAACCCGTGCAGGAACGCGCCCACCAGCACCACCGCCAGCGAGTCCGACAACGCCATCGCGACCGGGAAGGCGGCGGTGAGCGCGAGGAACCAGGTGCCGACGTACAGCGCGCGCCGCGGCTTCCAGCGCAGCGTGACCAGCCCGCCGACGACGAAGCCGAGCATCATCGTCGACAGCGCCCAGCCCCAGGCCGGCCGCCCGAGCGAGTCGCCGACCACGATCGGGCCGAGCACGCCCTGCGCGCCGCCGTAGAACAGGTGGTAGAGCAGCGCCTGCAGGATCAGCAGCCAGAGCCAGGTGTGCCGCATCACCTCGGCGAAGCCCTCGCGGACGTCGGCGAGCATGCTCCCGCGCTCCGCCGGTACGACGAGCGGCGCGACGCGCACCAGCCCGTAGCACGCCGCCGCGAACGCGAACGTGAACGCGTCGACCGCGAGCGCCCAGCCGCTCCCGACGCCGGCCACGAGCAGCCCGGCCGCGCCGCTGCCCACGATCACGGCGACGTTCTGGCTGATCCGGCGCCAGGTGATCGCGGTCCGGAGCAGCTCCGCGGGCACGGTCTGCTGGGTGATCGCCGACGAGCTCGGGCCGCCGAGTGCCCCGAGAGCACCGTTGACCATGCCGAGGCCGGCGAGGAGCGGGATGCTCGACCAGCCGCCGACCAGCGACGCGGCGACCAGACCCTGCGCGACCGCGGCGAGCGCCGACGAGCCCTGCATCATCACGGTGCGCGGCAGCCGGTCGCCGAGCACTCCCCCGAACAGCACCGCCGCGACGTCGGCCAGGGCGTAGAGGCCGACCACGACACCGAGGTCGGACGCGTCGCCGCCGAGGTCGAGCACGGCGAACGCGAGCGCGACCGGGGCGATGCCGTTGCCGAGGGAGTTCACGGCGACACCGGACAGCAGCCACCGGTACGACGCGTGGCGCAGCGGGTGGTCGAGAGCCGGTGCCATGCCTCGCATATTATTTCGCTAGCGAACTATTCGTCAACGAAATACTTTCGCCTAGACTCGGGCCATGAAGGACGCGGCCGACCTGCACGTCGAGCGCTGGCGGGATCACTGGGTGCTGGAGCAGGAGTTCGACGACGACGTGGAGGCGATGACCGTCCGGCTGGCGAACATCAACCGCTACTTCCGGACCACCACGAAGGTGGCGCTCGCCGAGGTGGGCCTGCAGGACTTCGAGTACGACACCCTGCACAACCTGATGATCCGCGACGTCCCCGGGCAGGCGTCCCCGGGCCAGCTCGCCCGCGAGATGCGGGTCTCCAACGCCGGGATCACGGGGCGCCTGGACTCCCTGGAGAAGAAGGGCTGGGTCAAGCGGGTGCCCGGCAAGGGCGACCGGCGGCGGGTCGAGGTCGAGATGACGCGGGCCGGTGTGAAGATCTGGCGCGAGGCGATGGACCTGCGCGGCCACGCCGAGGAGGAGCTCGCGACCGTGCTCACCCGCAAGGAGCTGGCCACGCTCAACCGGCTGCTCAAGAAGATGACGCTGCAGATCGAGACCGAGGCCGAGGAGACCACGTGAAGCTGGCAGTCCACTGCGCCAACCTGTCGTACGCCGGGGGGCCGGAGGCGCTGGCGGCGACCCTGGCCGGTGTCGCCCGGGCCGCCGACGAGGGCGGGGTGACGACCCTGACCATGATGGACCACTGGTTCCAGATGGAGGACCTCGGCGGTCCTGCGGAGCCGATGCTCGAGGGCTACACCTCGCTGGGCTTCCTGGCCGGGCAGCACCGAGCGTCTCCAGCTCGGCCTCCTGGTCACCGGAGTCACCTACCGGCACCCCGGGCTGCTGGCGAAGGTGGTCACCACGCTCGACGTGCTGTCCTCCGGCCGGCCCTGCTCGGGCTCGGCGCCGCCTGGTACGAGCGCGAGCACCGCGCCCTCGGCGTCCCGTTCCCACCCGTCGCCGAGCGGTTCGAGCGACTCGAGGAGACGATCCGGATCTGCCGGCAGATGTGGAGCGACGACGACGGCCCGTTCGAGGGCGAGCACTACCGGCTCGCCGAGACCATCTGCACACCGTCGCCGGTGCAGGCGGGTGGACCGCCGCTGCTGGTCGGCGGCGGTCGGTGAGCGCAAGACCCTGCGCCTGGTCGCGCAGTACGCCGACGCCTGCAACCTCTTCGACCTCGGACCCGAGGAGTGTGGCGCACAAGCTCGGCGTGCTCGACCAGCACTGCGCGGACGTCGGTCGCGATCCCGGCGACGTACGGCGCACCGTGATCACCGGCGCAGGACCCGTTCGACGACCTCGTTCCTGTCGCGGATGGAGACCTACGCCGGTCTCGGCATCGACCAGGTCTGGATCGGTCCTCGCCCCGACGACCCGGTCGGCTGGACCGAGCGCGCCTGCGCCGAGGTGCTCCCGAGGCTGTCCGAGCTCGGGTGAGCTCCGGTGAGGTGGCGCTAGGTTCGGCCCATGAGCGACCTGACCGACGACGTCGTCCGCTCCTGGTCCGGCACCCCGGACCCGCGGCTGCGCGAGGTGATGACCAGCCTGACCCGGCACCTGCACGCCTTCGTCGAGGAGGTCGGGCTCACCCAGCAGGAGTGGGAGCACGCCGTCGGCTACCTCACCCGCGTCGGCCAGGCCTGTGACGAGGTGCGTCAGGAGTTCATCCTGCTCTCCGACGTGCTCGGGGTCTCGATGCTGGTCGACGAGATCAACCACGGCACACCCGCCGGCGCGACGGAGTCGACGGTGCTCGGGCCGTTCCACGTCGTCGACTCGCCCCCGCGGGCGCTCGGCGACGACATCAGCCTCGACGGCGTCGGCGATCCGGTCGTGGTGGCGGGCCGGGTGCGGGACCTCGAGGGACGTCCGGTGCCGGGCGCGAGCGTCGACGTGTGGCAGGCCAGCGCCGACGGGTTCTACGACGTGCAGCAGCCCGACCTGCAGCCCGAGCGCAACCTGCGTGGCCTGTTCACGGCCGACGACGAGGGCCGGTACTGGTTCCGCACCGTCCTCCCGAAGTGGTACCCGATCCCCGACGACGGCCCGGTCGGCGACCTGCTCGCCGCGACCGGCCGGCATCCGAACCGGCCGGCGCACGTCCACCTGATCGCCGGCGCGGCGGGGCACGCTCCGCTCACCACGCACGTGTTCCTGGCCGGCAGCCCGTGGCTGGACTCCGACGCCGTGTTCGGCGTGAAGGACAGCCTGGTCCGCGAGGTCCTCGAGGTCGACGACGCCGAGCGGGCGGCGGCGTACGGCGTCTCGGCGCCGTTCTCCCTGCTGGAGTTCGACGTGGTGCTCAGCTGACCTGGCGGTCGCGGCCCTCCCAGTAGGGCTTGCGCAGGTCGCGCTTGAGGATCTTGCCGGTGGGGTTGCGCGGGAGCGCGTCGATGATGTCGACCGAGGTCGGGCACTTGAACTTCGCGAGGTGCTCGCGCGCAGTAGCCGATCAGCTCCTCCTCCGTCGCCTCGGTGCCGGGGTGGAGGCTGACCACGGCCTTGACCGTCTCGCCCCAGCTGTCGTCGGGCACGCCGATGATCGCCACCTCCATCACGGAGGGGTGCTCGGCGAGCACCCGCTCGATCTCCGGGGAGTACACGTTCTCCCCGCCGGTGATGATCATGTCCTTGAGCCGGTCCTCGACGTAGACGTAGCCGTCGGCGTCGACCTTGCCCAGGTCGCCGGTGCGGAACCAGCCGTCGTCGGTGATCACCTGGGCGGTCTCCTCGGGCTTGTTGAGGAAGCCCTTCATCAGCTGGGGTGTGCGGAACCAGAGCTCGCCGTGCTCCCCCGTGCCGCGCTCCTCGAGCGTGACCGGGTCGACCACCTTGAGCTCCGCGCCCGGGATGCACCGGCCGGCCGAGACCAGCCGCTCCGGGTGGTCGGCGTCGCGGTGCTCGGGCGGCATCAGGTGCGTGATCACGCCGGCGACCTCGGTGAGGCCGTAGACCTGCATGAAGTCGGTGTCCGGCCACGCCTCCATCGCGGCGCGCAGCAACGGCAGCGGCATCGGGGCGGCCCCGTAGGTGTAGGTCCGGAGCCGGCCGAACAGCCCGATCGCCTCGGGTCCGGACTGCAGCACCTGGGCGAGCACCGCGGGCACCAGGAACGTGCGGTTGGCGCCCTGCAGGATCGCGCCGGCGAGCGAGGCGCCGTCGGGGTCGCGGGTCATCACGCTGGGGATGCCGTCGTGGATGCCGAACAGCACGTACGACGAGCCGCCGACGTGGAACAACGGCATGGCCACCAGGTTCTTGTCGCCGGGCTCGAACCACCAGCCGTCGTGGGCGTTGATCGTGTGCTGCACCATGTTGCGGTGGCTGAGCATGACGCCCTTCGGAAGACCCGTCGTCCCGGAGGAGTACATGACCAGGCACACGTCCTCCGGGTCGACGTCCGCACTCCGCTGCCGCGGCTCGCGCTCGGCCAGCAACGCCTCGTAGGCGTCGCCGACCCCGCCCCCGGGCGTCACCTCGATCACGTGCTCGACGGTGGTCAGCCGGTCGCGGATCCGGTCGACCAGCGGCATCAGCTCGGTGCCGACCAGCAGCACCTTGGCGCCGGCGTCGTTGACCGCGTAGTCGACCTCGTCGCCGGCCAGCCGGAAGTTGACGATCGCGTTGGCCGCGCCGAGCGTCGAGGCGGCCATGGTGAGCTCGACGCAGGCCGGATGGTTCTTGTCCAGGAACGAGACCACGTCGCCGCGTCCGACACCGAGGTCGGCGAGTGCGCCCGCGAGCCGGCGGACGCGGCCGTCCCACTCGGCCCAGGTCCAGGTGCGTCCGAGGTAGGTCACCGCCTCCGCGTCCGGGGTGGTCGCGGCCCAGTGGGCGAGCCGGTCGTCGAGAAAGGTCGGGTCGGGCAACGGGGTCTCGGTCATCGGTGTCTCCTCGGTGACGTGACTGTGACACACGTCACGTGACCCCGGCAACGAGCCGAGGTCTAGCTAGGAGTTCCGCCATCGCGTCGAACACCACGGCACCGGCCGCGCGGAGGTCCTCCGACCGGGCCAGGCCGCCGGCGAAGCCGTAGACCGTCATGCCCGCCGCGACACCCGCCTCGACGCCCGGCACGCTGTCCTCGACCACCGCCGCCCGCGCCGGCGCGACCCCCATCCGCGCCGGCAGCCAGCAGGAACAGGTCGGGCGCCGGCTTGCCGCGCTCGACCTCGGAGGCCGAGGAGATCCGGTCGCCGAAGTGCTCACGGAGGCCGGTGCGGTCGAGCTTGCGCCGGATGCCGTCGGGCAGCCCGCTGGACGCGACGCAGGTCGGGACGCCGGGCGTCCGCCAGCGCCGTCAGCAGGGCCGGGACGCCGGGGACCGGCGTCAGCTCGGCGTCGAAGATCGCGATCATCCGCGGGACGAGGTCACGCTCGAACCTCTCCGCCGCCGCCGGCCCGAGCCGGTCGCGATCTCGGCGAGCTCGGTGGCGAGGCTGAGGCCCATGAACAGCCCGACCACCTCGTCGGGCGTCATCGGCCAGCCGAGCTCGGTCAGCATCTGCGCCTCCTCGTCGACGGTCAGCCGTTCGGAGTCGACGAGCACGCCGTCGCAGTCGAAGATCACGAGGCCGTACGACGAGAGCACCATGCGCCCTATTCTGGCGACCGTGTCGGCACTCTCCGTGACCTGGTGGGGTCACTCGTCGATGTCGATCGGGCTGGGTGACCGCGTGGTCGCGACCGACCCGCTGCTCTGCCGCCGGGTCTGGCACCTGCGCCGCACGACTCCAGCACCTCCGCCCGCCGCGTCCCGCGCCGACGTGGTGCTGGTCTCGCACCTGCATCGCGACCACCTGCACCTGCCGTCGCTGCGTCGCTTCGGCCGGGACGTCCCCGTCGTCGTGCCCCGCGGGGCCGCGCGGCTGGTGAAGGGCCTCGACCGGCACCGGCTGGTGGAGGTGGCGCCCGGTGACGAGGTGGTGCACGGCGGGGTCACCGTGCAGGTGCTGCCGGCCCACCACGACGGACGGCGCAGTGTCTTCGAGAAGGGCGGGGCGCCGGCCCTCGGCTTCCGGATCGAGCGCGAGGGCTCGAGCGTCTGGTACCCCGGCGACACGGGGGCCGGCCTCGACGTCGAGGGGGTCGCGGCGTCCGACCTGGCCGCGGTCCCGATCGGCGGCTGGGGACCGAGCCTGGGCGACGACCACCTCGACCCGGAGGAGGCGGCGTCGCTCGTGGCGCGGGTGGGGGCACGGTGGGCGCTGGCCGTGCACTACGGCACGTTCTGGCCGCTGACCCAGCGCCGGGCGCACAAGCACCACCACTTCTTCGTGACGCCGCCCGAGCGCTTCCACGCGGCGATGGCCGGCACCGGGATCGAGGCGCTGACGCCGGCCTTCGGTGAGCGGGTGTGGCTCGACCCTCAGCGCACCCGCTGGACCCGACCCTCGTCCCAGACCGGCTCGTCCGACTCGTAGACCGACCCGTCGGCGCCGTACACGAGGTACCGGTCGAAGCCGCGCGCGAACCAGCGGTCGTGGGTCACCGCGACCACCGTCCCCTCGAACCGCTCGAGGCCCGCCTCCAGCGCCTCGGCGGACTCGACGTCGAGGTTGTCGGTGGGCTCGTCGAGCAGCAGCAGCGTCGCGCCGGAGAGCTCGAGCATCAGGATCTGGAAGCGCGCCTGCTGGCCACCCGAGAGCGTGTCGAACCGCTGCTCGGCGGCGTGCGCCAGCTCGTAGCGGTCGAGCACCCGGGACGCCGCCTCGCGGGCCATGCCGGCCCGGTGCTCGTCGCCGCGGTGCAGGATCTCCAGCAGCGTGCGGCCGAGCAGCTCGGGGTGGGCGTGGGTCTGCACGAACCAGCCCGGCCGCACCCGCGCGCCGAGCTTCGCCTTGCCGGTGTGGCGCACCGGCTCGATCGGCCGGTCCTCGATCGGACGGTGCTCGACGTCGGGGTCGCTGCCGCCGCGCGCGAGCAGCCGCAGGAAGTGGGACTTGCCCGACCCGTTGGACCCGAGGACGGCCACCCGCTCGCCGTACCAGACCTCGAGGTCGAACGGCTGCATCAGACCCGGTGAGCTCGAGGCCCTCGCAGACCACCGCGCGCTTGCCGGTGCGCCCGCCGGTGAGGCGCATCGTGACCTGCTGCTCGCGGGGGATCGCCTGCGGCGGGCCGGCCTCCTCGAACTTGCGGAGCCGGGTCTGCGCCGCCTTGTACTGCGCCGCGAGCCCGTCGTTGTACTCCGCCTTGATCTTGTAGCGCAGCACCAGCGCCTTCAGCTTCGCGTGCTCCTCATCCCAGCGCCGGGCCAGCTCCTCG
The DNA here is from genome assembly GCA_963754145.1 of uncultured Actinomycetota bacterium. GTDB lineage: Bacteria > Actinomycetota > Actinomycetes > Propionibacteriales > Nocardioidaceae > Marmoricola. The sequence continues at coordinate 98,545 of CAVWFF010000008.1, forward strand.
AAGCGCTCGAACCGCTTGCGCCGCGCCTCGTGGTACGACGCGAAGCCACCCGGGTGCGTCCACACCGTGTTGCCCGCGGCGCCGAGCTCGACGGTCACGATCCGGGTCGCGGTGTTGTTGAGCAGCTCGCGGTCGTGGCTGACCATCAGGATCGTCTTCGGGCTCTCGTTGATCCGGCCCTCGAGCCACTGCTTGCCCGGCACGTCGAGGAAGTTGTCCGGCTCGTCGAGCAGCAGCACCTCGTCCGGGCCGGCCAGCAGGTACTCGAGCACCAGCCGCTTCTGCTCGCCGCCGGACAGCGTCGCCAGGTCGCGGTACTTCGCCTTGTCGTAGCTGACCCCGAGCGCCGTCGTGCAGCACACGTCCCAGGCGACCTCGATGTCGTAGCCACCCGCGTCGGCGTAGTCCGAGAGCGCCGTGGCATAGCGCATCTGGGTCTTCTCGTCATCGCTGTCCATCAGCAGGAGCTCGAGGCGCTCCACCTCGGCCGCCGCGGCGCGGACCCGCGGCGGGGACACCGAGAGCAGCAGGTCGGCGACGTTCTCCGTGACACCGGGCGTCGAGACCATCTGCCGCATCACGCCGAGGCCGCCGCTGCGCGTGATCGCGCCCGCGTGCGGCACGAGGTCGCCGGTCACGATCCGCAGCAGCGTGGTCTTGCCGGCGCCGTTGGCGCCGACCAGCGCCACCTTCGCGCCCTCACCGACGCGGAACGAGACGTCGTCGAGCAGCACCCGCCCGTCGGGGAGCTCGAAGCGCACCCCGGAGACGTCGACGTGACCCATGCCGCCCATTGTCGGCGTACGACGGCCGGCCCGCATCCCGAAATCGCGCCGCCTCCCTGAACGCCCGCTGAACGGCGACCCCGGGCCCACACCGATGCGGCAGGGAGCCCACAGGAACGGCACAGGAACGCGGGTGCAGATTCGTGCGTCATGACCCAGGAACGCGACCGTCAGGAACGGCGCACCCGCACGGTGCGGCGGACCGTGGTCGCGCTCGGCGCCACCGGCGCCCTCGGTGCGGCCGGGGCGATCGGTTTCGGCATCGCCTCAGCACAGGGCACGGACGCGACGACGCCGGACTCCGGCAGCCAGGAACAGGACCAACCGGGTCGACAGGACCTGCGCGGAGACGACTTCGGCGACCAGGACCTCGGGGACCAGACCACGCACTGGCCGGCCCCGGCAACGGCGGCCCAGCCCAGGGCGCCACCGGCGGATCGTGAAGAGGACCACGAGATGAGCAGGAACCACCTCACCCGGCGGGTCGGACGCGTGCGCGCCCTCGTCATCGGCGCCGCCGCCGCGGGCTCGCTCGCGCTGGCAACAGCCCTCGGGCTCCAGGTCGCGGCCGGTGAGTCGTCGACGTCGAGCGCCTCGAGCAGCGCCACGGCCACGACGGGCAGCAGCGACACGTCGTCGAGCACGTCAGGCTCCACGAGCGGCGACGGCTCGGGCCTGGTCAGCGGCTCGTCCGGCACGCGGCTCCAGCACCGCGACCACGGCAGGCTCGTGATGTCTGCCGCCGCCCTCGCCGCCCGCGACTGGGAGCTGTGGACCAGCCCCTGCCGGATCGTGGTCGCGGACGTCGACCGGCTCGACGCCGCGCGTCGGGATCGCCGACGGGCTGCTGGCCGAGGTGGAGGTCGCGGCGAGCCGGTTCCGTCCGGACAGCGAGGTGCTGAACCTCCGCGGCCGGCTGGAACGACCTGTCGCCGATGCTGGCCGACCTGGTGCGCGAGGCACTGGTCGCCGCGTGGCTCAGCGACGGAGCGGTCGACCCGACCGTGGGCGCGACGCTGGTCGGGACTCGGCTACGACCGCACGCTCGCGGCCGTCCGGAGCCGCCGGCCGGCCGCGTCTCTCCGTCGTACCCTCCGTGGCCGGCTGGCGGAGCCTCCGCCTGGACGGCTCCCGGCTGTTCCGGCCCGCGGACGTTCAGCTCGACCTCGGGGCCACCGCCAAGGCCGTCGCCGCCGACCGGACGGCGGCCGCGATCGCCGACGCGCTCGGCACCGGTGTCCTGGTCAGCCTCGGTGGCGACATCGCGACGTCGGGCCCGGCACCGGACGGCGGCTGGCAGGTGACGGTGCAGGACCTGCCCACCGACGTTCCCCAGCAGGTGACCCTGCACGCGGGCGCCGCCATCGCCACCTCGAGCACCGCGAAGCGCACCTGGCAGCGCGACGGGCGCACGCTCCACCACCTGGTCGACCCCGCAACGGGCGCCCCGACGGCCGGTCCGTGGCGCGCCGTGACCGTGGTCGCGACCGACTGCGCGCGGGCCAACACCGCGTCGCACCGGAGCGATCGTGAAGGGCCACAAGGCCGTGGGCTGGCTCCGTGGCCTGGGCTTCCCGGCCCGGTTGACCGACCACGCGGGCCGGGTGCGCACGATCAACGGCTTCCCCGAGGAGCCGGCCGCATGAAGGTCACCCGGCGATGAACGAGGCACTGTGGGCCCTCGGCCGCGGCACCGGCGTCGTGGCGCTGGTCATGTTCACGGTCACGCTCGTGCTCGGCATCCTCGGCCGCTCGGGCCGGTCCGTCGCCGGGCTGGGCCGGTTCGGCGTCAACGAGGTGCACCGCACCGCCGCCCTGACCGGCACCGACCCTGGTCGCGCGTGCACGTCGACGTCCCTCTTCTTCGACCCCTACGCCCAGCTGCGGCTGGTCGACGTGGTCTTCCCGTTCCTCGGCGCCTACCGCCCGTTCTGGCTGGGCCTGGGCACGCTCGCGGTCGACCTGCTCGCGTCGTGGTCACCGTGGTCAGCCTGCTGCGCGAGCGGGTCGGACCCCGGGTCTTCCGCACCGTGCACTGGGCGACGTACGCCCTCTGGCCGGTCGCGATGGCGCACGCGATCGGCAACGGCACCGACCGGGCCTCGCTCTGGATGCTCGCCCTGGCCGCGGCCTGCGCCGCCGCGGTCGTCGCCGCGGTCGGCTGGCGGCTCGCCCCGTCGTACGGCGAACGCGGCTGGTCCCGGACGCCGAGGAGGCTCCCGTCATGACCCTCACCCTGACCACCCAGCGGCTGCTCGCGGGCCTGGACCACGGGCCGGCGCCGCGGCTCACCGCGCGACGGGCTGGTCGACCTGGTCGAGGCGTCCGGGCTGACCGGGCGCGGCGGCGCCGGGTTCCCGACCGCGCGGAAGATCCGCGTCGATCGGCCGCGGACCCGTGGTCGTCGGCAACGCCATGGAGAGCGAGTACCTCAGCCACAAGGACGCGCTGCTCCTGCGGACGGCACCGGGGCTGGTCCTCGACGGGCTCGAGATCCTGGCGTCCGCGCTGCGGGCGCGCCGGGCCCTGCTCGCCGTCGGCCACCGGATCGACCCCGGACCGGTGCGCGAGCAGGTCGCGGTGCGCCGCTCCTCCGTCGAGGTCCGGCACCTCGACGGCGGCTTCGTGGCCGGCCAGGAGTCGGCGCTGGTCAACCGGCTCGACGGGCGCCCCGGGCTGCCCAGCGACCCGCTGGTGCCGGTCCGGGAGCGCGGCGTCGACGGCCGGCCGACGCTGGTCGTCAACGCCGAGACCCTGGCGCAGCTCGCGCTGCTGGCGCGCTACGGCGCCGACTGGTTCCGCAGCGTCGGCACGCGCGAGGACCCCGGCACCTTCCTGGTCTCCCTCACCGGCTCGACCCGCGAGGTGGTGCCACGTCCCGGCGTGGTCGAGGTTCCGCGTGGCACGCCGCTGCGGGACGTGCTGACCGGCGCCGGCACGCCGTTGCCGCGCGCCCGCGCGGTGCTGGTCGGCGGCTACCACGGCACCTGGCTGCCGATGGCCGCGCTCGACGCACCGCTCTCCCGCGGCGGCCTGGCACCGTACGGCGCCACGCCCGGCGCCGGCGTCCTCCACGTGCTCGACCGGCGGGCGTGCCCGCTGCGCACGAGCGCGGACGTCGCGTCGTACCTCGCCCGGGAGTCGGCCGGCCAGTGCGGCCCGTGCGTCAACGGTCTCCCACGGATGGCGGACACGCTGGCCCGGCTGGCCGTGCCCGGCGCCGACCCGCGGCTGTCGGCCGAGGTCGAGCGGCTGCAGGCCCTGGTCCGCGGTCGCGGCGCCTGCGCCCACCCGGACGGCACGGCGCACTTCGTGGCCAGCACCATGCGGGTGTTCGCCGGGCACGTCGAAGCGCACCTGCGCGGCGAGTGCCACGCCCTGGGACGCGCGGCATGAGCCGGGGAGCGCAGCGGCTGCACGTCGACTGGACCCGCTGCGACGGACACGGCTCCTGCGCCGAGCTGCTGCCCGAGCTGCTGGCGCTGGACGACTGGGGCTTCCCGGTCAGCCGAACCGGCGAGCGCGACCCCGACGTGCCGGCCGCGCTGGAGGGGCACGCCCGTCGCGCCCAGAAGGCCTGCCCGCTGCTGGCGCTGCGGCTCATCCCCGCCGGGACTCGAGCACCCTGAAGCCCTTGGCGCTGGCGAGCTTCGTGGTCGGGTAGCCCTGCTCCCCCAGCCAGGTGGCGAGCGAGTCGGCGCCGAGGTTCTTGCCGACCACCATCACCGCCCGGCCGCCGGGGGCCAGCCGCGGGAGCCAGGTGAGCAGGAGCACGTGCAGCGCCTGCTTGCCGATCCGGATCGGCGGGTTCGACCAGATCTCGTCGTACGACGCCGGCGGCAGCCGGTCGGGGGTCGCCGCGATGAAGCGGTCAGCCACCCCGAGCGACGCCGCGTTGTCGGTGGCGAGCAGCAGGGCCCGCTCGTTGACGTCGACCGCGTCGACCCTCGCACCGGCCTGGGCGACGGCGATCGCCAGCCCGATCACGCCGTACCCGCAGCCGAGGTCCAGGTAGCGCCCCGGTCCCGGCGGCTCGGTCTCGCGCAGCAGCACCGCGGTCCCGATGTCGAGCCGGCCCTGCGCGAAGACGCCGGACCCGCTCTCGAGCGCCAGGTCGTGCCCCCACACCCGGGCCCGCACCGGCGCCCGCGTGAACGGCACCGACGGGTCGGCGGAGAAGTAGTGCTCAGCCAAGGGTCCGCACCACCCGCGACCGCTCGGCCTGCCGGGCGAGCTCGTCGTCGGCCGGGTAGCCGACCTCCTCGAGCGTGAGCCCGTGCGGCCGGACGACGCGTCACCGCCGGGTCGCGCTGCCGTCCGGCCAGGACGCCGCCGCCCAGGCGGCGTCCCGACGACCCTCGCCGACCGCGATCAGGCAGCCCACGAGGGCACGCACCATGTTGTGGCAGAAGGCGTCGGCGCGCACCGTCCCGACCAGCAGCCCGTCGGGCTGCCGCTCCCAGCCGAGCTCGAGCAGGGTGCGGATCGTCGTGGCGCCCGCGCGCTTGCGGCAGAACGCGGCGAAGTCGTGCTCGCCCAGGAGCGCCTCCGAGGCAGCCGCCATGGCTGCCTCGTCCAGGGGCTGCGACGCGACCAGCACGTGGCTCCGCCGCAGCGGGTCCACCGCCTCCGCCCGGTCGGCGATCCGGTAGGCGTAGCGGCGCCAGACCGCCGAGAAGCGCGCGTCGAAGCCGGTCGGCGCGACCCCGATCCGGCGCACCCGGAGGTCCGGGTCGAGCACGCCGTTGAGCCGGCGCAGCAGGACGTCCCCGGCGCCGTCGGCCGCGCCGCGGCCGCGGCGCGGCGTCGACCACTCGCGTCGGTCGACGTCGAGGTGCGCGACCTGACCCCGCGCGTGCACGCCGGTGTCGGTGCGGCCGGCGCACGGTCAGCGACGACCCCTCGACGCGCAGCACGGTGTCGAGCGCCCGCTCGAGCTCGCCCTGCACCGTGCGCAGGCCGGGCTGCCGGGCCCAGCCGTGGAAGCCGCCCCCGTCGTACCCCAGATCGATCCGCACCCGCACGGCGGCATCCTCCCACCGGCCGGGTGCCGAGCCCCACGCGGCCGGCTGGAGGTCGTCGGTCTTCCCAACACTTGCCTCGCCGTGCGACTGCACGAGACAGTCGCCGGATCGCTGTCGCGGTTCGCCGCGGCGAGTGTGCGGCGGACCACAGCCGCCCGCCGCCTGCCCACGCCCGCACATCGCGACAGGGCCCGCCACCCGCAGCGCGGATGACGGGCCCTGTGAGGCGAAGTCGAGTGATCGGTGGCGCTACTCGCCGGCCTTCGTGAAGCCGGCGGCCTCGGCGGAGGCGGCCGAGTCGAACCAGACCTCGGCGACCGTCTGCTCGAACCACTGGCTGTCGGGCTCGTGGTACTTCATCGAGTCCTGGTTGCCCTTGATCGGGAAGCCCTCGGGCGCCTCGTCGGCGTCCTCGAGCGGGCGTGGGAGCCGGCGGCGGCCTCCGTGCCCTCCTCGGTCTCGACGACCTCGTCGGCCGTCTCGCCGGCCGCTCGTCGGCAGGTGCCTCGACCGGCTCGGCCTCGACCTTCGCGCCGGAGCGGCCTTCTTCGCCTTCGGTGCGGTCGGCGTGTAGGACTCGGTCACCAGCTCGATCACGGCCATCGGCGCGTTGTCGCCCTTGCGGGGACCGATCTTGGTGATCCGGGTGTAGCCGCCCGGCCGCTCCGCGAAGGAGGGACCGATCTCGGTGAAGAGGATGTGCACGACCGTCTTGTCGTGGATGGTCTTGAGGACCTCGCGCCGGTTGTGCAGGTCGCCCTTCTTGGCCTTGGTGATCAGCTTCTCCGCGACCGGACGCAGCACGCGCGCCTTGGTCTCGGTGGTGGTGATCCGGCCGTGCTCGAACAGCGCCGTGGCGAGGTTCGAGAGGATCAGCCGCTGGTGGGCCGGGCTGCCGCCGAGGCGGGCACCCTTCCTGGGAGTAGGCATTGCTTCTCTCGTTTCTCCCCGGCCGTGTCAGGTACCGGGATAGATGGTGCGGGTCAGTACTGCTCGTCCTCGAGGGAACCCTCGTCGAAGTCCTCGTCGTCGTACGCCGCGAGGTGGGCGGACGGGTCGAAGCCGGGAGCGCTGTCCTTGAGGGACAGGCCCATCTCGTGGAGCTTGGCCTTGACCTCGTCGATCGACTTCGCACCGAAGTTGCGGATGTCGAGCAGGTCCTGCTCCGAGCGCGAGATCAGCTCACCCACGGTGTGGATGCCCTCACGCTTGAGGCAGTTGTAGGACCGGACGGTCAGCTGCAGGTCCTCGACCGGGAGGGCGAGGTCGGCGGCCAGCTGCTCGTCGACGGGCGACGGGCCGATGTCGATGCCCTCGGCCTCGACGTTGAGCTCGCGGGCCAGGCCGAACAGCTCGACCAGCGTCTTGCCGGCCGACGCGATCGCGTCACGGGGACGGATCGACTGCTTGGTCTCGACGTCGATCACGAGCTTGTCGAAGTCGGTGCGCTGCTCGACACGGGTGGCCTCGACCTTGTAGGTCACCTTGAGGACCGGCGAGTAGATCGAGTCGACCGGCATCCGGCCGATCTCGTTGTCCGCACCCTTGTTCTGGACCGAGCTGACGTAGCCGCGGCCGCGCTCGACGACGAGCTCCATCTCGAGCTTGCCCTTGTCGTTGAGGGTCGCGATCTTCAGGTCGGGGTTGTGCACCTCGACACCGGCCGGCGGCGCGATGTCGGCAGCGGTGACGTCGCCGGCACCCTGCTTGCGGAGGTACATGGTGACCGGCTCGTCGTGCTCCGAGGAGACGACGAGGCCCTTGAGGTTGAGGATGATCTCGGTGACGTCTTCCTTGACGCCCTCGATCGTCGAGAACTCGTGGAGTGCCGTGTCCACCTTGATGCTGGTGACCGAGGCACCAGGGATCGAGGACAGGAGGGTACGACGGAGCGAGTTGCCGAGCGTGTAGCCGAAGCCGGGCTCCAGCGGCTCGATCACGAACCGCGAACGGAACTCGTCGACGGAATCTTCCGACAGGGTCGGGCGCTGAGCGATGAGCACTGCTTGTGTCCTTTCCGAGCCCACCCGCTATTTGACGGACTCGAACTTCAGTTGTTGAGGAGGAAGGCACCGTGGGGACGAGCGACCGTCCCCCCGGCGTGGTGCGTATTGAGTTGGCGGTTACTTCTTCGAGTAGTACTCGACGATGAGCTGCTCCTGGACCGGGATCTCGATCTGCGCCCGCACCGGGATCGAGTGCACGAGCACCCGCATCCGGGTCGGCAGCGCCTCGAGCCAGGCCGGGACGATCCGCTCGCCGTGGGTCTCGCGAGCCACGATGAACGGGGTCATCTCCAGCGACTTCTCCCGGACGTCGATGACGTCGTGGGCCGAGACCTGGTACGACGGGATGTCCACCTTGTGGCCGTTGACCAGGAAGTGGCCGTGCACGACCAGCTGCCGGGCGTGGCGGCGGGTGCGGGCGAAGCCGGCGCGGTAGACGACGTTGTCGAGGCGGCGCTCGAGCAGCTCCAGCAGGTTGTCACCGGTCTTGCCGGGACGACGGCTGGCCTCGTCGTAGTAGTTGTGGAACTGCTTCTCCATCACGCCGTAGGTGAAGCGGGCCTTCTGCTTCTCCTGCAGCTGGTTGCGGTACTCGCTCTCCTTGATCCGGGCACGTCCGTGCTGGCCGGGAGCGTAGGGACGGCGCTCGAAAGCAGCGTCTCCGCCGACGAGGTCGACACCGAGACGGCGCGACTTCTTGGTCATGGGACCGGTGTAGCGGGCCATGTCTAGAACTCCTTCGTGGTCTCGGGTCAGACGCGCCGGCGCTTGGGCGGGCGGCAACCGTTGTGGGGGGTGGGCGTGACGTCCTGGATGGTGCCGACCTCGAGGCCGATCGCACCCAGGGACCGGATCGCCGTCTCGCGGCCCGAGCCCGGGCCCTTGACGAAGACGTCGATCTTCTTCATGCCGTGGTCCATCGCCCGGCGACCGGCGGCCTCGGCGGCCATCTGCGCGGCGAACGGGGTGGACTTGCGCGAGCCCTTGAAGCCGACGGTGCCGGCCGAGGCCCACGAGATGACGGCACCGGTGGGGTCCGTGATCGTGACGATGGTGTTGTTGAACGTGCTCTTGATGTGGGCTTCGCCCTGAGCGATGTTCTTCTTCTCCTTGCGGCGCACCTTCTTGGCGCCGGCCTGGCGGCTCTTGGGAGGCATTCAGATTCCTTCGGGGTAGCTGGTCGGTGAGATCGAGTGGAGGCCGTGACCGAGGGTCACTTGGCCTTCTTCTTGCCGGCGACGGTGCGCTTCGGACCCTTGCGGGTGCGGGCGTTGGTCTTGGTGCGCTGACCGCGGACCGGAAGGCCCTGGCGGTGACGGCGACCCTGGTAGCTGCCGATCTCGATCTTGCGACGGATGTCGGCCTGGACCTCGCGACGGAGGTCACCCTCGATCTTGAAGTTCGTCTCGATCTCGTCGCGGAGCCTGACCAGCTCCTCGTCCCCCAGCGTGTGGACGCGCGCGTCCGGGTCGACCCCGGTGGCGGCCAGGAGCTGCTGGGCGCGGGTACGGCCGATGCCGTAGATGTAGGTGAGTGCGATCTCGATGCGCTTGTCGCGCGGGAGGTCGACACCAACGAGGCGTGCCATGTGATGGCCGTTTCTTACGGCTGAGCCTTCGACGGTGGTCTGGTCGTGTCGCGTCCCACGCCTCAGGTGTGGGTCCCGGCCATCCGTTCCGGGAGTGGTTCGGTCGTTGACTTCTCGGTGGTCGAGCCTGTCGGCATGTTCAGTGGTGGCCTGTCGAGCTAAGCGATCACGTTGTGGTGTTGCTTCGCGGCTCGCGCCTCCGGCATCGGATGCGTCCGATCTGCCGGGCGATGCTCAGCCTTGACGCTGCTTGTGGCGAGGGTTCTCGCAGATCACCATGACGCGGCCGTGGCGACGGATCACCTTGCACTTGTCACAGATCGGCTTGACGCTCGGGTTGACCTTCATGTCAGCCCTCTCTTGTTCGGCTCGGCTGCTTACTTGTAGCGGTAGACGATGCGACCCCGGGTGAGGTCGTACGGCGAGAGCTCCACCACCACCCGGTCCTCGGGGAGGATCCGGATGTAGTGCTGGCGCATCTTGCCGCTGATGTGGGCGAGCACCTTGTGTCCGTTGGAGAGCTCCACGCGGAACATGGCGTTGGGAAGGGCCTCCACGACGGAGCCCTCCATCTCGATCACGCCTTCTTTCTTCGGCATGTCCTCCACAATCTGTAGTGCGTACGTCTACCGTCGTGCTGCATCGGTCCGGGAACCGCCTGGCTCCTGCTGAGCCAGTGGACCTCGTGGGTCGTGCCGGGCACCTCTTCCCGGGCGCACGCCAACCGGCTCGGACGAGCGGATCGGGCGGTACGACGGGCAGCCGCGAGGCACCACGAAACGGGCCCACGTTGGGCCGACCCGTCATTCTAGCCAGCCGCGGCTCGGAATCCCTAATCGGCGACACCGCCGACGGTGCGGGCGCGACGCGTCCGGGCACGAAGCGCGGCGGACCGGGCCGGGTCCGCCGCGCTGGACTGCGGCGGGTTGCAGCTAGCTTCTTGCAGGGGTTGAAGCTCGGAAGGTGACCGTTGGCCGAGAAGGTGCTGGGAGTGCCCCGCCCGCTCGGCGGTGAACGTGTAGGTGATGACCGCGGACCGCTGTGGCGGAGTCGCTCGAGAACACGTCGAACGTCGACGGTGGTGTTGCCGGCGGCGAGGGGGAAGGTGCTCGGCGTGATGTCGGTGGTCGGCGTTCTCGCTCGATGCTGAAGGCTGTCGATGTGCACGGTGCCCGCGAAGTTCGCTGTGGAAGACGACGACCATGTGGTAGCCGAACTCTTGCCCGGGATTGCAGCTGTTGCCGGGGTAGCTTGCACGAGCTCGCTGAACGTGTCGATGATAGATCGGCTGGCTCAGGGCCAGCGCCGGAGCGGCGGTCACGGCGAGGACGACGGGCACGGCCCAGCCGGCGTGCAGCACCGCACGGCGCTTGATCCGGCTGGAAGCGACCCCGGAAAGTGTCGCCCTGGAGCCGTGGTCCTGGTTGGTACCCATTGCTGGACCAACTCCTATTTCGCGCTCGAAGGACATACGAGAGTCCCCCCTGGAACGCTCTTCGCCCATGATTCCGGAAACATTTCGAGACTCGTTTATCGAGAGCCAAGAAAGACCGCGGGAGCACCGGACCCTTTGTCCGAATATGCCCGCGCGTGGGGCAAAGATTCATGACGAGTGCGCTAGACCAGTTGAGGGGTCCATGAGGCGCTCTGGGTGTCGGCTGTTCCCGCCTGAGCGCACGCTGGAACGTGCAATGACGCAGTACGCCCGGCTATGGGCGTGATGCCCGGATATATCCGACCTAGGGCCGATATTTCGGAAAAGTCGCGGTTGCGCTTCTATGGGCCTTTTTCGGTCAGCCCAGAATGAGGCCGGTTAAATGTGACGCGCGAGCACACGACACGCCTTGTATTTCCGGCGCACTTATCAGGTCGCCTGCGGTCGCCTTCGCGTGCAGGCCGGTGATCGCGTCCGCGACCTCCGCCGGCTGGACCAGCGGGTGCAGGTGCCGGCCGGGCAGGACGGACACCGGCCATCCGGCGGCCCGGGCGCGTGCCTGTTCGGCGGCGTACGCCTCGCCGAAGCCCAGGTAGGCCGCCGGCAGCCGCTCCCAGCCGGCCGGCGAGGGCACCGCGGACTCCAGGTACGCGAGCGGGAGCCGCCGCTGGCCGCGCTCGACCGAGGCCGCGCTGCCCCGAGTCGGCGAACAGTCCGGCGAGGTCCTCCTCGGGCCACCACCGGGTCCAGACCGGCAGCCGGCCCGACGCGTCGGCCAGCGGGCGCAGCTGCTCGACCAGGTCGGCCGAGGTCACGGGGGTGGCCGGAGGTTCTCCGGGGAGCAGCGCGTCGACGAACACGAGCGCGGTCACCGGGGCCCGAGCGACCAGCGCGGCGACGTACAGCCGGCGTTGCTGTGCGGCACCAGCACCAGGTCGTCGCCCGCCGCGACGCGAGCGCGGCAGGGCCGGCCGCCGAGCTCGTCGAGGATCGACTCGGCGTCGTCCCCCGACCGTCGACGTGACCACCTCTGCGCGGTGGCCACGCGCGCGCAGCACCGCCGCCGTGGGCTCCCAGACCTCCGGACCGAGGAACGGGCTGCCGAGCAGCGCGTAGTGGCTCACAGCACCTGGCTGAGCAGCCGGAGCGACTCCTCGCGGGCCGGGGAGGAGTCGGGGTCCGTTCCGGCGTGGGCGCCGGCGACCGGGTGCACCATCACCTCGTCGACGTCGTAGCGTTCCGCGAGCGCCCGGACCTCCGCCGCCACCCGGTCGGCCGCGCCGACCAGCCAGCGGCGGCGCATCGCGGCGAACAGGTCCGCGTGCTCGGCGGGTACGACGAGCCGCCTCGGCCTCCTCGACCAGGTGCTGGGGCCCGAGCTCGCCGCCCGTGCGCAGCGCCAGCATCGCCAGCAGCTGCGGCCGCGCCAGCCGCTCGGCCTCCTCGTCGGACGCCGCGACCACGACGTTGGCGGTCAGGAAGGTGGTCGGTCGGTCGCCCTCCGCCGCCGGCCGGAACCCGTCGCGGTAGAGCGCCAGCGCCTCGGCCGTGCCGTTGCCGGAGAAGTGGTGGGCGAAGACGTACGGCAGGCCCTGCTCGGCCGCCAGGCGTGCGGAGAAGTCGGAGGACCCGAGCAGCCAGACCGTCGGGGTCGAGGTCGCGACCGGGGTGGCCCGCAGCGGGTAGGTGCGGCCGCGCACGTCGAGGCCGACACCGTCCCTGCCGAGCATCGCGATCACGTGCCCGACGTACTCCGGGAAGCGCGCCGCTGCGTCGTCCTCGACGCCACCCGCGCCGTAGCGGAGCGCCCAGCTGGTCACCGGGTCGCTGCCGGGCGCCCGCCCGAGACCGAGGTCGATCCGGCCGGGGTACGCCGCCTCGAGCAGCCCGAACTGCTCCGCCACCACCAGCGGGGCGTGGTTGGGCAGCATCACCCCGCCGGAGCCCACCCGGATCCGCGACGTCGCGGCCGCGACCATCGCGATCAGCACCGGCGGGTTGGTGGCCGCCACGGCGGGCATGTTGTGGTGCTCGGCCAGCCAGTACCGGTGGAGGCCGAGGTCGTCGGCGACGGCCGCCAGCCGGAGCGTCGCACGCAGCGCGTCACCGCTGGTCTGGTCGGTGCGCACCGGCACGAGGTCGAGGACGGAGAGCTTGAGGGTCACATCGGGCCCAACGCGAGGGCCGCTGCCCCGATTCCGACCCGGGTGCTCACCTGGCGTGGACGGTCACGAAGTTGCGCAGAAGGGTGACCGGGTGGGTGACGTCGACCTCCGCCGGCGCGCGCCTTCAGCACGTCGGCCTGGTCCGGCTCGAAGTAGCCCGCGTGCCGGTAGACGTCGATCCGGGTGCAGATGCCGGCCAGGTCGAGCTCGGGGTGGAACTGGGTCGCGTAGACGTTGCTGCCCACCCGGAACGCCTGCACCGGGCAGGCGGCCGACTCGGCCAGCAGCACGGCGTGTGCCGGCAGCCCGGCCAGGGCCTCCTTGTGCCCGCCGTACGCCGCGAACTCGCGGGGCACCCCGGCGAACAGCGGGTCGGCCATGCCGGCGTCCGTGAGCGAGATCGACAGCGGCCCCACCGGTTCCGGGTGCGCCCGGTCGACGATCCCGCGCTGGTGGGTGCCGAGCACGCCGATGCCGTAGCAAGCGCCCAGGAACGGGAAGTCCCGGGGCACGACGTCGTCGAGCAGCGTGCCGAGCTCGGTCTCGATCCGGCGCTGGACCGCGGACTTGGCCGACTCCGGGTCGCTGGCGTTGAAGGCGCCGCCGCCGAGCATGATGCCGGACCAGTCGTCGAGGTCGAGCCGGCCGAGCTCGGTCTCCGTGAGCTGCACGCGGTGCAGGTCGGCGTTGCTCAGCCCGGTCGCCCGTCGGAACCCGTCGTGCTCGTCGACGGCGGCAGCCTCTTCGGCCCGGATCGACAGGAGCAGGAACGGGCGCATGAGCGGCTAGTGGCCGCCGTAGGGCACGCCGAGCTCGGTCAGCATCGCCTCGCCGCCGTCGAGCGCGGTGAGGATCCAGGGACCGTTCGGCGTGAGCGTGAACGTGTGCTCGAAGTGCGCGGCCCAGCTGCCGTCCTCGGTCACGACCGTCCACTCGTCGTCGTCGAGCGCGGTGTGGCGGCTGCCGAGCGTGACCATCGGCTCCACCGCCAGGGCGAGCCCTCGCTCGAGCTTCGGTCCACGGCCGGGTCGACCGTAGTTCGGCACGTTGGGCGGCTGGTGCATCGCGGTGCCGATGCCGTGGCCGGTGAACTCCTCGAGGATCCCGTAGTCGCCCCGCTCACGGACGTAGGTCTCCACGGCGTGCGAGATGTCGCTGACGCGGCCCCCGAGCCGTGCCGCGGCGAAGCCGGCCCACATCGAGCCCTCGGTCACCCGCATCAGCTCGGTCACCTCGGCGGGCACCTGGCCGACGGCGACCGTGATCGCGGCGTCGCCGTGCCAGCCGTCGACGATGGCCCCGCAGTCGATCGAGATCACGTCGCCCTCGGCGAGCACCCGGTCGCCCGGGATGCCGTGCACCACCTGGTCGTTGACCGAGGCGCAGATGGAGCCCGGGAACGGCGGCTGGCTGTAGCCCTTGAACGACGGGATGCCGCCGCCGGAACGGATGTGGTCCTCGGCGATCGCGTCGAGCTCGCCGGTCGTGACCCCCGGGCGTACGGCGTCGCGCAGCACCTCGAGGGTCTGACCGGTGAGGAGACCGGCGACGCGCATCTTCTCGATCTGGTCCGGCGTCTTGATCTCGATGCCGCGGTCACGGAAGCCCAACGTGCTAGCTCTCCGTGACGTCGTCGAGGGCGTCGAAGATCCGCTGCGAGACCTCGTCGACCTCGCCCATGCCGTCGACCTCGATCATCAGGCCGCGGTCGCGGTAGACATCGATCAGCGGCGCAGTCTGGTCGTCGTAGACCTCCTGGCGGCGGCGTACGACGTCCTCGGTGTCGTCGGCGCGGCCCTCGGTCTCGGCGCGCTGGAGCAGCCGCTGGACGAGCTCCTCCTTGTCGACGGTGAGCACCACGACCGCGTCGAGCACGTGACCGGTGTGCTTGATCATCCCGTCGAGCTCCTCCACCTGCGCGAGCGTGCGCGGGTAGCCGTCGAGCAGGAAGCCCCGCTCGGCGTCGGGCTCGTCGATCCGGTTGCGCACCATCAGGTTCGTGAGCTCGTCGGGGACGTACTCGCCGGCGTCCATGAAGCGCTGCGCCTGGACCCCGAGCTCGGTGCCCTCGGAGACGTTCTTGCGGAAGATGTCACCCGTGGAGATGGCGGGGATCGAGTACCGCTCCGCCACCACCTGGGCCTGCGTGCCCTTGCCCGCACCCGGCGGGCCCATGAAGATCATGCGCATGTCTCAACGTCCCTGCGGAATCGGGAGCGCAGCGCGTGATGCGGGGGTGCATCTATCTGAGGAATCCTTCGTAGTTGCGCTGCTGGAGCTGGCTCTCGATCTGCTTCACCGTGTCGAGGGCGACCCCGACCATGATCAGCAGCGAGGTGCCGCCGAACGGGAAGTTCTGGGTCGCGTTGACCAGCGCGAGCGCGATCAACGGGATCAGGGCGATCAGTCCCCAGGTAGAGGGCTCCGGGCAGCGTGATGCGGGACAGGACGTAGTTGAGGTACTCCTCCGTCGGCTTGCCCGCCCGGATCCCGGGGATGAAGCCTCCGTACTTCTTCATGTTGTCGGCGACTTCCTCCGGGTTGAAGGTGATCGCGACGTAGAAGTAGGTGAAGAACACGATCAGCAGGAAGTACGCGATCATGTACAGCGGGTGGTCGCCCCGCACGAAGTACGTCGCGATCCACTTCACGATCGGGCTGTCGTTGTTCTGGTTGAACTGGACGATCATCGCCGGCAGGTAGAGCAGGCTCGAGGCGAAGATCACCGGGATCACGCCGGCCTGGTTGACCTTGAGCGGGATGTACGTCGAGGAGCCGCCGAACATCTTGCGCCCCACCATCCGCCGGGCGTACTGCACGGGGATCCGGCGCTGCGCCTGCTCGATGAAGATCACGGCCGCGATGATCGCGAAGCCGACCACGATCACGGAGGCGAAGAGGAACCAGCCCTTGGCGATCCGCAGCTGCCAGAGCTCGGCGGGGAAGCGGGCGACGACCTGCGTGAAGATCAGGATCGACATGCCGTTGCCGATCCCGCGGTCGGTGATCAGCTCGCCGAGCCACATGATCACCGCGGTGCCGGCGGTCATGGTGATCACCATGATCACCGCGGTGCTGATCTCCTGGTCGTAGACCAGCTCCTTGGTGCAGTTCTGGAGCAGGTTGCCGGAGCGGGCCAGGGCCACGATGCCGGTCGCCTGGAGGATCGCCAGCGCGAGCGTGAGGTAGCGGGTGTACTGGGTGATCTTGGACTGGCCGGCCTGGCCCTCCTTCTTGAGGGCCTCCAGCCGCGGGATCACCACCACCAGCAGCTGCAGGATGATGCTCGCCGTGATGTACGGCATGATCCCGAGCGCGAAGATGGTCAGCTGGAGGAGCGCGCCACCGGAGAACAGGTTGATCAGGTTGTAGATCCCGCCCTCCTTCGACGCCTGGTCGAAGCAGTCCTGCACGTTGGCGACGTTGACGCCGGGCGTCGGGATCTGGGACCCCAGACGGAAGATGGCGATGATCAACAGGACGAACAGCAGCTTCTTGCGCAGGTCCGGTGTCCGGAATGCGTTGGCGAAGGCGCCCAGCACGTGAATCCTCTTCTCAGTTCAGCGGTGGGCCGAGGGAGCGCCCACGAGGGCGGCGTACTCAGCCCGTGGAAGCCTAACAGGGGAGGCCGTGGGCCTCACCCGGCCGGAGAATTACCACGGTACCTAGTGAACTGGCCGCTTCCCCCACGAAATCTCGCTGGGGAAGCGGCCAGTACCACGGGACCGTGGTAAATCGCAGCACGCTCAGATCTCGGTGGTGGAGCCGCCGGCTGCGGCGATCTTCTCCTTGGCCGAGGCGGAGAACTTGTGCGCGGTGACCTGGACGGCGACGCCGAGGTCGCCCTGGCCGAGCACCTTGACCGGCTGGCCCTTGCGGACCGCGCCCTTGGCGACCAGCTCGTCGACACCGACGGCACCGCCGTCGGGGAACAGCGCGCCGATGCGGTCGAGGTTCACGACCTGGAACTCGACCCGGAACGGGTTCCGGAAGCCGCGCAGCTTCGGGAGCCGCATGTGGATCGGCATCTGGCCACCTTCGAAGGAGGCCGGAACCTGGTAGCGGGCCTTGGTGCCCTTGGTGCCGCGACCGGCGGTCTTGCCCTTGGAGCCCTCGCCGCGACCCACGCGGGTCTTGGCGGTCTTGGCCCCGGGAGCCGGGCGGAGGTGATGCAGCTTGAGCGTCATGTCACTCGACCTCGCCTTCGATGACGGTGACCGTCACCAGGTGACGGACGGTGTGGACCATGCCCCGGAACTCCGGGCGGTCCTCCTTGACGACGACGTCACCGATCCGCTTCAGACCCAGCGAGCGCAACGTGTCGCGCTGGTTCTTCTTGCAGCCGATGGTCGACTTCTTCTGCTGGACCTTGAGCCGCGGCATCACTGACCAACCCCTGCCGGTGCGGAGATGCCCTCCGCGCGCGCCCGCAGCAGCGCGGCAGGTGCGACGTCCTCGACGGCGAGGCCACGGCGCGCGGCCACGGCCTCGGGCTCCTCGAGCATCCGCAGCGCCTCGACGGTCGCGTGCACGATGTTGATCTGGTTCGACGAGCCGAGCGACTTGCTGAGGACGTCGTGGATGCCGGCGCACTCGAGCACCGCACGCACCGGCCCACCGGCGATCACACCGGTACCGGGAGAGGCGGGACGCAGCAGCACGACGCCGGCCGCCTTCTCGCCCTGCACCGGGTGCGGGATGGTGCCCTGGCTCCGGGGGACGCGGAAGAAGCTCTTCTTCGCCTCCTCGACACCCTTGGCGATCGCCGCGGGCACCTCCTTGGCCTTGCCGTAGCCGACGCCGACCATGCCGTCACCGTCGCCCACGATCACCAGGGCGGTGAAGCTGAAGCGACGACCACCCTTGACGACCTTGGCGACCCGGTTGATCGCGACGACGCGCTCGATGTAGGCGGTCTTGTCGGCCTGCTGGCCGCGACGGTCGTCGCGTCCACCACGGCCACCACCGGCGCGCTGTCCGCGCTGGGATCCGCTCATCAGATCTCTCCCTTGAATGTCATGTGTGCACCGTTCGACGCCATCAGAACGTCAGCCCGCCTTCGCGGGCGCCGTCAGCGAGGGCTGCGACGCGGCCGTGGTACTTGTTGCCGGCGCGGTCGAAGACCACGCCGTCGACACCGGCGGCCTTGGCCCGCTCGGCGACGAGCTCGCCGACGCGCTTGGCCTTGGCGGTCTTGTCACCGTCGAGCGAGCGCAGGTCGGCCTCCATGGAGGACGCCGACGCGAGCGTCTTGCCGACCAGGTCGTCGACGACCTGCACGGTGATGTGCTTCGTGGTGCGCGTGACCACGAGCCGCGGCCGCTCGGACGTGCCGGCGACCTTCTTGCGACCCCGGATCTGGCGCCGCATCCGCGACGCTGCGCGGTCGCTCGTGTGCTTGTGGGCCTTGAGTGCGATGGCCATCACTTACCCGCCTTTCCGACCTTGCGGCGGACGTGCTCGCCCGCGTAGCGAACGCCCTTGCCCTTGTAGGGCTCCGGCTTGCGCAGCTTGCGAATGTTGGCAGCGACCTCGCCGACGAGCTGCTTGTCGATGCCCTGGACTCCGAGCCTGGTGGGCCCGTCGACGGTGAAGGTGATCCCGTCGGGGGCGTTGAACGTGATCGAGTGCGAGTAGCCGAGCTGGAACTCGAGCTGGGTCGGACCCTTGGACAGGACGCGGTAGCCCACGCCCACGATCTCGAGCTTCTTCTCGTAGCCGTCGGTCACCCCGGTCACCATGTTGGCGATGAGGGTGCGGGTCAGGCCGTGCAGCGAGCGGCTGTTGCGCTCGTCGTCCGGACGCTTGACCTCGAGCGCGCCGTCGTCGGCACGGTCGACCGTGATCGGCGCCGCGACGGTGTGCGAGAGCGTGCCCTTGGGACCCTTGACGGTGACCGTGCTCGACTCGACGGTGACGTCGACGCCGGACGGGACCACTACCGGAAGCTTGCCAATACGCGACATTGCGTGTCTCCTCCTGGTCCTGGTCTCACCAGACGTAGGCGAGGACTTCCCCACCCACGCCCTTCGAGTTCGCCTGACGGTCGGTGAGCAGCCCCTGGCTGGTCGAGATGATCGCGACGCCGAGGCCGCCGAGCACCTTGGGCAGGCCGGTGCTCTTGGCGTAGACACGGAGGCCGGGCTTGCTGATCCGGCGGACGCCGGCGATGGAACGCTCGCGGTTGCGGCCGTACTTCAGCGTGACGACGAGCGTCTTGCCCACGGCGGGGCCGCCGTTGGCGTCGACGTTGTCCTCGACCTTCCAGGAGGTGATGTAGCCCTCCTGCTGGAGGATCTCGGCGACGCCGGCCTTCAGCTTGCTGTACGGCATGGTCACGGCGTCGTGGTACGCCTGGTTGGCGTTGCGCAGACGCGTCAACATGTCTGCGATCGGGTCGGTCATGGTCATGGCCTCATCGGCCCTTTCTCGTTGTGGTTTCCGGCATCACGCCGGACCTGCAGCGTTCGATGATGAAAAGATGGGGTGTTACCAGGAGCTCTTGGTCACGCCGGGCAGCTCGCCCCGGTGGGCCATCTCCCGCAGGCAGATCCGGCACAGGCCGAACTTGCGGTAGACCGCCTTGGGACGGCCGCAGCGCTGGCAGCGCGTGTAGCCGCGGACCTTGAACTTCGGCTTGCGAGCCGCCTTGACCTTCAGGCCGGTCTTCGCCATGTCAGTTGCCTTCCTTGAACGGGAAGCCGAGCTGCTTGAGCAGCGCGCGACCCTCGTCGTCGTTCGTGGCCGTCGTCACGACCGTGATGTCCATGCCCCGCGAGCGGTCGATCCGGTCCTGGTCGATCTCGTGGAACATGACCTGCTCGGTCAGGCCGAACGTGTAGTTGCCACGGCCGTCGAACTGCCGGTCGGAGAGACCGCGGAAGTCACGGATCCGGGGCAGCGCCAGCGACAGCAGCCGGTCGAGGAACTCCCACATCCGGTCGCCGCGCAGCGTGACGTGCGCACCGATCGGCATGCCCTCGCGCAGCTTGAACTGCGCGATGGACTTGCGGGCCTTGGTGACCTGCGGCTTCTGGCCGGTGATCGCGGTGAGGTCGGTGACCGCACCCTCGATCAGCTTGGAGTCGCGGGCCGCCTCGCCGACGCCCATGTTGACCACGATCTTGGTCAGGCCGGGCACCTGCATGACGTTGGCGTACTCGAACTGGTCGCGCAGCGCGGGGAGGATCTCCTCGCGGTAGCGCGTCTTGAGGCGGGGGGTCACCCGCTCGACAGTGGTCTCGGTCATCAGATCTCTTCACCCGTCTTGCGCGCGATGCGCGTGCTGCGCTGCGCGTCGTACGTCGAGCCGTCGGCGCGACGCTTGGTCACCTGGTCGCGGCGGAAGCCGATCCGCGTCGTGCCCTTGCCGGACACGAGCATCACGTTGGAGATGTGGATGGCCGCCTCGGTGGTCACGATGCCGCCGGTCTTGCCCGCACGGCCGCCCTGGTCGACGGTCTTGGTGTGCTTCTTGACCCGGTTGACGCCCTCGACGATGACCCGGTCCTCCTCGCGGAGAACGGCGATCACCTTGCCCTCGACGCCCTTGTCCTTGCCGGCGATCACCTTGACGGTGTCACCCTTCTTGATGTTGACGCTCATCAGAGCACCTCCGGCGCCAGCGAAATGATCCTCATGAACTTCTTCTCGCGCAGCTCGCGGCCCACGGGGCCGAAGATGCGGGTGCCTCGCGGCTCGCCGTCGCTCTTGAGGATCACGGCGGCGTTCTCGTCGAAGCGGATGTAGGAACCGTCCGGACGACGGCGCTCCTTGACGGTGCGCACGATCACGGCCTTGACGACGTCGCCCTTCTTGACGTTGCCACCGGGGATCGCGTCCTTGACGGTGGCGACGATGACGTCACCGATACCGGCGTAGCGCCGACCCGAGCCGCCGAGCACACGGATGCAGAGGATCTCCTTCGCACCGGTGTTGTCGGCGACCTTGAGTCGCGACTCCTGCTGGATCATTGCTGTTTCTCCTTGTCGCCCCGGTTCTCACGCGGGTGAGCCTGGGGGAACGTGCCTTGTCCCTGACGGGACCGGTTACTTGGCCTTCTCGAGGATCTCCACGACGCGCCAGCGCTTGGTGGCGCTGAGCGGGCGGGTCTCCATGATCAGGACGCGGTCGCCGACGCCACACGAGTTCTGCTCGTCGTGGGCCTTCAGCTTCGACGTACGACGCATGACCTTGCCGTAGAGGGCGTGCTTGACACGGTCCTCGACGGAGACGACCACGGTCTTGTCCATCTTGTCGCTCACGACCAGGCCCTCACGGACCTTGCGGGCTGCGTGCGGCGTGCTCGGCGGTCTCGGCCTGGCTCGGCCTCGGTGGTGTTCTCGCTCATGCCTTCTCCTTAGCGGCACCCGGCGTGGTCCGGATGCCGAGCTCGCGCTCGCGCACCACGGTGTAGATCCGGGCGATGTCCTTCTTGACCAGGCGGAGCCGGCCGTGGCTCTCGAGCTGGCCGGTGGCGGCCTGGAAGCGCAGGTTGAACAGCTCTTCCTTGGACTCACGCAGCTTGGTCTCGAGGTCGACGTCGGTGAGCTCG
This sequence comes from uncultured Actinomycetota bacterium, assembly GCA_963754145.1. GTDB lineage: Bacteria > Actinomycetota > Actinomycetes > Propionibacteriales > Nocardioidaceae > Marmoricola. The sequence goes on from CAVWFF010000008.1 coordinate 120,102, forward strand.
TCGAGCTCACCAGCCAGGTTGCTGCTGGCCATCAGAATTCACCTGCCTCACGGCTCACGAACCGGCACTTCATCGGAAGCTTGTGCATCGCACGACGCATCGCCTCACGGGCGATGTCGTCGGGCACGCCGGACAGCTCGAACATGATCCGGCCGGGCTTGACGTTGGCGACCCACCACTCGGGCGAGCCCTTGCCGGAACCCATGCGGGTCTCGGCGGGCTTCTTGGTCAGCGGGCGGTCGGGGTAGATGTTGATCCACACCTTGCCGCCGCGCTTGATGTGACGGGTCATCGCGATACGCGCGGACTCGATCTGGCGGTTGGTGACGTAGGCCGGCTCGGTGGCCTGGATCCCGTAGTCGCCGAACGCCAGCTTCGTGCCGCCCTTGGCGGCACCGGTCCGCTTGGGGTGGTGCTGCTTGCGGTGCTTGACCCTGCGAGGCATCAACATGGCACTCAGCCCTCCTGTCCGGTGGGTGCGGTCTCCGCCGGAGCGGCCTCGGTGGTGGCCGGGGCAGCCGCCGCGGGGGCGTCGGTCTGCGGACGGTCGGCGCGGGTCGGCCGGCTGCCACGGGTCGGCCGGTCGCCGCCACGGGCGTCACGCCCGCCACGGCCACGGCCCGGCGCACCGGCGCGCGCGGCCGCCTGGGCCTCGCGCTCGGCGCGGGTGCCCGCGACCTCGCCCTTGTAGATCCAGACCTTCACGCCGATCCGGCCGAAGGTGGTCTTGGCCTCGTAGAAGCCGTAGTCGATGTCGGCGCGGAGCGTGTGCAGGGGCACGCGGCCCTCGCGGTAGAACTCCGAGCGCGACATCTCGGCGCCGTTGAGGCGACCCGAGCACTGGATCCGGATGCCCTTGGCACCGGAGCGCATCGAGGTCTGCATGGCCTTCTTCATGGCACGGCGGAACTGCACGCGACCGGCGAGCTGCTCCGCGACACCCTGGGCGACCAGCTGCGCGTCGATCTCGGGCTGCTTGACCTCGAGGATGTTCAGCTGCACCTGCTTGCCGGTGAGCTTCTCGAGCTCGCCGCGGATGCGGTCGGCCTCGGCGCCACGGCGACCGATCACGATGCCCGGCCGCGCGGTGTGGATGTCCACCCGCACCCGGTCACGGGTGCGCTCGATCTCGACCTTGGAGATACCGGCCCGCTCCATGCCCTTGGACAGGAGCTTGCGGATCGCGACGTCCTCACCGACGTAGGCCTTGTACAGCTTGTCGGCGTACCACCGGCTCTTGTGGTCGGTGGAGATGCCGAGACGGAACCCGTTCGGGTTGATCTTCTGGCCCATCAGGCGTTCCGCCCCTTCTTGGTCTGCGACGTGGTCGTCAGTGCGGCCGGCTCGACGACCAGCGTGATGTGGCTGGTGCGCTTGAGGATCCGGGTGGCCCGGCCCTGCGCGCGCGGACGCCACCGCTTCATCGTCGGACCCTGGTCGACCGTCGCCTTGGTGACGACCAGCGTCGCGCGGTCGAGGTCCTCGGTGCCCTCGGCGTTGGCCACGGCCGACTCGAGGACCTTGTACACGGTCTCGCTGGCGGCCTGCGGCGCGAACTGCAGCAGCGCCAGGGCGTCGTCCACCGGCAGGCCGCGGACCATGTCCACGACCCGTCGTGCCTTCATCGGGGTGATCCGGACGAAGCGCGCGGAGGCGAACGCCCCCGGCTGGTCGCCGAGCAGCGAATCGCGGCGGGCGCTCGTGCGCCGGCGTTCGGTAACGCTCATTGCTCTCTCTCCTCTGCCACCGCGGTCAGCGGCGGCGGCTCTTCCGGTCGTCCTTGACGTGCCCGCGGTAGGTGCGGGTCGGCGCGAACTCGCCCAGCTTGTGTCCGACCATCGAGTCGGTCACGAACACCGGGACGTGCTTGCGGCCGTCGTGCACGGCGAGCGTGTGGCCGATCATGGCCGGCACGATCATCGAGCGGCGCGACCACGTCTTGATCACGTTGTGGGTCCCGGCGTCGTTCTGCGCGTCCACCTTCTTGATCAGGTGGTCGTCGACGAAGGGGCCCTTCTTCAGGCTGCGAGGCATCTGTCGTTACTTCCTGTTCTTGCCGGACTTGCGGCGGCGGACGATCAGGGCGTCGCTGGCCTTGCGCTTGCGCGTGCGGCCCTCGGGCTTGCCCCAGGGCGAGACCGGGTGGCGACCACCGGAGGTCTTGCCCTCACCACCGCCGTGCGGGTGGTCCACCGGGTTCATGACGACACCGCGGACGGTCGGGCGCTTGCCCTTCCAGCGCATCCGGCCGGCCTTGCCCCAGTTGATGTTGGACTGCTCGGCGTTGCCGACCTCGCCGACCGTGGCGCGGCAGCGGACGTCGACGTAGCGCATCTCGCCGGACGGCATCCGGAGCTGGGCCCGGGAGCCCTCCTTGGCGACCAGCTGCGCCGAGTTGCCGGCGGAGCGGGCGATCTTCGCGCCGCCACCGGGCCGGAGCTCGATGCAGTGGATGGTCGTGCCGACCGGGATGTTGCGCAGCGGCAGGTTGTTGCCGGGCTTGATGTCGGCGTTGACCCCGGCCTCGATCGCCGTGCCCTGGCCGATGCCGTGGGGCGCGATGATGTAGCGCTTCTCGCCGTCGGCGTAGTGCAGCAGCGCGAGGCGCGCGGTGCGGTTGGGGTCGTACTCGATGTGCGCGACCTTCGCCGGGACGCCGTCCTTGTCGTAGCGACGGAAGTCGACCACGCGGTAGGCACGCTTGTGGCCACCACCCTGGTGCCGGGTGGTGATCCGGCCCTGGTTGTTGCGGCCGCCCTTCTTGGGCAGCGGCCGCACCAGGGACTTCTCCGGCGTGGTGCGCGTGATCTCGACGAAGTCGGCCACGGACGAGCCGCGACGGCCCGGGGTGGTCGGCTTGTACTTACGGATAGCCATGTCTGATTCCTCTCAGCCCGGTCAGGAGACCGGACCCCCGAAGATGTCGATGCGGTGACCCTCGGCGAGGCTGACGATCGCGCGCTTGGTGTTGGCGCGACGCCCGACGCCCGAGCGGGTACGACGGGTCTTGCCGGACCGGTTCATCGTGTTGACCGAGGTGACCTTGACGTCGAACACCTTCTCGACCGCGATCTTGATCTCGGTCTTGTTGGCGTCGGGCCGCACCAGGAACGTGTACTTGTTGTTGTCGAGCAGGCCGTAGCTCTTCTCGCTGACGACCGGCGCGATCAGCACGTCGCGGTGGTCCTTGTGCAGGGTGCTCATTTCGTCCTCCTCGGCGTCGGTCTCGCGATGGACTCGCGAGCCGGCCTCGACGAACCCGGCCGCCTCGGCGTCCTCGGCGGTCTTGAACCAGAACTCGGCCTCGGTCGCGTCGTACCACTGGCCGCCGGGGGCGTGGTACTGCCGGAGGCGTTGCCCTTGATCTCGTAGCCCTTCGGCGCGTTGCCGCTCTTCAGCGGGGCCTTGGCGCCCTCGGCAGCTCGACCTCGGGGACTCCTCGGTCGCGGCTCGTCGTGGGCGGGGCCTCGACGATGGGCCGGACGGTCGAGCGGCGAGCCGCTCACGAACGCGTCGTAGGCGCCCTTGGTGAAGACCACGTCGTCGGACAGCAGCACGTCGTAGGTGTTGAGCTGGTCGACGGCCAGGATGTGCGCGCCCGCGACGTTGCGCAGCGACAGCCAGGTCAGCGCGTCCTCACGCTCGAGGATGATCAGCTGGCGGCGCGTGCCGGACAGGTCGGTGAGGGCCTTGACCGCGGCCTTGGTGGAGGGCTTCGAGCCCTCGACCAGCGCCTCGATCACGTGGACACGGCCGGCGCGGGCCCGGTCGGAGAGGGCGCCACGCAGGGCGGCGGCCTTCATCTTCTTGGGGGTGCGCTGGTCGTAGCTGCGCGGCTGCGGGCCGTGGACGGTGCCACCGCCGGCGAACTGCGGCGCCCGGGTCGAGCCCTGACGGGCGCGGCCGGTGCCCTTCTGCTTGTAGGGCTTGCGGCCACCGCCGCGGACCTCGCCACGGGTCTTGGTGGACGCCGTGCCCTGGCGAGCGGCGGCCTGCTGGGCCACCACGACCTGGTGGATCAGCGGGATGTTGGTCGGCACGTCGAAGATCTCCGCGGGGAGGTCGACGTTGACAGTCTTCACGGCCATCAGGCGGAAGCCTCCTGACGCTTCGCAGCGGAGCGGATGACCACGAGGCCACCCTTGGGACCGGGGACGGCACCCTTGAGCAGGATCAGGCCCCGCTCGGTGTCGATGCCGTGGACGGTGACGTTCTGGGTGGTGACGGTGTCGGTGCCCATCCGGCCCGCCATCCGCATGCCCTTGAACACGCGGCCGGGCGTGGCGCAGGCGCCGATCGAGCCCGGCTTGCGGTGGTTGCGGTGGGCACCGTGGGAGGCGCCGACGCCGTGGAAGCCGTGGCGCTTCATGACTCCGGCGTAGCCCTTGCCCTTGCTGGTGCCGGTCACGTCGACCTCGTCACCCGCGGCGAACAGCTCGGGGGCGAGCTCCTGGCCGACGGTGTACTCCGAGGCGTCCGCGGTGCGGATCTCGGCGAGATGGCGACGCGGGGTCACACCGGCCTTGGCGAAGTGACCCGCCGAGGGCTTGGTGACCTTGCGGCCGTCGACCTCGCCGTACGCCAGCTGGATCGCGTTGTAGCCGTCGGACGCGGGGGTGCGGACCTGGGTGACCACGTTGGTCTGCGCGGAGACGACGGTCACCGGCACGATCCGGTTGTTCTCGTCCCACGTCTGGGTCATGCCGAGCTTGGTGCCCAGCAGACCCTTCACGTTGCGTTCAAAAGTGCTCATGACTCAGATCTCCTGGACTCAGAGCTTGATCTCGATGTCGACACCGGCCGGCAGGTCGAGTCGCATCAGGGAGTCGACGGTCTTCGGCGTGGGGTCGATGATGTCGATGAGGCGCTTGTGGGTGCGCATCTCGAAGTGCTCGCGGCTGTCCTTGTACTTGTGGGGCGAGCGGATGACGCAGTAGACGTTCTTCTCCGTCGGCAGCGGCACCGGGCCGGCCACCTTCGCGCCCGTCCGGGTCACGGTGTCCACGATCTTCCGCGCCGAGGTGTCGATCACCTCGTGGTCGTAGGCCTTGAGCCTGATGCGGATCTTCTGTCCCGCCATAGGTCCCGTTCGTCCTTTTCTTCATCGCGCACTCGGTCTGTTCCGGACGCTCTGGGTGAGTCCGTCCGCCTGCCCCGACCCGACCTGCCACAGCGACCCCCGAGGTCGGGCGTGTCGTGCCGTTCAGGCGCACGACAGACCGAAATCGATCTGGTCGGTGTTGTGGATGGCCACCCGACCCCGTCGTGCGGGTCGAGCTGAAACGGGATCTCCTGGTGCGGTGCGAGCACACGCGACAAACCCTCAGAGTTCGGGAGAACCTGTTCAGTAGTCAATGTGCCGCACCCCGGCAATCCCGCCGGAGCAACCGGAACAGTTTGGCAGAGATCGGCGCGTGCGCCAAATCTGTACGCCCCCGCGTGAACGGGGAGCGGGTGCAAGGATGTCAGTCCACGCCGGCGAGCGCCGGCTCCACATCGTTCACCACACTCGTTCCGGGGGGGCTGCCGCGTATGACCGACCACGATCCGCCACCTCCCGGCGCGGGGCAGACGCCCCCGGGTGGGCCGCCAGCCGGTCCGCCACCGCCGGGGTGGCCGCCTCCCGGCGACGCCCCGGAGTACCGCGTCGGCCACGGGGCGGCGCCCGGCGCCGCGGGCGGACCGGCCATGGCCGGCGGGCTCGGCCGGCAGCCGCCCCAGCACGGCATCCCGTGGGGGCGCCCGCTGCACAAGCCGGGCACGGTGCCGCTGCGGCCGCTGACCCTCACCGACTTCTTCGACGGCGCGTTCACCACGATCCGTCGCAACCCGCGGGCCACGATCGGCGTCGCCGCCCTGGTCACCGCCGGCTTCATGGTGCTGCCGGCGCTGATCGCGATCGTGCTCGGCCTCACCGGTCAGATGACCGGGCTCGACACCACCGGTGACTCCTCGCCGTTCGCCGACGCCGGGATCACCACCGCCAACTCGATCGCGTCGATCTTCAGCTTCCTGGCCGGCATCGTGGTCACCGGCCTGGTCACGCCCGTCGTGACCCGGGCCGTCATCGGTGACCGGCTCACCGCGGGCCAGGCCTGGCAGCAGGCCAAGGGCCGCCTGCTCCGGCTGCTCGGGCTCGCCCTGCTGGAGGGTCTGGTCTTCGTCGCCGTGGTCGGCGTGCCGGTCCTGCTGGTGATCCTGCTCGGGGTGGCCGTCTCCGACAGCGCCGCCGGCCTGGTGCTGGCCGTGCTGCTCGGCCTGTTCGTCGTGCTGCTGGCCCTGTGTGCCGCACTGGCGATCCACGTGCGGTGGTTCCAGCTCGCCGCCCCGATCGTGGTGGTCGAGCGCCGGGGCGTCTTCGAGGCCCTGCGCCGCAGCAGCCGGCTGGCCCGGGGCCAGTTCTGGCGGATCCTCGGCGTCTTCCTCCTCGCCTTCCTCGCGACCGTGATCGTCAACCAGGTGATCGCGGTGCCGTTCGCGCTCCTGGGCGCCGGCCTCGCGTTCGGCCTCCAGAGCGGCGGCGGCACGGTCGGCCTGCTGCTGAGCTCCAACGTCGCCTCCGTGCTCTCGGGCGCGATCATCGGTCCGTTCGCCGGCGCCATCGCGGTGCTGCAGTACGTCGACCAGCGCTTCCGCAAGGAGGGGTTCGACATCGAGCTGGTCAACCACGTCCAGTCCCGGCGGCAGTCCTGATGTCGTTCGCCCTCCTCCCGGGGATGGCCCTGCGCGGCCCGTTGCATCCCGACGCCGACACCGCCCGCGAGTGGCTCCGTCAGGAGCTGCTGCGGCGCGAGTACCGGCCGAACCTCGTGCAGCGGATGCAGGAGTGGTTCCAGGAGCTGCTCGACAAGGCGCAGGGCGGCACCGGCAACTTCGGGGGGCTCAGCGACGCGGTGCTGCTCGGGCTGACGGTGGTCGTCGCGCTGCTGCTCGTGTTCGTGCTCTCGCGGCTGCGGCGCAACGCCGGCGCCGACCGCACCCCCGAGCCGGTGTTCGGCGACGTCCGGCGCACGGCCGCCGAGCACCGCCGGCTGGCGCGGGCGGCGTACGACACCGGGGTCTGGGACGACGCCGTCGTCGAGGGCATGCGGGCGCTGGCCGCCGGGCTGGTCGAGCGGCAGCTGGTGGACGACGTGCCCGCCGCGACCGCCCACGAGGTCACCACGCTCGCCGCCCCGCGCTTTCCGTCGTACGCCGACCGGCTGGAGGTGGCGGCCCGGGTCTTCGACGAGACGCGATACGGCGACCACCGCGCCACCCGCGAGCGCGCCGGCGCGATGCTCGACCTCGAGTCCGCGCTCACGGGTGCCAGCCCGACCAACGGAAGCGATGCCCGCGGTCCGGTGGCGGCGGTCCCCCGATGAGCGGGCCGACCACCGAGGTTCTCCGGCGCAACCGCACTCCGCTGCTCCTCGGCCTGGCGCTGGTCGTCGCGATCGTGGGCCTGGCCGTGGTCAACCGCGACAACGCCCGCTTCGGCGGCGACCTCGACCCCCGCAACCCCGCTCCGGCGGGCGCTCAGGCGGTCGCCAAGGTGCTCGACGACCACGGGGTGGACGTCCGCATCGTGCGCAACGAGCGGGCGTTCCGCGACGCACCGGTCGACAAGGACACCACGGTGGTGGTGACCAACCCCGTCCAGCTCGGCCGCAGCACGTTCGACGGTGGTGCGCTCGCGGGCGCGGTCCGCGGGCGCGGTGGTCGTGGTCGGCGAGACCATGGTGCTCGAGGACGCGTTCGGACTGGAGCCGCGCAGCCTCGGCACCGACGACCTGTCCGCCAACTGCGACGAGCCGGTCGCCGACGGGCTGACCATCCGGGCACCGTTCGCCGCCGCGGTGGCCGGCGCGGGCTGCTTCGGCGACGGCGGCGCGGTGGCCCTGCACCGGCCGGCCGCCGACCGGAAGTTCTGGCTGTTCCTGGCCCCCGACGTGCTCAGCAACGACCACGTGACCGAGGCGGACAACGCGGCACTGTCGCTGCGGCTGCTCGGCCAGCACCCCAAGCTGGTCTGGTACGTCGCCGACCCGACCGACGTCTCCGCGGGAGACGGCGTCTCCATCTCCTCGCTCCTCCCCCGCTGGCTCTACCCGGCACTGTGGCTGCTGCTCCTCGGCACCCTGGCGATCCTGCTCTGGCGCGGGCGACGGTTCGGGCCGCTGGTGCGCGAGCCGTTGCCGGTCGTGGTGCGCGCCGCCGAGTCGACGGAGAGCCGCGGCCGGCTCTACCACCGGGCCCGGGACCGTGGCCACGCCGCGACGATCCTGCGGCACGCGACGCAGCGCCGGCTCGCCGAGCACCTCGCGCTCCGCTCCGAGGCGCCGATGCCCGAGATCGTGCACGCCGTGGCCGCCCGCACCGGTCGTCGTACCGACGAGGTCCACGACCTGCTCGCACCCGCCACCGTCGCGAACGACTCCGCGTTGGCCGACCTCGGCCGTCGGCTCCTGCAACTGGAAGACGAGGTACGCCCCCGATGACCGAGACCCTGCACGAGAACGACTACGAGCACCGCGCCGGCGAGGCACGCGAGGCGCTCTCCGCCGTCCGGACCGAGGTGGCGAAGGCGGTCGTCGGCCAGGACGCCGCCGTCTCCGGTCTGCTGGTGGCCCTGCTCTCCGGCGGGCACGTGCTGATGGAGGGCGTCCCCGGTGTGGCGAAGACGCTGCTGGTGCGCACCCTGGCGACGGCGCTGGCGGTGGACACCAAGCGGGTGCAGTTCACGCCCGACCTGATGCCCGGTGACATCACCGGCTCGATGGTGATCGAGGGCGGCGGCACCGACCTCACCTTCCGGGAGGGCCCGCTCTTCACCAACCTGCTGCTCGCGGACGAGATCAACCGCACGCCCCCGAAGACCCAGTCGGCGCTGCTGGAGGCGATGGAGGAGGGGCAGGTGTCGGCCGACGGCGTCACCCGCCCGCTGCCGACGCCGTTCCTGGTCGCGGCCACGCAGAACCCGGTCGAGTACGAGGGCACCTACCCGCTGCCGGAGGCCCAGCTCGACCGGTTCCTGCTCAAGCTGCAGATGCCGCTGCCGGGCAAGGACGACGAGGTGGCGATCGTGCGCCGGCACGCCGACGGCTTCGACCCGCGCGACATCGCCGGCGCCGGCGTGACCCGGGTGGCGACAGCGGAGCACGTCGCGGCCGGGCGGGCGGCCGTCGGGACGGTGCGGGTCTCGGACGAGATCGCGTCGTACATCGTCGACATCGCGCGCGCCACGCGCACCTCGCCGTCGCTGGGGCTGGGGGTCAGCCCGCGCGGTGCGACCGCGCTGCTGCGCACGTCGCGGGCCTGGGCGTGGCTGTCCGGACGCGACTTCGTGACGCCGGACGACGTGAAGTCGCTGGCGCAGGCGACGCTGGCGCACCGGCTGGCGCTGCGCCCGGAGGCCGAGCTCGAGGGAGTCGCGGTCAACCAGGTGCTGGCGACGGCGCTCGGGTCGGTCACGGTCCCGCGTTGACGGTGCCGCGATGGTGATCACCTGGCGGGTACCGGTGCTGGTGCTGCTCGGCATCGGCGTGGTCATGCTGCGCCCGCAGGGCAGCACCGTGCTGTTCTGGCTGGCCCTGGTGGTGGTCCTGGTGCTGGCCGACCTGCTCCTGGCGCCGACGACCCGCCAGCTCTCCGTCGTACGGCGCGCGACCGGGCCGGTGCGGCAGGGTCAGCCGACCGCGACCGTGCTCGCCGTGCGCAACACGGGGAGCCGGGGCTTCGGGGGTGCGCTGCGCGACGCGTGGCAGCCGTCGGCGGGCGCGGTCGGCAACCGGCACCGGATCCGGCTCGCCGGCGGGGGCAGCACCGAGGTCTCGACCACGCTGGTGCCGACCCGTCGCGGCGACCGTCGTACCGACCGGGTCACCGCGCGCAGCCTCGGCCCGCTGGGCCTGGCCGCCCGGCAGGGCACGCTGCAGGCGCCGGGCACGGTGCGCGTGCTGCCGCCGTTCCACTCCCGCAAGCACCTGCCCAGCCGGCTGGCCCGGCTGCGCGAGCTCGACGGGCGGTCTGCGGTGCGGGTGCGCGGGCAGGGCACGGAGTTCGACTCGCTGCGCGAGTACGTGCGCGGCGACGACGTCCGCAGCATCGACTGGCGGGCCAGCGCCCGCACCAAGGACGTGGTGGTCCGCACCTGGCAGCCCGAACGCGACCGACGGGTGGTGATCGTGCTCGACACCGGGCGCACCTCCGCCGGCCGCGTCGGCGACATCCCGCGCCTGGACTCGGCGATGGACGCCGCGCTGCTGCTGGCCGCGCTCGCGGCGCGGGCCGGCGACCGGATCGACTTCGTCGCCGGCGACCGCACGGTGCGGGCGCGCACCAAGGGCCGCCACGGCAACGAGGTGCTGGCCGCCCTCCAGGACACCATGGCCGAGCTCGAGCCGGTGCTCGCCGAGACCAGCTGGCACGCGCTGGTCGGCGCCCTCGACGGGCTCGGCCGGCACCGCGCGCTGGTCGTGCTGCTCACCCCGCTCGAACCGTCCGCCGTCGAGCAGGGGCTGCTGCCGCTGATCGGCCCGCTGACCGCGCGGCACAAGGTGGTCGTGGCGTCCGTGCGCGACCCCGCGCTGGCCCGGATCGCCGCCGCCCGCAGCGACGCCACGGCGACGTACCACGCGGCCGCCGCGGAGCAGGCGATCGCGCACCGCGACCGCACCGCCCGGCTCCTCGCCGCGCTCGGCGTCGACGTCCTCGACGAGGACGCCGACCGGCTTCCGGTGGTCCTCGCCGACCACTACCTGTCGCTGAAGGCGCGCGGGTTGTTGTAGGTGGCGGCGGGTGGCTCGGCCGGGGTCGCATTGCGGGGTCGGGGTCGGTCGCGGGCCCCGGGACCTCGCATTTGCGAGGTTGTCGGGGCCGGCGGGCGGTGCAGCCCCCGACAACACCGCATATGCGGGCTTGCCGGGCCGGACGACCGCGGCGGACCCCGCCAGACGTCGCAAATGCGGAGCTTCGCGGGACGCGCACGTCCGAGCGCCGTTCCGCACATTGTCCCGAACTGCACGCGATTCGCAGATTCCGCAGTCCCGACATGGACCGCACCCGCCGCACGACGCCCAACCCGCAGGCCGCCCCTACCCGACCGTCGCCACCCCGTCCTCGAGCAGCGACTCGTCGAGGTCGCCGGTCCAGCCGGCGCGGACGGCACGACCGCCGAGGACGTAGACGTACGCCAGGAACAGCACCTCGGCGAGGATCCCGATGCCGACCCGGGCCCAGGTCGGCAGGCCGGAGGGGGTCACGAAGCCCTCGATCAGGCCGGACACGAGGAGGACGACGACCAGGCCGAGCGCGACCCCGGCGGCGGACCTGCCCTCCGCCGCGAGCGAGCGGGCGCGGGTGTCCTCGGTGGGGCGGACCCACGCCCAGAACAGCCGCAGCCCGACCCCGGCCGCCACGAAGACCGCGGTCAGCTCGAGCAGCCCGTGCGGGAGGATCAGCCCGAAGAACAGCTCCCCGCGGTCGTGCCGGATCATGATCGACCCGACCACCGCCAGGTTCAGGATGTTCTGCCACAGCACGAACACGACCGGCACGCCGAGCACCCCGAGAGCGATGCAGAACGCCGCCACCCAGGCGTTGTTGGTCCACACCTTCGCCGCGAAGTGCGAGGCGGCGGCCTGCTTGTAGTAGTCGGCGAAGTCGTTCTTCACCAGCTCGTCGACCTGCTTCGGGTCGAGCAGGGCCGACTCGGCCTGCGGGTGCGCCAGCAGCCACCAGATCATCACCGCGGCGATCGCGTAGCAGATCAGCATCGCTCCCAGCCACCAGCGCCGGGTGCGGTACAGCGCGGCCGGGAAGCGACGTACGAAGAAGTCGGCGACCTCCGCCCAGCCCGTCGACCGGGTGCCCACCGACCGGATGCGCGCCCGGGCCAGCAGGCCGCTCAGGTAGCTCGACGGTCGCGGCGTCGGGGGCGCTGGACCGGATCACGCTCAGGTGGGTGGCGACCTCCTGGTACAGGTCGACCAGCTCGTCGGCCTCCTCACCGCTGGCCGGGCGCCGCTGGCTGAGGTCCTCCAGCCGACGCCACGTCAGGTGGTGGGCGCCCACGTAGGCGTCGAGGTCCATGCGGGCAAGGGTATGCGGGCCTCACCGGCGAGCACCTAGGGTTCAGGGCGATGGCCGACATCTACGCAGGGCTCGACACCGACGACCTCGTCACCGGCGAGGCGGTCACGCTCGAGCTGCCCCCGGCCTCCCTCGGCACCCGGCTGCTCTCCGGACTGATCGACGTGATCATCGAGGCCGGGCTGCTCCTCGTCGGCTTCATCGCCGTCGGGATGCTCGCGACCGACGAGGCGCTGTACGCCGTCGGCAGCATCGTCGCGTTCGCGGGCGCCCTGGTGGTCGTCCCGTGCACCCTCGAGACCTTCACCCGGGGCAAGAGCGTCGGGAAGTACGCCATCGGCACCCGCACCGTGCGCGACGACGCCGGCCCGATCTCCTTCCACCACGCGTTCATCCGGGCCCTGGTCGGGGTGGTGGAGATCTGGGTGTTCTGGGGCGTGCCCGCCCTGGTCACCTCGCTGGTGAACTCCCGCGGCAAGCGGCTGGGCGACCTGGTCGCGGGCACGTACGTCGTCCGCGACAAGATCGGGCTGGTGCTGCCCGCGCCGGTGCCGATGCCCCCGCAGCTCGCGCACTGGGCCCATGCCGCCGACATCGCGCCGCTGCCCGAGGGCCTCGCGATCTCGATCCGGCAGCTGCTCGGCCGGGGCACCGACCTGAGTCCCGACGCCTGGCGGTCCCTGGTGGTCGACCTCGCCGACCGCACCCTGTCGTACGTCGCGCCGCCACCGCCGCGGGGCACGCCACCGGAGCAGTTCCTCGCCGCCGTCGCCGCCGAGCGCCGCGAGCGTGACCGCGGCCGCCTGCACCGGGAGGCCGATCTGCGGCACCGGCTGGCCCAGCGCCGCACCCACCCCTAGATCTGCGCCGCCTCCTGGCCCAGGCACTCCAACGCCGTCACGTCCTCCTCCCGCGCCCGCGCCGGGATCGAGAGGCACATCAGCGCGGCGAGCAGGCACAGCCCGCCCGCGGTCATCCAGGCGAGGTAGTAGTCGCCGAGGTGCTCCCGCACCAGGCCGGCGTACGACGCCGCGACCCCGGCGCCGACCATGTGCGCGGCGAACACCCAGCCGAACACGACCCCGGAACGTTCCAGCCCGAAGTGGGTGCGGCACAGCGCCACGGTCGGCGGCACCGTCGCCACCCAGTCGAGCCCGTAGAACACGATGAACAGGAACAGGTTCGGGTGCACCTCGGGACCGAGCAGGCTCGGCACCACCAGCAGCGACATCCCCCGCAGCAGGTAGTAGACGAACAGCAGGAAGCGCGGGTCCACCCGGTCCGACAGCCAGCCCGACGCGATCGTGCCGACGATGTCGAAGACCCCGATCAGCGCGAGCAGGTTGGCCGCGGTGGTCGCCGGCAGCCCGTGGTCGTGCGCGGCCGGGATGAAGTGGGTGCCGATCAGGCCGTTCGTCGACCAGCCGCAGATCCAGAACGACAGGAACAGCGCCCAGAACGTCCACCGTCGCGACACCTGCGCCAGCGTGCGCACCGCCAGCCGGGCGGGCCCGGGTCCCCCGGCGACCGGCGGCGGTTCGACGTAGCCGGGCTCTGCGCCGTACGGCGTGGTGTGTGCGTCGGAGGGCCGGTCGCGCATCACGAGCAGCACCACCGGCACCAGCACCAGCGCGAACACCGCCACCACCCCGGCGGCCCAGCGCCAGCCGGGATCCTCGGCGAGACGAGCGATGGTGGGGAGGAACACCAGCTGACCGGTGGAGCTCGCCGCCGAGAACACTCCGGTGACCAGCCCCCGCTGGCGCACGAACCAGCGGTTCGCCACGATCGCGCCGAAGACCAGCGCCATCGCCCCGGTGCCGACGCCGATCGGCACGCCCCACAGGAACCAGAGCTGCCACGACGCGGTCATCACCAGGGTCAGCCCGGCGCCGGCCGCGACCAGCGTGAGCGCACCGGCCACCACCCGGCGGATGCCGAAGCGCTCCATCAGCGCCGCGGCGAACGGCGCGGTCAGTCCGTAGATCACCAGGTTGAGGCTCACCGCGCCGGACGTGGTGCCGCGCGACCAGCCGAACTCGTTCTCCAGCGGTTCCAGCAGGGCACCCGTGGACGACCGGAAGCCGGCGGCCGCGACCAGCGCCAGCAGCGTGACCAGGGCGACCCACCAGGCGCGGTGGATCCGGAGCAGACCCACCGGCGTCAGCTGCTCGAGCCGAGCGCGCCGAGCCCGACGAGTCCGAGGACCAGGCCCACGACGAGGAGGATCACGAGGCTGAACACGAGCAGGGCGGTGCCGATCATGCCCATGATCCGGCCCGCGCTCGCGCTGCTCCGGCCACCCAGGCGACCCTGCGAGGCGTCGATCTCGCGCAGCACGCGGTTGCCCATCTGCCACGCGAACGGCGCGAGCACGCCGCACAGGACGAGTCCGAGGATGCCGAGGACCAGCGCGGTGGTGGCTTGCGGGTGGTCCGGCGGCGCGTAGTACGCACCCTGGTACTGCTGGTACGGCGGCGGCTGCCCGGGGGGACCCGGGGGCTGGTCGGGGTGATCCGTCACGGTCACGAGTCTGGCACGATCCGCGCCCTCGCCCTTGCCCGTTCTGCGAGGCCGACTTACCGTCAGGTATGGGTCCGTGGGTGATCCTCCTCTTCCTGGCCACACCGGTCGTGCTGACCGCGCGTCTGGTCCAGCTGCTCGCCGACCCGGAGGCCTCGTGGTCCCGGTCGATCTACCTCGCCTTCCGGCGCTTCGTCAGGGACCTGCGCAGCTACGACCCCACGCTGCCGGTGGGGCGCCCGATCCAGGAGATCGCGTCCGACGTCCGCCGCCTCGGCCGCCAGGTGCGGCACCCCGACGACGGCCGCAGCGCCGCCCGGATCGCGGCCCTGCTCCGGTCGTACGACGCCGTGCTCGGTGAGGCCTGTGCGGCGCTCGGCTACACCCAGCTGCTGGGCGTGCTGCCGCCCGGGCCGGAGCTCGACCACGAGCGCGAGCGGGTCGAACAGCTGCTCTCCCGGGCCGGCCTGGTGCTCGAGGAGACCCCCTGAGGGATCAGACCCGCCGGTAGGTCAGGTCGGTGACGGCGCGTCCCTCGTCCAGGCCCCGGCGCTCGAACCGGGTGAGCGGGCGCTCCTCCCAGCGGTCCGTCACGCCCCCGGCCAGCATCGGCTCGTCGTCGAGCGCGGCGCGCATCGCGTCGGCGTACTCCGCCCAGTCGGTGGCCAGCCGCCAGACGCCGCCATCGGACAGCGCAGTCGCGGCGTCATGGACGAACGCCGGCTGCACCAGCCGCCGCTTGTGGTGCCGCGTCTTGGGCCACGGGTCGGGGAAGAACGTCCAGAGCTCGGCGATCGACCCCGGTTCGAACAGGTGCCGCATCGACCACACCGCGTCGACCGAGATCAGGCGCACGTTGTCGACACCGGCCTCCTCGAGCCGCCACAGCGCACCGGCCACCCCGGGCCGCCAGACCTCGAACGCCAGCACGTCGTACGACGGGCGCGCGCCCGCGAGGGCGACGAGGGACTCGCCCACTCCCGACCCGATCTCCACGACCAGCGGCGCCGAGCGCCCGAACCAGCCGGACAGGTCGAACCCGGGGTCGTCCACGGCCTCGTCGGGGATCACCCACGTCGTCCGCGCGGCGGTCCCACGCGGCCTGCTCGCGCTCGCTGAACCGGCTCCCCCGGCGCGAGTACGACACCACCTCGCGGACCCGACGCCCGTCCTCGGTGAACCGTGCGTGCGGCCGCGCCGGCCGAATGCCCTCACCCATCATCACGTTGAGTTGTGCCTCCGGCACCGTTGAGTCGTGCCTGCGGCACCGTTGAGTTGTGCCTCCGGCGCCGTTGAGTTGCAGTCGGCGCCGCTGACGGGCACGCCCGGCTGGCACGGTACGGCGCCGTGGACTCCTCGTTGAGTTGCGCGCGACGCCTCCCCCGCTTCGCTCCTCCGGCCTCGCACGCAACTCAACTCCTCACCAAGTGAAACAGGAGGGGCCCCGCAAGTCGCTGCTGCGACTTGCGGGGCCCTCTCGGCGTTTCACTTGGTGATCTTGGTGACCCGGCCGGCGCCGACGGTGCGGCCGCCCTCGCGGATCGCGAAGCGGAGGCCGTCCTCCATGGCGATCGGCTGGATCAGCTCGACCGACATCTCGGTGTTGTCGCCCGGCATGACCATCTCGGTGCCCTCGGGGAGGGTCACCACGCCGGTCACGTCCGTGGTCCGGAAGTAGAACTGCGGACGGTAGTTGTTGAAGAACGGCGTGTGACGGCCGCCCTCCTCCTTCGAGAGGATGTAGACGCTCGCCTCGAAGTTGGTGTGCGGGGTGGTGGTGCCCGGCTTGATCACGACCATGCCGCGCTCGACGTCCTCGCGCTTGGTGCCGCGGAGCAGCAGACCGACGTTCTCGCCCGCCTCGCCCGTCGTCGAGCAGCTTGCGGAACATCTCGATGCCGGTGACGGTCGTCGTCTGCTTGGCGTCGCGGATGCCGATGATGTCGACGGTCTCGTTGACCTTGACGATGCCGCGCTCGATGCGACCGGTGATGACGGTGCCACGACCGGTGATCGTGAAGACGTCCTCGACGGGCATCAGGAACGGCTTCTCGGTCTCGCGCACCGGCTGCGGGATGTACTCGTCGACCGCGTTCATCAGCTCGAGGATCGACTCGCCCCACTTCTCGTCGCCCTGCAGCGCCGGGAAGGCCGCGACGCGGACGACGGGGATGTCGTCGCCGTCGAACTCGTACTCGGAGAGGAGCTCGCGCACCTCCATCTCGACGAGCTCGATGAGCTCCTCGTCGTCGACCATGTCGCACTTGTTCAGCGCCACGACCATGGCCGGCACGCCGACCTGGCGGGCGAGCAGCACGTGCTCACGCGTCTGCGGCATCGGGCCGTCGGTGGCGGCGACCACGAGGATCGCGCCGTCCATCTGGGCCGCACCGGTGATCATGTTCTTGATGTAGTCCGCGTGACCAGGGCAGTCGACGTGCGCGTAGTGGCGCGCCTCGGTCTGGTACTCGACGTGCGCGATCGAGATCGTGATGCCGCGCTGGCGCTCTTCGGGCGCCTTGTCGATCTGGTCGAACGCCGAAGCCTCGTTCAGGTTCGGGAACTTGTCGTGCAGCACCTTGGTGATTGCTGCGGTCAGCGTCGTCTTGCCGTGGTCGATGTGACCGATGGTGCCGATGTTGACGTGCGGCTTGGTCCGCTCGAACTTCGCCTTAGCCACTGTGGGCTCCTCCTGTTGTTGTTACTTGACTCGTTGCTAGTGAAATGTGGCTGCCGAGGCCGCGCGAGATGTTACTCGCCGCGGACCTTCTTGATGATCTCGTCGGCGACGTTCTGCGGAACCTCGGCGTACGAGTCGAACTCCATCGAGTACGACGCCTGGCCGGAGGTCTTGGACCTCAGGTCGCCAACGTACCCGAACATCTCGGAGAGCGGCACCAGCGCATCGACGACCCGGTCGCCGTGAGCGCTCCGACATGTGCCTGCACCTGGCCGCGGCGGGAGTTGATGTCGCCGATCACGTCGCCCAGGAAGGTCTCCGGGGTGACGACCTCGACCGCGAACATCGGCTCCAGCAGCACCGGCTTGGCCATCCGCGCGGCCTCCTTGAAGGCCTGGTTGCCGGCGATCTTGAACGCGAGCTCGGAGGAGTCGACGTCGTGGTAGGCGCCGTCCTCGAGGCGTGACCTTCACGTCGACCATCGGGTAGCCGGCGAGCACGCCGAACTCCATGGCCTCCTGGGCGCCCTGGTCGACCGAGGGGATGTACTCCCGCGGGATGCGACCACCGGACACGTTGTTGACGAACTCGTAGCCGGCACCGTGGCCGGTCTCCGGGTCGATGCTGGGCTCGATGCGAGATCAGCACCTTGGCGAACTGGCCGGACCCACCGGTCTGCTTCTTGTGGGTGTAGCAGTGCTTCTCGACCTTGCGGCGGATGGTCTCGCGGTAGGCGACCTGCGGCTTGCCGACGGTCGCCTCGACGCGGAACTCGCGCTTCATCCGGTCGACCAGGATCTCCAGGTGGAGCTCGCCCATGCCGGCGATGATCGTCTGGCCGGTCTCCTCGTCCGCCTTGACGGTGAACGTGGGGTCCTCGTCGGACAGCCGCTGGATCGCGGTGCCGAGCTTCTCCTGGTCGCCCTTGGTCTTGGGCTCGATCGCGACCTCGATCACCGGGGCCGGGAACGTCATCGACTCGAGGATCACCGGGTTGCTGCTGGTCGCACAGCGTGTGACCGGTCTTGGTGTCCTTCAGGCCCATGACGGCCACGATCTGGCCGGCGCCGACCGACGCGATCTCCTCACGCTTGTTGGCGTGCATCTGGTAGACCTTGCCGATCCGCTCCTTGCGGCCGTTGACCGAGTTGAGCACCGAGGTGCCCGCCTCGAGCTTGCCGGAGTAGACGCGGACGTAGATCAGCTTGCCGAGGTGCGGGTCGGTGGCGATCTTGTAGGCCAGGCCGGAGAACGGCTCGGTCGTCGGACGGCTGCCGGACGATCGACCTCGTCCTCGTCCTTGACCGAGTGGCCCTGGATGCGCGTCGATGTCGAGCGGCGAGGGCAGGTACTTCACGACCGCGTCGAGCAGGGGCTGGACGCCCTTGTTCTTGAACGCGGTGCCGCACAGCACCGGGTTGATCTTGTCGGCCAGGGTGGCGCGACGGATCGCGGCCTCGAGCTCCTCGACGGAGAGCTCCTCGCCCTCGAGGTACTTCTCCATGATCTCGTCGTCGGCCTCGGCCAGCGTCTCGAGCAGCTTCTCGCGGTACTCGGCGGCCTGCTCGGCCAGCTCGCGCGGGGATCTCCTCGACCTCGTAGTCCTCGCCCATCGTGGTCTCGCCGCGCCAGGTCAGGGCACGCATGCCGACCAGGTCGACGACACCGAGGAAGTCGGCCTCGGCGCCGATCGGGAGCTGCAGGACCAGCGGGGTGGAGTTGAGGCGCTCGACCATCATGTCGACGCAGCGGAAGAAGTCGGCGCCGGTGCGGTCGAGCTTGTTGACGAAGCACATCCGCGGGACGGAGTACTTGTTGGCCTGGCGCCACACGGTCATCGTCTGCGGCTCGACGCCGGCGACACCGTCGAAGACCGCGACCGCGCCGTCGAGGACGCGCAGCGAGCGCTCGACCTCGGCGGTGAAGTCGACGTGCCCGGGGGTGTCGATGATGTTGATCTGGTGGTCCTTCCACCAGCAGGTCGTCGCGGCGGACGTGATCGTGATGCCGCGCTCCTGCTCCTGCTCCATCCAGTCCATCGTGGCGGCGCCCTCGTGGACCTCACCGATCTTGTAGGTGATGCCGGTGTAGAAGAGGATGCGCTCGGTGGTGGTGGTCTTGCCGGCATCGATGTGCGCCATGATGCCGATGTTGCGGACCTTGTTGAGGTCCGTGGTGATGTCGACAGCCACTGTCAGTCCGATTCCTTAGGTAGAGTGGTGCGTGCTGAGTGCGGCGCGGGAGCCACCGGCGGTGACGCCGTGGCCTCCGCCGCCGCATCACCAGCGGTAGTGCGCGAAGGCCTTGTTGGACTCGGCCATCTTGTGGGTGTCCTCGCGCTTCTTCACAGCGGCACCGAGGCCGTTGGAGGCGTCGAGGATCTCGTTCATCAGGCGCTCGGACATCGTCTTCTCGCGACGGTCCGCGGCGTAGCCGACCAGCCAGCGCAGCGCGAGCGTGGTGCCGCGCGTGCCCTTGACCTCGATCGGGACCTGGTAGGTCGCGCCACCGACGCGGCGGCTCTTGACCTCGATCGCCGGCTTGACGTTGTCGAGCGCGCGCTTGAGCGTGACGACCGGGTCGGTGCCGGTCTTCTCGCGGCAGCCCTCGAGCGCGGTGTAGACGATGCGCTGGGCGACCTGCTTCTTGCCGTCCTGCAGCACCTTGTTGACGAGCTGGGTGACGAGCTGCGACCCGTAGACCGGGTCGATGTCGATCGGCCGCTTCGGGGCGGGACCCTTGCGGGGCATTAGCTCTTCTCCTTCTTCGCGCCGTAACGGCTGCGGGCCTGCTTGCGGTTCTTGACACCCTGGGTGTCGAGCGAGCCGCGGATGATCTTGTAGCGGACACCGGGGAGGTCCTTCACCCGGCCGCCGCGGACGAGCACGATCGAGTGCTCCTGGAGGTTGTGGCCGACGCCCGGGATGTAGGCCGTGACCTCGATGCCGCTGGACAGGCGCACGCGGGCGACCTTGCGGAGGGCGGAGTTCGGCTTCTTCGGGGTGGTCGTGTAGACGCGGGTGCAGACACCGCGACGCTGGGGCGAACCCTTCAGGGCAGGCGTCTTGTTCTTCGACACCTTGTCCTGGCGGCCCTTGCGGACCAGCTGGTTGATCGTGGGCACCGGGTGGTTCCCTTTCTTGTCTGCTCTCAGTACCCGACGCCTTGCCGGGCACGATGATGTTGCGTTGTGCGCTAGGTCGCCTGTGACCACGAAGTCGCCGCGCGCGGACCGCGCACGGGCAGGCAGGATGGCCTGGGATTCACCAGACACGAGGTGCAAGATTACCGGCTGCCCGATGCAGGGGTCAAAACGGTTGGTCGCCCGCCAGGAGCTCCGCGAGGTGCAGTGCGCGGACGCCCGGCGAGGTCGTCGAGCTGGGTGCGGCAGGAGAACCCGTCAGCGAGCACGACGGCCCCCGCACCCGCCCGTCGTACGGCGGGGAGCAGGGTGTGCTCGGCGATCGCCACCGACACCTCGTAGTGGCCCTGCTCGACCCCGAAGTTGCCGGCCAGCCCGCAGCAGCCGCCGAGCCGGGTGACCGTCGCCCCGGCCCGGGTGAGCAGGCCCAGGTCGGCCTCCCAGCCCAGCACCGACGCCTGGTGGCAGTGCGGCTGGGCGACCACCTCGACACCGGTCAGGTCGGGCGGGCTCCAGCCGTCGAGCCCGCTCAGCAGCTCGGCCAGCGAGCGCACGCCGCGCGCCACCTCGCCGGCGCGGGGGTCGTCGAGCAGCTCCTCGGCGTCGGAGCGCAGGGTGGCCAGGCAGCTCGGCTCCAGCCCGACGACCGGCACGCCGGAGGCGACGTAGGGGTGGAGCGTGGCGACGGCGCGGCCCAGGATCCGCCGCGCCTGGTCGAGCTGGCCGGTGGTGATCCAGGTCAGCGCGCAGCAGGCCGCCTCGGGGATCACCCCCACCCGCAGGCCGGCCCCCTCGAGCAGCCGCACGGCCGCGCGGCCGGTGTCGGCGGCGAACCGGTCGGTGAACGAGTCGGCCCACACCCAGACGTCGACGGCGTCCAGCCGGGCCAGAGGTCTCGACAGCTCGACCACCGGGAGGAGCGCAGCGGTTGCTCCGAGAACGCCGGCAGGCCCCGCCGCTGGTCGACGCCCGGCGGCGGCCTTCGCGAGCCGGGCGAGCGGTCCGATCCGCGAGCATCCGGTTGGCCAGCCGCGGCGGCGTCATCCGGGCCCAGTGCGGCAGCCGGCCGAGCGCGTAGTGCGACCGTGGCCGCAGCCGGCGCCGGTAGCGCTGGTGCAGCGCCTCGGACTTGTAGGTCGCCATGTCGATGCCGGTCGGGCAGTCGCGGGCGCAGCCCTTGCAGGACAGGCAGAGGTCGAGCGCCTGCTCGACGGCCGGGTCGTCCCAGCCGCCGACGACGTGCCCACCCCGGCGTCGACCAGCTCCTGGAGGACGCGGGCGCGGCCCCGGGTGGAGTCCTTCTCCTCCCGGGTGGCGACGTACGACGGGCACATCACGCCGCCGGCGCCCGTGTTGTCGGCGAGGCACTTGCCGACGCCCGGTGCACCGGTGGACCGCGGTCGCGAACGACCCGTCGTCGTGTGCGAGCCGCAGCATCGGCAGCACCGGACGCCGCGGTGACGCCAGCCGCAGGTCGGCGTCGAAGGGCGCCGGGTCGACCAGCACGCCGGGGTTGAGCAGGCCCGTCGGGGTCGAGCAGCCGCTTGGCCTGCCGCATCAGGTCGAGCGCCTCGGCGGAGTACATCCGCGGCAGCAGCTCCGAACGCGCCCGGCCGTCGCCGTGCTCGCCCGACATGCTGCCGCCGTACGACGCGACCAGGTCGGCCGCGTCCTCCACGAACCGGCGGAACCGGCCGCGCCCCTCGCCGTCGTCGAGCGCGAAGTCGATCCGCACGTGCACGCAGCCGTCGCCGAAGTGGCCGTAGGGCACGCCGTCCAGGCCGGCGTCGCGCAGCAGGGCGTCGAAGTCGCGCAGGTAGTCGCCGAGCCGGTCCGGCGGGACCGCGGCGTCCTCCCACCCGGACTGGGCCTGACGGTCGAGCGAGCGGGCGGCCAGGCCGGCGCCGTCCTCGCGGATCCGCCACAGCGCGGCCTGCTCGGCCGGGTCGGTGACCACCCGGTGCGGGACGCCGGCGGTACGGGCGACCGCCTGGGCCAGCGCCTCCACCTCGGCCACGTCGGCACCGGTCACCTCCGCGAACAGCCAGCCCTCACCCGGCGGCAGGTCGGGCACGTGGCCGCCGTGGGTGCGCACCACGTCGACGATCCGGTGGCCGAGCCCCTCGCAGGCGACGAGCGGATGGGCCAGCAGCGCGGGTACGGCGTCGGCCGCATCGGCCATCGACGGGTAGCCGAGCACCGCGAGCGCCCGGGCCGGCGCGTCCTCGACGAGCGTGACCGTCGGCCTCGAGCACCACCGCGAGGGTGCCCTCGGAGCCGACCAGGAACCGGTCGAGCCGGCGCCCGTTCTCCGGCAGCAGGTGCTCGAAGGAGTAGCCCGACACCTGGCGGCCGAACCGGCCGAACTCGGTGCGCACGGTGGCGAGGTGGCCGTCGACCAGCGCGGCCAGTCCCTCGTGCCCGGCAGCCCGGGAGGTCGAGCACGGTGCCGTCGGCGAGCGGCGACCCGGAGCGCGGCCGACGTTGTCGACCGATGCGGCCGTAGCCCAGGGCCCGCGAGCCGCAGGCGTTGTTGCCGATCATCCCGCCGATCGTGCAGCGGGTGTGGGTCGACGGGTCCGGTCCGAAGCGCAGGCCGTGCGGCCCGGGCCTCGCGCTGCAGCGCGGCGTGCACGACGCCCGGGCTGCACGCGCGCGGTCCGCGCGTCGCGCGTCGATCGCCAGCACCCGGTTGAGGTGGCGGCTGGTGTCGACCACGATGCCCGGGCCGACCGCGTTGCCGGCGATCGAGGTGCCGGCGCCGCGCATGGTCAGCGGCGTGCCGGTCTCCCGCGCGGTCGCGAGCGTGGCCAGCACCTCGTCGGCGTCGCGCGGGCGGACCACGACCTGCGGCGGGATCCGGTAGAGCGAGGCGTCGGTGGAGTAGAGCGAGCGCGCCAGCGCCGAGTCGTCGACGTCGGTGAGCCCGTGGCGCCGCAGGGCCTCGGCCACGTCGGCGGTGGCCGGACCGGTCACGCCGGTCACCAGAGCTCCAGCGAGCGGGACGAGGATGCCCGCGGCGCGTCCTCCTCGGTCGACCTCGCGCGGGGCGGTCGCGAGCAGGCGCTGCTGCTGGAGCGTGCCGTCACGAGGTCCGGCACGTCGGCGGCGTCGTAGCCGACCGCGGCGAGCCCGTTGGGGATCGCGATGTCGCTCATCAGGTCGGTCAGCACCCGGGCGAGCTGCGTCGGGGCCGGCGTCGTACGTGTTGTCCGGCGCCAGCAGCGATGCAGCGCGCAGGTGGCGTTCGGGCGCGGACTCGAAGGTGAACCGGAACGCCTCGGGCGCGGTCAGCGAGACCGCCATCCCGTGCGGCACCATCGGCTCGTCGCCGGGGTAGCCGTCGGGGTGGAAGTCGCGGACCCGTCCGGCGATCGGGTAGGCGTTGGCGTGCGGGATGTGCACGCCCGGCGTTGCCGAAGCCGAGGCCGGCGAACGTGGCCGCCATCGCCATCTCGCCCGCGGGCGTCGACGTCGTCACCGTGGTGCACCGCCCGGCGGAACGACGTCGCGAGCAGCGACATCGCCTTCTCCGACCACATGTCCGCGATCGGGTTCGAGCCGCAGTAGGGCACCCGCTGCTCCGGCTGCTTGCGGTCGTACGACGTGTACGGGCGCGCGGTGTAGCTCTCGAGCGCGTGGCAGAGGATGTCCATGCCCGGCCGCGGCGGTGACGCCGGCCGGCTGGGTCATGGTGAGCGTCGGGTCGACCACGGCCAGGGTCGGCCGGAGCCGGGCGTGGGAGATGCCGGTCTTCACCTTCAGCGACGAGCACGTCGAGCACGCAGATCGTCGTCGACTCCGCGCCGGTGCCGGTCGTCGTCGGCACCGCCACCAGCGGCTTGAGCGGCTGCTCGGGGTTGCGTGCCTTGCCGACCGGGGCGTTGACGTAGTCCATCAGCTCGCCCTCGTTGGAGGTGAGCAGGTTGACCGCCTTGGCGGTGTCGATCGCCGACCCGCCGCCGACGGCCACGAACGCGTCCCACGGGCCCGTCGGCGCGGGCCCAGTCGATCGCCGCCTGCATGCTCTCGTCGGTGGGCTCGACGTGCACGCCGTCGTACACCACGGCCTCGATGCCGAACTGCGCCATCTGGTCGGCGATCCGCTGCGGGTGACCGGTCGCGGCCACGCCCGGGTCGGTGACCACGAGCACGCGACGCACGTCGTACTGGAGCAGGTCGTGGCCGATCTCGTCGGAGGCGCCGGTCCCGAACTTCAGCTGGGGTGCTCCGTAGGTGAAGACCGTCTCCTGCGCGATGTCCTGAGCCACGCCACCACCTTAGGCGTCGCCGGAGAGGCCCAGCGCGAAGCCCACCACGTCGGTCACCGCGACCCGGCCACCGGTGACGTCGCCCAGGGCGACCCAGGCGACGCGCGTCGGTGGTGCCGCCGGTCTCGACGACACCGGCGTCCTCGGTGCCGACGGTCGCGGCGAACACCAGGTGGACGCCGTGGAAGTCCTCCGTCGCGCCCGGTCGGCGCGGTGCCGGTGAAGTGCTCGTCGTGCACGCCGAGCAGGTCGCCGACGCTCGCCTCGAGCCCGGTCTCCTCCCGCACCTCGCGCACCAGGGCAGCGGCGGGCGACTCGCCGTGGTCGACGCCGCCGCCGGGGAGGGTCCAGGCTCCGGGGTGGGCGCCGGTGGCCGAGATCCGGGTCAGCAGCACCTCGTCGTCGCGCCGGACCAGGGCGTACGCCGCGAGCCGCTGGCGCGCCGGCCGGGGCGTGGGCCGCGAGCGCGTCGGAGACCAGGCCGCTCACCGTGACCGCCCCGGACTCCACGTCCGCCAGCGGGAACCAGGCCACGTCGACGGTCGAGCCGTCGCGCTCGACGACGTGCGGCTCCGGCGCGTCGCGCGGCACCCAGCCGTCGTACACGATCCGCACGGAGTGCATGTCCGTGCCCGAGTTGCTGGCGTGGAACCGCACCGAGTGCACGTGCGCGGTGTCGCCGATCATGGCGTCGAGCCCGGTCTCCTCGTGCACCTCGCGCACCACCGCGTCGCGGGGGTCCTCGCCGAACTCCACCCCGCCGCCGGGCAGCGTCCACAGCGGCGTCTCGCTCAGCCACGGCGCCAGCCGGCAGAGCAGGATCATCCCGTCGCGCACGATCACCGCGTAGGCGCCGATGCGTTGTCGCCGCGGCAGCCCGCCGTCCGTCATGCCGGCGAGTCTAGGGTTCGAAGGCCCCGTCTCCGGGTACTAGGAGGCGATGTCCGCTTCTCCTCCAGCCCCTGCCCGGGCGCCGGCGCCGGCTACGCGAAAGCCGGCCCGCGACCCGTGGTTCGACAACGCGAAGTTCGCGCTCGTCACCCTGGTCGTGATCGGACACATGTGGACCCTGCTGTCCGACGCCGGCGCCAAGGTGTGGCTCTACGACTTCCTCTACTACTGGCACGTGCCGGCGTTCGTGATCGTCACCGGCTACCTGTCGCGCAACTTCGACTACTCGCACGAGCGGCTGCGGGCACTGTTCCGCACGGTCGTGGTGCCGTACATGGTCTTCGAGCTCGTGCTGGCGCTGTTCCGCGTGTACGTCGGCCACGAGGACATCAACGACATCTGGGCCGACCCGCACTGGCCGATGTGGTACCTCGCCGCGCTGTTCTTCTGGCGGCTGCTCACGCCGCCGTTCCGCAAGGCGTCGTACGCCGCCATCCCGATCGCGGTCGTCGATCAGCCTGGTCGCGGGCATCCGCGCCACCGACTGGCTCGACCTCGCGCGCGTGCTGGGCCTGCTGCCGTTCTTCGTGATCGGCATCTCGCTGCGCAAGGAGCACTTCGAGGTGCTCCACCGGCGCTGGGTGCGCGTCGCGGGGGTCGTGGTGCTCGCCCTGATCTTCGTCGCGGCCCGGTTCACCGACGCCTGGATCAACACCGAGTGGCTCTACTACCGGGCCCGCTACGACGAGCTCGAGCCGCACGACCTCCAGGCGATCCTGATCCGCTCCGCGCTGATCGTGATCGGCACCCTCGGAGCGTTCGCGTTCCTGTCGCTCCTGCCGCCCCGGCAGACCTGGTACACCAAGCTCGGCGGCGCCACCCTCGTGGTCTACCTGTTCCACGGCTTCGTGGTGAAGTCGCTGCTCTACGCCGGGCATCACGTTCGGCGGCCACGAGAACCTGGGCCTGCTGGTGCTCACGCCGTTCGCGGTACTGCTGGCCACGTTCCTGTCCTGGCCCTCGGTGACGCGTGTGCTCAACAAGGCGGTCGACCCGATCGGCGGGATCATCTCCTACCGGCGGCACCGCGGCCTTCCGCCTCCGGGGGACGTGCCTCCCCACGAGGTGAAGGCCCCCACGAAGGAGCCAGCGCCCTGAGCGGCAGCGCGGCTCACCCCGCGCCCGTGGGGGCTCCACCGTCGTCAGCTGAACGGCGGGCGCTCGTCGAGGCGCACCGAGCGCCGCCCGGCCCAGCGCCAGACGCGGGCCGCGCGGTCGCGGTCCTCGTCGGTGACCAGGTTGCCCATCCAGCGCAGGGCGAGCGTCATCAGCCAGGTGGAA
Organism: uncultured Actinomycetota bacterium; assembly: GCA_963754145.1. GTDB lineage: Bacteria > Actinomycetota > Actinomycetes > Propionibacteriales > Nocardioidaceae > Marmoricola. The sequence continues at coordinate 147,022 of CAVWFF010000008.1, forward strand.
CGCATCCCGGGCGGACCCAGCGCCGGGAGCAGGCGCGGCACCGTGACCAGGCCCGCGAGCCGGCGGGCGATCGAGAACGACTCGCCGTAGTGGTCGCGCAGCAGCGCCGGCCACACCGCGGAGACGTCGTCGTGCTCGGCCAGCACCTCGGCGACCAGGCGCCCGGTCTCGAGGCCGTAGTCGATGCCCTCGCCGTTGAGCGGGTTGACGCACGCGGCGGCGTCGCCGATCAGCGCCCAGTTGGGGCCGGCCACGTGGGACACCGCGCCACCCATCGGCAGCAGCGCGGAGGTCGGCGCCCGCAGCGGCCCGTCGAGCACGAACTCCTCGCGGCGCTGGTCGGCGTAGTGCTGCATCAGCGGCCTCAGCGCAACCTCCGCCGGCCGCTTCGCCGTCGCCAGGGTGCCGACGCCGATGTTCACCTCGCCGTCGCCGAGCGGGAAGATCCAGCCGTAGCCGGAGAGGATCTCGTCGTCCACGCCGCGCAGCTCGAGGTGCGAGCTGATCCACTCGTCGTCGGAGCGCTCCGAGCGCACGTAGGCCCGCGCGGCGACGCCGTACGCCGTCTCGCGGTGCCACTCGCGGCCCAGCACCTTGCCCAGCGGCGAGCGGACGCCGTCGGCGACCACCAGCTGCTCGCAGCCGATCTCGAACCGCTCGCCGTCCCTCTGGAAGACCACCGCCGCCACCCGGCCGCCGTCGCGTCGTACGTCGACCGCGCGGGCACCGTCCACGCCCACCGCCCCGGACTTCATCGCCGTCGTGCGCAGGTGGTCGTCGAGCACCGTGCGCGGCACCGCCGAGCCGTAGTCGGGCAGGCTGCCGCCGGGCCAGGGCAGGAGGAGCGTCTGCCCGAACCCGTGCGCCCGGAGCCCCCGGTTCGTCGTGTGCGCGCGCACCCAGTCGTCCTGTCCGAGCAGCTGCAGCTCGGCGATCGCCCGCGGCGTCAGTCCGTCGCCGCAGGTCTTGTCGCGCGGGAACACCGCCGCGTCGGCGAGCACCACGTCGCGACCGCCCCGGGCAGCCCACGCCGCGGCCGCCGCCCCGGCAGGCCCGGCACCGACGACCAGCACGTCCGTGCGCGCGGGCGCCTGGGGCAGGGTCATCCGGCCATTCTTCCAAGCGCCGCCCCGCGGACCACCGCCGGGCCACCCGCCTCAGTCCCGGGACGACTCCTCTCGTCCTCCGGTCGTCCTCGGTGTCCTCGGACTCCTGCGGATCAGCGCCCTCGGAGATCGCCTCCTCGTCGACGAACTGCTTCGGCGCGCTGTCGTGCTCGTCCCGGTCCTCGAAGAACCCGGTCTCCGGGTCGAACGTTCGGTCCGTGTTGTCGACCTCGACGTTGTCCGGCCGGTTCTCCGGGTCGAGCCGCTCCTCCCGCTCCTTCAGGACCTGCTCCTGGTCCGGCTGCTCCTTCTCCGCCGCCTCGTCCTTCTCGTCCTGCTCCTCGTCCGCTGGCTCCCGATCGCTCATCTCCTCATCAGACCGACCGCTCCCGAACCGTGTCAACGACACCAACAGGTGGTTTCGCCGGTGTTCGAGGACTGTCGGGGGGTCAGGCGTCGGGGGCTCGAGGGTCTGGTTCGTCCGGCGCTGACGGGTCGCTACCGGCAGTCGCTGGGGATGCCGTGTCGGCGGCGGCGTCCGCCGTGGTTGCGCACTCTGGCGCCGCCACGCCACCTTTTACGCTCCCTGCCGGCAGCGCCCCGCCCGCACCGGCCCGCCCACACCGACTCTCGTGCTCGCAGGCTGGGGTGGGGAGGTGGTGCCGGGCGGCTCATCCGACCTGGGACATGCCGGTGGCCCCGCGCCGGGAGTGCTGGCGCGGGGTGTGGGGCGGGGTCGCTACTCGTCGGGCGGGTGCGATGTCCGGTCGCGGGTGACGTCGGTGGTGCCGCGGTGGTCGCGCAGGAACTGGTAGCCGTGCGGTGAGGACCACAGGTAGGAGCCGGGTTCCAGCACGGTGTAGCCCCAGCCGGAGTGGTGGGTCTTGAGCCGGTGGTGGCGACGGCACAGCGGTCGCGATGTTGTCGCTGCTGGCGGTGCCGCCCTCGGCGTAGGGGATCACGTGGTCCAGGTCGCAGGCCTCGGCGGGGCGGGTGCACCACGGGAACACACAGGTCAGGTCCCGCTCGGCTGCCTGGGCGGCGAGCCGGTCGGGGACCTCGTACTGGTCGACGTGGAGGTGCTCGGTCAGGTCGACCACCGGCTTCACCGTCACCTGGTGCCGGGGCGGCCGCACCAGGCGCGGACCTGGTCGGCGTCGACGAAGCGAGCGGGTGTTCGCCACCCGGGCCAGGTGCAGCCTGCGTCCGGGTGCCGTGATCGCGTCCTCGGAGAGGTGGACATGCAGCACCACCTGCCGGCCGGAGCCTGGGCCGGTGGACTCGGTGTCGGTGGTGGTGTCGAGGTCGAGGGCAGCTGCTGGCGGGCCATCTCCCCGAGCGCCTCGGAGCGGCGCACGTCCAGCGACGCGGCCGAGCCGAGGTCGGCGAGCCGGGCGGCGCCGGCCGACAGGGCGGTGTCGAGGTCCAGGGCGTCGGCGAGGTCGACCTCGGCCTGCACCCACACGGTGCCCTCGAAGGACACCTGATCGGTGTGCACGTGGACGTGCCGGCCATCGTCGGCGGCCTCCCGGCGGCGCCGGGCCTCGTCGGGCATGAACCGGACGATCGCCTCCTCGACCAGCCGGTCCACCCCGCTGGGCCGGATCCGGTGCGCGAACGGCGCGACCTGGTCGTCCACGAACCCCGCCGCCGCCGGGCTCAGGGCGATGGTCGCGCGGGCGATCCGGCGGGCCCGCCACGCCGGCAGGTCACCGGCCTCGACCCGGGCCCAGGTCCTGCGGGAGCCGGTGCCGCAGCTCGAGGGCCTCACCGAGGTAGGCCTTGCCGGTCTCGGTGGGCAGCCCGACCGCGGCCGCGAACTCGGCCACGCAGAACTCCGCGACCAGCGGCGCACCCGGTCCGGCGACCGGGACCGGGGTGTCGCCGAACCGGACCGCGTCACCGATCGACTCCGCCGGGTGCAGGTCCGCCCAGGCGCAGGCCGCACGGAGCAGGTCGACCTCGGCGGCGTCGGCGGCGGCCGGCGGTCCCGGGCGAACGCGAGCACCGCGGCTAGCGGTGTCCGCTGCGGTGTCGGGTCGGCTGCCGTGGTGGTCATGGCTCCATTCTAGTCGAACATGTGTTCGAATCAAGAGTGGAATCAGTCGACATACGGCTAGGGAAGATAGGCGATCCGAAGGTGGTTCCCAGGGCGATCGACGAGCACGTGATGGGATCTCGGGAGGGTCCGATTACGACGCGCCAAGGCCCGGCCACGCAAGCGTGGCCGGGCCTTGCCTTGCTCAATC
>CAVWFF010000009.1:0-20250 GCA_963754145.1 uncultured Actinomycetota bacterium
GTCGTTCCCCGAGCGCGCGGTCGCCCTGGTGCCGCGACAGCATCGGTCGCCGAGCGCGACGGCGCCGTCGTCGGCTTCGCGACCGTGGGCGGTGACGAGGTGGCGGACCTGTTCGTCGCTGGGTGACCCCCGGGGCAGCTTGGTCGCGTCGTTGCTGCTCGCGTGCCGCCGAACGTGCGGTGCGACGGGCCGGGCACCGCACCGCGTGCCTCGGCGTCGTCCCCGGCAACATCCGGGCCCGCCGGTTCTACGAGCGCGAGGGGTGGCGCGACGAGGGAGACGTCGACCACGCGGTGGACGGACCCGAAGGGCCGATCGCGGTTCCCTGCGGCTGTACCTCAAGGACTTGCCAAGGCCGGCGCTGGCGGAGAAGCTCGGTCTGGAGCCGCATCCCGAGGGAGGCTGGTGCCGGCAGACGTGGGCTCGCCGGTCCCGGTGACGCTCCCGGACGGCCGGGTGCGTCCGACGGCGACCCTGATCCATTTCCTGCTGCCCGCGGGCGAGTCGTCCGCGTGGCACCGGGTGCGCTCGGACGAGGTGTGGCTGGCGCACACCGGCAGGGTGACCCTGGAGCTCGGCGGGTCCGAGGACCGGCCCGGGTCGCCAGAGCGGGTCGCCGTCGAGACCCAGGTGGTCGTGCCGGCCGGCGTCTGGCAGCGCACGCTCTCCGCCGACGCCGACGCGCTGGTCAGCTGCCTGGTCTCGCCGGGCTTCGACTTCGAGGACTTCGAGCTCGCGTGAGCGGGCGGGTCGCGGTCGTCGGCGGCACGGCAAGACCGGTCGTGCGGTCGGCGCCGCGCTCGCCGGTCGGCACCGATGCGGTGCCGCTGGGCCGTGCCGACTGGGACGACCGCCCGCGGCGCGTGGCCGGCTGCGCCGCGGCGTACCTCATCGCGCCGAACATGCACCCCGACGAGCCGGCGTACGTCGCCTCGGCGCTCGCCGCCGCCCGGGCCGCCGGGGTGCGGCGCGTCGTCACTCACTCGGTCGCCTCGCCGTACGTCCCCGCGATGCCGCACCACCTCGGCAAGGCCGGCGCCGAGGACGTCGTCCGGCGCGGCGGGCTGGCCTGGACGATCCTCCAGCCCGGCGCCTACCTGCAGAACCTCGACCTGAGCCGGACGGTCCGGATCGCCTACCGCGCCGACGCGCCGTTCGGGTTCGCCGACCTCGACGAGGTCGCCGAGGCGGCCGCGACCGTGCTCACCGAGACGGGCCACGACGGCGCGACGTACGAGCTGGCGCGTCGCGCGCCGACGGTCGCCGAGCTGGCCGCGGAGGCCGGCGTCGACGTCGAGGTGGTCACGCCCGAGGAGTGGGCGGCCACCGACGGCGCCGGCCTCGACCCGCGGGTGCGGGACTGGCTGGTCGCGATGTTCCGCTACTACGACGCCCACGGACTCCCGGCGGGCACTCTGACGCTGCGGGCGCTGCTCGGCCGAGCCAGACTGCGGGCATGAGCATCGACGACACCGACCTCGCCCACCTCCGCACCTGCGTGGCGCTGGCCCGTGTGGCGCTCGACGACGGGGACGAGCCGTTCGGCTCGGTGCTGGTCGACGCGGCGGGCGCGGTGCGGTTCGCGGACCGCAACCGGGTCAAGGACGGCGACGAGACCCGGCACCCCGAGTTCGAGATCGCCCGGTGGTCCGCCGCCCATCTCACTCCGAGCGAGCGGGCAGCCGCGACCGTCTACACCTCCGGCGAGCACTGCCCGATGTGCTCGGCCGCGCACGCCTGGGTAGGCCTCGGACGGATCGTGTACGCCGTCTCCTCCGCACAGCTGTCCGGCTGGCTGGGCGAGTTGGGCGTACCCCCACCCAGGGTACTCCCCCTCCCGGTGAACGAGGTCGCGCCCGGTGTCCCAGTCGAGGGGCCGGCGCCCGAGCTCGAGCTCGAGATGCGCGCACTGCACCTGAGCCGGTTCGGCCGGGAACCCTCTGCTTGACTCCCGCCATGGCCCGACCACTCACCCTGATCACCGGCGGCACACGCGGCATCGGCGCCGCCACCGCGCTCCGGCTGGCGGCGGAGGGCCACGACCTGGTCCTCGGCCACGCCAGCGACGCCGCCGCGGCCGAGAAGGCCGCGCCGCGGCGAGGACGCCGGCGCCCGCTGCATGGTGCTGCCGGCGACGTCGCCGACCCGGCGCAGGTCGAGCGGCTGTTCAGAGGCCGCCCACGAGGGCCGGCTGACCGGCGTGGTCAACAACGCGGGCGCGACAATGCACTCGGGCCGCTCGCCGAGACCGACCCGGCCGTGATCTCGCGGACCGTCGACCTCAACCTGTCCGGCGCGCTGTACGTGGCCCGGGCCGCGGTCCGCGCCCTCGGCAGGTCGTACGGCGGCGGCGGGGCGTGCTGGTCAACATCAGCTCGGCGGCGGCGACGCTCGGCTCGCCCGGCGAGTACGTCCAGTACGCCGCCGCGAAGGCCGGTGTCGACGCGCTCACGACCGGGCTGGCGCAGGAGGTGGCCCGCGACGGCGTGCGCGTGGTCGGGGTGGCGCCGGGGATGGTGCGCACCCGGATCCACGAGGACGCCGGTGACCCCGATCGGCTCGAGCGGCTCGCGGACTCGGTGCCGGTCGGTCGCCCCGGCGAGGCCTCGGAGATCGCGGAGGCGATCGCGTGGCTGATGACGACTCGGCGCGTACGTGACGGGGACGACGCTGCGCGTCGCCGGCGGCCGCTGACGCGTGGACCCCGGCGAGATCGCGTTCCTGGCGCTGGCCGGCTTCGGGGCCGGCCTGATCGGCAGCACCGCCGGTCTCGCGTCGCTGGTGTCCTACCCGGCCCTGCTCGTGGTCGGCCTGCCACCGGTCGTCGCCAACGTCACCAACTCGGTCGGCCTCGTCGGCAGCTCGATCGGCAGCGTCAGTGGCAGCCGCCCCGAGCTGCGCGGCCTCGGCCGGCTGGTGCTCGTCGCGCTGCCGGTGGCGGTCGTGGGTGGCACCGTGGGCAGCGTCCTGCTGCTGGAGGGGCCGCCCGGCTCGTTCGAGAAGGTGGTGCCGTTCCTGGTCGCGCTGGCGGCCGTGCTGCTGCTCGTGTCGCCGCGGGTGCGCGCGTTGGGCGAGGGCCGCCGGATGTCCGGCCACGACGGGGCGCTCGGCCTCGGTGTCACCGTGCTGGTGTTCCTCTGCTGCGTGTACGGCGGGTACTTCGGCGCCGCCGCCGGCGTGATGATCCTGGCGGTGCTGCTCTCGCGCACGGACCGCCCGCTGCCGGTGTCCAACGCGCTCAAGAACGTTTTCCTCGGCGCCGCGAGCCTCGGCCGCGGTCGTGTTCGCGTTCCGCGCCCCCGTCGAGTGGGCGGTGTCCGGCGCCGCCGGTCGGGTGCATCCTCGGCGGGTGGCTCGGCCCGGCGGTGATCCGGCGGGTGCCGGAGCCGGTCACCCGGTGGACCGTCGGGGTCGCCGGCCTGCTCCTCGCTGGAGGGCTCGGATGGGTCGCGTACACGTGAGTTGGGCAAGGGTTGCCAGCGCGACACGCGGGGCCTTGGTCGATGTTGCTGGTGCCCCGTCCGGCCGCGGGTCGTCTAGGGTTCGTCCGCGGGTGAGGGTGCTGCTGGCACTGGGCGGGAACGCGATGACGAACGCCGAGGGCCGGGCGCGGCCGGAGGACCAGATCGCGGCCGCGGAGGTCGCGATGGAGGCGGTCGCGGAGCTGCTCGCCAACGACATCGAGGTCGTGATCACCCACGGCAACGGGCCGCAGGTCGGCAACCTGCTGGTCAAGAACGAGCTCGCGGCCGCCGTCGTACCCCCGTGCCGCTGGACTGGTGCGGCGCGCAGACCCAGGCGACGCTCGGCTTGGTGCTGATGGACGCGCTGGACGCGGCGCTGGCCCGCCGCGGCATGCAGCGTCGCTCCGCGACGGTGGTGACCCGGACGCTCGTCGACCGCGACGACCCGGGCTTCACCGGCCGACCAAGCCGATCGGCCGGTTCCTCCCGGGCGAGGAGGCAGAGCTGCTGGTCGAGCCACGGCGAGACGTGGGAGGACCGCGGCGAGAAGGGCTGGCGGCGCGTGGTCGCCTCGCCGGAGCCGCTGGAGATCATCGACGCGCCGGCCGTGCAGGCGCTGGTCGACGCCGGGTTCGTGGTCGTCGCCAACGGCGGCGGCGGGATCCCGGTGGTGCGCGACGGGCCGACGGCAACCTGGCGGCGTCGAGGCGGTCATCGACAAGGATCTCGGCGCCGCTCTGCTCGGCGTGCAGGTCGAGGCCGACGTGCTCGTGATCGCGACCGACGTACCGCACGCGGTGCTGCACTACGGCACCCCGGAGGCCGAGGACGATCGGCAAGGTGACCGTCGACCAGATGCGGCGTACGTCGCCGCAGGGCCATTTCGCCAGCGGCTCGATGGGGCCGAAGGTCGAGCGGTGTGCCGGTTCGTCGGCCGGCGCCGGCCAGGCGTGATCACCGACCTCCGGCATCGCGACGCCGTGACCAGGCGACCGGAACCGTCGTCGTCCGGACAGAGAGACCCCCGAGTCACCACCGAAAGGAAGCGGCACATGCCCGACGCCATCGAAGTACGCAAGGTCCCGATCCACTCCGTCGCCGACGCCAGCGAGCTCGCGAAGCTGATCGACGACGGCGTGCTGGACGCCGACCGGGTGATCGCGATCATCGGCAAGACCGAGGGCAACGGCGGCGTCAACGACTACACGCGGATCATCGCCGACCGCGCGTTCCGCGAGGTGCTGGTCGCGAAGGGCGCCGACGCCGAGGCGGTCAAGGAGATCCCGATCGTCTGGTCGGGCGGCACCGACGGGGTGATCAGCCCGCACGCGACGATCTTCGCGACCGTGCCGACGCCGAGACCGACCGACGAGCCGCGGCTGACCGTCGGCTTCGCGATGAGCGAGCAGCTGCTGCCCGAGGACATCGGCCGCACCGCGATGATCGACAAGGTCGCCGACGCGGTGAAGGTCGCGATGGAGCGGGCCGGCATCACCGACGCCGCGGACGTCCACTACGTCCAGACCAAGACTCCGCTGCTGACGATCGACACGATCCGCGACGCCAAGAGCCGCGGCAAGACGTGTTCACCGAGGACACGCTGAACTCGATGGACGTCTCCAACGGCGGTACGGCGCTCGGCATCGCGGTCGCCCTCGGCGAGATCGAGATGCCGGCCGACGAGCGACGTGCATGCACGACCGGACGCTGTACTCCTCGGTGGCGTCCTGCTCGTCCGGCGTCGAGCTCGACCGGGCGCAGGTGGTCGTCGTCGGCAACGCGTCCGGCGTCGGCGGCCGCTACCGGATCGGCCACTCGGTGATGAAGGACGCGCTCGACCAGGACGGCATCTGGGACGCGATCCGCTCCGCCGGGCTCGAACTCCCCGAGCGCCCGCGCACCGCCGACCTCGACGGCCGGCTGGTCAACGTGTTCCTCAAGTGCGAGGCCTCGCAGGACGGCCAGGTCCGCGGCCGCCGCAACGCGATGCTCGACGACTCCGACGTGCACTGGCACCGCCAGATCAAGGCCGCCGTCGGCGGCGTCACCGCCGCGGTCACCGGCGACCCGGCGGTGTTCGTCTCGGTCTCGGCGGCCCACCAGGGTCCCGACGGCGGCGGCCCGGTCGCCGCCATCGTCGACCTCGGCTGAGCGCCGTGCGGCCGGCGGTCCCGAGGGTCGCGCACGGCTCGCCACCGAGGCGGTACGGAGGATGGCGGCGCGAGTCCCGGCCGATCACCTGGCTCACCTGGAGGCGTGCTGGTGCACGAGGGGACCCATGGCGCGGGGCCGGCGACCGCTGAAGGCGACAGTGCTGCTGGTGCAGCCGGCTGACTCACCACGAACCGGTCTTCGATCGGTACACTCGTCGCGACCTGCCGGTCCGGCGCCGGCAGCCGGATCGACTCGTCCCCGAGGACCGCGGTCGAAGCACCTGGGCGCTGGCACGCCGATTCCTCGACGGCAGCGCCCGGTGGTCGGCGTCACGGTCGTGGGCGAGAGCGGCGCTGGTCCCAGCTTATGCACGTCGCGCTACGTCGGATGCCGAGCTCCGCCTACGTGGGCTGGGCGCGACCCGCGACTACTGGTTGGCGGGACCGTCGACCGTCATGGTCGATCCCGCGATGGAGAACGCGGAGCGCCCGCTACACGCCACCAACCCTCACCCCGGGCCCAGCCACCAGGGCCGCGCCGGCGAGCCGGAGCGTCGCCGCCCTGACATGCGCGACCCGCGGCCCTCTTCGTCGGCAAGCCCAACCCGCTAGGCGAGCATGCAGCGCCCTGAACCGGGATCGGGCGCACTCCGAGACCACGGTGATGCCGTCGGTGACCGGTGGACACCGACATCGTCAGCGGTCGACCGGTCGGCCGCTGCGCACGGCCTGGTCGGCACCGGCTCGATGGCGAGCGGTCGCGTCATACAAGCCACGGCTCGTCGCCTCGATCGCCGACCTGGTCGGGGTCGGGTCAGGAGTGAGCCGTCCGAGCCACGCCCGGATCGCCGTCGTAGTGCTGGCCGAGGGTCGGCGGAGCGACGTGCTCGGCGCGGCCGCCGGAGAAGGCGTTGTCGTCGAAGCGGAGCGGCGAGCCGGGCAGCTGCGAGCGGGCCGAGCGTCGGGTGGTCGACGTCGAGCAGCAGGCCCTGCGAGCGCGTCTGCTCCCAGGCGTAGACGTCGTCCAGCGAGCGCACCTTGCCGGCGGGGACCCCGGCCTCGGCGAGCAGCGCCGAGCCAGTGCTCGGCCGGCTCGGTCGGCGAAGTGCGCCTCGATCACGCGCGATCAGCTCGTCGCGGTGGGCGACCCGTTGCGGGTTGGTGGCGAACCGCGGCTCGGCCGGGTCCGAGCCCGAACGCCGCCGCGAAGCGCCCGCCACAGGCCCTCGGACCCGCACGGCGACCTGGATCGGCGCGGTAGCCGGTCGCGAACATGCCGTACGGCGCGATCGCCGGGTGGTGGTCGCCGGCCAGGCCCGGCACCTCGCCGGCGACCGTCCAGCGGGTGCCCTGGAACGCGTGCACGCCGACCACCCCGGCCAGCAGCGACGTGCGCACGACGCGGCCGCGGCCGGTGCGGTGCCGCTCGTGCAGCGCGGCCACCACGCCGTACGCGCCGTTCATGCCGGCGAGCAGGTCGGCGATCGGGACGCCGACCTTGGTCGGCTGCTCGGTGCCGGTGACCGACATCAGCCCGCCCTCGCCCTGCGCGATCTGGTCGTAGCCGGCCCGCGTCGCCTCCGGGCCGTCGTGGCCGAAGCCGGTGATCGACAGCACCACCAGCCGGGGGTTGAGCTCGTGCAGCCGCGCGACCGGGAAGCCGAGCCGGTCGAGGACGCCGACCCGGAAGTTCTCCATCAGCACGTCGGCCCGCTCGACCAGCCGCGCCAGCACGTCCTGGTCCGCCGCGGTCTTGAGGTCGAGGACGAGCGACTCCTTGTTGCGGTTGGCCGAGAGGAAGTACGTCGACTCGTGCTCGTCGTCCTCGCCCGACGAACGGCGGACCCCAGGCCGGGTGTCGTCGCCGGTCGGGCTCTCGACCTTGATCACGCGCGCCCCGAGGTCGCCGAGCATCATCGCGGCGTGCGGCCCGGCCAGCGCGCGGGTCAGGTCGACCACGAGCAGGTCGGACAGCGGGCCCGTGCGGTGGCATCGCTCATGGCGGCCGACCCTGCATCCGTGGCCGGCCGAGGACTGGCGGGACCGTGCACGCGAGTGTCGGCGCCGGATGCTTGGGTAGCGCCATGAGCCGGCCACGACGTACCGCCTCGTGCGCCCGCCACCGTCGCCGTCGCAGCCGCCCGCGCTCGACGACGACCAGCAGCGCGTCGTCGACCACCCGGGCGGGCCGCTGCTGGTGCTCGCCGGTCCCGGCACCGGCAAGACCACGACGCTGGTCGAGGCGATCGTCGACCGCATCGAGCACCGCGGCGCCGACCCGACGCGGTGCTGGCGCTGACCTTCAGCCGCAAGGCCGCCGAGCAGCTGCGCGACCGGGTGACCGCGCGGCTCGGCCGCACCACTGTCGACCCCGCTGAGCTCGACGTTCCACTCCTTCGCCTACGGCCTGGTCCGCGCGCTACGCCCCCGCCGAGCTGTACGCCGCGCCGCTGCGGCTGCTGTCGGCGCCCGAGCAGGACGTGGTGCTCCAGGAGCTGCTCGACCGACGACCCGGAGTCGGTGCCCTGGCCCGAGCCGCTGCGGCCGCGCGCTCGGCACGCGCGGCTTCGCCGCCGAGGTGCAGGCGGTGCTGGCCCGGGCCCGCGAGAAGGGGCTCGACCGGCCGACCTCGCGCGAGCTCGGCGCGGCGCGAGCGAGGCTGCCGGAGTTCGTCGCCGCCGGCCGTTCCTGGAGCAGTACCTCGACGGTCCTCGACGACCAGAGCGCCGTCGACTACGCCGACCTGATCCGCCGCGCGGTCGCATCAGCCGAGCGCCCACCGCGACGAGCTGCGCGCCCGGTACACGCCACGTCTTCGTCGACGAGTACCAGGACACCGACCCCGGCCAGGTCGCCCTGCTCCAGGCGCTGGCGGGCGACGGACGCAACCTCGTCGTGGTCGGCGACCCCGACCAGTCGATCTACGGCTTCCGCGGGGCCGACGTCCGCGGCATCCTCGACTTCCCCGTCGACCTTCCCGCACGCCGACGGCGAGCCGGCCCCGGTGGTCGCGCTGCGCACGACGCGCCGCTTCGGCTCACGGCTGCTGCGCGGCGTCCCAGCGCGGTCGCCGCCTCGCATCGGCGCTCGCCGGCGACATCCCGCGCCGACGTGCGCGAGGCGTTCCGTCACCCGACGCCGGCGCCGGCCGAGGTCGGCCACGGCTGGGTCGAGGTACGACGTTCGACACCGCCCGGGCCGAGACCGAGCACCTCGCCGACCTGCTCCGTCGGGCGCATCTCGAGCACGGCATGGCCTGGTCCGAGATGGCCGTGCTGGTGCGGTCGGGCGCTCCACGCTGCCGGCGCTGCGCCGGTCGCTCGCCGCCGCGGGCGTGCCGGTCGAGGTGGCCAGCGACGACACGCCCCTGGTCCGCGAACCGGCCGTGATGCCGCTGCTGGCCGCGCTGCGCGTCGTCGTCGACGCTCGACGTCGACGACCCGACGACCCGCGAGTACGTGGCCGCCGACCGCGCCGAGGAGCTGCTGACCTCGCCCGCTCGGAGGGCTCGACGCGACAGACGTCCGTGCCCTGGCGCGGGCGCTGCGCGCCCGGGAGAAGGAGCGCGCCGCGCAGGCCGGGACGCCGCGCGTCCTCCCGCGAGCTGCTCCGCGACGCTCCGTGCTCGACCCGACGGCTGCCTCGACGGGCTGCCGGCGGCAGCCCGGGGCCGCTGCCCGCCGGCTGGCCGCCTGCTGGTCGCGGGCCCGCGACCGGCTCGACGGCGGCGGCACGGCCGAGGAGGTGCTCTGGGTGCTGTGGAGCGGCACCGACTGGCGGACGCGGCTCCGCGCGGCCGACCCGGCACGGCGGCAACGCGGCCCGCTTCGCCCACCGCGACCTCGACGCGCTCTGCGCGCTCTTCGAGGCCGCCGGCCAAGGCCGAGGAGCAGCGCGGGCACACCAGCGTGCAGAGCTTCCTCGACACCCTCACCGCCCAGGAGATCCCCGCCGACACGCTGGCCGACCGCGGAGTGCGCGGCGACGCCGTGCGGCTGCTGACCGCCCACCGGTCCAAGGGCCTCGAGTGGCGGCTCGTGGTCGTCGCTCACGTGCAGGAGGGCGTCTGGCCCGACCTGCGTCGCCGCGGCTCGCTGCTCCATGCCGACCGGATCGGCCGCCGACGGCCTGCTGCCGCCGGTCGTCGACCCGGCTCGATGCTGGCCGAGGAGCGGCGGCTGTTCTACGTCGCCTGCACCCGCGCCCGCGAGCGCCTCGTCGTGACCGCCGTGGCCTCGCCCGACGACGAGGGCGAGCAGCCGTCCCGCTTCGTCCACGAGCTCGGGCGCGAGCCCGTGCACAAGGTCGGGCCGGCCGCCGCGCCCGCTGTCCATGCCGGGACTGGTGGCCGAGCTGCGACGCACCGTCGCCGATCCCGAGACAGCCCGAGGCGCTCCGGCGGGCGGCCGCGCCGGCTGGCCCGGCTGGCCGCGAGCCGAGGTGGGCGGCCGCTGGTCGCCCCCAGGCAGACCCCGGCGACGTGGTGGGGGATGCGCGCCTCAGCAGCTCCGACCGACCGCTGCGGGAGCCCGACGAGCCGGTCGTCGGTCTCCGCGAGCATGCTGCAGTCGCTCCTGGACTGCCCCGCGAAGTGGTTCCTCGAGCGTGAGGCCGGCGGCGAGCGAGTGAGTACGTCGGCCAGGGTTCGGCACCGTCGTCCACGCGATCGCCGATCGGCTGGCGACCGGCGAGCTCACCGCCGACGACGACGTGATGGCGCTGGTCGACGAGGTCTGGGACCAGATGGACTTCCGCACCCCCTGGTCGCGGCGGGCGGGAGCGCGAGGCGGTGGCGGCGCGATCCAGCGGTTCGTGCGCTGGCAGGACGGCGGCACCCGCCGGTTCCTCGACACCGAGGCGCGGTCGACGCGGAGGTGACGCTCCCCGACGGTCAGGTGGTGCGCCTGCACGGCTACGCCGACCGGCTCGAGATCGACGCCGACGGCCGGGTCGTGGGTGGTCGACCTGAAGACCGGCAAGTACCCGCCCACCGACAAGAGCGTCGCCGACAACCCGCAGCTCGGCCTCTACCAGCTCGCCGTGGACAACGGGGCCGCCGACGCGATCGTCGGGCGCCCGGCGGTCTCCGGAGGTGCCGAGCTGGTGCACCTGCGGGCTCGGCGACGAGCTGCCCAAGGTGCAGGCAGCAGCCGCCGCAGCCCGAGGTCGACGGTGCGACGACCGTGCAGCGCCAGCTGATGCAGATCGCCCGCGCCGTGCGCGCCGAGGAGCTGGTCGCCCGTCCCGGGCGACCCTGTGCCACGCTGCGCGTTCGTGCCGATCTGCCCGGCCCAGGCGCGCGGGATCGGTGCTCTCGTGACCACGCTCAGCATCGACACCGCCGAGCCAGCTGCGCGAGCTGATGCGGTCGGACTTCACGTTCAGCGACCAGCAGTTCGCGGCGATCACGGCCCCGCTCGCCCCGGCGGTGGTGATCGCCGGCGCCGGGTCGGGCAAGACCACGGTCATGGCCGCCCGCGTGGTGTGGCTGGTCGCGACCGGCCAGGTGGCGCCCGGCCGAGGTGCTGGGGCTGACCTTCACCACCAAGGCGACCGCCGAGCTCGACGCCGGCATCCGGGGGGCGCTGCGCGAGGCCGGACTGCTGCCCGGCCGCGGCGCGGCGACGACGAGGTCGAGGAGCCCACGGTCGCGACGTACCACTCCTACGCCGCCGGCCTCCTGACCGAGCACGGGCTGCGGATCGGGCACGAGCCCGACACCCGGCTGATCGCCGACGCCTCGCGCTACCAGCTGGCCGCGCGCGCGGTCCAGCGCTACCGCGCCCCGGTGCCGCACCTCACCGAGTCACCTGACCACGCCGTGCGCTACCTGCTCGCCCTCGACGCCGAGATGACCGAGCACCTGGTCGCGCCCGACGACGTGCGCCGCGTCGACGCCCGCGGCACCGCGAGCTCTTCGTGGAGGGGATGGCGGACGAGTCGCGCTCGACGTACCGCGAGCGCAACGAGCGGCGATCCGCGCGATCGACCGCCGCGCCGACCTGCTCGGGCTGGTCGAGGCCTACCGGCGGCTGAAGCGCGACCTCGGCCTGGTCGACTTCAGCGACCAGATCGCCCTGGCGGCGTCCCTGGCCCGCGAGCGGCCCGAGGTGGGGCGGCTGGAGCGCGCGAAGTTCAGGGTGGTGCTGCTCGACGAGTACCAGGACACCTCCGTCGCCCAGGCCATCATGCTGAGCCGGCTGTTCTCGGGCCCGCGCGGTGACGGTCTCGGCCACCCGGTCACCGCGGTGGGTGACCCCAACCAGGCGATCTACGGCTGGCGCGGCGCCTCGGTCTCCAACATCCTCGAGTTCGGCCGGTCGTTCCCGCGCGGTCGACGGAGCCCCGGCGACCTACCCGCTCACCGTCAACCGCCGCTCCGACGAGCGCATCCTCGACGCCGCCAACCACCTCGCCGGAGCGCTGTACGACGAGCGACCGGCAGGTCCTCCCGCTCGAGCCGAAGCCCGAGGCCGGTCCGGGCGAGGTGCGCGCCGCCGTGCACGAGACCTGGGACCTCGAGCTCGCCGCGCTCGGCGACCAGGTGCTGGCCTGCCACGACGGTGGCACGCCGCTGGAAGGAGATCGGGGTGCTCACGCGCGACAACGCGCACGCCGCGGCCGTGTTCGACGCGCTCACCGTCCGAGAGGTCCCGGTCGAGATCGTCGGCCTCAAGGGCCTGCTGCGGCTGCCCGAGGTCGCCGAGGTGGTGGCCACTCTGCGCCCTGATCCAGGACGTCACGGACAACGCCGCGATGCTGACCCTGCTCAACGGACCGCGATGGGCGATCGGGGTGCGCGACCTGGCCCTGCTCGGTCGCCGCGCCCGGGACCTGGCCGGGCCGCGCGGCCGGAGCCGCGCGTTCCCCGACGTCCGGGCCAGCTCGCCGCCGCCGTCGAGGGGTCCGACCCGACCGAGATCGCCTCGCTCGGTGACGCGGTCGACCAGCCCGGAGACCTGGCGTACTCGCCCGAGGCGAGGGAGCGGTTCGCGCTCCTCTCGGCCGAGCTGCGCCGGCTGCGGTCGGCGATCGGGGAGCCGATCCTCGACCTGGTGCGCCGCATCGTCGACACCACCGGCATCGACGTCGAGCTCGCCTCCTCGGTCAGTCCGGCCGCGTCCGCCCGGCGCGACAACCTCGACCTGTTCGTGCAGGCGGTGGCGGAGTTCCAGGCGATCGACGGACCGGTCACGCTGACCGCGCTGATGGCCTGGCTGGAGGCCGAGGACGAATTCGGCCAGGGCCTCGACGTGGCAACGCCCAGCGAGGCCGACTCGGTGAAGCTGCTGACCGTCCACCGGGCGAAGGGGCTCGAGTGGGACGCCGTGTTCCTGGTCGGGGTCACCGACACGAAGTTCCCGACCAACCGCGGCCGCTCACGCTGGACGACCGTCCCGTCCGTGATGCCGGCCGAGCTGCGGGGCGACGCGCACGACCTGCCCCAGCTCGGTGGCCACCGGGCCGAGGACCTCCGCGCGTACGCCGCCGCGGCGAAGGAGCATGACGCGACCGAGGAGCTCCGGCTCGGCTACGTCGCATGGACGCGCGCCCGTCACCTGCTGTCGGTCTCGAGCTGGCAGTGGAAGCCCGGGAGCAAGACCGGCCTCGGCCCGTCGTCGTACCTCGTGCGCACCCGCGAGGCGATGGAGGCGTGGGGGGCGAAGCCCGACGCCTGGGCGGAAAAGCCCGCGAAGGGCTCGACCAGTCCCTACGCTGCCGCCGGCGCTGAGCGGCCGTTCCCGATGTCCCACCACACCGCGGAGGTCGAGCGGCGCTGGCGGGCCGCCGAGCTCGTCGCGGAGGCGGTCGCCAACCCGGCGGACGACGAGACGATCGAGGACATGCTCGTCCTGGAGGAGGTGGCGGCGTGGGACGCGACGATCGAGCGCCTGCTCGCCGAAGCGTCGGCGGAGACCCGGCAGACCGTCGACATCTCGCTGCCACCGAGCCTGTCCGCCACCTCGCTGGCCCGCATGCGAGACGACCCGGAGGGGTTCGCGCGCGACCTGGCCCGCCCGATGCCGCGGCAGCCGTCGCCGGCGGCCCGGTTCGGCACCCGGTTCCACGCGTGGGTGGAGAGCCGGTTCGGCCAGCAGCAGATGATCGACCCCGACGAGCTGCCTGGCCGCGGCGATGTCGGCATCGACGACGAAGACGACCTGCGCGAGCTGATCAAGCGGTTCGAGGAGGGCCCGTTCGCCGACCGCACGCCGTACGCCGTCGAGCCGGCGTTCGCGCTGGTGCTGGCCGGCCAGGTGGTGCGCGGCCGGATCGACGCCGTCTACGAGGAGCAGGTCGACGGCCGCGACGGGTTCCTGGTCGTCGACTGGAAGACCAACCAGCGCCAGACCGCCGACGCTCTCCAGCTCGCGATCTACCGGGTGGCCTGGGCGGAGCTGGCCGGGGTGGCGCCGGAGCGGGTGCGCGTGGCGTTCCACTACGTGCGCAGCGGCGAGACCGTCACGCCCGACGAGGCCGACCTGCCCGACCGGGCCGCGCTGGAGCGGATCGTCGGCGGCTGAGGTCAGTCCCGCATCGCGGCGGCGAGCGCGATGTCGACCATCGGGCCGAACGTCTGCTCCCGTTCCTGGCTGGTCGTCGCCCCACCGGTGACAACGTGGTCGGAGACGGTGCAGATCGCGAGCGCGCGGGCGCCGTACTGCGCGGCGAGCGTGTACAGCGCACTCGCCTCCATCTCGACCGCGAGCACGCCGTGCTCGACCATCGGTTTCATCAGCTCCTCGCGCGGGTTGTAGAACTGGTCGCCGGAGAAGATCAGACCGACGTGGGTGGTGACGTCGGCCCGCGCCCGCGCCGAGTCGTACGCCGCCATCAGCAGGCCGAAGTCGGCGACCGGCGCGTAGTCGAGGCCGTGGAACCGCAGCCGGTTCATCGACGAGTCGGTGCAGGCGCCGGACGCGATCACGACGTCGCGGAGCGCCAGCTTCTCGGTCACCGCGCCGCAGGAACCCACCCGGATCGCGGTGCGCACGTCGTACTCCCGGAACAGCTCGTTGGCGTAGATCGCGAGCGACGGCTGGCCCATGCCGGAGCCCTGCACCGAGACCGGGCGCCCCTGCCAGGTGCCGGTGTAGCCGAGCATGCCGCGTACATCGGTGTAGCAGGTGGCGTTGTCGAGGAACGTCTCGGCGATCCACTTCGCGCGCAGCGGGTCGCCGGGCAGCAGGACGGTGGGGGCGATCGCGCCGGGCTCGGCGCCGATGTGGGTGCTCACGGGGAGCAACCTAGCTGCGGCCGTTCCGGCGCACCCACCCGCGCCGCGATGAGCGCATTCGCCCGGAGCGCGGGCCCGAGGGCCCGCAGCAAGGGGCACTTCGACTCTGGGTCGGGAAGCGGCCCGAGACGAAACTGAGACAAGGGGAGAGAAGGAACCGACGAACGACACGCTGGCGAACGACGTGAGCCAGGGCGTCGTGGTCGTGGACCGCGTTGGGGGGCGGCTGGCCCGGGAGTGACTCCCGGGCCCAGCCGCGGACGGCTTCAGCCCGCCGTGCGCCGCAGCCCCTCGCTAGGGTGAAGGAGCCGATGAGCCGGACTTCGCGGACCGAGTCCGGATCGCTGTCGCTTCGACCTACATCCTCGAGGAGCCCACGTGACCCCCTCCCAAACCACCGGGCACGCAGTCCGGGACCACGACATCTCGACCGGTACTCGTTCCCTGGCAGAGATCCAGGAGCTCACCGACCGGCTCAGCGACGTCGAGCCGGGGGACCTCGAGGTGATGGATGCCTGGTGGCGGGCATGCAACTACCTCACCGTGGGCCAGATCTACCTGCAGGCCAATCCGCTGCTGCGGAGCCGCTGGACGGCCGCGCACATGAAGCCCCGACTGCTCGGCCACTGGGGCACCAGCCCGGGGCTCTCGTTCGTCTACGCGCACGCCTACCGGCTGATCCGGCGCGACCGGCCAGGAGATGATCTACCTCGCCGGCCCCGGTCACGGTGGCCCGGCGCTGGTCGCGGCGGGCTACCTGGAAGGCACCTACACGGAGATCTACCCCGACGTCACCCAGGACGTCGACGGCGTGCGCCGGCTCTTCCGGCAGTTCTCCGCGCCCGGCGGCATTCCCAGCCACGTGTCGGTGCCCACGCCGGGGTCGATCCACGAGGGCGGCGAGCTCGGCTACGTCCTGGTGCACGCGTTCGGTGCGGTGATGGACAACCCCGACCTGATCGCGCTCGCGGTCGTCGGGGACGGTGAGGCCGAGACGGGGCCGCTGGAGGGATCATGGAAGGGCATCTCCTTCCTCAACCCGGCGCGCGACGGCGCCGTGCTGCCGATCCTGCACCTCAACGGCGCGCAAGATCGCCGGCCCGACCGTGCTGGCCCGCAAGGACCCGGCCGAGGTGCGCTCGCTGCTCGAGGGCCACGGGTACGACGTCATCGAGGTCGACGGGCGACGACCTGCCCGGGATGCACCACCGTTTCGCCGCGCCCTGGCCCGGGCCTGGGCGACGATCCGGCGATCCAGGCCGCCGCCCGCGACGGCGACTGGGACGGCGACCCGTCCACGCTGGCCGTTGATCGTCCTGCGCACCCCGAAGGGCTGGACCGGCCCCGACGTCGTCGACGGCGTCCAGGTCGCAGGGCACCTGGCGGGCGCACCAGGTGCCGCTGTCCGGCGTGCGGGAGCAACCCCGAGCACCTGCGGCATGCTCGAGGAGTGGATGCGGTCCTACCGGCCCGGACGAGCTGTTCGACGACGAGCGGCCGACCGACCGAGCTGGTCCTGCGCGGCCAATCCCGACGGTGACCTCCGGATGAGCGCGCTCACCGCACGCGAACGGTGGCTTGCTCACCCGCGACCTGGACCTGCCCGGACTTCCGCGACTACGCGCTGGAGGTGCCGCGGCCGGGCACCGTGCGCGCCGAGTCGACTCGCAGGCTCGGCGAGCTGATGCGCGACATCTACCAGCGCAACCCGGACCGGTTCCGGCTGTTCTGTCCCGACGAGACCAACAGCAACCGGCTGGGCGCCGTCTTCGAGGTGTCCGACCGCGCGCTTCGCGGAGCGTGTCACCGACGGACGACGTCGCCATCTCCCGCGACGGGCGGGTGATGGAGGTGCTCTCAGCGAGCACAACTGCCACGGCTGGCTGGAGGGCTACACGCTGACCGGCCGGCACGGCATGTTCGCGAC
This sequence comes from uncultured Actinomycetota bacterium, assembly GCA_963754145.1. Lineage (GTDB taxonomy): Bacteria > Actinomycetota > Actinomycetes > Propionibacteriales > Nocardioidaceae > Marmoricola. Next base: position 16,783 of record CAVWFF010000009.1, read on the forward strand.
CTACGAGGCGTTCGCGATGGTCAGCGCCTCGCAGACGATCCAGCACGGCAAGTGGCTCGAGGAGGCCGCGCACCTGCCGTGGCGGGCGCAAGGTGCCGAGCCTCAACATCCTGCTCACCTCGACCGCGTGGCGCAACGACCACAACGGGTTCAGCCACCAGGGGCCCGGGCTGATCCAGAACGTCATCACCCAGCGCGGCAACGTGGGCCGGGTCTACCTGCCGCCGGACGCCAACTGCCTGCTGTCCGTGGCCGACCACTGCCTTCGGTCCCGCTCCTACGTCAACCTGATCGTCATCGACAAGCAGCCCCAGCTGCAGTGGCTGTCGATCGACGAGGCCGATCGACCACTGTGCCCGCGGCGCCGGGATCTGGGAGTGGGCCGGCACCGACGACGGCACCGCCGACCCGGACATCGTGCTGGCCTGCGCCGGCGACGTCGTGACGATGGAGACCGTCGCCGCGGCCCAGATCCTGCGCGAACGGCTGCCGCAGCTGCGACGTCCGCGTCGTCAACGTCGTCGACCTGATGTCGCTTGCTGCGCCGCAGGGACCATCCGCACGGCATGGACGAGACCCTGTTCCGCGAGCTGTTCACCGACAGCGTCGACGTCGTCTTCGCCTTCCACGGCTACCCCGGCGCGATCCACCAGCTCGTGCACGGCCGGCCCGACGCCGACCGGTTCCACGTGCGTGGCTTCATCGAGGAGGGCACGACCACGACCCCGTTCGACATGGTGGTGCGCAACAGGGCCTCCCGGTACCACCTGGTGATGGACGCGCTCAACAACGCCGGCGCACCCCGCCCGGCGCCGGCGACCTGAAGGCCTGGTGCGAGCAGCGGCTCGCCGCGCACGAGGCCTACATCGTCGAGCACCTCGAGGACATGCCCGACGTCCGCGACTGGGCGGCGACGGGCAGCGGCGGGTGAACGCCTCGCGCTGAGGGAGGACACGAGCCGCCTGCGCGAGGAGGTGTCCCTGCCCCGGTGTCTCAGGCGTCGACGATGTCGTCCAGCGGTCGCCTCGGTGTCCGCCGCAGCTCGGCACGGCCGATCTCCTGCCACCCCAGGCGGGCCAGGATCTGTGGCTCCATGCTCCCGAACATCACGTCGTAGCGCAGGGCGAGACGGGTCGCGTTGAGCTCGGTCACCTGGCTGAGCGGGACCACGGACAGTCCTGCGGCCGCGGCAGCCAGCCAGAGCGCACTCAGTGCCTGGCCCGCGTGCAGCCAGGCCCGTGGCCCGTCCGATGTCGTCCCGATCAGGATCAGGCCATCTGACCCTTCGATCGTCCGGTCGGTCGTCGGGTCAGCCGCTGGGTGAAACGCGTCCGAAGTCCGGCGCCGTGATCGAGGCCATCGGCGAGGGCCGTGCTCGGGATGCCGTCGGTCGGCCCGCGGTCCGTCCAGGCCTGCTGTTCGGCGCCGTAGCGGTGGTCCTGGTCCTGCGCCGCGGTCGCCCGGTCGACAAGACCTTCGACACGCCATCGCTGCGTGAGGTCCGTCAACACGAACACCTGTGCGCCCCATCGACTGGCGTCCGCAGCGAGTTCGTGGAGGCGCTCGGGTGGGACCGGCCAGTTGGTGAACCGACGACGGTCGGTTCGTCTCTCCTCGATGCTGCGGAGCACGCTCGTGGCTGTCGGCCGGCACTTCGACCGGCACCAGGTGCAGGCGCGCCAGCACGTCGTGGTCGGCCCGTTCGGGAAGCAGCTCCACGCTCGCCCTCCACCCGAGGGCGCTCGCCGCGACCACCGCGTGGTGCAGGGCGCAACCGCAGCTGATCATGAGGTTGCGGGCGACTGGGTCGGCGACCCTCAGCTGACGCGAGCGATCAGCGCGGAGCTCGAGCACGCGTCCGTCGATCCGCCATCGCCAAGGCTGCGTGTTGTGCACGCTCGGTGCCCGTCGAGCGACCGCGATGATGGTGCGCAGCTCCGCTACGCGCGGTGGTCGACAGGCGAATCTGTCTGTGCGCATCATGCTGTCCTTCATCCTGGTTCCTTTCGTTGCCTCCAACCTCCCGGGGCGGCCGGTGAGGCGCAGAGGCGTTGGTCCCAGACCGGTGGACCACCCGGAGGACGTCTGCCAGGGGTCTCCGAGGCGTGCGGTCAGGTCGCCGCGGCCGATCTCCTGCCACCCGACACGGAGCAGGATCTTGGATGCATGCCGGGCCCGAGCAGGTCCTCGAGCGCATGGCGGGTGTCGGCCACCTCGACCACCTGGCTGAGCGGCACGACGGAGATGCCCTCGATGGTCGCGTCGAGCCACACAGCGCTCAGCGCCTCCCCGGCGCGGAGCCACGAGAGCCTCCCGTCCTCTGACGTGACGACGACCAGCAGCCCGTCCGTGGGCTCGATCGGTCAGCGCCGCGACGTCCACGCACGGCGGGATCCTCGGCGTCGTGATCGAAGCGGGTACGCCGGCGGCGGGTGTGGCCCTCCCCCCAAGGCGCCCGGCCGGATCGATCATCCCGTCAACCGTGCTGTGTCCGATCCACGCCGCTCCTCCATCCGCACCCGCAGGTCCTGGCCCTGGATCTCCATCGCCCGGTCGACCAGGTGCTCGAGCCGCAGTCGCCTCCCTGGATCGAGGACCGGGACACTATCGCACCGCGGCTCCGGGCACCGACGAGAGTCCTACAGCGCTCGTCCGGGATCGGCCAGGACGTGAAGCGACGTCGATCGGTGCAGCGCGCCTCGATAGCCGTCAACGACTGCGCTGCATCCATCGGGATGTCCGCCGGTCGCAGCCGGATCCTAGCCAGCAGGTCGGGATCACCAGGGTCAGGTAGTGTGTCCACGACGGGCGTCCAAGCCAGGGCCCGGGCCGCGACCAGCGCGTGGTGCAGGGCGGTCCCGCAGCTCATGACGAGGTTGCGTCCATCCGGGTCCGCCGCCTCGAGCCCACGCGCCCGGTCGGCGTGGCAGCTCCAGCGCGTCGTCATGGATCGTCCACTGCCAGGGCTGGGTGTTGTGAACGCTGGGAGCACGGCGCGCGACGTCAACCATCCGTCGCAGCGCACGGCCTCGCGTTGCGCCGCGCTCGGGGTCTCCTTCATGTGCTGTTTCACGTCGTTGCCCTAGGTCACGACGTGCGAGGAACAGCAGCAGCACGACGGCAGGCACCGACCACAACCAGAACCCCGGGCCGAAGAGCATCAACAGGACGTGGAACGTCAGCACCCCGACCCAGCCCACCGTCGCCGCCACGCCCGCCGACGGCATCGATCCTCGACCCGACCAGCCAGGACAACCGAGATGTCACAGAACGAACAACGCCACGAACTGCAGGTGATGTCGGCTGAACTCTCGCGCCTCCCGCACACCGCCAGACAGATGCCCAGAACCGAGGGCCTGCTCGAGCCTGGAGGCGTGCGCGCAGGGTCCAGGTCCTGAGCACGTACATAGAAGCGCTCGGCGGCCCGTGTCGGGCGCATGGAACAGTCGATGCGCCCTTTCCGCACGC